>NZ_CAXAOE010000001.1:0-1118388 GCF_963970595.1 Pseudomonas sp. RL_15y_Pfl2_60 | reverse complement strand
AGGCATCGTTTCCATCACTCATAACCCCGCTATTCGGGCGCTGGCTGAGCGAATGAAAGCCAATGGCAAAACGGGTAAACAGATCATCTGTGCAGCTATGCGCAAGCTACTCTGCATCGCCTACGGCGTACTAAAATCCGGAAAACCGTTTGATCCTCATCTCGCTGTTGCGCGATGAGGATTAAGACGGTATCTACGAGGGGCAGTGGTGACGCCAAGCTATTCAGCAAACTGCGCTGGCTTATTCGGCTTTACCTTTGAGCAAGTCGCGGATCTCAGCCAGCAATACTTGCTCCTGAGTCGGGGCTGGAGGTGCGGCCGGGGCTGCTTCTTCTTTGCGCTTGAGGCTGTTCATCACTTTGATCGCCATGAAAATGGCGAACGCCACGATCAGGAAGTCGACCAGCGTTTGAATGAACTTGCCGTAATTCATGGTAACGGCTGGGATATCACCCTGCGCGGCCTTGAGGACGATGACTAAGTCCGTGAAGTCGACACCGCCGATCAGTACGCCCAACGCAGGCATGATCAGGTCCCCAACAAAGGATGCAACGATTTTACCGAACGCCGCGCCGATGATAATACCGACAGCCATGTCGACCACGTTGCCTTTAACGGCAAAAGCTTTGAACTCACTGATAATGCTCATGTTTCCAATCCCTGCGCTATTTGATTATGTATTCATTCTAAACACTCAAATACATTTAGCCACTCGCTAACCCTGGTTTGTCAAAAATACGGCTGCTGGATTTTAAAGGGGGTACGCGGGTGCTAAAAACTTGATGCTTCAGTTGTGAATTCTTGTTCCGGATATTGGGTTTACCGAGCGGGCAAGCAGAGCTCGCTGGCTCGACTAGTCTGAAAGTACATACATCAAGAGGGTGCAGACATGCCGCTGGAACATCACTCACTCAAGAACGAGTTTCCTCAATACGCCTCAAAGTTCAGCACCTTGGCCCAGTCGAATAAACATTTTGCCCGGCTAGCTGAAGAGTATGAGGCACTGGACAAGCGCATCTATGAGATCGAAGACGGCCACGAGGCGATGGATGACCTGAACCTGCAGGGGCTCAAGATGCAGCGCGTTACGCTCAAGGACGACATCTCCGCTTTGCTCAATGGTCACCAGGGCTAAATCGACAGGCATACCGGACAAGACTTGCGGATTGTCGCTGCTTGCTCAGGAAAGGCTATGATGGACGCTTTGCTCTGAGGAAGTCTGCCGATGGCTAAGGCCAAACGTCTGTATGGCTGCACTGAATGCGGCGCCACCTTTCCCAAGTGGGCCGGTCAGTGCGGCGAGTGCAGCGCCTGGAATACGCTGGTTGAAACCATGGTCGAGGCCAATGCCGCTGCGCCTGGCGGGCGCAGTGGTTGGGCAGGCCAGCAGGCGCCATTGAAAACCCTGGCTGAAGTCAGTGTTGAAGAGATGCCGCGCTTTTCCACTGCCTCTGGCGAACTTGACCGTGTGCTGGGTGGCGGTTTGGTGGATGGCTCGGTGGTGCTGATCGGCGGCGACCCGGGCATTGGTAAGTCGACCATCCTCCTGCAAACCCTGTGCAATATTGCCACGCGCTTCCCAGCCTTGTATGTCACGGGCGAGGAGTCGCAGCAGCAAGTTGCCATGCGCGCGCGGCGCCTGGGGTTGCCGGAAGACAAGCTCAAGGTCATGACCGAAACCTGCATCGAAACCATCATTGCCACTGCGCGCCAGGAAAAGCCCAAGGTCATGGTGATCGACTCGATCCAGACCATCTTCACCGAACAACTGCAATCTGCGCCTGGCGGTGTGGCGCAAGTGCGTGAAAGTGCTGCCTTGCTGGTGCGCTTTGCCAAGCAAAGTGGAACGGCGATCTTTCTCGTTGGCCATGTCACCAAGGAAGGCGCACTGGCTGGGCCACGGGTGCTGGAGCACATGGTCGATACGGTGCTTTACTTCGAGGGCGAATCGGACGGCCGCCTGCGCCTGTTACGCGCGGTGAAGAATCGCTTCGGCGCGATCAATGAACTCGGCGTGTTCGGCATGACCGACAAGGGCCTGAAAGAGGTGACCAACCCTTCAGCCATTTTCCTGACGCGTGCCCAGGAAGAAGTGCCTGGAAGCGTGGTGATGGCAACCTGGGAGGGCACGCGGCCAATGCTGGTGGAGGTTCAGGCACTGGTCGATACCAGTCACCTGGGCAACCCGCGCCGTGTGACCTTGGGACTTGATCAAAACCGCCTGGCCATGCTGCTGGCGGTGCTGCATCGCCATGGTGGTATTCCAACTTACGATCAGGATGTGTTTCTCAACGTCGTCGGTGGGGTCAAAGTGCTCGAAACTGCATCGGATCTGGCCTTGATGGCTGCGGTGATTTCAAGCCTGCGTAACCGGCCCCTGGCCAATGATCTGCTGGTATTCGGTGAAGTCGGTTTATCGGGGGAAATTCGTCCGGTGCCGAGCGGGCAGGAACGTTTGAAAGAGGCTGCCAAACATGGTTTCAAACGTGCGATCGTGCCCAAGGGCAACGCCCCGAAAGAGGCGCCGCAAGGCTTGCAGGTCATTGCTGTGACGCGGCTTGAACAAGCGCTGGATGCCTTGTTTGACTGAACGGGCAGGGACAGTGCGATCTAGCTATCTTCACCAAGTGCGCTCAGGTCACGTTCAAGCATGGATTCGTCGCCTAGGTTGAGTTCGACCAGGCGGCGCAGATGGCTTATTGACTCCAGGTCAATGTGTTCGCAAACAAAACCCAGCAAGCCGCTATCGTCGCGGGTCAGGGTTACTTCCATGCGTACTTTGGCAACCTCGCTCAAGTTGATCTGCACATCGAACAGTTGCTGCTGATCAGCTTGCCATTGAGCGGGGCGTTCAACCATCAGCCCTTTGAGCGACACGTCATGCAGTTTGACTTCCCAGCGCTTTGCGCCTTGGGATATTTCTGTCGGTGCGTCAAAGGCAATGCGATGAAAGCGTCTGCGCTCCGTGTCTGTGTCACTCATATTCAACTCCTTATTTGCGTTCTCAACACTATAGTCAAGCTTGTAGAGCTGAATACCTTTGCTTGGCAGGAAAAAAATTTTAATCGCGGTTTTTGGCGTAAAACCCTTTAAATCGTTGGGCAATACGGTGACGGGCCTGCCCGATTTTGGTGCTGGCATACGCAACTCATTTGACAGTTTTGCAACTTTAACCAAAGCTGCTAGAGCAGTTTTATAATTATATTTTGGTGGAGCACTAGAAAAATGGAAAAGCGATTGCTGAGCAAAGGCTTGATTTTCGGTTTGTTGACTGTTGCCAGCGTTGGGGCTTATGCCGAAGCGCCAGGCGGCCCGGCTTGCGGTTGGGGTAACATGCTGTTTGACGGTCAGCGTGGCCTCGCACCGCACTTCCTGGCCAGTACAACCAACGGCACCTCCGGTAACGCCACTTTTGGCATGACGTCCGGCACCAACGGTTGCAGCACTAGCGGTAAGCTCACTTATGGTGGGCGTTCGATGCTTGCAATGAACGGCATGCTCGACTCTATCGCTGAAGACATGGCCCAAGGCCAGGGTGAAGCACTGGATGCCTACGCTGTACTGCTGGGTATTCCTGCAAGTGACCGCGCGCAGTTCGCCAAGGTCACCCATGAGAACTTCAACACGATCTTCTCTTCAGCCGACGTCACTAGCGAGCAAGTACTGGCTTCCACCATGGAAGTCATGAGCCGCGACAGCAAACTGGCCGCTTACGCTAAAACACCTGCGTAACAACTCCTGGCTACGAAAAAGCCCGCCATTTTGGCGGGCTTTTTCGTTTCACAAACCAGGCTAGATACCAAGGTTTGCCGGTTGCTCTAGAGTGGGTAACAACGCGCTACCCACTCAGGTGATTTACGCACCATAAACCGGGAAACGTGCGCACAGGTCTTTGACTTGCCCACGTACCTTGGTTTCTACCGCGTCATCGCCAATGTTGGCCAGTACTTCACAAATCCAGCCAGCCAACTGACGGCACTCGTCTTCTTTGAAGCCGCGAGTGGTAACGGCAGGGGTGCCAATACGCAGGCCTGAGGTTACAAATGGTGAGCGTGGGTCGTTTGGCACCGAGTTCTTGTTAACGGTGATAAAGGCGCGGCCCAGTGCGGCGTCAGCTTCTTTACCGGTGATGTCCTGCTTGATCAGACTGAGCAGGAACAAGTGGTTTTCTGTGCCGCCAGAAACCACGTCATAGCCGTTTTCCATAAACACCTTGGCCATGGTCTGGGCGTTCTTGATGACTTGCTGCTGGTAAGTCTTGAACTCAGGCAGCAAGGCTTCCTTGAAACACACCGCTTTAGCTGCGATGACGTGCTCAAGCGGGCCGCCTTGGCCACCTGGGAATACTGCCGAGTTGAATTTCTTTTCCAACTCTTCGTTCTTGCGCGCCAGAATCAAGCCGCCACGCGGACCGCGCAGGGTTTTGTGGGTGGTGGTGGTCACCACGTCAGCGAATGGCACCGGGTTCGGGTAAACGCCTGCAGCAACCAGGCCGGCAACGTGAGCCATGTCGACGAACAGGTAGGCACCGACTTTGTCAGCGATGGCGCGGAAACGCGGGAAGTCGAGAACCTGCGAGTATGCCGAGAAACCAGCGATGATCATTTTGGGCTTGTGCTCAACGGCCAGACGCTCAACTTCATCGTAATCGATCAGGCCCTCGTCGTTGATGCCGTACTGAACAGCGTTATAGATCTTGCCAGAGAAGCTGACGCTGGCGCCGTGGGTCAGGTGGCCACCGTGTGCCAGGCTCATGCCCAGAACGGTGTCGCCAGCATTGAGCAGGGCCATGTAGACCGCACTGTTGGCTTGCGAGCCAGAGTGTGGCTGAACGTTGGCATAGTCGGCGCCGAACAGTTGCTTGGCGCGGTCAATCGCGACCTGCTCGACGATATCCACGTATTCACAGCCGCCGTAGTAGCGCTTGCCTGGATAACCTTCGGCGTACTTGTTGGTCAGTACCGAGCCTTGGGCTTCCATCACCGCTGGGCTGGTGTAGTTTTCCGAGGCGATCAGCTCGATGTGTTCTTCCTGGCGTTGGGCTTCTTGCTCCATCGCGGCAAACAATTCGGCGTCAAAACGGGCAAGATTCAAATCACGGCTGAACATAGCAATCCCCTGAGAAAACAGCTGGGCTGAAGAAATAGGGTGCGGATTCTACCCCATACTTCAGGTGTGCGGGTATGAATGGCGGTCATGTGCCTGACAAGTGGGGCTCATGCCGGCGGCTCGATGGAGTTGCTACGGGGCCTGGGTAGCATCAATTAAGAATGAATAATGCCGTGCCGCTGAACTGGGCACTTATCTGGTGTGCGCGCATCGGCTGGCCAAGCAAGAAACCTTGGATTTCATCGCAGTTGTAGCGCCGCAGGAAATCAAGTTGGGCCTGGGTTTCAACACCTTCAGCAATCACTGCCAGGTTCAGGCTGTGGGCCATGGCAATAATCGCCCTGGCTATCTGCGCATCTTGCTCACCTTGCGGCAGGCCATCGACGAAGCTGCGGTCAATCTTGAGCACGTCGATTGGGAACTGCTTGAGGTAATTGAGCGACGAGTAGCCGGTACCAAAGTCATCAATCGCAATGCTCAAGCCCAAGCGCTTGAGGCTGGTCAGGGTTTGCAGGGCGTTCGCCACATCATTCATCAGGATGCTTTCGGTCAGCTCCAGTTCAAGGCTTGCTGCATCGACCCCGGTTTCGCTGAGGATTCGGGTAATGCGCTTGTCGAGGTCGCCATCGGCGAATTGGCGGGCCGATAAATTGACCGATATTTTCGGCACGCGCACATCCTGTTCTTGCCAGGATTTCAACTGGCGGCAGGCCTCGGCAATTACCCAGTCGCCAATATCCGCGACCAGCCCAAGTTCTTCCAATACAGGAATAAATTCGGACGGCGCGACCAAACCTCGTTTCGGGTGATGCCAGCGCAGCAGGGCTTCAACACCCGTCAGGCGTTGGCCGTTCGCGGAAAACTGCGGCTGGTAAAACAGCATCAGCTCGCCCTGTTCGAGCGCATGGCGCAAGTCGCTTTCCAGTTCAATACGCTCTAGCGCACGAGCATTCATGTCGCTTTGATAGAACTGGAAGTTGTTTTTGCCGCGCTCCTTGGCGTGATACATCGCGGTATCGGCGTTTTTCATCAGTTGGCTGAGTTCCTTGCCATCTTGCGGGCTCAAGGCAATCCCAATACTGGCGGTCACGAAGAACTCTCGGCCCTCAAGGACGAACGCCTTGGCCAGGCTGGCGAGGATTTGCTCGGCCACGTGGATCGCACGATTGAGCGCGTTGTCGCGGCTGGAGCTGGAACTCAACAGCAGGGTGAACTCATCACCGCCCATGCGTGCAACTGTATCCTTGTCGTTGACGCAGGCCGCGAGGCGGGTGGCGACGTCCTTGAGCATACGGTCACCGGCCGCGTGCCCCAGCGAGTCGTTGATCGGCTTGAAGCGGTCAAGGTCGAGAAACATCAGTACCACCCACTCGGCATCGCGCTCGGCTTGATGCAATGAGGTGTACAGCCGGTCCTGGAACAAGGTGCGGTTTGGCAGCAGGGTCAGGGCGTCATAGTAAGCCAGGCGATGGATACGTTGTTCGCTGGCTTTGCGCTCGCTGATGTCACTGAAGAAGCACACGTAGCTGACGAGGTCGCCTTCGTCATCCTGGACTGCGGTAATGCCGACCCAGGCCGGGAAGTTTTCGCCGTCGCGCCGCTTGAGCCACACTTCACCTTCCCAGCTACCGCGTTGGTTGAGCTGGGACAGGATGAAGTTCAACTGGTTTGCCTGCTGCCGATCAGCCGTCAACCGGCTCGGCAACTGGTCAATCACTTGCGTCGAGTGGTAGCCCGTCACGCGGCTGAAGGCTTCGTTGACCTGCACGATATAGCCTGCAGGATCGGTCACCAGAATGGCGGCGGTGGAGTGCTCGAAGACCGTGGCCGCCATGCGCAATTCATTCTCCACGCGGCGGTGCTGAGTGACATCGCGGGCAACGCCATGCAGGCCCTTGAATCGATTGTTTTCGTCCCACATGGTGACTAAACGCACCTCCATCGGGACTTTACGTTCGTCACTGCGCAAACAGTCGAAAGTAAACAGCCGTGGCTGTAGCTTGCTGGCCAGCTCGGCCACACGCATCGGGTCGCCCAGTGCCATGCGCAGTTCATCGACGATTTCTTGCAGCTCCTTGAGCTGCGCGGGCGTGGCTGCCAGGCTGAACATGCCTTGGACTTTGACCTGCTCGGGCTCGTGACCGAGCAGGGTCTTGATCGAGGGGCTGACGTAATCAACTTGCAGCAGGCTGTCGGTCGAGAAAATGACATCCGAGGTGCTTTCAGCCAGCAGTCGATAGCGCTGCTCGCTGTCGCGCAGCGATTCACTGTGCTCGATCTGCTCCGAAATGTCCTTGGCCACGCCGATCAGGCGATCAACCTGGCCGGCTGCGTTACGCGACAGGGCTTGCTCACGGATGCTGAACCAATGCCAGTCACCATTGCGATGGCGCCAGCGCAGCTGTGACTCAAGCAGGATACCGTTGCCGACTACGTGTTGCAGGTTGCGGATGCGGTAGTAGTAGTCGCTGTCGTCAGGGTGCAGCAGATGCTCCCAGAAGCATTCACCTAAGGCGTCCAGCTCTTGCAGGGTGTAGCCAAGCTGCAAGCCCAAGTGATGATTACTGAAGAGCACCGACTTATTGCTCATGTCATGCACATAGAGTGTGTCAGGCACGGCCTGGACCACGCCTGACCAGAAGCGCTCGCGTTCGATCAAAGACAGCTCGGTGTACTTGCGGCTGGTAATGTCGGTGATGCTAAGTGTCACCGAGTTGAGGTCGTCTTCGTCTTCGGGCAGGTTGATCTGCAACCACAAGTGGTGCTCCTGATCATCGGGCGTGAGCAGGCTGATTTCTTGATCAAACTGGTTTTTACCGCTGAGAAGGGCGTTAAGCAGTTCGCCGCGATAGTCAGCCAAGTCCAGCTCGCCGCGGTTGAACAGCAGCTCCCAGATTTCACCTGGCGTGTTGACCTTGAGCAGTCGCAGGGCGACATGATTAGTCTCACTGACGCGCATCAGGCGTGGCAGTTGCTGGCGTTGATCCGGGTTGTCTTGCAGCCACTGCTCCAGCTCGGCAGTTGATGTGACCTGTTGATCACTCAGGTACTGCATAAGTGTTGCGAGGTTGAGCACGCACAGCGCGGTGCCGGTGCCATCGAAAATAGCTTGATAGCGTCGGCGTGCACTGAGCAGCACGCGTGTGGCGTGTTGCTCGTCAGTGACGTCACGCAGCACCCAGGCGTAGCCATTGCGGTTCTCGCCATCGCTCAGGTTGCTGCGGTTGATATCGAATAAACGTTTCTGGCCCTTGAACTCAATCTCCAGCGGCTCGGAGCTGATGTCATTGCTGAAGGCGCTGCCTTGCAGCAGTAGCGGATCAAGCTGCGGCAGCACTTCAAAGATATGCTGGCCGCGGGCTTTGTCGGTCAAGCCAAACAGGCTTTGCGCCTGAGGGTTCAAATAATCGATATAGCCTTGGCTGTCAGTGACCAGAACCCGCTCTTCAATAGCGCCAAGTGCGCTTGCCGCCTGGCGTAGCGAGCGTTTCGAGTCGGCATTGGCCTGATGCAGGCGGCTTTGATCGAGCAGCAGCCTGTACAGCGCAAACAGTGTCAGGCCAGAACACAGGATAAACAGCAGGAACTTTCCGGCGAGCGTCGGTAATTGCTGGGCCCACACATGGTCTTCATCGAACAGCGCGCGTAATTGCCAGTCACTGTGTTCAATCGGCGAGATATGGATGGTCTGCGCCAGGTCGCTGGCGGTTACCGGTGGAAATACCCTGTTGCCTGTCCTGGGTTTGTTATGCGGGCCGACAATAGCGCGTTGGGTAAAACGGTCTTCCAAGAGCCATTGGTAAGCATCCAGTTGCTGGTTACGTAGCCAACTGGCGATGGCGCCACTGCCAAAACGCAGCAGCCAATAGCCGTTTTCCTTATTCAGCAGCAGGTAGTAGCGGCCGTCAGGCTCGGCGGTGAATGCATAATAGTAGGCCGCATCATAATGGCGCTTGACCAGACTGCTGATAAAACCTGCGTCAGCGTTACCGGCTGCGCTGTCGGCGATAATCTCACCACTGGCGGACAGGCTGGCAATACTGTCGATGGCCGGGTAAATGGCGGTAAGCGTTTCGAGTAGCTTGTATGCCTCATCTGCGCGATCGGGGTTCAGTTTTTTGGCGCGCAGCAAGGTTTGCGCGGACTGAGCCTTGATCGACATGTTCATACTTAGGCTGTTGGCCAGCTGGCTGCTGTACACCAGCCCTAGTTGGCGTTGCGTCTGCAGCAGGTTGCGCGACTCAAGCATCAGTTGCCAAAGCAGCAGCGCCAGCATTACCAGCACCAAAACCACCAGGCTACGCTTAAGCGAGCTGCGCATGGGCGTAGCTTGAAGCTCTGGCGGAGGGAGCGGAGTCTTGGCTGAAGCGGTAGATGGCACTTATATGACCTGGCAGCTACAAAAGGTGCTGAAAGTTTGGCTCAATAGGTAAGTTTGCACACTGCGAACAGTCGAACGCGCGCGGCCCGCAAGCATGCCACAATTGTGGCAAAGTGCCAGCCCGTCCGACGAGTGTAATTTGCCCTACAGCCTGCATTCCGGTAGCTTTGCAACTCACGCGCGAGCAATCCATGCTCGTAAGAACCTGTAAACAGATTCTCTGTGTAAGGGTTTAAGCCAGTCACAATAGCTTGAAGCCTTTATTTGCTTAGGTAAATTGGCCTCCATAACTATTTGCTAGGTATTTAAAACCGGTCGTCGGAATCGTTATGCGTTCTCAATATTCACGGAGCCAGTAGCCGCAGCGAGTGTATCGCCGTGCTCTGTCCGTAAGGCGGCATGCCCGTGTCCCAGTTTCCTGTCTAAGTATCAAGGTTATCCATGGCCCAATACGTCTATACCATGCATCGGCTGAGCAAAGTTGTGCCGCCGAAGCGGGAAATCCTCAAGAATATCTCCCTGTCATTTTTCCCTGGCGCCAAAATTGGCGTGCTAGGCCTTAACGGCTCGGGTAAATCCACGCTGCTGAAGATCATGGCGGGTGTCGATACCGAGTTTGACGGCGAAGCGCGTCCAATGCCCGAGTTGAACGTGGGTTACCTGCCGCAGGAGCCGGTACTCGACCCAAGCAAGACCGTGCGTGAAGTGGTTGAAGAAGCCGTTAGCGCGATCAAGGATGCCCAGGCACGCCTTGATCAGGTATATGCCGCTTACGCCGAGCCTGATGCCGATTTCGACAAGCTGGCCGCCGAGCAGGCCAAGCTTGAAGCCATCCTGCAGACTTCAGACGGTCACAATCTTGAGCGCCAGTTGGAAGTGGCTGCCGACGCTCTGCGTTTGCCAGCCTGGGACGCCAAGGTTGAACACCTGTCTGGTGGTGAGAAGCGCCGTGTTGCGCTGTGCCGCTTGCTACTGTCGGCCCCGGATATGTTGCTGCTCGACGAACCTACCAACCACCTGGATGCCGATTCGGTCGCCTGGCTTGAGCACTTCCTGCATGACTTCCCGGGTACTGTGGTTGCGATCACCCACGACCGGTACTTCCTCGACAACGTAGCCGGTTGGATTCTCGAACTCGACCGTGGCGCGGGTATTCCGTACGAAGGCAACTACTCGGGCTGGCTTGAGGCCAAGTCGGACCGTCTGGCCCAGGAGTCCAAGCAACAGTCGGCTCATGAAAAAGCCATGAAGGACGAGCTGGAGTGGGTGCGCAAAGGCGCCAAGGCACGCCAGTCAAAATCCAAGGCTCGTCTACAACGCTTCGAGGAAATGCAGTCGCAGGAATTCCAGAAGCGCAGCGAAACCAATGAAATCTACATCCCGGCCGGCCCGCGCCTGGGTGACAAGGTCATCGACTTCGTCAACGTCAGCAAGGGTTACGGCGATCGTGCCTTGATCGACAACCTGTCTTTCAGCATGCCAAAGGGTGCCATCGTCGGTGTGATCGGCGGTAACGGTGCAGGTAAGTCGACCCTGTTCCGCATGCTCATGGGTAAAGAACAGCCAGATTCGGGCAGCATCGAAATCGGTGAAACCGTGCAGATGGCCTGTGTAGACCAGAGCCGCGAAGACCTCGACGGCAGCAAGACCGTGTGGGAAGCGGTGTCCGATGGCGCCGACATGATCAAGATTGGTAACTATGAAGTGCCGTCGCGTACCTATGTCGGTCGCTTCAACTTCAAAGGTGGCGATCAGCAGAAGTTCGTCAAGGACCTCTCCGGTGGTGAGCGTGGTCGCTTGCACCTGGCGTTGACCTTGAAAGAGGGCGCCAACGTCTTGCTGCTCGACGAACCTTCAAACGACCTCGACGTGGAAACCTTGCGTTCGCTGGAAGAAGCATTGCTCGATTTCCCTGGCGCCGCCATTGTGATCTCGCACGATCGCTGGTTCCTTGACCGTGTTGCCACGCACATCCTGGCCTATGAAGATGACTCGCACATTGAGTTCTTCGAGGGTAACTACACCGAGTACGAAGCCGATCGCAAGAAACGCCTCGGCGATGCAGCTGCTCAGCCGCATCGCGTGCGCCACAAGAAGCTTGCGCAGTAAGGCCTTCTTGAGTTGAGTTAAAAACCGGCCTCTGAGGCCGGTTTTTTTTGCCAGAAATTTGTGGGGTTAACACTCTTTTCGGCCACTGCTTAGGTCTCGGATATTCAGGGTGTTAGCGCAGGATATGGTGGGCAAGCTTCGCGTTGCCGCACCCTACGACGGCCCGCATTGCGGTCTGGAGTATTCGGGTGTGCGCGCAGGTGATGATGGACACGCCTGGTGTTGTCGCAGCTTAAGCCCGCAATTTTTTCCTTGCGTACCCGCACGCAAGACAAGCCAAGGGGCGAGTTAATAGTCTGCGTTCAACTTGAAATTGAGCGGAGCATTAGCGTGAGCAACTGGCGCAACATCAGTCTGTGGATGGATCAGCTCGATCAACCGCTGCATGCCCGCCCAGCATTAGGCGAGGATCTGCAAGCGGATGTAGCCATCATTGGTGCTGGCTACACCGGGTTGTGGACCGCTTATTACCTGAAGCGCCAAGCACCACAGCTCAAAATCGTGATCGTCGAGGCGCAAACTGCGGGGTTTGGCGCTTCGGGGCGTAATGGCGGCTGGCTGATTGGTGACTTGCTCGGCAGCGACCGACTGCTTGCCGGACTTTCAGCCCCGGCGCGACATGCCTCCCACGCACTGCTGCACGGGATTCCGGATGAAGTTGCCGAGGTGCTGGCGCGGGAGTCGATCAACTGTGATTACCGCAAGGGCGGCGTGCTGTATTGCGCAGCCCGCTACCCGGAACAGGAAGTTGCGCTGCGCACACAGTTACAAGCTGTCCGCGCGCAAGGCATGGGTGAAGAAGATTACCGCTGGCTGACACCCACTGAGCTGGCCGGGCAGTTGCGTATCGCCAACCCTTACGGCGCCTTGTACAGCCCCCATTGCGCGACCATCCAACCAGCACGCCTGGCTCGCGGCCTGGCTGAGTGCGTCGAGCGCATGGGCGTGAAAATCTATGAGCAGAGTCGTGTTACCCACTGGGATTCGGGGCTGCTGCGCACCGCTCAAGGCTCGGTAAAAGCCGATTGGCTGGTGCCAGCGGTTGAAGGCTATGCCGCGTCATTGCCGCCACTCGGGCGTTATCAATTGCCGGTGCAGAGTTTGATTGTCGCGACCGAGCCGTTACCTGCTGAGACCTGGGCGCAGATAGGTCTGGAGCATGGTCAGGCGTTTAGCGAGAACAGTCGGCAGGTTACTTACGGGCAGCGCACCGCAGATGATCGCTTGGTCTTTGGAGCGCGCGGTGGTTACCAGTTCGGTGGTCGTTTACGCAGCGACTTCAACCTTAACGAACACGAACTCGAACTGCGTCGCTACTTGTTCGGTGAGTTGTTTCCGGTATTGCGCAATGTCCGGCTGACCCATTCATGGGGCGGCAACCTTGGCGTCGCCCGACGTTTCCGCCCACATATGCTGATTGACCGTAAAGCGGGCCTGGCTTTGTCCGGTGGTTACGGCGGCGAAGGCGTCGGTGCCAGCAATCTGGGTGGGCGTACGCTCGCGGCGCTGATCCTCGGTCAAGACAATCAGCTGACTCAGCAGCCTTGGGTGCTTGGCGATACGTCGCTGCGCAGCTTATCAGGCTGGGAGCCCGAGCCATGCCGCTGGCTTGGCTACAACGCCATTATCAAAAGTTTTGTGCACGAAGATCGCGTGCTGGCCAACCCCGCAACTGCGCCTTGGCGGCGTCAACTTGCCCAGCGCTTGGCCGGATTTATGGAAGGCCTGATGCGCTGAGTGCATTGGCTACAGCAGAACAATGTCAAAACCCAATGGGGCACAACCATGAGCATCACTCAATTCAAACAGACCGCAACTCTTTTGCTGGATGAATCCAATCCGGTTGCCGTGCCGCTCGGCGAACCCGTTGCAATCGCTTCGACCCACAGTGTCGAGCGCTCCGACGGCGTCGAAACCGGTGTTTGGGAATGTACGCCTGGCCGCTGGCGGCGGCAGATTGTGCAGCAGGAGTTTTGTCACTTTATCGCCGGTCGCGCCACCTTTACTCCAGATGGCGGCGAGCCCGTGCTGATTGAAGCCGGTGATGCAATTCTGCTTCCGGCTAATTCAATGGGCGTTTGGGATATCCAGGAAACCCTGCGCAAAAGCTATGTGCTGATTTTTTAGCAGATAAGAACAACAACAAGAAATAGAGGTAATAACCATGTTCAAGAAACTCATTCCGATGCTGTTGTTGGCTTCCACATGCCACGCGGCGGAGACAGTTCGCATCTACAACTGGTCTGAATATATTGCTCCAGACACCCTGGCAAACTTTCAAAAGGCCACGGGGATTGGTAATCACTATGACGTCTACGACAGCAACGAGACGCTAGACGCCAAGTTGATGGCCGGGCATTCGGGATATGACGTGGTCTTTCCTTCTGACCATTTCATGGCGCGGCAAATCAAGGGAGGGGCACTCAAGAAGCTGGATAAGAGCAAGCTACCTAACTGGAAAAACCTTAATCCTGCTTTGCTCAAGGCCTTGCAGACCAATGACCCGGGTAACCAGCATGGTTTTCCATATCTATGGGGTACGACCGGTATCGGTTTCAACGTCGATAAGGTCAAAGAGGTGTTGGGGCCTGATGTGCCGCTTAACTCCTGGGATCTGATCTTTAAACCAGAAAACATGGAGAAGCTGAGCAAGTGTGGTGTTGCCGTATTGGACAATGGTCCTGAGCTGCTGCCGATTGCGTTGCACTACCTGGGTTTGCCGCACCACAGCAAAGACCCGGCCGATTACAAAAAAGCCGAAGCCTTGCTCCTGCAAATGCGTAAGAACGTGTTGTATTTCCACTCGTCGAAATACGTCAGTGACCTAGCCAACGGCGACATCTGCGTGGCTGTCGGTTTTTCGGGTGACATCTTGCAGTCGTCGACTCGTGCAGCAGAAGCTAAAAACGGGGTCAATATTGATTACGTCGTGCCGAAAGAGGGTGCGCCGCTCTGGTTCGACATGGTTGCCATGCCTGCGGACAGCAAGAATGAGGCGGCGGGCTATGCATTTATGAATTACCTGCTGCAACCCGAAGTGATGGCCAATATCACTAACTTCGTGCATTACGCCAATGGCAACAGCGCTGCCGATAGTCTGGTTGACCCCGCGTTGAAGGCTGATAGCAAGGTTTATCCGCCGCAGGAAACCATGGACAAGCTCTACACCCTCGAAGCCATGCCACTGAAGATTGACCGTATTCGTACGCGGATCTGGAGCAAGGTAAAGAGCGGGATCTAATCGCGCCCGGCCAAAAAAATCCCGCACATCGCGGGATTTTTTTTGGCTACATTCAAGTGGCGCAAGTCTGTGGGCTGTTACTTGCTGGTTGCGCGGTACAGCCGCAGGCTTTCGACCCGGTCCCGGTAAGCATTCAGGCGCTCCTTGAGCTGGCCTTTATGCTGAGTGGCTACGCAGTGCAGCAGCACGTTCAAGGCGCTGGTCAGACCGCCGGTTGACTCCAGAATCAAACCCGTCTTGGTTTTCATGGTGATGATATTGGGCGTATCGATGTGCTTGGCGATGCCGTATTCATCAGTGAAAACCACCAGGTCGGTACCCTGCCTGAGGCAGTTCTGGGCGAAGGAAATACCAGCGTCGGCGTAGGGCGCAATGTCGATCAGAATCACGCAGCAGCGCTGGTCATGGCTGTCGATCCACTGCCCAAGCACGCCGCTGTACAGATCAAGAAACTCGACACCGGAGCGCACCAGTGCCAACCGGTTGGCGAAGTCTTCAGCCAAACCGCGAATGGTCTGGAAACCGCAGACAAATACCCGCTCGGCCTGACTCACCTTAGCGACGATATCGCGCCAATATTGACTGCCAAGCTGGTCGGCAAACTCGTTGAGCGCGGCCACTTCCTGATGCAAGTGAGCAACCAGGTCTTCCGGTTGCTGCATGCGTTCGATCAGGGTGGTGTTGAGCAGTGACTGCATTCGCACATCGTCACGCAGCTCTTCTTTCAGGCTTTTCAGGCCTTTGTAACCCAGGCGGCGCAAAAAACGGCTGACAGTATTGGGGCTGACGCCGCTCTTGGTTGCAAGCGTTGCTCCGGTCTCGAACGCGAGCGTTTCCTGGTTGGCCTGGATATAGGCCAGCAACGTACGTTCAGCCGGTGTCAGCTTGCCTTCAAGGCGTTCCATCCTGCTGTCGAGCATGTGCGTGTCCCTGGTTATGATAAAAAGATCTGGAATTAATATATCAAAGTATTGATCTTTGGAATAAATATATTCTACTCTCAAGCTGTATCGCAAAGAGACGCCGGTTGACGGCAGCATGGGTCAGGCCTTGTTCAGCATAAAAAAAGCCACCCTGCCGCACCGCTGTCTCGCATTCCTGCCGCAACAACAATTACAGCGGTCGTGCTCAACCAGCACGGCCTCAAACGGAGAACAGGAACATGCTGACACTGCGTAAAACCACGTTCTGTACCGCGCTTGGTGCAATTCTCTTCGCCAATGGCGTAGCCGCCGCAGAAGAACTGCACCTGTACAACTGGGGCGACTATATCAACCCCGAAGTCCTAAATCGCTTTACTGCTGAAACCGGTATCAAGGTTTCGCTCGACACCTACGGCAGTAACGAGGAAATGCTGGCCAAATTGCAGGCGGGCGCCAGTGGCTACGATATCGTCTTCCCGTCGGTGCATATGCACGACAGCATGGCCGCGTTGGGATTACTGGAAAAGACTGACATCAACCAAAGCCCGGCCTTTGCCAATATCGACCCGCAATTCTTGCGCTCCAAGTCTGACCCCAAGGGCGAATACTGCATGCCGTACGCATGGGGCACAGTCGGTATTTTCTACAACAAGACCAAGGTGTCGAAACCGATCGAAACCTGGGATGACTTCTTTGCCGAAGCCAAGGCGGGCAAAAAAGTCATCATGCTTGATGACATGCGCGAAACCCTTGGTGTGGGCCTGATTGAGAACGGCAAGTCGGTTAACAGCACCAACCGTGACGACCTGAAGTTGGCTGCAGACTGGTTGCTTGAACGCAAACCCTTAATCTCAGCTTTCACCTATGACAGCGTGCCTATGGTCCAGTCGGGCGATGCGGTTGCCGCGCAGTATTTTGTCGGCGCCGAGATGTATGTCAGGCAAGAGCCGGAGAAGCTTGCCTATGTCATTCCCAAAGGCGGCGCGACTATGTATCAAGAAGATATGTGCGTACTCAAGAGTGCGCCGAACAAGGCCAACGCCAAGCGCTTCATGGAGTTCTTCCTCAAGCCTGAAATCGCCGCGCTCAATGCCGAGCAACAGACCAATGGCACACCGAACAAGGCGGCGCTAAAGCTCCTGCCTGACGAGTTGCGCAATGACCCTGAGATCAATCCCCCGGCTGATGTGATGGCCAAGCTGCAGATCTTCGAGGATATCGGCAAGGCACTGAAACAGTACGACCGCACCTGGACCAAAGTGCGCACCGCCAACTAAGTCGCTGGCGACCCGCCGCCCAATCTCCCGCTGTGAATCCCGGCTGTTGAGGCCGGGACGGAGTTACCCATGAGCGTCTACACCCATATTGCGCCTGTCGTTGAAATTCGTGGTGCGGTAAAGCATTACCGTGCGCCCGAAGGTCATCTGGTGCATGCACTTGACGGCATCGACTTGAGTGTCGGGGCCAACGAGTTCGTTACCTTGCTTGGGCCTTCTGGTTGCGGCAAGACCACGTTACTGCGCGTTATCAGTGGTTTCGAACAACTGGACGGCGGTGAATTGCTGATCCAGCACACACCAATGAACAACGTGCCTGCTCATCAGCGGCCGGTGCACACGGTGTTCCAGAGCTATGCGCTGTTTCCGCACATGAGTGTTGGTGACAATGTTGGCTATGCGCTTGAAGTACGCGGCGTCGGCAAGGCCGAACGCCATAAGCGAATTGCCGAAGCCCTTGAACTGGTGGGGCTCGGCGGCCTTGAACGGCGCAAGCCGGGACAGCTTTCCGGCGGCCAACAACAACGGGTGGCGCTGGCCCGTGCCTTGATCGACCGTCCGGCGTTGTTGCTGCTCGATGAGCCCCTGTCGGCACTTGATCGCCAATTACGTCAAAGCATGCAGCGTGAACTAAAAAAGCTGCAGCATGAGTTGGGGATCGCCTTCGTCTTCGTCACCCATGACCAGGAAGAGGCGCTGACAATGTCTGATCGCATTGTCGTGCTCAACGGTGGCCATATTCAGCAAATCGGCACACCAACCGAGATTTATGATCGCCCGGCCAATGCCTTTGTTGCGGGTTTTATCGGTGAGAGCAATCTGTTTGATGTCAGCGTCCGGGCGAGTAATGCCCAGGGCACCGAACTGCTCAGCGAAGCGGGCGATCTGTTGATTGTGCCAAGCCGCAAGCTGCAGGTCGGACAAAAGCTGCAGGCTATGTTGCGACCTGAGCAATTTCAGCTCGACAGGCCTCATGCCAACGGCGCCGCGTTGGAAGGCAAAGTTGAGCAGACACTGTTTGTCGGCAAGGATTTCGAAGTTAGCCTGCGTACTGATCAGGGCAGCCAGGTCAAGGCGGTTATTCGTGATACGGGGCGCCATGATCTGCATCGTCTGCAGCCGGGCAGCCGCTTGCAACTCTGGTATGCGGCCGACAGCGTTCACTTGATCGACGAGGCCAAGCAATGAGCACTATAGAGGGCCGCCGGCGCCTGCAATTGATTGGCCTGCTGAGCCCCGCGACATTTGTGATTGGCCTGTTCTTCCTCACACCGCTGGCGATTATGGCCACCTACAGCTTGCTTGAGCCCGGTCTCTACGGCGGGGTCGAGTGGAACTTTTATCCAGACAATTTCGGTCGCGTATTGGGCTGGGCAGATGGCACGCTTGAAGAGTTCGACCCGGTTTATCTTGAAATCATCCTGCGCTCGTTCAAGCTGGCGGCGATCACCGTTCTCCTGACGCTACTGGTGTGTTATCCCGCTGCGTTCTGGGTTGCCCGGCAACCGGAGAAGATGCGCAACTTCTGCATGTTTCTCATCACCTTGCCGTTTTTCACCAGCCTGATCATACGGCTCTACGCCTGGGTACTGATTTTGCGGCCCAGTGGTTTTATCAACACCACGCTGCTGGCGCTGGGCATCAATACACCGATCAACCTGATCTACACCGAAACCGCCGTGCTGATCGGCATGACCTACATTTTCATCCCGTTCATGTTCATGCCGGTCTACGCCAGTGTCGAGAAGCTCGACCGTCGCCTGCTGGAAGCTTCAGCCGACTTGGGCGCCAGCCGCTGGCGGAGTTTCTGGAAGATTATTTTCCCCATGACCCTGCCAGGCATCGCGGCGGGTTCGATCATCGTGTTTATCCCCAGCCTTGGTAACTTCATCGTGCCGTCTTTGCTCGGTGGCGCCCAGGTCTTGATGATAGGCAGTTTGGTCGAGCAACAGTTCCTTGCCGCCCGTAACTGGCCATTCGGTGCTGCGCTGGCGATGCTGCTGATGGTGGCCGTGTTGGTCTGCCTGATCCTCAATGTGCTGGCCCAGAGCCGCAACAAGGCAGGTGCATCATGAACTCACTGCTTGCGCGACTTGGGCGCGGCCTGCTCGGCGGCTACAGCCTGGCGTTCTTTATCTTTTTGTACCTGCCGATCGGGTTGATCGTGGTGTATTCCTTCAACTCCAATCCGATCAATATGATGATCTGGAATGGTGCTTCGCTCGACTGGTATCGCTCCTTGTTCGGCCTGTCCAACAGCCTTGGTTCAAGCAAGATGTACGTCGAGTCCACTGACCAGTTGTTGGCGGCCTTGCGCACCAGTCTGACCATTGCCTTGAGTACTACCGCCATATCAACGGTTGCCGGTACGTTCATGGCGCTGGCCTTGGCGCGTTACCGTTTCCGCTTGCAGGGCTTTTACCGGGTGTTGATGTTTATGCCGATGCTGATGCCTGACATTGTGCTGGGTATCGCCTTGCTGATTTTTTTCGTCGGCGTCGGCATGCCGCTGGGCAAGACATCGATCATCATCGGTCATTGCACCTTCCTGATCAGTTATGTGTTCCTGGTTGTCAGCGCACGCCTGGCAGGTATGGATACACGGCTGGAAGAAGCTTCGGCAGATCTGGGGGCATCGCCTTTGTACACATTCCGGCGCATCACCTTGCCGTTGATCCTGCCGGGGGTAATAGGTGGCGCCTTGCTGGCGTTTATCATTTCGATGGACGACCTGGTGATTACCTACTTCATCTCCGGCGTCGACTCGACAACCTTGCCGGTCTATATCTACGGCATGATCCGCAGGGGCATCAAGCCCGAGATCAACGCCATCGCCACACTGCTGCTGATTGCCTCATTCATTATTGCTGCCGTCGGTTTATACCTGCGCAGCCGTCAGCCCGTGACAACCAAGGAAGACACACATGGCTAAGCTCCGCGCCCGCGAACTCGGTCTGCCGATGCCCGGCAAAACCGGCCTGAACAATGCCATTACCGATGTGCCTGGTGTGCTGGTTGGTTATCAAACGCTCGACGCAGTTGCGGCCAATGGCAAACGGGTGAAAACCGGGGTCACGGCAATTTTGCCGCGCGGTTATCAGTCCGAGCCGCAGCCGGTTTGGGCAGGTTTCCATGCGCTCAATGGCAATGGTGAAATGACCGGCACGCACTGGATAGAGCATGGTGGTTATTTTGTCGGGCCAATGTGCATCACCAACTCGCACAGCGTAGGCATTGTGCATCATGCCGCCACGCGCTGGACCATCAACCACTTCGCCGACGCTTGGAAAGCCGAGCATTTGTGGGCGATGCCGGTGGTCGCTGAAACGTACGATGGGGTGATTAACGACATCAACGGTCAGCACGTGACTGAAGCTGATGCGCTCGCTGCCATAAATTCAGCCGCAAGTGGTGCTATTGCCGAAGGCAATGTCGGGGGCGGTAACGGCATGATCTGCTATGGCTTCAAAGGCGGCTCCGGCACGGCATCGCGAATCCTCGAAATAGACGGCCAGAACTACAGCTTCGGCGTATTGGTGCAGGCCAATCATGGCCAGCGAAGTTGGTTCAAAGTGCTGGGCACGCCAGTCGGCGAACGTTGGCAGGAGGCTGCGCCTACCGGGTTGGATCGTGAGCGTGGCTCAATCATCGTGGTCATCGCCACTGATGCGCCACTGCTGCCTCACCAACTTAAGCGCCTGGCGCAACGTGCAGGCCTTGGCATTGCTTTGGGCGGTAGTCCAGGCGGTAATAATTCCGGGGATATATTTCTTGCTTTCAGCGTCGCCAACCCGCGGCCATTGCCACAACTGGGGCTGGCCAGGCAAAACCTTGAATACCTGAGTGATGAGTGCTTCGACGCAATCTATTTGGCGACAGTGCAAGCCACAGAAGAGGCTGTGCTAAACGCCATGCTGGCGGCAGAAGACGCGCCTATGCAAAAGCCCGAAGGCATTTGCCCGGCAATTGATGGCGAGCGATTGCTGGCGATGATGCAGCCGGGCTGATTAGGTCGGGTTTTCATCCGCAGCCGGGCTCTGCGCCGCAGCTTTTAGCCAGCTATCAAGTAGCGATTTGTTGCAGGTGGGCGATATACAACTTGCTAGGCGTTTGCGTGCTGATAGCCAGCGCTTGCCTGGCTTCATCCTCGTCGAGCAGCAGGCCTTCGCCTGCGACCAGTCCACGCTGTGTGCCCGCGAATTGGCAGCTCAGCGGCCCGCCTGACTGGCAATAAATCATCATTACCTTTGTCTGGGCGGATGCTGCCAGTCTGTGGTTGGCGTTGATCTCCAGCATTTGCAGCCTGTGGGTCCAGTCGGCACGGCGAGTCATCAGGTTGAAGTCTGTCACTTCACCGTCTATCAACTCGGCCTGTACCGGCGTTTCGCCGCGAAACACCCAAGGGTCAGAGGCTGATGTCAGCAGCAGCGGGGCGCTGCCTTGAGCGTTCAAGCGCAAGCCTGCGCCAGTCAATATCGCCAAGCTACGATCAATCCCAATAAAGCTGGAGAAATCGCCAGCAGCACCAACCTTGGCGCTGCTGATACGCCAGGCAAAGTTATCGAGGCGGGCGTCCTCTGGCGAAATAGCCAATTGAGCCGTGCTGCCCGAGCCGTTTTTCCATGGCATGTGCTTGGCGTTTGCCAGGTTGAAACTGCGGATGCCCATAATCAAAGCCTTGTTAAATGTATATACATTGTGTCGAGTTAAAACCTGAACGCCTCGGATTCTGTTGCTGGGTTCATCGCTGGCAGATCCTGTGCTGCAAGATAGCGCTGTTTTAAGCGCTTGAACAATAGCTTTCTGGCAGTTGCGCGGGTGTGAGTGCGTTCGAAAAACCGACGGGAAGGGGCTTGACCCGTTTCGGAATCACTTCTATTGTATATACATAAGAATTAAGGAGCATTCCTATGCCGTTGTCCAGCCAAGATGCAAAGCTCTGGCGTGATGTCACAGTTTTTGATGGATTGCAGACCCAACCCGAACCCATGGCCGTATTGGTCAAGGGTGGCGTGATTGCAGGGTTGTGGCCAGAATCCGGTTTCGCGCCGCAGGACGCGCTAGGGGCTCACGAAGCAGGTCGTGGCGGGGTGATGACGCCAGGCCTGGTCGATTGCCACACTCATCTGGTCTTTGCCGGTAACCGCGCCGCCGAGTTCGAGTTGCGCCTTGAAGGTGCCAGCTACGCCGAGATCGCCCGTGCCGGTGGCGGCATTATCAGTTCAGTGCGCGCCGTGCGTGACGCCAGTGAGGATGAACTGTTGGCGCAGGCGCTGCCGCGTTTGCAGGCGCTGATTGATGATGGTGTCACAAGCGTCGAGATCAAGTCGGGCTACGGCTTAACCACCGCCGATGAGTTGAAAATGCTGCGCGTCGCTCGGCGCCTCGCCGAGCAGCTTCCGGTTCATGTCACCACAACATTGCTCGGCGCCCATGCCTTGCCGCCAGAATTTGCTGACGACAGCGACGGCTATATAAGCCTGGTTTGCGAGCAGATGATCCCGGCCGCCGCCCGTGTAGGCCTGGCCGATGCGGTGGATGTGTTCTGTGAAAACATTGCCTTCAGCCCTGCGCAAACCGAGCGGGTGTTCATCGCCGCCCAAGCCCACGGCCTGGCGATAAAGGTGCATGCCGAGCAACTCTCTAATCAGGGCGCCAGTGCCTTGGCTGCTCGCTACGGAGCCCTCTCTGCAGACCACATTGAGTTTCTGGATGAGGCCGGTGTTAAAGCCATGGCGCAAGCCGGCACTGTTGCCACATTGCTGCCGGGCGCTTTCCACACCTTGCGCGAAACCCAGTTACCGCCGATTCAGTTGCTGCGCGATAACGCCGTGCCAATGGCGTTGGCCAGCGATGCGAATCCCGGCACCTCACCTATTTGTTTTCCTACCCTGATGCTCAACCTGGCCTGCACGCTATTTCGCATGACTCCCCGTGAAGCATTGGCCGGGATGACAGCCCATGCGGCAGCAGCTATCGGGCGTAAAGACCTTGGTCGTATCGCGGTCGGCGCGCCTGCCAACCTGTGCGTCTGGGATGTGCAACAGCCTGCCGAACTGGCCTATGCGGTTCAGCCTGGCCGTTTGCGTCAACGTGTCTTTGCCGGAGTGCTGACCCATGACCGTTGATCGTCATTCAATGCAGCTCTGGGCGGGTCGTACCGATCCGGAAGCAGACAGCCCGCGCTGGCATCAGCGCATTCAAGCGCTGACAACTGCGGCGCAGCCCGGTGTTGCGTTGATCGGCTTTGCCAGTGATGAAGGCGTGCGCCGAAACCATGGTCGCGTCGGCGCCGCCGCTGGCCCGCAAGCCATTCGCAAGGCGTTGGCGAACCTGGCCTGGCACCGCAGCGGCCCGGCTTTTGATGCCGGAGATGTGGTTTGCGCCGATGATAATCTTGAGGCGGCGCAGGAACGCTTGGGCGCTAACGTTGCGGCATTGCTCGACGCCGGGCACTTGCCGATTGTGTTGGGTGGCGGCCATGAGGTTGCTTTTGGCAGCTGGCAAGGCCTTGCGCAGCACATGGCTGAGGATGTTGCGCCGCGCATTGGCATCATTAATTTCGATGCCCATTTTGACCTGCGTGACCCTGCATTTGTGCGCTCATCGGGCACGCCATTCGCGCAAATTGCCGAGCAATGCGCGCAGCGCAATTGGCCGTTTCGCTATGCCTGCCTTGGCGTGAGCCGGGCGAGCAATACTCGCGCGCTTTTTCAGCGTGCGCAGGCGTTGGATGTTTTGGTGCGTGAAGACCGGCAAATGCGTCACGACAGCCTCGCTGAGATTGCAGCGGATGTGCAGGGGTTTATCGATGACTGCGACCTTATCTACCTGACCATTGATATCGACGTGCTGCCAGCGTGTGAAGCTCCTGGTGTGAGCGCTCCGGCAGCGCGAGGCGTGCCGTTGGCCTTGCTTGAACCCTTGCTGGAGTTGATCCGCGACAGCGGCAAGTTACGTCTTGCAGACCTGGCCGAGTTGAACCCCAACCATGACATCGACACTCGCACCGCACGGGTGGCGGCGCGGTTGATTCACCTGCTGTCACTGACTGGCTGACGCACAGGCCCAACACAGCTATTTCTCCAACAAAAACAACAGTGAGGAATGATCCGATGAGTGTTTTCGCTAACCTAGATGATGCTGGATTGTGGTTCGTTGCAGGGGCGTTGTCATGAGTGAACAACTGTCGCTAACGACAGGCGTTTCCAAGTCACGAGCCTTGGCGCGCCTGCTGGGTTACAGCCTGATTGGGCTGTTGATCTTTTTTGTGCCGTTCAGCATCGGTGGGCGCTCAACCATTCTTCTTGATCATGCCGCCAGCGCCTTGCAAGCCCATGCGCGGCCGCTGGTCATCGGTATCGCGTTGTTGTTTATGCTCTACGGCGCGCTACAGCCCTGGCTCAGTGGTAGCTGGCGCAAAGACCTGACCACAACGGTGTTCAGTGTGCTCAAGGTGTTTGGTCTGCTGGTCGGTGTTGCCTATCTGCTGGAACTTGGCCCGCAAGCCTTGTATGCGCCGGGCATGCTGCCATTTCTGTTCGAAAAACTGGTGTTGAGCCTCGCCCTGATCGTGCCGCTGGGCGCGCTGGCGCTGGTATTTCTGATCGGTTTTGGCCTGCTCGAATTGATCGGTGTTTTGATGCAGCCGGTCATGCGTCCCATCTGGCGCACGCCGGGCAAATCGGCGATTGATGCGGTGGCCTCCTTTGTCGGCAGCTATTCGGTGGGGTTGCTGATTACTGATCGCATGTATCAACAGGGTCATTACAGCCTGCGCGAAGCGGCAATCATTGCTACGGGCTTCTCCACCGTGTCGGCGCCATTTATGGTCATCATCGCCAAGACGCTCGGCCTGATGGACAGCTGGAACCTGTATTTCTGGAGCGCAATGCTGGTCACCTTCAGCGTGACGGCGGTTAGCGCGCGCATCTATCCGCTGTCGAAGCTGCCGGACGAGAGTACGCCTGAGCCAGAACTCAAGGCGGGGGAAAGCCGTATTGCCAGTGCCTGGAACGCCGGCCTGACCCAAGCCAGCCAGGCACCGGCCTTGTGGCTGTCGCTGCGTGAAACCTTCGTTGATGGTCTGCGCATGACGGCAGCCATTTTGCCAAGCATTCTGGCAGTGGGCTTGCTGGGTTTGCTGGCCGCCAAATACACCCCCATTTTCGATGCCTTGGGCGTGCTGTTTTATCCGCTGACCTGGCTGCTTGGCGTGAGCGATCCAATGCAGGTTGCCGGTGCTATTGCCTCGGGTCTGGCCGAAATGTTTCTCCCCGCAATACTGCTTAAAGATGCCGAGGTGATGGTCAAGTTTGTCGTCGCTATCGTCTCGGTCAGCAGCGTGCTGTTTCTCTCTGCATCTATTCCCTGTGTGCTTGCCACGCGGATTCCCCTGCGCTTGCGCGACCTGTTGTTGGTCTGGCTGCAACGCACCGTTTTAAGCCTGGTATTCAGCATCGCGCTGGCCTACCTGGTGCACTCACTCAACCTTATTTAAGCCTTGACGCTACTTCAAAGGAGCCTGTTATGAGCCTCTTCCGTGACACTGAAATCCGCGCTGCACGTGGCAGCAAACTGACCGCCAAAAGCTGGCTGACCGAAGCGCCGCTGCGCATGTTGATGAACAACCTCGACCCGGAAGTGGCTGAGAACCCGAATGAGCTGGTGGTCTACGGCGGTATTGGTCGTGCGGCCCGCAACTGGGAATGCTACGACAAGATCGTCGAGGTGCTGACCCGTCTTGAAGACAACCAAACACTGCTGATCCAGTCGGGCAAGCCAGTGGGGGTATTTGAAACCCACGCCGACGCACCGCGTGTATTGCTCGCAAACTCCAACCTGGTGCCACATTGGGCGACCTGGAAGCATTTCAACGAGCTCGATGCCAAGGGCCTGGCCATGTATGGCCAGATGACCGCCGGTAGCTGGATCTACATTGGCTCGCAAGGCATCGTCCAGGGCACATACGAAACCTTCGTCGAGGCCGGTCGCCAGCACTACGATGGCAACCTCAGCGGGCGTTGGGTGCTCACTGCAGGTTTGGGCGGCATGGGCGGCGCTCAGCCATTGGCGGCAACGCTGGCGGGAGCCTGCTCGCTGAATATCGAATGTCAGCAGAGCCGTATCGATTTCCGTTTGAAAACCCGCTATGTCGACGAGCAGGCAACAGACCTGGATGACGCCTTGGCGCGCATCAGCAAATACACCGCTGAAGGCAAGGCCATTTCCATTGCGCTGTGTGGCAATGCGGCTGAAATTCTTCCGGAATTGGTGCGCCGTGGCGTGCGTCCGGACATGGTCACCGACCAGACCAGCGCCCATGATCCACTTAACGGTTACCTGCCAAAAGGCTGGACCTGGGAAGAGTATCGCGACCGTGCCCAGACCGATGCCGATGCGGTGGTCAAGGCCGCAAAGCAGTCGATGGCCGAGCATGTGAACGCAATGTTGGCCTTCCAGAAGATGGGCATTCCAACCTTCGACTATGGCAACAACATTCGCCAGATGGCGCTGGAAGAGGGCGTCGACAATGCGTTCGACTTCCCCGGTTTCGTACCCGCTTATATTCGTCCGCTGTTCTGTCAGGGCATTGGGCCGTTCCGCTGGGTTGCACTGTCCGGTGACCCGGAAGACATCTACAAGACCGATGCCAAGGTCAAGGAACTGATCCCGGACGACAAGCACCTGCATAACTGGTTGGACATGGCGCGTGAGCGCATCAGCTTCCAGGGTTTGCCTGCGCGTATTTGCTGGGTTGGTTTGAAGGATCGTGCCCGCCTGGCCCAAGCCTTTAATGACATGGTCGCCAGCGGCGAGTTGAAGGCGCCTGTAGTCATTGGCCGGGATCACCTCGATTCTGGTTCGGTCGCCAGCCCTAACCGCGAAACCGAAAGCATGCTCGACGGCTCCGATGCGGTGTCTGACTGGCCGTTGCTTAACGCCCTGTTGAATACTGCTGGCGGTGCGACCTGGGTGTCGTTGCACCACGGCGGCGGTGTCGGCATGGGTTATTCGCAGCACTCCGGTGTAGTGATCGTGGCGGATGGCACGCCAGAAGCGCGTGCGCGACTGGGCCGGGTTTTGCGTAACGATCCGGGCACAGGGGTCATGCGTCATGCCGATGCTGGTTATGATATTGCCGCTGATTGCGCGCGGGAGCAGGGGCTTGATTTACCTATGCTAGGCAACCGCTAAGTGTTAGGCCCCAGCCACTGGTGACAGTGGCTGGGTAATGGATGCAACACCCATAAGGCAGACAACAATGCACTCCAATAGTCAAAAAAGCCTGAATCGTAGTGTTTTTATCCCGACTTTCCTGGTCGTTGTCATCGCGGTAGCGGTCGGTTTGTTTAACAACGAGATGTTGGTCCGAGTGGCCAAGGACGTCTTCTATTTTTCGCTCTCGGATTTCGCTTGGCTGTACCAGTTGTTAGCGATTTCGGTGCTGGGCCTTGTGGCTTATATCTTCTTCTCCAAGGCTGGCGATATCCGTCTTGGTGGTGCCAATGCAAAACCGACATTCTCAATGGCCTCGAATTTTGCGATGGCCCTGACTGGCGGAATTGCGACTGGCGTGGTGACTTACTCCGTCAATGAACCCATCATTTATCTGGGCAACATCTATGGCGAAATTGCCAATCAGTCGTTTGCCCCAGGCAGCGCAGAAGCCGCGATTTTTGCCTTGGCGCGCTGTTTCCATAACTGGAGTTTCATTCCCTACGCGATGTACTCGATTGTCGGCTTGATGATCGCCTACATGCATTACAACCGGAAAAAAGACTTTTCCATTGCCTCAACCCTGTCGCCGGTAATAGGGGCGCATAATCAGCGGCCGCTGGTTAAATCGTTGATTGATATTGTTTCGGTGCTGGCGATCGCGCTGGGCCTGGCCTCGTCGCTGGGTGCGGGCCTGGCGTTGATCAGCTCGGGGATTGAATCGCAGTACGGTATTCAATCAAGCCCCATGACCTGGTTGCTGTTGTCGCTAGTGATTACGGCGGTGTTTGTCACTTCGGCGCTGTCCGGGCTCAAGCGTGGCATTCAGTTTTTGTCCTCGATCAACGCCTATATCTTCTACGCCTTCGTGGTGATTCTGCTGATCGTCGGGCCTTTGAGTTATATCTTCAATCTGTCGGTGACTTCGATCGGTTACTGGCTGGATAACTTTTTCCTCTGGTCGTTCGACACCAAGGAATCTGGCGGCGAGGCGCTGGTGACCTGGTGGACCATGTACGACTGGTCAATCTGGATTGCCTATGCGCCGCTGATGGGCTTGTTCCTGGCGCGTATTTCATACGGTCGCACGCTGCGCCAGTTCCTGATCATCAACTGGATCTTGCCTTCGGTGTTCGGCATGGTCTGGTTCGCAATCTGGGGTGCCTCTGCGATCAAGTGGCAGCTCGATGGCAGCCTCGACTTGATCAAGGTGATTACCGATCACGGCGCTGTAGCTGGCTTGTGGGGCTTCTTGCAGCACTTGCCGATGTCAGGTTTGCTGGTGCCTTTGGCGATCTTTACCTTGATTATTTCTTTCGCCACTGCAGCGGATTCCATGACCTCGACCATCGCCTCGATCTGCACCAAGAACATTCGTGCGGATGAAGAGTCGCCCAAGTCGCAGAAAATTATCTGGGGGCTTTCGATCAGTGCGATTGCTTTCATCATGGTTGCATTCGGTGGTGGCGCGCAGGGGGTCGATGGCATCAAGTACCTCGCCGCTGCGGGCGGTTTCACCGTATTGTTCCTGTTTATCCTTATCGCGGCTTCGGCAGCTCGGGTGTTCGTGTTCAAGAAAGAAACACTGGACAGCCAAGAGCCTGTCAGTCGCGAGCAGTTAGGGGTGGTAAATGAACAACCTATTGCCTGATGTATTGCTGAGCGAGGCGCCGGTCACTTGGTCTGATGTGGTCAACGTTGCGCGTCATGGTGCGCGCATGGAGTTGTCGGCCTATCGTTGGATGCGGGTTAATGAGGCCCGTGAAGCCGTGTTGGCAATTGCTAACTCAAGCAAACCACACTACGGCATCAACACCGGGCTTGGTGCTTTGTGTGACGTGGTATTTGCCCCGAGCGAGCTGAGCAAACTATCGCGGCATACGCTGATGAGCCACGCCTGCGGGGTGAGTTCACCGCTGCGCAGTGAGCAGGTGCGGGCCATTATGTGCTGCGCGGTGGTTAACTATAGCCACGGTTATTCCGGGGTGAGCGCCGATGTGGTCAAGGGCCTGCTGAATTTGCTCAACCAGGGCATCACGCCGGTGGTGCCGGGCCAAGGCTCGGTTGGCTACCTGTCGCACATGGCGCACATTGGCCTGGCGCTATTGGGCATTGGTGATGTGGAGTTTGCCGGGCAGATTGTCACGGCCAGCCAGGCATTGGCCAGTATCGACATGCAGCCCGTCGAGCTGGGTCCCAAGGACGGATTGTGCCTGGTCAACGGCACGCCAGCGATGACCGGCCTGGCCTGTTTGACCCTGGCCGACACTTATCACCTGGCGAGCTGCGCAGATGTGGTCGCGGCGATGAGTTTCGAAGCCTTGGGCTGCCAGTTCGATGCGATCAGCTTTGCTGCCATCCAGCGTAAAACCCATGCTGGCATGCAGCAGACCATGGCCAACCTGCACCAGTTGTTGGCAGGCAGCGAAGTGGTAGCCAAGAGCCAGGGCACACACCTGCAAGATGCCTTGAGCCTGCGCGCAATCCCGCAAGTACACGGCGCTTGCCGTGACCAGCTGGAGCATGCCGCACGCCAGGTCAGTGACGAGCTCAACTCGGCCACCGACAACCCCCTGGTGGTCAAGGAAGGCGCTGAATATCGGATTATTTCCCAGGCCAACCCCCACGGCGAATCGGTCGCGATGGCGTGCGATCTCTTGACCATTGCGGTGTGTGAGTGGAGCAGCATCTCTGAGCGCCGGGCTTACCGTTTGGTCACGCCGCAGGCCAACAAGCTACCGCCGTTTCTCACCAAGGGTGGCGGGGTGAAATCCGGGATGATGATCGCGCAATACAGCGCGGCTTCCCTGGTGGCGGATAACAAGCGCCTGGCATTGCCGGCCGTGACCGATAACTTCCTGACTTCCGGGCTGCAAGAAGACCACCTGAGCCTGGGTGAAAGTGCGGCGTTGAAGCTGGATAAAGCCATTGAAAATGCGTTTTACATACTGGCGATCGAGTATCTGCTGGCTGCCCAGGCGTTCGACTTTATTGAAGTCCGGCCATTCGGCCAAGGCACTGGTTGTGCCTGGGGCTTGCTGCGTGAGCTGGTGGCCAGCTATGAAGAAGAACATCCCTTGTATCAGGATATTCGTCATACCTATGAAGTGCTGCGCGACCTTAACACGCTGTTCGCCTTGCGTCAGGCGCTGCCGAATTTCGATCTTTGAGTGGATACCCTTATGTCTGTTTTAACCTTGGTACCGGGCCAGCTGAACCTCGCCCAATTGCGTCGATTTTGTCAGCAAGCACAACAGGTCGCGCTTGATAGCAGTGCAGATCAAGACATTGAAAACAGCGTGGCCTGCGTGCAGGGCATTCTCAATCAGGGCCGCACCGCCTACGGTATTAACACAGGTTTTGGCTTGTTGGCGCAGACCCGCATTGCCACTGAAGATTTGGAAAACCTGCAGCGCTCGCTAGTGCTTTCCCATGCCGCCGGTATTGGGGAGCCCCTGGATGACGCCATGGTGCGTTTGATCATGTTGCTCAAGGTCAACAGCCTGTCGCGTGGTTTCTCGGGTATCCGGCGCAAGGTCATTGATGCGTTGCTGGCGCTGATCAATGCCGAGGTTTATCCGCATATTCCGCTCAAGGGCTCGGTGGGCGCATCCGGTGACCTCGCGCCATTGGCGCATATGTCGCTGGTGCTGCTGGGCGAAAGCCAGGCTCGATATCGCGGCGAATGGCTGCCAGCCAAAGAGGCGCTGGCGGTTGCCGGATTGGAGCCACTGACGCTCGCGGCAAAAGAAGGGCTGGCGCTGCTCAATGGCACTCAGGTTTCCACCGCTTATGCGTTGCGCGGCCTGTTTGAGGCAGAGGATCTGTACGCAGCGGCTTCAGTGTGTGGCGCCTTGAGTGTTGAAGCGATGCTCGGTTCACGTGCGCCGTTTGATGCGCGAATCCACCAGGCGCGTGGCCAGCGTGGGCAGATTGATGCGGCGGCGGTTTATCGCTACCTGCTTGAGTCGAGCAGTGAAGTCGGGCGTTCGCATGAGGCCTGCGACAAAGTACAGGACCCATACTCGCTGCGTTGTCAGCCGCAGGTCATGGGCGCTTGCTTGACGCAGTTGCGCCAGGCCGCCGAGGTGCTGGCGGTTGAGGCCAATGCAGTGTCGGATAATCCGCTGGTGTTTGCCGCCGAAGGCGACGTGATTTCGGGTGGTAACTTCCACGCTGAACCGGTGGCCATGGCGGCGGATAACCTGGCGCTGGCCATTGCTGAAGTCGGTGCGTTGAGTGAACGGCGCATCTCGCTGATGATGGACAAGCATATGTCGCAGTTACCGCCGTTTTTGGTGGCCAATGGCGGCGTCAACTCAGGTTTTATGATCGCTCAGGTGACGGCTGCGGCACTCGCCAGCGAGAACAAGGCATTGGCCCATCCGCACAGTGTCGACAGCTTGCCAACATCGGCCAACCAGGAAGATCACGTGTCGATGGCGCCCGCCGCTGGCAAGCGCTTGTGGGAAATGGCCGCCAATACCCGTGGCGTATTGGCGGTTGAGTGGCTGGGTGCGTGTCAGGGCCTGGATTTCCGCGCAGGAATGAAAAGCTCCGAGGTGTTGGAGCAAGCGCGTAAGCTGTTGCGCGATGCAGTGCCTTATTATGTCGAGGATCGCTTTTTCGCACCCGATATCGCCGCCGCTGACGAACTGCTCAAGCAGCGCGTGCTGTCTGGCCTGATGCCCGCTAACCTATTGCCATCGCAAGGCTAGAGAGGAAAAGTTGCTCCAGATTGGACGGGCCGGTGCAGGTGGCTCGTCCTAATCTGTAGCGACCTGTATTATTAGGACGACGCCCCCACACAAAGGAATCTACGTGGCCAGCAAGACCCCACGTTATCGTGTCATTGAGGAGCACCTGCTGGAGCGCATCAGCAGCGGGGCATACCCGGTTCATCATCAAATTCCCCCCGAGGAGCAATTAGCCCGCGACTTTGGCGTAAGCCGAATGACGGCGAACAAGGCTATTCGTGATCTGGTGCAAAAGGGTTATCTGATCCGCCAAGCCGGGCTGGGCACCTTTGTTACCGACCGCAAGGCTGAGTCGTCCCTGCATGAGGTGCTCAATATCGCCACCGAAGTCATCAGTCGCGGCCATGCTTACAGCAATGATGTGATCCGCTGTGAAGCCATTGAGGCGGATGATGAAGTGGCGCTGCGTCTGGGTGTGCGTCTTGGCACCGAGGTGTTCCACACGATTCTGGTCCACCGTGAAAGTGGCGTGCCGATTCAGCTCGAAGACCGTTTTGTTAACCCACGTTGGGTGCCTGATTACCTGCAAACCGACTTTTCGCAAAAAACGCCCAATGAGGTGTTGGTCGCTAACTGCCCGATTTCAGATGTTGAGCATGTTGTCGAAGCCTTGTTGGTCGACAATCAAACTGCCCAGTGGCTGGATATCGACACCGCTGCGCCGTGCCTGAGCATGGTTCGTCGCACCTGGTCGGATGAGCATTTGGTCAGCTACGCGCGGTTGATACATCCCGGTGATCGCTACAAGCTGCGTTCACGCTCCAGCCGGCGTAGTTAAGCCAGGTTCAGTGCAACACAATAAAATGCCGGCGCTGTAAGTGGCGCCGGCATTTTTGCATCTGTCACAAAGGCTTATTCAACTGTAGTTGCCGGGAAGGCTTGGCTGCCCAGGACGCTGCCATCAAGTTCTTTGCCGTAATAGCCGTCATCATCAGCGTGGAACTGTTTGGCAGTTGTCGCTACATCATCGATCAAGCGCGGGTCTTGCGGGCGCTCACGGCTGTTCATATAGGCCGCTACGTCCCAGGCTTGCTGAGGGGTGAGCTGTACGGCCTTGCCCAGCGGCATGTTCTCGAAGATAAAGGTCGCCGCGGTATTAACCCGGTGCATGCCCGCGCCCCAGTTATAGGACTGTGCCCCCCATAATGCTGGAATAACTGGTACATCTGCCATCACCGTGCCTTGGCCTTCAGCGCCGTGACACAAGGCACAGTGTTGGCTGTAGACCTTGGCGCCTCGTTCAGGTGACGGTGTGTGTGCAGGTTTTTCGAGCGCTGCAAAAGCGCGCCCTGGCATATGCCCGCGTCCATCGAGCTTGACCTTGTCGGTCAAGGGCCCAGGCAATTTGAATGTGTCCACATTACCGCCTTGCTGCACGGCGGCGTCACTCATCTCGGGCACGGGCTTGTCTTGCATGCCGAACATGTCGAGCAATCCGCCCATCAGCAGCCAGTAAGAGTAGGCCGAGAGCGCGACCAGTTCAGGTGAGTCGGCTGCAGGGGCTTTACCGTTCATTGAGAAGTTGAAGCAACCTTGGATGCGTTCCGCAAAATTGCTGACCTTGTTATTTTTCTTACGAAATGCCGGGTATGCCAAGTACGCCGCCCACATTGGCGCTGCATAGGCTTTGCTGCCCGCATCCAGGTGACAATTGGTGCAGTTGAGCTGGTTGCCTACGTATTTGCCTTTGAGTTGCTGGGTGTTAACGAACAGTTCGTAGCCTTTGCGGATTTTATCGCCGAACTCACCTTCAGGGATTTTGCTCAGGTCGCGTGTTTGGAAATAACTCAGGTTTGCGGCTTTTGGCTGTGCCGGGATTTCGTCCTGCATGTCGGCCATTTGACTTTCGGCGTTGGCAAGGCCGCTGCCAGCCAGTAACAAGAACAGCCACGCTTTTTGGATAGGCATTGGTTGCTCCTCTACTTGATGGCTGACAGATAGTCGGCCAAGGCCTGAATTTCGCTGTCTTTTAGCTTGCTGGCGATGTGGCCCATGGTGTTGTCCGGGTCACCGCTACGTTCATTTTTTTTCCAAGCGATCAACTGCTCTTTCAGGTAGCTGCTTTGTTGCCCTGCTAAACGTGGAAACAGACCGCCGCCAACCGCTGATGGGCCGTGGCAGCTGTAACAGGCGGGCAGCAAACGATGCAGGTCGCCTTGGTAATAGAGCTTTTCCGCCCCCGACTGATTGAGCACATCACCGCGCTTTTGCAGCTTCGGCGCTGTGCCCTGTTTGGCGTATTAGTCCAACGCTTGTTGGCGGACATTGAGGTCGACCAAACTCTGCGCCATTAATGTCATGACCACGTTGTTCCTATCACCAGAAATGAAATGTTCTATTTGTGCGTTCATGTAATTACTGGAGAGTCCGGCAAGTCTAGGGCCTTGTGATGTGCCTTCCCCTTGCGCGCCATGGCAGACAACACAGCTTTGTGCGGCCTCGGGTACTTCAGCTGCACTGCTGTAATTCACCAGAAACAGCGTCAGCAGCGAGCTGAGAGCTAAGAGTTTGTGCATAGGGTCCTTCTAGCGGGTATGGATATGCCTTAATCATAGGCGCCTTCGTCAGCCTCGCCACCTGTCTTGGGTGAGTGTTCGCAGGAAAGGCTTGATCTGTATGCACTTGACCTGGAGCACTAAGGCGATCAGTCAACACTCCGATAATGCTTTGCAACCCTCTGCAACAGCAGCTTTGTCGCACGCAGTCCCTGAGCAGCTATATTTTCAAGCGCGCCACAGGTTCAGCTCGATCCGCTAAGGAGCAACCATGAAACCCATACCGGCGTTAATCGCCTTAACCATTGCCCTGTTGATTTGGTTTGTTATTCCTGTCCCTCAAGGGGTAACGCCCGAGGCTTGGCATTTGTTGGCGATCTTTATCGGCACTATTGCCGGTATTATCGGCAAGGCAATGCCGATAGGCGCGCTTGCGATGATTGGCATCATGCTGGTGGCGATCACCGGGGTGACCAGTGATAAGCCAAGTGTTGCGATCAAAGATGCCTTGAGCGGGTTTTCCAATTCGCTGATCTGGCTGATTGGTATTGCCATCATGATCTCGCGGGGGCTGATCAAGACTGGCCTGGGCAACCGTATCGCCTATTACTTCATTTCGATATTTGGCAAGCGCACTCTAGGCATCGGCTACGCGCTGGCGCTTTCAGAGTTGACCCTGGCGCCAATCACGCCAAGCAATACGGCCAGGGGCGGGGCCATTATGCACCCCATCATGCGCGCCATCGCCAGCAGCTTTGGTTCCTCGGCGGAGCAGGGCACTGAAAGGAAAGTCGGCGAGTATCTGGCCCTGGTTAACTACAACGCCAATCCTATTACCTCGGCGATGTTTATTACCGCCACGGCACCCAACCCCCTGATTGTCAGCTTGATTGCCAAGGGCACCGGCAGCCATATCGAGATTTCCTGGGCCATGTGGGCATTGGCGGCCTTGCTGCCGGGGCTGGTGGCGATTCTACTGATGCCGCTGATTCTCTATGTCTGTTTCCCGCCAGAGCTAAAGCAAACGCCGAATGCCACGCTGTTTGCCAAGCAAAAGCTGGAGGAGCTGGGTGGTTTTAAAGGCCCGGAGAAGATCATGCTGGCTGTGTTTGCCTTGCTGTTGTTGCTCTGGGCAGGCGTGCCCGCAATGGTATTTGGTGATGCCTGGAAGTTCGATGCCACCACAGTTGCGCTTTTGGGGCTTTCGATATTGTTGGTGACGGGCGTCCTGACCTGGGAAGACATCCTTAAAGAAAAGACCGCCTGGGACACCATTACCTGGTTTGCTGCCTTGGTCATGATGGCCAGCTTTCTTGGCAAGTTAGGCTTGATCGGCTGGTTTTCTGGGGTGATCCAGCAAGAAATTGGGTCATTCGGGCTAGGCTGGGTTGGAGTCATCGCCTTGCTGGTGCTGGTGTACTTCTACTCGCATTATTTCTTTGCCAGCACCACAGCGCATATCACTGCAATGTACGCAGCTTTTCTGGCTGCAGGGATTGCCTTGGGCGCGCCGCCATTACTCTTGGCCTTGATCTTGGCGTTCTCGTCATCCCTGATGATGTCGTTGACCCACTATGCGACCGGGACTGCGCCAATTGTCTTTGGCTCAGGCTATGTGAGTCTTGGGCGCTGGTGGATCGCTGGGCTGATCATGAGCATCGCCAACCTGGTTGTCTGGGGGGGAGTCGGTGCCTTTTGGTGGAAAATCCTGGGCTATTGGTAAGCGACAGGATGGACTGCTGGTTTCACCCACCAGTTGCATGGGCAAATGTGATTGTGTGCTTAGCGATGGTGGTCAAGCTTCGCGTTGCGGCCCCTAAGGATGGACACAACCTCGCGGGGGGATGAGGTGCCTCATCTCCCCGCTAGTGGCTCTCAATAGTTGTACCACTTGAGTTCCAGCATCAGGGTGTTTTGCGGTGTGCTCAGGTGGCTGAAATCACGTGCTGCGCTGAAGCGCAGGCCAAGGTCGCGTGATATCTCCCACTGTTGGGTCAGGTTGATGCTGCGACGAATTTCACCGTTATAGAAATAGTCAGCCTTGCCCTCCAGGAGCAGGTTGCCCAGTGGGTTGCGCCACAACAGCCCGGTATTAAATCCGGCGGCAGGGGCGACAAAGGCGGCAAAGTCGCGATTGTTTTCAACACGTGCAGTGGCCAATGCAAAGCCGATGGCATTGTCGGTCAGTTGCCAGGTACCGCCACCGCCGCCAGTCAAATAGGTTGCCAGGGATTCGTCGTCATCCTTGCCTGAGACGCGTTCCGCGCCGCCTGAAACCTGCCATGACCAAGGTTGCAGCAGTTCATTGCGCGGCGTTAGCGAGCGAATTTTGGCCAGGTCGAGTTGCTGTAACTGCCAGTGGTTATTCTCATACTGGCGCAGCTTCAGCTGGGCGATCTCAATCTGTGCGCCTATGGGAAAACCATAGAGGTTATCGTTAAGGTCGTGATACGCCATGCGCAAGCCATATTCGGCAAAGGCTTTATCGTCGCGGCTACCGGCACCCAACTGCCAGGTACGCGACTCGTGTCCGTCTTCTGGCAAGTCGGGACGCGCAAGGTCGAGCAGCGGCGGCGGGTTCTGATTAATTGCCTTGAGTAGATTAAAGCTGCGTGCAGCAGTTGTTTTGTCACGTTCACCGCTGGTGGACTGGTAGCGCAGCAAGCGGAATGCGCCATCCTGAATCAATGCCCGGCGCTTTTCGGGGAGTTGCGCAAATGCAGGATCATCCAGTGCGGATTGATCGGCTGCCAGGCGCAGCACCCACTGTTGTTCGTCATCAGTGAGCTGTACGGCGCGGCCAAGCAACTCGCGCTCACGGGATGGGCGGTAGTCAATGCGTTCAATCAGCCCTGCATCTTCGACTGCCCGCACTGTGTCGGTTGGAATGGCTGTAATTGGGAAATCATCCGTCAACTCGATACCGGGCCGCGCAACTTCAAGTAATTCAAGCAAGCGGTATGAGCAGTTTTCATCGAAAAAGAAATAGTCGAACTCGATATCCTTGAGCTCCCAGACATGCTCCATCATGCGCCGGGTTTCTTCCGGGGTCAGGTTGAGCCGGTACTCCCACAGGTCGCGGTTCTCCAGGCTGCGGTATTCCGCCAGTTTTTCCCGGTAAGGCACGACTGCGAAAAAGCCAGGGTAGCCGCCCATCAGACCTTTCCAGGCGTAGAGCATGCTGTTGTCCATGCCCTCGATAAAGGCTCCGAAGTTGAGCGCGTAGCTGAGCAGGGCGGTGTTGTTGCTGTCGACGTCGGCCTGGTCGATGCGCAGCAATGTGTGGCCAAACATTGAGGATGGGCTGTTCAGATAGGCAGCTGGGAACACCAGTACGGTGCTGTTGGGCGAGACTTCCTTCATCCACTCGCTGTATTTCTGGCACTGCGGTTTTGGCAGGTCAGTGAGGGCAAGCTGTTCGCCCAGCCAGCGAGTACGCGCAGGGTACTTGCACTGGGCATGCTGGTCGGCCAGGGAAGCCGGTGCGTACAGCGCTTTGACGGTGGCACTGAGCTCAGCCGCAGGATCGCTATCGCCATTGCTGGCGATGAAGAAGTCCTTATCATCGATATAGCTGCGCCAGCCACCGAGCTTGCCGGTTTCATAGTGACCCAGGGATATCCAGAAGGGTTGCGTGGCTAATGCTTGCAACTGCGCTTCAGGAATATTCGGGGCGGCGTGTAGCGCTGCGCAGCAAGACACCGCCAAGACTGCCAAAATCCGTTTCAATGTTTAGATTCTTATACGAAAAGTCAGACAGGAGCTTTGGCGATGCTGGTCGCTGGTGTCAAGGTTCTGGATCCAGATCGCAACGATCTATTTAAATTAGGGCATTGCAAGGTGCAGGTTTCCCAATAAAGACACACACTGTATGTAGGTGATCTGCGAGGAATCTGCCATGACCGACTTCGATCCATCTGCGTTGCTCGATGCATTACTCAACGAGTACAACGCGCGGGCGGCAGCTATTCGGGCAACTTTATCCGGCAGTCACTCGCCGGATTTTACCGAGCAGGCTGCCCAGCGCCAGAACGATGAGGTGCTTGAGGCCTTGCTGGCAGAGGCGGAAGAGGGTCGGCATGCGGTCGGTCTGGCCAAACTTCGCCTGGCTGAAGGCACCTATGGCCAGTGCCTGAAGTGCGCCGCGCCCATTGAGCCGGCTCGACTGCAAGTGTTGCCGACTGCTGTTTATTGCCTGGCGTGCGCTGAGTAAAGCGCAATCGGTGATTGAGCCTGGCAAATAAGCCCAGATCAAAATTAGTCGGCGCCGATCCGCTGCTTTAGCTTGTGATCAGCGTCCGAAGCGGCGATTATTTCCATCGTATGTGCCCTCCGTACAAGGATCTCCAATGCCTGATTCTGTTGCTACCCAATTGCGGCTAGCGCCTGATGCTCTAACCCGTCCTTTTGCTCCTGAGCAGTTTAACTTTACGACCACAGATGACTTGGAGCCATTTCGCGGTATTTTGGGCCAGGAACGTGCAGTAGAAGCTCTGCAGTTTGGCGTGGCGATGCCGCGTCCCGGTTATAACGTGTTTGTCATGGGCGAACCCGGTACCGGCCGCTTCTCCTTTGTGCAGCGTTACCTCAAGGCTGAAGGCAAGCGCATGGATACGCCTGCCGACCATGTGTATGTCAATCATTTTGACGAGCCGCGTGAGCCTCGCGTGCTTGAGTTAAGCGCCGGTTCTGCTGGCGAGTTTATTGCCGATATCAACCTGCTGATCGACAACCTGCTGGCGACATTCCCGGCAGTGTTCGAACACCCTTCGTATCAGCAGAAGAAGAGCGCCATCGATCGCGCCTTCAACAAGCGTTACGACCAGGCGCTGGATGTAATCGAACGCCTGTCACTGGAAAAAGGCATCGCGCTTTATCGCGACAGTAGCAACATTGCCTTCACCCCCATGCTTGAAGGTAAGGCATTGGATGAAGCCGAATTTGCGCAACTGCCAGAAGCCGATCGCGAGCGCTTTCACCTCGATATCGCAATGCTTGAGGAGCGCTTGAACGAAGAACTGGCCAGTTTGCCGCAGTGGAAGCGCGAGTCGAGCAATCAACTGCGTCAGTTGAACGAAGAAACCATCACTGTTGCCCTGCAGCCGCTGTTATCGCCCCTTTCAGAGAAATATGCCGAAAACGCCGAGATTTGCGCTTATCTCCAGGCAGTGCAGGTCAATTTGCTGAAAACCGTCGTTGAGCAGCTGGTTGATGTTGAGAAGGTTGACGCGCAAACCCGCAAATTGCTTGAGGAGCAATACTGCCCAAGTTTGGTGGTTGGTCATCACGTCGACGGCGGTGCTCCGGTTGTTTTCGAGCCACATCCGACTTACGACAACCTGTTCGGCCGCATTGAATACAACAATGACCAAGGCGCGCTGTACACTAGTTATCGTCAGCTGCGTCCGGGGGCGTTGCACCGCGCCAACGGTGGATTCCTGATTCTTGAAGCCGAGAAAATGCTCAGCGAGCCCTTTGTCTGGGACGCGCTGAAGCGGGCCCTGCATTCGCGGCAACTGAAGATGGAGTCGCCGCTGGGCGATCTTGGCCGGATTGCCACCGTCAGCCTTAACCCGCAGGTTATTCCGCTACAGATCAAAGTCATCATCATTGGTGCGCGCCAGTTGTATTACGCGTTGCAGGACCATGATCCAGACTTCCAGGAAATGTTCCGCGTGCTGGTCGATTTCGACGAGGACATTCCCTTGGCCGATGAGAGCCTGGAGCAGTTCGCCCAGTTGATGAAAACCCGCACCTCAGAAGAGGGCATGGCGCCCTTGACTGCGGCAGCGGTGGCTCGCCTGGCGACCTTCAGTGCCCGGCTGGCAGAACATCAAGGCCGCTTGTCGGCACGCATTGGTGATTTGTTCCAGTTGGTCAGCGAGGCTGATTTTATCCGTCAGCTTGCCAGTGAAACCGTGACCGATGTCGGCCACATCGAGCGCGCGCTCAAAGCCAAGGCTACCCGCACGGGACGCGTCTCTGCGCGGATTATCGATGACATGCTGGCTGGGATTATCCTGATCGACACCAGCGGTGCGGCAGTGGGTAAGTGCAATGGCCTGACTGTTTTGCAGGTCGGTGATTCTGCATTCGGCGTGCCTGCACGGATCTCGGCAACCGTGTATCCGGGCGGCTCCGGTATTGTCGACATTGAGCGTGAAGTTAACCTGGGCCAGCCGATTCACTCCAAGGGCGTGATGATTCTGACGGGTTATCTCGGCAGTCGTTATGCGCAGGAGTTTCCGCTGGAAATCTCTGCGAGCATCGCGCTTGAGCAGTCCTACGGTTATGTCGATGGCGACAGCGCCTCGCTTGGCGAGGTCTGCACGCTGATTTCAGCCTTGTCGCGCACGCCACTAAAACAGTGCTTTGCGATTACCGGTTCGATCAACCAGTTTGGTGAAGTGCAGGCCGTTGGCGGTGTAAACGAGAAGATCGAAGGCTTCTTCCGCCTTTGTGAGGCGCGTGGGCTGACAGGCGAGCAGGGCGCGATTATTCCGCAGTCCAACGTCACCACCTTGATGCTCGATGATCGTGTGCTGCAAGCGGTTCGTGACGGGCAGTTCCACATTTATGCGGTGCGCCAGGTCGATGAAGCGCTAAGCCTGTTGGTCGGCGAAGATGTAGGCTCGCCCAACGACAAGGGCCAGTTTCCGACTGGCAGTGTCAACGCACGGGTGGTTGAACGTCTGCGCGAGATCGCCGAAATCGATCTGGGCGAAGAAGAGAAAGAGCCTGAGGCTCTTGCCGAAAAGGTCGCCAAGGCGGTGCCAGCGCCGTCGGCCAAAAAGCCGCCTGCGAAAAAGCCTGTGCCAGCCAAACCTGTTGCACCTAAGACAGAAAATCCTGAGTAATTCCTCGTCGTTATAGCGTTCGGTACTGAGCAAACAGCCCGGTATTCGAACGCTGGCCGGCAAGCGCCTGGCGCGGGTTCATCCACACACTTACCCACAGGCAGCCTAGCGAAGCCTGTGACTTCCCTATGAGTGCTTTTCGGGTGTAGGCTGTAAGCCTGATCATGAGAGGGTCGCCGCGATGTCGCGTAGTCTCTGCCTCACACGTCAATGCTTGGGTCTGGTCACGCGTATCGAATGCGTGGTGTTGCCACTGGCCGGCGAAAATGGACTTTGGACGCTGATCTGCGCCGCCGGTATTTCCGGGTCTCAACCTTCTGTAATCAAGGCGCAAGGGCCATTCTACGGGCCTTCTGTGGCAGAAGGGGTATTGGCCGGAATCGCCGAAAGCCTGGCTGATCAAGGTTATGGCTGCTGTCCTGAACTGCTCATCTGGCGCTTGCACATACAGTCTGAGTTGCGTCAGTTGAATGGCCATCGTTGCCGTAATCTGGGCGACTATCAGTTCCATCCCGAAAGTTGATCAAACGGCTGCCTAGGTCTTTTCGGCAAGGCTTGTATCTCCTGCGTTTGCGCGGTTAATCCCGAGCCTCTCCACAGAGTTATCCACAGTTGGCTGAATAAGTCTTCAAGGTGTTTCAGGGGGCTTTTACGGCGCTGGCGCGCAGGTATAATCGCGAACCAATTTATCCCTCGTGAGGCTTCATGGAACGCTTTATTGAAAATGCGATGTATAGCTCGCGCTGGTTACTTGCACCTATCTATTTTGGCTTGTCATTGGGGCTACTGGCCCTGGCGCTCAAGTTCTTCCAGGAAGTCTTGCATATCCTGCCCAACGTGTTTTCGATGGCTGAGGCCGACCTGGTATTGGTCATTCTTTCGCTGATCGACATGGCGCTGGTTGGCGGGCTTTTGGTCATGGTGATGCTTTCGGGCTACGAGAACTTTGTCTCCCAACTGGACATCGACGCCGGCAAAGAAAAGCTCAGCTGGTTGGGCAAGATGGACTCCGGCTCATTGAAAATGAAAGTCGCGGCGTCGATCGTGGCCATTTCTTCCATCCATTTGCTTAAAGTGTTTATGGACGCGAAGAACATTCCGGACAACAAATTGATGTGGTACGTGATTATCCACATGACTTTTGTGCTCTCGGCATTTGCCATGGGTTACCTGGATAAGCTGACCAAGCACGAGAACTGATTCAGCGCCATGCAGCGCTCTGCCCGCCTGGCTTTAAGCTTGGCGGGCGGTTTTCGTTGCGCGGGCTGATAACGCGCATTGGCCTGAGTGTTCAACACAGTTATACGCGGTGGTTAAGCCAGAGATTGCTTTGTGCTAGGCTTGCCGGCCTTTTAAACCCGCAGCGGAGCAGTTCATGTCCGAACTTAATCTTACTACTGACGAAACACGCGTCAGCTACGGCATTGGTCGTCAACTTGGCGGTCAACTGCGTGATAATCCGCCACCGGGCGTGAGCCTGGATGCGATCCTCGCTGGCTTGACTGACGCTTTCGCAGGCAAAGACAGCCGCGTTAGCGAAGCTGATATGAATGCAAGCTTCAAGGTGATCCGTGAAGTCATGCAGGCAGAGGCGCAAGCCAAAGCCGAAGCGGCAGCGGGCGCTGGTATCGCGTTCCTGGCTGAAAATGCTGGCCGGGAAGGTGTTAACACCTTGGCTTCTGGCCTGCAGTACGAAGTGTTGGCCACAGGTGACGGCGCAACCCCGACCCGCGAAGACACCATTCGTGCTCACTATCACGGTACCCTGATCGACGGCACTGTTTTCGACAGCTCCTACGATCGCGGCCAGCCTGCTGAATTCCCAGTCGGCGGCGTGATTGCTGGTTGGACAGAAGCACTGCAATTGATGACTGCTGGCAGCAAATGGCGCCTGTATGTGCCGAGCGAACTGGCTTACGGCGCTCAAGGCGTTGGCAGCATCCCGCCGCACAGCGTGCTGGTATTTGACGTCGAGCTGCTCGAAGTCCTGTAATTCCAGTCTGTACTGAGTCCGGCAGCGGTTATGCCGGACTCAGAAACGCTGAGTGCCGTGATTGCTGTGTTCTGGCATAGCGTTCACGCAGCGTGATTGCGCGCTTTTTGCGCAGGGCAAGGGTTTGATCATCCAGGCGCAATGCCCGGGCGTAGCAGAACAGGAACAGGTTACGCACCAGTTCTTTGAGTACCAAGGGTTCGCTCGAACTCAGCTCGTGTAGATCCAAATCCCCCATGTCCCGCAGCTCATCCAATGCTTCTTCCTCAAGCATTACGCAGACTTCACCCGTGTCACGATTGAGGATGCGCAGATAAGGTTGTGGTCGATCTAGCCAGGCGTCGATTAAATAGGTCATGTTTCATCTCCCTGATGTGTTAGATGATAATAATTCCTATTCGCACAATAGCAAGGATCAATTAGTGCTATTCGTCGGGCACTAAAAAGCCCGTCACATGGACGGGCTTTTTGGGTGTTGCCAGTCTGTTAGTGCGTACGGGCGACAGCGAAGCGGCTCAGCTCAACCAGTGCATCGCGGTATTCGCTGGCGGGCAGCACATCCAGGCAGGCAATTGCGCGTTCAGCGAAGTCGCGAGCCTGTTTGGCGGTGTAGTCCAATGCGCCTGCGGCCTCGACTGCGTTGCGAATGCTTTCGAGGTTCTCGATACCGCCTTTCTGGATCGCCTGGCGCACCAGTGCGGCTTGTTCGGCTGTGCCTTCGCGCATGGTGTAGATCAGCGGCAGGGTCGGCTTGCCTTCCGCCAGGTCGTCACCTACGTTTTTGCCCAAGGTGGCTGCGTCGCCGCGATAGTCGAGCAGGTCGTCAACCAGCTGGAAGGCAACGCCAAGGTGGTCGCCAAAGGTGCGCAGCGCTTCGGTCTGTTCTGCCGTGGCGCCGGCCAATGCGGCTGCACTGTGAGTTGAGGCCTCGAAAAGCATTGCGGTTTTGCCGCGAATGACTTCCATGTAGGTCTCTTCAGTGGTGCTGGCGTCACGGATCTTCGACAGTTGAAGAACTTCACCCTCTGCAATCACGCGAGTGGCTTTGGAGAGGATTTTCATAACCGGCATCGAGCCCAGTTCGACCATCATCTCGAAAGAGCGCGAATAGAGGAAGTCGCCGACCAACACGCTGGGGGCGTTACCCCATTGGGCATTGGCGGTGCTGCGGCCACGGCGCATGTCGGACATGTCAACCACGTCGTCATGCAGCAGGGTGGCGGTGTGCAGGAACTCAATGGTCGCAGCCAGCAGGCGCAGGTTATTGTCCTGCAGTCCAAGGGCCTTGCCGCTAAGCAGGACCAAGAGTGGACGCAGGCGCTTGCCGCCAGCTGAAATGATGTAGTCGCCGATTTTCTCTACCAGCGGTACACGCGAGACAAGTTGTTGACGGATAATGCCGTCAACGGCGGTAAAGTCGTCCGCCACCACGCGGTAGAAAGCCTGGGGTTGCATCAGTTGCAGGTGCTCCTCGAAGGTTGCGCGGCATGCTAGGCGGCGGGCTCTGGGCTGTCAAGGTAATGGCATGAGCCGCTTGAGCCGTTAAAGGTGTTTGGATGACAGCTTAACAAAGGCTGAGCGCAGCTATATTACTGTTATAAAATGCAGTGTCGCATCAATATACTGCGCAACTGCTTATGAGCCTCCTGCGCCTCGATGGTTGCGGGGGCTTGCGCGGCGTTACCAGCTTGCGTACAATCGCGCACCCTGAACTTCCCCCTGGGCATTTCCCTGCCTTACGCAATTGCAAGGGCGTCTTTTCCGGCCCCGAGCAGCCATGCCAGCCGATAACTATCCCTCTAAAGAGCTGGGTGAGCAGGATTAACGGAGATATACCATGTACGCTGTAATTGTTACTGGTGGCAAGCAATACAAAGTCACCGAAGGCGAATTCCTGAAGATCGAAAAGCTCGAAATCGGCACTGGCGAATCCGTCACTTTCGATCGCGTTTTGTTGATCGGCAACGGTGACGACGTTCAAATCGGCGCACCAGTTGTAGATGGCGCTAAAGTTGTTGCAGAAGTTGTGGCGCAAGGTCGTCACGATAAAATCCGCATCATCAAGTTCCGTCGTCGTAAGCACCACATGAAGCGTCAGGGCCACCGTCAGTGGTTCACTGAGATCAAAATCACCGGTATTTCGGCCTGATTCATTTCAGCCTGATCCCTTTATAGGAGTATTGACTCATGGCACACAAAAAAGCTGGCGGTTCCACCCGCAACGGTCGCGACTCAGAAGCCAAACGCTTAGGCGTTAAGATGTATGGCGGCCAGGCTATCAAAGCAGGCAACATCATCGTGCGTCAGCGCGGCACCCAATTCCACGCTGGTTACGGCGTTGGCATGGGTAAAGATCACACTCTCTTCGCTAAAGTCGAAGGCGTGATCAAGTTTGAAGTAAAAGGCGCCTTCGGTCGTCGTTACGTGAGCGTTGTCGCGGCTTAATCGCGGCAAGGTTAAAAGCCCTGTCCTTGCGACGGGGCTTTTTTGTTTTTGTATTCTTGGGGTTCTTGCCAAACTGTCCTGATAAAAGGCTTATGATTAAGCCCTTATGCATAGAAAATTTCTGAAAAAAGTAGCGAGCGACGAGAGTACAAGGCGAAAAGATGCGAAAAAGCGCAGTTTAGTTGTCCTAAATGAGCATTTGATTCGCTTTGCTCACCCCTTCGGGGCCGAACTGAAGTTCGTTCAGCCTTAGGGCTGTGAGCAGTTTTTCAACGCAGTAATATCTAGCGCAGTAGTTTTTCAGAGATTTCTTAGGTCAATTTTGCAAGCACCTGTGTTCCTTGATTGTTGTTAACCCGCTGTATTGGCGGGAGGCGTACTCATGAAATTCGTCGATGAAGTATCGATTTTTGTAAAAGCCGGTGACGGTGGTAACGGTTGTATGAGTTTCCGTCGTGAAAAGTTCATCGAAAACGGTGGGCCGAACGGCGGTGATGGTGGTGATGGTGGCTCGGTGTTCTTGATGGCCGATGAGAACCTCAACACGCTTATCGATTACCGTTACACCCGGCGTTTCGATGCTGAGCGTGGCTCCAACGGTGGTAGCACCGATTGCACGGGGCGTAAGGGTGAAGAGTTGGTCCTGCGTGTGCCGGTTGGTACCACGGTGATCGATGCGGGCACTCAGGAAGTGATTGGTGACCTGACCAAGGCGGGTCAGCGCCTGATGGTTGCGCAGGGTGGTTGGCATGGTCTGGGTAATACCCGGTTCAAGTCCAGTACCAACCGTGCGCCGCGCCAGACCACGCCGGGTAAGCCGGGTGAGTCGCGTGACCTCAAGCTTGAGCTTAAAGTGTTGGCTGATGTCGGTCTGTTGGGTTTGCCTAACGCCGGTAAGAGCACCTTTATTCGTGCGGTATCGGCGGCCAAGCCGAAGGTTGCAGATTATCCTTTTACTACGCTGATCCCCAATTTGGGCGTTGTCAGTGTCGATCGCTACAAGAGTTTCGTGGTTGCCGATATTCCAGGCTTGATTGAAGGCGCCTCTGATGGTGCTGGCTTGGGTATTCGCTTCCTTAAGCACTTGGCGCGTACGCGTCTGTTGCTGCATCTTGTCGATATGGCGCCGCTGGATCTGACCGATCCGAGCGAGTCGGCGGTCACTATCGTTGATGAGTTGACCAAGTTCAGCCCGGCGTTGGCTGAGCGTGATCGCTGGTTGGTGTTGAACAAGTCGGATCAGATGCTCGAGGAAGAGCGTGATGAGCGTGTGGCAGAGATCGTTGCCAGTCTCGACTGGAAAGGCCCTGTCTATGTAGTCTCGGCTATTTCTGGCGAAGGCACGCAGCGTTTGTGTCAGGACATCATGACCTACCTTGAGGCGCGTACTGAGAAGATCGCTGAAAATCCAGCCTTTGCCTCTGAGTTGGCTGAGTTGGATCAGCGCATCGAAGATGAGGCGCGTGCGCGTCTGCAGGCGTTGGATGATCAGCGTGCGTTGCGTCGTTCGGGTGTCAAGAGCGTCGAGGATGTCGATGAAGACGACTTTGATGATGAAGATGACGACGACGGCCCGGAAATCTTTTACGTCCGGGATTAAGCCATTATCAACGCCGCTTAATAGCGGCGTTTTTGTATGTTTCGTGACTGGTTTGCTGCAAGGCTGGGGTTGAGGAATCATGCGTGACAAGGTGACTGGCGCACGGCGCTGGGTGGTGAAGATAGGCAGTGCACTGCTGACGGCAGATGGTCGCGGCTTGGATCGTGCCGCAATGGCTGTGTGGGTCCAGCAAATGGTCGCATTGCGTGAGCAGGGTGTAGAGCTGGTGCTGGTGTCTTCTGGCGCTGTGGCTGCGGGCATGAGTCGCTTGGGCTGGACCTCGCGCCCGAGTGCGATGCATGAGCTGCAAGCCTCTGCTGCCATTGGCCAGATGGTGCTGATCCAGGCGTGGGAGTCTAGCTTTGCCGATCATGGCCGGCGCACAGCGCAAATTTTGCTGACCCATGATGACCTGTCAGATCGCAAGCGCTATCTGAATGCGCGCAGCACCTTGCGCACCCTGGTCGAGCTCGATGTGGTGCCGGTGATCAATGAAAACGACACCGTGGTTACCGATGAGATTCGCTTTGGTGACAACGATACCCTGGCGGCGCTGGTGGCCAACCTGGTCGAGGCTGACTTGTTGGTGATCCTCACGGATCGCGACGGGATGTTCGATGCTGATCCGCGCAACAACCCAAATGCCAAGCTGATTTACGAGGCGCGGGCGGATGATCCGGCCTTGGATGCGGTGGCGGGTGGCGTTGGTGGTGCTCTGGGGCGTGGCGGCATGCAAACCAAGCTGCGCGCTGCACGGCTTGCTGCACGCTCAGGGGCGCATACGGTTATTGTCGGTGGTGCAATCGAGCAGGTGCTGGCACGCCTCAAGTCGGGCGAGCGTCTGGGTACGCTGCTGGCGCCTGAGCGCGGTATGTTGGCGGCGCGTAAGCAGTGGCTTGCCGGGCACTTGCAGACCCGTGGGACTCTGGTTCTGGATGATGGTGCCGTCAAGGCGTTGTCGACTGGGCGCAAGAGCCTGCTGCCTGTCGGTGTGCGTGCGGTAAAAGGCAGCTTCCGTCGTGGCGAGATGGTGGTTTGTGTTGCTGCTGACGGTCGAGAAATTGCGCGTGGCCTGGCCAACTACAGCGCGCTTGAGGCGCAAAAGATTATTGGTCAGTCCTCTGATGCGATTCAAAGCTTGTTGGGTTATGTTGATGAGCCGGAGTTGATTCATCGGGATAATTTGATACTGGTCTAGGAGGGCGCTTTATGCGTGTGGCAAATGGATTGCTGGGTGTCTTAATGATGCTGCCGGTGCTGGTTTCGGCGGAGGAAATTGGCGAGGTATCAACCGTTTTCAAGTGGTTGGGGCCGAATGACAAGATTGTCGTCGAAGCTTTTGATGATCCCAAGGTCAAGGGCGTAACCTGTTATTTGTCGCGTGCCAAAACCGGCGGTGTCAAAGGTGGCCTGGGTTTGGCTGAAGATCGTTCTGACGCCTCGATTGACTGTCGCCAGGTCGGGCCGATTAGCTTCATAGGCAAGCTTGAAGAGGGTGAAGAGGTCTTCAAGCAGCGTACTTCGCTGGTATTCAAAACCATGCAGGTGGTGCGTTTCTTCGATGAGAAGCGCAGTGCGCTTATCTATCTGGTGTACAGCGACAGGGTGATCGAGGGCAGTCCGCAGAACTCGATGGCAGCGATTCCAATCATGCCTTGGCCGGCAGCCAAGTAGGGCGCGACAACGCGACGCTTGTTCGCTATTTGCTTGCTCGCGCAGCTGATCTATAAATTTAAGGCAATAAAAAACCGGTCATAAGACCGGTTTTTTAAGGCGTTACGCCAAGAACTGTCTGCTAATTAAGCAGCAGTGCTGAGTGCCTTGATGTGGGCATTCAGGCGGCTCTTATGACGAGCTGCTTTGTTCTTGTGCAGGATGCCTTTGTCAGCCATGCGGTCGATGACCGGAACAGCTGCGGTGTAAGCAGTTTGGGCCAGGCCAGCATCTTTAGCGTCGATAGCTTTAACAACGTTTTTGATGTAGGTACGGACCATCGAGCGCAGGCTGGCGTTATGGCTACGACGCTTCTCAGCCTGTTTTGCGCGTTTTTTGGCAGAAGGTGTATTGGCCACCGTCAAGCTCCTCGAAAATTGGGGGTTACAAACAAATAAGGCCGCGAATCATGCCTAGAAGGTATTCGTCTGTCAAGACTAATGACGATTCCCAGCTATAGCCTGACAAGTGGCAGGCCGCTACACTCGACGCCTTCGTGAGCCGGTGGATTGTCCGCTGGCTCACTTGTATGCGGAAAAATCATTATCTCATGAATTTGCTCAAGTCGCTGGCCGCCGTTAGTTCCCTGACCATGGTCTCGCGTGTTTTAGGTTTTGTGCGCGATACCATTATTGCCCGCACATTCGGTGCTGGCGTGGCTTCGGACGCCTTTGTGGTGGCCTTCAAGTTGCCGAATCTGCTGCGAAGAATTTTTGCCGAAGGGGCATTTTCGCAAGCCTTTGTGCCCATTCTGGCCGAATACAAGACCCAGCAGGGCGAGGAGGCGACGCGAACCTTCATTGCATTCGTCAGTGGGTTGCTGACCCTGGTGCTTGCATTCGTGACCTTGCTTGGCGTCTTGGCAGCGCCGTGGATCGTGTGGATATCCGCGCCGGGCTTCGCCGATGAGCCTGAGCGCTTTGCGCTCACCACTGATCTTTTGCGGGTTACCTTTCCTTATATATTGCTGATTTCCTTGTCCTCGCTTGCCGGGGCCGTGCTCAACACCTGGAATCGCTTCTCGGTGCCGGCATTCGTACCGACGTTGCTTAATGTCAGCATGATAGTGTTTGCCTTGTTTTTGACCCCTTACTTTGATCCGCCGATCATGGCGCTAGGCTGGGCGGTGCTGGTCGGTGGGGTGCTGCAGTTGCTTTACCAGCTGCCGCACCTGAAAAAGGTGGGGATGTTGGTGTTGCCGCGGCTGAACCTTAAGGATCGCGGTGTATGGCGCGTTCTCAAGCAAATGGGGCCAGCGATTTTTGGCGTATCGGTCAGTCAGATTTCACTGATTATCAACACCATATTTGCTTCGTTTTTGGTCGCAGGATCAGTTTCCTGGATGTATTACGCTGATCGCTTGATGGAGCTTCCATCCGGTGTGCTTGGTGTTGCGCTGGGTACCATTCTGTTGCCGGCGCTGTCGAAAACCTACGCCAGCGCCAACCGTGAAGACTATTCGCGGTTGCTCGATTGGGGCTTGCGCCTGTGTTTCGTGCTGGTGTTGCCAAGTGCGGTTGCCTTGGCAGTATTGGCTGAGCCCTTGACCGTGTCGCTATTTCAGTACGGTAAATTCAGCGCAACGGATGCCTTGATGACCCAGCAGGCTTTGATTGCCTACGCCGTGGGGTTGCTCGGAATTATCCTGGTGAAGATTCTGGCGCCTGGCTTTTACGCGCAGCAGAACATCAAGACGCCGGTTAAGATCGCGATCTTCACTTTGTTTTCAACCCAGCTTATGAACCTGGCCTTTATCGGTCCGCTAGCCCATGTGGGTCTGGCCTTGTCTATCGGTTTGGCGGCGTGCCTGAATGCGAGCTTGCTGTATTGGCAATTGCGCAAGGCCGATATGTTCCAGCCGCAGCCGGGCTGGGCGATGTATCTGGTCAAGCTGGTGGTGGCGGTAAGTGTGATGGCTGGGGTGTTGCTTGGTGTTATGCATTTCATGCCGCAATGGTCCTCTGGCGGCATGCTTGAGCGCTTGTTGCGCCTTGGTGTGTTGGTGGCGGCAGGCTTGCTCAGTTATTTCGCCAGCTTGCTTTTGATGGGCTTCAGGTTGCGTGATTTTTCGCGTAAGGCCATTGCCTAGCTTGCAACTTAACTTTCCAGCCCCAAATCAGTAGGGCGGGTAACGGTTTTTTACCCGCCATCTGTTTGCACGAGTATTTGGATATTGGTTGTGTTTTGGTGGACAAACTTCGCGTTGTCGCACCCTACAGGTGATGTAGAGCGGACAGCGCTTTTCTGTCCGCCGCTTAGGACGCGGAGCAAGGTTGTTTGTTGGCAGTGATGGAGCGGGTAACGTTTTTTTACTTACGCTTATCCGTTCGATGAATCGAAACCGGGTTAATTGAGTCGCAGATTTCTGATCTGCTGCGACGTTGTTGCCTGTTGTCTGCTGTCGTGTATGCGTATAATCGACCACTTTATGAGCAAGAAGCGCGTTATGCAGCTGGTACGAGGCCTACACAATCTGCGCCCCCAGCATCGGGACTGTGTCGCCACAATTGGTAATTTTGACGGTGTCCATCGTGGCCATCAGGCTATTTTGGCGCGTTTGCGTGAGCGAGCCGCAGAGCTTGGCGTACCCAGCTGCGTGGTGATTTTTGAGCCACAACCCCGTGAGTTTTTCGGCCCGGATACAGCTCCAGCACGGCTGACCCGTTTGCGCGACAAGCTCGCGCTGTTAGCGGCTGAGGGGGTTGATCGGGTATTGTGCCTGGCGTTCAATCGCCGGTTGCGTGAGCTGAGCGCCGCCGAATTTGTGCACAAAGTACTGGTTGATGGCTTGGGCGTGCGTCACTTGGAAGTGGGTGATGATTTCCGCTTTGGCTGCGACCGTGCGGGCGACTTTGCATTTTTGTCCGCTGCCGCAGAGCGCGAAGGCTTTAGTGTCGAGGCCGCAACTACCGTTGAACTCGATGGCATTCGCGTCAGCAGTACCCGGGTTCGTGAGGCACTGCAAAACGCTGACTTCAGTCTTGCCGAGCATTTGCTGGGCCGCCCATTCCAAATCGCTGGGCGTGTGTTGCACGGCCAGAAGCTCGGACGTCAGCTGAATGCGCCTACAGCTAATATTCAGCTCAAGCGCCGTCGGGTGCCGCTGACCGGGGTGTATCTGGTCAGCACTGAAATTGACGGTAAGACCTGGCCTGGTGTCGCTAATATTGGCGTACGGCCCAGTGTAAAAAGTGATGGTCGCGCCCATCTTGAGGTGCACCTTTTGGATTTTGCCGGTGATGTCTATGGCCGGCGTTTGACGGTGGCGTTCCACCACAAGCTGCGTGATGAGCAGCGATTTGCCTCTCTTGAGGCGCTAAAGTCGGCAATTGCTGCCGATATTGCCGCCGCCCGTGCCCATTGGCGCACTTAAATAAATAGTGCCGACCGCTTAAATGAAGAGCCGAAATGACCGACTATAAAGCCACGCTAAACCTGCCTGATACCAAGTTCCCGATGAAGGCTGGCCTGCCGACGCGCGAGCCGGAAACCCTGAAGCGCTGGAACGATATCAACCTGTATCAGAAACTGCGCGAGCTGGGCGAAGGCCGTCCAAAGTTCGTGCTGCACGATGGTCCTCCATACGCCAACGGCAGCATTCACATCGGTCATGCGGTCAACAAGATTCTCAAAGACATCATCACCCGCTCGAAAACTCTGGCCGGCTATGACGCGCCATATGTTCCGGGTTGGGATTGCCACGGCCTGCCGATTGAGCACAAGGTAGAGACCACTTTTGGCAAGAATCAGCCAGCCGACCTCACCCGTGAGCGTTGCCGCACCTATGCGGGCGAGCAGATCGAAGGCCAGAAGGCCGACTTCATCCGCCTCGGCGTGCTTGGTGACTGGGAAAAGCCTTACCGCACCATGGATTTCGCCAATGAAGCTGGCGAAGTGCGCGCTCTGGCTGAGATGGTCAAGCAAGGTTTTGTCTTCAAAGGGCTGAAACCAGTCAACTGGTGTTTCGATTGCGGCTCGGCTCTGGCTGAGGCTGAAGTTGAATATCAGGATAAAAAGTCCGACGCCATCGACGTCGCCTTTGCCTGTGAAGACAACGACAAGCTGGCCGCTGCATTCGGCTTAAGCAGCCTGCCAAAGCCTGCCAGCATCGTCATCTGGACCACCACGCCGTGGACCATCCCGGCCAACCAGGCGCTGAACGTTCACCCTGAGTTCAACTACGCGCTGGTCGATGTGGGCGACAAGTTGTTGCTGCTCGGTGAAGAGCTGGTCGAAAGCAGTCTTGAGCGTTACGGCCTGCAAGGCAGCGTCATTGCTTCCGCCAAGGGCGAGGCGCTGGAGCTGATTCGTTTCCGTCATCCGTTCTACGAGCGTTTATCGCCTGTGTATCTGGCTGAATACGTCGAGATGGGTTCCGGTACCGGTATCGTCCACTCCGCCCCGGCCTATGGCGAGGACGATTTCCGTTCGTGCAAAGGCTACGGCATGAGCAACGACGATATCCTCAGCCCTGTACAGAGCAACGGCGTCTATGTTGAATCGCTGCCATTCTTTGGTGGCCAGTTCATCTGGAAGGCCAACCCAAATATCGTCGCCAAGCTCGATGAGGTGGGTGCGTTGCTCAAGCATCAGTCGATCCAGCACAGCTACATGCATTGCTGGCGCCACAAGACACCGCTGATCTACCGTGCGACTGCGCAGTGGTTCGTCGGCATGGACAAGCAACCCAATGAAGGTGGCACGCTGCGTGAGCGTGCGCTGGGTGCTATCGAGCAGACCGAGTTCGTTCCAGCCTGGGGCCAGGCGCGTCTGCACAGCATGATCGCTGGCCGTCCTGACTGGTGCATCTCGCGTCAGCGTAACTGGGGCGTGCCGATCCCGTTCTTCCTGCACAAGGAAAGCGGCGACCTGCACCCGCGCACCGCTGAGCTGATGGAAGAAGTCGCCAAGCGCATCGAAGTCGAAGGTATCGAGGCCTGGTTCAAGCTCGAAGCCAGCGAGTTGCTCGGTGATGAAGCCGCGCAGTACGACAAGATCAGCGACACGCTGGACGTCTGGTTCGACTCGGGCACCACGCATTGGCACGTCCTGCGTGGTTCCCATGCCTTGGGCCACGTTTCTGGTCCGCGTGCAGACCTGTACCTGGAAGGCTCCGACCAGCACCGTGGTTGGTTCCATTCATCGTTGCTCACCGGTTGTGCAATCGATGGGCATGCGCCATACAAGGAATTGCTGACACACGGCTTTGTGGTCGATGAAAACGGCCGCAAGATGTCCAAGTCGCTGGGTAACGTGGTTGCACCGCAGCAAGTCAACGACAGCCTGGGCGCGGATATCATGCGTCTGTGGGTGTCGTCGACCGATTACTCCGGTGAGATGGCAGTCTCGAACGTCATCCTGCAGCGCAGCGCTGACTCTTACCGCCGTATCCGCAACACCGCGCGCTTCTTGCTTTCAAACCTCAGCGGTTTTGAGCCAGCCGAGCACGCATTGCCTGTCGATGAAATGCTTGCGCTGGATCGCTGGGCTCTGGATCGCGCCTTGCTGCTGCAACGTGAAATCGAGGAAGCCTACGACAGCTACCGTTTCTGGAATGTGTACCAGAAGGTGCATAACTTCTGCGTGCAGGAGTTGGGTGGTTTCTACCTCGACATCATCAAGGATCGCCAATACACCACGGCGGCCAATAGTGTTGCGCGTCGCTCTTGTCAGACTGCACTGTTCCACATCGCCGAAGCGCTGGTTCGCTGGATTGCGCCAATCCTGGCTTTCACCGCCGATGAAATCTGGCAGTACCTGCCGGGCGAGCGTAACGAATCGGTGATGCTCAATGGCTGGTATCAAGGCCTGGCCGAGCAATCGCAGGACGTCGAAATGAACCGCGAATTCTGGGAGCGGGTCATGGCGGTCAAGGTTGCGGTCAACAAAGAGTTGGAAAACCAGCGCAAGGAAAAAGCCATCGGCGGCAACTTGCAAGCTGAAGTGACTGTATATGGCGAAGACAGCCTGATCGCTGACCTGAACAAGCTCGGCAACGAGTTGCGTTTTGTCCTGATCACCTCAACCGCAAGCCTGGCACCGCTTAGCGCGGCTCCGGCGGATGCGGTAGAGACTGAAGTGGCTGGCCTGAAGCTGAAAGTGGTCAAGTCGACTCATGCCAAGTGCGGCCGTTGCTGGCATCACCGTGAAGACGTTGGTGTGAACCCGGCGCATCCGGAAATCTGCGGTCGCTGTGTCGATAACATCGAAGGCGCTGGCGAGGTTCGCCATTATGCCTAATGTCTCAAGCCGCTTTGGGCGGCTTGCCTGGCTGTGGTTGACGCTCTTGGTGTTCGTCATCGATCAGGCCAGCAAGTTCTATTTCGACAACACCTTGAGCATGTACCAGCAAATCGTGGTGATTCCTGATTTGTTCAGTTGGACGCTGGCCTACAACAAGGGCGCGGCCTTTAGCTTTCTCGCGGCTGAGTCTGGCTGGCAGCGCTGGTTCTTTGCTGCAATCGCGATCGCAGTGAGTGTTGTCTTGGTGGTCTGGCTGAAACGCCTGAAAGCCGATGAAACCCTGCTTGCGGTGGCGCTATCGCTGGTCCTGGGTGGTGCTATCGGTAATCTGGTTGACCGCATTGTGTTGGGCCATGTGGTCGATTTTATTCTGGTGCACTGGCAGAACCGCTGGCACTTCCCTGCATTCAACTTTGCTGACAGCGCAATCACTGTAGGTGCAATTCTGTTGGGTCTGGACATGTTCAAAAGTAAAAAGTCCGAGGAGCAAGCGGATGTCTGATGTACGTATTGGCCCGGACCGGCAAGTGACTCTGCATTTCGCCATAAAGCTGGAAAACGGCGATGTGGTTGACAGTACCTTCGACAAGCAGCCAGCCACCTTCAAGGTGGGTGACGGCAACTTGTTACCGGGCTTTGAAGCGGCGCTGTTCGGATTCAAGGCTGGCGACAAGCGCAGCATTGAAATTTTGCCGGAGCAGGGCTTTGGCCAGCCAAACCCGCAAAACCTGCAGGTGATGCCGCGCAGCCAGTTCGAGGGCATGGATTTGTCCCCAGGCTTGCTGATTATTTTCAATGATGCAGCCAACGCCGAGCTGCCGGGTGTGGTCAAAGAGTTTGATGACACCCAGGTGACGATCGATTTCAATCATCCTCTTGCGGGTAAAACCCTGAGCTTTGATGTTGAAATCATCGAGGTTAAGGCACTCTGATCGAGTGCGGTAGAAGGGCGCCGGCCCCTGCTTCTACGAGACCGTACACAGGTGGCTGATATGCACTGCGCGCCACCTGATGTAGGCTAATTACCCAGTATCTTTCGAATTGCACGGCGTAACGAGGCCAGTATGCACATTAAACTCGCAAACCCACGTGGCTTCTGTGCCGGCGTTGATCGCGCAATTGAGATTGTTAACCGTGCGCTGGAAGTGTTCTCGCCGCCAATCTATGTGCGCCATGAGGTGGTGCATAACAAGTTTGTGGTCGAAGATTTACGTGCGCGGGGCGCGGTCTTCGTCGAAGAGCTGGATCAGGTGCCGGACGATGTCATCGTTATCTTTAGTGCCCACGGTGTTTCCCAGGCCGTACGGACTGAAGCTGACCGCCGCGGGCTGAAGGTGTTTGACGCGACTTGCCCGCTGGTGACCAAAGTGCATATGGAAGTGGTGCGTTACAGCCGGGAAGGGCGCGAATGCGTGCTTATCGGCCACGCGGGCCATCCAGAAGTCGAAGGCACCATGGGTCAGTACGACACCAGTAATGGCGGCGCTATTTATCTGGTCGAAGACGAGAAAGACGTCGAAAAGCTGGAAGTCCGTAACCCTGAAGCGCTGGCGTTTGTTACCCAAACCACGCTGTCGATGGACGACACCAGTAAAGTCATCGATGCCTTGCGCAGCAAGTTTCCAGCCATCGGCGGGCCGCGCAAAGACGACATCTGCTACGCCACCCAGAACCGCCAGGATGCGGTCAAACAGTTGGCCGCAGAATGCGATGTGCTTTTGGTCGTCGGCAGCCCCAACAGCTCCAACTCCAACCGCCTGCGCGAGCTTGCAGAGCGCATGGGCACGCCAGCCTATCTGATCGACGGCGCCGAAGACCTCAAACAAGAATGGTTTGCCGGTGTAAACGGCATCGGCATCACTGCTGGCGCCTCCGCACCAGAAGTTCTGGTGCGTGGCGTTATCTCCCAGCTACACGCCTGGGGCGCAACCGGCGAAAGCGAACTCCTCGGCCGACCCGAGAATGTAACCTTCTCGATGCCTAAAGAGCTGCGGGTGAAGCAGGTATAGTTGTTCCGCTAATTTCGCCAATAAAAAACCGCACAGTGTGCGGTTTTTTTATTGGTAGTTTTGCGCTTACCAGCAGTCTTGGAAGCTCGCTGCTGTGCCACCTTCACCTTTGGTGCCACGACTGTTCAGGGTTAGCGTGCCACACTCGTTATCTCGGGCTTGAGCACCCTGAGGCGCAGCGCTTAGCATCACGCAGGTGGCGATAGTAGCACCGGCACAGGCCGCAGCAGTAATGCTGTAGCGCTGGTCTTCTGAGATTACTGCAGCGTTTGCGTTACCGGTCATTGCCAAACCACCTGCGCCTAGATTCGCAGTGTAGGTCTGGTTTTGTGAGTAGAACCGCTCCTGAGCCTGCATGATGCGCATCAGCCATGCGTGCCCATCTGAGCGCCCTGCGCGCAGAACATAGTTCTGATAGCTAGGGTAAGCAATCGCGCCCAAAATTCCGATAATCGCGACGACGATCATCAGTTCCATCAGGGTGAAACCCTTTTGCCTAAACATTAATTCTCTCTCCAATACAGACCGCGAATTGGGTTCTTGATTTCGCAGATTTTTTGGCCCTCGGCGCATTCGACATTATCCTCGTCTTTAATGCAGCCCTCTGCACCGCAAAGTAAGCCTACGGGATTGTCATCGCTTACTATCGGTGCAGGACTTGAAGGGATACCGCCATGGGTCAGGTCAAAGCTGCGCTTGGGTGTTTTTGTTCCAGATATGTTCTGGGTAAATACGGCACTGGCGTCAGTGATATTCAGGGCGTAGAAGCGGCCGCTCCCAACGTCAGGGCCGCAGGTTGTCACTTGCGAACCGTTAGGCCGGAAGGTGGTGAACAATACAGCGCCCGCAAATGTTACTGAGTTGGCCAACACCTTCTCGCCCGCTGGGAAGCGTATAAACCAGCCGCTGCTGTTGGCTAGCGTGGTTGGGTCCGGAGTGTACTCATCGCCGGGGGTGAGTTGGGCATACAAGTCGTTGATCTCTGTACGCTTGCCCGGAATTTGTGCTGCCGCCTCCGCTTGAGCTTTATTGATCAAGTAGTTATGGGCATCAAACATAGTCAATGGAGCATCTGCATCTTTGGCGGTTGCGTCAGCCAGCTCGGTAGCCGTCAGCAGATTGCTGGATGGATCATAAGCCCGGTCAGCGAGTGCCTGGATATCTGCCTGAAGCCCAGATGCTACACCAGCAAGTGCCAGACGCTCGGTTTGGAGGGTCTGCAGCAGCGCGGCCTGAGTTTCTAGTGGTGAGCTTACGCCTTCCAGTGCTGTTTGATCTGCTGCTGTAGTCGCTGCAAGCAGCTCGGCATTGTCAATGCCGCCCGGTGCGGGGGGAAGGCCTGCGAGCAAAGTCTCAAGCTCTGCTTGCTTGGAGGCTAGCTGAGCTTTCTTTGCATCGCCTGTCGCTGTGTCACTTGAGTTATAAGCATTAAAGGTTTCGAGCTGCAGGGATTTGACCTCGGCCATTGCAGTATTGATTTCGCTGATCTGGTCAACGATACCCGCGCGGGCAGTGACATCTGCAGAGCTTTGGTAGTTGTCGTTAAGGCTGTCCAGCTCAGCTTCAAGTGCTGTGGTATCCGCATCCACTTCGCGAGCAGCGATGATCTCTTGTTCTTTTGCGGTAATCGCGTTGTAGTCGTTCTCTTGGACTGGAGAGTTTGCCAGCGCGGTGATTCGCGCCTGGAGCGCTCCCCAGTCGGTCGCATCATCATTCTGCAGCTGAGCCGCTTTAAAGGCCGAGGCCTCGGCAGTGGTTGGCTGTAACTCAGTAACTTGTTTCAAGCCATCCTGAGCCACTACGGTCAGGCTATGCAACTGGGTTTGTTGGCTCGCCTCATCAGCGTGCGCTGTAACATATGGATCGTTGGTCAGAATTGCATCGATCGCACTTTGTTTCTGGTTGATGCTGGCATTGGCTGCCAGCAACTCTTCTGCCTTAGCGGTATAACCGATAGAGCTCTGATAGTTACTGAAGTTTTCCCGTGCTGCTGTCTCGCTTGCGGTAAGGGCATCAATTTCAGCGCGTACATCATTAATATTGCTCTGGACTTCAGCGGCTTGGCTGGATGACAGGTTAACGCTACTAACGTCGGTTAGATTGCTTTCGGTAATCGAGGTGTAGGTTGCCGGAGCCGCATAGACGTTAGCGTCTTTAATCATATAAAAACGATCAACAGTTGCTTCACTCAGCGGGTGGCCACGGTAACCCGAGCCAATGCTGATGGTGTAATAGGTTTTGCCGCCGCGTTCTTTGATTAGCGACACGTCTGGTTTGTTATAGAAACGGCGGTTGTTCAGTTGATCAGTGCCAGCAATATTGGCAATTCGACCACCGGTTGCAAAGTTGCCGGCGCCAGTGTTGTTGGACTTGATGTCGAAGCGGAAGATTTGACCGCGGGTATCGGAGGTGAAGATGGTATCAATCAGCCCATCGCCGCCTAAGTCAACCAAGGTTGGGTCAGCGGGCATGCTGTTGGTCATGGTTGCTAACTTCAGGTTGGCGTCGGTATCACCGCTAGGTCCTGCCATCCACAGTTTTTGCCCCGTAGCGGCGTTAACCACATAAAGCGCATTGCCGTAAGTATCTGTTTTGGGCAGATCCGGTGTGGTGTCGTTGTCTTGGATAGGATCATAGCCACCGGTAAAAATCAGTACGTCTGTAGCAGTGCCATTCCAGTTGACCTTGGCGACTTTGGGTGTCGACCAGGTTTGGCCTAAGCGTGCGAAACCGGTGCTTGCACCGCCTCGTATTACCCATTTTAGTTTTGGGCTGATGGACGATGGGTTACCAGCGGTGCTCGGTGTCACGTCCAGCGAGTAGTAGTTTCTGCCACCACGGCCCATGCCTGCATATAAATTGACTGCAGTTACAGTACGCAACTTGGTCGATTGATTTACATCGCCATAGCTGACGTTTAGGTCAAACTGGCCATCCATACCGTATTTTTTATTAACGCTGCCCTGCGGGTCTTCGTAATAAGCTTTTAAGTTACCGAGCAGTTCTTTAGGTATAAATGAAAAGTACTCAGCGCCAGTATCTGGATTGATTGCACCAATGAAGCCCTCGTTGGTGCCATAGAAGAGCGCCAGCTTATCTTGACTGTTATTGGTATTGGCCCGGGTCAGGTCTTCATCACTGGTGTAAGCGACAACTTTGGGGGTGTTGTGCAGAATATCGCCAATTTGATAACGGTTAGAGTTGTCTGCCGGATTGGTGCCTCGCGCCCATGTAATGATGTTGGATCTTTGTGTATCGGTCATTGACGCACTGCCAAGCAATGCTTTGGTCACGGCAGCGTTATTGGTCACCAGCTTGTTGTCGTTTCCGCTCGCTAAATTGACAGGTGCCGGGTTAGCGCTTGGTTCAATATTGGTGCCTGTATAAGTATAGATGACCCGTGTCGCGGGGTTAGGTAAGCGGCTGGCTGCGCCACCAGCTTCAGCATTTTTGCCATCGGCGGACGGGCTCCAAAAGCTTTGTGCGCTATCGCTAAAAAAGCCTGTGCTGGAGTCAATGGCATTCAATCCCCGGCTGTCTGTGACGATGAGGTCGCCATCGACGGTGGTAGTAGCTTTATACTTTTTAACGTTGCCAACCCAGCGAGCACCTTTGGCAGGGCGGAACAGAGCGTAGTAAAGGTCATTGCGGTAACCGAAGTTACTGTAAGCACTTACCGAAACTGTAGGCGTGGTGAAGGTGGTGTTCTCAGCCAGAATGTCGGTAACGATAGACTTTAAGGAGCTGACAAGACCAGATGTGTCCGAGGTGACAAAGAACTTCCCCTGGCCAAGGGTTGCAGTGTCCTCCAGCAGTCGCGTGTCGCTGATATTACCGAAACCAATGGTGTAGGTAGAAACCGTTTGCGTGCCAGCCAAGGAGGCGGGGCCACTGTCATTATTGGCCATCCACTCTGCTAGGCCCGGCATCCAGCAGCCAGCATTACGCTCGCCATCTGTGGGGTAGTTCTGGTTGCATGATGTGTATTGGGTATTAGATTTGCCGGTACGCGTTAAGCTCGAAATTGTATTGTTACTGCTACTGTCATTGTTAGGCAGACCGTCGGTTAGAACAATGATGTTGGATTTTTGGCATGAGTTGGTTATGGGTGATGTATAGGTATTGCCACTACGAGAACCATTGTCACTGTTCCAAGGGTTTCGTGTTCTCGAGCCTGTTTCATCCTCATACACACCACGTGAGCTATTGCCGTAAATGAGGCTGCTGCCGCGCATATACTGAACAGCTTCATGGTAGCTCTCAAGCAACGGAGTAGAGCCGCTTGCATAGTAACTACTAAGGTTTGACTTGAAGGAGTTAGCAACCATACTGGCTTGTTGGACCGGGTTATTGATAAACCCGCCTTCGTCGTCAGAGCTAAAGCGAGCAAGGCCGATGTTTGAATCATTGGTTATCGCTAATTCGTCGACTAATTGATTGACGACCTGCTTGACGACTTGGATACGAGTGAGTTGGCCATTGTTGGTTCTGTTATTTCGCCCCTCTGTACTCGTACACCAGTTTCTGGGCATGCCTCTGCTACTGTTTTCAAGAGGTTCCAGTGACTTGCAATCGGTGCCTGGGACACCGTTCTGCATTGAGCCTGATGTATCAATAACAAATAAAATATTTGGCCTGACCCGTTGATCAGCTGGTAAATCACGAGTGGTATAGATTTCGGTGTCATCGGCCAGTGCGGTGCTTAATGACAACGCTAAATAGGTAAAGGCTGAGGCGCCAATTGCGAGTTTACGGGTCAGGCTCATGGTCGAGTCCTCAGTTTTGATTCAAAAAAAGTTCAGTGGCAACCGGGATACGAGATGGGGTGTAAAACACAGAGCCTTCCCAGTCGATTTTAAGGCCTAGCTGCTTGTATTCGACTGGTTTGCCGTTTAAATAAACTACTGTGTCGTCATCCAGTTTTAGTGTTACCGGCGCACAACCTGTGCAGGGGGTAGCTAGCACTGTGCCGTCTATGGTTCCAGGTGCTGAGTTTTTAATATTTAAAATAAAAACGGCGCTTTCGATATAGAGCGGTTCTGGTTCTGCGTCGTCAGCGATGGCAGGAGCGGGTAGCATTACAGTTGCAACTAGCATGCAGATAAGCGCTGTTAACTTTTTCATTAGGGTCTTGTCCTTATTTAAGGTTGAAGAAAACAAAACCCTGAGTCTGATCAGAGTAAGCGCTGTCGGCTATTGTTGAACGTGTTTTCATTTCGTATTGTCGGCAGGTGTAGGAATCAAAAGAGTAACCTTCGCCGAAGGTTGCGCAGTCGAGTTTACCCATGCTGCGCAACTGATTTGTTTGGGTTAGCCCCGGCGCGGTGGTTAATGCCGTTAAGTCCGTGAACACTCTCAGGTCTGGGAATCGCTGCCTTAATGTTGCATTCGGTTCTGCTGCCGCATTGGCCTTTGTGAGGTCGATTGCCGTTTGTAATAGTCCCCGGTTGGCTTGGTTACCAAAAAATGCCATTTGCGACCTTATTTCAGTCTGCGCTAACTGGAAGGCGGCATTGCGAAACTGATTGCTGCTGGCCATGCGCTCTTCATTGGTCGCAAAGCGGGCAGCCGTGATACCGGCAACTGTAAGTACTACCAGAAAAATAAGCGCTACCAATAAGGTTGCGCCTTGCTGTTGCTCTAGAGAGTGTTGAGTCGTTTTCATAGTGATATCTCTAGATGTTTTTAAGCTGAATAGTGGTGGTGAAGATCTGCCGGGCTAAACCGTCATCAGGTGCAATAGGTGGCGCGTCGAGCAGGTAAAAGTTACGAGCAGGAGGGGGAGGGCTGATTGTGTCGATGGAGGTCGCCAGTAATGCGATACGCACAGAAAGCACCTTGCCCCAGCTGGTTACACGATCAGCGGACACAAATTGATTGACGCTGGTTGAGTCGCCGCCTGCATCAACCCCATACAGCACCTGCATATTCTCAATCCCATCAATCAAGCGTGAAGTCGGGCTGACGGGTTGATTGGTCGTGCGGTTAAAGGAGCGGCAGGCTAGAGCTGGCGAAGGGTTGTTGGCATCCGCTGCAGCAATAAAGTAGGTGTTAATGATGATCTGGTTGTCAGGAATTATCACGCCCGCGCAGTCACGCTTTGAACCGTCGATCACAGGAGGTTCAAAAGTGAAGCTGACAGTGTCAGAGGCATTGCCTCCACCATTGGCAGAGCAGGCTGCTCCACTGTTGAGTGCGCAGTTTCGAGGTTCGATAGGGAAAGGTTTGCCCTGCGGGGCGCCGGGCGATATATAGCCAGCAATACGCGCGCTCTGGGAGATGAACTCCAGACCAAAGCGGCCGTTTTCCTGCAGCTTTGACATGGCGTCATTAACGGCCAGTGTCTGTCGGCTGGAGAGGAATACTTGAATCACGCCCAGCAACAGAATAAGGCCCAGGGCCATGCCAATCATCAGCTCAACCAGGCTGAGACCGGATTGCCATTTCTTGGCTGCATATTTTAGTGAGTTTCTCATCGTTCAACCTGCACGGTGCCGGACATGTTTTCTGGGGTTGCGCCGCTGGTGTTTGTGGATTTGCTTTGCCAGTTCGCGGTAATGGTAAATACGTTGCCATTCGCGCCAATGTCTAAAGGTGCAAGCCCTGCCGCAGCGGGCCCCAGGAAATCGCGGCTGGTGTAGCGAGCGTCTCTCGCATTTGCATTTGCTGCATAAGCGGCGGTTGCACCGTACGTACACTGCGCTTCCCAGCGATCGAATGCGGCCATCTGCGCCGCAGAGCAATTGCTGGCATTTACTTTCGCGCCTGATACCGGATCAAAATAGTCGCTGCAACGCTGGGGAGGTAAGGCTGCACAGTCTACCGCTGCGGTGTAGTCGGCAACATCTGCATCAGGGTTTGCGCGCATCCGCTCAGCCAGCTCCTGCACCACCCAGGTAGCCTGAGTGCGGAAGCCACTGTCGCTTGAACTCTGCAATGCGCTCAACTGAAGAGCTGCAAAACCCAGCAGGCCCACAGTAAATATCAATAAAGTTACCAGTGCTTCAATCAGCGATGTGCCGTTCTGAAAGCGCCGCATCTCAGCAGTCATCATCACGATTTACCTTTTTGTAAGAGGCCTTGCCGATCGCGCCTATATATATGCAGCGTGCTTTTGAACCCGTGGCCTCGAGTTTCGGTGAGGTTATTTTGAATGCCTGTGCGCTGACCCCGGAAAGCAGGGTGCCGTCACGGCGAAAGGTCAAACGGTTAGCAGACTGCAGGTATGGCGCTGTGATCTGAACGCCGCTACTGGCCGACTGAAAGTTACGGATGACGGTAGCGCTGGTGCAGTTGGCCATATCGCTGGGGCCAACACACCAGCCATTGCTCCAGCCTGACGAGCTGTTGGTTGCGGGGATTACGGAGACATTGGCGTTAAGTTTGGTTGCCTCGGTACGGGCAAAGGCTAGGGCATTCAGTAATTCACTGGATTGGCTGCTCACACTTTGGGAAACAATGAATGTACTCATGTTAGGCGCCGCAATAGCGACTACGATTGCAAGCACTACAATCGTGACCAAAAGTTCTATGAGGGTAAAACCGCGTTCGCGTTGCATGAGTATCCCCTTTGCCGAGCCTGCAACTTAATCAGTCGCAATCATAGCTACAATCAGTAGTTTACTGACTGGCTGTTGCAAAGGGATGAGTGGTTTCGCACAGAATTATTTTGTCGGCTGAGTCACTTTTCGGGTTTTTACTTTGCCGAGTCGACTAACGATTACGTGGCGCATTTGCTCGCTTCCTGTCACTCCAAGACGAAACGTGCCATTGCTGATTGATGTGATTCCTCGACCGTTGAAATGTAGTGATTTGCCTGCGCCCACTCCGCGCCACTTCAGCTCGATGCGAGCTGGAATATCAAGCACCTTCATCAGCGTATCCTTAGGATCTAGTTTACGATTGCCATCGAGGTCTTCGAACACGCTTATTTGTTTTGCCCAGACCTTGGTGCAAGTCTGTGACTCATCAAGCGGACACATTGTTATTCGTTTGCCCTTGGCCAAGGCTTGATGGCGGGTGAAACGTATAAAATGGACTAGCTCAGCACTGAACGAAGACAGTGCGTTGGCTTGCTGCATACGTTGCAGCCCAGGAAGGCTAAGGCTCAGCGCAATTGCTAAAACGGCGAGTGTTATGAGCAGTTCAAGTAAGCTGAGCCCTTGCTGTTGTTTAATGTTCATATTGCAATTTCCCTTCCTTGGAATCTTGCCGTAGCTGTTTTAGGGAGTTAGACGTGGTCGCTGTAATCGTTGGTGGTGGTGTTATCGGTCTGTTGTCTGCGTTGAATTTGGCAAAGCACTGCAATGTGGTTTTGCTTGAGTCTGCGGCCGTTGGCACTGAGGCGTCCTGGGCGGGTGGTGGTATCGTCTCGCCGCTTTATCCGTGGCGGTACAGCGATGCGGTAACAGCTCTGGCGCAGTGGTCGCAGGACTTTTATCCAGGTTTGGGGGCGCAACTGCTTGAGACCACGGGCATTGATCCGGAGGTGCACTCAACCGGTTTGTATTGGTTGGATCTGGACGATGAATCCGAGGCATTGGCTTGGGCCCGCGCGGCGCAGAAAAATCTCAAGGCTGTGGATATCACCGATGTACAGGCGCAAGTACCAGCTTTAGGGATGGGCTATCAGCGGGCGATTCATATGCCGGGTGTCGCCAATGTGCGTAATCCCCGGTTGGTCAAGGCATTGCGAGCGGCCTTGCTGAAACTGCCAAATGTCAGCCTCAAAGAACACAGTCCAGTTAGCGGTTTTATAAGAGACGGTCAGCGGGTGGTTGGTGTGCAGACAGCTTCGGGCGCGATCATGGCTGATCAGGTTGTGCTGGCGGCCGGTGCGTGGAGTGCCGAGCTGCTCCGGCCACTTGGTATTGAGCTTCCGGTCGAGCCGGTTAAAGGGCAGATGATCCTGTACAAATGCGCTGATGACTTTTTACAGAGCATGGTGCTGGCCAAGGGGCGATACGCAATACCGCGCCGTGATGGGCATATCCTGATTGGCAGTACCCTGGAGCATGAAGGTTTTGATAAAACGCCTACTGATGTCGCACTAGAAAGCCTTAAGGCCTCAGCCGAGGAGCTTTTGCCTGCTCTGGCAGATGCGCAAGTGGTTGGGCACTGGGCTGGTTTGCGTCCTAGTTCGCCTGAGGGGATACCCTTTATTGGCCCGCTGCCTGGATTTGACGGGTTGTGGCTAAATTGCGGCCATTACCGCAATGGCTTGGTATTGGCGCCTGCATCCTGCCAATTGCTGGCTGATTTGATACAGGGCCGCACACCGATAATCGATCCAGCGCCTTATGCGCCAGAAGGCAGGATTTAATCCGCCAAGCCGCGTAGGGTGCGGCCACGCGAAGCTTGCCCACCGGACGTCGTAAAACAACCAATCTCTGCGCCGCAAATGGCGGGCAGAAAAGCGTTGCCCGCCCTACAGATGGAATCGCTGTGTAGGGTGTGACAACGCGAAGCTTGTCCACCAAGCTGGTCAGTCAATTCCGAGTTTTTTCAGCCTGTAGCGCATCGAGCGAAAGCTCAAGCCGAGGCGTTGCGCGGCTGCTGTTCGGTTCCAGCGGGTTTCTTCCAAGGCCTGGACGATAAGCTTGCGTTCGATATCTTCGAGATAGTCTTCCAGGTTATCGATTTGCGCCAGGCTGGTTTCGCCTTGCTCGGCAGCTGAGCCTGCATCTGCAAGGCGCAGATCGCCCGCTGTTATCTGGTCGTTTTCACAGAGGGTGTAGGCGCGTTCGAGCATGTTTTCCAGTTCGCGAACATTACCGGGAAAGCGGTAGCTCTTGAGCTTTTCCAGTGCGTCTGGTTGTAGTGCTGCAGCGTTCGTACCATCACCATTGGACAGGCGCTTGAGCATGGTCTCTGCGAGTTCGGCGATGTCTTCGCGGCGTTCACGCAGGGCAGGCACCCTTAGTTCGATCACGTTCAGTCGGTAGAACAAGTCTTGGCGGAAACGCTCGGCAGCCACTTCGGCACCGAGATCCTTGTGGGTCGCGCAAAGTATGCGTACATCAACCACCACTTCATGCTGGCCACCAACAGTGCGCACGGCTTTTTCCTGGATCGCCCGCAGCAGTTTGACCTGCATTGCCAGCGGCAAATCTGCTACCTCATCGAGAAACAGGGTGCCGCCATTGGCTGCCTGGAACAGCCCTTGTTTATCTTCCACCGCGCCAGTAAAGCTGCCCTTTTTGTGACCGAAAAACTCACTTTCCATCAGCTCGGATGGGATCGCTCCGCAGTTGACCGGGACAAAAGGCTGTTCCGCGCGCGGGCCTTGCTCGTGAATCAGTCGCGCCACGAGTTCTTTGCCACTGCCTGACTCGCCGCTGATGTACACAGGCGCTTGGCTACGCGCAAGCTTGTGAATCTGTTTGCGCAGCGTGCGCATTGGGGGGGAGTCACCGAGCAGGCGGCTGTCTACCGGGATTTCCTTGCCGTCAGCAGCCTGAATGCGCAGTGCAGTGGCGACGAGTTCGCGTAGGCGCCCGAGGTCGACCGGCTTGGTCAGAAAGTCAAAGGCGCCGGATTTCAGCGCATTAATCGCAGTATCAAGGCTGCCATAGGCGGTAATCATCGCGACGGGCATTTGCGGGTGACGCTGGGCGATGTATTGCACCAGGTCCATGCCCGTGCCGTCAGGCAGGCGCATGTCGGTCAGGCATAGGTCGAAGGGCTCTTTGGCCAGCCACTCGCGCGCTTCTTTCACGTTGCGTGCGCAGCGTGTGTCGAGCTTCATCCGGCCTAGGGTTATTTCCAGAAGTTCGCGGATATCGGGTTCATCGTCGACGATCAGGGCTCTCTGGCGGGTCATTGTAGGCTCAGTTTGCTGGCGTGGGCGAAGGTGATGCGAAAGCAACTGCCTCCCTCTTCGCGGGGTTTATAGTCAAGGTGTGCCTGATTGCTCTCGCACAGTTCACGAGAAATATACAGGCCCAGGCCGGTGCCTTTAGCTTCAGTGGTGAAGAAGGGCTCAAAGATGTTTTGGCTCTGCTCTGTCGGGACACCGGGGCCGTCATCAAAGATCTCCAGCACCGGCAGATCGCGCTCAGGTTCGCGGAACAGCTGCAACCAAACCTGGCCTCGCGGGTTCTTTTGCGAACTGTAGCGCAAGCCATTTTCGACCAGGTTAGTCAGCACTTGAGTGAGCTGGTTGGGGTCCATGCGGGTTTGGATACTGCCCACTTGCGTGTCCAGGTGCAGGGTTTGATTGGCGGGCATGTTGTTGCGGAACTCGCTGGCAAAACGGTGCAGCCAGTACTTGAGATCGAGCAGCTGGGGTTCAGCCTGGCGCCGCCTAGAAAGCTGTAGAACGTTCTCAATCACCAGGTTCATGCGCCGTGTGTGATCGTGAATGATTTGTGCCAATCGTTGGTCTGGCTGGGTTAGTTCTTCAGACTCTTGAAGCAACTGCGCGGCATGGCTGATTGCACCAAGCGGGTTGCGAATTTCATGGGCAATACCGGCTGTCAGGCGGCCAAGCGATGCGAGTTTGAGCTGCTGGGCCTGCTGGGCGATCTGCGAGACGTCGTCCAGGAAAACCAATATATGACGTTGCTGGCCACGCTGCAGAGCAATAAAGCTCGGCTGCACTATAGGACCGTCTGCAACCGCTTGCAGGCTGGCCGGGCGCATGGCCGGATTTTGCCGCCACTGCTGAAGGCGTTTCACCAGTTCGGGTGTATGCGGGTCAAGAATCTTGCCCGCCAGGGCGTCAGCGCCGAGCAAGGTCAGGGCACCTTGGTTGGCCAGCAGTACCCGGTGCATGTTGTCCAGCACCAGAATGCCGGTGCGCATGCGTTCAATGATCAGGGCGTTGAGGGTTTCCAGGCTGGCAACGTCCGCAGCCCGCTCGCTGGCTAACTGTTCGCTGTCGTGCAGGCGTCGGGTAATTCCTTGGACGAACAGTGCTGCTGCGAAACAAAGGGCGCCAAGGGCTCCAGCCTGGATATATTGGCTGGCAGCGGCGGGGCGGCTTAGGCTCAGGTAGAACGTCAGGTAGATCAGGCCGACGGCGGCGGTGGCGGCAATAAAGATACCGATGCGTCCGCGCAACAGGATATTCGAGATGGCGACTGCGACGATCAGCAGATTGCCAATACCGCTGGGCGTGCCCCCCGCTGCATAAAACAGGCAAGACAGCAGAATAACGTCGACCATCGCCAGGCTGACTACCTGCATCGACCGCTTTGGCTGTTGGACAGCAAGCGTGACCAGCACGTTGAATATCAGGTAGAACCAGCTGATGTTACGAAACAGCGTTGCGTGGCTCATCTCCAGCAACTGCACGTCCATCTCGCTTGAGATCAGAAGTACAAGCAGCAGGCCAATGATCAGCCTATATAGGTGATACAGCTTGAGAATTCGTATGCCCTGGGTGCCACCCAAGGCCAGAATGTCACTGGTCACCTTGTTGAGGGCCTTGCTTTAGGTGCTCAGTACTGCAAAACCACTGCGGTCCATTGTTCTTTGCATGTTCGCGAGGCAGGTGCACGCCGCAATGCGCGCAACGCACCATGGGTTCTGGCTTGCCCGGCGCTACTGGTTTGGCAGCGTTGCGGGCACGAATATAGCGTCGCCACAGCCAGTAAACAGTCGCGGCGATTGCCAGCACAAGTAACAGACGAAATAGGCCCATAACAGACTCTTCTTGATTGATAGCGGCAGTTTAACCAAGCGCGCGCGTGCGGCACAGTCGTTATGTCACGCAACGAGCAACTGCTCTGTCGATTGCCCTGTTTTTTCGGTTTTTGAGTGAAGCTTGTCTGGATTCGGACAGGCTTGGCTTTCACCGGCAATAAAAAAGGGAGGCCAGTGCTGGCCTCCCTTTCGGTCACGCATAGGTGAAGGTTACATCAGTCGAACAGGCCGAATGTCATGTAGCTGAACCATGAGCGGTCTTTGCCTTCGGCTTCATCAAGCTGCTGGTCAACATCTTTGAGCTCGTCCGGAATCTCGTCTTCAGCTTCTTCGTACTGACGGATAACGTCTTGGCTGGCGCGGGTCTCGCCTGGCGGCAGTGGCGCGTCGTTTTCGATCAGGCCCAGGGTGACTTTACTCAGCCAGGTCCGGTCATCGTCATCCTGGCGCAGCGGTACGAATTCGCCGTCTTCGAGGCTGGCGTTGTCCGGGTAGTTGAGCTTCAGGGTCTCCAGGCTGCTTTGCGCCAGGTCATTGAGCGTCAGGTGCTGGTAGGACTCGACCATCACCGCCAGACCGTCGCCGACTGAAGGGGTTTCCTGGAAGTTTTCCACCACATAGCGGCCACGGTTGGCGGCTGCGACGTAAGCCTGGCGGCTCATGTAATAGTGGGCAACGTGAATTTCGTAGGCCGCCAGCAGGTTGCGCAGGTAAATCATGCGCTGCTTGGCGTCTGGCGAATAGCGGCTGTTCGGGTAGCGGCTGGTCAGCTGGGCGAACTCGTTATATGAGTCGCGTGCGGCACCCGGGTCGCGCTTGGTCATGTCGAGCGGAAGAAAACGCGCAAGCAGGCCACGATCCTGGTCAAAGGATGCCAAGCCCTTCATGTAGTAGGCGTAGTCAACGTTGGCATGCTGCGGGTGCAGGCGGATAAAACGCTCGGCGGCAGAGCGCGCGGCTTCTGGCTCGGCGTTCTTGTAATAGGCGTAAATCAGCTCCAGCTGCGCCTGTTCGGCATAACGGCCGAAGGGGTAGCGTGACTCGAGCGTCTTGAGCTTGGTCACCGCGCTGGTGTAGCTATTATTGTCGAGATCCGTTTGGGCCTGCTGGTACAGCTCAGACTCGCTGAGGTTGTCATCCACGGTTTCATTGGATGAGCAGGCGGCGGTAACGGCGAGAATGGCGATCAGCAGCAGGTGTTTCACTTGCATGGCGGCTTGCGTCCCTGTGACGGCGGCTGTCTTGAACAAAGCCGTCCTGTTATGATGGGCGCCCCTGGCACTCCCGGGGGCAAAGACGCCGTATTTAACCACAAGCGCGTAGCTGAAACCAAAGGCTATGCCCCCGCCGTTGCAGAGCATGTCATCTATAAATAAGCAATCCATACAATTAAGTGCCGAAGTACCGAGTGATTTAGGCGGTCAAAGGCTCGACCAAATCGCCGCGCAGCTCTTTGCGGAGCACTCGCGTTCGCGCCTGACTGCGTGGATAAAAGAGGGCTTGCTGACGGTTGATGGCAAGGTCATTCGCCCGCGCGATATCGTTCACGGTGGCGCCCAGCTTGAGCTAAATGCCGAGCAAGAGGCCCAGGGCGAGTGGGTTGCGCAAGACATCGCCTTGGATATCGTTTACGAAGACGACGATATTTTGGTGATCAACAAACCAGCAGGCCTGGTGGTGCATCCGGCGGCGGGTCATGCCGATGGCACCTTGCTCAATGCTTTGTTGCACCATGTTCCAGATATAGTCAACGTGCCGCGTGCCGGGATTGTTCACCGTCTGGATAAAGACACGACCGGTTTGATGGTCGTCGCAAAAAACATTCAGGCGCAGACGCAATTGGTCGACCAGTTGCAAAAACGTACCGTTAGTCGAATTTATGAGTGCGTTGTGATCGGTGTCATCACCGCGGGCGGCAAAATTGATGCGCCCATTGGTCGCAGCTCGTCGCAGCGCCAGCGTATGACGGTGACAGACGGCGGTAAGCAGGCAATCAGCCATTACCGGGTGCTTGAGCGTTTCCGCTCGCATACCCATGCCCGGGTCAAGCTCGAAACCGGGCGTACTCACCAGATTCGCGTGCACATGAGTCATGTTGGCTTTCCGCTGATCGGTGATCCGGTCTATGCCGGACGCTTCCGCATTCCGCCGGCTGCGAGCCCGACACTGGTGCAAAGCCTCAAAGAGTTCCCGCGTCAGGCCCTGCATGCGCGTTTTCTCGAGCTGGATCATCCGGTGACCGGTAAGCGCATGAAGTGGGAGTCGGCGTTGCCCGATGACCTGGTTTGGTTGCTGACCCTGCTGCGTCAAGATCGCGAGGCGTTTGTCGGGTGAAACGCGTTGCTCATGATTGGTTGATTCCTGACTGGCCGGCACCCGTGCGAGTCAATGCCTGTGTCACAACCCGCCGCGGCGGTATCAGCCAGGAACCCTTTGCCAGCCTTAATCTGGGCTTGCACGTTGATGACGACCCGGTTGCCGTAGAGAAAAATCGTCAGCGGCTGATGAGCCAAGTTGGTTGCCAACCTGCATGGTTGAGCCAAGTGCACGGCGTTGCAGTGGCCGAGGCGGATACCAGTCGTGTGATCGAGGCGGATGCCAGCTGGACGCAAACGCCGGGCGTTGCCTGTGCTGTAATGACTGCCGATTGCCTGCCTGTATTGTTCTGCGATCTTGCAGCCACTCGTGTGGGTGCGGCGCATGCCGGTTGGCGTGGCCTAGCCAGTGGCGTGCTGGAAGCTACGCTGGATACACTTGGTTTTGAACCCGATCAGACCCTAGTCTGGCTCGGTCCGGCAATTGGGCCTGATGCATTTGAAGTTGGCCCGGAAGTGCGTGAAGCCTTTGTCAGTCAACATCCGCAAGCCGCCGAGGCCTTTGTGCCAAGTCGCAATGCCGGACGCTTTATGGCTGATATTTATCAGCTGGCGCGAATTCGACTGGCTGCGCGGGGTGTGACTGCGGTGTATGGCGGCGGATTTTGCACCTTCAGCGATCCGCGCTTCTATTCCTACCGCCAGGCATCGCGCACCGGGCGCTTTGCCTCTTTAGTCTGGTTGGCTGACTAAAAGCATTTGTCAGGCTGACTTGAAAAGTGGCCTTGACAGCCTCATCTAATATCCATCTCAGCAGGCTTCCTTGATTAAATACTGATCAAGTGCTCACTAGCGCGATTTACAGCGCGGCCTGCTTTTTAAAAGGAAGGATGACGCCATGCGAATAGATCGTTTAACCAGTAAGTTACAACTCGCGCTGTCCGATGCCCAATCTCTGGCCGTCGGCCTTGACCACGCCTCAATCGAGCCGCTGCACCTGATGCAAGCGCTGCTGGATCAGCAGGGTGGTTCGATCAAGCCGCTGCTGATGCAGGTCGGTTTTGACGTCAATAGCTTGCGCCAGGCGCTGAGCAAAGAGCTTGATCATCTCGGTAAAATTCAAAACCCAACCGGCGATGTGAATATGTCGCAGGATCTGGCGCGCCTGCTTAATCAGGCTGACCGCTTGTCGCAGCAGAAAGGTGACCAGTTCATCTCCAGCGAACTGGTGCTGTTGGCTGCGCTGGACGACAACACCAAGCTCGGCAAGCTGTTGCTGGGCCAGGGCGTGAGTAAAAAAGCTCTGGAAAACGCGGTGAATAACCTGCGCGGCGGCGATGCAGTCAACGACCCCAATATTGAGGAGTCACGCCAAGCGCTGGATAAATACACGGTTGACCTGACCAAACGTGCCGAAGAGGGCAAGCTCGACCCGGTCATCGGCCGCGACGACGAAATCCGCCGAACCATTCAGGTGCTGCAGCGCCGGACGAAAAACAATCCGGTGCTCATTGGTGAGCCCGGTGTGGGTAAAACCGCCATTGCCGAAGGCTTGGCGCAGCGAATCATCAATGGCGAAGTGCCGGATGGCTTGAAGGACAAGCGCCTGCTGTCGCTGGATATGGGGGCATTGATTGCTGGTGCCAAGTTCCGGGGCGAGTTCGAGGAGCGCCTCAAAGCCGTACTCAACGAACTTTCCAAGCAAGAAGGCCGGGTGATCCTGTTTATTGACGAACTGCACACCATGGTCGGCGCCGGTAAGGCCGAAGGTGCGATGGATGCGGGCAATATGCTCAAGCCGTCGCTGGCCCGTGGCGAGTTGCATTGTGTCGGTGCAACCACGCTTGATGAATATCGCCAGTACATCGAGAAAGATGCAGCCCTTGAGCGACGCTTCCAGAAAGTGCTGGTCGATGAACCGAGCGAGGAAGACACCATCGCGATCTTGCGTGGCTTGAAAGAGCGCTATGAGGTGCATCACCGCGTAGCCATTACCGATAGCGCGATTATCGCGGCGGCCAAACTTAGCCATCGCTACATTACCGATCGGCAATTGCCTGATAAGGCCATCGACCTGATCGACGAAGCGGCCAGCCGCATTCGTATGGAAATTGACTCCAAGCCAGAGGTGCTTGATCGCCTTGAACGGCGCTTGATTCAACTTAAAGTTGAACGCGAAGCGCTGAAGAAAGAGGACGACGAAGCAACCCTCAAGCGCTTGGAAAAGCTCAAGGACGACATTGCTCGTCTGGAGCGCGAGTACGCGGACTTGGAGGATATCTGGAAGTCGGAAAAAGCCGAGGTTCAGGGCTCTGCACAGATTCAGCAGAAAATTGAACAGGCACGCCAAGAGCTTGAAGCGGCGCGACGCAAGAGTGATCTTGAGGCCATGGCCAAGCTGCAATACAGCGTGATTCCTGATCTCGAGCGCAGCCTGCAAATGGTTGATCAGCACGGCAAGACCGAGAATCAATTGCTACGCAGCAAGGTGACCGAGGAAGAGATTGCTGAAGTGGTGTCCAAATGGACCGGCATTCCCGTGTCGAAAATGCTCGAAGGTGAGCGCGACAAGTTGCTGAAAATGGAAGATCTGCTGCATCAGCGGGTGATAGGCCAGAATGAAGCCGTGGTTGCGGTCTCAAACGCAGTGCGGCGCTCGCGTGCTGGTTTGTCCGACCCGAACCGGCCGAGCGGCTCGTTCTTGTTCCTCGGCCCAACCGGGGTGGGTAAAACCGAGCTGTGCAAGGCGCTGGCCGAGTTCTTGTTCGATACCGAAGAAGCCTTGGTGCGCATTGATATGTCCGAGTTCATGGAGAAGCACTCGGTTGCTCGCCTGATTGGTGCGCCGCCAGGCTATGTTGGCTACGAGGAAGGCGGTTACTTGACCGAGGCTGTGCGTCGCAAGCCGTATTCGGTGATCCTGCTCGACGAAGTTGAGAAGGCTCATCCGGATGTCTTCAACGTGCTGCTGCAGGTGCTTGAAGATGGTCGCCTGACCGATAGCCATGGCCGTACCGTTGACTTCAAAAACACGGTCGTGGTGATGACCTCGAACCTGGGCTCGGCACAGATTCAGGAGTTGGTGGGGGATCGTGAAGCGCAACACGCTGCGGTGATGGATGCGGTAACCACGCACTTCCGGCCAGAGTTCATCAACCGTATTGATGAGGTTGTGGTGTTTGAGCCATTGGCGCGTGAGCAAATCGCGGGTATCGCCAAGATTCAACTGGGCCGTTTGCATCAGCGTCTGGCAGAGCGTGAGTTGAGCCTTGAGTTGAGTGATGAGGCGCTGGATAAGCTTATCGCCGTGGGCTACGACCCGGTTTACGGTGCGCGGCCGCTCAAGCGTGCGGTGCAACGTTGGATCGAGAACCCATTGGCGCAGTTGATTCTGTCAGGCAAGTTCGCACCGGGAACCACAGTCACCGGTACTGTTGTCGACGACCAGATCAGCTTCAGCTAAGCCTGAGCCCTGACCTTTAAGCCCTGCATTGTTGCAGGGCTTTTTTATTGGCTTGGTGATTTGTGGTGGACAAGCTTCGCGTTGTCGCACCCTACGGGTGATGCGTATTCCGTAGGGAGGACAGCGCCTTTCTGTCCGCCACATGTGGCATGGCGTGATTTATAGGTGCTTGAGCAGGGTTTCGAGCAATACCGCCTGATCGTCGGCGATATCAATGATATGAAAACCGGCCCAGCTATGCTGGCCGTCTGCGCCAGGGCGGCTCCACAGGCAATCCGCACCCAGCTGCGCTTCTCCGATACCCTCAATCAATTGCTCGCTGACAATCCGGCACTCAATAAGCGCATCGACCGCCAGCGGTGTATCGCTAAACAGCATGAACCCTTCGCTGGAAAGGTCTACAACTCGGCCCAGGCGTTGTCCTGAATGTAAGTCGAAGACTTCCAGCTGCAATTCGGTATTTAGCCGGTTGTGCTGACGACGATCCTCCATGTGAGCTCCTTAGGTTGTTTCGGCTGCACGCCCTGTAAAGCGCTGCAGCACACGATAAATTGAAGACAGGGCCCGATCGACCAAGGGCACGTTGCGCTCTGCTGGAATGACCCTGGCGAGTCCTTGCTCCATTTCTGTGGCGAGAGTCGCTAAAGGTTTGATCGCAACGCGCTGGCCGCTGTGATCAACAAACATGTAGTTACGGGTTGTCGGACTAAACCACGAAAGCTTGAGGCGCTGTGTCTGCCCGTTGCTGAAAAATTCAAACCAGGTGTCAAAGTCGATCTGGCTGAGCTCCTTGGCGATGGCTTGAGCCCGTGGTGACAGCCCGGAAATGGATGGCACCTGGTTGGCCAACGCCGCATCCTCTCCAAGCATGGCGCCCAGCTGGCTTTCCGGTAGCTGGGGGCTGAGCTTGGCGGCGACCTGGGGCTGGTTGGCCTGCACAGCATGCTGGCAGGTGACCAGGTCTTGGAGCAGGCGGCGGATACCGTCCTCGTGATAACCGCCGAGCAGTTGCAACCCTTTGCTCAAGTCCTCAAGTAAAGGAACGCGTATGTTTTGCAGGTGGCTGGCGCCTGCTTCATCAAGCAGTGTGCCGCTCCAAGCCAGTTGTTCGGCAATCTCGCAGGAGCGCAGCCATTCCGCGCTTGTGTCGCCGTGGCGCAGGAGTACAAAGACCAATACATCGGCCCAGGTGAGCTCAAGAAAGTTGCGAATGATTGCCGGTGGCTGGCGATTGCTCAGCGACGCATTGATCACCTCAATGGCTTGCTGGCGGGCGCCGAGTAGTTTGTCGCGGCCCTTGGCGGCTTCTACTGCGCGGCGTTCGCGCAAATCCACTTTGTGCTTGAGGGTGGCGGCAAACTCATTGAATTCCTCGAGCAGGCTATCGAATAGCTCTAGATCACCGCTGAAACCATGGATGACACGCTCGACAACCCAATGCATTTTGGCCAGCAGGCCACGCTCGTCACCTTCTGTGCCATAGAGCACGCCAGCTTGCGCCATGCTGTTGAGCAGCTTGCGAGCCGGGTGGTGATGTTGGGTGAACAGCGCTTTATCAAGCAGTGCGACTTTAAGGTAAGGCGTATGCAGGTGGGACAGTGCGGTTTTGCAGTTATCAGGGAGGTTGTCGTCATCAAGGATGAAATCAAACAGCATGCCGACCAAGTCGATAATGTCGGCTTCTTGATCCGAGACTTTTTGCTGTCCTGGCAGTTCGCTGTGTTCTTCAAGCTGGCTTTGCAAGTCGGCTTTCAAGCCATCGACCTGTTGCGGCTGATGCAGACGCTGGGCAAAGTCATCCGCTGATTGACGTTGCATCCTGTTCAAGGCGTCAAGCAGCTCGTTCGCGCTGTAGGTCCGGGTGGCCTCGGCCGGGGCAAAACTGCTGATGCTGCGTGTATTGCCTTGCAGAGGCGTATTCGGAGCGCGTCGTCGATGTTCATTGAGCAATGAAGCCAGGCTGTTAAGCAGTGCCGTGGGATCGCTGGGTAGCGGTGCATCCGCCGCGGGAGGTGGCGCGTAGCCGTGTTCTGCGCTCGACATGCTCCAGCCAGTGCCTGGCTGCTCTCTGTTTCGGGGTTGTTCGGGCGAGCTTTGCTCTTGTGCCGGTTTGCTGGCTGGATTGCTGTTGCGCGGCGCTGTGTATTTCAGGTTGGGCAGGATGCCGCCGTCAATCAGGCGCTGGTTGAGCCCGTCATATAGGTTGTCGAGGCTGCTCATCACATGCTGGTCGAATAAGGTGTAGAGGATGACCTTGATGCGCAGTGGAAAAGGGCAGGGGTGCAGGGCTTCACGAAAGGCCATGGCAATCATCTGGGGCCCGAACGGATTATTGTCCTCCACCAGCTTTACGCCGTTATTGAGCAATGCAAGCCGCTGTTCCAGGGCAAATAGCGGCTGAGCGCAGCGAGCTTTGACCCGGCTTACCATATTGGTCACTTGCAGGCTTTCTTCATATTCCTCGTTTTGGATCAGGCTAAGCGCATCTGCCTTAATCTCGCTGACCGCGTCGACGGGCTTGAGCTTGCCTTCAAGAAAGTCAGAGAAGTTGTGCGCTATTTTCTGGTGGTACATACGCTCGATTTGCGGCCGCTGCTTGCGGATCTCGCGCATATTGTCAAAAAACAGCGTTTGCACCTGATTGTTTTCAGCCTTTTCAGCACACTCAAATAGCGTGTCGTCTACCTGGCCAAATACACCGGTTAGGTGTTCCGCCAGCCGGTTCATCACTAATTGCCTGCAATGCTGTACCAGCCCGCCGAAGCGCGGTTGAATGCCGCGGCTGGCAAGTGTGCGTCCAGAGATTGGGGGAACGTTCGGTGGGCCTGGGTTGCTCATGTACTTTCCTAGCAAAAGTGCTTCCAGCCTTTGCATCCAGCGCCGGCTTTATTAATAGAAGATATAGCAGGCGCTGGGCGCCGTGCAAAGCATTGTCATAAAAGCAAAAAAGGGGGTTGACAGTACGGCCGTAAACCGTAAAATGGCGCGCCTCAGATACGGGAAAGGACTTAAGTCCAGACACATATTTGAGGCTTGAAGGTATGTAGTTCCGCGATAGCTCAGTCGGTAGAGCAAATGACTGTTAATCATTGGGTCCCAGGTTCGAGTCCTGGTCGCGGAGCCAAACTTTCAATATCGGGGTATAGCGCAGTCCGGTAGCGCGCCTGCTTTGGGAGCAGGATGTCGGGAGTTCGAATCCCCCTACCCCGACCATTTTTGGGTCGTTAGCTCAGTTGGTAGAGCAGTTGGCTTTTAACCAATTGGTCGTAGGTTCGAATCCCACACGACCCACCATTTTCGCTCTTGCTGTTGATAAGAGTTGAATCTTAGGAGCAGAGTCATTCACTCTGATCCAGTAAAGAAAGCGCCGATAAGGCGCTTTTTTTATGCCCAAAATTCACCGGCGAGCCTGGAGCAAACCCAACGGGGGTGATACGTGTCTTGTAGGGCCGCACAGCGCTTTTGTGTCCACCATTTGTGCGCACAGGTGTTGGTCTGTCTGGCGACTTCTGGTGGACAAGCTTCGCGTTGTCACACCCTACGGATGGTGTTTGTCCCGTAGGGAGGACAGCGCTTTTCTGTCCGCCATTTGCGGTTGTTGATAGCTGGGTAAATTACCTCAAATCACTGGATAAGCCTCGTCTAATATTACTCTCCGAAATTACCCTGCTCATGCGCAGGGCCCGCGCACCAGTCTTCGGGGTAAACCCACATTGCAACTGATCGGTGAAAGCTCGAATAAGGCCAGTCAGCCAGCCTTTGAACATGGTTATGCTTCACTGGGTTGTAGTGAATGTAATCGAAATGCAGTTGGTAGTCCCTCGGGTCGCGAATCAAGTGCTCCCAATAACGGCGTTGCCAGACGCCGCGCTCTCTGCGGTGAAGTTGGTTGGCTGTTAGTGGTTCGGTTGGAGGTAGGCGTTTGCTGAAGGCTCGTTTAATGACTTTCCAGCGAAGGGCAAACTCGTTGTCGTTCGGTGGCAGTGTCCACATGCAGTGCATGTGTTCGGGTAATACCACCCAAGCATCGATATGGAATGGGTGACGAGCCCTTGTTGCGCGGACTGTATCGCGCAATAAATCGACTTCACGGATCAGCAGATCGCTTTTTCGATCATGCAGGTTAACGGTAAAGAAATAAGTAGCACCCCGAACACAGGCGCGGCGGTAATTAGGCACGGCAACTCAACCTTGAGTGGTTAGGTGCCTAAACAATGGTGGACAAGCTTTGCGTTGTTCACCCTGGCGTTCGGTTGGAGTGTGCATTTCGATGCTCCGTAGGGCGGACAGCGCTTTTCTGTCCGCCGCATGCGGCACGGAGCATGGTTGCTTGGTGATTTCTGGTGGACAAGCTTCGCGTTGTCACACCCTACGGGTGATATGACGGGCGTTTAATGAAGCTTGAGCCGTGGCTCTGTGCTGCGGCCGATTCTGTCGCTTAGCATCAAGAGCGCAGTGCGGAAGAAACCGTACAGCGCCATTTGGTGCATGCGATAGAGCGACACATAAAACATCCGTGCCAGCCAGCCTTCGAGCATCACGCTGCCGGTCAGGTTGCCCATCAAGTTACCCACGGCAGAAAAACTCGACAGCGAAATCAGTGAGCCGTAATCACGATACAGATATACGGGGAGCTCTTTGTCGGAGCCTAGCACGCGCATTTTCAAGGTTTTCGCCAGCAGTGATGCCTGTTGGTGTGCGGCTTGAGCGCGTGGTGGTACGTTGCGGCCTTCTGCGCCGGGTTGTGGGCAGGCGGCGCAGTCGCCAAAGGCGAAAATGTCGTTATCTTGCGTGGTTTGCAGTGTCGGGCGCACCACCAGTTGGTTGATGCGATTGGTCTCCAGGCCGGCGATATCTTTTAGAAATGCGGGTGCACGAATGCCTGCCGCCCAGATTTTCAGGCTGGCAGTGATGGTTTCGCCATTCGCGGTAACCAGTCCATCGGCGGTGACTTCGCTAACCGCTGAGTTGGTCAGTACCTTGACCCCGAGTTTTTCCAGGGTCTTATGTACCGGCTGGCTGATGCGCTCAGGTAGGGCGGGAAGCACTCGTGGCCCAGCTTCAATCAAGGTGATGCGCATGTTTTCAGGCAGGATACGGTTAAGGCCATAAGCGGCCAGTTCGTGTGCGGCGTGGTGGAGCTCGGCCGCCAGCTCAACACCGGTGGCGCCGGCACCCACAATCGCCACGCTGATTTGCTCGATGTTTTCACTCTGGCTGGCATGGGCGCGCAGGTAATGATTCAGCAGTTGGTTATGAAAGCGCTCTGCTTGCTCACGGGTGTCGAGGAATAGGCAATGTTGCGCAGCGCCAGGTGTGCCGAAATCATTGGTTGTACTGCCCACGGCGATAACCAGGCTGTCGTAGTGCAGGTCGCGTTCCGGCACCAGAACTTGGCCGTGCTCATCCAAGGTCGCGTCTAGGCTGATCCGCTTGTTGTTGCGATCCAGTCCGGACATGCGCCCGAGTTGAAACTCAAAATGATTCCATTTTGCCTGGGCGACATAATTCAGCTCGTCGCCTGATGAGTTGAGTGAGCCTGCTGCCACTTCGTGCAGCAATGGCTTCCAGATATGGGTGAGATTGGCGTCGACAAGGGTGATTTTGGCTTTGCCGCGTTTGCCCAGGGATTTACCCAGGCGGGTAGCAAGCTCCAAGCCGCCGGCGCCACCACCGACGATCACGATTTGATGGCTCATTTAATAGACTCGCAAGGCTTTGAATAGAAAAACGATGGGGCGAGAGGGCAAGCGCTAAGCAGCTCATAGCACCAAACTCCCAAGAAATCGGCTGAGTAACCCAAGGACGATGACGATACCGAGCACTATCAATAACAGGCGCCAGACCTTAAAAGGTTGGCGCTCGACTTGGTGCTGTGGAGCGCTTAGATACTGATCAACACGTTGTTGGTCGATAGGCTTAAGGCGGCTGGTCATGGAAACCTCGATGGTCGAGTGCATCATTGGCCTGATTATAGAAAACTTCCCAACTGCTTACAGGCTCTTGTGCATCCAAGCCTAGCGCAATTAGCAGGATAAGGCGTGATTGATCAACGATCGCTTCCTAGTCTGTATCTGTCAGTGGCTCGACAATTAAGCTGTCGCCGCAACGAATGATGCCACTGTGCAGGACTCTGGCGGTAATGCCGCCGTGACCTCTCATCGCCTGGAATGTGCCTAACCCAAGGCGTTCTTCCAGGCGTGCACAGGGTTGGCACCAGCCGGTTGTTTCGAACACGGCTTGCCCGATTCTGAAGCGTCGGCCCTTGAGACTGAATAGGTTGATACCGCTGATCGCGATATTGCGCCGCAAGTCTTCGAGGCGAATCAGGTTGTCAGCGTCGCGGCTCAATAGTGCGCTGACGACTGCGAGGTGTTCCCACTGAATAAAAGTGACTTGGCGTGCATTGCGCGGGCCAGGGCGGCTGTGATCGCCGGTCAGTCCTTCATCGCGTCGCGCTTCCACGGCATCCAGTTCGATCATTGGCGCGCGCGATGCGGGGCGTACACCAATCCAGCGTACCTGACCCTGTTGCGGAACTGCTGCGAGTAATGCTTTGAGCGGGCTCATTGAATGGTCCGAGTTTGATTTGTTCATGGTGGACAAGCTTCGCGTTGTCGCACCCTACGGGGATCGCTTCGTTTGGGCGGGTGAGGGTATTTTATCCGCGCTTTAATGACTGCGATTATTGGCAGATATTACGTTTACAGGCTCATGCCTGCGTCGAAAATGACGCTGCGACCAAGATTATTGCGTAAAAAATCGGGGGCATCGGCGTGAGCAAAAATTACTCGGGCGAAGGTCGGAGCAACCACTGAAAGCGAGCGCCAGCCTTGGCGCAGGAACTCGGTGGGCGGAGGGAAGTGGCTGTTGAAGTCCAGCACCGAGCGCTTGAGATTGATGTAAGCAAGCAAATCCAATTCACCAAGATCAATATCGCGCTCCCGGTAGTTATGGGCTTTTTTGCTCAGTGTCGGTGCCAGGCGGGCGAGCATATCCTTGGCGGGGATGCGCTTGGGTTTTGCCTCGCGTCGCACAAGCTGACTCAAGGAAAACGCACGGCGACGGCGTTCGAGTTCGGCGCGCCATTCATCATTCAGGCGGCGGCCTTCGTCGAGCACAAAGAACACCTCGAAATTGGCATCGCGAAACAATACGTCAGGCGGCTCATTGCCGGGCGCAATGAACTCTTCAAGCCGGTGGCGCAGGTTGAACGCCTGCAGCAGCCGCTGGCATACCCAGCGCTCGCGTTCCCATTTGCGCGCATTCGATAGAAATGCATTGGCTTGCTCGGCGTGATCTGTGAGCAGGCGCAGGTAATCAGAGTCATCCATTTGTTTAGCTTAGCTGCGTCGCTTGGTAAATGGATATGCCCGGACGACGATCAGGCAGGGATTCAGGGTGATTAGTCAGGGGTGTAGACTGCTGCCTACCTGTTTGTAGTTGAGGTGTGGCGAGATGATTGGTGCTGAGTTACTCACGACCACTAGCGCGCTGGCTGGTTGGCTACTGTATGCGCCTGTCGTGATCTGGGCTGTTTTTCGTGCGCCTTGGGTGGCGCTGATCAGCGACCTGCGCCGTCAGCACCTGGTGTTTGCAACGGCTATGGCGTTGTTTTTGTTATGGCTGGTGCGGCGTGATTTCGAGTCGGGCCTGTCTTATCACTTTATCGGCATGACCGCTGTAACCTTGCTCCTCGACTGGCCGCTGGCGGTGCTGGTAGGCCTGCTGGCACAACTTGGGTTGCTGGCGCTGGGGCTGCAGGACTTTTCGGCACTTGGTGTAAACGGCGTGTTGTTGGTGGCGTTGCCGGTGCTGGTGACGGAGTTGTGTGCGCTACGTGTCGAGCGTGAGCAGCCGGAAAACTTGTTCGTGTATATCTTCTTTTGCGGCTTTTTTCCGGCGGCGCTGGCGACCTTGCTGGTCATACTCTCGGCATTCGGCCTGTTGTGGCTGGATGGCGTGTTCGAGATGCCGCCCTGGATCGAAGACTACGTCGGCTATTTGTGGCTGGTGATATTCCCCGAGGCCTTTATCAACGGCTTGGTGGTGAGTGCGTTGGTGGTGTTTTACCCAGACTGGCTGGAAACCTTCAACCGCAGCCGCTATTTGTCGGCACCCTGGAAAAACGACAAACGCCCGCCAGATTCGTAGGGTGCGACAACGCGAAGCTTGCCCACCACAAATCGCCAAACAGACCAACACCTGTGCGCACAAACGGCGGACAGAAAGGCGCTGTCCTCCCTACGGGATACTCATTGCCCGTAGGGTGTGACAACGCGAAGCTTGTCCACGACAAATCGCCAGGCGGACCAACACCTGTGCGCACAAACGGCGGACAGAAAGGCGCTGTCCTCCCTACGGGATACGCATCGCCCGTAGGGTGCGACAACGCGAAGCTTGTCGACCAAATGGCTTGCGAAATATCGGCGCGATGCGCCCTTGATCAGTGGGTGCGCGGCGGGATTTCTTCGGAAAACACATCATCTTCCAGTTCATTGCCGGGGATCGCGTGTTCCTCGGATGCCCAGGCGCCCAGGTCGATCAGTTTGCAGCGCTCCGAGCAAAATGGCCGACTAGGGCTTTGTGGACCCCATTCAACAGGCGCTGCGCAAGTAGGGCAGGCGACGAGGGTGGGTGTGGTCATGGTTGGCCTCCACGTAAAGTCAGGTAAAAAGTATGCAGGCGTTCAACTTCGCTGCGCAGCCAAATCAGGTCGCGGTCGTTTACCAAGACATCATCGGCAATTTGTAGGCGCTGCTGGCGTGTAGCCTGGGCGTTAAGAATCGCCTGCACTTGTTCCAGTGAAGTATTGTCGCGCATCAGCGTGCGTTCAATCTGCAGCGTTTCAGGTGCATCGATCACCAATACGCGCTGGGTTAATGCGTGCTGGCCAGTTTCTACCAGCAAGGGTGTGACCAGGATTGCATATGGCGAGGTTGCTTGCGCCAGATACTGGATGATCTCTTGGTTGATCAGCGGATGCAGTAAAGCTTCGAGCCAGCGCCGCTGTTCGGCATCCTGAAAAATCAGCTTGCGCAGCGCCGTGCGATCAAGCTGGCCATCTGCTTGCAGGATAGCTTCGCCAAAGTGCTCGGTTATCTGTTTGAGGGCGGGGCGGCCAGGCTCAACCACCCAGCGCGCTGCTTGGTCGGCGTCGACCAAATGCACGCCAAGGTCGATAAAGCATTGCGCAACCGCGCTTTTACCGCTGCCGATACCGCCGGTGAGGCCCAAAATCCAAGGTTTCATGCGCGTGCAGTGGCTCTAATCAATCAAACAGAATGCAGATTGTAGAGCAGAGCACTTGCAACTGGCGACCCTGGTCCAACACGGGCCTATTTCATACCGGCAAATTGCAGGTAGCTCGAGGTGATCTGGTCGCCCCAGATCAGCGCTATCCAGCCAGCGATAGCCAGGTAAGGGCCAAAAGGTATGGGTGTGCTGGTTTCGGCATTGCGCAGGCGCAGCATAATCACGCCAAGGACTGCGCCAACCAGCGACGACAGCAAAATAGTCAGCGGCAGAATTTGCCAGCCGCCCCATGCGCCCAGCATGGCCAGCAGCTTGAAGTCGCCGTAACCCATGCCTTCCTTGCCGGTTATTAGTTTGAACAGCCAAAACACCGTCCACAGGCTCAGGTAGCCGGCAACCGCTCCCCAAAGCGCATCGCCCAGGCTGGTAAACAGCCCAAAGTAGTTGGCAATCAAGCCCAGCCAGAGCAGCGGCAGCACCAGCACATCGGGCAGCAGTTGGTGGTCGGCATCAATCAGGCTCATTGCCAGCAAGCCCCAGGTCAGCAGAAGCATCAAGCCGGTTTGCCAAGTAAAGCCAAAGTGCCAAGCGATAAAGAATGACAGCGCCCCGCAGGCCAATTCCACCAAAGGGTAGCGCTTGCTGATCGGGGTTTTACAGCTGGAGCATTTGCCGCGCAGAGCCAAGTAACTGACGACCGGGATATTCTCCCAAGGTCTGATCTCATGCTTGCACGAAGGGCATGTGGAGTTGGGCAGAATCAGATTGAAGCTTTGTTTAGGGGCTTCGGCAGGCAACCCCAGTGCTTCACGCGCCTGAGCCTGCCAGTCGCGTTGCATCATGATTGGTAGGCGATAGACCACAACATTCAAGAAGCTACCAACCAGCAAGCCGATAACCAGCACGCATAAAGAAAAGGCCAGCGCAGAGCTGGCCAGAAAGTCGAGTGTTTGCATGGGCTAGACGACTTGACCAAGCTGGAAGATGGGGAGGTACATGGCGATAACTAGGCCGCCAACTACCACGCCTAAGACTGACATGATAATAGGCTCCATCAGGCTGGTAAGGCCATCGACCATATTGTCGACTTCCTCTTCATAGAAACTGGCAACTTTATCGAGCATTTCGTCTAGTGCCCCAGACTCCTCGCCAATAGCGGTCATTTGGATGGCCATAGATGGGAAGGTATTGGTAGAGCGCATAGAGAAGTTAAGCTGCATACCTGTTGAGACATCTGCTTTAATTTTGTTAGTTGCGTTTTTAAAGACAACATTTCCTGTGGCGCCTGCAACTGAGTCAAGTGCATCAACTAGCGGAACGCCCGCAGCAAACGTGGTTGCAAGTGTTCGTGCGAATCGAGCTACAGCTGATTTGTATAGAATGTCCCCAACAACTGGGAGCTTTAAAACTGAGCGGTCTAGCGCGTTTCTGAACTTTTCAGAGCGTTTGTGGGTTTCTTTGAAGGCAAGAATAGCTAAAAATAGTCCGACAAGGATAAGTATCCACCATTTCTGTAGTGCTTCAGAAATAGCTATCACAAAGAGTGTGAAGGCAGGTAGTTCAGCGCCAAAGCCCGAGAAAACAGATTCAAATTGAGGTACTACTTTTATCAATAGTATTGCAGAAACAATCATTGCAACTACTACAACGGCAATCGGATAATTCATTGCTTTCTTGATTTTTGCTTTTAGTGCTTCTGTTTTTTCTTTGTACGTTGCTACACGATCTAATAGGGTTTCCAACGCCCCCGACTGTTCGCCCGAGTCGACAAGATTGCAATAAAGCTCATCAAAGTATTTAGGTCTTTTGCGCAGAGAGTCCGCGAAGCTATTACCAGCTGCTACATCTTGTTTAACTTCATCTATCAGTTTGCGCATGTTGGGGTTGTCGACACCCTCAGCAATAATATCGAACGATTGCAGAAGTGGAACTCCTGCTTTCATCATGGTCGCCATTTGCCTTGTAAACAAAGCGATATCCATCGGCTTGATTTTTTTGCCAGCGCTAAAGATTGAGGCAGATTTTTTGCGTACCTTGGTTGGGTTGATACCTTGCTTGCGCAATTGGGCTTTGACCAAGGCTTGGTTCTGACCACTTAGCTCGCCTTTGACGGTTGTGCCTTTCTTATCTTTACCTTCCCAGGCGAATACGCTGGTTTTTAATGCTTTTGCCGCCATGGTTAATCCTTGGTTACGCGGTTGACTTCCTCAAGGCTGGTGACGCCTTGCATCGCCTTCACCAGTGCCGAGGTGCGTAGATCATTGAAGCCGTCTTTGCGCATCTGCGCGGAAATGTCGATGGAGTTGCCTTCCTCCATGATAATCCGTTGCAGGTTAGGCGTGTTTTTAACCACTTCATATATTCCGACACGACCTTTGTAACCGCCTTTGCAATTTTCACATCCCACGGGGCCGAAAATCTTGAAAGTGCCGATTTTTGCTTCTGGGAAACCTTCTTCCAAAAGCGTCTCACGCGGCACATCAATTTCTTTTTTGCAGCTGCTGCAGAGTTTGCGTGCCAAGCGCTGAGCGATGATCAGGTTGACCGAGGTGGCGATGTTAAATGAAGGCACGCCCATATTGCGCAGGCGGGTCAGGGTTTCTGCGGCGCTGTTGGTGTGCAGGGTCGACATCACCATATGGCCAGTTTGCGCGGCTTTTACTGCGATAGAAGCGGTATCGAGGTCACGGATCTCGCCGACCATGATGATGTCCGGGTCTTGACGCAGAAAGGCACGCAACGCCTGAGTAAAGTCCATACCCTGCTTGGGATTGACGTTGACCTGGTTAATGCCTTCAAGGTTGATTTCAACCGGGTCTTCCGCTGTGGAAATATTTACATCTGGCGTATTAAGAATATTCAGACCGGTGTATAGCGACACGGTTTTGCCTGAGCCCGTAGGGCCGGTAACTAAAATCATCCCTTGTGGCTGCTTAAGGGCAGTCATATACAGGTTTTTCTGATCTTCCTCATAGCCGAGGGCGTCAATACCCATTTGTGCGCTGGTTGGGTCGAGAATCCGCATCACAATCTTTTCGCCCCACAGCGTAGGCAAGGTATTGACCCGGAAGTCGATGGATTTGCTCTTGGAGATGCGCATTTTGATGCGCCCATCCTGTGGTTTGCGCCGCTCGGAAATATCCAGCGAGGCCATCACTTTAAGGCGTGCGGAAATTCTTGGTGCAAGCTGAATAGGCGGTCGCGCCACTTCGTGCAGAATGCCGTCCGTACGCAGGCGTACGCGGTAGGTCTTCTCGTAAGGCTCAAAGTGCAGGTCGGAAGAGCCACCCTTAATCGCATCTAAAAGCATCTTGTTAACAAAGCGAACAACCGGCGCGTCGTCAGCATCCTGGCCGCCATCTCCGCCGCGTGGTTCGTCGTCTACGGCCTCAACATCCAGCCCGTCCAGGTCAACATCGGCAAGGTCTTCCATGCCGCTGGTGCCAGAGTCGAAGAACTTCTCGATGGCATCGCCAAGCTTGTCATCTTCAACCAGGATGGCTTCGGTGTTGAGGCCGGTGCTGAACTGGATATCGGTGACTGCTTGGTGATTGGTCGGGTCGGATACGCCAATAAAAAGCTTGTTGCCGCGCTTCCACAGGGGAATCACGCGGTGCTGACGCACCAGTTTCTCGCTAATCAATTCGCGAGGCTGACTTTCTTTGTCAATTGAGCCGAGGTCAACGAATGACACGCCAAACTGATCAGAGGCAAGCTCTGCCAGCGCCCGGCTTTTAACCAGTTTGTTTTGCACAAGGTAGGTGACCAGCGACATTTTGTTGCGCGTGGCTTGTTGCTGAGCTTGCTGGGCTGCTTTCTCATCAAGCAGTTCAGCGATGACCATTTGCTTGGCTAGGCCAGTGAGAGAGACGACGTCATTCATTGCAGGCTCCATAAACTATGCCTGCGTTATAGCCTAGTTGAAGGGCAGAACCAAACTGACATTCCGTGACTGACAAATTATGTCACATGTTGTCACTAATCAGAATGCACTTTGATTGTATGGTCGTCTTCAGGCCGGAATTGGTGGCGTTTAGGAAGTTGGCATAGTGAATGCATTGATCCGGTCAGGTCGTTGGGCCTATTCATTTCTAGGAGAGTTACATGAAAGCTCAAAAAGGTTTTACATTAATCGAGCTGATGATCGTAGTTGCGATCATTGGTATCTTGGCTGCAATCGCACTGCCTGCTTACAGTAACTATCAGTCCAAAGCTAAGCTGACCGCTGGTCTGGCTGAAATATCCGCAGGTAAAACTGCTGCTGAAGAACGCATTAACAATGGTGAAGCAGTGACCGCAGTGGGCGATATCGGTTTGCAAGCTACTACTGGCAACTGCGCAATGACTGCGTCATTCACCGCTGGTGCTGGTAGTATCGCATGCGCCGTTGCAAACGCTCCTTCGCAGGTTTCGTCCGCTACTTTGACTTGGCAACGTACCTCTGCAGGCGTCTGGACTTGCTCTACTACAGGTGCTGGCGACGCTACCTTGGCTCCTAAAACTTGCCCGCAAGCTGCAACGCCATAATGGATGGGTAGATTGCCTATTTCTTAATAGGCAATCGCCTCAAAAAAGCCTGCTTATTTAGCAGGCTTTTTTAATTGTTTTAAATTGTCTTTAGATGTTAGTTAGTGCTCTTGTCATTGAAACTTTATGGAAGCAAGTTCCATTAGGTGAATTATTGAATGTTAATCACAACCCCAACCGCATAGAAAGATCCACCGCCTTCACATCTTTAGTCAGTGTGCCAATCGATACATAGTCCACGCCTGTTTCGGCGATGGCTCTTAGGGTGGATTCGTTGACGCCGCCTGAGGCTTCGAGTTTGGCTTTGCCTTGGGTGATGGCGACGGCTTGGCGCATGTCATCCAGTGACAGTTCATCGAGCATGATGATATCGGCGCCAGCGTCTAATGCATGCTGTAGTTCTTCCAGACTTTCTACTTCGACTTCCACCGGCTTGCCGGGGGCGATCTTGTGTGCGGCTTTTACGGCGGCGTCGATATTGCCGCAGGCGGCGATATGGTTTTCCTTAATAAGGAAGGCGTCGAACAGGCCGATGCGGTGGTTGTGGCAACCGCCGCAGGTGACGGCGTATTTCTGGGCGAGGCGCAGGCCCGGCAGGGTTTTGCGTGTGTCGAGGATTTTGATCTGGGTGCCTTGCACCATATCAGCGTAGTGCTGGCAGCGGGTGGCCACGGCAGACAGGGTTTGCAGGAAGTTCAGCGCGCTGCGCTCGCCGGTGAGCAGGGCGCGTGCCGGGCCTTCGAGATGAAATAGCGCCTGATTGGGCTCGACGCGATCGCCGTCGGCCACTTGCCAGTGCACGGCCACGCGGTCATCAACCTGGCGAAAAACGGCATCCACCCAGGCTGTGCCACAGATAACCGCTGCATCGCGGCTGATGACGGTCGCGTGGGCCAGCCGTTCGGCGGGGATCAGTTGGGCGGTAATATCACCGCTGCCCATGTCTTCTGCCAGTGCTCGGCGAACGTTGGCCTCAATTTCGGCGGTTAGGTCGGCGAGGATTAGGTTAGGCATGGTGCGCTCCATTTTCGGTGAACCGCGATTATAAAAGCAGACTTCGCTGCTCTGCAGCTATAAATGCCTCTTTGCAGCATGGGCTGGTTGAGTTTGAGTGCGGCCGGAGTTAGCTGGATTAGTCCGGCGTTCGCGTATGGCAGAGGCTCCTTAGAGTGAATCATTTGATGATTTGAGGCTCTTAGAACCTAACAGGCTGGCGATCTATACCGCTCGTCAGTTGGGGCGGCCATGTGTGACCTGAGTCATGCCTGATGCTGTTGAAGGCTTGGTAAGTTGTGCTACATGGCTATAATGCGTTCATATATAAAATTATTGACGCCATTAGATTGACATTCACTGATGGCGATTGAGTGCATGCAGATATAGTAGCCATGGAGGGCGATCTGCAGGAGACGGACAACTATGACAACTGACGCTAAGGTGGTTCACCTTAATCCTCTGACTGCGGAGCAGAACAACGCTGCCTCTGCGGTGAGGCTGCCTGCCGCCTTGATTCAGTTGCGCGACAAAGCTGCCCAGCAGCTGAAGCAGGCTTTGCAGGCCTTGTTTGATAATGCTGACGACACGCTGTTTGAAATGGCTGATCGCGCTACCAGCAATGGCGAGCAGAATGCCTTTTTTGAGGCCATGCGTGATCTGCGCTTGAAGCGAAAGAACGTCGAACGCGAGTTTCTGCAAGCCATCTTCGAGTCTTTCTCCAACCTTAATCAATACACCATTGGCAAAGCGCCAACCCTCGACACCGTTTCGTTCGACAGTTTGTCACTGGTACAGAACGATGAGCTTGAGGAAACAGTTGCCACAGATGCCATGGTCGCCAAGGTGCTCAGCCGCGACAGCCAGGCGCTGGGCCATCTGACTACGCGCTTGAATGCTGTGATCAGCCGCAAGCTTGATGACAAGAGCAATCCCTTGGGGCCAGCTTCCTTGTGTGCTGACTTCTTGAGCGCCTGCGCCAGCTTGGGTGTCGATATTCGCGTCAAGCTGATCATCCTTAAGCTGTTCGAAAAATTTGTCCTGGCTGATCTTGATCAGCTTTATGCCGAGGCCAATCAGCAATTGGTCGCAGCAGGTATCCTGCCTGAGTTGAAATCGGCGCCTGTTCGTCGTGCCCCGGCGCAGGGCCAGGCTGTAAACCGCAACACCACCGGTGAAGCGGGGCAGCATTCGGCTGTGGCTGGCGAGTTTGCCGAACAGGATGTACAAGAGGTTTTCAGCGCACTGCAGGGTTTGCTATCCCAGGCTCGCGGCTCGCTCACTCAGCGTCAGGCGCCTGCCGATGCCATGCCTATTACCAGTAATGACCTGATGCGGCTGCTGTCACATATGCAGCAGCGTGCGCCAGTGCAGGTCAGCGCCGAGTTCGATTTGCGCGATCAGCTTGAGCAACTGCTCAGCCGTGCCAGCGCCAAGAGCGGTAAGACACGGGTTGTGGGTGAAGTCGATGAGGACGTCATCAACCTGGTGTCGATGCTGTTTGAATTTATCCTTGATGACCGCACCTTGCCGGATTCGTTAAAAGCGCTGATTGCGCGCTTGCAGATTCCGATGCTCAAGGTCGCGGTACTCGACAAAACATTTTTCAGCCGCGGCAGTCACCCGGCCCGCCGCTTGCTCAATGAAATCGCAGCCGCCTCCTTGGGTTGGGGCGATCAGGACAATGCGCAGCGCGACAGCCTGTTCCAGAAGATTGAGCAGATCGTGCAGCGTCTGCTCAATGACTTTGTAGATGATCCACAGATTTTCTCCGAGTTGCTCAGCGACTTTATGGCGTTTACCGTCGATGAGCGCCGCCGCAGCGAGTTGCTTGAGCAGCGCACCCGTGATGCAGAAGAGGGCAGCGCCCGCTCTGAGCTGGCGCGCAAGCAGGTTGAACAGGCGCTTAATCAGCGCTTGTTGGGAAAGAAGCTGCCTGAAGTCGTGGTGCGTTTGCTGCAAGAGGGTTGGAGCAATGTGCTGACCTTGACTTGCCTCAAGCATGGGGTTGAGTCAGACGAGTGGAATGCTGCGCTGGCGACCATGGATGATTTGATCTGGAGCGTTGAACCCCATGATGATCCGCAAGCGCGCCTGCGCTTGTTGGAATTGGTACCAGGCTTGCTCAAGGCATTACGCGAAGGCATGAGCAGTGCAGCCTTTGATCCATTTGCCACCAGCGAGTTTTTCAGTCAGCTCGAGAGCCTGCACGTTCATGCATTCCAGCGTTTCAAGCGGATCATGGCCGGGCCGGTGGCTGAGAAGGTTAGCGAGCAAAACCAAGCGTTGCTTGATGCCGGGATCGAAGTGCCGTTGCTGGAAGTGCCGCCCGCTGATGAGCCAGACGTAGCGCCTATGGTCGAAGTGGTCGAAGAGATCGTGCTGTTGGCCCCGGGTGAGACCGAGGCGCCGCAGGCGGAAGTCGCCTTGCCAGACGATGATGAGATGCTGCCCAAGGTTGATGCGTTGCGCGTGGGCAGTTGGGTTGAATTTGTTGAGGACGATGAGCACAAGCTGCGCTGCAAGTTGGCGGCGATCATCAAGCCAACAGGCAAGTACATCTTCGTAAACCGTACCGGCATGAAGGTTCTGGAGAAAACGCGTATGGCTCTGGCCATCGAATTCCGGCGCAATGCCATACGTTTGCTCGATGATGCGTTGTTGTTTGATCGTGCGCTTGAGTCGGTCATCGGTAATTTGCGCCGCTTGAAGAACAGCTGATTTTTCAGGGGATCTTCAAACGAACGCCCAGCCTAGTGCTGGGCGTTTTGCTGTCCGGGTCTTGGTGATTGTGTGGTCGTGGTGGACAAGCTTCGCGTTGTCGCACCCTACGGCTGGTGTTTATCTCGTAGGGAGGACAGCGCTTTTCTGTCCGCCGTTTATGGCGCGACACATGGTTGCTTGGTGGTTCTTGGTGGACAAGCTTCGCGTTGTCGCACCCTACGGTTGGTGTTTATCTCGTAGGGAGGACAGCGCTTTTCTGTCCGCCGTTTATGGCGCGACACATGGTTGCTTGGCGGTTTTTGGTGGACAAGCTTCGCGTTGTCGCACCCTACAGGTGATGTTTATCCCAGCGCTTTTCTGTCCGCCATTTATGTTGGGCAAGGTTTAGAGCGGTTTTCCGCTTGGCCCTGTCACCTTGCTGCTCTAGAGTAGTCGCCTGTTTAGAGGAATGTGTATGCAACTGGATTCTCGTACAGGTTGGTTTCAAGGGATTCGCCACTGTCCTTCACCTAACTGCAATGAGCGCCCGGCGGGGGAGGTCTCGTTGTTGGTGATACACAATATAAGCCTGCCGCCAGGCGAATTTGGTGGCGGCCACGTTCAGGCTTTTTTCCAGAACCAACTCGATGTCGACCAACACCCGTATTTTGCTGAAATTGCCGCGCTGACTGTGTCCGCGCATTTTTTGATTGAGCGTGACGGGTTGATCACTCAATTTGTCTCCTGTTTGGATCGAGCCTGGCATGCGGGCGTTTCGTGCTTTGACGGTCGAGAAAACTGTAATGATTTTTCCTTGGGTATCGAGCTTGAAGGCACCGATGAACTGCCGTTTAGCGATGCGCAATATCATGCATTGAAAACCCTCACTTTAGCCTTGCAACGTGCTTATCCGCAGATCACTCTGGAGCGCATGCTTGGTCACAGTGATATTGCACCTGGACGTAAAACCGACCCGGGCCCGGCGTTTGACTGGCAACGTTTGCGCTCTGGTTTGACTGAACAATAGAGGCTTATATGAATTTTTTGGTGTTGCTGCTGGTGCTCTGGGTAGAGAAATTTTCGTCCTGGCGCAGCGCCGTCCAGCAGGATGGCCCCTGGTTGCGGCTGCTGGCCAAGGTTGAACGCAGCAAAAAGCAACCGGCTACGCCATGGCTGACGCTGCTTGGCATGCTGGCTTTGCCGCTGGTTATCCTGGCGCTGGTTCTCACTGTATTGTCGTCCGTCGCCTATGGCTGGCTGGCCTTGCCTGTTCATTTGCTGGTTGTGGTCTACAGCCTTGGGCGTGGCGACCTGTGGGTCGCACTTGGGCCTTTTCGCGACAGTTGGCGGCGCAGTGACAGTGAGTCGGCTTATCTTGTGGCACGGCGCGATCTGGACATTGATGCCCAGGACCCTGAAACCCTATTGACCAATGTGCAGCAGTATCTGGTCTGGCAGGCCTATCAAAGTTTCTTCGCGGTGATCTTCTGGTACGCCTTGCTTGGCCCGCTGGTTGCGCTGGCGTATCGATTGTTGGCATTGATCGAGGAACATTCGCAGCAACCGGCGTTGCAATCACGGGCCAGCCAGTTACGCCATGCATTTGACTGGTTACCCGCTCGCTTGCTCTGCATCAGTTTCGGCCTGGTTGGTAACTTTGTGGGGGTTAGCCGGGCGTTGCTGCATGAGTTGCTAAGCTGGGATATCAGCGCAGCACGGCTTGTCGCCAATGTCGCCAGGGCCGCCAGTGAAGTGTCTGCACCAGTGCTGGGGGAGGCTGGCGTCAATAGCCTTGATGAGCTCTGGCAGTTGCTGGTGCGCTGCGCAATTCTTTGGTACGCGGTCTTCGCACTCTGGACCTTGCTGCTCTGATAGTCAGGCCATGTTCCTTGATAAATAGCGCTCGGTAGGCGGGGCTTATTGGGCGATATTCAGTCCGTCACTTACCTTAAGTTACAGAGAATCAGGTCGATAACAGGTATACATTGTCCCTCGCAGATGCGATGGATTGTGCTGCCTGGTCAATCGTCCTGTTCTGCTGCGTGAAGTAAAAGGTGGTCCGTCTGAGAACCGCCAATTAATAAAAATAATTCGATCTGGAGATGTCTTGTGAAGACTGCGTTGTATCCGGCCATCGCCCTGATGAACCGCCTCAGCTTCGGCATGAAGTTTGGTTTGATCAGTATCTTGTTTTTCCTGCCCATGCTGGTGACCAATTATTTCCTGATGCATGACGCTTATCGTCAGTATCAGGTGAGCGAGTCTGCGCGCAACAGCATTGAGCTGCTATCAGGCTCGCTGAAATTACGTCGAGACGCCGAGCTTTACGCCAACTTACTCAGTGTTGATGCCGAACTTGGTAGTAATAGCGCTGGCAGCGGCTTGGCTGACGAGCTGAGCGCGACCAAGAGCTCGATCGAGAATATTCTGGCGGGCCTGCAGCCAGCTGTCAGTGCCGAGGCGGATCTTGCGGAGTTCAATGCCCAATACGAGCAGGTAAAGGCGGCGCTGCAGGCGATTGAGGCAGAGCCATCGCTGCGCAGTAAAGTCAATCTAGGCCGTGAATTGCTAAGCCGGGCTGGTGTATTCAGCAAGTTGATTGCCAGTCAGGCGGGCTTGATCCAGGACAGTGAACGGGCTGTGCGCCAACTGACCAATCTGCTGATCAGCAGCATGCCCCAGGTGACTCAGGCCCTGGGCCAGGGCCGCGAGTTGGGGGCCGCTACGCTGGGTCAGGGGTTGTTGAACTCGGCCGACAGTAATACTTTCGCGGATTTGCTTGAGTCTTTGGAAACCCTGGGCGCTGCTTATTCGGTTGATGTTCAGCAGGCATTGAGCGCCAGCGAGGATGTGCGCATGGCACTGGCGGGATTGGCCGACGCCAGCCAGAAGTCGCTGCCTGAGGCGATCCGTTTGTTCGAGGATCGAGTCGTAGTTGCCGATTCGCTGGATGCGCCATGGCGCGCCTTTTTTACCGACACCACGGCTTTGATCGCCAAGACCTATGCTTTAAGCGATGCGGTGGTCAGCCTGCTTGATCAGCGGCTTGAGACGCGTGTGCAGGCCAGTCAAAACCGAATGGTGCTGATGGCTGTTGCGCTGGGCCTGGTTTTGCTGCTGATTTTCTATCTTTACAGCGGCTTCTATGTGTCGGTTCGTACCAGCCTCAAGCAGCTTGGCTTGACCATGAATCAAGTTGCCACAGGCGACATGACCGTCAGTTTCAAGGCCAGCAGCCAGGACGAGGTCGGGGAGCTGGGGCTGGTGTTCAACGGCACTGTGGTGAAAATCCGCGAGTTGATCAATCGCGTGGGGCAAACGGTTGTCGAGGTCGAGCGCCAAGCCGGGCGGGTTGAGTCTGTATCTGCGCAGAGTAACCAGGCGGTTGCAGGGCAATTGGGACAGATCGAGCAGGTCGCCACGGCGATGAACCAGATGTCAGCAACTGCGCAGGAGGTGGCAAGTAGCGCCGCGGCCGCAGTGGGCAGTGCCAACAGTGTCAATGATGAAACCATCAACGGCCGTGCCTTGCTTGAGTCGCAAGTCAGCAGTATCCAGCGACTTGCCGGCGAGATTGATCAATCGGTGTTGGTCATCAATCAATTGGCCAGCGACAGTGCGTCGATTTCCCAGGTACTGGATGTGATCAAGGGCGTGGCTGAGCAGACCAATCTGCTTGCACTCAATGCGGCGATTGAAGCTGCACGCGCCGGCGAACAGGGGCGGGGCTTTGCCGTGGTTGCAGATGAGGTGCGCAATCTGGCCAAGCGCACGCAGCAATCAACTGAAGAAATTGAAGTGATGATTTCCAAGTTGCAAGGTGGCGTGGGCGCGGCGGTCAAAACCATGGGTGTGAGCCATAAAATGGCGGATGACACGGTGAGCGAGTCGAGCAAAGTGCAAGCTGCTTTGGAAAATATACTGGGCGCAGTGGGCATGATTGTTGATCAGAACCAACAAATCGCCGCCGCCGCCGAGCAGCAGACTGCCGTTGCCCATGACATCGACCAGAATATCGTGCAGATCAACCAGGCGGGCGAGCGCACTGCAGAAGGCGCCAGCGATACCGAGCAAGCCAGTCGTGAGCTGTCTGCGCAGGTGTCGCAACTCAAGCAATTGATTGGCGCATTCCGCGTCTAAAACATATGGCCCAAGCCCGCAATGACGCGGGTTTGTGCTTATTGGCTGCCGGGAAGGCTGGCGCGTTTAGCTCGACCAGCCGAATAATGCCTCGGCGTTGGCGCTGGTAATTGACGCAAGCTGTTCGGCGTCGACTTTGAAGTGCTCGGCCAGTGCGCGACAAATATCCGGCAAGTGTTCAGGGCTGTTGCGCTGTTGCGGATACATTGCCGGCGGCATATCCGGCGAGTCGGTTTCCAGCACTATGGTGTCGAGGGGAAGTCGCAGCAATACGCGGTGCATGCGCAATGCTTGTGGCCAGGTCGGCGCACCACCAATGCCGAGCTTGAAGCCGAGCTTGATGTATTCGCTGGCTTGTTCATAACTGCCAGCAAACGCATGAATAATACCGCCACGCTTTAGCCTGATGCGCTTGAGTGTGGCGATAACCTCTGCGTGCGAGCGCCGCACATGAATCAATGCCGGAAGCTCAAACTCAGCCGCCAGCTGCAATTGTGCTTTGAACCAGTGTTGTTGCTGTTGCCGGTCAAGGGTCTCAATAAAATAGTCGAGACCAATCTCGCCAACGGCACAGAGTTGCGGATGTCCGTGCAGGCGTTGCAGCCACTCGCGTAATTCTTGCAAATGGGTGTCACGATGATCTGCCAGGTAGATTGGGTGTAACCCCAAGGCGGCATACAGGCTTTTGTTGCCCTCAACCATTTGCCACACACGCTGCCAGTTGGCTTGATGCACGCCTAGAATCACCAGGCGCTCAACGCCCAGCTTGTGGCTGCGTGCCAGCACTTCAGCGCGGTCGGCGTCGAAGTCTGGGAAGTCGAGGTGAGTGTGTGTGTCGATCAGGCGCATAGTCTGCAACGGTGTTTAAGGTCGTCTGCCTAGCATCGACGATTTTACCCTGAAGCGCCACTTTCAAGCCTGGGCCTATTCAGGGTTGCCTGGTTCCGGTGCCTGTTTTGTTTGCGCTGAGGCGGCTGCGGCTGCGGTTGCGCTGTCCTGCTGTCTTTTGCTGCGCCGCTTGGCAATGGATTCACGCTCGACATCCAAGACCTGCATGGCCAAGGCGCGGTACAGCGGTACAGGGGAAATGCGGCCTGAGATTGCACTGGCCAGCAGGCTGGCGGCCAGAATGGGCAAGGCCATGTCTTGGCTGTGCGAGAGCTCGATGGTGATAACCGTGGCGGTCAGCGGTGTGCGAGTGACACCAGCAAGGTACGCCGCCATGCCAATCAAGCCAGCTGCCTGCAGGCTGATGCCGGGTATCCAGTCGGTCACCCAGGGAGCGAAGCTGGCGCCCACCGCTAATGAAGGTGAAAACAGCCCGCCGGGAATACCCGCCAGATAGGAAACCACGTTGGCGAGGAATTTCCAGATGATAAAACTGGCATCGGTGACTGGCTGGCCTTCAAGAATGGCCCGGGTTTCGGCATAGCCGGTGCCGAAGACATGTTGCCCGGAGATCAGCCCGAGCAGCGCCATGATCAAGCCGCAGATACCCGCGAAGATCACCGGACGCTTTGCCCGCCATGCAGCCATCAGCGCCAACGGGCCTAGTTTGGCTGGCAATACCAGGCGACAGTACAAACCGCCTGCCAAGCCGCCTGCAGCCCCGCAAACCAACACCGCAAGCCAGTCGCGACTCAGCGGTAACTCGGCACTGAGCTGGCCAAAATAACTGTAATGCCCCATCAAGCCAAGGGTGACCATGCCGCCAATCAAAACAGCCGTGAGCACCAGGCCATTGAGGCTTTGCTCGAAGCGGTGGCTAAGCTCCTCAATCGCGAAAACGACCCCGGCCAGCGGTGTATTGAATGCCGCGGCGATACCCGCTGCGCCACCTGCGATAATCAACCCCGAGCCCGCACTGCGTGCCTGCAAGCCCAGGCGCCTGCCGAAGGTGTACATCAATGCTGCGCCGACATGGACGGTCGGGCCTTCGCGGCCGATCGATGCGCCCACCAGCAAGCCCGCCACTGACAGCACCATCTTTACCGCCGCAATAGGCAGTGACAACACGCGGTTGCGGAAACGGCTGGAGGGACGTTCAAGCGTGGCAATAACCTGTGGGATACCGCTGCCCTTGGCGTTGCTGAACCAGCCTTGAGTGGCCCATGCCAATGCGGCGAAACCCAGCGGGGTGACCAGCCATGGCCAGTAATTGCTGTGGTCGAGCATCCGTTGGAAATAGACATTTGCCTCATCCGCCAGCCAGGCAAATGCCAGTGCAACCAAGCCTACCAGCAGCGCCCCGACCCAAAACGCTAGACGCTGTCGCAACACGCGCAGGTAGCGGCGCCGGGCGCGAAAGCGTTGGCGGGCAGTGGGTTTTTTCTGGCTTTCAGAGTTGCTGGGCATAAGGCGCTGGACCGCATCAGGAAGAGGTCAGGCAAGTCCATAACCGGGCTTGTTGTAATATTTTGCCACACATCGCCCTATGATGCCCCATGGTCTAGGCTGATAAGCGTTCACAGCGGTTGATATTGCAAGGCAAACCGGGGTAGACCTGCGCCATGTGCATTGCGCCTTGGGTTGATTTCAGTTCTGTAGTACTTCGAGTAAGCCTATGAATGTGCTGACACCGAATGTTGTGCTGGTCATCGCCTGTGTGGTTTTTGCAGCCGTATTCTTTTATCCGCGCCTAGTCCGTGCCAACCTTTGGCGGGCAACGGTTACACCCCTGGCTTCGATCATCGGTTCGGGCTTTTTGGTTGCCGGGCCTATCCTTGCACACGCGGCAGGTGCCTGGGCTTGGCTGGCAATGCTGGCACTGTGCCTGTTGGCGTATTGGTTTGGCGCGGCGATTCGCTACAACATCTCTCACCTTGAAACGCATCTGGATGATAATCCGGCGGCTTATCATGTCTGGCTTGAGCGACTCTCTGAATTAGCCTTGGCCCTGGCTTATTTCGTCTCGGTGGCGTACTACCTCAATTTGTTTGCCGCGTTCGGTTTGCGCATCGGCGAGGTGCTTGACCCGCTGTGGATCCGCATTGTGTCCACGGTGGTCATCGCGGCTATTGGTCTTTTGGGGGCATTGCGCGGCCTGGCGGGTCTGGAGCGACTTGAGGTATGGGTTGTTTCACTGAAAATGACGTTGATTGGCGGCCTTCTGGTCGCGCTGGCATTGGCGAATTTCCGTGAGTGGCAAGCTGGCGAACTGGTTTGGGCGGTTAAGCATCACGATCAGGGCATGCAGTCGCTTACGGTGTTGCTGGGACTGGTGATTTTGGTTCAGGGCTTTGAAACGTCGCGCTACCTTGGATCGAAATACAGTGCTGAAGTTCGGGTGCGCAGCATGCGTTGGGCGCAGTGGATTGCCACCGTGATCTACATCGCTTTCCTGTTACTGATTACCAGCCAATTCGGTGGTGGCCTGCCAAAGCAGGGTGGCGAAACAGCGATTATTGATTTGCTCAGGCCGATAGGTACTTTGCTCGGGCCTTTATTGATTCTCACTGCATTGTCGTCGCAGTTGTCAGCCGCGGTTGCTGACATGAATGGTGCAGGCGGCCTGTTGGCTGAAGCCTCGGGGCGCCGCTTTCCGGTGCGTATTGGCAACCTGTTAACGGCTTTGGTCGCAATCGGCATCACCTGGTTTGCCAATATTTACGAGATCATCACCTATGCCTCGAAAATGTTTGTGGCCTATTACACCTTGCAGTCGCTGCAAGCCACGCTGATGTCCTGGAGTAAAGGTCACAAACTGCGGGCGGGATTATTTGCGCTCGCGGTCTTGGTTGGGCTTTGCGTGATGATTTTCGCCCAGCCGGTAGAAGCCTAGGCACAACAACTGAACATGCAGGGTGCGACAGCGCGAAGCTTGTCCACCTGGATCAAGCCGCGAGCATGCTAGAACATGCGTCAATAGTTCTGGTATCTGCAACGGCGCCAAGGGTGGATGACGAAAGCCTCATCCACCCTTGAGAACCGCTCGTTTAATGGTGCTCGCGAGTGGCGCGGAACTTGATATCCGGCCAGCGCTCTTCCATCAGCGCCAGGTTGACGCGGGTTGGCGCCAGGTAGGTGAGGTGACCGCCACCATCAATGGCCAGGTTCTCATGGGCTTTGTTCTTGAAGTCTTCGAGCTTTTTCTTGTCGCTGCATTCGATCCAGCGCGCCGACCATACGGTGATCGGCTCGTAAGCGCATTCGACCTTGTATTCGCCCTTCAGGCGGCTGGCGACCACATCAAACTGCAGCACACCGACCGCACCGAGAATGATGTCGTTACTGCGCTCGGGGAAGAACACCTGCGTTGCGCCTTCTTCGGCCAATTCCTGCAAACCTTGGCGCAGTTGCTTGGATTTGAGCGGGTCTTTCAGGCGAACGCGACGGAACAACTCTGGGGCGAAGTGCGGAATACCGGTAAAGCCGATGGACTCGCCTTCGGTGAAGGTGTCGCCAATCTGGATAGTGCCGTGGTTGTGCAAGCCGATAATGTCGCCCGCGTAGGCTTCTTCCAGTTGTTCACGTTCGGAGGAGAAAAAGGTCAGTGCATCCGGCACGCGAACATCTTTGCCCAGGCGCGCGTGACGCATCTTCATGCCTTTTTCGTACTTGCCTGAGCAGATACGCATAAAGGCGATACGGTCACGGTGTTTGGGATCCATGTTTGCCTGGATCTTGAACACAAAGCCGCTGAATTTCTCTTCAGTGGGTTCAACCAGCCGCTCGTGGGCTGCACGCGGCAACGGTTTCGGCGCCCAGTCAACGACGGCGTCGAGCACGTGATCAACACCAAAGTTGCCCAACGCGGTGCCGAAGAAGACCGGGGTCAATTGACCGCTCAGGAACTCTTCTTGGTTGAATTCGTGGCAGGCGCCTTGGACCAGCTCAAGTTGCTCGACAAAGCGATCGTACTCATCGCCGAGGTGCGCGCGTGCTTCGTCTGAATCAAGGTGCTTGATGATCTTGGTTTCAGTGCGCTCGTGGCCGTGACCGGCGGTGTAGACGATGATGTAGTCTTCGCTGAGGTGGTAAACACCCTTGAAGTCGCGGTAGCAGCCAATCGGCCAGGTGATGGGCGCGGCTTTGATCTTGAGCACGGCTTCAATCTCGTCAAGCAGCTCGATCGGGTCACGAATGTCGCGGTCGAGTTTGTTGACGAAGCTGACAATCGGTGTGTCGCGCAGGCGGCAAACATCCATCAGGGCAATGGTCCGTGGCTCAACCCCTTTACCGCCGTCAAGCACCATCAGCGCACTGTCCACCGCGGTCAGCGTGCGGTAGGTATCTTCCGAAAAGTCTTCGTGGCCGGGGGTGTCGAGCAGGTTGATCATGTGCTCGCGATAGGGGAATTGCATCACCGAGGTGGTAATCGAGATACCACGCTGCTTTTCCATTTCCATCCAGTCGGAGGTCGCATGGCGGTCGGATTTTCGCGATTTAACGGTGCCCGCCACTGCAATGGCTTTACCCATCAGCAGCAGTTTTTCGGTAATGGTGGTCTTACCGGCGTCGGGGTGAGAAATAATGGCGAACGTGCGACGTTTCGCGACTTCGGCGGCCTGAGTGGTCATGGGTGATTGCCTGACTAAATGCGGTTGCGGGCGGGCGAACGACAGCCAGCCCGTAAAACCGCCTATTATAACGTCAAAAGCAGCTGGTTTTGGTAAATGACCTGATCAGTAGTCACGCTCAGGTCGGTTCAGGCTTGTGGCGATCCTGTACAGCGGGTTGATGCCGATAATTTACCGGGGCTCGAAGGCTGTCATCTTGCAGTCATGGCAAGCGCTGATAGTTGTCTAAATGCTTAATTCGTGCAGCATAAAACACGTTTTGTTTTGAATCTAAAACGATCAACCATCAAAGCATTAATTAGCACTAAAAAAGCGCTTATTGGTGATTGATCTACAGGGCGCATGGCCCTAAAGTTCCGCCCCGAACGTCCATGCTGGCAACGATCCATCCGGCTCAAGTACAGACGACGAGAGGTCGCCCTTTTGCTCAAACAGCACAGGGGTGATTCTCGGCGAAATGCCTTGGGAAGTAGGCGACCAAAGTGGGGAGACTGATCAGGCGTTCAAGGTTGGTGCATGCGCTGTGCGCCAATTTGCGTTGTTTCAATTGAATGAGGCCCAGGTGCTTTGAGTTGAAACAACCGGCCCCGCCGAATAATTGAACCCTCGTGGGCTCAGTTACTCGAAATTTATGCATTCCGGTTTAGCCAAATGGAGTCCACGCATGTCGATCAATGTTGATGATTACTACGCACCCGCTACTTTCCAGAAGATGAAGGCGTTTGCCGACAAGCAAGAAACGCCGTTCGTGGTGATTGATACCCAAATCATCAGCAAGGCCTATGACGACCTGAGCGCAGGGTTTGAATTTGCCAAGATTTATTACGCGGTCAAAGCCAACCCGGCCGTGGAAATTATCGAGTTGCTCAAGAATAAAGGCTCGAATTTCGACATCGCCTCCATCTATGAGCTGGACAAGGTGATGGCCTGCGGCGTGAGCGCCGACCGTATCAGCTACGGCAACACCATCAAGAAAGCCAAGGACATCCGCTACTTCTACGAGAAGGGCGTGCGCATGTACTCCACCGACTCCGAGGCGGATCTGCGCAATATTGCCAAGGCCGCGCCTGGCTCGAAGATTTACGTGCGTATTCTTACTGAAGGCTCGACCTCGGCTGACTGGCCGCTGTCGCGCAAATTCGGCTGCCAGACCGACATGGCGCTGGACTTGCTGATCCTGGCCAAGCAACTGGGCCTGGACCCGTACGGCGTGTCGTTCCATGTGGGTTCGCAGCAGCGCGATATCGACGTGTGGGACGCGGCAATCGCCAAGGTCAAAGTGATTTTCGAGCGCTTGAAAGAAGAAGACGGCATTGTCCTGCGCATGATCAACATGGGCGGCGGCTTCCCGGCCAACTATATTCAGCGCACCAACAGCCTGGAAACCTACGCTGAAGAAATCATCCGTTTCCTCAAGGATGACTTCGGCGATGATTTGCCAGAAATCATTCTTGAGCCAGGCCGTTCGTTGATCTCCAACGCAGGTATCCTGGTCAGCGAAGTGGTGTTGGTTTCGCGCAAATCGCGCACCGCTGTCGAGCGCTGGGTGTTTACTGATGTCGGTAAGTTCTCCGGCCTGATCGAAACCATGGACGAGGCGATCAAGTTCCCGATTTGGACCGAAAAGAACGGCGAGATGGAAGAAGTGGTGATCGCCGGTCCAACCTGTGACAGCGCCGACATCATGTACGAAAACTACAAGTACGGCCTGCCACTGAACCTGGCCAGTGGCGATCGCCTGTACTGGCTCTCAACCGGCGCCTATACCACCAGCTACAGCGCCGTGGAATTCAACGGTTTTCCACCGCTGAAAGCCTTTTACCTCTAAGCAATACAGCAACGCAAAAGCCCGCCAATTGGCGGGCTTTTGCGTTTTCGGTGTTGTGAAATCGTCAATGGCGTTTATGCGCCTGACAACTGCTGCGCCGCTTAACTGTTGATGGTTTCGGCGTGATGGCAAGCCACTTGCCGTGAATCGATCAGGCGCAATTCAGGGCGTTCGACTTCACATTGCTCGGTCGCATACGGGCAGCGCTTGTGGAAGGCGCAACCTGTTGGCGGGTCGAGTGGGTTGGGCAGCTCGCCACTGATCTTGATCTTGGGCTTGCTCGGGTCTGGATGAATGGCTGGCGTGGCGGACAGCAGCGCCTTGGTGTACGGGTGCAGCGGACGCTGGTAAATCTGCTCGCTGGGGCCCATCTCCGCGGGTCTGCCGAGGTACATCACCAATACATCGTCGGCGACATGGCGCACCACCGAGAGGTTGTGCGAGATAAAGACGTAACCGGTATTGAGCTCTTCTTGCAGGTCCATGAACAGGTTGAGCACCTGAGCCTGGATCGACACGTCCAGCGCCGAGGTCGGCTCATCCGCAACCAAAACCTTGGGCGTTAGCATCATGGCGCGGGCCAAAGCGATACGTTGACGTTGACCACCGGAAAACATATGCGGATAGCGCTGGTAATGTTCTGGGCGCAACCCGACCTGTTGCATCATGGCCTGGACCTTTTCGCGGCGCTCGATCTTCGACAGTGATGTGTTGATCACCAGCGGCTCGGCCAGTTGATCGCCGATTTTCTGCCGGGGATTGAGCGATGCATAAGGGTTTTGAAACACCATCTGCACATCGCGGCGCAGCTGTTTGCGCTGGGCTTTGCTGGCGTCAGTAACTTCCTGACCGGCAATTTGCAGCGAACCTGAGCTCGGTTCCTCAATCAAGGTCAAGGCTCGCGCCAGGGTTGATTTACCGCAGCCGGATTCACCAACCACCGCGAGGGTCTTGCCTGCGGCCAATTCGAACGAGACACCATTGAGTGCCTGCACCGTGGCGTTGGGCTGGAACAGGCCGGTGGACACCGAATAATGACGGGTTAGGTCGCGGGCAGACAACACGCTGTTAGTTGTAGGCGTGCTCATCAAGCCACCTCCGAAGTCAGGTTAAGCGGGAAGAAGCAGCGCACAGCACCTTGGGCGTGCGCCTCAAGTTGTGGCCGTTGTTGGCGACATTGCTCCTGCACGTAGGGGCAGCGCGGCGACAGCAGGCAGCCTTGTGGCCGGTCGTAGCGACCGGGAACGATGCCCGGCAATGTCGATAAACGTTCTGCGCCGAGTGAGTGTTCGGGGATCGCCTTGAGCAACGCCTCGGTGTAAGGATGGGTTGGGCTGTTGAACAACTCAGGCACTGTGCCGACTTCAACTGCTTGGCCTGCGTACATGACGCATACGCGCTGTGCGGTTTCGGCAACCACGGCAAGGTCGTGGGTGATCAGTACCAGCGCCATGTCTTGCTCACGCTGCAGGTTGACCAGCAGCTCCATGATCTGCGCTTGAATGGTTACATCGAGTGCGGTGGTCGGTTCGTCGGCGATCAGCAGTTTCGGTTCGGCGGCAATCGCCATGGCAATCGCAACCCGCTGGCTCATACCGCCAGAGAGTTGATGTGGATAAGCTTCGAGCCGGCTGGACGCTCCCGGTATTTCGACTTTCTCCAGTAATTCCAGCGCCCGTTGGCGCGCGGCTTTGCCTTTGAGGCCCATGTGCTGGCGCAGCACTTCTTCAATCTGGAAGCCAACGGTGAAGCTCGGGTTGAGTGCGGTCATCGGGTCCTGGAAGATCATCGATAGATCCTTGCCGATGATGTTTCGACGTTGCTTGCCCTTGAGGCGCAGCATGTCGGTGCCGTCAAACTGCAGGCTGTCAGCGTTAACTCTGCCCGGTGCTTCGATCAACCCCATCAGCGCCATCATGGTGACTGATTTACCTGAACCAGACTCACCAACAATCGCCAGCACTTCGCCTTTGTCGACACTGATGTCGAGGCCATCCACAACCGGAACGGCATTCGCGTCGCCGAAGCGCACGTTGAGATTTTTAATATCAAGCAAGCTCATTGTGGGCTCCTCACACTGCGTTCTTGAGTTTCGGGTCTAGCGCATCACGCAAACCGTCGCCCATCAGGTTGATTGCCAGCACGCTGAGCAAAATGGTCAAGCCGGGCAGGGTTACAACCCACCATGCGCGCTCGATGTAGTCACGCGCGGATGCCAGCATGGTGCCCCACTCCGGGGTTGGCGGTTGTACGCCAAGGCCAAGGAAGCCCAGCGCTGCTGCATCGAGAATTGCCGAGGAGAAGCTCAAGGTGGCCTGCACAATCAGGGGCGCCATGCAGTTGGGCAGCACCGTAACGAACATCAGGCGGGGCAGGCTGGCACCGGCCAAGCGTGCCGCTGTTACGTAGTCACGATTGAGTTCACCCATGACAGCTGCGCGAGTCAGGCGCACATAAGATGGCAGCGAGACAATGGCGATGGCGATCACGGTATTGATCAGGCCCGGGCCAAGGATGGCCACAATCGCCACGGCCAATAGCAGCGATGGCAAGGCCAGCATCACGTCCATCAAGCGCATGATTCCCGGGCCCATTACCCGTGGAAAGAAGCCCGCAACCAGCCCGAGGAAAATGCCGGGGATCAGCGACATCAGTACCGATGCCATGCCGATCATCAACGACAGCCGTGCCCCGTGGATCAATCGCGAAAGCAGATCGCGACCGAGTTCATCGGTGCCCAGCAAGAACTGCCACTGACCGCCTTCGAGCCATGCCGGTGGCGTCAGCAGGAAATCGCGAAATTGCTCGCTCGGGTTATAGGGCGCGACCCAGGGTGCGAACAGCGCACAGAACACAATCAGGATCATAAACATCAGGCCCGCCACTGCACCTTTGTTATGGGCGAAGGCTTGCCAGAATTCTTTTAGCGGCGAGGGGTAGAGCAAGCTCTGATCAACCGCCGGGAGGGAGTTTGTTGTAGTCATTTCAGGCCTCCTTAGCGCTGATGGCGAATGCGTGGGTTGGCCAGGCCGTAGAGAATATCCACGACGAAGTTGACCATGATGACCAGGCAGGCGATGAGCAGGATGCCGTTTTGCACCACCGGGTAGTCACGAGCGCCAATCGACTCGATCAGCCATTTGCCCACCCCGGGCCAAGAGAAAATAGTTTCAGTCAGCACCGCGCCAGCCAGCAGTGTGCCGACCTGCAAGCCGATCACCGTGAGTACCGGGATCAGCGCGTTGCGCAGGCCGTGAACGAAGACCACTCGGGCTGGCGACAGGCCTTTGGCGCGGGCGGTGCGTACATAGTCTTCACGCAGGACTTCGAGCATTGCCGAACGGGTCATGCGGGCGATGACGGCCAACGGAATGGTGCCGAGCACAATCGCCGGCAAGATCAGGTGTTGCAGGGCGTCGACAAAGGCGCCTTCTTCATCCGAGAGCAGGGTGTCGATCAGCATAAAACCGGTGCGCGGCTCTATGTCGTAGAGCAGGTCGATGCGCCCGGACACGGGTGTCCAGCCGAGCCAGACCGAGAAGAACATGATCAGCAGCAGGCCCCACCAGAAAATCGGCATGGAGTAACCGGCCAATGAGATGCCCATGACGCCGTGATCGAACAACGAGCCTCGTTTCAGCGCGGCGATCACACCGGCAATCAAGCCGATAGTGCCAGCAAACAACAAGGCTGCCAGCGACAGCTCAAGGGTCGCCGGAAAGAGGGTGATGAACTCATGCCAGACGCTTTCGCGGGTACGCAGGGATTCACCCAGGTCGCCTTGTGCAAGGTTGCCAATATAGTCGAAGTACTGGGCGTACAGCGGTTTGTCCAGGCCCAGGCGATGCAGGGCTTCAGCGTGCATGGCTGGGTCGACACGGCGCTCGCCCATCATCACTTCGACCGGGTCACCGGGAATCATCCGGATCAACGCGAAGGTCAGTAAGGTAACGCCGAAGAAAGTCGGGATCAGTAGTCCCAAGCGTCTGGCAATAAAAGACAACATAGGGTTTTAACACTCCAGCAATTTTCAGTTCACCCGGCTGCGTGGCCCGGCGATGTTGTTATAACGCGTGCGCAACATGGCCCAATACAGTGTCTGCATTCGGTCAGCCTCGGCTATTAAGGCTTGATGCTCACGCGCGCGTAGTTATTTGAGCCCATAGGGCTCTGTACAAAGCCCTGCACATTGGTGCGCATGGCGGTGAATTGCTTTGGATAGGCGAGGGCGATCCAGGGCGCCTGGTCCTGGAATATCGACAACGCCTCGCGATACAACGCGGCACGTTGTGAACGTTGGCTCACCCGGCGTGCTTCATTGAGTAAGCTGTTGAAGTCTTTGTTACACCAACCGGACATGTTTTCACCCGAGGTTGCGGCGGCGCATGACAGGTTTGGGGTGAGGAAGTTGTCTGGGTCGCCGTTGTCGCCTGCCCAACCCATGAACACCAAGTCGTGCTCGCCATTCTTGGCGCGCTTGATCAACTCGCCCCATTCAAACACGCGAATATCGGCGGTGATGCCAATGGCGGCGAGGTCAGCCTGTAGCATTTGTGCGCCAATCCCAGGGTTGGGGTTAGTCGGGCCGCCACCGGGGCGCGTCCAGATCGACAGCTTGAAACCATCGGCGTGGCCGGACTCTTCAAGTAATTGCTGCGCGCGTTTTACATCATGGGGCCAGCCAAGCAATTGTGTGTCATGGCCCCAGAGCGTCGGTGGATAAGGCGCAACGGCGGGTGTTGCACCTTCTTCACCATACTGAGCACGCACATAGGCGGCTTTGTCGAAGGCCATGTTCAGCGCCCGGCGTACACGCACGTCATCCAGCGGCGGACGCCGGGTGTTGATCGCGATGTAGGCGGTCAGCAATGAGTCCAGCGCCTGGATCTTGATCCCGTTGCTGCTCTTGAGCGCCGCAATATCGGTGGGTCGTGGATACAGCGCTATCTGGCAGGCGTTGGCCTTGAGTTGCTGGATGCGTACGTTCGGATCTGGGGTGATGGCGAAGAGTAGTTTCTTGATGGCGGGCACACCGTCCCAATAATCCGGGTTGGCGTGAAAGCGAACTTGGGCATCTTTGCTGTAGCGATCAAAGACAAATGGCCCAGTGCCAATCGGATGGCTGTTGAGCTGCTTGCTGTTGTTTTGGGCCAGTAGCTGGTCGGCGTACTCGGCGGAATAGATAGAGGCAAACCCCATCGCCATATCGGCAAGAAAGGGCGACTCTGGGTGATTCAGGGTGAAGCGCACTGTGTGGTCGTCAAGCTTGTCGATGTGTTTAATGATGCTGGCCATGCCCATCGACTCTGCGTAGGGATAGCCGCGCAGCGCTTGGTCGTGCCATGGGTGCTTGGAGTCAAGCTGGCGGTTGAAACTCCAGAGTACATCGTCGGCATTGAAGTCGCGGGTTGGGGTAAATGTCTTGGAATGGTGGAACTTGACGTTCTGGCGCAGGTGGAAGGTGTAGTTCAGGCCGTCATCGGAAATATCCCAGCGTTCGGCCAGTGCAGGTTCAATATCGGTGGTGCCCGGGGTGAACCGGACCAGTCGTTCAAGCACTGTCTCCGCGGAAGCATCAGCAGTGACTGCCGCGCTGTACTGCACCACATCAAAGCCTTCGGGGCTGGCTTCGGTGCAGGCAATCAAGCTGTCTTCGTTCGCGGCTTCAGCAGCTGTGTTGCCAAGGCCAGTGCCGAGCAACAGCAGGCTCAACAATACAAGTGATTTGGGTTTGGGCATTGAGTAATCCCTGATGCGTATTCGGAATGCGAGCAGCAGCCGTGTAGGGTGCCGGCGCCCGGTTATCCAGCCGAGGGTTGCTCGGCTGGATAACAGCTGCCAGGGTTATTTCTCGACGCTTACGCCGTAGAACGAGTTAAGGCCGAACGGGCTGATTTTGAAGCCCTTGACCGACTTGCTCATTGGCTGGAACACGGTTGAGTGGGCCACTGGGGTAATAGGCACGTTGTCCTTGAGGATGTGCTGCGCCTGCATATAGAGCTTGCTGCGCTCATCCTTGTCGTTAAGCGTTTTGGCTTTCTTGACCAAGCCGTCGAAGTCCTTGTCGCACCAGCGGCTGTAGTTGTTGCCACCGATTGCATCGCAACCGTAGAGCACGCCCAGCCAGTTATCCGGGTCACCATTGTCGCCGGTCCAGCCGATCAGGAGCGCATCGTGTTCACCTGCCTTGGCGCGTTTGTTGTACTCGCCCCACTCATAGCTGACGATCCTGGCCTTGATCCCGATCTTGGCCCAGTCTGCTTGCAGCATTTCAGCCATCAGCTTGGCATTCGGGTTGTACGGGCGTTGTACCGGCATGGCCCATAGGGTGATTTCTGTGCCTTCTTTTACACCCGCGTCCTTGAGCAGCTGCTTGGCTTTTTCAGGATCGAAGGGAGCGTCCTTGATGCTGTCGTCATAAGACCATTGGGTCGGCGGCAAGCTGTTGACGGCCAGTTGGCCCGCACCTTGGTAGACCGCATTGATAATGGCTTTTTTGTTGACCGCCATATCCAGCGCCTGACGCACTTCGAGCTTGTCGAACGGCGGGTGCTCGATGTTGTAGGCGATATAGCCAAGGTTGAAGCCTGCCTGATCAGGCAGTTGCAGCTTGGCATCGGCCTTGAGCGATTCGAGGTCTGCGGGGCGTGGGAACACGCTGACCTGGCATTCACCGGCCTTGAGCTTTTGCATCCGCACCGAGGCGTCGGTGTTGATGGCGAAGATCAGGTTGTCGATCTTCACATCGTCCGGGTTCCAGTATTGCTTGTTGCCGGTGAAGCGAATCTGCGCATCTTTCTGATAGCGCTTGAACACGAACGGACCAGTGCCGATTGGCTTTTGGTTGATGTCGCTGGCTTTGCCTTCTTTCAACAGTTGGGCCGCATATTCAGCGGACTGGATGGAGGCGAAGCTCATGGCCAGGTTCTGGATGAACGCAGCGTCTACGGTGTTGAGGGTGAAACGCACCGTCATGTCATCGACTTTATCGATTTTGGCAATGTTTTGATCCATGCCCATGTCGGTGAAGTAGGGGAATTCTGTTGGGTAGGCTTTGCGAAATGGATCGTCTTTGTTGAGCATGCGGTGGAAGGTGAACAGCACGTCATCTGCATCAAAGTCGCGGCTTGGCTTGAAGTAATCGGTGGTGTGGAACTTGACGCCGGGACGCAGGTGGAAGGTGTACGTCAGGCCGTCATCGGAAATATCCCACTTTTCGGCAAGGCCAGGAATGACCGCGGTACCGCCCCGTTCAAACTGAGTCAGGCGATTGAATACGGTCTCTGCGGCCGCATCAAAGTCGGTGCCTGTGGTGTAGAGCGCAGGGTCAAAGCCTGCGGGACTGCCTTCTGAACAAAACACTAGATTGCTTGCGGCCTGGGCAAATGGCGCGCTGGCGAGTAGTCCAGCTACGAGCATTGCCTGGATGACGGCATTCTTACGCATAGGAACCTCATGGTTGTTGTGGTTATGTTGAGGGGCCCCTTGTGGAGACCTTGGGTCAAACTATGCAGGGCACATGCCGGAGACAAGTGCGTTAAGTCATAAATAGGGCTATCAGTGGGTGTGGTGTAACTTGCTGTCGCATTTAGACAAACTTTAGGCTCAGTTATGGCTAAACGCCGCTACAGAAGCATAGCGGCGCTGAGCAATTGTGGTGCCGTGAAGTGTTACCTTTTAGGGCATCTGCACCTCGATGACGCCATCGGCATTAACTGTGACCTGGCTGGTGCCCGCCTCAACTTCGGGTGGTGCCGAGTCCATCATCATTTTCATGCTTGAGCCGCGCGCCATGCGAATGGGCATTGGTGGCTGGAAACCACCGCTGTTGATGTTCAGGCTCACCAGCTTATAGCCTTTGCCACCCAGGGCTTGAGTGGCCAGGTCTGCGCGGGCTTTGAAGGCTTCCACCGCATCCTTGAGCATGGCGTCTTCCTTGCTCTTGCGTGTGTTGTCGGCAATGCTGAAGCTCATTGAGCCCATCTGCATGGTTTTCAGCATGTCACCGGTGAGCTTGGATAACTTGGCAAAGTCCGCACTCTCAAGGCGCACTTCGGCGCGCTCGCGCCAGGCGATGATCTTCTTGCCTTTGTCGTCATACACCGGATAGCTGTTGCGGCTGCCGGTCGCCACGCTGACACCTTCCACGGCGCGCGCTTGTTTCAGCGCCGCATTGAGGGTTTGGGTGGTTTCTGCAGCAAGCGCTGCTGGGTCAGTATTTTGCGACTCGGTATAGAAGGTCACGTGCATCAGATCATGGGCGATTTCTTCGCTGACTTCTGCGCGCAGCGCCACTTGGTTGTAGTGGGCATCTTCAGCCTGTGCCGAGAGGCTCAGCAGGCTGCCGGCTGTGAGTAACAGAGCGGTGGCAAAGCGTGGGAAACGTGACATTGGTTGCATGGAGACTTCCTTAGTTGTCGAGTTGGCGCACAGCATGCGCACTGGGTTCAAAAGGGTAGACGGTGCTTGTCGCCGATCCGGGTTAAACAAAATAAAAAATAAATCGACCAACGCCAGCTTGCTTAAACAGTAACAGCGCAGCCTCAAGGCTTGTTGACCAGGGTTGGTAACGTGGCTATCTGGCGCCCTTAAACGACTTTGAGTGTTCCAGCCCGGCGTTGTTCAGCCGCGAGCCGTTGCAAAAAGCTTCGGCTGCGGCGTGTTGACGCACTAAGCCGTTCGGTGGCTTGGTTATACTCGCCAGAACTTGTTACAGGCGTTCTTGGAGAGCTTATGCTCGCACCGGTGCAGTTGTTGTCGGCCAGTCGGCAAAACCTCAGGCGTTTGATCCTGATCCGCTTTTTGGTGCTCGCCGCTCAGGCGGGCGCGGTGGGGCTGGTTTATAAATCAGGCTTGCTGGTGCTGCCTTGGTTTGAACTGAGCGTCACCCTGGGCCTGTCTCTGATCCTGTGCTTGCTTACCGCCCTGCGTTTACGGGGGCCTTGGCCGGTGACCGAGCAGGAGTATGCACTGCAGCTGAGTTTCGACTTGATTATCCACAGCGTCTTGCTGTTCTACTCCGGCGGCTCCAGCAACCCCTTTGTGTCTTATTACCTGGTGCCCTTGACCATTGCGGCCGCGACATTGCCGTGGCTCTACACCGTGACCTTGTCAGGGCTGGCGCTAACCGGTTACACCTTGCTGCTGGTGTGGTCGCATTCAATTGATGTGCCGCAAGAGCAACGTCAGAGCTTGCTGATCTACGGTATGTGGCTGAGTTTTGCCATGGCCGCCGGATTGATCACCTTCTTTGTGGCGAAAATGGCCGAGGAGCTGCGTGGCCAGGATCAACAGCGCGCCGAACGCCGCGAAGAGAACCTGCGTGATCAGCAACTGCTCGCGGTTGCCACTCAGGCTGCGGGCGCGGCACATGAGCTGGGTACGCCGTTGGCGACCATGAGTGTGCTGATCAAAGAGTTGCGCCGTGAGCATCCTGAGCCTCTGTTGCAGGAGGATCTAGCCGTGCTGCAAGAGCAAGTGAAGCTGTGTAAAGACACGCTGCAACAGTTGGTGCGCGCCGCCGAGGCAGATCGCCGCCTGGCAGTTGTCGAGCAGTCGAGTGTTGAATGGCTTGAAGTTACGCTCAATCGCTGGCACCTGATGCGCCCCGAAGCAAGCTATCGTTATCAGTGTCTGGGCCGAGGTACCCCGCCGCGCCTGATGCCGCCAGCAGATCTGACCCAGGCCTTGCTTAACCTGTTGAATAACGCTGCTGATGCACACCCCGATAAGTTGGATATCCGCCTGGACTGGGACCATCAGTGGCTGTACCTGACCATCCGCGATTTTGGTGCAGGTGTTCCGCTGGCGATTGCCGAGCAGTTGGGGCGCCCCTTTTTCACCACAAAGGGCAAAGGTTTTGGCCTGGGCTTGTTTTTAAGCCAAGCCAGCGTTACGCGAGCCGGTGGTACGGTTAAACTGTATAACCATGAAGAGGGTGGCACGCTCACTGAATTGAAACTGCCGCGTGCCTATGGCCGTGCATAAACGCGACCAGTAAGGGAGCTTCTGAAAAAGGTAGCGAGCGACGGAAGTACAAGGCAAAAAAGTGTGAAAAAGCGGAGTTTACTGCAGTAAATGCGCATTTGATTCGCGTTGCTCACCCCTTCGGGCCGCACTGAAGTGCGTTCAGCCTGAAGGCTGTGAGCAGTTTTTTAACGCAGTAATACCTAGCGCAGTAGTTTTTCAGAGGCCCCCAAGGAGTAAAGCATGTCTGAAGAAGCACTATTTGAAGGCGACGAACAGCCGCATTTGTTGCTGGTCGATGACGACCCTACCTTTACCCGGGTGATGGCGCGGGCAATGAGCCGTCGCGGCCTGCGTGTATCGACCGCCGGTTCTGCCGAAGAAGGCTTGTTGCTGGCTGAGCAGGATTTACCGGAGTACGCCGTAGTCGATCTCAAAATGGACGGCGATTCTGGCTTGGTGCTTCTGCCCAAGCTACTTGAACTCGATGCTGAGATGCGCGTGGTGATACTCACCGGTTATTCGAGCATTGCCACTGCTGTAGAGGCGATCAAGCGCGGTGCCTGCAATTACCTGTGCAAACCGGCCGATGCAGATGACGTGTTGGCCGCCTTGCTGACGCAGCACGCCGACCTCGACAGTCTGGTCCCGGAAAACCCGATGTCGGTGGATCGCCTGCAATGGGAGCACATTCAACGAGTATTGGCTGAACACGAAGGCAATATTTCGGCGACTGCCCGTGCCCTTGGCATGCATCGGCGGACCTTGCAGCGCAAATTGCAGAAGCGTCCGGTGCGTCGCTAAGCAGTCCATGAACGCGTTGCCTTGCCTCGCGCCTTATGGGACTGGCCGACAACGCAGAACATGTCCAGCATGACTCAAACCTTTTGTTCGGCAAGCTTGCTATTATTGTTAGCAGGCTACGGACTTGTCTTGTTCTCCAGATCAAAACGTACCTAGATACCTAGACGCTTGGAATTGGACTGAGGCAGCTGTGTTCGAAATCGTTCTGCAAACCGTCAGTATTACCGCACCGGTATTTGCCATGCTGTTTCTCGGTGTGGTGCTCAAGCGTTTGCGCTGGATCGACGATAACTTCATTGGTACGGCATCCGAGCTGGTATTTCGCGGCACCATGCCGACCTTGCTGTTTCTCGGTATCGTCAACGCCGACATGAGTCAGGCCTTCAAGCCTGGGCTGATTATCTATTTCGTACTCGCCACAATAGTGACCTTCTGTGTGGCTTGGGGTTGGGCGATTCTGCGTTGTCCTGAGATTGAGCGCGGTATTTACACTCAAGGTGCGTTTCGCGGGAACAATGGCGTCGTCGGCCTGGCCTTGGCGGCCAGCATGTACGGTGACTATGGCTTGGCGGTAGGCAGCGTGCTCGCTGGGGTGGTGATCTTTTGCTACAACATCCTCTCCGTGCTGGTGCTGGCGATCTATAGCCCCGGCGCCAAGACCGATCCACGAACATTGTGCAAAAGCATCCTGACCAACCCGCTTATCATCGGCGTGGCATTGGCGGTGCCATTTGCCTATTGGCAGATAAAGCTGCCGCAGTGGTTGTTGGCTTCAGCCGAGTACTTTGCGCACATGACGCTGCCTTTGGCTCTGATCTGTATTGGCGGCACCTTGTCCCTGGCATCCATGCGCCAGAGCAGCGATATTGCCCTTGGCTCAAGCATGATGAAGCTGGTGTGGCTACCCATTCTGGCAACGCTTGGCGCCTGGCTATGTGGTTTTCGCGATGCTGATCTGGCGGTGCTGTTTCTCTACTTCGCCAGCCCAACCGCGGCGGCGAGCTATGTCATGGCACGGGCTGCCAACGGCAACCATGAACTGGCCGCCGCGATTATCGTGATAACCACGCTCGGCGCAGTGGTTTCAATCAACATTGGCCTGCTGATATTGAAGATGCTTGGTTGGATTTAGCTCCTAAGAAAACATCGCTGATGTGAGTGGCGAGTGATTGTCAGGTTTGATGAGCTTGTGCTGTCTTGCCGGGTAAACCTTTGCTAGGCTCGGGCCTTTAATGCCTACGAGGGATCGCAATGGCTCTTGTCATCAGGGAAGGTGACCCGACAACCACAGGCGGCAAAGTGGTTGCGGGTTCTTCTACATTTATCGCCGAACACCGCCAACTGGCTCGAATATCTGACCCGGTATGGTGTCCAGCCTGCAAAAGCATGGGCTATATCGCTGAAGGTAATCCGACATTCATTGATGAAAATTTAGCCGTGGCCACCCATGGACATGCGGTTAAATGCGGTTGTGCGTACGGTAGCAACCGGCTAATTGCTACCCAAGGTACTATTCATGCAGGGACTGATACCGCTGTTGGTATTGATCCCGGTCTGGCTGTCAGGGCCAATGCTGCCACTCAGGTTTGGGCCCGTGCTATAGGCGATGGCAGCTACAGCAGCCAACACACGGCGGGTATTCCGCTCAATGATGTACGTGGGCTGGCGCCAATCAATGATTGCGTGTTCGCCAAGACCTGTACCGTGCCAACTGAGTCTACTGAGGCTGGTACTCAGGTCGAGCCTGCGAGCAACTTTGGTCAAACCGTTGTGTTGGGCTCAACGGCAGTCGCAAGCACAGAGGGTACTGCAACTCTTGGCCGGGTCGCCGGGCAGGCTGCATTTGAAACTCTCGGCAGTTGGAGTTTGCGTGGCGTAGCTGCTGCGGCAGGAACAGCAGCCAGTACCTTGTTACTCGCACTGTGGCCAACGCAAATGGGTGACTCGACCTTAACCGAGGAACAGCTGCGCGGAATGAGCATGGCGCCAACCCGCGTGCGCTTTCAGTTCCGTCGGGATGCTGAAGGCATCATGCGCGTGTATGGCCTGCATACCAGTGAGCTTTCGGGTATGGACAGCGTGCCGGTAGTCACCGAATGGAGCAAAGTGGGCAGTGTCTTTGAGGCCAGGCTAAACGGTGTGACTGTCACTTGGTCGCCCAATAACGGTCCAGTGGTACAAGCCCCAACAACGTATCCGGGCGTTACCGATGAGCTGGAAAACATTCTGGTACATCCGGTCGCTGAAAACGGCGACAGCCAGATCGAAATCTATCCCGCTGCGGATGATGTGACCTGGCAGGACTACATTCTGGTGCTGCCGGTTGAAACGGGTGTGCCGCCGTTGTATGTGGTGTTTGCTAAGCCAGCAGGATTTGCTGATCAGAAGTATTACCCAGCGCCTGGTGAGCTGAAGGCATTTCCAAACGCTGTGCTTAGTCCCTCAAAAACTTTTGTGAAAGGGGGAGGCCAGAAGAGAAAACGTTGGAAAGAGAAAACCGGCAGAATCTTTGAATGGGACTATCAGCACGGCACTGTCGAAATGTACGACAAACAAGGTAAACATCTCGGCGAGTACAATCCAGAAACCGGTGAACAGACGAAACCTGCAAACCCTAAACGAAAGGTTGAGAAATGAAACACTCCATCCTGGCTTTCGACAAAAACAGTGAGCAATTAGCTTTTCGTGTCGATATACCCGAGGGCCACCTTGAGCAACTGGCCGAGATAATGACTTGGCAAGACCCGGAAGATGCAATCTATGAATATGACTTGTCTGCTGAACAGATTAGTCATCTGGAAGCCCTAACTGGCAAGGCATTCAATGATCCGGGGTATCTCTTTCAGTTGTCCTGTACAGCCTAGATAAGGTTGCAACCACACATTGGTTTGTCTGAGTAGTAACTGACATTAGCTCCTCAGACTTATGAGTCTTCATCTAAAACCCGCTTCGGCGGGTTTTTCTTTGCCCGGAGAAAAGTACATGGGTATCAAAAGACCGTCTGATTCAGTTTGTGCTGCGGGGCAAAGACGAGCTGTCGCCCGAGGCCAAAAAGAGTGAGGAGGCTTTAGCGGCGCTTGGTAAAGAGGCTGATGAACTGGGCAAGTCGCTTGATGCGGCCAGGAATGCCTAGGGCGTAATCATTAGCCAAAGGCACTGAGTGCGCTATTGAGTGTGGTGGGCAACAAGCCACAGAACTACACAGGTGTATCTGCTAGGGGGCACATCCATTTTGTTGCTGATGCTCGTCGATGATTTCCTGGGCGGCGCGGAATGCATCGATTGCAGCTGGAGCCCCAGCATATGCAGCGCAATGCAGCAGGGTTTCGCGGATTTCCTCGACGGTGCAGCCATTGTTCAAGGCGCCGCGCACATGGCCCTTTAGCTCCTGCGGGCATTTCAGCGCGGTGAGTGCTGCAAGGGTGATCAGGCTGCGGGTTTTGCGCTCCAGCCCTTCACGGTTCCAAACCCCGCCCCAGGCATGGTCGTTGACATAATCCTGCAGCGGCTGGGTGAAGGCTGTGGCATTGCCCAGGGCACGATCGACGTAGGCATCGCCCATGACTTCGCGGCGCACCTGTTCGCCGTCTAGAGGTTTTTTGCTCATGTTTGCCTGCTCCCGTGATTTGAGTATCAAGTCAGTCGCTGTTTCTGCCAGCTGCGCACGCTGATAATGACCAAGGTGACCACCGTCAGCGGAATGACATAGCCGATCATGGCGTGGCCAAAGGTTTCAACAATCGGCCGGCCGGTGGCGAATAGCACGAGATACAGGGTGTAGGCGCCGTAATAAGCCAGAAACAGCAAGCCTTCCCAGCGATTGATTCGGTAGCCGGTAAAGAAAATCGGCAGGCAAGCCACTGCGACGGCAATCATCACCGGGAAGTCGAACGCCAGTGCGTTGGGCGATACCGAAATAGGGTTTGGCGAAACCAGTGCCGCCAGGCCAAGCACGCTGAGCAGGTTGAACAGGTTGCTACCGACGATATTGCCCACGGCGATATCTCGCTCGCCCTTGAACGCTGCAAGAATCGACGTCGCCAGCTCTGGCAAGGATGTACCAACGGCGATCACCGTCAAGCCGATGACCAATTCAGACAGGCCCAAGGCGCGGGCCAGCGTTACTGCGCCTTCAACAAGGAAGTGCGAGCCGCCGACCAGCAGCACCAGGCCAACAACAATCAGCAGCAGGTTGATCAGCCATGCATTGGGTTTGGCCGGTTGGTCGAGGCCAAATTCTTCGGTAAATTCATCGTTGGCTTGGTCGGCGCCTTGCTTGCGGCTGCTGCGCACCAGGAAGAAGGTGTAGGCCACGATGCCGGTGAACAATATTGCGCCGTCAATGCGGCTCAGGTCGCCGTCATAGGCGAGGCCAAAGGTAAGCAGGCTGGCACCGATCATCAAGGGCACATCCATGCGGATCAACTGGCGCGAAACAATCAGCGGTGCAATCAGCGCGGTCGCACCCAGTACCAGCAATACGTTGGCGATGTTGCTGCCGACCACGTTACCAATGGCCAGGTCGCCACTGCCGTTGATTGCTGACTGTACGCTGACAGCGGTTTCTGGGGCACTGGTACCAAAGGCAACCACGGTCAGGCCGATCACCAGCGGCGGAATGCCGAATTGCGCTGCCAGCTTGGCGGCGCCGCGCACCAAAACCTCAGCTCCAGCCACCAATAGCACCAAGCCAGCAATTAAATACACAAATGTCAGTAACGTCATACGGGGCTCCAGAAAGATGCGGCTAGTTTAGCCAGCCGCAGATTTGGCGCTATAAATAAATCGGGTGATTGGTAACCAGACTTTACCTGTCGTGGCTTGGCTATGGGCGCAACTGTTTGATGCTCACCGGAGCGACGCCGTCACGGATCATGTCGAGTTGTTCGGCAGCCTTTCTCGAGACATCGATGATCCGTCCGCGCACAAACGGGCCGCGGTCATTAATGCGCACTATCACGGTTTTATCATTGCGTAAGTTGGTGACCTGTACACGGCTGCCGAACGGCAAGCTGCGGTGCGCCGCAGTGAGTGCGTTCTGGTCGAAACGCTCGCCACTGGCGGTTTTGTTGCCGTGATGTTGTGCACCGTAATAGGAGGCGTTGCCTGTTGCGGTGTAGCCCACGCCAGTAGTCGCGGAGCCAGGCCTGTCGATGGTGTTGCTGGCGCAACCGGCCAGTAGGCCGAACAGTCCGAGGATCAACAGTGAACGTTGCATGCGGGCTCCGAAAAACCTAGGTTGGTGCAATGCGCGACTTGCCCTCCATGTGCCGCTCAAATACCAAGGTGTGCATTTTCTTACGAGCGGCGTCGGTTATAACTACCAGCAGCTACTCATGGTGGATGAAAAAGGCGCCACTCACCCTACAAAGTCAGGAACTCTGGCTTGTTGGGCGTGGCGCCGCGAAGTGATCAGTTCGCTCTCCGTGCGATGACTTCTCAGCCTTCGAGCTTCTTTTTCAGCAGTTCGTTCACTTGTTGCGGGTTGGCTTTGCCTTTGGAGGCTTTCATGGCCTGGCCGACGAAGAAACCGAACATCTTGCCGCGCTTGGCTTCTTCAGCTGCACGGTACTGTTCAACCTGCTCGGCGTTGGCGGCGAGCACCTCATCAAGCATGGCCTCGATTGCACCGCTGTCGGTGACTTGCTTGAGGCCTTTGGCTTCGATGACCTGATCGGCAGAGCCTTCACCGGCCGCCATGGCTTCAAAGACCATCTTGGCGATCTTGCCGGAGATGGTGTTGTCCTTGATGCGCAGGATCATACCGCCCAGTTGCTCAGCGCTGACCGGAGACTGCTCGATATCGAGGTTGTCTTTGTTGAGCAGGCTGGAAAGCTCGCCCATCACCCAGTTGGCAGCCAGCTTGGCGTCGCCACAGGTTTTCTCAACCGCCTCAAAGTAGTCGGCCATCTCGCGGCTGGCTGCCAGCACGCTGGCGTCGTAGGCGGACAAAGCAAACTGGGCTTCGAAACGCTCGCGCTTTTGCACGGGCAGTTCAGGCAGGGTGGCGCGCAGTTGTTCGAGGTAGCTCGGCTCGATAACCACCGGCAGCAAATCAGGGCAGGGGAAGTAACGGTAGTCGTTGGCTTCCTCTTTGCTGCGCATTGAGCGGGTCTGGTCTTTGTTCGGGTCGTACAGGCGGGTTTCCTGAACAACCTTGCCGCCGTCTTCGATCAACTCGATCTGGCGCTGGACTTCATGGTTAATGGCTTTTTCGATAAAGCGGAACGAGTTGACGTTCTTGATCTCGGCGCGGGTGCCATATTCAGCTTGGCCTTTTGGTCGCACCGATACGTTGCAGTCGCAGCGCAGTGAGCCTTCAGCCATGTTGCCGTCGCAAATGCCCAGGTAACGCACCAACGCATGGATCGCCTTGACGTAGGCCACGGCTTCCTTGGCGCTGCGGATATCTGGTTCCGAGACGATTTCCAGCAGTGGCGTACCGGCGCGGTTAAGGTCGATTCCGCTCATGCCCTGGAAGTCTTCGTGCAGGCTTTTGCCGGCGTCTTCCTCAAGGTGTGCACGGGTGATGCCGATGCGCTTGACAGTGCCGTCTTCCAAGGTGATATCCAGGTGGCCGATGCCGACGATTGGGTCGTCCATCTGGCTGGTCTGGTAGCCTTTTGGCAGGTCCGGGTAGAAGTAGTTTTTACGCGCAAAAATATTGCGCGGGGCGATATGTGCATCAATGGCCAGGCCAAACATGCACGCCATGCGCACGGCTTCAGCATTGAGCACCGGCAGTGTGCCGGGCATGCCCAGGTCAACCAGGCTGGCTTGGGTGTTAGGCTCGGCGCCGAACGTGGTGGCGCTGGCCGAGAAGATTTTCGACTGAGTCGCGAGCTGTGCGTGAATTTCCAGCCCGATCACGGTTTCCCATTGCATCTGAGTGATCCTTAAAATCCGGCTGGCACGCGAGTGTGCCAATCAGTGACTTGTTGATATTGGTGCGCCACGTTGAGCAGGCGACCTTCCTCGAAATAAGGGGCGAGCAGTTGCACGCCGACCGGCAAACCGTCAACGAAACCAGCGGGCATCGACAAACCGGGGATACCGGCCAGGTTGGCGGTGATGGTGTAGATGTCTTCAAGGTAGGCAGCGACAGGATCGTTGCTCTTCTCGCCAAGTTTCCACGCCGGGTTTGGCGTGGTTGGGCCAAGAATTACATCGACATCGTTGAATGCAGCCACGAAGTCGTTCTTGATCAGGCGGCGGATTTGCTGGGCCTTGATGTAGTAGGCATCGTAATAACCGGCAGACAGGGCGTAGGCGCCAACCATGATCCGACGCTTAACTTCTGCGCCGAAGCCTTCACCGCGCGAACGCTTGTAAAGGTCTTCAAGGTTGACCGGGTTCTCGCAGCGATAGCCAAAGCGCACGCCGTCGAAGCGTGACAGGTTGGATGAGGCTTCGGCCGGGGCGATGACGTAGTAAGCGGCAATCGCGTTCTGGGTGTTGGGCAAGCTGATGTCTTTAACCGTGGCGCCCAGGGCTTTCAGTTGCTCAACCACTGCCATCACCGCGTCAGCGATACGGCTGTCGAGGCCGGCGCTGAAGTATTCCTTCGGCAAGCCAATACGCAAACCGGTCAGCGGCTTGGTCAGAGCGGCCAGGTAATCATCAACCGGCTGATCGACACTGGTGGAGTCTTTCGGGTCGAAGCCAGCCATGGCTTGCAGCATCAAGGCACAGTCTTCGGCGGTGCGGGCCAATGGACCGCCCTGATCGAGACTGGATGCATAGGCGATCATGCCCCAGCGCGAGACGCGGCCATAGGTCGGCTTGATCCCGGTGAGGTTGGTCAACGCGGCCGGTTGGCGAATCGAACCGCCAGTGTCCGTGCCGGTGGCTGCAGGCAGCAGGCGTGCCGCCACAGCGGCCGCTGAGCCGCCAGACGAGCCGCCAGGTACACGTTCAAGGTTCCATGGGTTTTTCACCGCGCCATAGTGGCTGGACTCGTTGGCCGAACCCATGGCGAATTCGTCCATGTTCAGCTTGCCCAGGGTTACCGCGCCAGCTGACGCCAGTTTTTCAACCACGGTGGCGTTGTAGGGCGCCTTGAAGTTGTCGAGCATCTTCGAGCCGCAGCTGGTGCGAATGTGGAGGGTGCAAAACAAGTCTTTATGACCTATAGGGGCGCCGAGCAAAGCGCCAGTCTCGCCAGCGGCACGGCGTGCGTCAGCGGCTTTGGATTGCTGGATCGCGAGGTCTTCGGTGACGCTGATAAAGCTATTGAGTTGTGGATCGAGTTGCTGAATGCGCGCCAGCAAGGTGCGGGTCAGTTCTTCGGATGAGAATGTCTTGTCGGCGAGTCCGCGGGCGATCTCGGCCAGAGTCAGTGGATGCATGCTAGGCTCTTTCCCTTACTCGATAACTTTTGGAACAAGATAAAGTCCGCTTTCGACAGCCGGGGCAATTGCTTGGTAGTCGTCGCGATGATTTGTTTCAGTCACTTCGTCGGCTCGCAGGCGTTGTGTCGCCTCCAAGGGATGAGCCAAAGGCTCGATACCGCTGGTATCGACCGACTGCATGTGGTCAATTAGGCCGAGGATGTTGTTGAGGGTCTCGGTAGTTTGTGGGATTTCGCTGTCATTCAGGCCTAGTCGAGCCAAATGGGCGATTTTTTCCACTTCGGAGCGTTCAAGCGCCATTGGATTTCCCTGTGTTAAGCCGCCTTTAAACAGGCCGCCTGAAAGTGTGATTGAGTCGTCATGCATGTGATATGCAGGGAACGTATTACGCAAACCAGTGGTCAAAGGCCGCGATGGTGGGGCATAAGCCCGGAAAAACAGGCAATCTAACACATTGGTGCCTTGCTCAAAATCCCTTCCATTGTTAGAGTTTGCCGCACTTTTTTTACCCACGCGTTTCCTAGGGTCCTATATCCCATGTTCAAAAAACTGCGTGGCATGTTTTCCAGCGATCTCTCTATTGACCTGGGCACTGCCAATACCCTTATTTATGTTCGCGAGCGCGGAATTGTTCTCAATGAGCCTTCCGTCGTTGCTATCCGTACCCACGGTAACCAGAAGAGCGTCGTTGCTGTCGGTACAGAGGCCAAGCGCATGCTGGGTCGTACACCGGGCAACATTGCCGCAATTCGCCCGATGAAAGACGGCGTCATTGCCGACTTTAGTGTCTGTGAAAAGATGCTGCAGTACTTTATCAACAAGGTTCACGAAAACAGCTTTCTGCAGCCAAGCCCACGCGTCCTGATCTGCGTGCCGTGCAAATCAACCCAGGTTGAGCGCCGTGCCATCCGTGAGTCGGCCATTGGTGCCGGTGCCCGTGAAGTGTTTCTGATCGAAGAGCCAATGGCTGCTGCGATTGGTGCTGGCCTGCCGGTTGAAGAAGCGCGCGGTTCGATGGTCGTGGACATCGGTGGTGGTACCACTGAAATCGCCCTGATCTCTCTTAACGGCGTGGTTTACGCTGAATCCGTGCGTGTTGGCGGCGACCGTTTCGACGAAGCCATCATCACCTACGTGCGTCGTAACTACGGCAGCCTGATCGGTGAATCGACTGCTGAGCGTATCAAGCAGGAAATCGGTACCGCTTATGCGGGTGGCGAAGTGCGCGAAGTCGATGTACGTGGTCGCAACCTGGCTGAAGGTGTGCCGCGTAGCTTCACGCTCAATTCCAACGAAGTGCTCGAAGCGCTGCAAGAGTCGCTGGCGACTATTGTTCAGGCAGTCAAGAGCGCGCTGGAGCAATCGCCTCCAGAGCTGGCTTCGGATATTGCCGAGCGTGGCCTGGTGTTGACTGGTGGTGGTGCGCTGCTGCGTGACCTCGACAAGCTCCTCGCTCAAGAAACCGGGCTGCCGGTGATTGTTGCCGAAGATCCGCTCACCTGTGTTGCACGTGGCGGCGGTAAAGCGTTAGATATGATGGATCGCCACACCATGGACTTGCTGTCCACGGAGTAAAGCCTTCCGTTTTAGGGATTCTCTGAAAAGGTAGCGAGCGTAGATAGTACAAGGCAGAAAGATGCGAAAAAGCGGAGTTTAGTGGCCTAAATGAGCATTTTGAGCAGTTTTTAACGCCGTAATATCGAGCGCAGTAGTTTCTCAGGGTTTCCTTAAACAAAAGCTGCAAGGCGGGCCCCGGGCTCACTTGCAGCTTTTTGTTAATGTCTGATGCTACGAGGACCCGCCTATCAAACCGCTATTTGCCAAAGGACCTTCGCTCGGTGTGCGCCTGCTGGTGCTGGCTGTGCTTTCGGCTGCCTTGATGGTGGTAGATGCGCGTTTTGATGTGCTCAAGCCTGTGCGCAGCCAGTTGGGCGTGATTGTCGAACCGGTGTATTGGTTGGGCAGCTTGCCTGTGACGCTGTGGGAAAACACCACCCAGGAGCTGAGTTCGCGTACTGAATTGGTGGCCGAGAACGAAAAACTCAAGACCGAGCGCCTGCTGATGCAGCGACGCCTGCAGAAGTTAGCGGCGTTGACCGAGCAGAACGTGCGTTTGCGTGAGTTGCTCAACTCGGCTGCACTGGTTGATGACGATGTGCTGGCGACCGAGTTGATCGGTATTGACCCGAACCCGTTCACCCATCGCATCCTGATTGATAAAGGCTCCAAGGACGGCGTGGTCATTGGCCAGCCGGTGCTTGATGCGCGCGGCTTGATGGGGCAGGTGGTCGAAGTCATGCCCTATTCGGCGCGAGTGTTGCTGCTTACAGATACCAATCACAGTATTCCTGTTCAGGTGAACCGTAACGGTTTGCGTGCGATTGCCAGCGGCACCGGTAATCCTGAGCGCCTTGAGTTGCGCCATGTTGCTGATACCGCAGATATCAAAGAGGGCGACCTGTTGGTCAGTTCTGGCTTGGGTCAGCGCTTTCCGGCGGGTTATCCGGTGGCAACGGTGTCGCAGGTGATTCACGACTCGGGCCAGCCTTTTGCGATTGTCAGGGCGATTCCAACGGCTAATCTCAATCGCAGTCGTTATATGTTGCTGGTGTTTACTGACCCGCGCTCGCCAGAGCAGCGCGCGACTGAATCGGCTGAAGCGCAGGAGGCCAAGGACCGCGAGTCAACTGAACCTGGTTCACGCGCTGCGCCACCTGCTGAAGAGCAGGCGCCGGCCGCCGCTCCCGCCGCTCCCAGCCCAGCTGCACCGGCGCCCGCGCAACCACAAGGAACGCAACAATGAGTGGTGTGCGTGCGCGCAATACCTGGGTCGTTTGGCTGAGCTTGATGTTTGCCCTGTTGCTCAGTGTTTCGAGTTTGCCCGCGTTTATGGAAATTGGTCGGCCGCTGTGGCTTGCGCTATTTCTGACCTATTGGGTGCTGGCGCTGCCACACCGGGTTGGCATGGCAACCGCCTGGGTATTTGGCCTGTTGGCGGATGTACTCAATGGCACCTTGCTCGGCCAGAATGCGCTGATCCTCAGCCTGATTACCTTTCTGGTATTAAGCCTGCACCAGCGCTTACGCATGTTCCCGATGTGGCAGCAGTGTCTGGTGTTGATGGTTGTATTTGGCTTGGCGCAGTTGGTGCAACTGTGGCTTAACGCACTCACCGGCAGCCGTCCACCGACCCTTACTTTTATCCTTCCTGCGGTGATCAGTGTGCTGCTTTGGCCGTGGGTCAGCGTTATCCTGCGTAGTATTCAGCAGCGCTTGGGCGTCAATTAAACCGACGTTTGCCCGGTATCCATATTCGACAAGGAGAATTCTGCATGGCCACGTTGTATCTGGCGTCAGGTTCGTCGCGTCGGCGTGAGTTGCTCACCCAGATTGGCGTGCCTTTCATCACGCAAGTCAGCTCGATAGATGAAACCGTGTTGCCCGATGAGCAGCCAGACCTTTATGTAGAACGCCTGGCCCGGGCAAAGGCGCAGGCGGTCTTCGATTCCCTTGACTCACCCGCCGAGGCTGTCGTGCTCGGGTCGGATACAGCGGTTGTGCTCGACGGTACTATCCTCGGCAAACCGGCCAGCCGGGACGAGGCGCTGGCGACCTTGCAGGCGTTGTCTGGGCGCGAGCATCAGGTATTGACTGCGGTAGCGCTGGTGGCGCGCGATAAAACCAAAACCCTGGTGGTGACAAGTCAGGTAACCTTTAGATGTATTTCAGAGGCTGAAGCACAGGCATACTGGGCTAGCGGTGAACCGCAAGACAAAGCGGGTAGCTACGGTATCCAGGGGTTGGCGGCTGTGTTCGTCAGCCAATTGCAGGGCAGTTATTCGGCAGTGGTGGGTCTGCCCCTGTGTGAAACAGCTGAGTTACTCGCAGAATTTGCAGTTCCGTGCTGGCAAACCTTGCCAGTCCACACTTAAGGAAGTTGTAGGTCACGGGCGAGCGGGCTCCCCGAGTTTGCAGCTTCATCTCAAAAGAGATGGACGCATGAGTGAAGAAATCCTGATCAACATCACGCCGATGGAATCGCGCGTGGCAGTAGTCGAAAACGGTGTGTTGCAGGAAGTCCATGTCGAGCGTACACAGCGCCGTGGGATTGTCGGCAACATCTACAAGGGCAAAGTGGTTCGCGTGCTGCCAGGGATGCAGGCCGCTTTTGTTGATATTGGCCTTGAGCGCGCCGCTTTTATTCATGCGTCTGAAATTTCCAGTCGCGAAGGTACGGCCGTCGAATCCATCAGCGCTTTGGTGCATGAGGGGCAGAGCCTGGTGGTGCAGGTCACCAAGGACCCGATTGCCAGCAAGGGGGCGCGGCTGACCACGCAGCTATCCTTGCCGTCGCGTTACCTTGTGTATATGCCGCGCACCAGCCACGTTGGCATTTCCCTGAAGATCGAAGATGAAGCCGAGCGTGAACGCCTCAAGCAGGTGGTCGCCGATTGTGTCGGTGCAGAGGGCGGTGAAGAGGCCGGTGGTTTTATCTTGCGCACTGCTGCCGAAGGTGCGGGTGCGGATGAAATCCTGGTGGATATCCGTTATGTGCGTCGTTTGTGGGGGCAAATCGCCGGGCAGATGAAGTCGGCACCTTCGCCTTCGGTGATCTACGAAGACCTGAGCCTGGCCTTGCGTACATTGCGTGACCTGGTTAGCCCGCGTACCGAGAAAATCCGTATTGATTCGCGTGAGACGTTTCAGAAGATCACCCACTTTGTCAGTGAGTTGATGCCGGAGATTTCCGATCGCCTTGAGCATTACCCGGGTGAGCGACCGATTTTCGACCTCTATGGCGTCGAAGATGAAATCCAGAAAGCCTTGGATCGCAAGGTGCCGCTGAAGTCCGGGGGCTATCTGGTAGTCGACCCGGCTGAGGCGATGAGCACCATTGACGTCAATACAGGCGCTTTTGTCGGCCATCGCACGCTCGAAGAAACCATTTTCAAGACCAATCTCGAAGCTGCTACAGCCATTGCCCGGCAACTGCGTTTGCGCAACCTGGGCGGGATTATCATCATCGACTTCATCGACATGGAAGATGAAGAACATCAGCGCCAGGTTTTGCGGACCCTGGAAAAACAATTAGAGCGCGATCACGCAAAGACCAATATCATTGGGATTACCGAGCTGGGTCTGGTGCAGATGACCCGCAAGCGTACGCGCGAGAGTCTTGAGCAAGTGCTCTGTGAACCTTGCGCTTGTTGTCAGGGACGCGGCAAGTTAAAAACCCCGGAAACGACTTGCTATGAGATTTTTCGGGAAATATTGCGTGAAGCAAGAGCCTATCAGCCAGAGGGATACAGGGTGTTGGCCAATCAAAAAGTGGTAGATCGTCTGCTCGACGAAGAGTCAGGCAACGTTGCAGATCTAGAGGCGTTCATCGGCCGTACCATCAAGTTCCAAGTGGAGACCATGTACTCTCAGGAACAATACGATGTGGTGCTGTTGTGATGTACTTGTCCGCCGCACAGGTTTGAGTTAGTTGGCTCGCTCTGGAGGCTGGCTGGCAAGGGTTCTGCGTTGGAGCCTAGGGCTCTGTGCGTTGGTGTTAATCGTCACGGCGCTGCTGGTCAGTCTTGGCCGGCTGTTCACCCCGCTGGTTGCCGAATACCGTATTCAGGCCGAAGACAAGGCGCAGGCAGCCTTGGGTCTGCCTGTATCAATAGGTTCGCTGGAAGGTAGTTGGCATGGCCTGGCCCCGGTGCTGGTTGCCCATGACGTAACCTTGGGCAAAGGTGCCAATGCCGTACGTCTTGATCAAATTCGCCTGATTCCTGATCTGGTCGCCAGTGCAATGGCCATGCAGCCTCGCGCCGAGTTACTGGCGATCGATGGTTTGCAGCTCAGTGTGGTGCAGAGCGACACCGGTCAATGGCAGGTCGAAGGCCTGCCCAAGCCGCAGGACGATACGAAGGTCGATGTCGAAAAACTGCTGGCCCAGCTGAAAATGGTGCGACACCTGTCGTTGCTCAACAGTCAGGTGACTCTGGCTGCCGCTGGCCAGCCCGCACATACCTTGCGTTACGTGAATCTGACATTGGGTTTTGCTGGCGGTCATCAGCGCCTCGATGGGCGTTTGCAACTGCCGGATGGCAAGCCTATGGAGTTGCAGGTGCGTACGCAGATGAACGTCAAGAAATGGCGCGACCTGCAAGCTGAAGTGTACCTGCAATTACCCGAGACCGACTGGGCCAGCTGGTTGCCACAGGGCTTGACGCAAAAGTGGACCTTGAGTCATTTGCAGCTTGGCGGGCAATTCTGGTTGTCCTGGGCTGACGGTGCTCTGCAGCGCGCGGTCACTCAAGCCAAAGTGGCCAAGCTTGAGGGGCAGTACGCTGAACGCAAACCGGCAATCCTGACGGACATGCAGCTCAACAGTTACTTCGAGCGTGACGCCGGTGGCTTGCAAGCCCAGCTGTCCAACTTCACTGCGCGTGCGGGTGAGCAACAAATCGGCCCCATGAACTTTACCTTGCAACAACATGCCAAGCAGGGGGATGTTGCCGAGTTCTGGGCGCTGAGCTTTGATCGCCTTGAGGTTGCGCCCTTGCTGCCGCTGGTGGAATCACTGGCGCCCATGCCGGACGAAGGGCTGACGGCACTGGCCACGCTTAATCCTCGCGGTGCCTTGACCAACGCCACGCTTGGTTTTCATCCTGCTGCCGAGGGTGATAAGCGGGTACAATTTGCAACCAATACCGATGCAATCAGCTTCTCGGCCTATGACCATGTGCCGGGCATAGAAAATATCACTGGCAGCGTCACCGGTGACCTGGGTTCGGGCACTATTCTGCTCGATGCCAAGGAGTTTTCGCTCGACCTGGCGACCTTGTTTCCCAAGGCCTGGCTGTATCACACCGCCCGCGGCCAGGTTGACTGGCGGATCAATGAGCAAGGCCTGACGCTGCGCAGCCCCTATGTGCAGGCCACTGGCGATGAAGGCAAAGCTGCGGCTGACTTTCTTATTCGCTTGACTGGTGATCCTGAGGTCGAGGATTACATGGATCTACGTGTTGGCATTACCGAAGGCGATGCACGCTTCACAGAAAAATACCTGCCGACACGGGTGCCCGAGTTCAGCCCGGAACTGGCCAATTGGTTGAAGACCTCGATCAAGGCTGGTGCTGTCGATCAAGGCTATTTCCAGTTTCAAGGCTCGCTCAACAAGGGCTCCAGCAAGGCATCTCACAGCATCAGCCTGTACTTTGCCGTGCATGATGCGGAGTTGGCCTATCAGCCGGGCTGGCCTGAACTCAAAAATGCCCGGGGTGAAGTGCTGATTGAAGATGACCAGGTGCGCATACGTGTCCCGCAAGGCCAGGTGTTGAACAGCACGGCGAAGAACGTCCAAGTCACCATTCCACTTGAACGTCCGGACACGCCGCCAAACCTGCTGTTGACCGCCGACCTGGAAAGCAGTGTGGGCGATGCCCTGAAGATTCTTAAAGAAGCACCGATTGGCACCGCCGATATATTTGCCGGTTGGCAGGGCAAGGGTGATTTAACCGGTGCGCTGGACTTGGATATTCCGCTGCACAAAGGCGCGCCCCCAAAGGTGATTGTGGATTTCACCGCGAAAGATGCCGAGGTCAAAATCGGCAATCCCAAGCTTGATCTCAGCCATGTTTCGGGTGCGTTCCGCTATGACACGACCAAAGGCCTGAGCGCGCCGAGCATTGAGGCGCAGTTGCTGGGCCATAAAGCCAAAGGCAAGGCTATTGCGCAAGCGGTAAACGGTCGGGCGACCAGTCTGATTGATGTCAGCGGGCAAGTCCCGTTGCAGAGACTGACCCAGTGGCTGGCGGTTACCCAGCCTATCCCTGCCAATGGCAGTTTGCCGTATCGGTTGCGCTTGAACATTGATGGTGCGCAAACCGGCTTGCAGATCGACTCCGGGCTAAAAGGCCTGGCAATCGACCTGCCGGCTCCTTTTGGCAAGTCTGCTGAGGAACAACGCAATGCGACACTGGAACTGGGGCTTGGCGGCGATCTGCGTAGCTACAAGCTGGGTTATGCAAACCTGCTGAGCTTCAATGGTGTCGCTCCCGCTAGTGATTTTCTTCAAGGCCGTGGTGAGCTGCGCTTGGGCGGCGGATTGGCGCAACTGCCGTCGCAAAAGGGTTATCGCTTACGTGGCTCGGTTACGGAACTGGATTTGGCCGATTGGCAACGGGCGATCAACCCGTACATGAATTCATCGAAGGGCTCGGCCTTGCAGGCATTCAGCGATGCGCAGCTTGATATCGGGCGTTTTGTCGGTTTTGGTAAAACGGTCAGCGACGTTGGCCTGGGCGTGAGGCGTTCGGGTGCGGCCTGGGCCTTGTCAGTCGACAGCTCGCTGGCCAAGGGCAATGTGCTGTTTCCTGACGCCTCATCACGGCCAATCAGCGCAGATCTTGCGTATATTCACCTGCCCAAGCATGAGCAAAGCGCGGTAGCCAAAGAAGAGGGGCCGGACCCACTGGCGGATGTTGACCCGCGCAAGATTCCGTCGATTGACCTCAAGGTGGCTGAAGTCAAGCTGGGTGAGCAGTCGTTGGGGGCGTCGTCTTTTAAGGCTCGTCCAGTGACCAACGGTGTCCAGTTCAGTGACCTGAATATCAACCTCGCGGGCTTGAGGGTCAACGGTACTGCTGGTTGGGAAGGTGAGGGGAGTCGCGCCAAAAGTTGGTACAGGGGCCGCTTTGAGGGCGAGAAGCTGGAAGATGTCTTGAAGGCCTGGGGCTTTGCGCCAACGGCAACCAGCGAGCATTTCCGCCTCGACGTTGATGGCAACTGGCCCGGCTCGCCCTTGAATCTTAGCCTGGCGCGGTTTAGTGGCGCTATGAATGCCTCGTTGCGCAAGGGTCAGTTTGTTGAGGTACAGGGGTCGGCATCGGCACTGCGGGTCTTTGGTTTGCTCAACTTCAACTCCATTGGCAGGCGCCTGCGTTTGGATTTTTCAGACTTGCTGGGCGAAGGATTGAGTTACGACCGGGTCAAGGGTGACCTGCGTGCCACCAACGGCGTGTATGTAACAAGCCGGCCGATCACGCTCAAAGGGCCATCGAGTGACCTGGAGCTAAATGGCACGCTGAACATGGTTGATGAGTCAATCGATGCCAAATTACTGGTGACACTGCCTGTTACCAACAATTTGCCTATCGCCGCGCTGATCGTTGGTGCACCGGCAATCGGTGGTGCATTGTTTGTCGTCGATAAGCTGCTTGGCGATCATTTCGCTCGCTTTGCCAGTGTGCAGTACGATGTCAAAGGGCCGATCCAGTCACCCAAGATTGACTTTGATAAACCCTTTGAAAAGCCCAAATGAGTGGCTCGCCCGGCCTGCCAGAATATTGCCAGGGGCGTAGACTGACGAGAAATAGCCTTATCGCCGGGGACAGATCATGAGCCTCTCAGTTATTCAGATGGTTAGCCAGGATGATATTCAGGCCAACCTGCAGCAAGCGCGCAGGCTGCTTGAAAATGCTGCCGAGCAAGGCGCCCGCCTTGCTGTATTGCCGGAAAATTTTGCCGCAATGGGGCGTCGCGACTATAGCCAGATTGGTCGTCAAGAGGCGCAAGGGCAAGGACCTATCCTGCCATGGTTGAAACAGGCCGCGCGTGACCTCAAGTTATGGATAGTGGCTGGCACTATTCCATTGCCTGCAGATGGTCAGCCAGACGCCAAGCCAAATGCCTGTTCTTTATTGATTGATGCGGATGGCGAACGTGTTGCGCGCTATGACAAATTGCACTTGTTTGATGTTGATGTCGCAGATAATCGCGGGCGCTACCGAGAGTCGGATGACTATGAATTTGGCACCCATGTGGTCGTCGCCGACACGCCCGTCGGGCGTCTTGGATTGACGGTTTGCTACGATCTGCGGTTTCCTGAGCTTTATAGTGCTCTGCGTGACGCAGGGGCTGAACTGATAACAGCGCCGTCTGCATTTACCACAGTGACCGGCGCCGCCCATTGGCAGGTGCTTATACGTGCACGCGCCATTGAGACGCAATGTTACCTGCTGGCGGCTGGGCAGGGCGGTGTTCATCCGGGTGGTCGAGAAACCTATGGCCACTCAGCCATTGTTGATCCATGGGGCAGTATTTGTATAAGCCAGGCGCAAGGCGAAGGTGCTCTGGTTGCACCGCGAGACGCTGTCGAGCAGGCTTCGATTCGTCAACGCATGCCAGTGATGGGGCATAAACGATTTTTTGCAGCGGCCGAACTGCGGCTGCCAGGTTTGGAGTAGTTATGAGCGATATGTTGGTGTCGGTGAGCGATCACCTGTTAGGCCCGGGCGGCCTGACTATCGATAGTTTACCCGGCGTTCTGGGCGAATTGGCTGGTCCTGGAATTGATGCGGCTGACTTGTACTTTCAAAGCCAGGTGTCTGAAACCTGGGTGCTTGAAGATGGCATCGTCAAAGAGGGCAGCTTCAATCTTGATCAAGGTGTTGGCGTACGTGCTCAATCCGGCGAGAAAACGGGCTTTGCCTACAGCAATGCGATTACCGCCGAGGCGTTGAGCCAAGCGGCTCTGGCTGCACGCTCTATTGTTCGCTCCGGACAAAATGGCTGTGTTCGCGCCTTTAGCAGTGCCGATGTTACGGCGTTGTATGCGCCGAATAATCCGCTTGATGTGATGAGTCGTGCTGAGAAAGTTGAGCTGCTGAAACAGGTTGATCAGGCAACCCGAGCGCTCGATTCGAGGATCAAGCAAGTCACCGTCAGCCTGGCTGGCGTGTGGGATAGAGTCATGGTCGCTTCGACCGATGGCGCTCTGGGAGCCGATATTCGCCCTTTGGTGCGCTTTAACGTCAGCGTTATTGTTGAGCAAAATGGACGTCGTGAACGTGGCGGGCATGGCGGCGGCGGACGCACTGATTATCGCTATTTTCTCAATGAAGACCGCGCCATGGGATACGCCCGTGAAGCCTTGCGTCAGGCATTGGTCAATCTCGAAGCCATTGCTGCACCGGCTGGCAGCATGCCGGTGGTAATGGGCGCAGGCTGGTCGGGTGTGCTGCTGCACGAGGCCGTTGGCCACGGCCTGGAAGGTGACTTCAATCGTAAAGGCAGTTCTGCGTACAGCGGCCGCATGGGCGAAAAAGTCGCATCGAGCCTGTGCACTATCGTCGATGACGGCACCCTGGCTGAGCGGCGTGGATCGCTAAGCATGGACGACGAAGGAACGCCGACGCAGTGCACCACGTTGATCGAAAACGGCGTGCTTAAGGGCTACATGCAGGACAAGCTCAATGCCCGCCTGATGGGCGTTCGCCCCACGGGTAACGGCCGTCGTGAATCCTATGCGCACCTGCCCATGCCGCGTATGACCAACACCTACATGCTGGCAGGCGAAAGTGATCCGCAAGAGATTATTCGCTCGGTGAAGAAGGGCATCTATTGCGCCAACCTGGGCGGCGGACAGGTCGATATCACCAGCGGCAAGTTCGTCTTTTCAACCAGCGAAGCCTATCTGATTGAAGATGGCAAGATCACCGCGCCCGTCAAAGGCGCAACCCTGATCGGTAACGGCCCTGAAGCCATGAGCCGGGTTTCGATGGTGGGTAATGATCTCGCGCTGGACAGCGGCGTAGGCACTTGCGGTAAAGATGGCCAATCTGTCCCGGTCGGGGTGGGCCAGCCAACTTTGAAAATTGATGCTATTACCGTCGGTGGGACTGGCGCTTGAGATTAAAGGCTGCAAAGCCAGTTGGGATCTTGAATGCAAAAAGCTGCAAGGCGAGCCGTTGCAGCTTTCAGGCACGGGAGGGATCCCGTGCAGTGGTTTCGACAGATCAGCGCAGGCCGCGCTTGCTCTCGTCCAGTTCGCGGATGTATTTGAAGATTTTACGCGAAGCCGTAGGCGCTTTGTTTTGCGCAGTTTCATGTTGGCCCTGGCGGATGAGCTGGCGCAGGTGCTGACGATCGGCTTCAGGGTATTCGCTGACGAAGCTTTCAAGGGTTTCATCGTTGCCGTTGAGCAGGCGGTCGCGCCAGCGCTCAAGGCTGTGAAAGCGTTCGTTGTATTGGCGTGTCGAGGCGTCAAGTTGATCGAGCAGGGTCAGAATTGCGTCAGTGTCCTGATCGCGCATCAACCGGCCGATAAACTGGGTGTGACGTTTTTTCGCCGAATTAGCCGTGTGCTTGGGCGCTTCAGCCAACGCAGTACGCAGCTCTTCGGTAAGCGGGAGTTTGTTTAGCAGGTCAGGCTTGAGGGCCGCCAGGCGTTGACCGAGATCTTGCAAGGCATGCAGTTCGCGTTTGACCTGGGTTTTACTCTTCTCTGTGGAGAAGTCGTCAAGGTATTCAGACATGGGGGCGATCCATTGGAAAACGTCGTCATGATAGCAGTTAGTTCTGAGTTGTAAGCGGTTGGGCCCGACAGGGTGCAGCTCACAACGAAAATAATTTCAGGAGTAAGTATGAGTTCAGTAGACGTCGTTGGCCCACAAGCGGTGCCGCAGTTACAGGCTCAGGTGGAGCAGATCATAGCCGAAGCCAAAAAACAGGGCGCGAGTGCCTGTGAAGTCGCGGTTTCTGTTGAGCAGGGCTTGTCGACCACGGTGCGCCAGCGTGAGGTCGAAACCGTTGAATTCAATCGTGACCAAGGCTTTGGCATCACCTTGTATCTGGGGCAGCGCAAAGGGTCGGCAAGTACTTCGGCGACAGGTGATGCGGCTATTCGCGAGACAGTAGCGGCCGCGCTGGCGATTGCCAAGCATGCCTCAGAAGATGAAAGCGCGGGCCTTGCAGATGCTGCGCTGATGGCGCGTGAGCTGCCGGACCTGGATCTATACCATGGCTGGGCGATTACCCCCGAGCAGTCGATTGAGCATGCATTGCGCTGCGAAAGCGCCGCATTCGAGGCCGACAAGCGAATCAAGAACGCCGATGGCACCTCCTTGAGTACGCATCAGGGTTGTCGCGTCTATGGCAATAGCAATGGTTTCATTGGCGGTTACGCGAGCACCCGGCACAGCTTGAGCTGCGTGATGATTGCTGAAGATAACGGGCTTATGCAGCGCGATTACTGGTATGACGTGAATCGTCAGGGCGAATTGCTGGCCAGCCCTGAAGCCATTGGTGCGCGTGCGGCCATGCGCGCTGTCAGCCGGCTTGGTGCACGGCCAGTGCCAACCTGTGAAGTGCCGGTGTTGTTCGCCGCTGAGTTGGCTACAGGCTTGTTCAGCAGCTTCCTCGGGGCGATCTCTGGCGGCAGTATTTATCGCAAGTCATCGTTCCTTGAAGGGGCTATCGGCCAGCAGCTTTTCCCACAATGGCTGAGCCTCGATGAACGTCCGCATATTCCGAGGGCAATGGGCAGCGCGTCGTTCGACGGCGACGGCCTGGCGACCTATGCCAAATCCTTTGTTGAGAACGGCGAGCTGTTGTCCTATGTGCTCAGCACTTATTCCGGGCGCAAGCTGGGCATGCCAAGCACCGCGAATGCGGGTGGCGTGCATAACCTGTTTGTCACCCACGGCGATGAAGACCAGCAAGCGCTGATCAAGCGCATGGGGCGTGGCCTGTTGGTGACCGAGTTAATGGGCCACGGCCTGAATATGGTGACCGGTGATTACTCGCGCGGCGCAGGCGGTTATTGGGTTGAAAACGGTGAGATCCAGTTCCCGGTCCAGGAAGTGACCATAGCCGGCAACATGCGGGATATGTTCAAGCAAATTGTTGCTGTGGGTAATGATCTGGAGTTGCGCAGCAGTATCCGCACCGGTTCGGTGCTGATCGAGCGGATGACCGTTGCTGGTAGCTGATCAGGCAGGGCGGGTGATGGTTTGTCATCCGCCCATTGGTTTGCCGCAATCTCGCTACTCGCCTTCATCGAAGTAGTTGTTGATCAGCTCGAGCAGGGCGTCGAGCGCCTGTTCATCCTGTTCGCCTTCGGTAAGTAGTTGAACTGAGGTGCCTTTACCGGCTGCCAGCATCATAACCGACATGATGCTTTTTCCGTCGACCATGCTCTCTGGCGTGCGGCCAACCTTGATGCTGCAAGGGTATTGTGTGGCAACGCCGACAAACTTGGCGGCAGCCCGTGCGTGCAAGCCGAGCTTGTTGATAATGGTTACTTCGCAGGCGGGCATCGCGGCAATTCCTTAACTGAGGTCGCGGTGGCGGGTCTGGACGTTTTTGAGCTGGGCCTTGAGTGCTTTGCCCAGGCGGTTGGCGATATACACCGAGCGGTGATGCCCACCTGTGCAGCCAATGGCGATCGTCACATAAGCGCGATTGCTGGCCGCGAAACGTGGCAACCATTTGCTCAGGTAGTCATGGATGTCCTGGTACATGTCCTGGACGTCCGCCTGACTGTCAAGGTAGTCCGTAACGGGTTTTTCAAGCCCCGAGAAGTCACGTAGCTCAGGGCGCCAGTATGGGTTTGGCAGGCAACGCACATCAAACACCACGTCTGCATCAACCGGCATGCCGCGCTTGAAGCCAAAGGATTCAACCAAAAATGCAGTGCCCGGATCCGGCTTGTTCAGCAGGCGCAAGGCGAGGGTATCGCGCAGTTGGTAGAGATTCAGGTGGGTGGTGTCGATCTTCAGGTCGGCCAGATCAATAATTGGCTCGAGCAGCAGGGTTTCATCGGTAATAGCTTCTGCCAACGAACGATTGTCGTTAGTCAGGGGGTGACGCCGACGCGTTTCAGAGAAGCGCTTGAGCAAGGTTTCTTCGTTGGCGTCCAGATACAGCAGGTCGCACTGAACATTGCGCGCACGGACTTGCTCAAGCAACTCGGGAAACATGTTCAAGTCGCTTGGCAGGTTGCGTGCGTCAATCGACACCGCGACGTTAGGGTGAACTGAATCTTTTTGCTGAAACGCTCGTTCAGCTAGCTGAGGCAGCAAGCTGGCCGGCAGGTTGTCTATGCAGTAAAAGCCGTTGTCCTCAAGTACATCAAGGGCGGTACTTTTACCTGATCCTGAACGCCCGCTGACTATTATCAAGCGCATGTAGGTTCCCTGTCGTTTAGCTGTTGTTCTGTACGTCGACAACAACCTGATACAGGGCGTCATTGCTTTGCGCCTGGCGCAGTCGCTCACGGACATCGCTGCGGTCAAGCATGCTCGCTATTTGACGAAGCAGCTCAAGGTGTTCATCCGTCGCGGCCTCAGGCACCAATAGCACGAACAGCAAGTCAACCGGGGCGCCATCAATCGCGTCAAAATCGACAGCCGATTCGAGCTTGAGCAAGGCGCTGATGGGTGCATTGCACGCAGGCAAACGGCAGTGTGGAATGGCGATGCCATTACCAAAACCAGTGGACCCAAGTTTTTCGCGGGCGATAAGGCTTTCGAAAATGTCTTGTCCATCGAGGTCGGGCAATTCGCGCGCAACCAAGTTGGCAATCTGTTCGAGAACACGTTTTTTACTGCCGCCCGGCACATTCACCAAGGAACGGCCGGGGGTCAGGATATTTTCAAGTCGGATCATAGGAGTTGGGCGATATCAACGGGCCATTGCGCCCTGTTGACGGTCGAGCTGCTTTTCCTTGTGCTTGATAAGTTGTCTATCGAGTTTGTCGGTCAGTAAATCGATTGCTGCATACATGTCATCATGTTCGGCGTTGGCGACAATTTCGCCGCCAGCAATGTGTAAGGTGGCTTCGATTTTCTGCTTGAGCTTCTCGACCTCCATAATGACTTGCACATTGGTAATCTTGTCGAAGTGGCGCTCTAGTCGACTGAATTTTTCGTCGATGTAGTCGCGCAGGGCGTCGGTCACATCCAGCTGGTGTCCACTGATGTTGACTTGCATACCGCTTTCTCCTTGTTGCCGTGTGTAAGAGACAGGCTGAGTTGCCTGCCGCCGGAACACTGTGGCGCGTAAGACCCCCAGAAATCGAGTCTGACACCTTTACGCCCTTAGTATGGCTGCTTTTAGCTAAGAGCGGGTCAGTTCGATAGTGATTGAGACGATCTTCCTGTTCATCAGCTGTTACATCAGTCGCTTGCGTTCACTTGAAGGCGCGATACCGAGAGACTCTCGATATTTAGCAACTGTGCGTCGAGCTACTTGAATGCCTTGTGTCTCCAGTAAACCAGCGATCTTGCTGTCACTCAACGGCTTTTTTGCATTTTCCGCTGCAACCAGTTTTTTGATGATCGCGCGGATCGCTGTAGACGAGCATTCTCCGCCTTCGGAGGTACTGACGTGGCTGGAGAAGAAGTATTTCAACTCGTAAATGCCGCGGGGGGTGTGCATGAATTTCTGGGTGGTCACCCGGGAAATGGTCGACTCGTGCATGCCAACCGCTTCGGCGATATCGTGCAGCACAAGGGGTTTCATCGCCTCGTCGCCGTAGTCAAGGAAGCCGCGTTGATGTTCAACGATCTGGGTCGCAACCTTCATCAGCGTTTCGTTGCGGCTCTGCAGGCTTTTGATAAACCAGCGGGCTTCTTGCAGCTGGTTGCGCATAAAGGTGTTGTCGGCGCTAGAGTCGGCGCGACGTACAAAACCTGCGTATTGCGCATTGACGCGCAGCCGGGGCATGGCTTCCTGATTGAGTTCAACCAGCCAGCGCTCGTTGTGTTTGCGCACAATGACATCGGGTACCACGTATTCGGGTTCGCTTGATTCAATCTGCGAGCCCGGACGTGGGTTGAGGCTTTGGATCAGTTCAATGACTTGGCGCAGCTCATCTTCTTTGAGCTTCATGCGCCGCATCAGTTGGCTGTAATCGCGGTTGCCCAGCAGATCCAGATAGTCATTGGCAAGTCGCTGTGCTTCGGCAAGCCAAGGGGTTTTGGCGGGCAGTTGGCGCAGTTGCAGGGTCAGGCATTCGCGCAGGTCGCGCGCGGCAATACCAGAAGGCTCAAACTGCTGGATGCGGTGCAGGACGGCTTCTATTTCGTCCAGTTCGATGTCCAGTTCAGGGTCGAAGGCTTCGAGAATCTCTTGCAGGGTTTCTTCGAGATAGCCCTGGACGTTGATGCAGTCGATCAGGGTGACTGCAATCAAGCGGTCCTTATCGGACATGGGGGACAGGTTGAGCTGCCAGAGCATGTGGCTCTGCAGGCTTTCACCGGTCGAGGTGCGTGTGGTGAAGTCCCATTCGTCGTCATCGCTGCTGCTGGGCAGGCTGCTGGCGCTGGTTTGGTAGACATCTTCCCAGGCTGTATCCACCGGAAGCTCGTTGGGGATACGCTCGTTCCACTCGCCATCTTCCAGGTTGTCCACGGTTTGCGGGGTATCCTGGAAGCTGGTTTCTTGGTAGCTGTCCTGTTGTACAGGCTGCTCGGTGGTCGCGGTCTCTGCGCCGTCGGCCATGGGGTCCGAGTTATCGAAGTCTTCGCCGTCTTCTTGGCGTTCGAGCATTGGGTTTGACTCCAGTGCCTCTTGGATTTCTTGCTGGAGATCCAGGGTCGACAGTTGGAGTAAGCGAATGGCTTGTTGCAGCTGAGGAGTCATCGTCAGCTGCTGGCCCATCTTCAGGACTAGCGATGGTTTCATTGCAGACCTTATTTACCGGCGTCTTTGCGCAATCCACTACAGGGCGCCGGATGGGCGCCTCAAGGAAGCAAATTATATGCCCGAATTGCAGTGCTTTGCCTAGCTGTTGACGCTAATCGGTTGAGAAAAACTGGGTTAAAGGCGGAATTCATGGCCCAGGTAGACTTCTTTAACCGTCTGGTTGGACAGAATCGCTTCTGAATCACCTTCCGCAATGAGTTGGCCGTCGCTGACGATATAGGCGGTCTCGCAAATATCCAGCGTTTCGCGCACGTTGTGGTCAGTGATCAGTACGCCGATACCCTTGGCTTTCAAATGGTGGATGATTTGCTTGATATCACCAACCGAGATCGGGTCGACACCGGCAAATGGTTCATCGAGCAAGATGAATTTCGGTGCGGTTGCCAGGGCGCGGGCAATTTCAACCCGGCGTCGCTCACCGCCGGACAGGCTCATGCCCAGGTTGTCGCGAATATGGTGAATATGGAATTCCTCAAGGAGGTTTTCCAGTTCAGCTTCGCGGCCTGCACGGTCAAGCTCTTTACGCGTCTCGAGAATTGCCATGATGTTGTCGGCAACGCTGAGCTTGCGGAAAATCGATGCTTCTTGAGGCAGGTAGCCAATGCCGGCGCGTGCGCGGCCGTGCATGGGCTGATGGCTGACGTCGAGGTCGTCAATCAGGATGCGCCCCTGATCAGCCTGCACTAAGCCCACGATCATGTAGAAGCAGGTGGTTTTACCTGCACCGTTAGGGCCAAGCAGGCCGACGATCTGGCCGCTGTCGATGCTCAGGCTAACGTCACGGACAACCTGGCGGCTTTTGTAGCTTTTAGCCAGGTGTTGGGCTTTCAATGTAGCCATTAATTACTGCCCTTGGGTGGGTTTGTTCTTCGGCTGGATCACCATATCGATGCGTGGGCGCGGCGAGGTCACCTTGGTGCCTGTTGCGCGGCCTGCGTTGACGATTTGGCGCTGCGTATCGTAGACAATTTTCTCGCCTTCGAAGGTATTTCCCTCTTGAATAACCTTGGCTTGGTCAATCAGGACAATACGCTCGTTGGCGGCAAAGTATTGAATGGTCAGGCCGTAGGCCTTGACGATTTCTTTGTCTGCAGCGGGTTTCTGCTCATAGTAGGCAGGGCGTCCGACCGAGGTGAAAACGTCGATCTCGCCTTTGGCGTTCTGGGTAATGGTGACTGTGTCACCCTTGATTATCATGGTGCCTTGAGTGATGACGACATCGCCGCGATAAACTGCAACACCTTGTTTGTCGTCGAGCTCTGCGCTGTCTGCCTGCACGCGGATCGGTTGATCGCGGTCAGTTGGCAAAGCCCAGGCGTGAACGCTTCCTAGCGATGCACCCAAGCTGAGCAGAAGGGGGAGGGTTTTAACGAACCTCATGCTGGCCTCTTACGTTGGACAGCAAGAGCATCCTGCTGTCATTTAAATACGCTTTCATTCCTTGCGCCGTGGTCACCCCATTGGCTGCGTCGATTCTAACGGCTTGCTGCGTCTGCGCATATTCCTTATCTGGAATTACCGTTAGGCGACTGGTCGTAAGCAGTGTTGGACGCCCCTTGGCGTCGGTGCGTTTAACTCGAACCTTGTCAATCAGTTCGACTTCCTTGCCGCCTGGGGAAACTTCGCCTTTTTCACTTTGCACATGCCAAGGAAGCTCTGTTCCACGGTATAGCAGCAGGTCGGGCTGTGTCAGGTAAGAGATATCCGAGGCTTTGGCGTGCTCGACTTTGTCGGCAGTCAGCTCGTAATGTAATTTCCCGTCCGGTTGATATTGCACGGTTTTGGAGTTGACCACATAAAAGTCAATTGTGTTTTGCGCAGTGGTCTTTGCCGGTTTGTCAGCAAAACTGTCCGGGTTGATATTCCAATACCCGGCAGCTGCCACGAGCAGTACGCCGAGTATGAGGAGCAATATGTTCAGTGGTTTACGCATGGTTTGCAGTTCTACAGGTAGGCCGCTTGAGCAGCTTCAAGGGTGCCTTGGGCGAGCATAATCGATTCGCAGAATTCGCGAGCCGCACCTTCTCCGCCCTTGGCCTGGGTCACAGCGAACGCATGTTGACGTACAAATGGATCAGCGTTGGCGACAGCAATTCCCAAGCCTACTCGACGAATAACGGGCAGGTCGGGCAAGTCATCGCCCAAATAGGCGACTTGATCATAGTTTAGGCCGAGTTCGCCGAGTAGTTCGTCGAGCACTGCCAGTTTGTCTTCGCGCCCTTGGTAAAGGTGTTGAATCCCCAGGTTTTGTGCGCGGCGCTCAACCACGGGGGTTTTACGTCCGGTAATAATTGCGGTGCGTACGCCCGAGTTGATCAGCATCTTAATGCCTTGGCCATCAAGGGTGTTGAACGTCTTGAATTCGCTGCCGTCGACCAGAAAGTATAACTTGCCGTCCGTCAGCACGCCGTCAACGTCAAAAATGGCCAGTTTGATCGCGCGCGCTCGTTCTTTGAAATCTGGGGTCATTACATTACTCCGGCACGCAGTAGGTCGTGCATGTTCAGCGCGCCAATTGGGCGATCGTTGTCGTCAACGACCACCAGCGAGCTGATTTTATGGTCTTCCATGATCTTCAATGCCTCTGCGGCGAGCATTTCGGCACGGGCAGTTTTGCCACGGGCGGTCATCACTTGATCGATGGTTGCTTCTCGTAGATCAATTTCTCGGTCCAGAGTTCTGCGCAGGTCACCATCTGTAAAGATTCCAGCCAGCAAGCCGTTCTCGTCGATGATGACGGTCATGCCCAGGCCTTTCTGGGTCATGACCAACAATGCTTCGCGAAGCGAGGTGCCTCGTTTGACTGTAGGCAAGCCGTCGCCGGTGTGCATGACGTTTTCCACTTTCAGCAATAAGCGTCTGCCGAGTGCGCCGCCGGGATGCGAGAAGGCGAAGTCTTCAGCGGTAAAGCCGCGAGCCTCCAGCAGGGCGATCGCCAATGCATCGCCCAGCACCAGTGATGCGGTGGTCGATGAGGTGGGTGCCAGGTTAAGCGGGCAAGCCTCTTTCGATACGCTGGCATCGAGATTGACTTCGGCGGCCTTGGCCAAAGCCGACTCGGGGTTGCCAGTCATGCTGATCAGCTTGATGCCCAGGCGCTTGATCAGTGGCAGCAGTGTCACGATTTCAGCGGTCGAGCCCGAGTTGGAGAGTGCGAGCACCACGTCGTCGCGGGTGATCATGCCCATGTCACCGTGGCTGGCTTCGGCTGGGTGGACAAAAAAAGCCGTGGTGCCGGTGCTGGCTAAAGTAGCTGCAATCTTATTGCCGACGTGACCTGACTTGCCCATGCCGACCACAACGACCCGGCCTTTGCTCGAAAGGATCAGTTCGCAGGCGCGGATAAAATTGTCATCAATCCGGGGCAGCAGCTCTTCAACTGCTTCGAGCTCTAGGCGAATGGTGCGCTGTGCGGATTTGATCAGGTCGTTTGACTGGTTCATAGCGGTCGGCCAGGTCATGCTCTGTAAAAGCCAGCGATTATAGCCCGAAAGCGTTGCCGGCTCATCTTAGAATTGTGTTGCTCATGTGCGTTCGTTACGAGTATGAGCGCTTAGTCGTGTTTGCTAATATTGGGAGCGCTTCTGGGGTGGTGGTATGCTGCGCCCCTAATTCGGCCCTGATGGTTGGCGTGGTGTCTTCGGTTTAACGCCGTGCGTCTACCAAGGGAGTTGTTTGTAAGGAGTTTAGATGGGCGCCGATAGTCATTACGCGGTTGAGCTTAAAAACGTCAGTTTTAAGCGCGGTAACCGAGATATTTTCAAAAATATCGATGTGTGCATCCCGCGCGGCAAAGTGATCGGCATCATGGGGCCTTCCGGAAGCGGAAAGACGACCCTGTTGAGGCTGATAGCAGCTGAGTTGAAGCCCTCAGCCGGGGAAGTGTGGGTCAATGGGGTCAATCTGCCGACCTTGTCGCGCAGTGAATTGTTCGACATGCGCAAGCAGATGGGCGTGCTGTTTCAAAGCGGCGCGCTGTTTACCGATCTCGATGTATTCGAGAACGTAGCCTTCCCGTTGCGTGTGCATACCCAGCTTCCAGAAGAAATGATTCGCGATATTGTGCTGATGAAGCTGCAAGCTGTAGGCCTGCGCGGTGCAATTGAGCTGATGCCGGATGAACTGTCGGGTGGCATGAAACGTCGTGTGGCGCTGGCCCGGGCCATTGCCTTGGACCCGCAGATTTTGATTTATGATGAGCCTTTTGTTGGCCAGGACCCCATTGCGATGGGGGTCTTGGTTCGATTGATTCGCCTGCTCAACGACGCACTGGGTATTACCAGTATCGTGGTTTCCCATGACCTGGCTGAAACCGCCAGTATTGCTGACTACATCTATGTCGTGGGCAACACCCAGGTGTTGGGACAAGGTACGCCCAGTGAGTTGATGAAGTCGGACAGTCCGCGAATTCAGCAGTTTATGCAGGGCGCAGCCGATGGTCCGGTGCCATTTCACTTTCCGGCGGCTAGCTACCGCGACGATTTACTGGGAGCGCGCTAATGCGCAAAAGAACGCCAATCGAACGGGTGGCCTTGCTGGGGCGCGCCGGTATTGATGTGGTCGCAACCCTGGGGCGCTCATCAATGTTCCTGCTGCGTGCTCTGTTAGGGCGCGGCACTTCTGGCAACTCATTTCATTTACTGGTCAAACAACTGCACTCGGTTGGGGTTATGTCCCTGGCGATCATTGTGGTTTCCGGTCTGTTTATCGGTATGGTCTTGTCGCTGCAGGGCTTCAATATTCTTTCCAGCTATGGCTCGGAGCAGGCGGTTGGGCAAATGGTTGCCTTGACCCTGTTGCGCGAGTTGGGACCGGTGGTTGCCGCGCTGTTATTTGCCGGGCGTGCTGGCTCAGCATTAACCGCTGAGATCGGTAACATGAAGTCCACCGAGCAGCTTTCGAGCCTGGCCATGATCGGTGTTGATCCGCTCAAGCATATTGTCGCGCCAAGGCTGTGGGCCGGCTTTATCTCGATGCCCTTGCTGGCGATGATCTTCAGCGTGGTCGGTATCTGGGGCGGGGCGATGGTCGCGGTCGACTGGCTGGGTGTTTATGAAGGATCGTTCTGGTCGAACATGCAAAGTAGCGTGTCTTTTACCGATGACGTGCTCAATGGTGTGATCAAGAGCATCGTTTTTGGATTTGTTGTGACCTGGATTGCCGTGTTTCAGGGCTATGATTGTGAGCCGACTTCGGAAGGCATCAGTCAAGCCACTACTCGAACAGTGGTCTATGCCTCTTTAGCTGTATTGGGCCTGGACTTTATTCTGACTGCTTTGATGTTTGGAGATTTCTGATGCAAAACCGCACACTGGAAGTTGGTGTCGGCCTGTTCTTGCTGGCCGGATTGCTGGCATTGATGCTACTGGCTCTGCGCGTCAGCGGTCTGGCAATGGGTAGCTCTGAAGATACCTACAAGGTCTATGCGTACTTTGACAATATCGCCGGTCTGACCGTGCGTTCCAAAGTGACGATGGCGGGGGTGACCATTGGTAAGGTCGTGGCGATTGACCTGGATCGTGATAGCTACACCGGGCGCGTCACCATGTCCGTCGACAAGGAGGTCAATAACCTGCCGGAAGACTCGACCGCCTCAATTCTGACGGCTGGCCTGTTGGGTGAGAAATACATTGGTATCAGCGTGGGGGGAGAAGAAGAGGTGCTCAAAGATGGCGGCACCATTCATGACACCCAGTCGTCGTTGGTCCTTGAAGACCTGATTGGTAAGTTCTTGCTTAATTCCGTAAACAAAGACGAATCCAAATAACGGGGACTGATAATGTTCAAAGTAATTCGTAACAGCCTAGTCGTGTTGCTGGCGACGTTGCCATTGCTCGCCGTTGCTGCGCCAAGCGCAAACGAGGTGGTTCAGCAAACCACCACCAAACTGCTCGATGATTTGAAAGCCAACAAAGCGCAATATCGTAGCGATCCTGATGCCTTCTATAGCGCCCTGGACTCAATCCTGGGCCCGGTCGTCGACGTTGATGGCATCTCGCGCGGGGTCATGACGGTGCGTTATTCGCGCAAGGCAAGCCCGGCGCAAATGGAACGTTTCCAGACCAACTTCAAGCAAAGCCTGATGCAGTTCTACGGCAACGCGCTACTTGAGTACAACAACCAGGACATCCGTGTCCTGCCGGCCAGTGGTGCTCAGGATCCTGAGCGGGCCACGGTCAATATGGAAATCAAGGACGGTAACGGCAGCATTTATCCATTGGCCTACACCATGGTCAATAAAGATGGGGCCTGGGTGATGCGCAACATGATCATCAATGGCATCAACGTCGGTAAGCTGTTCCGTGACCAGTTCTCGGAGTCGATGCAGAAAAATGGCAATGACTTGGACAAGGTGATCGATACCTGGCCTGAAACCGTTGCCAAAGCACGCCAGGCCAAGGGTGAGTCGTGAGTCAGGCAAGTATTGATGAGCTATCGCCCGGGGTATTCCAGCTCGCGGGCGTGATTGATTACAGCTCCGGGCCGCAGTTGCGTAAAGACGGCGGCAAGTTGCTCAAGGCATGCAATGCCAGCACCTGCGTGATTGACTGCGGCGCGGTAGAGAAATCCAGCAGTGTCGGGCTTTCGCTATTATTGGCCTTTATGCGTGATGCGCAGAGCAAAGGCAAAAGCCTGGAAGTGCGCAACCTGCCTAAAGATATGCAAGAAATTGCCAAGGTTTCCGAGCTGTTGGAAATACTGTCTGGCCAGCAGAACCCTGAAGCGACTCGCTCAACTGCACCTTCGGTCGAGTAGTAGAGCCGCACTTTCATCTGCGAATGCTTGTGGATTCGCAGGTTCCTGGCTTTTTTTGTATGATGCGCGACCCGAGAGCTCAGGCTCCGCTGTCGCTAATGAATACGCTGATTGAGGTTGATCATGCAGGCCCTAGAAGTAAAAAGTCTCCTGGAGGCTAAACTGCCGAATACACAAGTCGAAGTTGAAGGCGAAGGCTGCAACTTCCAGTTGAATGTGATCGGCGATGAGGTGGCTGCCCTGAGCCCCGTTAAGCGTCAGCAGCAGGTCTATGCACACCTGAATCCATGGATTGCCGATGGCAGTATTCATGCTGTGACTATGAAATTCTTCAGCCGTGCCGCATGGGCCGCGCGTTCCTAGAGGCAGCGAGACAGTAATGGATAAATTAATTATTACCGGCGGTGTTCGTCTTGATGGCGAAATCCGCATTTCTGGTGCAAAGAACTCCGCACTGCCGATTCTGGCCGCGACCTTGCTCGGTGATGCCCCGGTTACGATCTGCAACTTGCCGCACCTGCACGACATCACGACGATGATCGAGCTGTTCGGGCGCATGGGTATAGAACCGATTATCGACGAGAAGCTTTCTGTCGAAGTGGATGCGCGGGCGATCAAGACCCTGGTGGCGCCTTACGAGCTGGTTAAAACCATGCGCGCTTCGATTCTGGTGCTGGGGCCGATGGTTGCGCGTTTCGGCGAAGCTGAAGTCGCCCTGCCTGGCGGCTGTGCCATTGGCTCGCGTCCGGTCGACCTGCATATTCGTGGCCTTGAAGCCATGGGCGCAGTGATCGATGTTGAAGGCGGCTACATCAAGGCCAAGGCACCGGAAGGTGGTTTGCGCGGCGCCCGTTTCTTCTTCGATACCGTCAGTGTCACCGGCACTGAAAACATCATGATGGCCGCCACCCTGGCCAAGGGCCGCAGCGTACTTGAAAACGCTGCTCGCGAGCCTGAAGTGGTTGATCTGGCAAACTGCCTGATCGCCATGGGCGCCAAGATCCAGGGCGCTGGCACCGACACCATCACCATTGATGGTGTTGAACGTCTCGGCGGTGCACGCTTTAGCGTAATGCCTGACCGCATCGAAACCGGTACTTACCTGGTTGCCGCTGCTGCGACCGGTGGTCGGGTCAAGCTTAAGGACACCGATGCCTCAACGCTGGAGTCGGTGATTTCCAAGCTTGAAGAAGCGGGTGCTGAAATCACCTCGGGTCCAGACTGGATCGAGCTGGACATGAAGGGTAAGCGTCCCAAGGCTGTGACCTTGCGTACCGCGCCTTATCCTGCGTTCCCAACTGATATGCAGGCTCAGTTCATTGCGCTCAATGCAATTGCCGAAGGCAGTGGCGCTGTGATCGAAACCGTTTTCGAAAACCGCTTTATGCACGTCCACGAGATGATCCGCATGGGCGCGCAGATCCTGGTTGAGGGCAACACTGCTGTTGTAACGGGCACCGATAAGCTCAAGGGTGCGCCTGTAATGGCGACCGACTTGCGTGCTTCGGCAAGCCTGGTTATCGCGGCATTGGTGGCTGAGGGCGATACCTTGATCGACCGCATTTACCACATCGACCGTGGTTATGAGTGCATCGAAGAGAAACTGCAGCTGTTGGGCGCCAAGATTCGCCGCGTTCCGGGCTAAGTTGCAACGCATGTCCCGTCCGTCAACAAGGCGGCGGGTAACGCGAACTTGGAATGCCTTGGTGCTTCAAGTTCGCGACGTTTAGCTTTTAAGGATTTACAACCATCATGCTCACCATCGCGCTGTCGAAAGGCCGCATTCTTGATGACACACTGCCGTTGCTTGCCGCAGCGGGGATTGTGCCGACCGAGAACCCTGAAAAAAGCCGCAAACTGATCATCCCGACCACTCAGGATGATGTGCGCTTGCTGATTGTCCGTGCGACCGATGTGCCAACCTATGTTGAGCATGGTGCTGCTGATTTGGGCGTTGCCGGTAAAGACGTGCTGATGGAGTACGGTGGCCAAGGCTTGTATGAGCCGCTGGACCTGCGTATTGCCAAGTGCAAGCTGATGACCGCAGGTGTGGTGGGTGCTGCCGAGCCCAAAGGCCGGCTGCGCGTGGCGACCAAGTTCGTCAACGTAGCCAAGCGTTACTATGCAGAGCAGGGTCGCCAGGTTGATGTGATCAAGCTCTACGGCTCCATGGAGCTGGCGCCGCTGGTCGGTTTGGCAGACAAGATTATCGATGTTGTCGACACCGGTAATACCCTGCGCGCCAACGGGCTTGAAGCACAGGAACTGATCGCCACCATCAGCTCACGTCTGGTGGTCAACAAGGCTTCGATGAAAATGCAGCATGCGCGAATCCAGGCATTGATCGACACCTTGCGCGAGGCCGTCGAGTCCCGACACCCCAGCTAATACCTACACGCAGCCCAGTGCTGCGTCCGCCTATCCGTGTCATAGCCAGAATTCTCAGGTGCCCGCGCGGAGCGGCTGGTATTCTACGGGCGCTTGAGCATTTGCTAATTCAAGAGGCCCGATATGACCACTCCCATCGCTATACGCCGACTCAACGCCACTGATCAAGGTTTTGCCCATGACCTTGATCATTTGCTGAGCTGGGAGAGTGTGTCTGATGACGGCGTAAACCAGCGGGTGCTTGAGATTATCGCCGCGGTACGCAGCCGGGGCGATGCCGCACTGGTTGAATACACCCAGCGTTTTGATGGCCTGGAAGTGGCCAGCATGGCTGACCTGATCTTGCCGCGTGAGCGCCTGGAGCTGGCGCTGACCCGTATTACCCCGGCTCAGCGTGAAGCATTGGAAGTCGCTGCACAGCGCGTGCGCAGCTATCACGAGAAGCAAAAGCAGGACTCATGGCGCTACACCGAAGCTGATGGCACTGTGCTGGGTCAGCAAGTCACGCCGCTGGATCGTGCGGGCTTGTATGTTCCAGGCGGCAAGGCAACCTACCCGTCATCGGTGCTGATGAACGCCATCCCGGCAAAGGTTGCTGGTGTGGCCGAGGTGGTCATGGTCGTGCCGACCCCGCGTGGCGAGATCAATGAGATTGTACTGGCGGCCGCTGCAATTGCAGGTGTCGATCGCGTCTTCACCATTGGTGGCGCCCAGGCTGTAGCAGCGCTGGCCTATGGCACAGAGAGTGTGCCGCCAGTCGACAAGATCGTCGGCCCCGGCAACATCTATGTGGCAACCGCAAAGCGTCATGTATTCGGCAAGGTGGGTATCGATATGATTGCCGGTCCTTCCGAAATTCTGGTGGTGTGCGACGGCCAGACCGATCCTGACTGGATCGCCATGGACCTGTTCTCCCAAGCTGAGCACGATGAAGATGCCCAGTCGATCCTGGTCAGCCCGGACGCCCAGTTCCTCGATAAGGTCGCGGCATCCATCGCCAAGCTGCTACCAACCATGGAGCGGGCTGAAATTATCCGCACCTCGCTGGAAGCGCGCGGCGCCTTGATTCATGTGAGCGACATGGCTCAAGCCATTGAAGTGGCGAACCGGATTGCCCCGGAACACCTGGAGTTGTCGGTGGCAGAGCCCGAGCAGTGGTTGCCGCAGATTCGCCATGCGGGCGCGATCTTTATGGGTCGCTACACGGCAGAAGCCTTGGGCGACTACTGCGCTGGGCCGAATCACGTGTTGCCGACATCGGGCACTGCTCGCTTTTCATCGCCTCTGGGCGTCTATGACTTCCAGAAACGCTCTTCCATTATCCATTGCTCAGCCGAGGGTGCATCTGAATTGGGTAAAACCGCCTCAGTGCTGGCTCGCGGTGAGTCGCTGACGGCTCACGCACGCAGCGCCGAGTACCGGATTAAAGACTGATTCAGTCAATGTTTAGGTGCGCGGCTTCAGGTCGGCACCCCGTCGGATTTTAGGAGAGCAGGGCAATGAGCAAATTCTGGAGCCCCTTTGTCAAGCAGCTGGTGCCCTATGTGCCGGGCGAGCAGCCGAAGCTGGCAAAGCTGGTCAAGCTCAATACCAACGAGAACCCTTATGGGCCTTCGCCGCAGGCGATTGCGGCCATGCAAGCAGAGGTTAATGACCAACTGCGCCTGTACCCCGATCCGAACAGTGATCGCCTAAAACAGGCGATCGCGCAGTTCCATGGCGTGCAAAGCGCACAAGTGTTCGTCGGTAACGGCTCGGATGAAGTGCTCGCCCATGCATTTCATGGGTTGTTCCAGCACGGCAAGCCGCTGCTGTTTCCGGACATCAGCTATAGCTTCTACCCCGTCTATTGCGGCTTGTACGGGATAGAGCCCGGGATTGTCGAGCTTGATGAGCAGTTTAATATCCGGGTCGAAGACTATGCCCGCCCGAATGGCGGCATCATCTTTCCCAACCCTAATGCGCCGACAGGTTGCTTGTTGCCACTTGAGGCTATCGAGCGGTTGTTGAGACTCAACACTGAAAGCGTTGTGGTGGTGGATGAGGCCTATATCGACTTCGGTGGCGAGTCGGCGATTAGCCTGGTGGATAAGTACCCGAACTTGCTGGTGACCCAGACCCTGTCGAAATCCCGTTCCCTGGCGGGCCTGCGTGTGGGGTTCGCGGTAGGGCATGCCGACCTGATCGAGGCGTTGGAGCGGATCAAGAACAGCTTTAACTCCTATCCACTGGATCGCATTGCGATTGCCGGTGCAGCTGCAGCGTTTGCTGATACCGCGTATTTCGAGCAGACCTGCCAAGCGGTCATCAACAGCCGTGAGGAGGTGGTCGCGGGGTTGAACGGCTTGGGCTTTGAAGTGCTTCCTTCTGCAGCCAACTTCGTCTTTGCCCGCCACGCGGAGCGCGACGCCGCGCAGGTGGCGGCACAGTTGCGTGAGCAAGGGGTCATAGTGCGTCACTTCAAGCAGACGCGTATTGCCCAGTTCTTGCGCATAAGTATTGGCACGCCAGAGCAAAACCGAGCATTACTGGACGCCTTGCAAGCCATTTGCTGAACAATGTGTTGCAGCCGCCTCGATTGAGAGGCGGCTGCATATCAGCTGGGACGCTACTGGTTCTCGTCAGTCTTGATTGAGGCCGGTGGTCGCACACCCACTTCTGCGGTGAGATCCATCGGCTTGCCATTACGTAGAATTTCTATGCGAATCTTGTCGCCGGGCTTGGTGCGGGCCACTTGGTTCATCGAGCGACGGCCATCGCCTGCCGGTTCGCCGTCGATGTTCATGATTAAATCACCGGGTTGCAGGCCTGCCCGCTGAGCAGGGCCATCGCGATAAATTCCCGCGACAACAATGCCTGGGCGACCTTCTAGGCCGAATGACTCCGCCAGTTCTGGGGTTAGTGGCTGTACTTCAATGCCCAGCCAGCCACGGATCACCTGGCCGTGCTCGATAATAGCCTGCATTACTTCAAGCGCCAGCTTGACCGGGATGGCAAAGCCGATCCCTTGCGAGCCGCCTGATTTGGAGAAGATCGCGGTGTTGATGCCGACCAGGTTGCCATCGGCGTCAACCAGCGCGCCACCCGAGTTGCCGGGGTTGATGGCGGCGTCCGTCTGGATAAAGTCTTCGTAGGTATTGAGTCCAAGCTGATTGCGGCCTGTGGCACTGATGATGCCCATGGTGACGGTCTGACCGACTCCGAATGGGTTACCAATGGCCAGGGTTACGTCACCAACCTTGATGTTGTCCGAGCGGCCCAAGGTGATTGCGGGCATGTTATCAAGGTCAATCTTGAGTACCGCAAGATCGGTCTCCGGGTCGCTGCCAATCACCCGGGCCAATGTTTCGCGGCCATCTCTGAGCGCTACTACGATTTGATCGGCACCAGCGGTCACGTGATTGTTGGTCAGCAGATAACCTTCCGAGCTCATGATCACCGCCGAACCCAGACTCGATTCCATGCGGCGTTGCCTTGGCAGGTTGTCGCCAAAGAACTTCTTGAATTGAGGGTCTTCAAACAGTGGCAACGCGGGTTTGTTCACGTACTTGGTGGTGTACAGGTTGGCGACCGCAGGCGATGCCAGGTTCACCGCGTTTGCATAGGAGGCCGGGCCAGCAGATACGCTACGCCTGTTGTTTGGCGCCTGGCGAACTTCTACATCATGGCTAGGCAGACCAACCCATTCTGGATATTGCTGGATAAACAGCAAGGCGACCAATACGCCAACGAGCAAGGGCCAGCCAAAGTAACGCACTGCTTTGAGCATCAAAGAAGTCCTGAGAGTTGCGAGGGGCAACTGAGCCCCTTAAGGTGGATCATTATAAAGGCCCTAGTGCGAACATTGCATTGGCCAGTATCAATCAAAGAGGAAACAAAATGGCGATTGCCCTGACGACTCTGGTTGCAGAGGCTCAGCAATATTTGAATGCGGACAGTATCAACGACTACTGTCCCAATGGCTTGCAGGTTGAGGGGCGGCCCAATGTGCAGCGCTTGGTGACAGGTGTTACGGCCAGTCAGGCGCTGATCGATGCTGCGATTGAGGCTGAGGCGGACGTTATCCTGGTTCACCATGGTTATTTCTGGAAGGGTGAGGATCCATGCGTTACCGGAATGAAGCAGCGTCGTCTCAAGGCGCTGCTGGCCAATGATATAAGCCTGCTTGCCTACCACTTACCGCTCGATGTCCATCCTGACGTGGGCAATAACGTGCAGCTTGCAGCGCAGCTAGGCATCACCGTCGAGGGGCCGCTCAATCCGGATAATCCACGCACCGTTGGCTTGGTAGGCTCTTTGGATGAGCCGCAAAGCGCTCGTGACTTTGCGCAACGCGTGCATCAAGTGCTCGGTCGTGAACCGCTGCTGGTCGAGGGGGCACAGATGATTCGCCGGGTTGGTTGGTGCACAGGAGGCGGGCAGGGTTATATCGATGAGGCTGTTGCTGCAGGGGTGGATCTGTACCTGACGGGCGAGGCTTCGGAGCAGACTTTCCACAGCGCCCAGGAAAATGGCATCAGTTTTATTGCTGCCGGGCATCACGCCACTGAGCGCTATGGTGTGCAGGCGCTGGGTGAGTACCTGGCAAAACGCTTCGCTATCGAGCACATATTCATTGATTGCGCCAACCCGATTTGAGGCTTTACTAAGCAGGTTTCGCTGCTTTCAGCCGTTCGTTTGAGCGATTCCTGAGCAAAATACTGAGCATAAAGTTAGATCGTTTTGATCTAGCAGGCGGCCTGAATAGAAGCTAGCGCTGTGCTAGAGTGCGCCCATGTCCACGGCCCGCTGGCCCCATTACAAAGCAAATCGTGAGTAGCTATGCTCGACAAAATGACCCACCTGAAAGAGCTCGAGGCGGAGAGTATCCACATCATTCGTGAAGTGGCCGCCGAATTCGACAATCCGGTAATGCTCTACTCCATCGGTAAAGACTCCGCCGTGATGCTGCACTTGGCACGCAAGGCGTTCTTCCCTGGCAAGCTGCCGTTCCCGGTTATGCACGTCGACACCCGCTGGAAGTTTCAGGAGATGTATAGCTTCCGCGACAAGATGAAGGCTGAGATGGGCCTGGATCTGATTGTCCACGTCAACCAGGAAGGTGTGGCGCAGGGCATCAACCCGCTGACCCACGGCAGTGCCAAGCACACCGATATCATGAAGACCGAAGGCCTCAAGCAGGCGCTCGACAAGCATGGTTTCGATGCGGCCTTTGGCGGTGCTCGTCGCGATGAAGAGAAATCCCGTGCCAAAGAGCGCGTGTACTCGTTCCGTGACAGCAAGCACCGCTGGGACCCGAAAAACCAGCGCCCAGAACTGTGGAACGTCTACAACGGCAAAGTAAAGAAGGGCGAGTCGATTCGTGTCTTCCCGTTGTCAAACTGGACCGAACTGGATATCTGGCAGTACATCTACCTGGAGCAAATCCCGATTGTGCCGCTGTACTTTGCAGCCGAGCGTGAAGTGATTGAAAAGAATGGCACGCTGATCATGATCGATGATGAGCGCATTCTTGAGCACATGTCCGACGAAGAAAAATCACGCATCCAGAAGAAGATGGTGCGCTTCCGTACGCTGGGTGACTACCCGCTGACAGGCGCCGTTGAGTCGCAGGCGACTACGCTGGCCGACATCATCCAGGAAATGCTGCTGACACGTACCTCTGAGCGCCAAGGTCGTGTAATTGACCATGATGGCGCGGGTTCGATGGAAGAGAAAAAACGTCAGGGGTACTTTTAAGATGTCGCACCAATCTGAATTGATCAGCGAGGACATTCTCGCTTACCTGGCGCAGCATGAGCGCAAGGAACTGCTGCGGTTCCTGACCTGTGGCAACGTCGATGACGGCAAGAGCACCCTGATCGGGCGCCTGCTGCATGACTCGAAGATGATCTACGAAGATCACCTCGAAGCCATCACCCGGGATTCGAAAAAAAGCGGCACCACTGGCGAGGAAGTCGATCTGGCTCTGCTGGTTGATGGCCTGCAAGCCGAGCGCGAGCAAGGTATTACCATCGATGTGGCGTACCGTTATTTCTCGACTGCCAAACGCAAGTTCATCATTGCCGATACACCGGGTCACGAGCAGTACACCCGCAACATGGCGACAGGTGCTTCTACTTGTGACCTGGCGATCATCCTGATTGACGCGCGCTACGGCGTGCAGACGCAGACCAAGCGCCACAGTTTCATTACCTCTTTGCTCGGCATCAAGCACATCGTTGTCGCCATCAACAAGATGGATCTCAAAGACTTCGATCAAGGCGTCTTCGAGCAGATCAAGGCCGACTACCTGAAGTTTGCTGAAGGTATTGCGCTGAAACCGACTTCACTGCATTTCGTGCCAATGTCGGCGCTCAAGGGCGACAATGTCGTCAGCAAGAGCGAGCGCTCGCCTTGGTATGACGGCCAGTCGCTTATGGAAATTCTTGAAACTGTTGAAATTTCTGGTGATCGCAATTTCGATGACTTGCGTTTCCCGGTTCAATACGTAAACCGTCCGAACCTGAATTTCCGTGGCTTCGCCGGCACCCTTGCCAGCGGCATCGTGCACAAGGGCGATGATGTGATTGTCTTGCCGTCGGGCAAAGGTAGCCGCGTCAAGTCGATCGTGACCTATGAAGGCGAGCTGGAGCAGGCGGGGCCGGGGCAGGCGATAACTCTGACCCTTGAAGATGAGATCGATGTATCCCGTGGGGACATGCTGGTTCACGCCGACAGCAAACCGCAGGTTACCGATAGCTTTGATGCCATGCTGGTATGGATGGCCGATGAGCCCATGCTGCCGGGCAAAAAATACGACATCAAGCGCGCCACCAGCTATGTGCCGGGCTCGATTGCCAGCATTACCCACCGGGTCGATGTAAATACCTTGGAAGAGGGCGCAGCGAGCAGTCTGCAGCTCAACGAGATCGGCAAGGTGCGTATTGCACTGGATTCCGCTATTGCATTGGATGGCTACGCCCACAACCGCACCACGGGTTCGTTTATCGTGATTGATCGCCTGACCAACGGCACTGTTGGCGCGGGCATGATTATCGCTGAAGCTGTTGGGTCGCAGGGCTCGGGTCATCACGGCAAGCTGGCACATGTCTCGGTAGAGGAACGTGCAGCAAGACTGGGCCAGAAGCCAGCCACAGTGTTGTTCAGCGGCTTGTCGGGTGCCGGCAAAAGTACCTTGGCCTACGCGGTTGAGCGCAAGCTGTTCGACATGGGGCGTGGGGTCTATGTGCTGGATGGCCAGAACCTGCGTCATGACCTCAACAGGGGGCTGGCACAGGATCGTTCGGGGCGCACCGAAAACTGGCGCCGAGCCGCTCATGTAGCGCGTCAGTTCAATGAGGCTGGTTTGCTGACCTTGGCCGCTTTTGTTGCGCCGGATGCAGAAGGACGTGAGCAGGCCAGGACGCTGATCGGTGCTGAGCGCTTGATCACGGTCTATGTCCAGGCTTCGCCGCAGGCTTGTCGCGAGCGTGATCCGCAGGGATTGTACGCAGCTAATGGCGACAACATCCCGGGTGAGTCATTCCCCTACGACGTGCCTCTCGATGCCGACGTGGTCATTGATACGCAGACCGTCTCGGTGGATGAAGGTGTCAAAATGGTTCTGGCTGCACTGCGCGAGCGTGGTGTGATCTAACCGCAAGGCATAAAAAAACCCGCGCAATGCGGGTTTTTTATGCCTACGAAAAGGTTGGTCTAGCGCTTGCTCTTCAAACCGTAGTTTTCGTCGAGCATGCCGGGGATATTCTCCATTTTCGGCGCATAATCCTTGGGAGTTTCGTGATCCCTTGGTGGCGTCAGGCGTTCACGTTTGTCGCGTTTATCGCTGCCTTCGTCTGCATGCAGTGCGGCCATCAGGCGTTGCCGAGTCAGCTCATCGAGGGCCAACTTGCTGGTACCTTCGGTAAGATGCTCTTGGACGTCTTGATAGCTCAGGGTTAATTTTTTAACCAGGTTTGCAGTGGTGTTGAAATGGGTGACGACATCACTTTGATAGTTGTCAAAACGTTCTTGCAGATCGTCCAGCTGGCGTTGAGTCCGGCCAGGAACTGCATTGGGCGCCAAGCGCGCAACTAGAAATCCTATTGCGATACCTGCAACCAGGGCTATGGCCGGTATCAGCCAGGCTGTTAGCGTCTGTTCCACGAGTCCTTCCTCTCTAAACGGCTTTGCTTTACGTTAGCGGTTGGCGCCTGCGCTGTATAGCGTAATGCGAGCCGATATGTTTTTGGCGCAGGCTGACAGCCTAGACGAATCGACCCTGCGATGGGTCACGGAGTTCACTTTTGCTTACCCGTGAAACTGCTTTATTTATTCAAGGTCCGAGCGGCCAGCTTGAAGCCCTTTCTCTTGAAGTGCCCGATGCACGCGGCGTTGCGCTTATATGTCACCCGAATCCAGTGCAGGGCGGCACGATGCTCAATAAGGTCGTCTCGACCTTGCAGCGTACTGCGCGGGACTCAGGCCTACACACTCTACGCTTTAACTATCGCGGTGTCGGCACTAGCGAGGGTACGCATGACATGGGCACCGGCGAAGTTGATGATGCTGAGGCTATAGCACAGTGGCTGGGTGAACAATACCCGAATATGCCGCTGACCTTGATGGGCTTTTCGTTTGGTGGCTTTGTGGCGGCCTCTCTCGCCGGACGACTGGAGGCGCAAGGTATCGAGGTGCGGCAGCTGTTTATGATCGCGCCTGCAGTGATGCGCCTGGAGCAAACGCCGCTGGCGCAGCGTTGCAAGATGATCGTTATACAGCCAGAGGCTGATGAGGTGGTTGAGCCGCAACTGGTTTATGACTGGTCAAGTGCGCTTGAGCGCCCACATGAGTTGTTGACCGTGGCAGAATGTGGGCACTTTTTTCATGGCAAACTGACCGATCTTAAAGATTTGTTATTGCCGCGCCTCTAATTAGTAAGCGAAAGCACATGACCACTCGTATTCTCACCGGTATCACCACCACAGGCACGCCGCACCTTGGCAATTACGCAGGGGCAATTCGGCCCGCGATTGTTGCTAGCCGCGACGCCAATGTGGACTCGTTTTATTTCTTGGCGGACTACCATGCGCTGATCAAGTGTGATGACCCACTGCGTATTCAGCGTTCACGCTTGGAAATCGCTGCGACTTGGCTGGCCTGCGGCCTTGATGTCAGCAGGGCTACCTTCTATCGCCAGTCGGATATTCCAGAAATCCCTGAGCTTTGCTGGCTGCTGACCTGCGTTGCGGGCAAGGGCCTGCTCAATCGTGCGCACGCCTACAAAGCCTCTGTCGATCGGAATGTCGAGCTTGGTGAAGACCCGGATGCGGGCGTGACCATGGGCCTGTTCAGCTATCCGGTGTTGATGGCCGCAGATATCTTGATGTTCAACGCGCACAAGGTGCCAGTTGGGCGCGACCAGATCCAGCATGTCGAAATGGCGCGAGACATTGCCCAGCGCTTCAATCACCTGTTTGGTCAGGGTAAAGAGCTTTTTACCTTGCCCGAGGCAGTGATCGAGGAAGATGTAGCGACTTTGCCTGGCCTTGATGGCCGCAAAATGTCAAAAAGCTATGACAACACCATCCCGTTGTTTAGTAGCGCCAAACAAATGAGCGACGCGGTGGCGCGCATCGTGACTGACTCCAAGTTGCCGGGCGAAGCCAAGGACCCGGATAGCTCGCACCTTTTCACCCTCTACCAGGCTTTTGCTACACCTGAGCAGCAGGCTCAGTTCCGTGCCGAGCTGATCGATGGCATGGGTTGGGGGGATGCCAAGCAGCGGCTTAATGACCTGCTGAACACTGAGCTGGGTGAGTCGCGGGAGAAATACCAGGCCTTGATTGAACGTCCTGCTGACCTTGAAGACATTCTTCTGGACGGCGCAGCCAAAGCGCGCAAGATCGCCACTCCCTTCCTTATCCAACTGCGTGAAGCCGTTGGCTTGCGCTCATTCCGCTCGGTTGCCAGCAGCACCGAATCGTCGAAGAAGAAAGCCAGCAAGCGTGCGCGCTTTGTCAGCTTCCGTGATGAGGACGGCAGCTTCCGCTTTCGTTTGCTCGACGCCGCGGGTGAACAATTGCTGCTTTCGAAGTCGTTTGCTGACGGCAAGTCGGCGGGCATGGTCAATAAGTACCTGCAGTCCGGAGAGTCGCTTGATGTGCGTGAGCAGGGCAATGGCTTTGCTGTTTGGCTCGATGGCGAGTGTGTTGCAACCAGCCCTGAATTTGCGAATGCTGAGGCTTTGAAGGCTGCCGTTGAGCGCTTGCGCGAGGTTTTGGCGCCAGAGCAAGCCTGACAAGTCGGCGTTTTGCATCGATAGCTGATTGATTATCTGCGGGGCAGGGCCTAAAGTACCTGCCCCGTTTTTGTTGCTCAGCTAACGAATATGACTCCGCTAGAACGCTATCAAGCCGATCTCAAACGTCCAGACTTCTTTCATGATGCGGCGCAGGAAGTGGCTGTGCGCCATCTGCAGCGCCTGTATGACGATTTGGTCGCGGATGCGCAAAACAGCAAGCCGGGTTTGTTTGGCAAACTGTTCGCCAAGAAAAACCAGGCGCCAATCAAGGGCCTGTATTTTTGGGGTGGCGTAGGGCGCGGCAAGACTTACTTGGTCGATACCTTTTTCGATGCCTTGCCTTTCGAGCAAAAGGTGCGTACTCACTTCCACCGCTTCATGAAGCGCGTGCATGAAGAGATGCGTGGCCTCAAGGGCGAGAAGAATCCATTGACCATTATCGGTAAGAAATTTGCCGATGAGGCGCGGGTTATTTGCTTCGATGAGTTTTTTGTTTCGGATATTACCGATGCAATGATTCTGGCGACCTTGCTCGAAGAGTTGTTCAAAAACGGCGTTAGCCTGGTTGCTACTTCGAATATTGTGCCCGACGGCCTGTACAAAGATGGCTTGCAGCGTGCGCGCTTCTTGCCGGCCATTGCCTTGCTTAAAGAGCATACCGATATCGTTAACGTCGACAGTGGCGTTGATTATCGTTTGCGTGCCCTTGAGCAGGCCGAGTTGTTTCATTGGCCGCTAGGCGCTGAGGCTGATGCCAGCCTGCACAAGAGCTTCAAGAGTTTGCTGCCCGATTGCACGCACGCGGTTGAGAACGAGTCGATCAGTATCGAGAACCGGCAGATCACTGCAGTGCGGGTCTGTGAAGACGTGGCTTGGTTCGAGTTTCGTGAGTTGTGTGATGGCCCGCGTAGCCAGAACGACTACATCGAATTGGGTAAGGTGTTTCACGCGGTGTTGCTGGCCAATGTCGAGCAGATGGGCGTTGCCACTGACGATATGGCGCGGCGCTTTATCAACCTTGTCGATGAGTTCTACGACCGCAACGTCAAGCTGATCATTTCGGCAGAAGTTGAGTTGAAGGATCTCTATACCGGTGGTCGCCTGACCTTTGAGTTCCAGCGTACGCTCAGCCGCTTGCTGGAAATGCAGTCGCATGAGTTCCTGTCGCGAGCCCACAAACCGTAAATTGCTATTTAAAGGGCTGCCAATGTGCAGCCCTTTTTGCATGTCTAGAGCTCAGTTGTTCGCCAGGCGTTTCTTGAAACTTGCCAGCAACTGCCTGGCCTTGGCAATTTCCAGCGACTCCATGGCGCTGATGGGTGTGAATGACGCCGCTTGTTGCAGGTGTTGCAATACTTTGTTGGCTTGATCGTCGTCGTAGACGTAGCTCAGCGCGTTGGCATATTCATAATGGCCGATGGGCAGGTCATTGCTAACGGCAAAGGCACGTGAGAAATAGGCTTCCATTTTTTCTGCGCTGACCCCGTAAGTGAGGCCGCCAAGCATGGCGCCCACCTTGCGAATCACCCCTGCCTGATAGCCGCCATACAAAGTTAGGGCATAGGGTTGCAGTGGTTTTTGCTTGAGCATGGCGTCCAGTTCATCAGGTATTTGTGAGGAATAGCCACGCTTGAGTGATACAGGAATAGGCAATTCTTCGCCGAGCCGGGCTTTTGCGTAGGTTCGGCCGAATTGCGCCACTATATCGAGCTTGATCAGGTCGCCGGCTTTATCTGTCAGCTCAATCACTTGCTCAAGCAGGCGATGTTTTTCGTCTTGATCGGTTTCGAGAAACATTGCATAGATGACTTGCGAGAACATCGCCGGTATCTGTCCGCCAAAACCAAGAGCCATGCCTTGCTCTTTGGCTTTGGCAAAATCGCCTCGAAATACACTGCGCCAAGCATCCTGGAGTTTTGCGGCATAAGCGCTGGCGAGCTCTTCGGGCGTGCCTTGAGGCAGCGAGGCGGTAATGGGGGCGGCGAGGATTTGCGGGTGCTGCTTGGCCATGTTCAGTACCCAGGTATCGTCAGGGAAGGGGTAATCCGTACCGAAACCGCGGGTAAGTCGTGGCCACGCCTGGCGCAGCTTGTCGTCGGCGTAGTCGAAAGCCGATTGGTCGTATGGGAAGGGTTTCCAGGCATCCTGCGCGCTGGCGCAGAAACTGAGGGTGGTAAGCAGAGCGAAAAGCAGGCTGCGCATGGGGGCGTCCTATTGTTGTTATTGGAGGCCTTGCAAGGGCTGTCTCCGATCATAGGACGCTGTGTTTTAACGCCTACCTATCCAAGGGTTTGCGTTGTGTTTGCGGTCAGCCTAGACAGGACCGTTCTTGTGTTGGAACTGGCGACGGTAAAGGTTGGGTGACAGCTCAGTGTGCTGGCGAAACAGTCGGGCAAAAAAACTGGCGTCGTCGTAGCCCACTTCATAGCTGATGGTCTTGATGCTTTTTCGGGTCGCGCTTAGCAGGCTCTTTGCTGTTTCTATGCGTAACCTTTGCAGGTAGTGCAGGGGTTTATCACCGGTCGCACTCTGGAAGCGGCGCATGAAGTTGCGAATGCTCATGCCGTGCTCGCGAGCGACGTCTTCAAAGCGGAACTTGTCGGCGTAATGTTCTTCAAGCCACTGCTGGATTTGCAGGATTGTCAGGTCGTGATGCAGCTTCTGGCCGCCAAAACCAATACGTCCCGGGGTGTAGTTGCGTTGCACTTCAAACAGGATGTCGCGGGCCACACCCTGGGCGACGCTCGCCCCGCAGAATTGTTCGATCAGGTAGATAAACAGGTCGCATGCCGATGTAACGCCGCCTGCGCAGTAGAGGTTGTCCGCATCCGACAGGTGTTTGTCCTGGTTGAGGATTACCTTGGGAAACCGTTCGCTGAACTCGTTAAAAAAGCGCCAATAGGTGGTGGCTTCCTTGCCGTCTAGCAGTCCGGCCTGGGCCATCCAGAAAACCCCGGTGGCTTCTCCGCAAATGGCGCTGCCGGCTGCGTGGCACTCTTGCAGCCAGGTGAGCACGTTGGGGTGGCGATGGCGCAGGGCATCAAAGTCATCCCAGAACGCTGGAAGGATGATCACGTCCGCCGGTTCCAGATCGCTATCGACAGGGATTATTACGTCGCTGAAGCTGCGTACAGGCATTCCGTCGGGGCTGACTATATTGATTTCAATGGTCGGGGTCAGGCCCAGGCCTTGCTGCTTGCCGTGGCGCAAGCTGGCCATGTGGAAGAAGTCTTTGGCTTGCAGGACGGTTGAGGCAAATACACCTGTGGTTGCCAAAATGCACACGCGCTTGAGCGGGGCTGGATGTGGGATGGTCATGATCTATTTATTCTTATTGAGTGTGGCGTTTGATCAAGGCTGCAATGGGTTAGATTGCTGGATCGTCGGTCCGAATATTTCTTGTTGAATCGGCGCTGCTAGCCGAGCATTAGCTCAGTTGTAGGGGCGATTTGGTCAAGGTGCGGCCTGATCGTCTTATTTTTTGGCGCTTGTGTCCAGTGTGACTATTCATGCTACTGCCCTACAGTCACACCAGGTTTGAAAACTGATTATCCAGGTGAAGGCATGATTCCAAGAACAATATTCAGCTCTGATCACGAACTTTTCCGCGACAGCGTGCGCAAGTTTCTTGAGCAGCACGCCGTACCCTTCCATGCGCAGTGGGAAAAAGACGGTCACATAGATCGAGCGCTGTGGAACAAGGCTGGCGAGGCTGGAATGCTTTGTTCGCACATTCCTGAGGAATATGGCGGTATTGGCGCCGATTTCCTGTACAGCACCGTGGTGATCGAGGAGGTGGGCCGATTGGGGTTGACCGGGATCGGGTTTTCACTGCATTCGGACATTGTTGCACCTTACATCCTGCATTACGGCTCACAGGAGCTGAAGCAAAAGTACCTGCCGAAGATGGTCAGTGGCGAGATGGTCACGGCCATTGCCATGACTGAACCCGGTGCGGGCTCGGATTTGCAGGGCGTGAAGACGACGGCGGTGCTCGATGGGGACGAATACGTTATCAATGGTTCGAAAACCTTTATCACTAACGGTTTTCTGGCTGACTTAGTGATTGTGGTGGCCAAGACCGATCCGACGGCGGGCGCCAAGGGCACGAGCCTGTTCCTGGTTGAGGCCAATACGCCTGGTTTTGCCAAGGGCAAGCGCCTGGAAAAAGTCGGGATGAAGGCACAGGACACCTCCGAGCTGTTTTTCCAGGATGTGCGTGTCCCCAAGGAAAACCTCTTGGGGCAGGCGGGGATGGGGTTTGCCTATCTGATGCAGGAGTTGCCGCAGGAGCGTTTGACCGTCGGTGTTGGTGCCCTGGCTTCAGCTGAGGCAGCCCTGCAGTGGACGCTTGAGTACACGCGTGAGCGCAAGGCGTTTGGCAAGGCTGTGGCAGATTTTCAGAATACCCGTTTCAAGTTGGCGGAAATGGCCACCGAAATTCAGATCGGCAAGGTGTTTGTTGATCGCTGTCTGGAGCTGCATTTGCAAGGCAAGCTCGATGTGCCTACAGCGGCCATGCTCAAGTATTGGGGGACGGACTTGCAGTGCAAGGTGCTCGATGAGTGCGTGCAATTGCATGGGGGTTACGGATTCATGTGGGAATACCCGGTCGCGAGGGCGTGGGCTGATGCGCGCGTGCAGCGGATTTACGCGGGTACCAATGAAATCATGAAGGAGATCATTGCGCGTTCGCTTTAAGCCTGGAGCGTCAATAAACAAAAAATCCCGGCTCATGCCGGGATTTTTGTAGGCGGCGGGTGTTTAAGGTGCTGGGTTAGGTTGGGTCTTGTGGATGGCATCAATTGCTGCGAGTAAGTCGCTTGTTAGCGTCAGTTCGCTGCTTTTGAGGTTACTTTCAAGTTGCTCGATCGTGGTTGCACCTATGATGTTGCTGGTGACGAATGGGCGGCTGGTGACAAATGCCAAGGCCATTTGCGCCGGATCCAAACCGTGCTCCTGAGCCAGGGCGACGTAGCGTGCACAGGCTGATTCCGATTCAGGGCTGCTGTAGCGCGCAAAGCGACTGAACAGGCTCAGGCGCGCGCCTTCAGGGCGTGCGCCGTCGGCGTATTTGCCTGAAAGCATGCCGAAGGCCAGTGGCGAATAAGCCAGCAGGCCGCACTGTTCGCGAATTGCAATTTCAGCCAGGCCCACTTCAAAGCTGCGGTTGAGCAGGTTGTAGGGGTTTTGGATCGACACACTGCGTGGCCAGCCACGGCTTTCGGCCAGTTCGAGAAACTTCATGGTGCCCCATGGTGTTTCATTGGACAGGCCAATGTGGCGGATCTTGCCGGCTTTGACCTGTTCGTCGAGCGCTTCGAGCACTTCTTCAATCGGCGTGAACTCAGTGTCTTGATGCTTGTAGTCAAGTTGGCCGAAAAAGTTGGTTGGGCGCTCAGGCCAATGCAGTTGATAGAGATCGATCCAGTCTGTCTTCAGGCGCTTGAGGCTGGCGTCGAGTGCGGCAGTAATGTGCGTGCGGTTGTGTTTAAGCTTGCCGTCGCGAATGTAGTCGATGCCGTTGCCTGGTCCGGCGATCTTGCTTGCCAGCACCCAGTCGGCACGGTCGCCGCTCTTGGCGAAGTATTCACCGATGATTTGTTCGGTCTTGGTGTAGGTTTCCGCGCGCGGCGGCACGGGGTACATTTCCGCGGTGTCGATAAAGTTGACGCCATAAGCCTTGGCTCGCTCAATCTGGGCGAAACCTTCTTCGCGGGTGTTCTGTTCGCCCCATGTCATGGTTCCTAGGCATATGGCGCTAACTGAGATGTCTGTTTTGCCTAGTTTGCGAAAATCCATTACTTCGTCCTCTGGAAAAAGAGTTATACAATCAGGTTGCTAATTTTTTCGCAATCTGCATAATTGCGCAGCTCTTTCTGCAGTGGAAGTGATGCGCCGTCTGCCGAAGAAATCTTGCCGTGTAACGGACGCGCTGACCCGAGCCCCCGATAGCGTCTGTCTCCGGCTGCCTTTGACCTTGTCAAAGTACGCACTATTCAGTAAGATCCGCCGTCTTATTTATCAGGGCGGCCCCTGAGGCTATAAAGAATGAAAACTTTTACTGCTAAACCAGAAACAGTAAAGCGCGACTGGTTTGTCGTCGACGCTGCTGGTCAGACCCTGGGTCGTCTGGCTACCGAAATCGCTACCCGTCTGCGTGGCAAGCACAAGCCTGAATACACTCCGCACGTTGATACTGGCGACTACATCGTCGTAATCAATGCTGAGCAGGTACGTGTTACCGGTGCCAAGACTACCGATAAAATGTATTACTCTCACTCCGGTTTCCCGGGTGGCATCAAGTCGATCAACTTTGAAAAACTGATCGCCAAGGCGCCAGAGCGCGTGATCGAGACCGCGGTTAAAGGCATGCTGCCTAAGAACCCGCTGGGTCGCGACATGTACCGTAAGCTGAAAGTCTATGCGGGCGCTGCTCACCCTCATACTGCTCAGCAGCCCCAAGAACTGAAGATTTAACGGAATAGTTCATTATGTCGGCGACTCAAAATTACGGCACTGGCCGTCGCAAAACTGCAACCGCACGCGTTTTCCTGCGTCCGGGTAACGGCAGTATCTCTATCAATAACCGCACTCTGGACGTGTTCTTCGGTCGCGAAACTGCCCGCATGGTAGTTCGTCAGCCGCTGGAACTGACCGAGATGACCGAAAAGTTTGATATCTTCGTTACCGTTGTTGGCGGTGGTGTAAGTGGTCAAGCTGGCGCAATCCGCCACGGTATCACTCGTGCGTTGATGGATTATGACGAAACTCTGCGTCCAGCTCTGCGTAAAGCAGGCTACGTGACTCGTGATGCTCGTGAAGTTGAACGTAAGAAGGTTGGTCTGCGTAAAGCGCGTAAGCGTCCGCAGTACTCGAAGCGTTAATTCGCGACCTGCGTTCAAAAGCGCCCAGTTTCCTTTCGGAGCTGGGCGTTTTTTATGGGTGCTAAACTAGTCTGCGACATCGTGACGCATACATAGATTGCGCGCGTGCTAAGGTGTTTAGAGCTTTTGCTGGGGTAATTAACCTTGTCACAAAAGGGGCTTTTCTTTACCATTTGGCGAATTTTTTGCGCGACCAGAATTTTACTTAGTATAGGCCTGAATAACAGGCCACAAAGCTGATGGGAGACGACTGAATGAGCAATGACGGCGTGAATGCAGGCCGGCGTCGCTTCCTCGTAGCGGCCACCTCTGTGGTGGGCGCTGCAGGAGCGGTGGGTGCCGCGGTCCCGTTCGTGGGGTCATGGTTCCCAAGCGCTAAGGCCAAGGCTGCCGGTGCACCTGTGAAGGTGAACGTAAGCAAGGTCGAGCCGGGGCAGCAGATGATTGCTGAATGGCGGGGGCAGCCGGTGTTTATCGTGCGCCGCACTGAGGAAATTCTCGGTAACCTGACCAAACTCAATGACCGTGTAGCGGACCCTGAGTCGAAGGCCTCTGTACAGCCTGAGTATGTGGATCCGGTGACTCGTTCGATCAAGCCGGAAATACTGATCCTTGTTGGTATCTGTACTCACTTGGGTTGCTCGCCGACTTTCCGTCCAGAAGTTGCTCCGGCAGATTTGGGGCCAGATTGGCTGGGCGGCTATTTCTGCCCTTGCCATGGTTCGCACTATGACTTGGCGGGTCGCGTATACAAGTCGCAGCCTGCTCCGTTGAATCTGCCAGTGCCGCCATATTCATATGACTCGGATGACATTGTCACCGTTGGCGTGGATCAGGAGAAAGCTTGATGAGCAAGTTCATGGAATGGGTTGACGCCCGCTTTCCCGCCACAAAAATGTGGGAAGACCACCTCAGCAAGTACTACGCACCGAAGAACTTCAACTTCTTCTACTTTTTTGGCTCGCTGGCCCTGTTGGTTCTGGTAAACCAGATCCTGACGGGTGTTTGGCTGACCATGAGCTACACGCCGTCAGCTGAAGAAGCGTTTGCTTCGGTCGAATACATCATGCGTGATGTCGACTATGGTTGGATCATCCGTCTGATGCACTCAACCGGTGCTTCGGCATTCTTCGTTGTAGTCTATCTGCATATGTTCCGCGGCCTGCTGTACGGCTCATACCAGAAGCCTCGCGAGCTGGTTTGGGTCTTCGGCATGCTGATTTACCTGGCGCTGATGGCTGAAGCCTTCATGGGTTACCTCCTGCCGTGGGGCCAGATGTCCTACTGGGGCGCCCAGGTAATTATCTCGCTGTTCGGTGCAATCCCAGTTATCGGTGATGACCTGACTCAGTGGATTCGTGGTGACTACCTGATTTCCGGGATTACCCTGAACCGTTTCTTCGCCTTGCATGTCGTGGCCCTGCCAATCGTCATTCTTGGCTTGGTGGTCTTGCATATCCTGGCGCTGCACGAAGTGGGTTCGAACAACCCGGATGGCGTTGACATCAAGAAAAAGAAAGATGAAAACGGCATTCCGCTCGATGGCATCCCGTTCCATCCGTACTACACCGTAAAAGATATCGTGGGTGTGGTGGTGTTCCTGTTTGTCTTCTGCGCGATTATCTTCTTCTTCCCTGAAATGGGTGGTTACTTCCTCGAGAAGCCTAACTTTGAAGTTGCAAACGCATTCAAGACGCCAGAGCACATTGCCCCGGTTTGGTACTTCACGCCGTTCTACGCAATTCTTCGAGCCGTTCCTGACAAGCTCCTGGGCGTAATCGCCATGGGTGCAGCTATTGCCGTGTTGTTTGTGTTGCCTTGGTTGGATCGCAGTCCGGTCAAATCGATGCGTTACAAAGGCTGGCTAAGCAAGATTTGGCTGCTGGTGTTCTGCATCTCCTTCGTCATCCTCGGTGTTTTGGGTGTGTTGGCGCCGAACCCAACGCGTACGTTGATCTCGCAGATTTGTACTTTCCTGTATTTCGCGTACTTCATCCTGATGCCGTTCTACACCAGGATGGAAAAAACCAAACCGGTTCCGGAAAGGGTGACTGGCTGATGAAAAAGCTATTTGCAGCAATGATTGTGGCGGTTCTGCCGGTATTCGCTTTCGCTAATACTGGAGGTGATCTGCCGCACAAGATCGATGTCGATCTGACAGACAAGGCCGCTATGCAGGACGGTGCGCGTACCTTTGCAAACTATTGCATGGGTTGCCACGGTGCCAAGTTCCAGCGTTATGAGCGTGTTGCCGATGATCTCGGTGTTCCGCACGAAATCATGCTTGATAACCTGGTTTTCACTGGTGGTAAGATCGGTGATCACATGCAGAGCAGCATGCGCTCTGAAGATGCCAAGGGCTGGTTTGGTGCCGCGCCTCCTGATCTGACTCTGGTCGCTCGTGTTCGTGGCAACGATTGGTTGTACAGCTATCTGCTTAGCTTCTACGAAGATCCAGCCCGTCCATTGGGTGCGAACAACACTGTATTCCATAACGTGGGCATGCCTAACGTTTTGGTTGGATTGCAGGGTCGTCAATACATGGGTTGCAAGCAGGTCCAGGTTGTTGAAGACGGTAAGAAGCAATATGACCCGCTGACGGGCACGCCTATTACCCACAAAGCCTGTGATCAGTTGGTTGTCGAGCCTAAGACCGGTTCGCTGACTGAAGAAGAGTTTGATGAGAAGGTCAAGAATCTGGTGACCTTCCTGGCTTACTCGGCAAACCCGGTAAAACTGGAAAGCCAGCGCATCGGTACCTACGTTCTGCTGTATCTTGCCTTCTTCTTCGTATTTGCTTACTTGTTGAAGCGTGAATACTGGAAGGACGTGCATTAATCTGTAGCGCTCTGTTGTTGACCTGCGCGCCCTACTGGGCGCGCAGGTTTTTCTGCTTCATATAACTTTATAAGCGAGGAGGACCGCCATGGGCGTGACCAATCGGTTGGCCTGTTACTCCGACCCCGCCGACCACTATTCCCACCGCGTACGTATTGTGCTCGCCGAGAAGGGTGTCAGCGCTGAGATCATTACTGTCGAGCCGGGTCGTTACCCGCCAAAGCTGCTAGAGGTAAATCCTTATGCCAGCTTGCCGACGTTGGTTGATCGTGACTTGGCGTTGTATGAGTCGACTGTGGTGATGGAATACCTGGATGAGCGTTATCCACACCCGCCGCTGTTGCCGGTTTACCCGGTAGCTCGTGCGAACAGCCGTTTGTTGATCCATCGTATCCAGCGTGACTGGTGTGCCTTGGTCGACCTGATTCTCGATCCGCGTAGTAAAGAGCCAGCCCGCGTGCAAGCGCGCAAGGAACTGCGTGAGAGCCTGACGGGCGTATCGCCATTATTTGTCGACAAACCCTACTTTCTCAGTGAAGAGTTGAGCTTGGTAGACTGCTGCTTGTTGCCGATTCTCTGGCGTCTGCCAGTTTTGGGTATTGAGCTGCCAAAACCCGCTAAACCGCTGCTCGAATACATGGAGCGGCAGTTCGCCCGTGAGGCCTTCCAGGCCAGTTTGTCCACGGTTGAACGTGATATGCGTTAACGCGCGAGGAGAGACCTATGAACTCGAGTCGTCCCTACCTGGTTCGTGCTCTGTATGAGTGGATTGTTGATAACGACTGCACGCCACACTTGTTGGTCAATGCCGAGTATCCGGGCGTGCAAGTGCCAGCAGGCTTCGCCAATGATGGGCAGATAGTGCTTAACGTATCGCCCAGTGCTGTTCGTCACTTGCATATGGACAACGAGGCGGTGAGCTTCGAGGGCCGCTTTGGTGGTGTGGCGCACACCCTGTACGTGCCGGGACCGTCGATTCTTGCTGTTTATGCGCGTGAAAATGGCCAGGGCATGGTCTTTGACATAGAGCCGCCTGCGGTTGATGAAGAAGAAGCGCAGGCTCCTGATGATCAGGGCCCGCCCGAGACCGATCCGCCACGTCCAAGTGGCCGGCCAAGCTTGAAGGTCGTGAAGTAGGTTCAAGGTATCAATAAAAAAGGCGATCCGAAGATCGCCTTTTTTGTGCCTGCAAGGTGCTAGTTGATGTACTGGAACAGTTTTATGATCTTCTGCACACCAGACACGCCTTGTACTACTTGCGCGGCGCTCTGGGCCTCCTGGCGCGTTACCAGGCCCAGCATGTAAACAATGCCGTTCTCGGTTATCACCTTGATGTTGGTGCTGGGTACGTTGCTGTTGGCAAGCATTTCAGTTTTGATTTGCGCCGTCAGCAGCGAATCGTTACTGCGTGCGATCAATGAAGTCGGTGGCAGGATTTGCAGTTCGTTGTAGACCTTCTTCACGCCTTGAACGCTGTTGGCTGCTTTTTCGGCAGTTTGCTTGAGTTCTTCGCGCGGGGTTTGGCCGGCCAGCAGTACGATGCCGTTATAGCTACTGACAACGATATGCGACGTCGGGCTGGTCAGGTCTGGGCTGGCGTTTTGCACGGCGCTGCGCACGTCAGGGTCGAGCAGTTTGTCGTCAATCGAATTGCCGATGCTGCGGTTGCTGCAGCCACTAACCAGAAGGGTTAGCGCGAGTGCTGCAATAGCCAGTGGTGAACGGATCATTCTTCACTCCCAAATAGTAGGCTGTCGATTAGGTCGCACAAGCAGTGAATGGTCAGAAGGTGAACTTCTTGTATGCGTGCGGTGGATTTTGCCGGAACGCGGATTTCCACATCCTCGGGTAACAGCAGCGAGGCCATGTTGCCGCCATCGCGGCCGGTGAGCGCAACCACAGTCATTTCACGATCATGCGCGGCCTGAATGGCCTGAATGACGTTGGCTGAGTTGCCGCTGGTGGAAATTGCCAGGAGTACGTCGCCAGGTTGGCCCAGTGCACGTATCTGCTTGGAGAAAATCTCGTTGTAGCTGTAGTCATTGGCAATCGAGGTGATTGTCGAGCTGTCGGTGGTCAATGCGATGGCTGGCAGGCTTGGACGCTCACGTTCGAAGCGGTTGAGCAGCTCCGAAGAAAAGTGCTGTGCATCGCCAGCCGAGCCGCCATTGCCACAGGCGAGAATCTTGCCCTCGTTCAGCAGGGCGTTAACCATCGCCATGCTGCCTTGCTCGATGAGTGGTGCAAGGACTTCCATTGCCTGCTGTTTAGTGTCGATGCTGGCTTGGAATAACTGGTGAATACGGGCTTGCATATCCATCGAAGATGTCACCTTAAGTTTTGCGGGTGCAGAGGTTTAAGCGAGTTGGGGCTGCCTTATTGTGACAATGAATGGCTAAGTTGTTCAGGTATCAAACGCATTTTTAATCCAATTCAATTGCAACTTGCCTTTGCTGTCGGGGTTTATGGCGACAACATCAAAGCGGCAGGGGTGTTGGTTCCAGCGTGATTCTTGTTGCAAAAAGGTCATGGCCGCTTGCGTGAGTTTACCGCGCTTGCGCCTATCAACGCTTTCTGTCGCGCCGCCCCAGGCGTTGTGGTGGCGATAGCGAACTTCGACAAATACTACTGTATCGATGTCGAGCATGACCAGATCAAGCTCACCGCTCCTGCACCTCCAGTTTTTTGCGATGAGGCGCAGGCGGTGTTTCTCGAGGTATTGGCAAGCCATCGCCTCGGCAGCGTTGCCGCTGCTTTGGCTGCTGGTGCGATCAATCAAGCGGGGTGTCGGGCAGGCGCTGGATCTGGCCGCCAGTGAATTGTGCCCAAGGCAGTTGGCGCACAACCCGTTGCTGGGCGTCCAGGCTGAGGCTGCCGGTAAGGCCGTCGATTCGTGTGCTAGGCAGCGCCTTTAGTTGCTCCAGGCGCGGTGCCAGGATAAAGGCGTCAGCGCCCATTGCGTAGAGACGGCCGAGGCTGCCGCCTGCTTGAGGCCATTGGTTGACTACAAGTTGGCGAGTTGGATCGTCAGTGTTGAGCATCCATGGGGTTTCAGCGAACTGGATGCCTTCCATGTCCAGGTACTGGGCCTGGTTGTATACGCCACTATTGAGGGTGGATGTGGCGTAGACCGGCATGTCTCCTGCGTACTGGAACACCAATGTTGGCTTTATTTGCTGTGCTTGCTGCGGCGTGGCGGCAAGGAACATGAAGTCAACATCCTGGCGGCGCGAAGGTTGTGCAGCGACTTCGGTGCCAAGTTTTTCCTCGATGCTTTTGCTGCGCGCTTCACTTTGGCGCAGTTGTAGCAACTTGCCGATTTGCTGGGCTAGCTCAACGGGTTGGGCGATGCTCTGTGCTGCAAGCAGTTCGCCGCCCTGGGCTTCCCAGCTCTGGCGGAACGCAGCCAGGACGCGATTGCCCCAGTCGCCGCTCGGTGCTAGCGCGATTGCGCGACGCATGCCGTCAGACCAGGCGCGCCGTGCTGCTTCGCGTGCTTCATCTTCAGCGGCAAGACCAAATTGGAACAGCTGCGCTGGGCCTTCTTGTTCGCTTTGGCTGTAGTTCAGGGCCAGGGTGGTGATGGGCAGTTGTTCGCGGCTGCTGAGTTGAGTTACCAGTTCTTTTTCAAGTGGGCCAACCACCAGTTGCGCACCAGCGCTTTGCGCTTGCTGGTAAAAACTGTCCATGGAGCTGATGCGTGAGCTGTCGTAGATCTGCACGTCAGGCAGGGTTTCACCCGCTTGCTGGGCCTGGTAGTACGCGGCCATAAAACCATCGCGTAGAGCACGGCCAACACTGGAAAGCTTGCCTTCTTGGGGCAGGAGCAGGGCAATTTGGCCAATGGGTTCGCTCGACAGCTGTTTCAGGTCTTGCAGGGGCTTGGGTAATTGCGCGGCTGCAGGGTGGGCTGGGTGAGTGGCGACCCAGTTATCAATGGCGGCTTGCTGCTGTTCAAGGGTCACTGCGCTTTTCGATGCGCTGGCAAGTGCCAGCCAACCAGTCAGGTCGGCATCGCCGGTGGTTTGCAGTTGGTCGGCAGGCAGGCGTGAAACCAGCGCCCAGATCGCTTCGTGGTTGCTTGCAGCCGTCGCATCGCTGAGCAGAGGGGCGATGTAGATGCGTTCGCGGGCTGCGGCAAGCAGTTGGCCGTCTTGCTCCAGTGCTTTGGCGCGGGTCAGTTGGCTGCGCACCTGTTGCTCGACCGGCAGTTCACCAAGCCGCTCGAAGCTTGGGTGGCTAAGCGCTTGAAGGGCGGCCTTGGGGTTTTTCCGCGCCAATGCCAACTCGGCAGCAAGGGTGCTGGCGAATATCTGTTGGGCTGGCTTGAGCGTTTCAAGCTGAACTTGTTCAAGAATGCTGCTGGAGCGGCCAATATCCTTTTGTTTATAGGCCTGGTCTGCTGCAGACAGGCGCAATAAGTTGGCTTCCTCGGTCTGCGCATCTCCAGCCTGCTGGAGCAATTGCTCAATGCTGGCTTGAGGTGTGCGCGGTAGTTCACCGACAGAGTTTGATGAGCTGGCACAGGCGGCAAGCAAGCCGACAAGGCAAAGGAGGAGAAGCGGGCGCAGGCGGGCGATCATGTAAGCGTTCCTGATACTTGATCAAATGAGGGGTGAATTGTACCCAAGCTATGCCGAAGGTGCGATCTCGGCAGCGCTAAGGAATCTCTTAAAAACGACTGCGCTAGGTATTGCTGCGTTGAAAAAAATGCTCAAAATGCTCATTTAGGGCCACTAAACTGCGCTTTTCGCACCTTTTCGCCTTGCACTCCCGGCGCTCGCTACTTTTTTCAGAAGATTCCCTAAACGGGCTACAATGCGCGTTTTAGTGATAAATAAGGCCTGTGCAGTGACTTCTACAGATGCGTTGAGTTCAGGTTTGGGCACGCTTTATGTGGTTGCCACGCCGATTGGTAACTTGGATGACATGAGTGCCCGTGCCTTGAAGGTGCTGGCCGATGTGACGCTTATTGCTGCAGAGGATACCCGGCATTCGGCGCGCCTGATGCAGCACTTTGGTCTATCTACGCCATTGGCGGCCTGTCATGAGCACAATGAGCGGGATCATGGCGGTAAGTTTTTGCAGCGCTTGCAGGCGGGGGAAGATGTTGCGTTGATTTCCGATGCCGGTACGCCGTTGATTTCCGATCCTGGCTATCACCTGGTGCGCCAGGCGCGTGCCGCCGGTGTCGCCGTGGTGCCGGTGCCCGGGGCCTGTGCATTGATCGCTGCGCTGTCGGCTGCGGGCTTGCCGTCGGATCGCTTTATCTTCGAGGGCTTCTTGCCGGCTAAGTCGGTGGGCCGTCGCTCACGCCTTGAACAAGTGAAAGAGGAGCCGCGCACGCTGATCTTTTATGAGGCGCCACACCGTATTGCCGAGTGTCTTGAGGATATGCGCTCGATTTTTGGCGATGAGCGCCCGGCACTGTTGGCGCGTGAGCTGACCAAGACCTTCGAAACCCTCAAGGGCTCGCCGCTGGCTGAGCTGAGTGCGTGGGTGGCGGCGGACAGTAACCAGCAGCGTGGCGAATGTGTTGTGCTGGTCGCTGGCTGGCAAGCACCGGAAGGTGAGGCCGCGGTCAGTGCTGAAGCGATTCGCGTGCTCGACCTGTTGTTAAAGGAGATGCCATTGAAGCGCGCGGCAGCTTTGGCGGCTGAAATCACCGGCGTGCGCAAAAACCTGCTCTATCAGTTGGCGCTGGAGCGTCAATCGGCGAAGTAATTGCAAAATGGCGTTGATTTTGCGGCTTGTGTTCAGTTTGTGCGCCGTGGTTTGAGTCGTGAATATCGGGTTTTTACCGCGCCAGTGCTCGGTTACGCTTGTTCTAATGTGCAAGTGCAATTACCCTAGTCGGCGGAGAGTCGATCGGACAGTCGCTGCTGCGCTTTGTTTACAAGGTGCGGGGGAGGAAAGTCCGGGCTCCATAGGGCGGAGTGCCAGGTAATGCCTGGGAGGCGTGAGCCTACGGAAAGTGCCACAGAAAATAACCGCCTAAGCGCTTCGGCGCCGGTAAGGGTGAAAAGGTGCGGTAAGAGCGCACCGCACGGCTGGTAACAGTCCGTGGCTAGGCAAACCCCACTCGGAGCAAGACCAAATAGGGTTTCATTGGCGTGGCCCGCGCTGAAACCGGGTAGGTTGCTAAAGGCGTACAGTGATGTGCGTCGTAGAGGAATGACTGTCCTCGACAGAACCCGGCTTACAGATCGACTCTCCACCTTTCTTCCTGGTAGTACGCTTGGTGTCCTTCCTGGCGGTTCTAATACCTAAATAATCTTACTCTTAACAAACTACTTTAAGTTTGAAGCGCAGTGGCGTGTATGCGCTGGCATTTAGTCTTTGAATGTCGACTTAAGCTGTTCTCCCACCTTCGTAAAATTCGCTAAATCTCCGTTCTATAAGGGTTTTTCCCTGTTTAAGCACCTTGACGGTGGGGCATGCGCGTTCCTATAGTGTGCGCAGGTGGTAAGAAGTGGCGAAAAGTGGGTTTTTTGGGCATGGATAGCTAAATAACAAGGGGAAACGCAATCGTGTTTCGTGGAGCCAACACCATAAGTCTCGACGCAAAAGGTCGACTCGCGATGCCAAGCCGGTATCGCGACGAGCTCGTGTCGCGCTGTGCTGGCCAGTTAATTATCACGATTGATGCGATTGACCCTTGCTTATGTGTGTATCCACTGACCGAGTGGGAGCTGATCGAAGCCAAACTTCGTGAGCTTGCCTCCTTTCGTGAAGAAAACCGTCGTTTGCAACGCTTGTTGATCGGTAATGCGGTTGACCTTGAGCTCGATGCCAGCGGTCGCTTTCTGGTGCCACCCCGCTTGCGCGAATACGCCAAGCTGGACAAGCGCGCCATGTTGGTCGGCCAACTCAATAAATTTCAATTGTGGGATGAAGACTCCTGGAATGCAGTGGCAGATGCCGATTTGGCAGCCATCAAGCAACCGGGTGCTTTGTCTGACGATCTACGTGACTTGATCCTGTGACTATGAATAGCGATTTTCGCCATATAACAGTGCTGCTCGACGAGGCTGTCGCGGGGCTGGCTGTGCGCGCGGGTGGTCGCTATATCGATGGCACCTTCGGCAGGGGTGGGCACAGCCGGCTTATCCTTGACTCGCTCGGCCCTGATGGCCAATTGCTGGGGTTTGATAAGGACCCCCTGGCAATAGCCACGGGGAAAGCGCTAGCGGCCGAAGACGGCCGCTTTGTCGTTGTACAGAGAAGTTTTGCGGAACTTTCTGCCGAGGCCGCTGTCCGCGGCCTGTCGGGTAAGGTCAGCGGCATTCTTCTCGATCTCGGTGTTTCCTCGCCTCAGTTGGACGATGCCAGTCGTGGCTTCAGCTTCCTCAACGATGGCCCGCTGGATATGCGCATGGATCCATCGCGTGGCGTCAGTGCGGCGCAGTGGATTGCCAGTGCCAGCGAAGAAGAAATTGCTCGCGTTTTCAAAGAGTACGGCGAAGAACGGTTCGCCAAGCGCATGGCGCGCGCCGTGGTCATGCGTCGCGCGGAGCAGCCTTTTGAACGCACCGCTGATCTGGCGCAGGTGCTGACTGTTGCCAATCCCGCATGGGAGAAAGGTAAGAATCCGGCGACTCGTGCGTTCCAAGGCTTGCGCATCTATATCAATAACGAGTTGGGTGACTTGGAGCTCGGGCTTGACGCTGCTTTGGACGCTCTAGAAGTCGGTGGGCGCTTGGTTGTGATCAGCTTCCACTCGCTGGAAGACAGGATTGTTAAGCAGTTCATGCGTAAACACGCCAAGGGCGAGCAGGACAAGCTGCCCCGTGATCTGCCCATTATTCCTAAAGCCTTCGAGCCACGCTTGAAACTGATCGGTAAGCCGGTATTTGCTTCTGAAGCCGAACTCAAGGCGAACCCGCGCTCACGCAGCGCGGTCATGCGTATCGCGGAGAAGCTGCGATGAACCTGCGCGTGGCGAAATCCTTTCCGCGCGGCAGCCTGTTGATGCTGGTGCTGTTTATCGCAGTGCTGGCTTCATCACTGGCGGTGTCGTATTGCGCGCATTGGAATCGCCAACTGCTCAACGAGCTTTATGCTGAGTTGAGTGTGCGCGACAAGGCTCAGGCCGAGTGGGGGCGCTTGATCCTTGAGCAAAGCACCTGGACTGCACACAATCGTATTGAAACCCTGGCCAGCGAACAGCTGAACATGCGCATCCCCGACGCCGCAGAAGTGCGCATGGTGAAGCCATGATCAAGCTCGAAGGCGCTCTTTATCCATGGCGGTTTCGCCTTGTGCTGTTGCTCTTGGCCGCGATGGTCTGTGCAATTGTTTGGCGCATCGTTGACCTGCAGATTTTCGATCACGACTTCTTGCAGGCGCACGGTGATGCGCGCAGCGTTCGCCATATCCCAATTCCTGCCCATCGCGGCCTGATGACTGATCGCAATGGCGAGCCGTTGGCGGTGAGTACGCCGGTGACCACCCTTTGGGCCAATGGTAAGGAGTTGCAAGGCGCCAAAAGCATGTGGCCGACCTTGGCTGAAGCCCTGGGGCAAAAGCCGGATGATTTCGCCAAGCGCCTGCAAGCTAACGCCAAGCGCGAGTTTATGTACCTGGTGCGTGGCCTGACGCCGGAGCAAGGTCAAAAAATTCTCGATCTCAAGGTGCCTGGGGTTTATTCGATCGAAGAATTCCGCCGTTTCTATCCAGCCGGGGAAGTGGCTGCCCACGTGGTCGGTTTCACCGATGTCGATGATCGCGGACGTGAAGGCATGGAACTGGCGTTCGACGAGTGGCTGGCGGGTGTGCCGGGCAAGCGTCAGGTGCTCAAGGATAGGCGCGGCCGGTTGATCAAGGATGTGCAGGTCACCCAGAACGCCAAGGCCGGCAAGGCATTGGCGTTGTCTATTGACCTGCGCCTGCAATACCTGGCGCATCGAGAGCTGCGCAATGCACTGGTTGAGTTCGGCGCCAAGGCAGGCAGCCTGGTAATGGTTGATGTTAAGACCGGGGAAATCCTGGCCATGGTCAACCAGCCTACCTACAACCCGAATAACCGCCGCACCATTCATCCGGCGGCCATGCGTAACCGGGCCATGACCGACGTGTTCGAGCCGGGCTCGACGGTCAAGCCGTTTTCGATCAGTGCTGCCTTGGAGACAGGGCGCTGGAAGCCAACCGATACAGTTAATGTGGCGCCGGGTTGGCTGCGTATTGGTAAGTACACCATTCGCGATGTATCGCGTAACAGCGGTGTGCTCGACCTGACCGGCATCCTGATCAAGTCGAGCAACGTCGGGGTCAGCAAGGTCGCCTTCGACATCGGCGCAGAAGCAATCTACAGCGTTATGCAGCAAGTGGGTTTTGGTCAGGATACTGGCCTGAGCTTCCCGGGCGAGCGAGTCGGTAACCTGCCGAACCATCGCAAGTGGGGGCAGGCCGAGACTGCAACCCTGGCTTATGGTTATGGCCTGTCGGTAACCGCTGTACAGCTTGCCCATGCCTATTCAGTGCTGGCAAACAACGGCCGTTCGGTGCCTTTGTCGCTGATCCGCGTCGATAAAACACCCGACAGCGTCCAGGTTATTCCAGAAGATATCGCCAAGACAGTGCAGGGCATGTTGCAGCAAGTTATTGAAGCGCCGGGCGGCGTTTACCGTGCCAAGGTGCCTGGCTATCACGTGGCCGGCAAGAGCGGCACGGCGCGTAAGACCACAGCCGGCACAAAGGGCTATACCCCTCATTCCTACCGCTCGTTGTTCGCCGGTTTTGCTCCTTCGCATAACCCGCGAATTGCCTTGGCCGTGGTGATTGATGAGCCCACTAAAGATGGCTACTACGGCGGTCTGGTTTCGGCGCCGGTGTACAGCCGTGTGATGGCCGGTGGCCTGCGCTTGATGAACGTGACACCTGACAATTTGCCATCTGAAGAAGATGTGAAAACAGTTGATGCAACATCGAATAAAGGAGGGCGCGGCTGATGCCAATGCCTCTTAATCAGCTGTTACCTAAAGCGAGCAGCAGTGTTTTGATCCGCGAGCTGACACTTGACAGCCGCAAGGTGAGGCCGGGTGATCTGTTTTTGGCGGTGCCGGGCCTGAGCCAGGACGGTCGCGAGCATATCGCCGATGCGCTTGAGCGTGGTGCCGCTGCGGTGGCCTATGAAGCGGGCGGAGCCTTCGACATGAGCGTCGATAAGGCCGAACTGGTGGCAATCAAGGATTTGGCAGGCCAGTTGTCGGCGATTGCCGGACGCTTTTATGGCGAACCAAGCCGTGGCTTGCATATGGTCGGCATCACCGGCACCAACGGTAAAACCAGTGTCAGCCAGTTGTTGGCCCAGGCGCTGGATATGCTTGGCGAGCGTTGTGGGATTGTAGGCACCCTCGGCAATGGTTTTTATAACGGCCTTGCCCAAGGCCTGCATACCACGCCTGATCCGATTGGCGTACAGGCAGTACTGGCTGACCTGAAAAAGTCCGGCGCCCGCGCACTGGCGATGGAAGTCTCATCCCACGGGCTGGATCAAGGCCGGGTTGCTGCACTTGATTTCAATGTTGCGGTGTTTACCAACCTGTCCCGTGATCATCTCGACTACCACGGCACCATGGAAAACTATGCCGCGGCCAAGGCCAAGCTGTTTGCCTGGCCGAACCTGCGTTGCCGGGTGATTAACCTCGATGATGGGTTCGGCAAGCAACTGGCCGCGCAAGATCATGAGTCGCGTCTGATCAGCTACAGCCTGGATAATGCGGATGCTTATCTGCATTGCCGCGACGTGCAGTTTGACGATCACGGTGTGCGCGCGACGCTGGTTACACCGCGCGGCGAAGGCAGCCTGCGCAGCGCGTTGCTGGGCCGCTTCAATCTGAGCAATCTGCTCGCAGTGGTTGGCGCCTTGCTCGGACTGGACTATGCGCTGGATGAAATTCTTAAAGTGCTGCCAAGCCTGCAGGGCCCAATTGGTCGCATGCAGCGCCTGGGTGGTGTGGAAGTCGCTGGGGTCAAGCAACCGCTGGTTGTAGTCGACTACGCCCACACGCCGGACGCCCTGGAAAAAGTTCTCGAAGCCCTGCGCCCTCACGTCAAGGGCAAGCTGCTCTGCGTGTTTGGCTGTGGCGGCGACCGTGACCGCGGTAAGCGCCCGCTGATGGCCGCGGTGGTTGAGCGCTTGGCTGATCAGGTCATCGTCACTGATGACAATCCGCGTAGCGAGAAACCTGAGCAAATCTTCGCCGATATTCGTGACGGTTTGGTGAATGCCGATAGCGCACAATTTATTGCCGGTCGCGGCGTTGCCATCGCCCAGGCGATAAGCGTTGCCAAGGCTGATGACGTGGTGGTGCTTGCAGGTAAAGGACACGAGGATTACCAGGAAATCAACGGTTTGCGTCAGCCATTCTCCGATTTGCAAGAAGCGGCCAAGGCTTTGTCTGCATGGGAGGTGGCTCATGCTTAAGGCCTTGCGACTAAGCGAAATTGCTGACGCCTTGAATGCACGCCTGATTGGCAAAGATTGCGCATTTGCTGCAGTGGGCACCGATAGCCGCTCGATCAAACCGGGGCAATTGTTTATCGCCCTGAGCGGGCCGAATTTCGATGGCCACAATTATCTGGCCGAAGTGAGTGGCAAAGGGGCTGTCGCCGCATTGGTCGAGCGTGAAGTTGCAAATGCGCCGCTGCCACAGTTGCTCGTTGCCGATACACGTCGTGCCTTGGGCCAACTGGGCGCGCTTAATCGCCAGGCATTTGGTGGGCCGTTGGTTGCCGTGACAGGTTCCAGCGGTAAAACCACTGTTAAGGAAATGCTTGCCAGCATCCTGCGCGAAGCTTTTGTTGAGCATGGTGATGCAGTATTGGCCACTCGCGGCAACCTGAACAACGAGTTGGGCGCGCCGCTGACCCTGCTTGAACTGGGGCCGGAGCATAAGGCTGCGGTGATCGAGCTGGGTGCATCCGGGGTGGGCGAGATTGCTTACACCGTGTCCCTGGCCAAGCCGCAGGTTGCGATTATCACCAATGCTGGCACCGCCCATGTGGGCGAGTTTGGCGGGCCTGAAAAAATCGTCGAGGCCAAGGGCGAGATTCTGCAAGGCCTGGGGGATGATGGCGTTGCGGTGCTTAATCGCGATGATAAAGCCTTCGCAATATGGGCTGAAAAGGTCAAGGGCAAGCAGTTGTTGAGCTTCTCTGTAGGCAACAGTGCGGCAGACTTCTTCGCCAGCGAGATCGCGCGCGACTCCCGTGGTTGCACGAACTTCCACCTGCACAGCGAGCAAGGGCAAGCACGTATCCAGCTCAACGTACTGGGTGAACATAATGTCGGCAATGCCTTGGCTGCAGCTGCTGCGGCAAGTGCATTGTCAGTGCCGCTGGTTGATATCAAGGCCGGGCTTGAAGCGCTGCTTCCGGTCAAGGGGCGCGCTGTTGCGCAATTGACCGCCAATGGCATGCGCGTAATCGATGACAGCTACAACGCCAATCCGGCCTCAATTTGTGCAGCGATTGACATCCTCGCTGGATTCTCCGGGCACAAAGTACTGGTGCTGGGTGACATGGGTGAGCTGGGCGGCTGGGCCGAGCAGAGCCATCGCGATGTAGGCAAATACGCCAAGGGTAAGGTTGATGCGCTGTTCGCCGTTGGCCCGCTGATGGCTTACGCGGTAGAAGAATTTGCAAGCAATGGCCGGCACTTTGCCGATCAAGCCAGTCTGATCGAAGCCTTAAAGGCCGAGAGCAGCGACACCACAATTCTAATTAAAGGTTCACGCAGCGCCGCGATGGAAAACATCGTGGCGGCGCTTTGTGGCATATCTGGGGAGAAACACTAATGCTGCTGCTGCTGGCTGAGTACCTGCAACAGTTCCACACAGGTTTCGCGGTGTTCCAATACCTGACACTGCGCGGCATCCTTGGTGTGCTCACGGCGCTGGCGTTGTCGCTGTGCCTGGGACCGTGGATGATCCGCACCCTGCAAATCCGTCAGATTGGCCAGTCGGTGCGCAATGATGGCCCGCAGTCGCACCTGTCGAAGAAAGGCACGCCAACAATGGGTGGCGCGCTGATTCTCTCTGCGATTGCCGTCAGCACCTTGCTTTGGGCCGATCTGAGCAACCGTTATGTCTGGGTGGTGTTGGCCGTGACCCTGCTGTTCGGCGCCATTGGCTGGGTCGATGACTACCGCAAGGTGATCGAGAAGAACTCCCGAGGCTTGCCGAGCCGCTGGAAGTATTTCTGGCAGTCGGTGTTTGGTCTTGGCGCGGCGGTCTTTCTGTTTATGACTGCGCAAACGCCGGTCGAAACCACACTGATCCTGCCACTGCTTAAAGATGTCAGCATTCCTTTGGGCGCTGGCTTCGTGATCCTGACGTATCTGGTTATTGTCGGCTCAAGCAACGCAGTCAACCTGACCGACGGCCTCGACGGCCTGGCCATTCTGCCAACCGTGATGGTCGGCGGCGCGCTGGGCATCTTTTGCTACCTGTCGGGCAACATCAAGTTTGCCGATTACCTATTGATTCCCTATGTACCGGGGGCTGGCGAGCTGATCGTGTTCTGCGCCGCATTGGTCGGTGCTGGCCTGGGCTTTCTCTGGTTCAACACCTATCCGGCGCAAGTCTTCATGGGCGACGTTGGCGCGCTGGCGCTGGGCGCTGCGCTGGGCACCATTGCCGTGATCGTGCGCCAGGAAGTAGTGCTGTTCATCATGGGCGGTGTGTTCGTGATGGAAACCCTGTCGGTGATCATCCAGGTTGCATCCTTCAAATTGACCGGCAAGCGGGTTTTCCGCATGGCACCGATCCATCACCACTTTGAACTCAAGGGCTGGCCTGAACCACGCGTCATCGTTCGCTTCTGGATCATCACCGTGATTTTGGTGTTGATCGGCCTTGCCACTCTTAAACTGCGCTGAGGACGAGATGAGTCTGATTGCTTCTGACCACTTCCGCATTATTGTCGGCCTCGGCAAGAGCGGCATGTCCCTGGTGCGCTTCCTCGCGCGTCAGGGTGTGCGCTTTGCCGTGGTTGATACGCGTGCGAATCCGCCGGAGCTGAGCACCTTGCGTGAACAGTTCCCGCAGGTTGAAGTGCGTTGTGGTGATCTGGACGTCGAGTTCCTCTGCCGTGCCAGTGAATTACTGGTGAGTCCGGGCATTGCGGTTGCAACCCCGGCGCTGCAAGAAGCAGCGAGCCGTGGGGTGAAAATTTCCGGCGATATCGAGTTGTTTGCGCGCAACGCGAAGGCGCCAATCATCGCGATCACCGGTTCCAATGCGAAAAGCACGGTAACCACCCTGGTCGGTGAAATGGCCATGGCGGCGGGTAAGAAGGTGGCGGTCGGCGGCAACCTGGGGACGCCAGCGCTGGATCTGCTCAACGATGAGGTTGAGCTGTACGTCATGGAGTTGTCGAGCTTCCAGTTGGAAACAACCGACCAGCTTGATGCTGAAGTGGCGACATGCCTGAACATCAGCGAAGACCACATGGATCGCTACAGCGGTTTGCCGGCTTATCACCTGGCCAAGCATCGGATCTTCCGTGGCGCTAAACAGGTTGTGGTTAACCGTGATGATGCCTTGTCGCGCCCGCTGATTGCCGATCAAGTGCCTTGCTGGAGCTTTGGCTTGGGCAAACCGGACTTCCAGCGTTTTGGCCTGATCGAGGAGCAGGGTGAGAAATTCCTGGGCTTCAAGTTCGATCGCCTGATGCCCGTGCGCGAATTGAAGATTCGTGGCGCGCACAACCAGTCCAACGCATTGGCGGCATTGGCCCTGGGCCACGCTGTCGGCTTGCCGATGCAGGTCATGCTGGACACGCTCAAAGATTTCCCTGGCCTGGTCCATCGCTGCCAATGGGTGGGTGAGCGCAATGAAGTCGCTTATTACGATGATTCCAAGGCAACCAACGTTGGTGCTGCGTTAGCGGCTATCGAAGGCTTGGGGGCTGATATTCAGGGCAAATTGGTGTTGATTGCCGGCGGTGATGGCAAAGGTGCTGATTTCTCGGCGCTACGTAAACCCGTCGCCCGTTTCTGTCGCGCTGTGGTGTTGCTGGGGCGTGATGCCGAACGCCTGGCACAGGCGCTGGGTGATGCTGCGCCGTTGATCCAGGTTAAAACCTTGGAAGAAGCCGTACAGCGCTGCGCTGAACTGGCTGAACCGGGCGATGCGGTATTGCTGTCGCCAGCTTGCGCCAGTCTTGACATGTTCAAGAACTTTGAAGAGCGCGGACGTTTGTTCAGCCAGGCAGTGGAGGGTCTCAACTGATGTTGTCCTTCCTGCGTCCTTATCCTTCGCCATTGTTCAGCCGCCGCGGCTTTGACATGGATTTCGGCATGCTTGCCGGTTGCCTGGCATTGCTTGGACTGGGCTTGGTGATGATTTCATCGGCTTCAACCGAAGTGGCTGCGGTCAATACCGGCAACCCGCTGTACTACATGATCCGTCATCTGGTTTACCTGTTGATCGGGCTTGGTGCAGCGGCAGTTGTGGTGATGATTCCGCTGGCTACCTGGCAGCGTTGCGGCTGGATCTTGCTGATCGCCGCGATGGGGTTGCTGGTCATGGTGCTGATTCCGGGCGTCGGTCGCGAGGTCAATGGTTCGATGCGCTGGATCGGCTTTGGCGCCTTTAACGTCCAGCCCTCTGAAATCGCCAAGGTCTTTGCGGTGATCTATCTGGCTGGATACCTGGTTCGACGCCAAGAGGAAGTTCGCGAAAGCTGGGCCGGTTTCTTCAAGCCTTTTGTCGTGCTGCTGCCGATGGCCGCATTACTGCTGGCTGAGCCAGATTTTGGTGCCACCGTGGTGATGTTCGGCGCGGCGGCTGCAATGCTGTTTCTCGGTGGGGTTGGTCTGTTCCGCTTTGGTCTTATGGTGTTGCTGGCCGTTGGCGCAGTCGCCGTGCTGGTACAAGACCCGTATCGCTGGGCGCGTATGACTAACTTTGCCGACCCGTGGGCTGATCAGTTCGGCGCAGGCTACCAGCTCAGCCAGGCACTGATTGCCTTCGGTCGTGGCGAATGGTTTGGGGTTGGCCTGGGTAACAGCATCCAGAAGCAGTTTTATTTGCCAGAAGCGCACACTGACTTTGTGTTCTCGGTACTTGCCGAAGAGCTGGGTATGGTTGGCGCGCTGGCGACGGTTGCTTTGTTCGTATTCGTTTGTGTGCGTGCGCTGTACATCGGTTTGTGGGCTGAGCGTGCCAAGCAGTTCTTTGCTGCCTACACCGCCTACGGCCTGGCATTCCTGTGGATTGGTCAATTCCTGATCAATATCGGGGTGAACATCGGCCTGTTGCCGACCAAAGGCTTGACCTTGCCATTCCTGAGCTACGGCGGCAGCTCGCTGGTTATCTGCTGCATCAGCCTGGCGCTGTTGCTACGTATCGAGTGGGAGTGCCGCAACCAATTCGGCAGTGAAGATGCCGACTTCGATGAGTCGGATTTTGCCGAAGAAGCGCCGATCAAACCGATTCCTGCCAAGGAGGCCAGTCATGCGCGGTAATGTGCTGATTATGGCCGGTGGGACCGGCGGGCATGTGTTCCCGGCATTGGCCTGTGCGGCTGAATTCAAGGCCCGTGGCTACAGTGTGCACTGGCTGGGTACGCCGCGTGGCATCGAAAACGAATTGGTGCCTGCCGCCGGTTTGCCGCTGCACCTCATTGATGTGTCTGGTCTGCGCGGCAAGGGCAAGCTGTCGCTGCTCAAGGCACCTTTGCAACTGCTTAAGGCCTTGTTCCAGGCGCGCAAGGTGATGCGCGAGCTCAAGCCGGTTTGCGTACTGGGCATGGGCGGTTATGTCACAGGTCCTGGCGGCTTGGCTGCCAAGCTGGCTGGCGCGCCGTTGATCATCCACGAACAGAATGCTGTCGCGGGTACGGCTAACCGCAGCCTGGTGCCTTTCGCCAGCCGCGTGTGCGAAGCCTTCCCAAATACCTTTGCGGCCTCCGCTAAACGCCGCACAACCGGTAACCCTGTGCGTGAGGAACTGTTTCTCGAAACCCCACGCGACAGCTTGCAGGGGCGTAAGCCACGGTTGTTGGTGATGGGCGGCAGTCTGGGCGCCGAACCCCTTAATAAATTACTGCCAGCGGCCTTGGCTCAAGTGGCTGTCGAGCTGCGGCCTGAAGTGTTCCATCAGGCAGGCAAGCAACACGCCGAAATTACTGGCGAACGTTATCGCGAAGCGGGCGTCGAAGCGCAGGTCGCGCCTTTCATCAAGGACATGGCGCAGGCCTACGCCTGGGCTGATTTAGTGATTTGCCGTGCTGGCGCGCTGACCATCAGTGAGCTGGCGGCTGCCGGGCTGGCTGCCTTCCTGGTCCCGCTGCCCCATGCCATTGATGATCACCAAAGCCGCAATGCCGATTATCTGGTGAGTGAGGGCGCCGCTGTCCTCCTGCCACAACGCTCCACTGATGCAGCCGCGCTCGCTGCACAGCTGACCGAGGTTTTGATGCACTCCGAACAACTGACCGCTATGGCCGCCAAGGCACGCCAATTGGCGAAACCTGATGCAACCCGCACTGTCGTCGATATCTGCCTGGAGGTGGCCCGTGGTTGAGAATCAAAAAGCTTATCCGCAGCCGGAGATGCGCCGTATACGCCGTATCCACTTCGTTGGCATTGGTGGCGCGGGTATGTGCGGTATTGCCGAGGTGCTGCTGAACCTGGGGTATCAGGTTTCTGGCTCCGACCTTAAAGATTCAGCCGTAACCGAACGTCTGAAAACCTTTGGTGCCCAGATCTTTATTGGCCATCGCGCTGAAAATGCCGAAAGCGCCGATGTGCTGGTGGTGTCGAGTGCGATCAACACTTCAAACCCGGAAGTTGCCGTTGCCCTTGAGCGACGTATTCCGGTGGTGCCGCGTGCCGAGATGCTCGCTGAACTGATGCGCTACCGGCATGGCGTTGCGGTTGCCGGTACTCACGGCAAAACCACCACGACCAGCCTGCTGGCCTCGGTATTTGCCGCAGGTGGCCTTGATCCGACCTTTGTCATTGGTGGACGCCTCAATGCAGCAGGCACCAATGCCCAGTTGGGAACCAGCCGCTACCTGATCGCCGAAGCGGATGAAAGCGACGCCAGCTTCTTGCACCTGCAGCCCATGGTTGCGGTGGTTACCAATATCGACATGGACCACATGAGCACTTATGAAGGGGACTTCAATCGCTTGAAGAAGACCTTCATCGAGTTCCTCCACAACCTGCCGTTCTATGGCCTGGCGGTGATGTGCGTCGATGATCCGGTGGTGCGTGAAATTCTGCCGCAGGTGGCACGCCCGACCATGACCTACGGTTTTGACGAAGGCGCCGACGTGCGCGCGATCAATGTCCGCCAGCAAGGCATGCAAACCTTCTTCACCGTATTGCGCCGCGACAGCGAGCCACTGGATGTCTCGGTCAACATGCCCGGCAACCACAATGTGCTCAATGCCTTGGCGACTATCGCCATTGCAACGGACGAAGGCATCTCCGACGAAGCCATAGTCCAGGGCTTGTCAGGCTTCCAAGGTGTGGGTCGCCGCTTCCAAGTCTACGGCGAGCTGCCTGTTGAAGGCGGTGAGGTGATGCTGGTCGATGACTACGGCCATCACCCGCGCGAGGTGGCGGCGGTGATCAAGGCGGTACGTGGTGGTTGGCCAGAGCGCCGCTTGGTCATGGTTTACCAGCCGCACCGTTTCAGCCGTACCCGCGATCTGTACGACGATTTCGTGCAGGTGCTCGGTGAAACCAATGTGTTGCTGTTGATGGAAGTGTATCCAGCGGGCGAGGAGCCAATTCCGGGCGCCGATAGCCGCCAGCTGTGCCACAGCATTCGTCAGCGCGGTCAGCTGGACCCTATTTATATCGAGCGCGGTGTCGACCTGGCGCCGCTGATCAAGCCACTGCTGCGTGCCGGTGACATCCTGCTGTGCCAAGGCGCGGGCGATATCGGTGGTTTGGCCCCTCAACTGTTGCAAAGCCCGCTGTTTAGCGCGCCGGCAGGTAAGTCGAAATGAGTGATCAAGTGTTTTCCGGTTTGAAGTCAGAGTTGCCCGTCAGTGCCTTCGGTCGCGTGGCCGTGTTGTTTGGCGGCAAAAGTGCCGAGCGCGAAGTTTCCCTGAAATCAGGCAATGCAGTACTTAGCGCGCTGCAGGCGGCGGGTGTTGATGCCTTTGGGATCGATGCCGGTGATGACTTGCTGCAACGCTTGCTCAACGAAAAAATTGATCGGGCCTTTATTGTCCTGCACGGCCGTGGTGGTGAAGACGGCAGCATGCAGGGCTTGCTTGAGTGCGCCGGTATTCCTTACACCGGTAGCGGGATTCTGGCTTCGGCCTTGGCAATGGACAAACTGCGCACCAAGCAGGTGTGGCAGAGCCTTGGCTTGCCGACACCGCGTCATGCCGTGTTGGCCAGTGTTGAAGACTGCCGGGTTGCGGCTGATGACCTGGGCTTTCCGTTGATCGTCAAGCCTGCCCATGAAGGTTCGAGCATCGGCATGGCCAAGGTCAACAGTGCCAATGAGCTGATTGCCGCCTGGCAAGACGCGAGTAAGTACGACAGCCAGGTGCTGGTCGAGCAGTGGATCCAGGGGCCTGAATACACAGTTGCGACCTTGCGTGGCCAAGTGCTCCCGCCGATCGGCCTGGGTACCCCACACAGCTTTTACGACTACGACGCCAAGTACCTGGCCAATGACACCCAGTACCGCATTCCCAGCGGCCTGGATGCTGCCAAGGAGCAAGAGCTCAAGACGCTCACCGAGCGTGCCTGTGATGCCGTTGGTGTGCAGGGCTGGGCGCGGGCCGATGTGATGCAGGACGCCAATGGCGCTTTCTGGCTGCTTGAAGTCAACACGGTTCCGGGTATGACAGATCACAGCCTGGTACCAATGGCTGCGAAAGCCGCTGGTCTGGATTTTCAACAACTGGTGTTGGCGATTTTGGCCGACAGTATCGAGGCTCGGGGTTAAGTCATGAACGCCATTGCCCGCCATCAGCCAGGAGCGACCCGTACCCCCGTGCGCGGTAAGCCTGTGCAGCGTGGCGCCAGTCGTTTGGTGGATAAGGAACCGCTTGGTTCGCGCTTGCGCAAACCCGACCTGAAGTTCCTCAAACGCCTGGCGTGGCCGCTGCTGCTGTTGGCATTGGGTTTTGGTGCATATGAATTGTCAGTGCGCCTGATGCCTTACGCCGACCGGCCGATTGCCAAGGTCAGCGTTGAAGGTGACTTGAGCTACGTCAGCCAGCAAGCGGTGCAGCAACGGATCGCGCCATTTATCAAGTCGAAGTTCTTCAGTGTCGACTTGACGGGTATGCGCCACGAGCTTGAACAAATGCCCTGGATCGCCAGTGCAGCGGTGCGTCGCGTGTGGCCAGACCAGATTGTGGTCAGCCTGGAAGAGCAAATGCCGATCGCCCGCTGGGGAGATGGTTCGCTGCTCAATAACCAGGGTCAGGCATTTGCGCCAGAAGAGTTGGCCCATTACGAACATTTACCGCAGTTGTATGGTCCTAAGCGTGCGCAACAGCGGGTGATGCAGCAATACCAAGTGCTGAGCCAGATGTTGCGGCCAATGGGTTTCTCGGTTGCACGGCTTGAACTGCGTGAGCGCGGAAGCTGGTTTTTAGTGACATCGCAGGGGGTCGAGCTGCTGTTGGGGCGTGATCATCTGGTCGAAAAAATGCGCCGTTTCATTGCCATTTACGACAAAGAATTGAAAGAGCAAATCGCGAATATCGCGCGTATCGATCTGCGTTACTCCAACGGCCTGGCCGTTGCGTGGCGTCAGCCGGTAGCGCCCACGGCGGCTGAAACCGCTGCTGTGCAGTGAATCAGGAGAAGGCAAGACACATGGCAAACGTTGAGAGTGGCAAGATGATCGTTGGCCTCGACATTGGCACATCCAAGGTGGTGGCGCTGGTGGGCGAAGTTACGCCAGATGGTCAATTGGAGATCGTCGGCATCGGTACGCATCCGTCGCGTGGCCTGAAGAAGGGCGTGGTGGTGAATATCGAGTCAACGGTGCTGTCGATCCAGCGTGCCGTCGAAGAGGCGCAGTTGATGGCGGGCTGCCGGATTCACTCGGCATTCGTCGGTGTGGCGGGGAATCACATCCGCAGCCTCAACTCCCACGGGATTGTTGCGATCCGTGATCGCGAAGTCAGCCGCGCCGATCTCGAGCGTGTGCTTGACGCTGCCCAGGCGGTTGCCATTCCCGCAGATCAGCGTGTGCTACACACCTTGCCGCAAGACTACGTGATCGATAACCAGGAAGGCGTTCGTGAGCCGCTGGGCATGTCTGGCGTGCGTCTGGAGGCCAAGGTTCATGTGGTCACCTGCGCTGTAAATGCCGCGCAGAACATCGAGAAATGCGTGCGCCGCTGCGGACTTGAAGTCGACGACATCATTCTCGAGCAACTGGCTTCGGCCTATGCCGTGCTGACCGACGACGAGAAAGAGCTGGGCGTGTGCCTGGTTGATATCGGCGGTGGTACCACCGACATCTGCATCTTCACCGAAGGCGCGATTCGCCACACCGCAGTGATCCCTATTGCGGGCGATCAAGTCACCAACGACATCGCCATGGCGCTGCGTACGCCGACCCAGTACGCCGAAGAAATCAAGATTCGTTATGCCTGCGCACTGGCCAAGCTGGCCGGCCCAGGTGAAACCATCAAGGTGCCGAGCGTCGGCGATCGTGCTCCGCGCGACCTGTCTCGCCAAACCCTGGCCGAGGTGGTTGAGCCGCGTTATGACGAGCTGTTCACCCTGATTCAGGCCGAGTTGCGTCGCAGTGGTTATGAAGACCTGATTCCTGCCGGTGTCGTGCTGACCGGCGGTACTTCGAAGATGGAAGGGGCGGTCGAGCTGGCAGAGGAAATTTTCCACATGCCGGTGCGCCTGGGCGTCGCTCAGGGCGTTAAAGGCCTTGGTGATGTGGTGCGTAACCCGATTTATTCGACAGGCGTTGGCCTGTTGCTCTACGGACTGCAAAAGCAGGCCGATGGAATTTCGATGTCTTCAGTTGGCAGCAATGGCTTCAGTGAAGACAAAAAAGAACCGGTACTTGAGCGCTTGAAGCGTTGGGTACAGGGCAATTTCTGATTTATCAGAAGTTGTTTAAGCGTGTGCAGTAGGCGTTACAAAACTAGAAATATAGGAGAGGGAAAATGTTCGAACTCGTAGATAACATCCCGCAGAGCGCAGTTATCAAAGTTATCGGCGTCGGTGGCGGTGGCGGCAATGCCGTAAACCACATGTGCGTCAGTAACATTGAGGGCGTTGAATTTATTTGCGCCAACACCGACGCTCAAGCGTTGAAGAACATTGGTGCGCGCACCGTGCTGCAACTCGGCACTGGCGTGACCAAGGGCCTGGGTGCTGGTGCCAATCCAGAAGTTGGCCGTCAGGCGGCCATGGAAGATCGCGAGCGCATCGCCGAAGTGCTGCAAGGCACGGATATGGTCTTCATCACCACGGGCATGGGCGGCGGTACCGGTACCGGCGCTGCGCCTGTGATTGCTGAAGTCGCCAAAGAGATGGGCATCCTGACCGTTGCAGTGGTCACGCGTCCGTTCCCGTTCGAAGGCCGCAAGCGCATGCAGATCGCCGAAGAAGGCATCCGTGCTCTGTCGCAAAGCGTTGACTCGCTGATCACCATCCCTAACGAAAAACTGCTGACTATCCTCGGTAAAGACGCCAGCCTGCTGTCGGCTTTCGCCAAGGCTGACGATGTTCTTGCCGGTGCAGTACGCGGTATTTCCGACATCATCAAGCGTCCAGGCATGATCAACGTCGACTTTGCCGACGTTAAGACTGTCATGAGCGAAATGGGCATGGCGATGATGGGCACTGGTTGCGCCAGTGGTCCGAACCGCGCCCGTGAAGCGACCGAAGCGGCTATCCGCAACCCACTGCTGGAAGATGTAAACCTGCAGGGCGCGCGTGGCATCCTGGTTAACATCACTGCCGGCCCTGACCTGTCGCTGGGTGAGTACTCCGACGTCGGTAACATCATCGAGCAATTCGCTTCCGAGCACGCCACTGTCAAGGTTGGCACAGTGATCGACCCGGATATGCGCGATGAATTGCACGTCACCGTTGTTGCAACGGGCCTGGGTGCGAAAATCGAGAAGCCAGTCAAGGTGATCGACAACACTGTTCAGGTCAGCTCTGCGCCGGTTTCGGCACCATCGACCGCTCAACAGGCACCTGCGGCCTCTGCAGCACCGCGTAGCGAGCAAAGCGTTAACTACAAAGACTATGAGCGTCCAACCGTTCAACGTCAGAGCCACGCCGGCGCTGCGACTGCAGCAAAAATGAATCCGCAGGACGATCTGGATTATCTGGACATCCCTGCCTTTCTGCGCCGTCAGGCCGATTAATGAAATGTATCAGGAGCATTAGGGTGATTGGTATTCAGCAAAGGCCGGTTCTGCTATCATCGCCGGCCATTGTTGAAAACAATTCGCAACTAGCGCTATAGCGGCCAGAGACATGATCAGACAACGCACCTTAAAGAACATCATCCGCGCCACTGGCGTCGGCCTGCATTCGGGGGAAAAGGTTTACCTGACCCTGAAGCCGGCACCTGTGGACACCGGTATCGTGTTCAGACGTACCGATTTGGACCCCGTCGTAGAAATTGCTGCGCGGGCGAGCAATGTCGGTGAAACCACCATGTCAACCACCTTGGTTAATGGTGACGTCAAGGTGGATACGGTAGAGCACTTGCTTTCGGCCATGGCAGGCCTGGGCATCGATAACGCCTACGTCGAACTCTCTGCATCCGAAGTACCGATCATGGACGGCAGTGCGGGACCTTTTGTATTCCTGATTCAATCCGCTGGCCTGCAAGAGCAGGAAGCGGCCAAGAAATTCATCCGGATCATTCGCGAAGTGACTGTGGAGGAGGGCGACAAGCGCGCCACCTTCGTCCCTTTTGAAGGATTCAAGGTGAGTTTCGAGATCGATTTCGATCACCCTGTTTTCCGTGACCGTACGCAAATGGCAAGCGTTGACTTCTCCAGTACTTCCTTCGTCAAGGAAGTCAGTCGAGCGCGCACATTTGGTTTTATGCGCGACATCGAGTTCCTGCGTTCACAGAACCTGGCACTCGGCGGCAGTGTAGATAACGCGATTGTGGTTGATGAAAATCGCGTGTTGAACGAAGACGGTCTGCGTTATGAAGACGAGTTCGTTAAGCACAAGATTCTCGATGCGATCGGCGATCTTTATTTGCTGGGTAACAGCTTGATTGGTGAGTTCCGTGGTTTCAAATCCGGACACGCCCTGAACAACCGTTTGCTGCGTGAGTTGATCGCGCAGCCGGATGCTTGGGAAACCGTGACCTTTGACGATCCCAAGAACGCACCGATTTCCTATATGCGTCCAGTGGCTGCGGGTTAAACCGAACACTCTCCGCTTTACGCTTAAGGCCACCGTATGGTGGCCTTTTTTATTGGTCTGCAGGTCTTGAGCGGCGTTTCAGTTTTTTGCATCGGAAAACGCTGATTTTGCAGCGCCGGCGCAATTCAATCGGCTGGCTTGGTGTGCTTGGCCAGTCGCTCCAGGGCGGCGCGCAGCGTCGGGTCGCTAATGCCGTCAGCCGTGGCTTGAATGTTCTCTGCTGCACTATCCGAAAGGATAATTGTGCGACGTCCCGCACGCCTTTCGGCTGTTGATGGTTGCACCTTGAAGTGGATCTTGGTTAATGTCGCGAACGCTTCGAGTGCCTGCAGTTGTTTGAGTAGGCGCTTTTGCTGATAACGCAGACGGGTGGCCCAATGGCCATCAGTGACAATAAGAAGCAAGCAACCCGCACGCCAGGTCGCAACATGACAGTGTTCTCTGGCAGCAGGTTGAAGCTGGCTTTCAAGCAAACGCTGCAGTTGTTCAAGTCGCTGGGCCTCATTGAACAAGGCTTGCAGGGGCTTTGCCTCGCGCAATAGCGCGGCAGGTGCTTTGGCTGGCAAAGGACGAAAAGACATGGCTGGACGCCTACGATTGTGGAGCCGCCATGGTAGCAGAAATGCTGCTGCCAACTTGGGCTCTACCAAAAGGGGAAGTCGTGCAAATAATTTTATTAAGTCGGCGTCATGGCGCCGCTCGTACCTTGAGTCTCGATTTAAGATGGCTGGTGGCGGGATTGTTCATCCTGGTGGCTGGCTCGCTTAGCCTCGGTACTTTTGTCGGTGTGTGGATGTCACCTGATGCTCAGGTAGTCGATCACGATGACAGTCAAATAATTACTCAGGCGCTGGATGAACAGCGTGCCGAAGTGGGGGCTGTGCGGGTGGATGCGCAGCGTCAACTGGATGCTTTCGCCGCCCATGTAGCCGATTTGCAGGCGCGCCTGACACGCCTGGACGCCTTGGGTGAGCGCCTGACCGAGTTGGCTGATATCGACTCAAGTGAGTTTGATTTCTCGCTTAATGTAGGGCAGGGCGGCCCCGAAGAACCATACGGCACCGACGCCTATGCACCACCGGCGTTCATGAGCACCCTTGATGAACTGGCCTTGCAACTCGATAGTCGAGAGCAACAATTGGAGGTGCTTGAGCAGCTATTGGCTGAGCGTCGCCTCAATGAAGCCGAATACCTTGCGGGTCGTCCTGTGTTGCAAGGTTATGTCTCTTCCCCCTTTGGCAGGCGTACCGACCCGCTGACCGGTCGTGCCAGTGTGCACAAGGGCGTCGACTTCGCTGCCAAGGCTGGTAGCCCTGTGGTGTCTGTTGCCGCAGGTGTTGTGACCTTTTCCGGGCGCAAGAACGGTTATGGTAATGTAGTCGAGATCAGTCATGCCGATGGCTACGTAACCCTTTACGGGCACAATAAGCGTAACGAGGTACAAGTCGGTGATCTGGTCAAACGTGGGCAAACAATTGCTCTAGTCGGCAGCACAGGACGCTCTACGGGGTATCATGTGCACTTTGAAGTAACCAAGCTTGGTCGAGTGGTAAACCCTTCCAGCTACATAGCTCGTGTAAGCGACGAAAAATAACGTCGCTTTCATCATCTTCATTTCCGGGTAGAATGCCCCCTTCGCACGCAGCCATTAGGGCTGCATGGGCGACTTTTGGGCCGCCCTCCATCCATACGTGTGGGAAGAACCTGTCGATATGTTTGCGCCTTTGTTGAAAAAACTCTTTGGAAGCAAGAATGAGCGTGAGGTTAAACGCATGCTCAAGGCGGTTCAGTCCGTTAATGGCTTTGAGGAGCAGATGATTGCACTCACGGATGAGCAACTGCGTGCCAAAACCGATGAGTTCAAAGCTCGTTTAGCCAAGGGCGAAACGCTTGATCAGCTGTTGCCTGAAGCCTTTGCCGTAGCCCGTGAGGCTGGCAAGCGGGTAATGGGCATGCGCCACTTCGATGTACAGTTGATCGGTGGTATGACCTTGCATGAAGGCAAAATTGCCGAAATGCGCACCGGTGAGGGTAAGACTCTGGTCGCAACCCTGGCTGTTTATCTCAATGCATTGGCCGGTAAAGGCGTGCACGTGGTCACGGTCAACGACTACCTGGCCCGCCGTGACGCCAACTGGATGCGTCCGCTGTACGAATTCCTCGGTATGTCCGTCGGCATCGTCACCCCGTTTATGCCGCCTGAAGAAAAGCGCGCCGCCTACGCTGCCGACATCACCTACGGTACCAACAACGAGTTCGGTTTCGATTACCTGCGCGACAACATGGCGTTTAGCCTTGACGACAAGTTCCAGCGTGAACTTAACTTCGCCGTAATCGACGAAGTCGACTCGATCCTGATCGACGAAGCCCGTACCCCGCTGATCATCTCGGGTCAGGCTGAAGACAGCTCGAAGATGTACGTTGAAATCAACAACCTGATCCCGCGGCTTGAGTTGCATGTCGAGGAAGAAGAAGGCGTAGTGACCAAAGAAGGTCACTACAGTGTTGATGAGAAAACGCGCCAGGTTGAGCTTAATGAGCAGGGTCACCAATTCATTGAGGATCTTCTGACCCAGGCGGGTTTGCTCGCTGAAGGTGAGAGCCTTTACTCGGCACACAACCTTGGCCTGCTGACTCACGTCTATGCCGGTCTGCGTGCGCACAAGCTGTTCCATCGCAACGTCGAATACATAGTGCAGAACGATCAAGTGTTGCTCATTGATGAGCACACGGGTCGTACCATGCCGGGCCGTCGCTTGTCCGAAGGCTTGCATCAGGCTATCGAAGCGAAGGAAGGCCTGAATATCCAGGCTGAAAGCCAGACGCTTGCATCGACTACCTTCCAGAACTATTTCCGCCTGTACAGCAAGTTGTCCGGTATGACCGGTACGGCTGACACTGAAGCGTTCGAGTTCCACCAGATCTACGGCCTCGAGGTCATGGTGATCCCGACCAACCGTGCGCTGGCGCGTAAAGACTTCAATGACTTGGTCTACCTGACCCAGGAAGAGAAGTACGCCGCCATCGTCGCGGACATCCAGGAATGCCAGGCGCAAGGTCGCCCGGTTCTGGTTGGTACTGCTTCGATCGAAACTTCTGAGTACATGTCGGCCTTGCTCAACAAGCAAGGTATCGAGCATAAGGTGCTCAACGCCAAGTTCCATGAAAAAGAAGCTGAAATCATTGCCCAGGCTGGCCGTCCGGGTGCGCTGACTATCGCCACCAACATGGCAGGTCGTGGTACTGACATCCTGTTGGGCGGTAACTGGGAAGTTGAAGTCGCAGCCCTTGAGAACCCAACCGATGAGCAGGTTGCCCAGGTCAAAGCTGACTGGCAAAAGCGCCATCAGGCGGTGATCGAGTCGGGCGGCTTGCATGTAATTGCCTCCGAACGCCACGAATCACGCCGTATCGACAACCAGTTGCGCGGTCGTTCCGGTCGTCAAGGTGACCCGGGTTCGAGCCGTTTCTACCTGTCGCTGGAAGACAGCCTGATGCGCATCTTCGCCTCTGACCGGGTGAAGAACTTCATGAAGGCGCTGGGCATGCAGCAGGGCGAGGCGATTGAACACCGCATGGTGAGCAACGCCATTGAGAAGGCGCAGCGCAAGGTTGAAGGCCGTAACTTCGACATGCGTAAGCAACTGCTCGAGTTTGATGACGTGGCCAACGAGCAGCGTAAAGTGATTTATCACATGCGCAACACCTTGCTGGCTTCGGAAGAAATTGGTGAAACCATCGAGGAGTTCCGCAAGGAAGTTGTCGAAAGCACCATCAATGAGCATATTCCACCGCAGTCGCTGCCAGAACAGTGGGATGTGACCGGTCTTGAATCGGCGATCTATACGGGTTTCGGCATCAACCTGCCGATTCAGCAATGGCTGGATGATGACCACAAGCTCTATGAAGAAACCCTGCGCGAGCGCATTCTTCAGGCCCTGATCGAGGCATACAACGAGAAAGAAGAACAGGCCAGTGCTGAAGCGCTGCGCACCTTCGAGAAGCAGATCCTGCTGCGTGTTCTTGATGACCTGTGGAAAGATCACCTGTCGACCATGGATCACCTACGTCACGGTATTCACCTGCGTGGTTATGCGCAGAAGAACCCGAAGCAAGAATACAAGCGCGAGTCGTTCACTCTGTTCCAGGAGCTGCTTGACTCGATCAAGCGCGACACCATTCGCGTGCTTTCGCATGTGCAGGTTCGTCGTGAAGATCCGGTTGAAGAGGAAGAGCGTCTGCGCCGTGAAGCTGAAGCCATGGCTGCGCGCATGCAGTTCCAGCATGCAGATGCTTCCGCCTTGGAGCAGCCAGAGACTGAGTCGCAAGACGACACAGCTGTGGCGACCGCACCCGTGCGAGCGGAGCAGAAGATCGGGCGTAACGAGCCTTGCCCTTGCGGCTCGGGCAAGAAATACAAGCATTGCCACGGGCAGTTGGGCTAGTTGATATAACCCTGGTTAGCCGCTGGCTGCCCAGGGTGATTACCAGTAGTCAGGCTCGACTGACCCGTAAACGCCGCGACCGGTTGAACCGATCGCGGCGTTTTACCATCCAATTAATGGCGTGACGCCGCAACATCTCAAGGAGTTTATTCATGGCTGTAGGTCTTGGCCCGCTGTCTACCCTGCATCCGGTTGCAGGCTTTGAACTGGGAATCGCGAGCGCTGGTATCAAGCGACCAGGGCGAAAGGATGTTGTCGTCATGCGCTGCGCTGAAGGCTCAAGCGTTGCGGGTGTATTTACCCTGAACTCATTTTGCGCAGCGCCTGTAATCCTTGCGAAGAAGCGCGTGCTGGGGCCTGTACGTTACCTGTTGACCAATACCGGGAATGCCAATGCGGGCACTGGCGAACCCGGGCTGGTTAATGCTGCGCGCACCTGCGCCAGGTTGGCCGAGCTTGCAGGTGTCGATGAGCAGTCGGTGTTGCCATTTTCAACGGGTGTGATCGGCGAGCCGCTTCCGGTCGAGAAGATCGAAAGCGCCCTGCAGGCAGCGCTGGATAATCTGTCGGAGAATAACTGGGCAGATGCTGCAACCGGCATCATGACCACCGACACCTTGCCCAAAGGCGCCAGCCGCCAGTTCGTGCACGAAGGTGTAACCGTTACTGTCACTGGTATCAGTAAGGGCGCGGGCATGATCAAGCCCAACATGGCGACCATGCTCGGTTATATCGCCACAGATGCCAAGGTCGCCCAAGGCGTGCTCCAGGATTTGCTGCGTGATGCGGCCAACAAGTCGTTTAATCGCATCACCATCGATGGCGATACCTCGACCAATGATTGCTGCATGCTCGTGGCAACGGGCAAGGCCGATCTGGACGAGATCAGCCAAGCCAGCGGTGCTTATTTTGCAGCCTTGAAGCAGGCTGTGTTCGAGGTATGCATGGAAGTTGCGCAGGCTATCGTCCGTGATGGCGAAGGTGCAACCAAGTTCGTGACCGTTGTTGTAAACGGCGGCGCGACCCATCAAGAGTGCCTGGATGTTGGCTACGCGGTCGCACATTCGCCACTGATCAAAACCGCACTCTTTGCGTCCGATCCTAATTGGGGGCGCATTCTCGCCGCCGTTGGGCGTGCCGGTGTGGCTCAGCTGGATGTAAGCAAGATCGACGTATTTCTCGGTGATATCTGCATCGCCAGCAAAGGCTGTCGGGCTGAAACTTACACCGAAGAGCAGGGTGCAGCGGTGATGGCTGAAGAAGAAATCACTATTCGCATTGAGCTGGGGCGTGGCGCGAGCAGCGAGACGATCTGGACCACTGACTTGTCGCACGAGTACGTTAAGATCAATGCCGAATATCGCACTTGATACAACGCCCACGCTTGGCTGAGGGGTAGTCGGTTGCTCCTCGGTTTAGAGTAAGTCATCAATGATTTACCGGAGAACTGCAATGGCCCTGCAACTCGTCATCGGTGATAAACGCTATTCATCCTGGTCTTTACGTGCGGCGCTGGCACTTGAAATCGCTGGCGTCGATTACGATGAGATCTTGATCGCCCTGAACAAGCCCGATACCGCCCAGCTCATCGCCCAGCACTCACCAAGCGGTAAGGTGCCGCTGCTGAAAACAGCCGATGGACCGGTTTGGGACTCCTTGGCGATTGTCGAATACCTTGCTGAGCAGCATCCCTCTCTCTGGCCACAGGATCTGTACGCCCGAGCGGTGGCGCGCAGTGTTTGCGCGCAAATGCACAGCGGTTTCGTGAGCTTGCGTACGCATATGCCGATGGATCTGCAGCGTACCCAGCCGCTGGGCAACGTACCAGCGGACGTTGCTGGCGACATCGAGCAGGTGTGTCGGTTGTGGGCTGAGTGTCGCGCCAAGTTCGGCCAACAAGGTCCGTTCCTGTTTGGCCAGCCAAGCGCTGCAGATGCGTTTTATGCGCCAGTGGCCAGCCGTCTGCGCAGTTATCAGGTGACGTTGCCGCCCGAGGCGAATGCTTATGTTGAAGCCATTTATAACTGGCCAGCATTTCAACGCTGGTACAAGGCTGCACAAGAGGAACAGTTGGGGTGAGACGAGTACATGTTGTAGCTGCAGTCATCCGTGGAAGCGATGGCCGGATTCTTATCGCCAAGCGCGCGGATGATCAACATCAAGGTGGCTTGTGGGAGTTTCCCGGCGGCAAGGTTGAGGCGGGCGAGGCGGTTGAAGCTGCGCTCGCACGCGAATTAAACGAGGAGCTGGGCATAGTTCCAACAGCTGCACAGCCGCTGATCCAGATCCGCCACGATTACCCAGACAAGCAAATTCTGCTCGATGTCTGGGACGTGACTGCGTTTGAGGGGCAACCGCACGGCGCGGAAGGCCAGCCCTTGAAGTGGGTCAATAACCGCCAACTGCTGGAATATGAGTTTCCGGCGGCGAACCGGCCCATTGTGGCCGCCGCACGCTTGCCTGAGCAGTATTTGATTACCCCGCAAGATCTCGATGCAGGGGATCTTTTGCGAGGAATCAAGCGCGCCGTCGATGGTGGCGTACGCTTGCTGCAACTACGGGCGCCAGCCATGTTTGACCCGCAGTATCGTGACCTGGCTCTCGACGCTGTGGGGCTGTGTGCTGGTCGCGCTCAGTTGATGCTTAAAGGCCCTCTGGAGTGGCTCAGTGATTTTCCAGCAGCAGGCTGGCACTTAACCTCCAAACAACTGCATCAGTTGGCTTCTGGTGAGCGGCCTATCCCGGCGGAGCGCTGGCTGGCCGCATCCTGTCATTCGGCGCAAGAGCTGTTGTTGGCCCAACAGCTGAAAGTCGATTTCGTCACCCTGTCACCGCTTCTCGCAACGCAAACACATCCAGAAGCACAACCCTTGGGCTGGCAGCAGGCTGAGACGCTGCTTGAAGGCGCACAACTGCCGGTCTATCTGCTTGGCGGTGTAGGTCCGCAAGACGCATCACGGGCGCGCCTGCTTGGCGCTCAGGGAGTGGCCGGGATTCGGGCATTCTGGCCGCAGTAACCATTTGACCGAGGCAGCATCAAGCCATTTGCAGGGTTCTCTGTCGATGCTGCGCCAGTCAAAGAGCTTTTACCGCTGGGGAATCTTGAGTTGAGTCGTACAAGAATGTGGCTGCGATCTTTCTGGCCCGCGCCGATTGCAATCAGCAAGAGCCAGCAGGCAGTCAGTTGTCTCGGTGCTTTTTGCGGACTGTCCTTTACTGCCTGGTTTTGTCATTCAGTCCTCGGCCAATCCAGTCTATGGCTGATAGCCCCGATGGGCGCCTCTGCGGTGTTGCTGTTTGCCGTGCCCTCAAGTCCGCTGGCGCAGCCATGGTCGATTCTCGGAGGCTGTATTGTCTCGGCCCTGGTTGGCGTCAGTTGTGCGCGCTGGCTGGGGCATGCCGGCTGGGTTGCAGGATTGGCTGGTGGCCTGGCGATAGGCGTGATGTTTGCCCTGCGTTGTTTGCATCCACCTGGCGGCGCCGTGGCCTTGTCGGCGGTCTTGGCGGGTGAGCCTGTCGCTCAGTTGGGGTATCACTTTGTGGTTTTTCCGGTGGCGATAAATGCCGCGATGATGTTGTTGATTGCCTTGGTGTTCAACAACCTGCTGCAGCGGCGTTATCCACAGCGTCCGGCTGAGCATCAAAACCCACACAAGACCGCTGATGCAGTGCCGCGTGACCGGGTCGGGTTCACACCCGATGACCTCGATGCGGTGCTCAATGCGCGCGGCGAGTTGTTGGACATTGCCCGTGATGACCTTGAAGAGATCCTTCGGCAAACCGAGGAGCGCGCCTACCGCCGCAGGTTTGGCGAAATACGCTGCGTCGACATCATGTCGACAGATGTCCTCAGCGTGAGTCCGCAAACGCCCATCAGCGAGGCCTGGACTATTTTGCTTGAGCATCGCCTCAATGCGCTGCCGGTGGTCAATCAAAACCGACAGCTGCAAGGTATGTTGAACTTGCATGATCTTTTGGCAACAGCCGATGCCCATGGCGAGTGCGAACAGATCATGCAGCGCAATGTACTGACCTGCAAAGCCGAATGGCCGGTGTCCTATTTGCTCGAAAGCCTTGGCTCTTCGCCAGAGCATCGGATGCCGATTCTGGGGGAGGATAAAGTCTTGTTGGGCATTGTGACCCAGACCGACCTTGTTGCGGCGTTATATCGGACCGCATTGGAAGCTCGTGGCTAAGGTTTTTCTGGCAAGCTGTAGCGCCTGAATGGCAGCCTTGGGCTCTGTATCCGGCGGTTTATTTTTTCGCGAGAGATCTGTTTTTTATGGCGTCAGTACTGAGTGTCATCCTGCCAATTTTTGCGTTAATTCTGGCGGGCTTCGCATGTCGAAAATTGAAGCTGTTGGGCCCCGATGCCGCCTCGGAAATTAATCGAATGGTAGTCTGGCTCTGTCTGCCAGCCATGTTGTTTGAGGCCACAGCTACTGCTGTTTGGTCGCATATCTGGCAGCCTGGATTCATTTTGGTCTATGTCCTCGGCACCTTACTGGTATTTATCGGCACCTTGTTTTGGCGCATGCGTAAGTCCGGGGATTTGGCTGATGCCAGCATTCAGGGACTGAGCGCTTCATACGCTAACACCGGTTACATGGGGATTCCTCTGTGCCTGTTGGTCTTTGGGGATGATGGCTTGGAGCCTGCGCTTATAGCCAGTTTGATCGTGATCTGCGTGCTCTTCGCATTGTCTGTGGTGTGCATTGAGGTAGCGCTGCAGGGCGAAAAGAACATGTTGCGAGCCGTGCGCAAGGTGGTCTTGGCACTGGCCAAGAATCCTCTGGTTATTTCCCCGCTTCTGGGTGGCGTCTGGGCATTTTCAGGGGCGCCGCTACCCGAGTCTGTGCATTCCTTTTTGACCTTGCTGAGCAATGCAACAGCACCCTGTGCGCTTATATCCCTTGGCTTGTTCCTGGCGCATAAGCAGTCGGGACAAAGCCAGGGCAGTGGTGCATTGGTATTGTTGAAGCTGTTTTTGCACCCGCTGCTGGTTTGGATCCTGGCATTCTGGGTATTTCAGCTTCCACCTTTATGGGCAATGTCGGCCGTGCTATTGGCAGCCCTGCCGACTGGGACCGGCCCCTTTATGCTCGCTGAGTTCTATCGGCGCGATGCGGCGGTGGTTTCGAGTAGTATCCTGTTGTCGACGGTAGGCTCGCTGATCACTTTGTCGCTGTGCCTGTACTGGATTGAAACAATCCGCCAGTCGTCTGGGCTATAACTGCTGCAATAAGCGACACATCGACCCTGGCAATAGGATTGCGGTTTAATACCGGGACAGAGCATTTCCCCAGCATTGCCCGGAGGCACAAGCAAGATGCGTATTCTGGTGGTTGAAGACAATCGGGATATCCTGGCCAATGTCATGGATTACCTGGCATTGAAAGGTTATACGGTTGATTGTGCGCAGGACGGTATCAGTGGTTTGCACCTGGCCGTCACCGAGCATTACGACCTGATCGTGCTGGATATCATGCTGCCAGGCATGGATGGCTACCAGTTATGCAAGCGCCTGCGTGAGGATGCCCGCAGTGAAACGCCGGTCATCATGCTCACTGCACGTGATGCGCTTGATGACCGCCTGCAAGGCTTGGGCGTAGGGGCTGATGACTACCTGTTAAAGCCATTTGCGCTCTCTGAACTGGTTGCGCGGATTGAAGCTGTACTGCGTCGCAGTCACGGTAGCCGTCAACGCAAGATGCAGGTTGGCGACCTGGTTTATGACCTCGATACGCTGTTTATTACGCGTGCCGACCAGCCGTTGAAGCTCAATCCATTGGGGCTGAAGCTGCTGGCAGTGTTGATGCAAAAAAGCCCGGCCGTGGTTCGGCGAGAAGTGCTGGAAGAAACCTTGTGGGGTGACAACTGCCCAGACAGCGATAGCTTGCGTAGCCATATCCATCAATTGCGCCAAGTGCTGGACAAGCCATTCGATAACCCCTTGCTACACACCATTCATGGTGTCGGATACCGCCTGGCGGAGTCTGCTGATGGTGTCTAAGCAGCCACTCCTGCGACGCATTGTCATTGCATTTGTGCTGATGACGTTTTGTGTCAGTGGTCTGTTTTCGTTAAGCATCGTGGCGGTGGTGCATTTCATCGAGGCGAACCTGGTTTCACAGGAGTTGGATGAGGAGCTGCTGGGGGTTTTACAGCATGATCTCGCCAATGGCCTGCCCCCCAGGCTCGACTCGCGAACGCGCTTTTATGCCTCGGACATGCCGCGTTATGCAGCACCTGCAGAGTATGCAAATGCTCCAGAAGGGTTTTCCGAGTCGGTAGATGAGACAGATGCCGTTTACGTTTTCAAGCGCAGCATTAATGGCCAGAGTTACCTTCTGGTGCAAGAGCAGCATGAGTTTGAAGAACGTGAGACGGCGCTTTATCGCGCTGTTCTGGCCGGTTTCGTTCTCAGTGTGGTTCTAGCCTGGGTACTGGGTTTGTGGTTGGCGCGCAGAATAGTCGCGCCGGTGGTGCGCTTGGCGGGCCAGGTACGCCACCGGGATCAATTGCACCACCTTGCGCCGAATATCGCGCCGGATTACGCCGATGATGAAGTGGGTCACCTAGCTCAGGCTTTTGACAGCACGCTCGGGCAGCTGCGTAAGACACTGGAGCGCGAGCAGCTTTTTACCAGCGATGTAAGCCATGAATTGCGCACTCCCTTGATGGTGATCAACTCATCATGCGAGCTTCTTGAGGTGGCGCCTAATCTTGAACCACGCCAGCGCGTGACGCTCCAGCGGATCAAGCGGGCAACGGATGAAATGAGCGAACTGGTGCAAACATTTTTGCTCTTGGCACGCGCCAGCAACAATCGCTCCATCGAAGGTGGAGCCACGACTTTAGGGGCCTTGGCGCAGGAGCAGGGGGCTCGTTGGGGGGGCTTGATCAAGGCAAAGGGCTTGGACTTTGAAATGGTTGGTCAGGGCGCCGATGAGACCAGCTACAACCTGACCTTCCTGCGTACCGTCATGTCCAACTTGTTGCGTAACGCCTTGCACTACACAGAGGCGGGAGGCGTGCGCCTGGTGTTAATGGTTGACGGTTTTTGTGTCGAGGACAGCGGCGTGGGCATTCCGGCCGGGCAGCATGAGAAAATGTTCCAGCCTTTTGTGCGTGGCCAGCAAGCCCGTGGTGAGGGCTTAGGACTCGGCCTGTCTTTGGTCAAGCGCATCTGTGCTCACGAAGGCTGGTCTGTGAACGTGAGAAGCCTGGCATCAGGTGGCAGTGAGTTCAAAGTGACTTTAAAACCGATTGGGAAATATCCTGCATCAGTTCCACGCCGCGTATGACGGGCGCTCAAACGGATTTCACGTTTTTTTCACATTGTCTTGACGCGAGGCTGATGACTGGCTGGTTAGCTTGATTTCAGTTTATCAACTGAGATCAGACAAAATGTCTAAACCCCCTCCAATAGAGCTCGAGTTCTCCGGCAAGTACGATCGCGAGCACGCCAACATGTACCTGAACAAGCACAAGACAGGCTTGTCTCGACGCATGTCTCATTGGCGAGAAGTACAAATTGCCCGGGCCGCATTGAAAATGGCGGGTGACCCAAATCTGGTGCTTGACTTGCCATCCGGGGCAGGGCGTTTCTGGCCGATGCTCTGTGAGCAGCCTAACCGCATGATTCTGGCTGCCGATAATTCGCAAGACATGCTCGATGCCGGCATGAGCGGGCAGGCGCCCGAGGTTACTGCCCGGGTCAAGCCGTTTCAAACATCGGCTTTTGCTATCGATCTGGGTGAAAACGCTGTCGACTGCATCTTCTCGATGCGGCTGATGCACCACATCGGCAAGGCCGATCACCGTCAGGCCATGCTCAAGGAGTTCAAGCGCGTAACCCGCGATACCCTGGTGCTCTCGTTGTGGGTGGACGGTAATTACAAGGCCTGGAAGCGCAAGCGCAGCGAAGCTCGCCGCCCAGCTGCCGAGCGTGATCCTTTGCTGCAAAACCGTTTTGTGATCCCGCGCGAGACAATCGAGGCGGAATTCAAGCAGGCCGGTTTTAAGATCGTTGGCCACAAGGACTTCATCCCGGGCTATGCCCTGTGGCGCATATACGTCCTGCGTAAGCTCGATTAACAACCCAGAACACTTAGGCAACCTTAACAGTTGCGGTGCTCGGCGCGACTACGGCCTAATAAGCCGTTGCTTCTTGTAGTTCGTCGCCGAGAGTCTAAATGCCTGTTCAAGCCCGTTCTCCATCCAATATGCGTCCCAGCACCGTCCATTTGCCGCAAGGCCAGTGGTCAACGGTGCTGGATTGCTTGTGCGCGCACTTTCCAGGGATTGCCCGGGATGTCTGGATTGATCGTTTTCAGCGTGGGCGCGTACTGGATGCCGATGGTGCGGCGCTGGGGTTGCAGCATCCCTATAAAGCCGGGTTGCGCGTGCATTACTTTCGGGAAGTACCGGTTGAACTGCCGATTCCCTTTGAAGAAGTCGTATTGCACATCGATGAGCATTTGATGGTGGTCGATAAGCCGCATTTCCTGCCGGTCATGCCATCCGGTGGTTATGTAGAGCAGACCCTGCAGGCGCGCCTGACCAAACGCTTTGCCAATCCCGATATCGTGCCGCTACACCGTATCGACCGGCATACGGCGGGGCTTGTGCTGTTTTCGACCAATGTGCAAACCCGTGGTCTATATCAAGCCTTGTTTCGTGAACGAAAAATGTTCAAGCGCTACGAAGCGCTCGCCAAGGCATTGCCTGATCTGAGCTTTCCCTTGCTGCGCAAAACTCGCTTTGCGCCCGGCGAGCCATTCTTTCGCATGCAGGAAGTTGAGGGCGCGCCGAACACCGAGACGCGTATCGAAGTCGCCCAGAAACTGGGGGAACATTGGTTGTATGCCTTGTATCCGGTGACAGGTAAAAAGCATCAATTGCGCGTGCATCTCGCTTCCTTGGGCGCGCCAATCTGCAATGATCCCTTCTACCCGGATGTGATCGATACCCCGGATGATCCCGATGACTACAGCAAACCACTGAAGCTATTGGCCCAAGGCTTGGGTTTTACTGACCCGGTAACGGGTAAGGAGCGTTGCTTCGAAAGCCAGTTGAGTTTGCTTTAAGCAATGCGTCGGGTGAGGCAATGCAAGCTTGCCCATCATGGTTTAGCCAATACAGCCAATATCTGTTGCCACAACTGGTGGCTGAAAGCATCCAGTACACGACGGAATTCACTTGGACGTTGCTGACGCTATTTACTAAGCCTGTTTGGGCGCCGCTTGCCAGAGCACCTCGCTGACATGTTGGTGCCGCGCAATGATTCTTGCTGCAACAAACAGCAGGTCAGACATGCGGTTGATATAAGTCAGGCCAACCTTGCGTATGGGTTCTTCTGCGTTCAGTTGCTGGCAGCGCCGCTCGGCACTGCGGGCCAGGCTTCGGCAAATATGGGCTTGGGCGACGAGTTTCGAACCGCCCGGCAGGATGAAGTTTTCCAGCGGACCCAGGACCTCATTCCAGCGATCAATCGCCTGCTCCAAGCGCTCAACCTCAACCGTTTGCAAGGCTTGATAGTCGGGCATCGCCAACTCGCCGCCCAGGTCAAACAAACGATGCTGGCAAGGTTCGAGAACCGCAATCACATCGCCAAACCCAGGGTGTTGCTCTGCTAGCTCCTGTAGCTCGGCAATCAGCAGGCCGATATGGCTGTTAAGCGTGTCTATTTCCCCCATGGCTTCAACGCGGGGGTGATCTTTAGCCACTCGCCGCCCATCGGCCAGGCCCGTTTCGCCAGCGTCGCCAGTACGTGTGTAAATCTTCGAGAGTCGAAATCCCATGTTTATAAACCTGTGGTCTGAGCTGGTGCTGTCAGGGGGAGGCGCAGGATAAAGCAGGTGCCTTTATTCTTGTTGGCTTGCACTTCCATCTGGCCTTTGTGGTTGTTGGTGATAATGAAGTAAGACACCGATAAACCCAGGCCTGTACCTTGGCCGACTTCCTTGGTGGTGAAAAAGGGTTCGAATATGCGTTTGCGCACGGATTCAGGCATACCAATCCCGTTGTCTTCAACCTCAATGATTGCCCATGGTGGGTTCAGGCGGGTGCGCAAGCTGATCTTCCCTGGCGTGCGTTGATCATCACGTTGGTGGATCGCCTGTGCTGCGTTTTTCAGCAAGTTGAGCAGAACCTGCTCCAGCTCATTCGCGGTTGCCGGAACCGGGCCGAGCATGGGGTCGAATTCGCGCTCGATAATCAGGCTCTTGAAGTCGAAGCGCTCAGTCAGGTCAAAGTCATTGCTGGCGATTTCAAGCGCCTGGTCGATGAGACCGGGCAGGTTACAAGGGATCAACTGGCGGTTGCTCAGGCGGCTGAAGTTGAGCATGTGGCTGACGATCTTGGCGGCCCGGGTGCCCGCTTGCTGGATCCCACAGAGTAGCTGGGGAATATCCCTGGCCTGCAAGTAGCGGTCGATGGCTTCCAGTGAAATATTTTCTTGAGTGGCTATCTCGCGGTTTCGCTCAAGCTCGGGAGACAAGCGCCGACGAATGTTTTGCACGTTATGCAAGATAGCGCCAAGCGGATTGTTGATCTCATGGGCCATGCCCGCCGCTAAACCACCGACGGAAAGCATCTTTTCGGATTGCACCATGACTTCCTCAAGATTGAGGCGCTGGGTAATGTCGTCAATTCTGATGACGACGCCGCGTCCGCTAACGCCCGTCAACGGGTAGAAGGTCAGGGCAAAATGGTGCGGCTGGCCATCTCGACTCCAAGTGATGCGTTCGATCTTTTCTACCTGATGCCTGTCGATCGTGCGCTTGAGTTGATTGAGATAGAGCTTGAGGTGGGGGAAGGCTAAAAATACGGGCTGGTTCAGTGCTTCATCCAGCGTGGTGCCCGAGAGGGCGCTCGCCTCCTGGTTCCATTGGGTCACATACAACTCGTCATCCAGGGCAATGAGCGCAGAGGGCATTGAGTCGATGATGCTGTTGAGGTAGTTCTGAAAGCCTGTGAGTTTCTTTTCTATCTTGCTGCGAAACTGCACTTCCAACTCAAGTTTGCGGTTCGAATGACGGGTTTCTTCAGCCAGTTGTTGGGCCTGACCGAAGGCTGTTTGTGATTCGTCGCGGGCACGTTTTAGTTGTTGCTCACGGGCCTCGATGCGCATCAGCATGGTGTTGAAGGCATCCGCAAGGCTGCCAATTTCGTCTTTATTGCCGCGTTTGGCGCGCAGTGAGTAATTTTCTTCACGGGTCACTTGCCGAGACAGTTCCTCGAGCTTGCGAATCGGCTTGGTGATCAGGCGCCGAATTTGGCGTGCGACCAGAAACCAGAGCATGGCGCTGATGATCAAGATAACCAGGCTGGCGGTCCAGGTGCCGGTATAGAACGCGCCCGCAAGCTCGCTGGAAGCGACCAGCAGCAGGTGGCCGGGTTGCCCGTTGGACTGAGGCAGTTCAATCAGTTGGTTGCTGCGAAACTCGGTGACGCGCCAGGAGTCGAGCTTGTCCAGGCGCTCGGGCATATCGAGTTTTTCACCGCGCTGTAATTGCGCGAGGCTGCGCCCATCACTACCGTAGATCACCGCGCCACGCAGCGGAGGGTAGTCATCCAGTCGCTTGAGCACGGCCTGGGCCTCTTCGGCAGAGCTCAAGGCTTTTTTGCTCAGCGCAGGGCTGGCGATAATCCGGCCAAGGGTGTGCATGGCTTGCGGCGCCATGCTTTGCTGGGAAATCCAGTAAGCAGCGCTGATAAAGGCCAGGTTGGCAACCAGCAACACAGCGATGACGAGCACCAGCAGCGCTGCGAGCATTTTCCGGCCAACTGGCAGGTTTTCTAGGTGTTGGCGCAAGGACATGGCAGCACAGATCGCGATGACTAAAGTGCTATGAGGGTAGCGTGGTGCTAGTGGCGGGGCAATCCGTGTGCGGCAAGGTAGTTGCCAAGCCTATCGTTCAAGGCTCTCAACTCAGGCAATTGCAGGTGTTTGCGCTCTGCGCCAGCGCAAGCGTAGCCGATCAGGTAGGCAATCTCGGTGCGGCGCTTCTGCGCAACATCCTGATGCATCGATGAATAGTTAGCCGCCGTGGCGTTTATCACGCGCAACACGTCCTCATGCAGGCCTGCTGCTGCCGATGGAGTGGTGTAAGCCTGGAGTAACAGGCTGAGTTCATTGCACAGGCTGGCCACTTCAGCCTGATGCTCCAGCAGCCCGCCGTTGCGGCAGTCATACAACACTGTGAGTGGGTTAATTGCGCAGTTGAGTGCCAGTTTGCGCCACAGTCGGCTGGTAATGTCGTCCGTCCAGTTGTGATTGATCTGGCTGCGCAGTAGATCCTCAAGCCAGCGTGGCGGGCTTGGCTGCAGCGGATCACCAAGCCAGGTATGGCCCTGGCCGGCAAACACTGTGGAAAAATCTGCCTGGCGAAATGCGCCTTCAGTGCTCGAAGCCAAAATACAGCGTGCCTGCGGGATAAGCGTCGCGACCTGATCCTGGCTGCCCAAGCCATTTTGCAGCAGGATAACCTCTGCATCGGCTGTGAGCAGTGGCGCCACCTGGCTGATGGCTACTGATGCATCGTAGGCCTTGCAGGCCAGCAGTAATCTCGACACCGGGCCGCAGGTATCGATGCTGACAGCAGGTATCGGGTAGCGCTGAACCTGTTCGTTTTCGGTCAGCGTCAATCCGCCCGCTTGCTGGTATTGCGCAAGGCGTTGCCGGCTGCGCAAAATCAACTCGACATCGCAACCGCTGCGAAACAGTCGCGCGGCCCACAGGCTGCCTAGCGAGCCTGCGCCGAGCACATGCCAGCGACTGCTCACACCGCCTCGGGCAGTCGCATCGCTGCGACGCGGCCGCTGGCATAGGCTTCAGGCAGAAGTTGCTTGGCGCTGCTGATCAGCTCGGCAGGGCTGACCGGCAAGTTGCGGTTATCCAAGCCGACCAAGCAAACCCCAGCCTTGAGGCTGATAAAGCCCTCACTGGTTTTGAAGGCCTTGAGGTTGAGGCCCTCATGCAGGCGTTTGAAGCTACTCGGCGAGCACTCTTGCAGGTTGGACAACAAGGTAATCAAGCCAAAGTGATTGTCATCCAGGCGGGTCAGCACATCCAGCGGGCGCACCAGTTGTTGCAGACGCCTGCCAACGCTGTGTAACAGCTCGTTATAGAGGGGCTCCCCGTATTGGCTACGCAGTTCGTTGGCCTCTTGCAGGCCAATCAACAGGTAACCCAGGGCTCCGCCGCGTGACTCGACATTGCGTAGGCCTGTTTCAAGCTTTCGCTCCAGGTAACGCGAGTTGCCCAGTCCGGTAAGGGAATCGACCAGGTTACGCTGCTCAAGGCTGGCGATATTGTCGGTCAGCAGGCGATTCTCGATCAGTAGGCGCTGCAGTGTGTTGCAGAGTCGGTCGGCCGCGAACACACGTGGCACCAGTTGCTCATTCATCACTGATTTGTTGATAAAGTCGTCCACGCCGCTGTCAAAGGCTTCGCTCAGGACATTTTCACCTTCCTTGCCCGTAAGCAAGATCACGTAGGTGTAATGATCCGAGGTTTCATCCAGTTGGCGAATTTGGGAGGTGAGTATCAAACCATCTGTTTCGGGCATCAGCCAGTCAGCCAGGACCACGCTCGCGGGGCGTGCCTCAAGCTGCTTGAGTGCCTCGCTGGCGCTGTTGGCGAAGCGGATGTCGACGTATCCGGCCTGACTCAGCGTGCGACCGATAATTGCACTGGAGAACTTGGCATCGTCCACCACCATGATACTGAGGTGTGGGTTGGGCATTTGAAACTCACAAAAGGTGGCGTGAACGGGGACACCGCTGGGCACTCGATGCCGCTGAGGATATATAATGGCTAAGATTTTTTCTCGTCAAGCAATCTGCGGTCCATTCGTGATGTGGGTCGCGCCAAATACAGGAGGAAACCCATGCCTTCGTTCGACGTGGTGTCCGAGCTGGATAAACACGAAGTGACCAATGCCATCGACAATGCCATGAAAGAGCTGGAGCGTCGTTATGACCTTCGCGGTAAAGGCAGTTTCGAAGCCAAGGATTTAACCGTTACCTTGACCGCTGATGCAGATTTCCAGCTGGAGCAAATGGCTGAAATTCTCAAGCTCAGCCTGGTCAAGCGCAAGATTGATGTGCAATGCCTTGAGTTCAAGGATGCCTACGCCTCAGGTAAATCCATGAAGCAGGAAGTTATCCTGCGTGAAGGTATTGATAAGGAGCTGGCGAAAAAAATTGTCGCTCACATCAAGGATGCCAAGCTTAAGGTGCAGGCTGCCATTCAAGGCGAACAGGTGCGCGTAACCGGCAAGAAGCGCGATGACTTGCAAGAGGCAATCGCTGTATTGCGTGCCAAAGAGTTAGGAATGCCGCTGCAATTCAACAATTTCCGCGATTAAGCCCAAGGGGATTGAACCTTGCTGGCGCTTTGCCGTCGCAAAAAGGTGTAATTGCAATTCAATCGCCATGGCTTGCCGTGGCGATTTCGTTTTACGCATTGGGTTTGGTGCGTGATTGTTTATAAAGGGAGTGCTCCATGGATATAACTGTCGATCAAATTCTCACGATGTCCGAGGCATGGTTGCCGATTATCGTGAGTTATAGCTTGAAGTTCGGTTTGGCCTTATTGACCCTGTGCATTGGCTGGTGGTTGATCAATTCATTGACCCGCCGCGTTTCGAACATGCTCAGTGCGCGCAAGTTTGACCCGGCGCTCAATGGCTTTATTGGCAGCCTGGCCAATATCATCCTGAAAATATTGCTGGTGATCAGCGTTGCTTCGATGATTGGTGTTGAAACCACTTCATTCATCGCCGTGATTGGTGCTGCTGGCCTGGCTATTGGCTTGGCCCTGCAAGGCAGCCTGGCTAACTTTGCGGGTGGCGTGCTGATCATGATGTTCCGCCCGTTTCGCGTCGGTGACTGGATCGAAGGTCAAGGCGTGGGCGGTACAGTCGACACCATTCAGATCTTCCACACCACACTGAAAACGGCCGATAACAAGGTCATTATCGTGCCGAATGGCAGTCTGTCGAACGGCAATATCACCAATTACTCGCGAGAGCCCAAGCGGCGTGCTGATATCGCTGTGGGTATCGATTATTCCAGCGACATCAAAACAGCCCGTGAAGTGTTGCTCAAAATCGCCCAGGACCCGCGGGTGCATACTTCGCCAGAGCCTGTGGTGTATGTGACGGGGTTGGGTGAAAGCTCGGTAAATCTGGTGCTGCGTGTTTGGGTCGCGACGGGGGATTATTGGCCGGTGACGTTTGATTTCACCGAAAGAACCAAGGTGGAGTTGACTGAGGCGGGTATTGGCATTCCGTTCCCACAGCGTGTCATGCACATGGTCCAGGCGCCCAAGGCCTAAGGCTTCAAGTGTGACGGATAGAGCCCCGCCAGGCCGCCTGGCGGGGGGCTTTAAGGCTTGATCAGTCGGGCAGTTCGCTCAACGTGCGACCAAATTCCTGTTCGTAAGCATCTTTAAGGATTTTCCAGTCGGCTGCGCTCCAGTTGGAATGGCGGCGCAACTGCTTCATGTCGTGCAATGCGGCTTGTTTGCTGGTCAGGCGTTGACGGCACTTTTCCAGATCCAATAGCGCTGCGTGGGCCTTGGCCGAAGCGCCTTCTCCCTCGACATAAACAAACACGTGCTTGGCGTAGATGCAGCCATGTTGCCAGCGCGCGCGGTTCAGGCGAGCGATGTTGACGCCGACAGTCTGCAGCAACTGGCTGTGCAGGGCCTCGCTATATTGCTCGCGACCGCCACCAGCGTACCAGTCTTCAATGGTTTGATAGCCTTCTAGTGCCGCCGTAACCAACAGGCCGCGCTCACCGCTGGTAGCGCAGTAAACAATCTTGGGTACATTGACCCCAGCCTGGCTTGCGCCAGTAAGCGCATCACGCTCACGTAGAACTGTCAGGCGGCCAAATGGATGCCGCCAGCTGCGATGTATATGCCCGGTCTGGCGCTTGGAGTAGAGCAGGTTGCCATTGTCGTCATAAATGCGCTGGACACCGCTTTCGCCGCCGCGCCTGACATTGGGTTCTTCAACCCATTCACCTTGTTTTGCCCACCAGGCTTCAAACATATTGTCTTCGGCACTGGAGGCTGAATGTTGCACTGATTGCATATGTGCTCCGTAGCAAAAACCAGTCACCTTCTGCCGTGCAGCAACATCAGGTTGGCTGCGGCTTCGTTAAGCATGGTGCTGGTTTCATTATTATTTGGGCTTGATAACCCTGGTAAAAGTCTAAGCAAGCCGCCAACGATACCACCACTTTTGGGTGATATCGCCGTAGTTAACCCTTTATTTGTTACTTAAAGTGCATCTGCTTATTCGGCAGCCACACTTCGGGGGGAGGGGGTCAGGCTTGCTTGGTCGAACCGGGCGCTTGGGGCGTTTGAGCAGGCGAATGGGGATCGCCGTGAGGTTGTGAGCCCTCGCGGCGCCATTGGATGAGGATCAGGAATAGCGTTGGTACGCCCAGTAGAGCGGTGATCAGGAAGAAGTGCGGGTAACCAAATTTTTCGACCATAACCCCGGAGTAACCGCCAATCAGTCGCGGCAAGAGCAGCATGATCGAACTGAGCAGGGCGTATTGAGTCGCTGAGAACTTGAGGTTGGTCAGGCTGGATAAATAGGCAACGAACGCCGCAGTGGCGAGGCCGGCACTGAAGTTATCCGCTGATATGGTAATGATCAGCATATTCAGGTTTGCGCCCATGCCTGCAAGCATGAGGAACAGTATGTTGGTCGCTGCCGATGCGGCTCCGCCGATAAACAGGATAGGCAGGATCCCGAAGCGTACGATCAATAGTCCGCCAAAGCCTGCGCCCATCAGGGTCATGACCAGGCCGAACAATTTGCTGACGCTGGCGATCTGGTCTTTGGTGAAGCCCTGATCGATGTAGAACACGTTAGCCATCACGCCCATCACGGTATCGGACATGCGGTAGGTGGCAATCAGGCCGAGCAACACGAAGGCTTGCCAACGGTAGCGCATGGCGAAGTCGTTAATAGGGGTCAGCACCGGTGCCAGGCTGCGCCGCCCCATGTTCGACAGGCACAGGGTGGTGAGAATGGTGTAGAGCAAGGCGCGCAGAAATGCCCGGTCGGTCAGCAGCAAGTCGAGCATGCTCATCTGGCCCGATATAACGCTGGCGAAGTCGGTGTTATAGAGTTGGGTAAACATCGCCGGTACTGAAACCAGCAGGACAATCAGCACCAGTACCGAGGCAATCTGATGGCTAAAACCGTAGCGTGCGGCAGCCATTTGCGTGCGGATCGGCACATCGGGTTCACGCATCCACAGGCTGGTAATCAGCGCAGGCACCATCAGCAGGGCAAATACCAAGTAGGTGCTCGACCAGGCACTGAATTGGTAAAGCTGCGTGGTTGAGCCGAAACCTTCTGCAAAGTACAGGGCGCCGGCCGTGGCCAGCAGTGCGGCGATGCGGTAGCCGGCCATGTAGCTGGCCGCCAGCGCAGCTTGGCGGCTGTCGTCAACGATCTCCAGGCGGTAGGCATCGACTGCAATGTCTTGGGTGGCGGAGGCGAATGCGACCAATACCGCAAGTGCAATCAACCAGGTCAGGCGGGTTTGCGGGTCGCACATGGCCATGCCAGCCATGCCGATCACAATCAATAACTGTGAGAGCACCAACCACGAGCGGCGTCGCCCGAGTCTCCCCAGCAACGGCAGACTCCACTGGTCGAGCAAGGGTGACCAGACCCATTTGAAGGCGTATGCAAGGCCGATCAGGCTAGCAAAGCCGATGGTTTCACGCGCAACACCAGCTTCACGCAGCCATACTGAAAGCGTGGAAAATACCAGCATGTAAGGCATGCCGGCAGCGAATCCAAGTAGCAGCAGTACCAGGGTCGAGGGGCTAGAGTAGGCGGCGAGGGCTTCGCGCCAGCTTTTTTGAGGCATTGGGCAGGTTTCAGCCTAGAGAAATACTTAACAAAGGGCGCACTCTAACCGCTGTGCTCCATTGGACGCCAGCCGTGCCGTCGGATATCCACCTTTTCCCCTCGAATTGTTATGCCTTCTGAGCGCAATCTGGCGCGTTGCTCTGCACCGCTATGGCTACCTGCACTCAAGCTCAGCCTGCCTCCGGCTGCCACCACGCGGTGCCAGGGTAAAGTGCTGCCGTCCGGCAGTTTGCTCAAGGTGCTGCCAACCCAGCGCGCAGCGCGGCCTAAACCGGCGAGCTCGGCCAGTTGGCCGTAGCTGACAACACATCCCTCAGGAATCTGTGCCAACACGGTATACAGCGCAGTTCGACGCTCTTGTTGGCTTGCTTTGGATGATAGCAAGGCGGCATCCTTGGCTGATTTAACCTGTCCAATGTCTGGGTGATCAATCATGTGGCTGCGTACCTGTTTGCTCTTAATCTCATTGGGGGTTGCTGCGCCGCTTATGGCTGATACGGTCTGGCTGAATAATGGTGACCGCCTCAGCGGCGAAATTATCCTGCTTGAGGGCGGGAAATTGTCGTTAAAGACCAAGTATGCAGGCCAAGTATTAATCAACTGGTCTGATATCGAAACTCTGAGTTCCGAGCAGCCGCTGTTAATTCGCCGCCATGGCTTGGACAGCAAGCACAGCGAGCGCCTAGCCGCCGCTGGCAAAGGAATGGTGCGTATCACTGATGGCACCACTGAAACCGTGCCTCTGGCCAGTGTGACGCGTTTGGTTCCGCCTCGTGAGTTCCTCCAAGACTTTACCTGGGAGGGCAATCTGGACGCCAAGCTTGACCTGCAGCGCAAAGACGATAATTCCGATGAGTTCAGGCTCAAGGGCAATACCCGGATCGAGCAAGGCCGCTGGCGGCAGGTCATGAGTGGTGAGTTTCAGCGCGAGACTAAAAATGATCGAGTGACCGATGACAACTGGGACCTTGAATACGATATTGACCGATTTCTGACCGAACATTGGTTTTGGCGTTTCGGTGGTGAACAGCAAGTCGATCACATTGAATTCGTCGAAAAGCAGCAAATCATCGGCACCGGTCCCGGCTACCGATTCTGGGATGATTCGTTGGGGCGGTTTGATTTGATTGGGCAGGTCAATCGGATCAGGTTTGATTATCCGGGTGGCGATTTGAGTTTTCGCACTTATTCGCTGGTTTGGGATTACAAGCGTTTGTTGTGGGGCACTCGTCTGGAGTTCTACACCAACGCAGAAATCCATTTTCCTGAAATCAGTGAAATTGACTATGTCTCAGAAAGCGAAGTGGGCCTGCGCTACCGGCTCAATGACTGGGCCCGGTTGTCGATTTTGTATGAGCTTGACCGAATCGAAGCGCAAGTTGGAGATAACAGCGATGAGAGCTTTCTGATTGGTGTGGGCGTGGGTTGGTAGGCAATACCTGAGTCGTTTGATCGGAAAATCCTGAACTTGACTGTAAAAGCCCGGTCAGTGCTTGTTCAGGCGTCGTGGATGTAGATAATGCGCGACTTTTCTAGAATCCGAGCAGTCATAGTCCAACTATGTTTTCACAACGAATTTTCCGTACCTTATTGAGCCTCAGCTTGTCATTGGTCGCATCCCCACTTTTGGCCGATACCGTCTGGCTAAAAAATGGCGATCGCCTAACCGGGACAATCAAATTCTTCGACGGCAACAAATTACTCCTGCAAACCGATTATGGTGGAGCGATTCCGTTGGCCTGGAGCAAGGTCAAGACGCTGGAAAGCGATCGCGAATTGTTGGTCAAAGAAGATGACTCGACTGGCGAACGCGCAAAATCATTGCGTGCTGGCGAGGAGGGGCAAGTCGTGCTGGTCAATGGTGAGGCGCCTCGCACCATTGAGTTGGCGAGCATTAGCCAGATAATGAAACCCAAGCCGGTTGTCGAAGACTTGACGTGGCGCGGTAATATCGACGCAGCTTTTGATTTCAAGCGCTCTGAAACCGATACCGATGATTACGACCTCGATCTGAAGACCCAGGCCCGCCACGGCCGTTGGCGGCACAATGCAACAGCTGGCTATAACCGGGAGCTGTCGGATCATGTAGTGACAACCGACAACTGGGATGCCGAGTATGCACTTGACCGCTTCCTCGATGAGCACTGGTTCTGGCAGGGGCGCCTTGAGTACAAGCGCGACAAGGTCGAAGACCTGGAGCGTCAGCGCACTGTCGGTACCGGTCCCGGTTACCAGTTCTGGGATGATGAGCTGGGTGCTTTCTCTATCGCCGGGCTGATCAACCGGACTGATTACGAGTATGCCAACGGCGACGAGACAAACTTCTACGCAATTAGCGGCAAGTGGGATTACAACCGCTATTTGCTGGGTAAGGCTGTTGAGTTCTTCACTACGGGTGAGGTCGGTAAACCGCTTGATAACGTCGCGGAATATACCTTCGATGCCGAAGTTGGCTTGCGCTACAAGGTGACCGACTGGGCCTCGCTCAATATGAAGGCCGAGAAGGATTTGGTCAGTGGCGGCGACTCCGACAACGAACTGGATGAAACCCGCTACAGCCTGGGGTTTGGTGTTGGTTGGTAATTATCGCCTGATGTAAGCAGAAAAGCCCCGCATGCGGGGCTTTTCTATAATCGCTGCGGCAAGGGCGATTACAGGCGCAGGCCGCCATCAAGCTCGAGAATCCGACCTGTGTAGTAATCGTTTTCGAGAATGTAGGCCACCGAGTGGGCGATTTCATCTGGCTTGCCCAGACGGCGCAGCGGAATGCCCGAAGTCATTTTCTCCAGTGCTTCTGGCTTCATGCTGGCAACCATCTCTGTTTCGATAAAGCCAGGGGCAACGCCCGCAACGCGGATACCGTAACGCGCCAGTTCTTTGGCCCAGACTACGGTGTCAGCAGCCACACCAGCCTTGGCTGCTGAGTAGTTGGCCTGGCCCATGTTGCCTGCGCGTGAAATTGACGAAATGTTGATGATCGCGCCTTGATTCTTCAGCTCAATCATCTTGGCTGCGACTTCACGGGTGCAGAGGAACACGCCCGTCAGGTTGACGTCGATAACGGCTTGCCACTGCGCCAGGCTCATTTTGCTCATCTCGCCGTCTTTGACTTTGACGGTCAGGCCGTCGCGCAAGATTCCGGCGTTGTTAACCAAGCCGTTGATGGCGCCGAAGTCTTCAGCCACTTGGCTGACCATATGCGTGACCTGCTCTTCATTGGCAACGTTGCACAGGTAGGCGCGGGCCTCTGCGCCTAATGCCTTGCATGCAGCCACGGCCTCGTCGAGGCGCTCTTGATTGAGGTCGACCAGTGCCAGTTTGGCACCCTTGCTTGCCAAATATTCACCCATGGCGCGGCCCAGGCCTTGGCAGCCGCCGGTGATAATGATGACTTTGTCTTGCAGTTGCATGAAAGTTTCCTATCCAAAATGTATGTATGCCCCCTGCGGCAGCCATTCAGTGCTCAGCGATTCACTGCTTCATTCAAAAGAGAGGCGAAACCTGCTGAACAAAAATATCAGCAGCGCGTAAACTGCTCATTTTCAGCGGGTGCTTCTATTGGTTTTAAGCATTCAGTCTCGCGCGAGCGGGTTGTCAGCAGTCATTCAAATTTCTTTTTTGTGACGATTATTCTGCAGGGAGTCATTAAATGAGCGTTAGCGCGGCTAAGCATGCCCGAGAATTGCTGCTCAAGGAATACCGTGGCGTACTTTCGACGCACTCCAAGAGCATGCCAGGCTTTCCTTTCGGCTCAGTGGTGCCTTATTGCCTGGATGCGCAGGGCTGCCCGCTGATTCTTATCAGTCGCATTGCCCAGCACACTCATAATCTGCAGCGTGACCCGAAATGCTCGATCCTCGTCGGCGAACGTGCGGCTGAAGATGTTCAGGCTGCCGGGCGCTTGACCATTTTGGCCGAGGCGCACCGACTGGAAGATCCCCAATCGATCGAGGCTGCAGCCGAACGCTATTACCGGTATTTCCCAGAGTCAGCGGACTATCATAGGGCCCATGATTTTGACTTCTGGCGCCTTGACCCCGTGAGAAGTCGTTACATCGGTGGCTTTGGCGCTATTCACTGGATTGACCAGGTTACGCTGGCTAACGAGTTTGCTGGCGAAGCCGAGATGAGCATGGTTGAGCATATGAATGCCGATCACAGCAAGGCTATCGCCCACTATGTCGAACTCGCGGGTTTGCCAGCCAGCCCACCGGCCCAGTTGGTGGGTATTGATAGCGAAGGTTTTCACCTGCGTATCGCTAAAAGTATCTATTGGTTGGCCTTTCCAACAATTTGTAACACTCCTGGAGCGGTGCGCCAGGCCTTGGTGGCACTGGCTCACGCCGATGAATGGCCGGGAAATAATCCTGCTTAAGCTTGAATTAAGTGCGCGAACCCATACTTCATCCTCACAGGAAGCTGTTCTTCCGTTAAGGAAATTCTGATGCGTGCTTTTTTGTTTTTATTTCTTTTGTTCCCGCTCATCGAGCTGGCCGTATTGATCAAGGTAGGTGGCGCAATTGGTGCGATACCGACCATTTTGCTGGTAGTCGGCTCTGCCGTACTGGGTAGCATTCTTCTGCGTGTAGCCGGGATCGCCACGGCATTCCGCGCCCGTGAACGACTGGCTCGTGGTGAATTGCCGGAGCAGGAAGTCCTTGAAGGTTTAATGATTGCCGTCGGTGGTGGTTTGCTGCTGCTGCCTGGTTTTATCAGCGACATTTTCGGCCTGCTTTGCTTGATTCCGTTCACTCGCCGTATTTTCGTTGGAAAAATACGCGCCCGGACAGCTGAGCAAGCTGCGCGCCAGCGTGCATTTGCTGATGACCTGGCTGCGGCGCGGCGCCCAGGGGATTCGCGCCCCAATGTGCTTGAAGGCGAATACGAACGTCGCGATTAACTCAGTGCTTTGACCCTAAAACCAGCCCGCGCCCAGCGCGGGTTTTTATTGGGCGCGATCCAGCTGTCTATCAAGCAGGCCACAGGCGCCTGCTGAGGCCTGTAAGTGCCGGGTTTATTGTAAAAAAAATTACTGATCGCCCTTGAAATCCTCTTTTGCGCCCACATGTACCAGACACCGCAAGGTTTTCTGTCATTTAGACAGAACAGACTTCAGCGTTGCGCATCGCGCAACGCTACCGGCAACGCCGGACTTTGCTAACCGTCGGTGAAGACACCGGCTGATAAAACAATCTATTGGGAGAGATCGACAATGAAGCTTCGTCCTCTGCATGACCGCGTAGTGATTCGCCGCAGCGAAGAAGAAACCAAGACCGCTGGCGGTATCGTGCTGCCAGGTTCCGCTGCAGAAAAGCCTAATCAAGGCGAGATCGTTGCCGTCGGCACTGGTCGCGTACTGGACAACGGCGAAGTTCGTGCACTGGCCGTCAAGGTTGGTGACAAGGTTGTGTTCGGCCCTTACTCCGGTAGCAACACCGTCAAAGTTGATGGCGAAGACCTGTTGGTAATGGGTGAAAGCGAAATCCTGGCTGTTGTTGAAGCCTGATTTCCACGAATCTCCGTTTAACCGTCAAGAATTGAGGAACCATTTCCATGGCTGCTAAAGAAGTTAAGTTCGGCGACTCCGCTCGTAAAAAAATGCTCGCCGGTGTAAACGTCCTGGCTGACGCTGTAAAAGCAACACTGGGCCCTAAAGGCCGTAACGTGGTTCTGGAAAAGAGCTTCGGTGCTCCAACCATCACCAAAGACGGCGTTTCTGTTGCTAAAGAAATCGAGCTGAAAGATCGCTTTGAGAACATGGGCGCTCAGCTGGTTAAAGACGTTGCCTCCAAGGCGAATGACGCAGCAGGCGACGGTACAACTACCGCTACTGTTCTGGCTCAGGCTATCGTCAACGAAGGCCTCAAGGCTGTCGCTGCTGGCATGAACCCAATGGACCTGAAGCGCGGCATCGACAAGGCGACCATCGCTATTGTCAAAGAGCTGAAGAACCTGTCCAAGCCTTGCGCTGACACCAAAGCCATTGCCCAGGTTGGTACTATTTCGGCCAACTCCGACAACTCCATCGGCGACATCATTGCCGAAGCCATGGAAAAAGTCGGTAAAGAAGGCGTGATCACCGTTGAAGAAGGCTCGGGCCTGGAAAACGAACTGTCTGTTGTAGAAGGCATGCAGTTTGACCGCGGCTACCTGTCGCCATACTTCATCAACAAGCCAGACACCATGGTTGCTGAGCTTGAAACCCCGCTGATCCTGCTGGTCGACAAGAAAATCTCCAACATCCGCGAAATGCTGCCGGTGCTGGAAGCTGTTGCCAAAGCCGGTCGTCCGCTGCTGATCGTTGCTGAAGACGTTGAAGGCGAAGCCCTGGCGACTCTGGTTGTGAACAACATGCGCGGTATCGTGAAGGTTGCTGCTGTTAAGGCGCCAGGCTTCGGTGACCGTCGTAAAGCCATGCTGCAGGACATCGCGATCCTGACTGGCGGTACCGTGATCTCTGAAGAAGTGGGCCTGAGCCTTGAAGGCACTACCCTTGAGCACCTGGGTAACGCCAAGCGCGTAATCCTGAGCAAAGAAAACACCACCATCATCGACGGTGCTGGTCAGCAGGTTGATATCGAAGCCCGCGTTGCTCAGATCCGCAAGCAGGTTGAAGACACTTCTTCGGACTACGACAAAGAGAAGCTGCAAGAGCGTCTGGCCAAATTGGCTGGCGGTGTTGCGGTAATCAAGGTCGGCGCTGGTACCGAAGTTGAAATGAAAGAGAAGAAAGCCCGCGTTGAAGACGCCCTGCACGCTACCCGTGCTGCGGTTGAAGAAGGCGTGGTTCCTGGCGGTGGTGTGGCACTGGTTCGCGCTCTGCAGGCTATCGTTGACCTCAAAGGCGACAACGATGACCAGAACGTTGGTATCGCTCTGCTGCGTCGTGCGGTTGAAGCGCCACTGCGTCAGATCGTTGCTAACGCTGGTGACGAGCCAAGCGTTGTAGTCGACAAGGTCAAGCAAGGCGAAGGTAACTACGGTTACAACGCTGCGACTGGCGTGTACGGCGACATGATCGAAATGGGTATCCTCGATCCAGCTAAAGTGACTCGCTCGGCGCTGCAAGCGGCTTCCTCTATCGGCAGCCTGATGATCACTACCGAAGCGATGATCGCTGAAGTAGCTGACGACAAAGCCCCTGCAATGCCTGACATGGGCGGCATGGGTGGTATGGGTGGCATGGGCGGCATGATGTAATCCAGCCCCGCACCAAAAACCCCGCGCTTGTCGCGGGGTTTTTTTTGCCTGCAATTCCTTAACCATTGATCGATAAATTGAGGAAGTGAAGTTTCAGGCCCCGAAATTGACAGGTTTTTCACGAGCCATCGGTGAATATCAATCAGATGGAACCAATCACAGGCTGTGAGGCTCGAACCCTGGCTTGAGTGAGCCTGTAGATGCTGCAATCTTGTGTCGACCGCTTGTCGCATAAGCTGACAAGATTTCGCCAGGTGTTCTAGGGTAAGAAAACAGCGTTTGGCAGCGCTATCAAGAGGTTGCAGTAATGAAGTTAGAATTTGCTCGAAGTTTGTTCTTGGTCGGCGCCCTGGGTGTGACGTCCGTGGCATTCGCCGCCTGGAATGAAAATACCCCGCAAGTCATCACCGGCTTCAGCCAGGGCTATTGCCCGCTGCCGGCCAGTCAGCGGACGGATACGCCGGAAAAACCTGACGGCGACCTGCTGCTGTTTATGTTTGGTATGTCACAAGGCATGCGCTAAACCGTCCGAAAGCAGGATCAGTGTTCAACAAAAAGCCCTGCGAGTGCAGGGCTTTTGCATGCTTGGACCTAATGGCTGGGCTTAGGCTGTTACTGGCGCTTGCTCGCCAGCGGTTTCAGGTTTTGTGTCGGGGTGCGCAATCAAGGTATAGACGCAAGGCAGTACGAACAAGGTGAAGAGGGTGCCTACGGTCATGCCCGTGGCAATCACCAGGCCGATATCAAACCGGCTCACTGCGCCTGCACCTGTTGCCAGAATCAGTGGCACCATGCCGAAGACCATGGCAGCGGTGGTCATCAACACTGGCCGCAGGCGAATCGAGGCAGCTTCTTCAATCGCCTGGCGGCGCGACATCCCTTTTTCGCGGCGCAACTGGTTGGCAAACTCGACGATCAGAATACCGTGCTTGGTGATGAGTCCGATCAAGGTCACCAAGCCAACCTGCGTATAGATATTCATACTCGAGAGCCCGAGAAACAGCGGTATCAATGCGCCACAAATCGACAGCGGTACCGTGACCATGATCACCAGCGGGTCGCGGAAGCTCTCGAATTGCGCCGCCAGAACCAGGAAGATCAGCGCCAGGGCGATGCCGAAGGTTGCATAGAGCGCAGTGCCTTCCTGAATGTACTGTCGTGCAGAGCCGGCATAGTCGAATGAGTAGCCTACGGGGGCTTCTTCCTCGGCGATCTGGCGGACCGTGTCGATGGCTTCGCCCATGCTGACAATCGGGAAACCCTGGATGATGGCCGAGTTGAGCTGTTGGAACTGGTTGAGTTGGGTTGGCCGTGCACGATCACTGACTTTAATCAGTGTCGACAGCGGTAACAGCTCGCCACTTTCACTTTTCACGTAGTAGCTGTTCAGCCAGTTGGCGTTATCGCGGTAAGCCCGCTCGACTTGAGCGATAACCTTGTAGCTGCGGCCCTCGATGGTAAAGCGGTTGATCTCGCCCTCGCCGAGCAAACTGGAAAGGGCCGTGCCGATGTCCTCCATCGATACGCCCATCTGCGCGGCTTTTTCGCGGTCGATATCGACCACAACTTCTGGCTTGTCGAAGGCCAAGTCAACATCGAGAAAGGCAAACTTGCCGGATTCCTCCGCACGCTTTTTGATCTTGTCAGTCACCGCCAGCAGCGACTCGTAATCATTCGGCGTGTTGACCACGAACTGGAAGGGCAATCCTTCCCCCGTGCCCGGCAATGAAGGCAGGTTGAAGGCAAACACCTGCAAGCCCGGGATCTGGTCGAGCTTGGCCTGTACTTCGGGCAGCAACTCCATTTGGGTGCGTGAGCGTTGGTCCCAGGGCTTCAATTGAAAGCCGCCAATACCCGACTGCACACCATTAAAGCCGTTGATCTGGAACCAGGAGTTGTACTCCGGAATGTCCTTGAAGATCGGCAGGAATTGATCGGTGTATTTGTTCAGGTAATCGAGGTTGGTCGGTTGCGGGGCATTGGAAAACATGAAGATGATGCTTTGGTCTTCCTCGGGCGCCAGCTCGTTTTTGGTGAACTTGAGCAGCACTGGAATCAGGCACATGACGATGATCGCAAACACCAGCACCACAGCGCGGGTTTCAAGGGTGCTGTGCAAGCTGCGCTGGTAACGGTTTTTCAGTGCATCGAAGATCCTGTCCAGCTTGTGGGTCAGGCCGCTGGGCTTTTCTTCATGACGCAGCAGTTTCGAGCACATCATCGGCGACAGCGTCAGGGCGACGATACCGGAGATGATGACCGCGCCTGCCAGGGTCAGGGCAAATTCTTTAAATAGCGCCCCTGTAAGCCCAGTGAGGAAGCCGATAGGTGCATAGACCGCCGCCAGGGTGATGGTCATTGAGACCACTGGCACCGCAATCTCGCGCGCGCCTTCAATCGCTGCATCGAACGGGGTTTTACCTTCTTCGATATGCCTGTGGATGTTTTCCACCACGACGATTGCATCGTCGACCACCAGGCCAATTGCAAGCACCATCGCCAGTAACGTCAGCAGGTTGATCGAGTAGCCCATGATCTGCATGAAAAACAACACGCCAATCATCGACAGCGGGATGGTGATCACCGGAATCAACACTGAACGCAGCGCGCCGAGGAACAGGAATACCACGATGATGACGATCAGGATGGCTTCGCCAAGGGTCTTAACCACTTCGTCGATCGAGGCCTGGATAAACAGCGTGGCGTCGTAGGCGATCGAGACCTTGAGGTTGGGTGGCAACTGCGCCTCAAGCGACGGCATGATCTTGCGCACTTCCTTGATCACGTCCAGCGGGTTGGCGCTTGGCGTGCCTTTGATGCCGATGTAGACCGAGGGAATGCCATCGAATGAGCTGATCGAATCGTAGTTTTCAGCGCCCATCTCAACACGTGCTACATCACCGATCAGGACCCGGCTATCGCCAACGGTTTTCAGGGGGATTTTAGAAAAGCCTTCGACCGTTTTCAGGTCAGTCTCAGCATTAATGCTGGTGACCACGTATTCGCCCTTGACCTCGCCAGCGGCGGACAGGAAGTTGTACCTGCGCACTGCCGTGTTCACATCACCGGCGGTGATGCCATAAGCCGCCATTTTTACCGGGTCGAGCCACAAGCGCATGGCAAACACCTGGTTGCCGAGAATTTCGGCTTCGGCCATGCCCGGCAGCGTCGCCAGCTTTGGCTGGATGACGCGTGACAGGTAATCGGTGATTTGCGGGTTGGTCAGCTCATCACTGTAGAAACTCACGTACATCAGCGCCGAGGCGTCAGCCGCCTCCTTGGACAGCACCGGGTCTTCGGCGTCTTGCGGCAACTGGTTCTTGACCTCGTTGGCCTTGGCCAGCAACTCGGTAAACAAACGGTCGCTGTCGGAACCAATACGCGCGTAAATCGAAATCACCGAGAAGTTCTGGCGACTTACCGAGGTCATGTAGTCAATACCCTCAGCGCTGGCCAGGCTCTGTTGCAAGGGCTGGGTGATGTAGCCCTGGATCGTCTCGGCATTCGCCCCGGGATACGAGGTGGTGACTGTGATCAGCGCGTTCTCGAGCTGCGGATATTCACGAATGGTCAGTTTATTGAAGGCCTGCAAACCGAGCAGGATGATCAACAAACTGACCACGGTCGCCAACACCGGGCGCCGAATAAAGGGGTCAGTAAAAGCCATGTCTATTCCTTGGGCTAGGCGCCGCTTATTGTTCGGCGCCAGACGTGCTGGCCGCAACTGGGGAAGGGTCGACGATTTTTATGTGCGCGTCGTTATCGAGCTTGAGCTGGCCTGAGGTCACCACCCGTTCACCGGCCTGCAGGCCTTTGAGAATGATGACCTTTCCATCGCGCCGTTCACCAGTTTCAACTACGCGGCGCTGGGCAACCAGTTGGGGCTTGCCATCCTCTTCTTTGACCAAGTTGCCCTGTTCGTCTTTCTTTTCAGTGACCACGTACACCGAATTACCGTAGAGGGTGTAGGTGACGGCTGTTTCAGGAATGACTTTTTGCGCGCTGTTGTCCGCCAACAGCAGTTGCAGGTTGGCGAACATACCCGGCAGCAGTTTGTTGTCCGGATTGTTCAGGGTTGCCCGGACTTGCACGTTGCGCGTGCTGTCTTCGACTTTAGGGTTGATGGCGGAAATGCTTGCACTGAACTCCTGCTCTGGGTATGCCGCGACCTTGAAATTGATCGTTTGCCCAAGCGCAACCTCGGGAACATCCTGCTCGGGGAGAAAGAAGTCCAAGTACAGCCGCGAGGTGTTCTGCAAGGTGGCGATATAAGTACCGGAGGAAAGGAAGTCGCCGACATCCACCTGGCGGATACCAATGGTGCCGCTAAACGGGGCAAGGATGCGTTTTTTTGCCAGCAAGGCTTCGAGCTGAGCGACACTGGCACTGGCCTTGGCGTTCTCAGCCGCGAGCCGGTCGTACTCGCTTTTCGACAGGTTCTGTTGCGCGACCAGTTTTTTCCCGCGTGCAAACTCCACGCGCGCCAGATCAAGGTCTGCTTTGGCGGTAGCCAGGTTTGCAGTCTCGACATCGCTATTCATCTGCACAAGCGCCTGGCCCTGCTTGACCTGTTCGCCTGAGTTAAACAATACGTCCTGCACAATGCCGCTGACTTCAACGGTCAGGTCAACGCCTTGAATTGCCTTGAGCGTGCCAATCGCGGGAATCCGCTGCTGCCAGGGAAGTTCTTCCACAGGGCTGGCGCTAACACTGATCGCCGGCTTGGGTGCTGAGAACATTTGTATTTGCTGGTAGATGGTGTAGCCCTTGTAGCCGCCCAGCGCGAGCACCACAAGCACAACCACGCCTATCATTATTAGCATCCGGCGAAGCAACATGTTGCATATCCTTGGCAGATAAAGGAAGGCCTAAATTTTGGCCAAAGACGAACATTAGTGCCCTTGCGTGGGCAAGTCAAAGACTGCAATTAACAAATGATTTCGGTGTGTGCGCAAACTGGCAAGTTCACCTGTTTTGACGGTGTTGCCAGCATCTTTGGAGCTGAAAAAGGCAGCAGGCATGCCGCCAGTACATGCCTGCTGCGCAGTCAGTTTAGGCGCTCAAACGCTGGGTTACATCGCTGAGGCCAGTTGACAGGCTGTGCAGGTTTTTACTGGCGCTTTCAGTGCGCTGCACGTTCTTTTCATTTTCGCTGGCAATGGTTGTGATTTCGGTCAGGTTGCGTGAAATATCCTCGGCAACTGCGGTTTGCTCTTCAGCCGCCGTTGCTATCTGCCGATTCATGTCGCGAATGGCCTCAACCGCAGCTGTAATTTGCTGCAAGGTAACACCGGCTTGAGTGACTTGTTCAAGGCCTTTATTGCTCAGGTTTTGACCGCTGTCGATAGCACGCACGGCATTACTGGCACCCGTTTGGACGGTGCTGATGATCTGGTTGATTTCAGCAGTGGATTCAGCTGTGCGCTGGGCCAGGGTGCGTACCTCATCGGCCACTACAGCAAAGCCCCGGCCAGCTTCACCTGCACGGGCCGCTTCAATCGCTGCGTTGAGTGCGAGCAGGTTGGTCTGTTCGGCAATCCCTCGAATCACTTCAAGCACTTTGCTGATGCGGCTGCTGTCGCCTTCGAGCTGGCGGATGACCTCGGCGGTGGTGATTATTTCCTGGCTCATATGGGTGATGGTTTCGATGGTCGCCTGCATCACCTGCTCACCTTGTTGTGCTGAGCGATCAGCATCATCGGCTGCATTGGCTGCCTCGCCTGCGTGATTGGCTACCTCTTGCGCGGTAGCTGACATTTCATGCATGGCGGTGGCGACCTGGTCTGTGCGGGAAAACTGGTCACGACTGCCTTGCGCCATAACCTTGGCGATGACACTCAGTTCGCCGCTGGCGCTGTCGAGCTCTATTGTGCTGCGTTGCAGTTGGTTGAAGGTTTCGGCGAGGAAGTCGCGCAAGGTATTGGCTGCTTTAGCCAAGCGACCCAGTTCGTCCTGGCGATTGATTTGAGTGTGTTTGGCAAAGTTGCCATGACTCAGTTGAGCAATGTACTCAATCAGTTGCTGGATTGGCGTGATCAGGTTGCGATTGAGCAACCACAAGCTTACAAGTCCAACAAGGGCGCTGGAAACCAGCATAAAGCCAATGCCCAAGCTCAAGGTCTGGCTGGCTTGCTCGCCGATCATTAACGATTGCTCTTTGCTTTGCTTGGCCAGTTGGCTGACCAGTTCTTCCATCTTTTGGCTGGCGCCGCGATCGATACCTTTGACCGCCGCATCACCTGCTGCGGCATCGGCATCGGCGTCAACAAATGCCTGGAAACCTTTGCGGTAAGCATTGCCCATTGCCAAGTGTTCGCTAATCAATGCGTCCGTTTGGCTTTGCAGTGCCTGGTTATCGGTTTGCGCGGCGTTTTGCGCCAGGCTTTTCAGTATTTGCTGGACGCGAGCTTCTTGGTGTTGAAATTGCTGCCAGTATTTGTCTCGGTCAGCTGGATTTTTGCCCCGCAGCAATACGTTTTTCCATTCCTGCACCTGAATCTTGAATTCAACATTGGCTTCATTGACCAGTCGAGATGAAAGGATTGGGCCATCAATCAGGTTGCGGTAGGACTGCATGCCGCTGGACATGAATGCAAAGCACAGCAGGGCAATAAGCACGATCAATACTAGGCTGCCACTTAACAACGCAAGGATCTGGGCGCGCAGAGAGTGTTTTAACAACATTGGGGTCACCTCAATTCAGGGAGTTTGCAGCAGCTTTGTGCGCTCCATTTTATGAGGTGGTGTAACATCCTTGTTCTGCAATCAGCACATAAAAAGCTTGCTGTGGGCTCTTTCGGCTGCAGCAGTCAATTCTTGAGTGTTTCCGTCTTAAAGAGGCGACCGCCCACCTATTAGGCAGGCGGTGCTATTCAGGCGATACGCAGGTGGTTGTCCCATAAGCCAGCGGGCAATTGCAGGGGCTGCATGGCGATTTTCTCTTCACGGCAGTCGTACAGTCGGCAGCGGCCCTGACCGGAGCTGACCACAAAGCCCTGCTCGACAGCACCAACGCCTGCGCAATCGGGCAGCGGGGCGTCGAGTCTTACCGCGCCGCTGTCTAGATCCCAGATAAATACCCGGTTGCCCCGTGGCGCGGTCATGGCCAGCAGGCGTAGCTCGCTGTTGATCGCCACGCTTGCGGTGTACTGGCGCATGGCTTGGCGTTGCTCTTCGGCCAGGGGGAAATGCTCGAATGGCTTGCCTGGGCGTTTGATCGCCAGCAACGGCACTTTATCCGCCATGTCGCCCATGTATTGCTGGCCGCTGACAATTGTGCCGTCGCTGGCAATCGCTAGATGGCGGACGCTGTTCATGCGTTCGGGGAGCTGTTCCTTGCTGATCAGGCTGCCGTCGCGCTTGAGCAGAACCAGGCTCGGTTCCATGGCGTCGAGATTCATTTCGACCCGGCTCTCGGCCTCGGTTCGAATGCCGCCGTTGGCTACAACCAGCGTCTCGCCGTCAGGCAGCCACAATAATTGGTGTGGCCCGACGCCATGGGTCGACAGCTCATGGTCGCGCTCAAGCTTGGTGCCTTGCACGCGATATACGCTGATGACGCCACGGCCGGGTTCTGACGTGTCGTTCTCAGTCGCATAAAGCCAGTCGCCATCTTTGTGGAAGGCGCCATGACCATAGAAGTGTCGGTCGGCAGGCGAGGTCAGCGTTTGCAGCAGCTTGCCGTCGCGGGTGTCGATCAAGTAACTCTCTGTACTTGGGCGACGACCAACAAACAGGGCCATTGGCAGGCTAGGGTGCGGTACGACGTCGTGGCAACGTTCTTTGACCTGGGTCGCGAATGCCTGGCTGCCATCGAGGTGGTAACCAACTGCGTAGTGCTGGCCATCGCTGCCATCACGGGCCGAGACCAGTAATGGCTGCGAGGTGTTGTTGACCAGTGTCCAGCCGCCGAAGGCGCTAGCTGCAAGTGCGGTGCCGGCTAGGCCGAGGAATGCTCTGCGTTTCATTCAGTCTCCGTCATTGGCATTAAATCCGAGTTGGATGCCCAGGGTTCTTGCCAGCTCACCTTCGTGCAAACGGTGCAACACATTGAGGCTATCGTAGAACTCATTGAGAACGGCGCGGCCGTCTTCTTCCTTGAGTAATTCAGACAGTGGGCGTTGCAGTGCTGCCAGACGTTGACGAGTGTCGAGATAAGCGGCGTCGATGCGTTTTTTCAGTGCGTCTTGATCGCTGCCGAGCAAGCTTTGCATGCCATCCTGATTGGCGCCGTGCCACAGGCGTTCGGCGCTGGCCAGGGTGGCGGCGATGTTGGCCAGGCTTGCATTGCTGCGCCAGGCTTCAGCCTGATAGGGCTGTGGCTGGCCTTTGCTTTGGCGGCCCAGTGGTGTGCCTAGCTTTTTCTTGAGCACATCAATGGCGGTCACCTGGCTACGCAGTATGTCGGCCAACGCCTCTGGTGCTTCAGCGTAGCGCTGGTTGGGGAATTCCTTGAATTGGCTGGCAACACCGTCTTTAGCCTGCCAGTCAGCCAGTACCTCGGCCGAAAGTTTTTGCTGGTGCTTGCCGATGGCACTGATCAACGGGCAATAGCGGTCTTTCTGTTGCGCGTCAGTCAGGTCGATTGATTCGTCGTACAGGATGTATTCGTAGGCGGTCAAACCCTGGACGACTACGCTGGATTTCTCGAGCTCGGCAGCGCTGAGCTGTGGGTACTTCTTCAGCAGACCTTGTACTTGACGTGCGACAAGGTTCTTTTTGTCTGGCCAGAACTGAACTTGCCAGGCCCTGTTGCCTTCGGTAATTGGCCCGACCAGAGCGGTTTGCAGGCCTGCCCATGCGCTTTGCGCAGCCAGAAACGCCTCACGAGCTTGCGGCAGGTCTTGTTTGCCTGCGCAAAACGCCTGGCCACTTGCGGCTAGTTTTTGGTCGGCTTCAGCCCAGGAACTGTAGGCGGGGAGAATCACCCCATCGGCGAGGGCTGAGGTGACTTTCTGCTGTGGATCAGCAGGCGTACAAGCGCTGAGTAAAACGCTCAACAGTGCGAGGGTTAAAGGTGAGCGATTCATGTGCAGCTCCTATAGCGAATTCAGAAAGGCCAGCAGCGCTTTGCGCTCCTCGGCGTTAAAGGCAAAAACGCGTTGTTTGGCCGCTTCGGCCTCGCCTCCGTGCCAGGCAATAGCTTCGAGCAGGTTGCGTGCTCGACCGTCGTGTAAAAACTGGGTGTGGCCATTGACCGCTTGGGTCAAGCCAATGCCCCACAGCGGCGGGGTACGCCATTCTTGTGCAGTGGCAGCAAACTCCGGACGATTGTCAGACAAACCAGGCCCCATGTCATGTAGCAACAGGTCGGTGAATGGGCGGATAGCTTGATTCGCCAACTCTGGCTCGGCTGCATCGGCAGCGGTGGTGAACTTCTCCACATGACAGGCATTGCACTGTGCCTGGTAAAACAGGTTCTTGCCTTTGAGTACTTCAGGGCTGGCGACATTACGGCGCACAGGCACCGCCAGATTACGGCTGTAAAACAGAATACTGCCAAGCAACTTGTCACTGACTTCGGGCTCGCCACCATTGGGGGCTTTCAGGCAATCAACCTGTGCCGCTGTGCAGTCGTCATGTTTCAACAAGCTGGTGGTGAGGCCCATGTCGCCGGAAAAAGCATGGGCATTTTGTTGGTTCAGGGTGGGCTGACCGGCTTTCCAGCCGAAACGGCCCAGCACGCTTTGCCCTAACTCATCATCCCAAACCTGATTGGGCCGGCCCGAAATGCCATCACCATTGCTGTCGTCCGCGTCGGCGTTGGCCAGGATGTCAGCCTCAGGGATGGCTTCGAGTAGGCCCAGGCCAATCATGGGCGGGGCGATACGCGCTGAGAACAGGGTGTCAGGGTGCATGGGGCCGTAGCCGAGTTGGGTGATCGCCAATGTCGGTTTGCGCAGCTCAATTTTACTGCCATCTTTTAGCTCGACGCTGCTCAAGGTATAGCTCATGCGTACCTTGCCTTCCGGGGCAACGCCGGGGTTGGCCATGTCCTGCAATTGGCCGCCGTAGGTTGGCTCGGGAACTACACCGAGTTTTTCAATGATTTTCGCTTGTTCCTCCGTGGTTGCCGGGATCGACAAACGCACCAGCATTGAGGTGGCGGTAACGGCGTCTGGCTTGGGAGGATGTCCGCGGCCGTCCTTGATATGACAGTTTTGGCAGGCGTTGGTATTGAACAGCGGGCCAAGCCCGTCACGCGCAATTGTGGTGGCAGGGGCGATGACCCATGGATTACGGAAGAAGCTGTTGCCAACACTGAAATCCAGGCGCCGCAGCGGCGACAGGTTCGCCGAGGGTTGAGAAAAGGCATTGTGATCTGCCTTGGACACGCTGGTGCTGCCGCCGGAAAGCGCTTCACCGGGTTCTGCCTGGGTGAATTGTGGGGGCTTATCACACCCGCTCAAGGCCAAGGCTAAAACCAGGCCAGCCAGTGGGAGAGTGCGTTGTAGCAGCGCAGACATCAGCAGCTATCCAAGAAAAACTGCGCGCAATAGTACCAGTGCAAGGCTATTTAAATAAGAGCGATTTGCGTTATCAGCACGATTTGGCCGCTCCTGCGCCACTCGGTCGCAGGGTGCTGGGCGAGATTCAGCTGGAAAACGCTGCTGCCGGGCATAAAAAAGCCGGTGCGCTGTTAACGCACCGGCTTGGTCGACAAGCGTCTCGCTTAGAACTCGTGATCGGCGTTGTCTGGGTTGAGGTCGCTGATGCCGAGCTTGCCAGCAGCTTGCTCGATAGCACCGGTCTGCTTGACCAGCGCGGCGATTGAGTCACGTACGATCTGATTGCCTTTGGCGTTGTCAGCCGCGATCAGTTGGTCGTAGTGCTCGCCATTGTTGGCGCTGTCGACCATGACCTGCAATTTGGCTTCGGTATCAGCCAGGTCAGCCTTCAGGGTCTCGTCAGTTTTCGCGTCAGCCTTGGCAACCAGCGAAGACAGGCTTGGGCCGGTCAGCATGGTGCCATCAACTTTCTTGTACTCGCCCAGGTAGATGTTGCGAACACCTTTGGCATCGTAGAAGTGTGCGTTGTGGGTGTTGTCGCTGAAGCAATCCTGCTCGTCTTCAGTCGAGTTGGCTTCCAGGGAAACCTTCATGCGCTCGCCAGCCAGTTCGCCCAGCGACAAGCTGCCCATGCCGAAGAACATTTTACGCATGCCGTTTTTGGCATTGTCTTTTTCAAGGCTGGCGCGATAGTTATCAGCAACGCCAGCTTGCCATTGGCCAACCATTTCATCGAGGTCGCTTACCAGCAGGTCGGCAGCCGCCTTGAGGTATTCACGACGACGCTCGTTGTGGCCGCCAGTTGCGCCTTCGCCAACAACGAAGTCAGTGGCTGGACGCTCACCTGCACCCGGGTTGGTGCCATTGAGGTCTTGGCCCCAAAGCAGGAATTCAATGGCGTGGTAGCCAGTGGCAACGTTGGCTTCGGAACCGCCCAGTTCGTTCAGGCTGGCCAGTACTTCTGGGGTGATTTTGCTGACGTCGACTTTATCTTCGCCAACCTGGATTTCAGTATTAGCCACGATATTGGCTGTTGCACCTGGGTTGCCCAGCGCATGCTGGTAGTCCTTGGCAACGTAGTCGATCAGGCCCTCGTCGAGAGGCCAGGCATTGAGTTGACCTTCCCAGTCGTCCACGACTGCGTTACCAAAGCGGAACACTTCGCTTTGCATGTAAGGGGTGCGTGCAGCGATCCAGGCTTCGCGAGCGGCTTTCAGGTTGGCGTCGTTTGGCGTGGCGAGAAAGGTGTCGATTGCTTTGTGCAAAGCTTTGCCGGTGCTGGCAGCGTCGCTGAACACGGCCAAGGCAATATCTGCATAGTGAGAAACCACTGCTTTGGCAGCCGCTTCATCATATGCATTGGTGTTATCGGTTTTTTCTGCAGCGGCCGCTGGGGTTGCTTGTTCAGATTCAGCAGCAGGGGCAGCTGCCTGAGTGGTAGGCGCCTTTTCTTCGCCACAGCCAGCGAGAGAGATAGCGATGGCCAGGAGGCTGGCGGAGGCCAGGGGCATACGAATCATGACAAAATCCTTTGCAGTTGGTTAAGAATAGTGAGTGTTTGCACTTCTAAGTTCGTAACATAATGCGAAAGATTTGCATTCCGTGTAAAGAGCGTTGCGATTAATTCTTATAAAAAACTCATGCACTGAGTCACTGTGTTGGTAACTCGATGCCGCTAGAATGCCACTACTCGCGCCTTTGCGGTGTTCCGGAGAACCCTTTATGAGCATCACCAGTATTGTGCTGATCGTTATCCTCGTGTTGCTCGCGGGTTACGCAGTGATCTTGTATAACGCTTTGGTGCGCTTGAAACACAGCATCAGTAAAGCGTGGGCCAATATCGATGTGATGCTCAAGCAGCGTCATGAGGAACTGCCCAAGCTGGTCGATACCTGCAAGCAGTACATGCAGCACGAGCGCACCACGCTTGAGCAAGTCGTGGCTGCCCGCCAGGCGGTATCCAGCGCGCGCGAGCGGGGCGATGTAAATGCCCTGGGCAAGGCCGAGACGGGGCTGCGTTCAGGCTTGGGGCAGTTGTTTGCCTTGGCCGAGAACTATCCCGAGCTTAAAGCTAATGAGAGCTTCCAGCACCTGCAGCAGCGAATCAGCGGTTTGGAGAGCGGTATTGCTGATCGCCGTGAGCTGTATAACGAGGCGGTCAACCTGAACAATGTGCGCATTGAACAATTTCCGGACTTGCTGATCGCCCGGTCGATGGGGTTCAAGGCTGGTGAACTGTTGCAGTTCAGTGAAGCTGAAAAGGCTGATGTGAATATCAAGTCGTTGTTCAACTGAGTCTTGGCTATGCACGCGTACTGGCTGAGTCTGCTGGTGAGTGCCGGTGCGGCGGCGGCAGGCGCGTGGTGGTGCCTGCGCTGCATTTCACAAGCCCGGCATTTATTGGACACGCCAACCTCCAAGATCCGTTCTGCCGCGCAAGGTTATGTTGAGTTTTATGGCGTCATTACCGCACAGCCCGGCAGCGCCATGGTCGGGCCGCTAACCGGTAAGCCGTGCGTGTGGTGGCGCTTTCGCATCGAAGAGCATGTGCAAGAAGACAACAAGCGCAGCTGGCGTTCGCTGGAGTCAGGCGTCAGTGATGCTTTGCTGGCGCTGAGCGATGGTACCGGGGAATGCTTGATCAACCCCAAGGGCGCACAGGTGCGCACGACCACTCGGGAAGTTTGGAGCGGCAATCAGCGTCATCCGCGGCTGCCGAGAAAGAACGGCATGCTGGGGTTTCTTAGTATTGGCAAACACTATCGCTACACCGAAGAGCGTTTGCAGGTCGGCCAGCCGCTGTATGCGATTGGTGATTTTCGCAGTTCCGGCGGCGGTCGCCAGGGCTTGGATTTGGCCGCGCAGCAAGGTGCGGTGATTCGCGAGTGGAAGTCTGATTTTTCTGGTCTGTTGCAGCGCTTCGACAGTGATAACAACGGCCAGCTTGATGACCAGGAATGGGCTCGTGTGCGCTTGGCTGCGCAGTTGGAGGCCGAGGATCGTCATAGGCTTCAAAGCCGCAAGCCGGTTCAGCATCATTTGGCCAAGCCGAGAGAAGCGCAACCCTTCGTGCTCTCAACTACAGGTGAAGATGAGCTGGCGCGAGGATTCTACTGGCGAGCGGCTGGCGGTGCGGCGCTCTGCTTGGTCGGTGCGCTGAGCCTTGCATGGCAGCTTGGGCTTCAACACTGAGCCCAAGCTGTAGATCCGCCGGCAGTTATAAGGCTGCCGAGTCAGATGCTGCATGTGTGCGCCGCGCTTGTTTCAGGTACAGGGTCAGTTCGCGAGCCGGTAATGGCTTGCTGTAAAAGTAGCCCTGACCTTCGTGGCAGCCTTCGCTGATGATGTAGGCTTCCTGGCCGGCAGTTTCGACGCCCTCGGCGATGACTTGCATGCCCAGGCTCTTACCCAGCTGGATGATGGCGCGGACGATGGTTGCGTCGTCTTCATCTTCGAGCAGGTCCTGAACAAAGCTTTTATCAATCTTGATCTTGTCCAGCGGCAGGCTCTTCAGATAACTCAATGACGAATAACCGGTACCGAAGTCGTCAATCGCGATCAGTGCTCCGGCGCGGCGCAGGCTGAGCAAGTGCTGAGCGGCGGTGCTGATATCTTCCATCAGGCCGGTCTCGGTAACTTCCAGCTCAAGGCTGCGCGCAGGCAAGCGGTGCATTTGCAGCAGGTTATTAACCATTCTTGGCAATTCGGCGTGATGCAGTTGCACGGTTGAAAGGTTGATCGCCATGCGTAAATGGTTGAAGCCTTGATCGTGCCAGTCACGCAGTTGCCGGCAGGCTTGATCGAGCACCCACTCGCCAATTGCAATGATGCTGCCGTTTTGTTCTGCCAGCGGGATGAACTGGTCGGGTGGAATCCAGCCAAGTTGCGGATGCTCCCAACGCAGCAGGGCCTCGACGCCGACGACATGCTTGGCCTGATAACTGATTTGTGGCTGGTAGACCAGGTGCAGCTGGTTGCCCTCGAGGGCGACGCGCAGGTCTTTCTCCAGCTCCCGTAGACGGCGCATTTCGCTGTCTACGCTGGCGATGTAGAACTGATAACGGTTGCGCGAGCGACTTTTCGCCAGCGTCATGGTTTGCTCCGCTTTTTGCAGGAGTTTTTCCGTGCTGTCACCGTCTTCCGGGAACAGAGTGATGCCGATGGTTGCGCGCAGGTGCACCAGCTGGTCATCGAGGGTGAAGGGGTTGCTTATGTCATCCAGAACGCTTTGCGCCAGCTCGGCTGCTTCATAGGGCTGTTCTATGTCGGCTTGGACCAGGGCGAACTGGTCGCCCCCCAGGCGCGCCAGGACGCCGAGCCGTCCGCCATGGCCTCGCAGGCGGTCAGACAAGGCCAGCAATAACTGGTCCCCCGCTTGGTAGCTGTACTGTTCATTGACGCCTTTGAAGTCATCCAGGCCTACGCAAAGTACCGCGACCCGACGTTGCAGGCGGCCTGCGTCATTCAAAATCTGATCAAGTTGATGTTGCAGCTGCTGGCGGTTGGGCAGACCGGTGAGGAAGTCATACTGGGCCATGCGTTGCAGGCTGTTTTCTGCTTCGTGGCGCAGGCTGGTATTGCGCTCTATGGATTCCAGTAGTTGGTTGGCGGTATTGACCCACACACCCAGCTCGTTGTGCTCATTGCCCTTGATCATCGGCAGCTTGAAGGCGCTCGGGCGATCCGGGTTGATGTCGCTCAGGTGTTCAATGATTTTGGCGAGCGGCTTGGTCAGAAGCCAGTGATAAACCAAATACAGCACCAAGCCCATTGCCAGCGCGCGCAGCACCCCGGAGATAAAGATAATCACCGAATTGGTGATGAAGTTTTCGCCATAGGCCGCAGTATCGAGGGTGATGTTAAGGTCGCCGTAATACTCGCTGTACGGGCCTTTGCCCACCAGTTGGGTTGAGAATTTCTGCGCTTTGCCAAGGATCGGGTCAGTCAGCCAGCGCGTAGCGATTTCCGCCGGTGGCCGCTCGCGCTCGGCAAGCATCGGCTCATTTGGGTGGCCGATCGAAGCCGTTTGCACGGATTCGTGCTGGAACAGGCCCTCGATGACCTGCATGCCCATTTCTCGGTCAAGGCTATACACCGCCTGGGTCGAGGGGTCGCGAAACATTCCGAGGATTCGGTGGGCATCATTTGCAACAGACTGTTTGGTTTTATACGCATCAAAGACAATCTGCGCACAGCTCAGGACCACGCCGACTATTAATGCCGACAGCAGTACGACCCGGAGTAACCTCAGTGACAGTCTGTTTTTCAGTTCCAACTTCAAAAGATAGGTCCTTGTGATGCCGGTTGCCGCAAGGCGCTTAGAGTATTGGCAAACTCAGGGTTGCAGTCAAAAAGCCATTGCTGGTTGAGTGCTTCACGGCTACTGAAATCGAATGTCGCGCATGCTAGGCGTGTTGGCGATAGCTTACTGGTATATCGGTGATAATTGCGCCGGCTTTAATCCATAAAGCAGACTTTCTAGTGTAGTACCTTTGGCTGAGATGGCGTTGAGCCATGATATTTTCAGTACGCTACCGATATCTACAAAATAGTGCAAAAAAAACCCGGCGTTTGCCGGGTTTTTCAAACAAGCACAAGGCTTGTTGTGACGCTGGATTAGGCGGCGAAGTTTTTCGCAACGAAATCCCAGTTCACCAGGTTCCAGAAAGCTTCTACGTACTTCGGACGCACATTGCGGTAGTCGATGTAGTAAGCGTGCTCCCAGACGTCGCAAGTCAGCAGTGGAGTGTCGCCGCTGGTCAGCGGGCAGCCAGCGCCAATGGTGCTCGCCAGGGCGAGGGAACCGTCGGCCTTCTTGACCAGCCAGCCCCAACCAGAACCGAAGGTGCCGATTGAAGTCTTGCTGAACTCTTCCTTGAACTTGTCGAACGAGCCGAATGCGGAGTTGATCGCGTCAGCCAGTGCGCCAGTTGGTTCGCCGCCGCCGTTAGGGCTCAGGCAGTTCCAGTAAAAGGTGTGGTTCCAGATTTGAGCAGCGTTGTTGAAAACACCACCCGAAGAAGTCTTGATGATTTCTTCCAGGGTTTTGCCTTCAAACTCGGTGCCAGGCACCATGTTGTTCAGGTTCACAACGTAGGTGTTGTGATGCTTACCGTAGTGGTAATCCAGAGTCTCGGCGGAAATGTGCGGCTCGAGGGCGTTTTTCTCGTACGGCAGCGGTGGCAATTCAAAAGCCATGGTTAATCTCCTACTCAGGTCATGTGCGGTGAGCGCAAGGCCGATCACGGGCGGCCATACAATACAGACTGTGTGAAAAAGACTGCGTTCGGCGCAAGGTCGACTTAACCCGACAGAAACTACAGATTGACGTGGTGTCAGCTCCGCCTGCCAGTGTTCGCTGCGCTCTCTACATTTTCACATTAAGACTGTTCGCGTCGATGATAACTGTTTTAGAACCTGTTCACCGTATGGGCAGGCTCACAACGACGCTGGCCCATGATGATAGCACCGGCGTTGCGCCATAACCACGCAACAACTGTGTGGGAAAGCATCTGCAACGCCGCTTTGAGCCTGTTGCGATGGCTTAGAACACTTCGCTTAACAGTTGCCAGGCAATACTGAACATCATCAGGGCCACGCCCAGGTCAATCAGGCGCCAGGTAATGGGGCGGGCCAGCCAGGGCGCCAACCAGGCGGCACCAAGGGCAAGGCTCAGGAACCACAGCAGCGAAGCGCTTGCCGCACCCATGACATAGGCACCGGGCATGCTTTGTTGCGCGCCGAGTGAGCCAATCAGCAGCACTGTATCGAGGTACACATGGGGGTTGAGGAGGGTGACTGCGAGCGTTGCCAGAATCACCGCTTTGAGCGAGCGCGGCAAGGGCGATCCTTGCTGGTCCAATGCTTGTGGGCGCCAGGCACGACGCAAGGCCTGGCTGCCATACCAAAGTAGAAAGGCTGCACCACCCCAGCGAGCAATCCCCATCAGTGTTGGGCTCTGGCTGAGAACCGCAGCCAAGCCAAAGACCCCGGCTGCAACCAGAACAGCGTCGCAGGCGATGCATAACAGGGCAGCGGGCAGGTGATGCTCACGGCGCAGGCTTTGGGCGAGGATAAAGGCGTTCTGTGCACCAATGGCCATGATCAGTCCGATCGCCACCAGCAGCCCGTTGGAATAGCTTTGCCACATGCGATTACTCCTGCGTAGCAGCGCGTCGACTCAGTTGTTGTAAAACCTCCAACGCCTGTTGGCCTTGGCTGCTGTCGACAAAAATATGGTCGTGGTAATAGCCGGCAATCACATTGCAACTGATGCCGTGCTTTGCCAGCGCGCTGGCGAATGCAGCAGTGAGGCCGACGGCGCTTAATGCCGAATGAACCTCAAGGGTGAGCCAAGCTGCTATGTAGTCGGTCTTGAGCGAGAGCTGTTGCGCCTGCGCCTGGGAAATAATCACCGTGTGGCCTTCGTGTTCACGAAAGCTGCCTAGCGGTTCGATATCACCCAACTGCTTCAGCGACTCGATACTGCAAAATACATAGGCGCCTGGGTTTAACCGGGGTGTCATGCTGCGCAGCAAGGTTGGCAAGGATGTTTCGCCGGACATGGGCGGCTACCTCTTGATTGGGATAGCCAGTTTGAGTGCTTTGGCTGTATAAGGAAAAGCAATCTTGCTCATGCGTCATTAGGAAAACTGATTTGTTCGATTACAAATTGCTTGCCGCACTGGCCGCGGTGGTTGAGCAGGCAGGCTTTGAACGCGCCGCCCAAGTGCTGGGCTTGTCGCAGTCGGCGGTGTCACAGCGGGTCAAGTTGCTGGAGGCTCGTGTCGGCCAGCCGGTATTGGTGCGTGCAGCGCCGCCAACACCCACGGAGGTTGGTCGGCGCTTGCTCAATCATGTTCAGCAAGTGCGTCTACTTGAGCGCGATTTGCAGGGGCAGGTGCCTGGCTTGAGTGATAACAGTGCGCCAGAGCGTTTGCGGGTTGCCTTGAACGCCGACAGTCTTGCGACTTGGTGGGCGGGGGCGGTTGGACAGTTCTGTGCAGCAAAGCATTTGCTGCTGGAGTTGGTGGTGGAGGATCAGGATGTTGGTCTCAAGCGCATGCGTGCGGGTGATGTGGCCGCCTGCGTTTGCGCCACGGATCGACCTGTTGCTGGCGCTCGCAGTGTCGCGTTGGGGTCAATGCGTTATCGGGCCTTGGCCAGCCCAGCGTTTATTCGTCGGCATTTCAGCGGTGGTGTGAGCGCCCAGGGATTGGCGAAAGCGCCGGCGATTGTGTTTGGCCCCGATGACTTTTTGCAGCATCGGTATTTAGCTGCGCAAGGCGTTGAGGGCGGCTTCTTGCATCACCTGTGCCCATCATCCGAAGGTTTTCTGCGCATGGCCCAGGCGGGCTTGGGTTGGGGTTTGGTGCCCGAGCAGCAAGTGATCAATGAATTGGCCAGCGGTGAGTTGATGGAGCTACAGCCGCAGCAGCCAATTGATGTACCGCTGTATTGGCATCATTGGCGCAATGGGGGGGAGTTGCTGACCCAGCTCACCGATCATTTGCTCGGCACGGCACCTGCTTGCCTGATTACGTCTTAAACCACTGATTGACCTAGCTGATGGTGATCTTGCCTGAGCCCGGCAGTTGCTCGATCACGCGATCGCCAAGCAATTTTGTCGGTGTGAAATAGCCGCCATCGCCTTGGTAGTCGAGCAGGTGTTGCACCGCATGGAGCACGCCATGCACTGTCACATCGTAGCCATTGGCGGTTTGCAGGTAGGCGGTCTTGATCTCGCCAGCGCCATTGCGCACTTCGCCCCAAAGCCAGGTTTGCTGGCGTTTGCGCTGATCTTCGCTGGGGCCTTTGATGAACTTTTCGACCAGCCCCTTCAAGCCATTTTGAACCGCACTCAGGCCAAAGAGCTTGCGCACGGGGTTGAGCAATGCCATGGCAATCGCCACGGCCGAGGGAGCCGGTAGATAGACTTCGATGTTGTTGATTGCCGTCGAGTAATAGGCGGTTGCTACATCGCCCCATGGGATGGTCACAGCCGCTTTAGTGCCGCGGCCAAAGTCAATTTGGCGGCGTTTATAGCCCAGGGGCACATCGGTAATAATCCCGGCTCGGCGGATTTTCCCGCCCAGACTCAAGCCTTCAATTGTGGTTTTGGCGGTGCCGGGCGACAGCCCGCTGGAGGTTTCAAAACCCAACGCCAGTTGCGTTGCGTCGGGCATGGCTTGATGCAGGCAAGCGGCGATGCAGTCAGTCGGTATCACATCAAAACCAACGCCGGGACAAAGCACCACGCCAGCCTCCCGTGCTTGCTGGTCGCGGGCAAATGCCGCCTCGAACACGCTGATTTCGCCGGTGATGTCTACATAATGGCTTTTGCTGCTCAGGCACGCCGAGATCATGGCTGCGCTGGTTGCGGAGAAGGGCCCGGCACAATTAGCGACCACCGCCACATCAAGCAAGGCATGGGCCGCTTGAGCATGCTGTTGCGGATCGAAAACCCTGCATTCGAGGCCGTGCAGGGTGCCCAGTGCGTGAATGGCCGCCGGGTCACGCCCAGCCAGTATCGGCGTCATTCCCTGGGCCACGGCTTGCGCCGCAATCAGGTGGCCGGTGTAGCCGTTGGCGCCATAAATCATCCATTTGTTCTTGATCACGCAGCAGTCTCCTTACAGCCGGTTTTACCTAGTTGCAGGTTAGCAGATTGCGCAAAAGCCAGGTCGCAACCTGGCTTTTGCGGGCCTTCGCCTGTGATCAGCGCCTGCTACAGCAAGTTCTTTATATCTGAGCTAAAGGTCGGATAGGCGTAGATTTGGTCTTTTAGCTGGGTGCGGGTGATGTTGAAACGCATCGCCAGCGCAATCAGGTTGATCAGCTCCTCACCTTGATGGCCAAGCATGTGCGCGCCAAGAATCAGGTCGCTATCCTTATCGATGATGATTTTTGCCCAGGCATGTTTGGCCAGCACATTCTGGCTGGAAAACCAGTTCGCCATGTCATTGCTGACCACCTCGATCGAGGCCTTTGAGTCGCGTGCTTCTTTTTCGGTCAGACCAACGCTGCTCAATGCCGGAATGGTGTATACCGCTGTCGGAAGCACCCGGTAATCGCTGGTTGAACCATTATTGTTGAGGATGTTGTTGCCGACAATTTGCCCCTCATAGGTCGCAACGGGGGACAACTGCGGTGTGGTGGCGAGGGCATCGCCGGCCACCCAGACATGCGGGTTGGAGCTCGACTGGAAGTTTGCATTGACCTCAATACGGGCGCCGTCATGGCGGATGCCAGCCGCTTCGAGATCGAGACCATCGATATTGGCGATGCGTCCGGCGCCGTTGACCACGGTGTCTGCCTTGAGTACCAAGGCTTTGCCCTGATGCTGGATGTGTACGCTTAAACCTGCTGCATCCTGGGTGATTTTCTCAACCGTGACGCTGGTTATAACCTTGATGCCAAGCGCTTCTGTGGCAGCTTGCAGTGCGGCTACGGCGTCAGCATCAAGACGCGGCAATAGTTGCGGCATTGCTTCAACAATGGTCACGTTGATTCCGGCTCGGGCATACACGTGGCTGAATTCCAGCGCGATCACGCCCCCACCAATAAAGACCACGTCCTTGGGCGGCTGTTTGTTGGAAAGCACTTCGTCAGAGGTAATCATCAGTTCGGCGCCAGGAATGGGCAGCGGACGGGTTTTTGAGCCCGTGGCAATGATGATGTGCTCGGCTTCAAGGACTTGGCCGTTCACTTCAACCTGATTTTTGCCGACAAATTTGCCTTGGCCAGTGAATACCGTTCCTCGCTTCTCGGCCACGCCTTTCATGGCGCCCGGAATAAAGTCGATCATCTGGTCTTTGCGCGTGATCAAAGCGCTCCAGTCAATGCTCGGCTTACCAACGCTGATGCCGTGCCCCGCCGCTTTGCCAATTTCATCAAGCGACTTGGCCGCTGCGACCAGCACTTTTTTTGGCGTGCAGCCACGATTCGGGCAAGTGCCACCAAACTCAGCCTGCTCAATGAAGGCAATGGTTTTGTTGGCCTTGGCCAAGATCGACGAAACGCCAAACCCGGCGTTCCCTCCACCAATAATAATGGCGTCAAATTTCTCTGACATTCGAGCATCCTTTCTGTCGATTATTGAATGGTCGCGCGTCGGCTGGTGTGCCGCAGGTGCACTTTCATCCCGAGGGTACTACGAAGAGACAAGCCATGTGATCGCTAATACGTTGGATTTTATGTGGGACGGCGAAACGGCTGTGCCGCGGGTTGGCAATCGCCATTGACCCAAACGGCTTATAAAGACGTGATTCTGGCATGCTGCGACAGGCCATCAAGCCCGCCATGCTGCTAAAGTGCAGCATCTGTCGATAATAATAATCCGGGGTGCTCAATGAAAATTCTCGTGACTGGCGCAAGCGGTTTTATTGGCGGACGCTTTGCTCGCTTCGCCCTCGAGCAGGGTTTGCAGGTGAGAGTTAACGGGCGCAGGCCCGAGGGGGTTGAGCATCTGATAAAGCGCGGCGCTGAATTTATTCAGGGTGACTTGAATGACCCGCAATTAGCCTTGGCGCTCTGTGATGATGTCGAGGCTGTTGTGCATTGTGCGGGCGCGGTGGGCGTCTGGGGCAAGTATGAGCACTTCCATCAGGCCAATGTGGTCGTCACTGAAAACATCATCGAAGCCTGCTTGAAAAAGCATGTGCGCCGCTTGGTGCATCTATCTTCACCGTCGATTTACTTCGACGGCCAGTCACACATCAATATCAACGAAGATCAAGTGCCCAAGCGTTTTTCTGATCATTACGGCAAGACCAAATACCTTGCAGAACAGCAGGTATTTGGTGCGCAGGAGTTTGGTCTTGAAGTGCTGGCCGTGCGGCCACGCTTCGTCACGGGTGCTGGCGATACCAGTATTTTTCCGCGGTTGATCAAGATGCACAGCAAAGGTCGCCTGTCGATTATTGGCAACGGCCTGAACAAGGTCGATTTCACCAGCGTGCACAATCTCAATGATGCCTTGTTCAGTTGCCTGCTGGCCGCTGGGCCTGCGCTAGGGAAGGTCTACAACATCAGTAATGGCGCGCCAGTGCCGCTGTGGGATGCGGTCAACTATGTGCTGCGCCAGATGGATTTGGAGCAAGTGACACGGCACATACCCTATGGCCTTGCCTACAGCGTAGCGACCTTGAATGAAGGTCTCTGCAAGCTGATTCCAGGTCAACCAGAGCCAGGTTTGTTCCGCTTAGGCGTTGCGGTGATGGCCAAGGACTTCTCCCTGGATATCAGTCGGGCCCGAGAACTATTGGATTACGATCCGCAGGTTAGCCTGTGGACTGCGCTCGATGAGTTTTGCCAGTGGTGGAAAGCCCATCAACAGGGCAATTTAAGCGCTCAGGCGTAAACACGTTGGCCGCGGTACACCCGTAATGAACCTGTTGCTGCTTTAGGTTGGATCGGTGCGATATCGCTTTGCACTGTAGTGCTTGAAGCGATAATGATGTTGGGGTTATCACTGAACTGCGCAAGCTTCTGACCCAGTTGGCGGGTGTCTTCGTTGCTGGAGCTGAGACAAGCACTGAGCATCGCGGTGATGGCATCCGGTTGGCTGAGCCGAATATCAATCGACATCTCATCACGCAGGCGCCGCCGCAAACTTTGCATGCAATCAAGCACAGCTTTATTCAACTCCATAGGGTCACCCTCGTAACTGTCAGATTCTTTTAGATTAGAAACTTGGTACGGGCAGACACCGCGTTCATGGCGGTTTGGCTGTGCTTGAGTCTCTGCAAGGTGCATACCAGATCACATAATGAGGAACTGTGCGGCTTCTGGCGGGTCGATCTGCTGGAGATTTGAACGGCTTCGGTGCGCCTTGCACTGGCTTGGCGCAAAACTGCTTACAACTCTGCGAGTCGTTATACTAACCGTCGTTTGCTTGCGGCACTCATATCAGGGCCCGGCAGTTGATTGCTCAGCCCATCTAGCAAAGTATTGGGCTGGCGCTTTGATTCAAAGGCTTTGCAGTCCTTTCAGTGTTTTTTGTTTGAAGGTTTAACCATGCGTAACGATGCTAATGATGAACTTGATGATGTGCCGAGCTTGTCTGCCGGTACGCGTGAGGAAGATGAGTATGTGGCGCCGCGGCGCGAACCCGCGCCAGAGGTGATCCGCTCGACACAGCATGTTCCCGCTGCGCCGGTAAAGTCTGCGAGCACCGGCCCGTTGTGGGCACTGGTGGGCGCATTGATGATTGCTTTCGCCGGTTTGGGCTGGTGGAGTTTTCAGCAGATCAACCTGATGGAGCAGCAACTCGTTGCCACTCAGGAAAGTTTTGCGCGCATCAGCGAGGAAGCAGCTGGGCGGATCAAGGATATTTCCGGCAAAGTGGTAGCCACCGAGTCATCCGTTACCTCCGGCAGCGAAGCGCTCAAGCTGCAAGTCAAGCAGCTGGAAGGCAAGTTGGCCGAGCTGAGCAAGCAGCAGCAAGGCAGCAGCGGGCAGCAAGGTGATTTGAGCAAGCGTCTTGAACAAATCGGCAGTGACCTGAAGGCGCAGCAAGAGGCTAACGCTGAGCTGAGCAAGACCTTGAAGGCGCTAGCTGCGGAGCAAGCGACATTGGCAGGGGCCCAGGCTGAACTGAAAGGCGCAGTGGCCGAGCAAGCCAAATTGTCGGGCCAGCTCAAGGATCTCAATACGGATGTGCAGGCGCTGAAGAAGGTGGGCAATCCAACCCAGGCCATTAATGATTTGCAAGATGAGTTGCTGGTGCTCAAGAGCACTTTGGATAATCGCCCGGCGCCAAAGAACAACACCGCCGAGTTTGATGCCTTCCGTGCCCAGGTAACCCGCACCACCAGCACCTTGCAGGCGCAGATCCGTAACCTTCAGGATCAGATCGACGCCAAATAAGCGCCGGCTGTAACACTAAAAAACCCGCTAATGCGGGTTTTTTAGTGTTTGCCTGTGGGAATTACAGGCGTGGATAGTCGATGTAGCCAACCGGGCCCGAACCGTAGAACGTCTCTGGTTGCGGCTCATTGAGCGGCGCATCGGCTTGCAGGCGCGCAGGCAAGTCAGGGTTGGCAATAAAAGGCACACCGAAGGCAATAGCATCGGCTTTCCCAGTTGCCAGCCACTCGTTGGACTGTTCTTTGGTGAAGCGTTCGTTGGCGATGAATACGCCGCCGAAGGCTTGCTTGAGACTTGGCGCCAGGCTGTCGTCTGCGGCTTTTTCACGGGCGCAGATAAAGGCGATGCCACGCTTGCCCAGCTCACTGGCAACGTAGGTAAAGGTTTCACTGCGTTGTGAATCGCCCATGTCGTGGGAGTCGGCACGAGGGGCCAGGTGGACCCCGACACGGCCAGCGCCCCAGACCGAGATGACTGCATCAGTCACTTCGAGCAGCAAGCGCGCACGGTTTTCAATCGAGCCACCGTAACGGTCGGTGCGCTTGTTGGTGCTGTCTTGCAGGAACTGGTCGAGCAGATAGCCGTTGGCGCCGTGAATTTCCACGCCATCAAAACCTGCGGCTTTGGCGTTTTCCGCACCCTGGCGATAGGCTTCGACAATGTCATCAAGCTCTTCGGTTTCCAGCGCGCGTGGCACGGGATAATCGCGCAGTGGGCGGAGCAGGCTTACATGGCCTTTAGCTGCGATTGAGCTGGGCGCAACCGGCGCTTCGCCATTGAGGAAGCTTGGGTCAGAGATGCGGCCTACATGCCACAGTTGCAGCACAATCTTGCCGCCATTGGCGTGTACCGCCTGGGTGATGTTGCTCCAACCGCGGATCTGCTCGTCAGACCAGATGCCCGGAGTGTTGGCATAACCGACGCCCATTGGCGTGACGGCGGTGGCTTCCGAGATGATCAAGCCCGCGCTGGCGCGCTGCACGTAGTATTCGGCCATCAGGGCATTCGGCACACGGCGTTCATCTGCACGGGCACGGGTGAGTGGCGCCATGATGATGCGGTTGCTGAGTTCAAGATCGCCGATTTTGATTGGATCAAACAGAGTTGTCATTGCTTGGTTCTCCATCAGGTTTATTCGTTGAGTGCAAAAGATGCAGTCGGTTCAGTGGCAGGTACGGCGTCAGGACGACGCGTGTTGTAAGTCAGTAACAGGGCAAACAGGGCAAGAACAGCCAGGCCTGCAGCGGCAAAGGGCACACTTGAAAGACCGAAACCCTGGGCTATAACCACGCCGCCGAGCCAGGCGCCAAGGGCGTTGCCGACGTTGAATGCGCCGATATTCAGGGTGGAGACCAGGTTTGGCGCACCGCTGCCAAAGGTCACTACGTTGACTTGCAATGCAGGCACGGCGGCAAAGGCAGCCACAGCCCACAGGAACAAAGTGATCTCAGCAGGAATCAGTGCCTGGCTGGTCCAGCTAAACAGGGTTGAGATAGTCGCCATGGCGGCGAATACCGTAATCAGGGTGAGCTTCAACTGGCGATCGGCAAAACGGCCACCGAGCACATTGCCCAGGGTCAGGCCCAAACCAATCAGCAGTAGCGTCAAGGTGATGCCTTTGGGGGACACACCAGTGACTTCACCTAGCAGCGGGGCGATATAAGTGAAGAGTGCGAACATGGAAGCTGAGAACAATACGGTGGTGCTCAGCGCCAACCACAAACCACTGTTGTTGAGGGCTCGAATCTCACCGCGCAGATCCGCTTTTTCAGCGTCATGCTGGTTTGGCAGGTAGCGCCACAAACCAATCAGGGCGATTACACCAATCAGGGTGACGGCCCAGAATGTCGAGCGCCAGCCCGCTGTCTGGCCAAGAGCCGTGCCCAGCGGTACGCCAAGTACGTTGGCCAAGGTCAAACCGGTAAACATCAGGGCGACTGCCGAGGCGCGGCGGTTGGCTGGCACCAGGCTGGCTGCGACAACCGAGCCAATGCCAAAGAAGGCGCCGTGACACAGTGCGGTGACGATGCGTGCGGCCATCAGCATTTGATAATCCGGCGCCAGCGCGCAGAACAGGTTGCCGGCGATAAAAATACTCATCAGGGTCATCAGCGCGGCTTTGCGTGGCCAACTTGAGGTCGCCAGCGCCATGATCGGGGCGCCAATCGCCACGCCGAGCGCATAACCTGTCACCAGCCAACCGGCGCCAGGAATTGAAACGGACAGGTCCGTTGCAACTTCAGGCAACAGGCCCATGATCACAAACTCTGTGGTGCCGATGGCAAACGCAGATAAAGCAAGAACGATTAGCGCAATGGGCATGCCCGCGACTCCGCTATGAATAATGTGGGTTGAATAACCAGAGGATCAAAGCTGTTGGCTGAGTTGGCTCAGAAAGGCTTGAATGGTTTCTTCGTTGCGTTTGAAGAAGTGCCACTGGCCAACTTTCTTGCTGGTGATCAGGCCCGCTTGCTGCAGTGTGCGCAGGTGGGCGGATACACTCGATTGGGAAAGCCCGGTGCGTTGATCAATCTTGCCGGCACAAACGCCAATTTCCAGGGGATGATCCTGATCAGCAAAATACGCCTCAGGGGTTTTCAGCCAGGCCAGAATGTCACGGCGAACCGGATGGGCCAGGGCTTTGACTATTTCATCCAGGTCGAGTTGTAGGTGCTGGCTCATGTGATTAACTCCGTGATCAGTCTGCGGCTGACAGGTTTATATCGGCTTGGGGCGAACTTTATATCGGGTTTGCACGATATACAGATCGTTTGTGCCGATAGCCTTTATCGATCGCATTGATAAACAGCCAGCGAGCATGTCGTAGCGCCTGTTTTGTGAGTCGCCAATATTGCGCAGATGCAATAACAGGTAAGCTGCTGCCATGAACTATCTTGCTCATCTTCATCTAGGCGGCAATGCGCCAGCCCAGTTGCTTGGCAGTCTTTATGGTGACTTCGTCAAGGGGCCGCTTGCCGGTCAGTGGCCAGCTGATATCGAGGCAGCAATCCGCCTGCATCGGCGCATTGATGTATTCACGGACAACCACCCGCTGCAACTGCAAGCCCGTGCACGATTTCCCGAGGCGCGCAGGCGTTATTCCGGAATCCTGCTGGATGTGTTTTTTGACCATTGCCTGGCTTTGAACTGGCAGCAGTTTAGCGATGAGCCCCTGGCGCACTTCACGGCCCGGGTCTACCGAATATTGACTGACGAGCCTGAATTGCCCGAGCGCCTGGCCTACATTGCGCCGCGCATGGCTGCGCAAGATTGGCTCGGTAGCTACACCGATTTTGCTGTGCTCGAACAGGTGATTTACGGCATGCAGCGGCGCTTGTCACGCCCCGAGGGGCTGGCCGGTTCAATGCGTGAGTTGGAACAGCTGTATGAGCCGCTGATGGATGATTTCCAACTGTTCTATCCGCAACTGCAAGCCTACGTCGCCGAGCAGTTGGCAAGCCCGGGCTAAGCCGCTTCGAGCTCGCTGTCGCTGGTGACCGGCGCGGTGCTGCTGCCAAACAATGCCGCTGTGATTGCCGTCTGGGCTTGGCGGGCCAAGGCGTTGCGGTTGAGGTCGCGGCTTGCAATAGGCGTTAGCAACTGGATCTCGACGTCGGCAGTGTCACTGCGAAACAGCCGCAACAGATGGGAGAGCATGTCGTCATCGCCAATAAAGGGGGCGATTTCATCGCGCTTGCCGTTGCGCAGATAACGAATCGCCACCGGTTGCAGGGCCACTGATGTCTCAATCGCGCTGCTCAATAAGCGGCCGTGAAAGGTACGTACGGCTTGGCCGTCGGTGGTCGTGCCTTCCGGGAACATCAACAGGTTCCGCGATTGCTGCAAGTGACGACTGAGTTGCTGGTTCAGCACCGTGCTATCACCGGCGCCCCGGCGAATGAACAAGGTGCCGGCTTTTTGCGCCAGCCAGCCAGCCACTGGCCAGCTGCGCACCTCGGCTTTGGACAGGAACGAAAGCGGCGCAAGCATGCCGAGCAGTGGAATATCGGTCCAGGAAATGTGGTTGCTGACCCACATCATTGGCGTTTCCGGTAGCTTTCCGCTGACCCTGACGCGAAACGGCAAGGCCGCACTAAGACGGGCCATAAACCAGCGGGTCAGGCGTTGGCGAGTGCTCATCAGGTCATGCTTGACGATGCGCTCGGCAACGCTGATAACGCCAGCCAGCAAGGCTCCAAGGCTAATGACCGCAAGTAAGCGTAGCAGGCGAAAATACAGGCGCAGTTTAATCATTGGGGCCCCATGGCTGGCGAAACGACCAAGTGTACAGGCTGCAAGCGCCTGTGCGCATCAACCCACCGCTTTGAAGTGACGGGCATAACGCGGGCACAGTTCATCGCGTTTTAACAGAATGAACACGTCGGCTACATGGAAGTCCGGGTCCCAGCATGGCTCACCGCAGATCTTCGCTCCCAGGCGCATGTAGGCTTTGAGCAGCGGCGGCATCTCGGCAATGATATTGCTGGGTATATCCAGGCTCGGCAGCGGCGTCTTGGGTTCGGCGCGAAGGTGTTCGGTGCACAGGTAGCGCTCGCGCAGACGTTGCATGATGGCCTGCGCCTGAATGCCGCCATCGTGCATGGGAATACTCGCGCAGCCCATGAGGTAGCTGTAGCTGCCCTGGTTGAGCACTTCCGCCAATTCGCTCCAGAGCACGGCGATAGTGCCGCCGTTACGGTAGGCCGGGGCGACGCAGGTGCGACCGATTTCAAGCACCGGCCCTTGCAGGTGCGCCAGGCCGTGCAGGCTGAACTCTTCTTCGCTGTAAAAACGGCCCAGGCTGGCAGCCGCTTGATGATCGAGCAAGCGCGTGGTTGCCACAAGCTCGCCCGTGCTGAGGTCGCGCACACCAATGTGGCTGCAGTGAACGTCGTAGTCATCCATGTCCAGGCCGAATTCGGCACCCTTGAGCTTTGCATCAAACTCACTGCTGAATACGCGAAAGCGCAGTGCCTGAGCTTCTTTAAGCGCGGAACTGCCAATCAGTCGTTCAGCTTGCAAGCGGCGAGTTGCAGTGCTTTTGTCGTGCGCTACCTGAGTCATAACGTTCTCTCCGTTAGCCGACTGTCCTGTGCTGTTGTCGAACCTTGTTGTTCGAAAACCGGCGCAATGCCTTGCAGTCGATCAGTCTTGTTAGGCAAGCTCAGGCTAAGTAGGGCGGGTGTCATCACTGTGAAGCTTTGGTGATGCTTGTGTGACAGCGCCCGCTCAACGCACGACTGCAGAGGATTGACCCATGCTCTGGGATAAATTGTTGCAACCCCGTCAGCGGATGGCGGAAGGACAGGCGCTTGACGACTGGTACACCGCGCTGCTTGAGCGCCTGGCTGATCCGTCAGCTTTCGAGTTGGCCGTTTTGGGTGGGCGTTTGGCGCCAACTCCAGGGCTGGCTTTCCTGGCTGGATACCAAGGTGCCTTGCGCGCGCTCTGGCCGTCGGCGCCTTGGACGCTGGGAGCACTCTGCGTTACCGAGAACAAAAGCGTTCGGCCTGCGGATATGCAGACTCGGTTAAGCCAGTTGCAGCTAAGCGGCAACAAGGATTTTGTCACTGCCGGTGATGCCGCGCAGTGGCTGCTGGTGGCTGCGCGCGAGGAAGGCGATGGGCTCGCGCCACAGGTCGCGGTCACTGTGGTGGCTAACGGCGCGGCAGGCGTGCGAGTTGAGCAATTGCCTGCGCTGGGCTTTATGCCGGATGTCAGCCATGCCCGGCTGCGACTCGACCAGGCCGCTTGTGAGCGCCTGCCGGGTGATGGCTGGGATGATTATGTAAAACCCTTTCGCAGTATCGAAGACCTGCATGTGCTGGCTGCGGTAAGTGCCTGGTTGTACGGCATCGGCCAAGAGTCTGCCTGGCCTGAGGATCTGCAGTTACGCTTGCTGGGGTTGCTCAGTGGTTGTGCCGAGGTCAGCAGGGCAAGCGCCAAGGCGTCCTCCACGCACGTGTTGCTTGGCGCCTTGTTTGCCCAGTTCGCGGCTTTGAGTCCTGAGCTGGACCATGCTCTGGCAGCCGGTGATGCGCGCTGGGCGACACTTTGGCGGCGTGATAAGGCCTTGATGTCCATCGCCAGGAGTGCTCGCCAGGCGCGTTTGCAAAAAGCCCTGACGCAATTGGCCAGCCAGCCCTAGCTGTTTGTGCATGAGGTGCTGACGGCCCAGGTTTTCGCGAGTTGAGTTGACCCAAGTCAGTAACAAGCCGGCGCAAGCTGGCTAATGTCGCGTGGTTTGGGGAGAGAACAAATCCATGCGCCGCGAGCCAATTGTGTTGTTTGAGAAAGAGGGTCATCAATGCCTGATGTTTGATGACCTAGTCAGCGGCGAAGGCGTGCAGTCCAACCAGTTCCTGATTATCAATGATGATCAGTACCTGCTTCTCGACCCGGGCGGTGACCTGACCTACACACCGCTTTCGCTCGGTTTGTCCAAGTATATACCGGTACAAGACCTCACCTATATTTTCGCCTCCCATCAAGACCCGGACATTATCGCCTCGCTGGACAAGTGGTTGCTGCACACCCGCGCTAAAGTGATCTGCTCAAAGTTGTGGGCGCGTTTCCTGCCGCACCTGACGGCCAATTACCTGGCCATAAACCACGGCATATCGACCTATGATCGGATTATTGCCTTGCCTGATCGCGGTGAGACATTTGCCCTGGGTCGCAGCAAACTGAAGGCCATTCCTGCGCATTTCCTGCATTCGGTGGGCAACTTCCAGCTCTATGACCCATTGAGCAAGATCCTGTTTAGCGGCGATATGGGCGCCTCGCTGGTTGATGATGCCAACCCGGTCAGTGACTTTATGAACCATGTGCCAAACATGCTCGGCTTCCACCGGCGCTACATGGCAAGCAACAAAGTCTGTCGGTTGTGGGTGGCAATGGTTCGGCAAATGGATATCGACATGATCGTGCCCCAGCACGGGCGCCCCTTTGTGGGTAAAGAGATGATCAATACATTTTTGCTGTGGGTTGAAAACCTCGAATGCGGCTTGGATCTGCTCAGCCAGGATGATTTTCGCGAACCGCGTGATTAAGGCATGTGCCGAATTGCCATGTTATACGGCGCGTTCGGTGCTACTTCGGTCATATTTGCCGTGCTAGTGTGCTGCCTCGAAACTGACAAGAGGCGCACCAATGCCCGCTTCAATATCATCCAGGCTGAGTTTGTCGCTGCTGCTCTGCTTCGCCAGCATCACGGCCCACGCAGAGCACTGGCCAATACCTGATTGGACGACACAAACGGCCAGCCAAAGCGCTGAGCAGATGTCTGCACTCGCTGCACTTGAAGATTATGCGTTCCCGCAACGTGATGACCAGAGCCGCAAAGGCGTGCGTACCGATGCATTGTTAGTGGTGCGCGATGGCCAGATTGTTTATGAGCGCTATGCCGGACTAACCAAAGCCGACACACCACACCTGACCTGGTCGGTGAGCAAGAGCATCTTTGCCGCGGTGCTGGGTGTCGCATACGGGCAAGGGCGCTTCAAGCTGGATGCGCCGGTGGCTGATTATTACCCGCCGATGGCGGCCCATCCCGGTATCAAGATGGGGCACTTGCTCAATTGGGCTTCGGGGCTCGATTGGGAAGAAGATTACGAGTACGCGCCGCTGAAATCATCAGTAGTGGCCATGCTTTACACCCGTGGCCGAGCCGATATGGCCGCCTTTGTTGCCAGCCATCCGAGCGATGCCGAACCGGGCCAGCGTTTTCGTTATTCCAGCGGTGATAGCACCATGCTCGCCGCTGCGCTCAAGGGCATGCTGGATGCCAAGCAATACAAGGATTATCCGTGGACAGCCTTGTTTGAGCCGCTGGGTATTGAATCCGCGGTTTGGGAAACTGACCCAACCGGTACATTTGTCGGCTCATCCTATGCCTATATGAGTGCCCGCGACCTGGCCCGGATTGGTTTGCTGATGCAGCGTGACGGGCGTTGGGGCGAGCAGCAGTTATTGCCCAAGGCCTGGGTGGATTTCAACCTGACAGCCTTTGCCAACTTTCAGCCCGATCCGCAACAACCCAATGCCGCGGTGCCGGGTGGCCAGTGGTGGTTGAACCTGGGCGTGAATGGCGCTGCCAAACCCTGGCCGGATGCACCGCAAGACAGCTTTGCCGCACTCGGTCACTGGGGACAAAGCCTGTATGTGATCCCCAGCGAAAACCTGATCATCGTGCGCTATGCCGACGACCGTGACGGCAGTTATAACCACAATCAGCTGCTGAAACTTGCGCAGTCAGCCTTTGCCAAGGTGCAGCCATGATCCGTCGCTTGCTTACCCGGTTGTTAATTATCCTGCTGGCGCTGTTAGCGGTCTGGGCCTGGTTGAACCGCGAGCACTTGCAGGCTTTCCCCGGCATTCTCGGAGCCTACACCGCCAAGGAGTATTGCTCGTGCCGCTACGTAATGGACAACCCGGCGCAGTACTGCGTGGGCTACGCCAAGCAATATCTGCCGCTTAGCGGATTCTTCGATGACGTGGCTAACAAACGCGTCACAGCGCGGGCTTTGGGCAGTAGCCAGTCAGCGCAGTGGCTCGGGTCGCGTCAAGGTTGCCAGTTATTGCCACAGGCTGCCGACTTGCCTGAATAACGCCGGCAAAATTAAGGTCGATATCAGTAGGGGTTTGCAAGGCGTGCTCATGCAGCTATCGTTGCGCATGAGCCGCTGCACTCAATCGCCATGTAACCTGTTGATTTCGGAGATTTATGCGCCTGTTGTTCGCCATACTGCTGAGTCTGGGCATTGTGCTGCCGGCTCAGGCCAAGTGGTATCTAGACAACGAGTCTTCACGCCTGTCATTTATCTCGACCAAGAACCTCGATACCTCTGAAGTCCATCGCTTTCTGACGTTGCACGGCACGGTCAGCGACAGTGGCGAAGCCAGCTTGCGGGTTGAGCTGGAGTCAGTCAGTACCGGAGTGTCGCTGCGTGATGAACGAATGCGTTCACTTTTATTCGATATCACCAAGTTTCCGCAGGCCAAGGTGTCCGCGCAGCTGGATATCCGGCCTATCAGTACGCTTGCAGCGGGCGCGCAACTGGAATTGAGCTTGCCCTTGACCCTGACGCTGCACGGTCAAAGCCACAGTTACCAGGTGGAGTTACTGGCTACGCGGCTTGATGATCATCGCTTCCAGGTCGTCACGCTTGCGCCATTGGTAATCAACGCCGCCGACTTCGACCTGCTAAAAGGGCTTGATGCCTTGCGCAAGGTTGCGGGGTTATCGGCGATTAGTCGCTCAGTGCCGGTTGGCGCTGTCCTGATCTTTACGCATCGCTGATGGCTGGCCTGATTTTCAATTGGCGCCAGGGTAATCGTTTTACCTTGCTCAGCGACGGCGCTGAATTCTTCCCGCGCATGATTGACGCCATCGACAGCGCGCGCCAGCAAGTTGAGTTCGAGATTTACCTGATTGAAAGCGGCTTCTGCGCTGATCATGTGCTGCGCTCATTGTGTGATGCCGCCCAGCGCGGCGTTGCCGTGCGTTGTTTGTTTGACGCCTACGGTGCCCAGGCGCTTACCAAGGCTGACCGCATGCTGCTCACCAGTGCCGGCGTTGAAGTGCGCTGGTACAACCCGATACGCTGGCGCCGGGGCATACGCAACTTCTATCGTGACCACCGCAAGCTGTTGTTGACTGATGGACGCTTGGCGTTTGTCGGTGGTACGGGTGTGACCGATGATTTCTGGTGCATCGACAAGCCCGAAGATGCGTGGCACGAGACCATGGTCGAGATTGACGGTCCACTGGTTGAGGATTGGCAACAACTCTTCGAGCGCCAGTGGCAGGCATGCAATGCGCGCCTTTCATGGCGACCCTCGGCGACTGCCGGGCTTAATCGTCTGCCGGTATCGCCGCCAGTAGGTGTCGGCCTGGGTCGTGTGGCCTATGCGGACGCCAAGCAGCACCGAGACATTTTGCAATCCATGGTGCGTGCACTGCAGTCAGCCGAAGGTCGCATCTGGTTTGCCACGCCTTATTTCTTGCCGACATGGAAGGTGCGTCGGGCCCTGCGCAAGGCGGCGGCCCGGGGTGTCGATGTGCGTCTGCTGCTCAGTGGACGACGCACCGATCACCAGCCTGTACGTTTGGCCGGGCATCGTTATTACCCGCGCTTGTTGCGCGCAGGTGTGCAAATTTTTGAGTATCAGCCACGGTTTTCCCATCAAAAAATAGTGTTGGTCGATGAATGGGTGAGCATCGGCTCATGCAATTTTGACCACTGGAATCTGCGTTTCAACCTTGATGCCAACCTTGAGGCGGTGGACAAAACCTTTACCCAAGCCATTGTCGATCGCCTGCAAGCTGACTTTGCCGACAGTCGCCAGGTTGACCTGGACCTATGGCTCGCCCGGCCACTGTGGAAGCGGCTGCAACAACGGCTTTGGGGCTGGCTTGACCGCATTGCGGTCAATCTGCTGGACCGGCGCCGCTAAGGAATCGCTTAACATCTACTGCGCTATTTCGCAGCTTCTACTCGCTGGCGCTCGCTAGCTTTTTCAGAGGTTTCCTAAGGTCGGTTTCAAGTGCCGCACTTTTGTCGGGGGTTAGTGGCTGTCGCCCAGGAATATGCTCAGCGCATAACAACAAAAGGAATGGTTATGCGCTGCTTACCCATATTGTTCATGCCGATCTGTTTCGGGCTTGGCGCCTGTTCTTCAACGTTGGGTGGTTTTTTTGCTGATACACAAGGCCCGGCATTTACTGCGCAGCAAGCTACTGCGCCCGAACGTGCGATTGTCTACCTCTACCGACCAAAGAGTGCCTGGGCTGATCAGGAGCTTGAGGCCCCAGGGGTGTTTGTGAATGACCAGCTCCAAGGCAGTTTGCCAAGCAATGGCTACCTGGCGTTCGAGACAGATCCTGCTCACTTTCAGCTTGAGCTACGCCGCCCATTGCTGGGCAGTTATTGGACGTGGCTGGCCGGCGGCTCGTTCGACTTTGTCAGCATTGCCAAATTCACCCTGACCAGCGAGGCGGGGAGTCGCTACTTCTTTCGCTATGACGAGCTTAATCCACCACCGGGAAAGAGCCCTGAACCTGCGATTGGTGATGGACCAGTGCAACAGGTCTCCGCCGAAGTGGCCCTGACCGAGATCATTCATACGCGCCAGCTCCAACCCTTGCGTACTATCACGCCAACAGCTCCTGAGCCGGATTTCTGGAGCGAGTCTGTGCGTTATCTCGGGTTCTGATTCAGCCAATTTGCACATCTGCTTGAAGTAGTCACCGGCTATTACCTGTCTATCCTGCAATGGGCAGATACTGCTTGCCGAGATTAACCACCGAGCGAGGAATGCAAACATGGCTGCGAAGAAAATTCTGATGTTAGTCGGTGACTACGTCGAAGATTACGAAGTGATGGTGCCGTTTCAAGCGTTGCAAATGGTTGGCTACACCGTGCATGCGGTCTGCCCGGATAAAACAGCTGGGCAGTCTGTGCGTACGGCCATTCACGACTTTGAAGGTGATCAGACCTACAGCGAGAAACCTGGGCATAATTTCGCCCTGAACTTCAACTTTGCCGATGTTAAGGCCAAGGATTATCACGGCTTGGTCGTGCCTGGCGGACGTTCGCCTGAGTACCTGCGCCTCAATGCCGATGTGCTCAAGCTGGTGCAAGCATTCGCCAAGGCCGATAAACCGATTGCGGCTGTTTGCCACGGCGCGCAATTGCTCGCTGCTGCTGGCGTGCTCAAGGGGCGCGAGTGCAGTGCTTATCCTGCTTGCGCCCCTGAAGTGACATTGGCGGGCGGTACCTTTGTTGATATCGCCGTTGACCATGCTCACGTTGAAGGTAACCTGGTGACCGCGCCTGCATGGCCTGCGCATCCGACCTGGCTGGCAGGCTTTTTGATGCTGCTGGGGGCTAAAATTTCCCTGTAGGCTAAAGCCATCGAAGCCATGTTTTCATGGCTTTACCTGGCATGTGAAGGAGGATGAGCCCGTGTGTGAGCTTTACGTAAAAGCCGACCCTATTTTGTACGAGTCGCGTTCGCGCTCTCTGCGAATTCGCGGCGTGGTCACGACCTTGCGTCTGGAGAATCAGTTTTGGGATATTCTGCGCGAGATCGCCGAGGTTGACGGTATGAGCACCAATCAGCTGATCAGCAAGCTCTACGACGAGGTCATGGATTATCGCGGCGAGGTGGTGAATTTCGCCTCCTTTTTGCGGGTGAGTTGCAGTCGTTACCTGGCACAACGGCGCGGCACCGTGGCCGAGTTAAGCGTGGTCGGGCGTACCGTTAGCCACGCTTGACCTAGGCAATTCAACGCTGACCTCAAGGCCGCCCAAGGGGGAGTCCATTAGTGCAATGGTGCCGCCATGTAACTCGACCACCCTCATTACAATTGAAAGGCCAAGCCCGGCACCTTGGCCGCCGCCTTGTCGATAAAAACGTTCAAACACCTTTTCGCGCTGGTGTTCATCAACACCTACGCCACTGTCTTGAACTCGAATGCGCAAGCGATTGGCACTCGATTCCAAGCAAACCTGTACATGACCACCCTCTGGCGTGTACTGCACCGCATTACTGATCAGGTTTTGCAGTAACGTGCCAATGCTCGGGCTATCACCGTGTAGGGTGAAGTCGGCATTTTCATCCGCATCAAGGGTCAATTCCTGGTTTTTTTCTAGGGCCAGGGGGGTTAGCTCTGCCAGCTCATTACGACTGTAGGCCAGCAGGTCAAAGTCAACCATCGCCAGTTGCACCACATGCGGATCGAGCCGGGTGAGCGTCAGCAATTGAGCGACCACCCGGGTTGCCCGCTCGACGCCAACACCAAGCTGTCTGAGGGCTTCGTCGCGGTCGTTCGGGTCGGTGGTTTGCAGTGCGTTTTGCGCATGAATGCGTAACACTGCAAGCGGAGTCCGCAGTTCATGTGCTGCATCGGCGATAAAGCGTTTTTCCTGGTTGAGTAATTGGTTAGCCTGCATCAGCAATCGGTTCAGCGCCGCATTTATCGGCTCCAGCTCAGACGGTAACGGCCCTACAATCAAGGGGGCGAGATTGTCCGGGGCTCGGCGCTTGATGTTGTTTGCCATCGTTTGTAGCGGACGTAGTCCCCAGCCGACAGCCCCCCAAACCAGTAACGCGAGCAGCGGCAGGCCAAATAGATCGGGTATCAGGCTGCGCTTGGCAATTTTACTGACCAGTTCACCGCGCACATCTCCGCGCTCACCGACCATTATCCAATGATTATCTTGGAGGTCCCTGAGCATGAATAGCCGCCATTGGTTCTGGTCCATTTCGATGTCGTGATAGCCAATCAAGCTACGCTCGAGCGTCGAAAGAGGTTCGCCTTCTGTATGGAGGTGCGCAGGTAGAGCCTGCTGATGCAGTTTTGCGAGAATACTTTGCAACGCAGGCTCGGGGGCACTGGCCGAATGCAATAATACTTTGCCCTGGTCATCAATCACCTGGAAGGCCAACTTGCCTTCGTAAGGATGGCCACCGAGCATTTTCTCGTCGCTACGGCTGTCGGCTAGCGCTTGGTCGAGTGCATTTTGGAGCAGGGCTCGCGAGCCGTCGGGCATATCGGCGCCGACGAAGCCCGCCAGCAAGCGGGCGGTTTGTGCAAGTTGCGCGTCAAACAGTTCTTCGGTTTCATGCCTGGCGTCATGGTAGCTCTTGAAGGAAATAACCGTCATGGTCACGCTCAACAAGCCGAGAACCAGTGCCAGAGTTCGCGTGCGAATCGAACGCATCATGCTTTGTCGACCAAGTAGCCTACGCCGCGGATAGTCCGGATCAACTCCGGGAAAAACTTTTTACGCAAATGGTGTACATGGACTTCAAGCGCATTGCTTTCAATCTCTTCATCCCAGCCGTAGAGCGCTTGCTGTAATTTATCGCGGCTCATGACGCGGCCAGGTTGAGCAAGCAACTCATGCAGCAACAAGAACTCTTTGCGTTGCAGGGAAATAGTTTGGCCTTGGTAATTAACCTCATGGCTGGCCGGATCGAGGCTGATTCCACGATACTCCAGGGCAGGCTGCGGGCGATTGAAGCTACGACGCAACAGTGCACGTAACCGGGCTTTTAGTTCAGCAACATCAAAGGGCTTGATCAGGTAGTCATCTGCACCTGCGTCCAGTCCAGTGATGCGATCAGCCGTGGAGTCGCGTGCCGTCAGCACTAAAACAGGGACCGGGTTGGCCGCCGCCCGCAGGTGCTTGAGTACTTGCAGGCCATCCATGCGCGGCAAACCCAAGTCGAGTACTGCCAGGTCGAAGGCTTCTTCGCTCAGGGCATGCAGGGCGCTTTTGCCGTCTTGCAGCCAATCAACGGTATAGCCTTCAGGTTTGAGCGCCGTACGGATACCTTCACCCAAGGCCGGGTCGTCCTCGACAAGCAGAATACGCATTTGTAACTCCTTTCTAGCTATTCAAACCTGTCCCAAGTCTATTACTTAAGCTCTGAGTCGATCTTTTGTAGCAGTAAGCGGATGTCTTGCATGCGACCTTTGTCGGCGGTTTCCCGGCCTGGACGTGGAGCTGCTTGCTGAGCTTTGAGTGCAACTTTTTGCGCATCTTGGTAGTGTTTTTGGCGAAACAGAAAGTCGGCGTAAAAGTAGTTTGGATCAATGCCATTTGGGTTAATCGCCAGTGCTTGTTTGAGCATAGTCTCTGCTTTGCTGTCGTCACCAAAGCCAATGGGCCAGCCGGGTACTTGGTAGTACAAGCTGCCCAGGCTGGTGTATGCAGAGCCACTGAGCGCACGAGGGTCTATTTGCAGTGCTTGTTCGAGTTTGGTTTTAGCATCCTTGACCAAACCAAGTGCGCCGAGCCCACCTTTAGCGCCCGCGTAAGTGCTTAGAATGATGCCATTCCAGATCAACAGTTCAGCTGAGTCTGGTTCGGATTTTACTGCTTGTTCAGCGCTGATACTGAGTTTTTCAAAGGCTGCTTCACGCTGGTCAGCAGGCAGGCTGTAATTGATTTCAGCCCAGCGCTGCTGCAGTTGTTTAAGGCTGTCTTGTCCTTGGGCACTTAATGCGAATACGGGCAGGCTCGCTAGGCAAAGCAGGATACAGGCGGTGTTGCGAATAAATGTGTGCATGGATAAAGACTCCTAGTCGTTGTGACGTACAAAGCGTTGAATAACAGGCAATTGTTTGCGCAGAGCCTGGTCAACGACACGTGGTAGCAAGCTGTTGATGCGAACAAATAGTTTCTCAGGCCAACCGAGGTAAGACTCTTCGGTTTCCTTATCTATGGCATTAGCCAGTTGTGCCGCGACTGTGTCAGGAGCATCCATGGCCACCTTGAGCTCGTTGTTCATTGCAACAACATTGTCGGAATTCATGCGGGTCTGGGTGGCCCGTGGGGCAAAGTACAGCACCTTGACCTGAGTATCAGCGAGCTCGCGGCGAAGCGCTTCTGAGAAGCCGCGCAAGGCAAATTTGCTGGCGCAATAGGCCGTAAAACCGGGATAGCCTATCGAGCCAAATGTTGAGCCTAGGTTAATGATCAAGGAGCGGCCTTGCTGGCGCAGAATAGGCAATAGACGGCGAGTCAGCTGCATGGTCGAGGTGACATTTAGCTCAATCATCTGGGCTAACTGGTCTTCATCATGTTGTTCAAGCAGGCTGAAATGATTGATTCCCGCGCCGTTGATCAATGTATTTATACCGCCGAACCGCTGGGCTGCGGCAACCACCGCTTCACGTCCGCTGCGCTGGCTGATATCTGCCTGCACGGTTTCTAGGTTATTCGGGAAACGCTCGGCCAAGGCTTGCAGCGCATCTGTTTTTCGACCGACCAATAGCAGCCGCGCACCTCGGGTGGCGAGGTGCTCAACAATGGCTTGGCCAATACCACCACTTGCGCCAGTTAACAGGGCACGGCATTGCGAGAGATTCATCACGGTTTCCTAGGCTGAGAGCGGCAAACTGCGGAACATATCGCCGTACAGGCGATAAACCACCTTGGCGGTACGCGTCACGGCTGCCTGGTCATCTGCATTGTCGAGGCGGTTCATCAGTTTTTTGTAGAATTCGATATGTTCGATGTCCAGACTGCCGTGCGAGCTCAGATAGCTGAACGCTTTGTCTGGCAGTTGCAGTTTGTCTTGAATCACTCCGGCTGCTTGCGTGGCCAGGGTGATGCTGGTGCCTTCGAGCACGTTGACCATGCCAAAGAAACTTACAGGGTTGTTGCGGGCGATACGGTCGTAGACATAGCTCACCATCAACTCTGTCGGCAGCCTGGGCGTACCATTGCGTACAGCTTCAGGATTGCCACCACAGGCAGCGATATCATTGAGTACCCACTCCTGGTGGCCGTACTCCTCCTCAACGTATTCAGCTACCGCTGCGCGTAGCCATTCCAGCCGTTCAGGCAGGCGTGAGCCGCATGCCATCAATAATGGGACTGTGTGCTTGACGTGGTGGTATGCCTCGGTGAGAAAGCTAATGTAACTGTTCAGGCTGACGGTGCCTGACATCACTTGCTGGATGATAGGTGCACTGAGTAGGTAGTTACGCTCCTCAGTGGTTTGCTCGAGTAGCGCGTCATAAAAATTCATTGGAGGGCTCCAGTCATCGGTTCATCGGCGATTAAATTGGCAATCGCCTTTTGATAGTGTTGCTGCACTGCATTGCGGCGTAGCCGTCCATTGGCTGTGGTCATGCCATTGGCGGCGCTAAAGGGTTGTTCCGCGCGTAGCCAGTGATGGACTTGGGCGTAATCCGGCAGTTGTTGATTAACTTTGAGGACCGCCTCTGCTAGTTCTTCATCTGTGGCATTGGGGAAGCGTGGCACCAGTACCGCAATGTTCTGCGCCATGGCCTCGCCTTGAACCCATGCCTGGGCGATGGGAAGTTGCTGGGTGAGTTCAGCTTCTACCCATTCAGGGTTTACGTTGCGCCCGAAAGCGGTAATGAATTGGTGTTTCTTGCGTCCATGCAGCACCAGGTATTCGCCGTCAAAGTGGCCAATATCACCGCTGGCAAGCCATTCATCCTGCGGCGCTGCTTCACCGATATAGCCGAGCATGCGCGACCCTTTGATCATCACCTCGCCGTCATCAGCCAGGCGGATCTGTAAATGCCCAAGTGGTTTGCCAACGGTGCCAACCTTGCGGGCTTCAGGAGTGTTCAAGCACACGACCGAGGCACATTCCGATAAGCCGTAGCCTTCATAAACTGGCAAGCCGAGTTCACCGCACCGGTCCAGTAGCTGGGGCGCGACTCGACCACCGCCGACGGCGATAAAACGCAGGGATGAAGGCAGCGGTAGGCCACGCTCAGCTGCCGCAACAAGTGCCAGCAGCAGTTGTGGCAGTAGAATCAGGCTATGGGGTTGCAGCTCATTCAAACTGGTTAGAAATTGCATGAGGTTGAACTGACTGGCACTTTGCAAGCCGGATTTAGCCATCGGAATCAGTTCAACCTGTGCGCCCGCTATCAGCGGTGCGTAAACGCCTGCCAGGTTTTCCAGCAGCGTCGCCAGCGGAAGAATGCATAAGTGCCGTTCGACGGAACACGACAAGCTGGCGAGATAAAGACTGTTGGCGACCTCTAGCTGTGTGGCAATGTCCAGGCACACGCCTTTAGGGGTGCCAGTGGTTCCTGAGGTGTAGGTGATTTTGCAGGTCCCGGCAGGCAGTGCAGGATAGTGCTCTGGCAGGCGTTGTAACCAGCCTTCAGCGCTTTCGCTGAAACCCAGTGAATGGCTCATCTCATTTGGTTTGCCGATCAAACAATCGACGCCGGCGCTGTTCAGGACGTGGCGTTGTTGGGACGTCGAAAAAAATCCAGGCAAGGGGATGCATACCAGCCCTGCATGCAAAATGGCCAAGTCCCACAGCACCCATTCGATGCCATTGTCCAGTGCCAGCGCGACACGGGTCATGCCCTGGGCGAGGAGTCTTTCGCTGCGTGCACTGACTTCGTCGACCAGTTGGCAGTAGCTCAGGGTGTCAGTGCCTTGGCGCATCGCGACTGAGTGATTGCGGCTGCGCAGTTGCTGGAAAAAGCGTTCAGCTGCAAGCCACATTAGGCATTTCCTCAAGTGCGTAGAATGCTTTATGACCCAGGCGTGGATAGGCACCGAGTTGCATCAAGCGCTGGTGGCCATTGAAGATGTCGCCAGCCATCACCTGCGGATTACTTTCGTAATAACTGCCCCAGTCGACTAACTCATCGCCCATGCATTTTGGGTCAGCAGGGCCTAATGCCAGCGGAGTCAGCCCCAGGCGTAGGAAGCTGTTGAGCAGGGCAGGCGTGCTGGTAAATGTTACCCAGCGAAACCCCATGGCCACCAACAAGTCAGTAATGGCAACAATCAGCAGGCGCGCTGCACCGGCGCTATTCGCAGCTAAATTACCGACTTCGACCAGCTGCTTACGGGTTGGCGCAAGTGTGCCGGTGGATTGTGCAATGACGGTCTCGGTTTGTTGCCCAAGGTAACGCTCAAGAAACAATGGGCCTTGCGCAGCGCTGCGCAGTCCGACAGCGCCAAGAAGCTCCCCGCTTTCACTTTCGAGCCCAAATAGACACGGCATGAAGTGATGTACGTTGGCGGCGTATTGCTGGGCAAACCGTTGCTGTATGAATGCCTCGATCTGTGGGCGGCGCACACTGTCAGCATGGGTAATAAACAGATTTAGCGGCTTATCTCGGCCAATCCTGGCGATTGGCTGGTCTTGTTGAGTCCAGGGTAAATCCATGGCGGTACTCTCAAAGCAAGGGGCTTGGTGTGTATCGTGCTTAAAGAGTCTTAACGGATTATTAAGTTACACGCCGGACTGGGCGGCTCGAGGACAAAGGGCGGGCATGGAGCAAGCTGCAACGGCTTATGCGCTAGATAATGCGGCAATCAAAGAGAACTTGGCATGCCTGTGCCTGAACATGTATCAATGCATTACCAGCGGAACCATCTGCGGTATTCAATCCAGGCAACACAAAGCAAAACGCCCCGAACCAGTCGGGGCGTTTTGAGCTTTGCAAGCCGCGAGCATTCAGCTGCGGAATGTGTGCTTACTTGACTTCCACAGCCAGGCTTTCAGTGATCTTTTTGTTCCAGATCGCCGGGCCTGTGATGTGCACAGACTCGCCCTTGGTGTCGACTGCCACAGTGACCGGCATGTCTTTGACCTCAAACTCGTAGATCGCTTCCATGCCCAGCTCGGCGAATGCCAGCACTTTGGACTTTTTGATTGCCTGCGACACCAGGTACGCAGCGCCGCCAACAGCCATCAGGTACACCGCTTTGTTGTCCTTGATCGCTTCGATGGCGATTGGGCCACGTTCGGATTTACCGATCATGCCCAGCAAGCCTGTGCTTTCGAGGATCTGGCGGGTGAACTTGTCCATCCGCGTTGCAGTGGTCGGGCCTGCTGGGCCAACGACTTCGTCACCCACAGGGTCAACTGGGCCGACGTAGTAGATGAAGCGGCCCTTGAGGTCGACGGGCAGTTCTTCGCCGCGGTTGAGCATTTCAACCATGCGTTTGTGCGCCGCATCGCGACCGGTGAGCATCTTGCCATTGAGCAATACGGTTTCACCCGGCTTCCAGCTTTGCACGTCTTCTGGAGTCAGGGTGTCGAGGTCAACCCGGCGCGCCGATGGACCGGCTTCCCAGACTATTTCCGGGTAGGCGTCCAGCGATGGCGCTTCAAGCTCAGCAGGGCCGGAGCCGTCGAGCACGAAGTGGGCGTGACGGGTGGCTGCGCAGTTAGGAATCATGCACACCGGCAGCGAGGCTGCGTGGGTTGGGTAATCCATGATCTTGACGTCGAGAACGGTGGTCAGGCCGCCAAGACCTTGAGCGCCGATGCCCAATTGGTTGACCTTCTCGAACAGCTCAAGACGCAGCTCTTCAAGGCGGTTCTGCGGGCCGCGTGCCTTTAATTCGTGAATGTCGATTGATTCCATCAACACTTCTTTGGCCATCACAGCGGCTTTTTCAGCCGTGCCGCCAATACCAATGCCGAGCATGCCTGGCGGACACCAGCCTGCGCCCATGGTCGGTACAGTCTTGAGCACCCAGTCAACGATCGAATCGGACGGGTTAAGCATGGCCATCTTCGACTTGTTCTCGGAGCCGCCGCCTTTGGCTGCGACGTCAACCTCAACCTTGTCACCTGGCACGATGGAGAAGTGGATAACCGCTGGCGTGTTGTCCTTGGTGTTCTTGCGAGCGCCTGCCGGGTCAGCCAGGATTGAGGCGCGCAGCACGTTTTCAGGCAAGTTATAGGCGCGGCGCACACCTTCGTTGATCATGTCGTCAACGCCCATGGTTGCGCCATCCCAGCGTACATCCATACCTACGCGAATAAAGACAGTGACAATGCCGGTGTCCTGGCAAATCGGGCGATGGCCGGTAGCGCACATGCGCGAGTTGATCAGGATCTGGGCCATGGAGTCGCGTGCAGCCGGCGACTCTTCACGCAGGTAGGCTTCGTGCATTGCCTGAATGAAGTCAACGGGATGGTAGTAGGAGATGAACTGCAGGGCGTCTGCAACGCTCTGGATCAGATCGTCTTGCTTGATCACGGTCATGCTTGGCGCTCCTTTATTTGGGCAGGAACTTGATGGGTGCACCGATAGGGCTATCCGGTGTGCGTACGGTAAAAAAGGGCGCGTAGTATAGCGCGCAGTCAGGCTGGCGGGCACCCGCCTGATGCGGCTTAGATTCTGCACATCAGTAGCTAGTTAGTTTACAGAGTTAAAGGTACAGTAGTGGCAAGATGCCTTTATGGGATGGAGTCCATGAGTAAAAGTGCTCAAGTCCTTGCTAGCCGCACCCTGCAGAGCCTCATGCTGAAGCGCTTTGGTATGGCCGTCTTTACCTATTTTCTAGCGATGGTTCTGGGCACTGTCGCCTTTATCTACAATCATCTAGAGATACCGTTGAGCAATTTTCTATTGCTGAACGCAGGCGTCGTAATCAGTCAGTTGGTGTTTCTGGGCCTGTTTCTTTCGGGTAGGAACTTGCTGTTTCAGGACCCCAGCCTGACCGAGCCGCAGGTGCTGGTTGGTTTGGTCTTGCAGACCCTGAGCCTGTCAATGCTTGATGATGCCCGTGGCCCAATGCTGATCATGTATGTATTGATCTTGATGTTTGGGGTTTTTCAACTTAGGCCAAAAGTGTTCGTGCGTTGCGCCATCGTGGCGTTTATCGGTTTCGCTGGTTTGAATATTGTTGAGGCCTACAATCTGAAGTTATCCAGGCCTGAGCTGGCGGTACTGGAGGTTTGTGTACTCAGCGTGGCACTGGCCTGGTTGAGTTTGTTCGCCAGTTATGTGCACAGTATGCGCCAGCGCATGCGTCAACGCCGCTTTGCGCTGCAGGCTCACCAAGACACCTTGCGCGGTATGATGCGCCAGCTTGAGGACCTGGCTTCAACGGATGAACTTACTGGTTTGTTCAATCGTCGACATTTCCTCAATATTGCCTCCCGTGAATTATCCAGCCTGCGCCGTGGGCACAAGCATGGCCTAGCGCTGATTGACCTGGATCATTTCAAGCGCATCAACGATATTCATGGCCACGCTTCCGGTGACCGAGTGTTGCAGACGTTCGCCAGCGTTGCACAAACCTGCCTGCGTGATGGCGATGTGGTCGCGCGTTATGGTGGCGAAGAGTTTGTGCTGTTATTGCCTGATACCGAGCCAGACCACTTTGTAGCCTGTTGCGAGCGTTTGCGTGAGGCCTTTAGCCGGGCGGAACCTTTAGGTATAAAGGTGGATAATCTCAGTTTATCGGTAGGAATGACCTTGCTGGAAATGGACGACGACCTGGACGAAGCACTGCACCGTGCCGATCAAGCGCTGTACCAGGCCAAACGCACTGGCCGCAACCGTTGCGCGGCCGCCTGGGCCAATGCGGATGCCTGAGCTGCGTGCGGCGGGGCAAGTATTCGACGTTGCCCCGGCAGCAAACCTGCTCGATACCTTGCTCGATCTTGGGATAAAAGTGCCATACAGCTGTCGGGCAGGCAGCTGCCATGCCTGTATCGTGCGTTGTGTGGCTGGCGAACCGCAAGACAACCAACCGCAGGCGCTGGATGCCCAAAGCAGGGCGCAAGGCTGGCGGTTGGCATGCCAATGCCAAATCGTTTCTGACCTGAGTGTCGAACTCTATGACCCGGCCAAACAGGCGAGGCGTGCAACCCTTTCAGCATGTGATTGGCTCAGCGCTGATGTGTTACGGCTGCGCCTGATCCCCGATAAACCCGTGATTTATCGTGCTGGGCAGCATGCCTTGCTCTGGACGGCCGATGGTATTGCACGGCCTTATTCTTTTGCCAGCCTGCCTGAAGTCGATCCTTTTCTGGAGTTTCATATCGATTGTCGGCGTAGCGGGGCATTTTCCAATGCGGCGCGTTTGTTCAAGGTCGGTGACGATCTGCATGTCGGCGTGGTCAGCGGCGGTGCCTTGCGCTACGAGCTGGACTGGCAAGAGCGGCCATTGCTTTTACTGGCCGCTGGGACTGGGCTGGCCCCTCTTTATGGCGTGCTGCGCGATGCCTTGGCGCACAATCATCAAGGCAAGATTCGTCTTATTCACAGTGCCCATGACGCCCAGGCGCTGTATTTGCGCGAGCCCCTGCAAGCTCTGCTGGGTAGCGCTTCTCAGCTCGAGATCCAGCAAGTCAGCACGGCTGAGTTGCCCGCGGCTTTGGCGCAACTGCGGCTTGTCTCCCGGCAAACACTGGCCTTAATCTGCGGGCAACCCGATAACGTCGAGTTATTTGCGCGCAGCCTGTATATGGCAGGCGTGCCGCGCAACCAGACCTTCTCAGATATTTTCTTGCCGCACGCCTAGTCGTTTCATGCGTTTGCGGACTGTTACCAGGAGTTCGCATGACCGAGCACATACTGACTGAGCGCGAAGGCGAGGTGATGATTGTGCGTATGAATCGCCCCGAGAAAAAGAATGCGCTGACCCGGGCGATGTACAAAACCATGGCTGAGTTACTGACCCAGGCCGATCAGGATGCCAGCGTTCGCAGTGTCTTGATCACCGGTGGGCATGATTGTTTCACCAGTGGCAATGACGTTGCCGATTTTCTGCAAGCACCGCCTGCTGGCTTGAACAGTGAAGTGTTCATGTTTATGCAAGCGCTGTTCGACTTCTCCAAACCGGTGGTTGCGGCTGTTTGTGGCCCAGCCGTAGGCATTGGTACAACCCTGCTGCTGCATTGCGACCTGGTTTATGCCAGCCGTGATGCGACCTTGAAGATGCCATTTGTGAGCCTGGGGCTTTGCCCTGAATACGGTTCCAGCATGATCTTGCCGCAGTTGCTCGGCCAGGCAAAAGCCACGGAATTGTTGCTGTTGGGCAGTGCATTCAGCGGCGAGCAGGCGGCTGCATGGGGAATTGCCAATCAAGCGCTACATGATGGCGCGGCGACAATCGCCAAGGCTTTTGATATGGCCCAGCGTTTTGGCTCACTGCCGCCCACGGCATTGGCGGACAGTAAACGGCTGATGCGAGCACCCAATCGTGAGCAATTGCGCCAGGTTATCGTTGAGGAAGGCGAGTTGTTCAGCCAACGCCTGCACTCGCCGGAAGCACGCGAAGCCATGACCGCCTTTATGCAGCGGCGTAAGCCTGATTTTTCTAATCTGTAGCTGATTTCCCTGGGCGAAACGCTTTGCCTGATCCTGGCTTGGTAACGGCTTGCGACCCTTTGCAAAAACCAAAACGCCCGATGCATGCATCGGGCGTTTTGGGGGTATAGCTTTGCGAGGCTTAGATCAACGCTTCGCCGACATGCAGGATCTTCATGCCGTTGGTGCCACCGATGGTGTGGTAACTGTCGCCCTTGGTCAGGATGACCCAGTCGCCTGGCTCAACCACGCCGCGCTTGAGCAGTTCATCCACAGCCGCCTGGCTGACTTGCTCTGGCGGCAGTTCAGCTGGGTCAAAGGGTACTGGGTAGACGCCGCGGAACATGGCTGCGCGTGCTTGTGTGCCGCGGTGCGGAGAGAATGCGTAGATAGGCACCGAAGAGCGAATCCGCGACATGATCAGTGGCGTGTAGCCGCTTTCAGTCAGGGCAATAATCGCTTTGACACCCGGGAAGTGATTGGCGGTGTACATCGCCGCCAGGGCAATGCTCTCGTCGCAACGCTGGAAACGCTCGCCCATGCGATGCTTTGAGGTCTTGCTGGTTGGGTGCTTTTCGGCACCGACACAAATGCGCGCCATTGCCTGCACCGCTTCAAGCGGGTAGGCACCAGCGGCACTTTCTGCCGAAAGCATGACGGCGTCGGTGTAGTCGAGCACGGCGTTGGCAACATCAGAAACCTCGGCGCGGGTTGGCATCGGGTTTTGAATCATCGACTCCATCATCTGCGTGGCAGTGATCACAGCCTTGTTGTGCGTACGCGCATGCTGGATGATTTTCTTTTGAATGCCGACCAGTTCAGCATCACCAATTTCGACGCCCAGGTCGCCACGGGCAACCATCACGGCATCGCTGGCGCGGATCAGGCCGTCGAGGGTTTCGTCGTCGGCAACCGCTTCTGCACGTTCAATCTTGGCGACCAGCCATGCCGTGCCGCCCGACTCATCGCGCAGTTGGCGTGCGTATTCCATATCAGAGGCATCGCGTGGGAACGAGACTGCGAGGTAGTCAAGGTCCATTTCGGCGGCGAGCTTGATATCGGCCTTGTCTTTTTCGGTAAGTGCTGGCGCAGTCAGACCGCCGCCGCGACGGTTGATACCCTTGTGGTCCGAGAGCGGGCCGCCAATCAGTACCGAGCAATGCAGGGCGTCACCAGTGGCGGACTCTACGCGCATGACCACACGGCCGTCGTCGAGCAGCAACTCGTCGCCCACGCCGCAGTCTTTCACCAGGTCCGGGTAGTCGATACCCACGATGTCTTGCGTGCCTTCTGTCAGCGGGTGGCTGGTGGAGAAGGTGAAGGTGTCGCCAACGGCAAGCTCTATACGCTTGTTGGTGAATTTGGCGATACGAATTTTAGGGCCTTGCAAGTCACCGAGCAGCGCTACATGGCGGCCATGTTTGGCCGCAAGGTCACGAACCAGTTTGGCCCGTGCTTTATGCTCGTCGGGTGTTCCGTGGGAGAAGTTCAAGCGAGCGACATCAAGCCCAGCGAGAATCAGTTGTTCAAGCACCTCGGGCGAGTTGCTGGATGGGCCAAGTGTGGCAACGATTTTGGTACGACGAAAGGTCATGCACAGACTCCTGAGTTGAAGCTGGCTGGGAGGCTACTACGCTGTAAGGCTGTAGTCATTGTTCATCTGCACTACCGGCTTATTTAATCGGTCATTATCTGGAAACCACTGAAAAACTACAGCGTTACCTTTTTTCATTGGTTCCCTTGCTCACAGGGTGCAGGTAAGGGTGTTTTATCGCCCTTCATTACTGGATACAGGTTAGTACGACTCAATACCGCCAGTGCTGCCTTGTCTATTTCCAGCCAAGGAAGGGCTTTCGCAGTAAGAGTTTAGGCGTTTTAGGTTGCAGCTAATGTTCGTCAGCGCTTTGCACTGAAGCTTTTTGCGGGCGTGCCGATAGCCTCTTCATTGAAGGAGAGAATGTATGCGGACCCTATTGTTGATAGCTGTGCTGATGGCCATGTCAGGCTGTACGCGCTGGGCGCTTGATCGCCATTTGAACAGCGCTTATGAGGCGTATGACAAAGGCAATTGTGAAGCGGTGATGCTCGAGTTGTCGCAGGCCGAGCGTTACAGCCGTTCCAGACGCTATATACAGCCGGAAATTTCATTGCTGCGTGGGCAATGCCTTGAGCGTCAGAACCTGTTTGTCGATGCTGCGCAAACCTATCAATTTATAATCAGTCGCTATCCGGCAAGCGAGTATGCATTTCGTGCGCAAGCCCGGTTGCAGACGCTCAGTGAACTGGGGCATAAAGTCACGCCAACCCGGCTGAAAACAACCGGTACTGCGCTTTAGTAAAAGGGCCTGAGTGCTCTTGGTTGGCGAGGTTCTCAATCTGCTGCGGTGAGGGATGTATGCGGTTGTTTGTTTGGCTATTGCTGTTGCCTGGATTGGCTACGGCAGAGATTTATCGATGGACCGACGCCAATGGCCAGGTGCATTTTGACCAGCGGCCGGTCGGGCAGGGCGCCGAGGTTGTTGAGGTCAAGCCGCAGGTCATCGAGCGTGACCAGGCCACCCGCAACAGTGAGCAGCGCTCTGAGCGATTTTATGATGCGCGTCGCCAGGAACAGGCGGAGGCAAACGCGGCATCTGCCCAGCGCCGCAGTGAGCAAGATGCCAAATGCCGGGCGTTACGCGATAACCTGGCGCAAATGCCTGAAGGGCGTCGTTATTACCGAGTTGAGGCTAATGGCGAACGAACCTACTACAGTGATGAGCAACTGGATAAGGCGCGCGCTGATTTGCGCCAACAGATTGCCAGTGGTTGTCAATGAACTGGTCTAAATGAATAAGTGCGGCCATACTACCTGACAAAACATAGCGATATGCCACTATGCCAATGCAGCGACACATTGAGCGTCATCAATTACCTTACTACTTGAAGGTATACAATCGCGTCACTGATAAGCCTATGGGTTATATAGGCAACGTATCATTTGACGGCATGTTATTGGTCAGCCAATTGCCGATGCTGGTGGGTGGCCGTTTCGACATGCGGATCAAGATTCCCGGCAAGCCCACGCAATGCTTTATCGACTTTACCGCGACATGCCAATGGTCGCATGAGGATGTGACGCCAGGTTGTTTTGACTCGGGTTTCTCATTGATAGCGCCGCCCGCCGAGTACACCGAGATGGTTGAAGCGCTTCGCGTCTACTTCAGCTTTCACCCGCTTTCGGCGTCAGCCTAACCGCTACCCCGCCAGTTCCTCATAAGCGCCGCAACTGCTTTTAGCCTTAGCCCCAAGCACGTACCCAGCTAATTGTGCTCGGGCTAAATTAACCAGCGAAACTGAAAACACCCTGCAAAGCATAGCCTTGCAGGGTGTCTAGATGACGCTAACCGCCGTTGCCGGCGGCCTTGATGCCGTTAATTCAACTCAGCTTCGGCCATTTCTGGCTCGGTGAGTTGCAATAGACGGTTGCAGCGCGCCTGAACCTCGCGGTAACGCTCGGCATCTGTCGCCAGCACATCACTCATTGCTGGGAAGATGGTGTTGAGCTTATTGCTCCACTGCTCGGATTTAGCCTGTTCAGGGAAGCAGCGGCGGATGAGATCAAGCATGATCGAAACCGTCACCGATGCACCTGGTGAGGCACCCAGCAGAGCCGCTAGAGAACCATCAGCCGCCGCCACCAACTCAGTACCAAATTGCAGGATGCCGCCACGCTTTGGATCTTTCTTGATGATCTGTACGCGCTGGCCGGCGATTTCAAGGCGCCAGTCAGCAGGGTTCAGTTCAGGGTAGAAGCCGCGCAGGGTTTCGATGCGCTTCTCTTCCGACTGCATCACTTCCTTGATCAGGTAGCGAGTCAGGTCGAAGTTATCGCGGGCAACGGCGAGCATCGGACCGATGTTATTGGGCCGTACCGACAGCGGCAGGTCCATCAACGAGCCATGACGCAGGAACTTGGTCGAGAAACCAGCATAGGGTCCGAACAGCAAGGACTTCTTGCCGTCGACAACGCGGGTGTCCAGGTGTGGTACCGACATCGGTGGAGAGCCAACCGCTGCCTGGCTGTAGACCTTGGCTTGATGGTGCTTGACCACTTCAGGGTTGTCGCAGCGCAGCCATTGGCCGCTGACCGGGAAACCGCCAAAGCCTTCGCCTTCTGGAATACCCGACTTCTGCAGCAATGGCAAAGCCGCACCACCTGCGCCGAGAAAGACGAACTTGCTCTGAAGCTGGCGGGTGCTGCCATCTTTGGTGTTCTTGATGGTTACACGCCAGCCATCACCGCTGCGCTCAAGCCCGGTGACTTTCTGGTTGCACTTGACCAGCGCATCAGGCTGCTTGCTCAGGTGGTCGAGCAGGTGTTTGGTCAAGGCGCCGAAGTTGACGTCGGTACCGGCCATCACACGGGTGGCGGCATTGCGCTCGTTCGGGTCGCGGCCTGGCATCATCAGTGGCATCCACTGCGCCATGGTTTCGCGATCTTCGGTGTATTCCATCTCTTCAAAGGCGTGATGCTTGCTCAGCGCCTCAAAGCGAGTCTTGAGAAATGCGATACCTTTCTCGCCGCGCACGAAACTCAAGTGCGGCACCGGATTGATAAAGCTTTTCGGAGAGCCGAGGCTGCCTTGTTCAAGCAGATAGGCCCAGAATTGCTTGGATTCCTCGAACTGAGTATTGATGGTGACCGACTTTTTGATGTCGATCGAGCCATCCGCCGCCTCAGGCGTGTAGTTCAGCTCACACAGCCCGGCGTGGCCGGTGCCTGCGTTGTTCCAAGGATTGGAGCTTTCAACGGCTCCGGAATCCATCAGTTCAACAATTTCAAGCTTGATGCTCGGATCGAGTTCTTTCAAAAGTACGGCCAAAGTCGCACTCATGATACCGGCACCGACAAGCACCATATCTACTGCTTCGTAATCGTTTTGCGCCATTACCACTTCTCCAAAATCAGCACCCAAATCTCGGCTTTAAGCCTTCGCGTGAAACTTCGCAGGTCAGCTGTTGCTGAGGTCTCCGCTGGTTTGGGATTGAGTGATAACAGAGCGTTTACCACACGCAATGCTGTTCATATTTTCGCCACACTCTTGTGAAGTTGTTAAAACCGTTTTTTTCACGCTCTTTTGGAGTCGTGAACCTCAAAAGTTCGCGCCGCTGATTGGCATGCGTCAGCCGTTCGCTCAACCGATGCGGCACAAGATGCCGGCATTGTTGCACGACCAACCAATTGATTGCAGCCAAAGCAGGGTGCGAAGTGGGCGACTCTCTGGGGCATTGCCGATGGCTTGTGCATCAGCGGGACGGCGAGGCCGATCAGGAGGCGTCCTTATAATCGGGGCGCGATTATAAGGCGAAAGCGGAAAAATTGATCGCCTCGTGTGACTTTTATTCTTCCGCCGGTCAGGCAGCCAACGGTTTTTTGCGATTTGAGTATGTGACGACCGGTGCGATTCTGGCGCTTGGCGGCAATGGTTGATTTAGCCAGTTGAGGTGGATTTCTCTTATCTCAACCCAGCCAACGCCAGACGGGGCCTGGGCTGACTGCCTGAAGGCGCGGCACAGGCCATAGCTATCGAGCAGCGCAAAAGTACGGATTGGACGGTGCGGTGCGAACAGCGAACGCAATAATGACATGGTTAATACCTCGCTTTCACAAAGACTAAGGTTCCTCGGAAAACTGCTGTGTTAGCGATCACGGGACAGTTCATGCCAGGCGACCTCCGATGGTGGTCGTTGAGGCTTGTACCAGTGGCGCTTGTTGCGCTTTCTGAAACCTTGAAGGCTTTATCCCACAAGTGCATTACAAGGCCATTACAGGAACCGGTAGTGGCCTTTTGCAGTCTTATTGCTTGACGCTGTTAGCGCACCCGCTGGCTGGGTATACTGCCGGCAACTTTTTTGCGTCTCAAATAGGGAGAAACGAGCATGCTGCACCGCCTGTTTATTGGTCTGTTAGCTGTAGCGAGCCTGACATTGGCTGGCTGCGCACTCAGCCCTCAACAACTTAATCCCGATCCGAAGCTGACCGGCCCGCTTACAGCCGTTGGTCGTGGCCAGCCGGTTGTAGTTCGTGTGGTTGATGGTCGTCCGTCTCCAGTGCTGGGCACGCGTGGTGGCTTGTACCCGGAAACCAGCTCGATCTCCGTCTCGTCCAATAGCATAGTGCCCAAGCTGCAAGCCCAGGCTGAAGCCGCTCTACGCCTGCTGGGTTTCACTCCGACGGCCAACGCCGTCAATGCACCGAGCTTGACCCTGACCTTGGCTGATTTGAAGTTCCAGTCGCCCAAGGACAACATGTTCGTCAATGAGTCTGACATCAGCGCAACCATCCGTGCTGAAGTGCAGAACAGCACCCGTCGCTACACCGGGCGTTACGGCGCTTCACTGAACCAGCGTTCCGGAACCGCACCGAATCAGGAAACCAACACCAAGTTGGTCAGCGATGTACTCAGCGATGCGCTGACGCGTAGTTTCAAAGATCCCACTATTGGCCAGATTCTGGCTCAGTAAGCGTTCGCCTAGCAGCAAAAAGCCCGCAATTGCGGGCTTTTTGCTGGGTGCTTATCGCGGGCGGCCCTCATGCGGCATCGTCATAGAGTTCAGGCAGGCTGAAACCTGTGTGCATGTCGATATCGGGCAGGTCGTAATGTTCATGACCGCCCATTGAGCAGTACACCAGCCAGTGATTGTCCTGAACGTTGAAAGAAAGCTCGTCGATCACATCGTCCACTTCGTCCAGCGATTCAATCATGTAATCGTGGTCAACAGGTTGTGGGTTGAGCATGACAGTTTCCTCTTCTCTAACCTAGGAGGCGCGCCGCGCAGTATTGCGTGGGTGCGTAACATAGAGGATTCAAACATTAGGCCAGTTATATGACGATTTTCAGACAGCTTTGATCTGAGCTTTTCATTCGTCGGAAGTGAATCATCTAAGCAACTGGGTCGCGTAAACTGCAGCGCTTTATTGTGGGCCTCTCAGGGCAGAGAAGGCTTTGATGCGGTTGCTCAAACCTCGCTGAAATCGGGCTGTATGGCGCGCCTGACCCCTTCAAACTGAAGTTTCAGGCGTAAGTAGCGCTGCCTTGTTCAGACTTTTCGGCAGTTTTGGGGTGGTTTGTCCCCTTGTTGGTGCAGGCGATGGCAAGTTGCACCAGCTTAGATGTGGAGATGTTGATGTTCCTGCAAGCGTTATGGTCATTGTTTTTGGCGTATCCAGGACAAACAGTTAATGGCCTGGCGTTGTTCTTTGCCGTGGCTGGCGCGGCGTTGCTAGTCATGACCCGTATCCGTGAACAGCGTGCGTTGGCGCGTATGGCCAGCTCTAATGCAGGTAAGCAGGCTGATGGTGCGGCAATGATTGAGCTGCCGACCCAGCGCTTGAATCCGTTTTTTTACAGTTTCGCCAGTGTGGCGTTGGTGCTTGGCTTGCTGTTGTCCGAGTTGAGCACACAACTCTAAGTGTCGACCTGAACCAAAAAAGGCAGCCTGAAAGCTGCCTTTTCTGATCAAGCGCACCGGCTTACAAGGCCAGCCCTGCCTTGACTCGGTACTGGTTGCGCACCGGGTTGGCGTATTGCAGGATCAGGTACGGCTGCTGTTCGGCAGGGCATGCGGCCAAGCGCTTTTGCCACTGCTCCTTGGCAGTATCAAGCTCGTCCTTGGCGAACAGTTCAGCGGCTGTCGGCACCTCTAGCTGCGGATCACGCTGCGCCCACATCTCGTAAGCCAGGTAGTGAACCGGGAACAAGCGGTAGTCGCCGAGAATGCACTGATCCATTTTTAGCGCCAGTTGCTTGCTGTCTTCGCACTCATCCTCAATCGGCTTGCCAAAGTGAATGTGCACGCGACCTTTGTAGCCTGTAATGCCCAAGGCGATGCTCAGGTCGTCTTCACCAGCAGCCTTTTCATAGGTGCCAGTGGTTGCGCGGATATACAACTCGCGCGCTTTGGCCAGGTCGCAGGGGTCGTATTCATAGCTGATCGACACCGGGGTCAGCTTCAGTGAGCGGATTACATCACCGAATGGCTCGGTTTTGCGGCTCATATGAAACATCTTGAGGATTGCCGAGTCAGTTCTGTCGTCACCGTCTTTGGCACGGCCTTCGGCCTGGGCGATCCAGATCGATTCACAGTCATTGATAATCGAATGGCTGATATAGGCCGAGAGCAATTGGTAGGCCGCCATTTTTTCGCGGCGACCACTAATGGTGCGGTGCACGATAAAACTTTTGTTGAGGCGCATCAGGTCGCTGACAAAGGGCTTTTGCAGCAAGTTATCGCCAATCGCTATACGCGGTGTCGGCAAGCCTGCGTGGTAAACCGCATAGTTGACGAAAGCCGGGTCCATGACGATGTCACGATGGTTGGCCAGCAGTAAATAGGCGCTGCCGCGCTTGAGGCCTTCTACACCTGAATAGGTGACGCCGTCTGTGGCATCTTCAATCGAGCGGTCAACATAGGGCTCAACTTTGTCCTGCAGCGCAGAGACAGAATTGACACCAATAAACTCTTTGCGCAGCCGATAGGCTATAAGTGGTTTAAGCAACCAACCAAATGGCTTGGCCAAGCGCGGGAAACGGAACTGGGTGAGGATGCCGAGAAATACGTCGTCCGCAAGCAAGCGCGCCAGAACGGCGGGAACTTCTGCGTCGGCGTAGGGCCGTATGGAATCGAATTCGCCCATCATGATCTCATGTGATTAGCTGGCAAGGTGATGCCAGGCTTTGAAGTAAAGGCCCTGCATTTACTGTGGGTCTGCATCGAGGCGCATATCAACAGTATGTGCATGGGCTTGCAATAGACCCGCCATTATACCCTCAAGTCACAAGGAGGCTTAGATGCTCGAAAGTCAGATGTATCAATGCCCGTATTGCGGTGAGACGGTTGAGGCCCTGCTCGACCTCTCTGCGGGAGATCAACAGTATATTGAAGACTGCGAAGTGTGTTGTCGGCCGATTGTCTTTGACCTCTCGACTAATGGTGAGGACTGGACATTGGATGTCAGAGGGGAGAATGACTGATGCAACGTATCTATGAACCGCGTGACCTGATCGAGGCTGAGCTGTTACTCGGCATGCTCGCCAGTGAAGGAATAGAAGCCTTTATTTCAGGGCAACACCTGGCTGGGGCTGTTGGCGAGTTACCGGCTAGCGGTTTGCTTGGGCTTATGGTCAATGACCTGCAAGCCGGGCAGGCACGTGAGCTGATCACTGCGTACAATGGTGCACAACCGCTACCGGGTGATGAGCCCGAAAGCTATCTAGGCGAGCTGGTCTGTTAGCGCGCTTCGTCGAACCCGGCATGCGATGCCTGTGCATTGCATGACCTGCTGCTCAATTGAGTCAAACCATGTGTGGACGTTATGCTTTTTTCCGTTGGTCGCCGGCATTTTCCGGCTTGCCCGGTTTTCCGCCGGACCAACAGCCACATTGGAGTATCTCGCCCAACTCCCAAGTGCTTTTGTTGCATCGTGAAGCCGGTGAGCCAAGGCTCAGCCGTGTGCGTTGGGGTCTGACCCCGGCCTGGTTGACTGATCTCAGTAAAACGCCGGCCCAGGCACGTGCCGAAACCGTCGCCGACCAGCCGATGTTCCGTGACGCATTTCGCCAGCGCCGGGGATTGCTCCCCGCCAATGGCTTTTACGAATGGCGCGGCACGACCCGCAAGCGCCCTTACTGGCTGGCTGGCGATACGCCGACATTGTATTTTGCTGCACTTTGGGAGGCGTACCCAGTCGATGGCGCGGTGTATTTAAGCGCCGCGGTGATTACCCAAGCCGCGGCCAACCAGCGTAGACCACTGATTTTGAATGAGGCCCAGCAGCAACTCTGGCTTGATGCCGAGACGCCGCTTGATGTGCTGCTGGACCTACTCAACAGCCCGCAACCTCAATTGCGTGAGCGGGTCCTTGCGAATCTGGTCAATGATCCAAAGCTCGATGCCCCGGAATGCCTCACTCCGGCCTAACTGCGTTGGAACCACTGCCTATCCTGATGTTTTTACAGTTGCTCAGCGGTGCTGTGCGGCCTAGCATATCCGCCTTACTCAAAGGAGATTCAGGATGAACAAGTCGTTGTCCGTAACGGCGCTCGCTGCGGCACTGGTGCTGGCAGGATGCCAAGCTGTGAACACTACCAGCGGTGGTGCCGTGGGTGTCGATCGCAAACAGTACATGTTCAGCATGCTCTCGACCGAGGAAGTTAATCAGTCTTACGCACAGTCCTATAAAGAGACGGTGGCTGCAGCTTCAAGCAAGGGCAAACTGGAAAAAAACACGGCCGATGCCAAGCGCTTGCAAAACATCGCCAATCGTTTGATCAAGCAAGCGCCGAACTTTCGTCCTGACTCCGCGCAGTGGCAATGGGAAGTTAATTTGATCGATAGTCCAGAGCTGAACGCTAATTGCGGCCCAGGCGGCAAGATTATTTTCTACAGCGGGCTGATCGAAAAACTAAAGCTGAGCGATGATGAAATTGCTGCGGTCATGGGCCATGAAATTGCCCACGCCTTGCGTGAACATGGGCGTGAAGCCATGTCCAAGGCCTATGGAATAGAGATCGCCAAGCAGGGCGCTGGTGCGTTGTTGGGGCTCGGCCAAGATGTCATGGGGCTCACCGACTACGCCGTGCAATATGGCATGACGTTGCCTAACAGCCGCTCGAATGAAAACGAAGCAGACTTGATCGGCCTGGAATTGGCCGCGCGTGCCGGTTATGACCCGAACGCGGCCGTCAGCCTGTGGAACAAGATGGCCAAGGCCAGTGAAGGCGCACCACCGGAATTCATGAGCACTCACCCTTCATCAGATAGTCGCATTGCCTCGCTGAAGGCTGCTATTCCAAAGGTTATGCCGCTCTACCAGCAGGCCAAGCGCTAACTCCAACCTGTGAATTAAACAGCCCAGCGAGCGCTCAGCTTCTCTGGGCTTTTTTATCGGCAAAGGTGAAGTTGTGAAGTACGCAGTCATTGGCTCTACCGGTTTACTGGGCCACCACAGCGCACGCGCCATTCGCGCGGCGGGGCATGAGTTGGTGCTGATTCATCGGCCGTCATCACGTATTGAGCGTCTCGCCTATCTGAACCCCGAATACCGAGTGGCCGACCTGTTTGATCATGAGGCGTTGGCTCAGGCGTTAAGGGACATTGACGGCGTCATCTTTAGTGCAGGTTATTACCCAACTCGGCCTCGGCGCTGGCAGGATGACGTATCGACCGCGCTTGACCTCAACAATCATTTCTATGCAGCGTGCCTGGCTGCCGAGGTGCCGCGCATTGTCTACACTGGCGCAGCGATTGCCTTGCCGCGTCATCCGCAAGGCGAGCTGGGTCATGAAGGGTTGTTCTATGCAGCCATGCCGAGCTGGCGTAATGGTTATTTGCTGAGTAAGTGGGCGCTTGATGAACAAGCCCGAGAGCAGGCTCGCAGCGGACTGCCGGTGATTACGGCGATTCCTGCCATGACCTTGGGCGAATACGATTATGGACCGAGCACGGGGCGCTTGATCACAGCCATCGCCCAGGGGCAAATGACGCGCTATGTGCAAGGCGCGCGCAATGTAATTGATGCCGCCGAAGCGGGGCGTGGGTTGCTGCTGGCGTTGGAGAAGGGGCGCTTTGGCGAGCGTTATCTGTTGACCGGCGACAACATCATGCTGTCCGAGCTCAGCGCGAAGATTGCCCAGCAACTGGGCGTGCCAGCACCAAAGCCTGCATCATTACACCTTGTAAGGGTTATCGCCGCCCTTGGACGTTTACGTTATCGGTTGATCGGCCAGCTACCGTTACTCAGTGATACGGCAATTGCCGTGATGGCGGGTGGCCAATTTCTCGACGGCAGCAAGGCGCGAGAGGAGTTGGGGTTCGTGGCCGAACAGTCACTGGATGCAACTTTGGCGCGCACTATTAAGTGGTTTGGTGATAACGGTTATATCGATAAATAATTGCGTTTGTTCAGGCGGCGCGGCGCGTCTCCAAAGCCGCGCGACCTGAACCCGTATCTCAGCGTCCGGTGCGATTATAAATAGCCGCTGAGCTTCAACGCCTGGTAGGCCGCGTACACTGCTAGAACCGCAAAGGCGCTTGCCGCCAGGCGACGAATCAAGGTCAGCGGCAAGCGTTCAGCGGCAAAATTACCCACCAAAACCACGGGAACGTTGGCCACCAACATGCCCAATGTGGTGCCGATCACCACCAGAATCAAATGTGGGTATTGCGCTGCCAGCATCACCGTCGCGACTTGGGTCTTGTCGCCCATCTCAGCCAAGAAGAAGGCGATCAAGGTCGTCAGGAAGGGGCCGTAGCGCTTGAGGCCCGAGGCTTCGTCGTCATCGAGCTTGTCCGGCACCAGTGTCCACAAGGCCACTGCGATAAACGAGATGGCGAGCACCCAGCTGAGCGTCGCGGGGGAGAAGAGTCCGGCCACCCAATTGCCTACGGCTCCGGCGACAAAGTGGTTGGCCAGGGTGGCGACGATGATGCCAGCGATAATCGGCCAGGGTTTACGAAAGCGTGCCGCCAGCAATAGCGCAAGCAGTTGTGTCTTGTCGCCGATTTCAGCCAGGGCAACGATCAGGGTAGGGACGGTTAAGGATTCTAGCATCAGGCTTCCTGAGGGGCGGGTCAAAACGGCTATGACACGTACAGCCTCCCCGCCCCGGGTAAGGTGTGCGTGTCATAGGTCTTGTCAAACCGCTGGCCGCTTGGGCCTGGGTCGCACTCGCCATGGTCTGTTGACCAAGTATGTTGACGAGCGCCGGGCAAACGCGCTGCTGCGCAGGGTTTGCGGGAGACTACTCCCCTAGGACGCGGGCATTCTGCCTAAAGAGGCGAGGTTGGGCAAGTTGAATTAAACAAAGGCTTAGTTCTTGCGGGCGTCGTAAATACGAAAACCTTTTGCCTCGGCTTGTGTCGTGCAGGTACCAAGGTGCTGTTCGATCAAGGCTGGATATTTCAGGAAGCTATTGGCGACTATGCGTAATTGGCCGCCGGGCTTGAGGTGTTCGGCAGCTTGACGCAGCAGGTTTTCGCTGGCGAGGTAGTGCGTGTGCACACCTTGATGAAACGGCGGATTGCTGAGGATAGTGCTCAGCCCTAAGGGTGCCGCATCAATTCCGTCGCCGCAAATAACCTCGGCTTCAAGGTTGTTAAGCGCCAGGGTCAGGCGGCTACTGGCAACGGCAAAGGCATCGACATCCAGCATGCTTATCTGGCTATCTGGATAGCGGCGTTTCAGGGCTGAGCCCAGCACCCCGGCGCCACAGCCAAAGTCGAGCATATGCCCCGGCTGCAGGCCGTCCAGGTGTTCGAGTAGCAGCTGGCTTCCTACATCAAGGCGACCATGGCTGAACACGCCGGGCAAGCTGGCCACTGTTAATGGACCATCGGCCAGTTGCAAGGTGTAGTGCTGCGCCAGCGCTTCAAGGTCGGGCGCGGGCGGCGCGTTATCGACCCGTACCTGCCAGAGCTGGCAATGACGCGCGCTGTCGAGTTTTCGTGGTTTACCGAACGCCGCCATTTGCTTGGCTGCGCGCTCAATGCCGGCACGTTTCTCTCCGACTAGAAATAAATCACCGCCGGCCAGTTGAGCCGCCAGTGCAGTGAGCAGGTATTCGGTCAGGTCACGGGACTTGGGCAGGAACAGTACCGCAGCTGGCGCTGCGATTTGCGGGGCGTTGACACCAAAGTGGTTACGCCCGGCAAAACGTGATTCAAGCAGGCCATGGTCACCTGCGTGCCAGCTCCAGCTCTGGGCATTGGCTAAATGCCCGAGCAGGTCATCGCTGGGTAATCCCGCCAAGAGTAGTGGGCCGGCAAACAACTCTGCCTGTCGCAGCAATACTTCACTTCGCGGGTCCATGGTCGCTCCTCGATTTAAAAGGCGCGCAGCTTAGCTGACTACGCGACGCGCTGCACCGCTGAAAAATGCCTGAGCATTTTCTGCCATCTGCACCACGATACGCTGGCGCGCTTCTTTGCTGCCCCAAGCACTGTGCGGAGTGATAATCAGGCGTGGGATATCACCTGCCAGCAATGGGTTGTCGTTGCTAGGTGGCTCCTGGGTGAGGACATCGGTGGCCGCTCCGCCCAGATGACCGCTGCGCAAGGTGTCAGCCAAGGCTTGCTCGTTGATCAGGCCGCCGCGTGCGGTGTTGATGATATAGGCCGTTGGCTTCATCAATTTGAGTTGTTCGGCGCCCAGCATGTTTTCAGTGTCGGCATTGAGCGGGCAGTGCAGGGTCAGTGCATCAACCTGTGGCAGCAGCTCGGCCAACGGCAGGCGGTCAGGGCGGGCCGGGCGTCCAGGAATTTGTCCGATCAGGATACGCATGCCGAATGCCTCAGCCAGTTTGACAACGGCACCGCCCAGTTCTCCGTGGCCGAGTACACCCAGGGTCTTGCCTTCGAGCTCGACGATCGGATAGTCCAGCAGGCAGAACTGTGATGATTTTTGCCACAGGCCTGCCGCTACATCACGTTGATAGTCCGGGAGTCGAGTGGCCATGGCCAGCAATAGCATCAGGGTGTGTTGCGCGACCGAAGGCGTGCCGTAGCCTTGGCAGTTGCACACTGTCACTCCGTGCTCTCGCGCAGCTTTCAGATCGACGTTATTGGTGCCGGTTGCCGAGATCAGAATTAACTTGAGGTCCGGGCAGGCAGCCAATGTTTCAGCGTTGATGACGGTCTTGTTGATGATGGCGACTTGAGCACCTTGCAGACGTTCAATGATCTGTTGTGGCGTAGTGCGATCATGCACGCGAAGCTCACCAAAGGCCTGCTGCAAAGGCGCCATGTCGAGGTCGCCGAGGTCAAGAGAACTGTGGTCGAGAAATACTGCGAGGTGACTGTTGCTCATCAGCTGTACCTTTATTTGGCGGGTGGAAAGGGCGTAGTCTTGCGAGATTAACAGACTCATGGGAATGAAGACTGCCATGTATTGGGCCGAGTTTTTTACCGTAGCATTAATCCATCTACTGGCCGTTGCCAGTCCGGGGCCGGACTTTGCGATTGTGGTGCGCGAGAGCGTAGGCTTTGGCCGGCGTGCAGGGATTTACACCGCCTTGGGTGTAGGTGTCGGTATTTTTGTCCATGTAGCTTATTCATTGCTCGGCATTGGCCTGATCGTATCGCAATCGATCGTACTCTTTAACGCCTTGAAATGGCTGGCTGCGGCTTATCTGCTGTATATCGGCATCAAGGCATTGCGCGCTAAACCGGCAGATCCGACGAGCCTCGACTTGGATAAACCGGTTGGCGAACGCAGCGCGCGCGGCGCTTTCGTCACCGGTTTTGTGACCAATGGGCTCAACCCGAAAGCCACATTGTTTTTCTTGTCGTTGTTTACCGTGGTGATCAACCCACACACGCCGCTGTCGATTCAGGCTGGCTACGGGGTGTATCTGGCGGCTGCAACGGCATTGTGGTTTTGCCTAGTGGCGATCTTGTTTAGTCACCGGCGTGTGCGGGCTGGCTTCGCGCGGATGGGCCACTGGTTTGACCGGCTAATGGGCGTGGTTCTGGTGGGGCTGGGTATCAAGCTGGCGTTTACTTCGTTACGCTAGAAGCCTTGCATCTAAACACCAAAACGCCCGGCATAAAGCCGGGCGTTGGTTTTTGCGAGACGGTAATTAGAGCAGTTCTACCGCAATAGCCGTGGCCTCGCCGCCACCAATACACAGCGCCGCAACGCCACGCTTGCCGCCAGTGTTCTTCAGCGCGTTGATCAGTGTCAGGATAATCCGCGAACCGGTAGAACCCACGGGGTGGCCCTGGGCGCAAGCGCCGCCATAGATATTGACCTTGGCGTGGTCAAGGTTGTGTTCGCGCATCGCCAGCATGGTGACCATGGCAAAGGCTTCGTTGATCTCGAACAGATCAACCTGATCCTTGCTCCAGCCGGTTTTATTGAACAGGTTGGTCATTGCACCGACCGGCGCCAGCGTGAACTCGCTTGGAGCTTGGCTTTGGGTGGCATGGCCAACGATTTTTGCCAGCGGCTTGAGGCCACGCTTGGCTGCTTCTTCCGCCGTCATCATGACCAGTGCGGAGGCGCCGTCTGAGATGGAGCTGGCATTGGCAGCGGTGATGGTGCCGTCTTTTTTGAAAGCTGGACGCAGGCCGGGGATTTTATCCAGATTGGCGTTATGCGGCTGCTCATCATCTTTTACCACGACGTCGCCTTTGCGGCTGCTGACGGTCACCGGGACTATCTCTGCATCAAGGGAACCGTTATTGATGGCCGCTTGCGCACGTTTAAGCGACTCAATGGCGTAGGCATCCATTTCCTCGCGGCTAATCCCATGGGCGTCGGCGGTTTCCTGGGCAAAGGAGCCCATCAGGCGACCCGTGGTTGCATCTTCCAAGCCATCAAGAAACATATGGTCCTTGATTTCCCCGTGCCCCATGCGCAAGCCGTTGCGAGCTTTTTCAATGACATAGGGGGCGTTGGACATGCTCTCCATCCCGCCCGCGATCATGACTTTATTAGTGCCCGCTTTCAGCAAGTCATGGGCGAGCATCACAGCTTTCATGCCCGAACCACAGAGCTTGTTGATCGTGGTGCAGCCGGTTGCGCTAGGCAGGCCAGCGTTCAACGAGGCCTGGCGGGCAGGGCCTTGCTTAAGGCCTGCAGGGAGTACACAGCCCATGATCACTTCTTCCACATCGGCTGGGGCAATGCCCGCTCGGTTGACCGCTTCACGAATAACGGTGGCGCCAAGCTCGACCGCACTAATGCTCGCCAGGCTGCCCTGAAAGCCGCCCATTGGGGTGCGAGCGCCGCTCACGATAACGATGTCAGGCATGGTGGTTACCTCTAAAGTAAGAACTGCAAGCTATTTTGGTGACTAATAGTGACCGGTTTATGGAGGGATTGTATCTGGTGACCAATATCGACCAAAGAGTCACGTCGCAAATCATTCTTTTGGCTGATTTGCTGCCTGCTGCAGGTATCTAGAGTCGTATCAACTTTAACGACCGACTGTAGACAGGTGCCAAATGTTGCAAACCCGGATAATTCCACCCGCAGCTAATGCTCATCAATCGCCGTTATTGATCAAGCGCTTACTGCTTTCAGGCGGTCGCTATGAAAAGACCCGAGAAATTGTTTATCGCGATCAGGTTCGTTACGACTACAAGACTCTTAATGAGCGCATTGCACGCTTAGCCAATGTTCTGAGCGAGGCCGGGGTCAAGGCCGGTGATACGGTCGCGGTGATGGATTGGGACAGCCATCGCTATCTGGAATGCATGTTTGCGGTGCCGATGATTGGTGCCGTGCTGCATACCATTAATATCCGCCTGTCTGCCGAGCAAATCCTCTACACCATGAACCACGCCGAGGATAAGTTTGTTCTGGTCAATACCGAGTTCGTCGAGCTTTATAACGGCTTGGCGAGTCAGCTCACTACAGTTGAAAAGACGCTGTTACTGACCGATACCGAGACTAAAACCTCCAACCTCCCTGATTGTGTTGGTGAATACGAGCAATTACTCGCCAGCGCCAGCGCCCATTATGATTTTGCTGACTTCGATGAAAACTCGGTGGCGACCACTTTCTACACGACCGGCACCACGGGTAATCCAAAAGGGGTGTACTTCACCCATCGTCAACTGGTGCTGCACACGTTGGCATTGGGCACCACGGTTGGCTCTCTCGATAGCATCCGCCTGCTCGGCAACAGTGATGTGTACATGCCTATCACGCCGATGTTTCACGTACACGCATGGGGTATTCCCTATGTGGCGACCATGCTTGGGATCAAGCAGGTTTACCCAGGCCGTTACGAGCCTGAATTGCTGTGCAAATTGATTCGTGAGGAGAAGGTAACCTTCTCGCACTGCGTACCGACCATTTTACAAATGCTGCTCAACAGTCCGGGCGCCAAGGACCATGACTTTGGTGGGTTGAAAATGATCATTGGCGGCAGTTCGCTCAATCGGGCTGTCTATGATGCTGCCAAAGCGAAGGGTATCCAATTGACTGCCGCCTATGGCATGTCGGAAACCTGTCCGTTGATTTCCTGTGGCTACCTCAATGCCGAGCTGCAAGCGGGCAGCGAAGATGAGCGCATCACCTACCGTATCAAGGCCGGCGTTCCAGTGCCGATGGTGGAAGCGGTCATCATGAACGGCGAGGGCAAAATTCTTCCATCTGATGGCGAAACCCAAGGCGAACTGGTGTTGCGCTCGCCTTGGCTGACCCAAGGTTACTTCCGTGAGCCGGAGAAGGGTGAGGAGTTGTGGGAGCACGGCTGGATGCACACCGGGGACGTTGCCACTATTGACGGCATGGGGGTTATTGATATCCGTGACCGAATCAAGGATGTGATTAAAACCGGTGGCGAATGGTTGTCGTCATTGGCGCTTGAAGACCTTATCAGCCGCTGCAGCGCCGTGCGTGAGGTGGCAGTCGTGGGCGTGGCTGATCCGCAGTGGGGAGAGCGACCCTTCGCATTACTGGTGTTGCATGAAGGCCAGCAGTTGGATGCCAAGGGACTCAAGGAACATCTCAAACCTTTCGTTGAGCAAGGCCACATAAATAAGTGGGCAATCCCAACGCAAATTGCGCTTGTTACTGAAATTCCCAAGACCAGTGTCGGTAAGTTGGATAAGAAACGAATTCGCGTGGATATCGCCCAATGGCAGGAGGCGGGAAGCGAGTTTTTGTCGACGCTTTAGCCCACGTCAGTCGAAGGATTGAGTGTGACTGATCAGTCAAACAAGCGTTTGGCTTGCTAATTGCTGTTTTATAGCCATTCTTGCTCTGACGGTAGATTGTCATAGACACTGAAACCGTTGAGCCAGAGTGGTTGGTGATCAACAAATCACACTTTCGAGGGATCTATTCGTATTACCCGCTGGATATAGTCGAGCCATATATAAAAATAAAACACCAGGGAGTTGTGTCGATGACAATAAAAATAAGTCCACAGTGGCGTTTGGCGAAATTGCCTTTGGCAGTCGGCCTCGCTTCTACTCTTGCAACACCTGCATTTGGTGTGACCTTCAACATCGGTGAAATTGAGGGTCAGTTCGACTCATCACTTTCTGTGGGTGCCAGTTGGTCTACCGAAAGCCCTGACAAAGACCTGATCGGCGTTAACAACGGCGGACGTGGTCTCTCGCAAACCTCTGACGATTCGCGCCTTAACTTCAAGAGTGGCGAAACATTCTCGAAGATCTTCAAAGGTATTCACGACCTTGAGTTGAAGTATGGCGATACCGGCGTGTTTGTTCGCGGCAAGTATTGGTATGACTTCGAACTGAAGGATGAAGACCGTCCATTCAAAGATATCGATGACCACAACCGTAAAACTGCGGCGCAGGCATCGGGCGCTGAAATCCTTGATGCCTTCGTTTATCACAACTACGCAATCGGCAATCAGCCAGGTACCGTGCGTTTGGGTAAGCAGGTGGTCAGCTGGGGTGAAAGTACCTTCATCCAGAACTCGATCAACTCGATCAACCCTGTTGACGTCTCCGCCTTCCGTCGTCCTGGCGCAGAAATCAAGGAAGGCCTGATTCCCGTTAACATGTTCTACGTCTCTCAAAGCCTAACTGACAGCCTCTCGATGGAGGCGTTCTATCAGTTGGAGTGGGACCAGACTGTTGTCGATAATTGCGGCACCTTCTTTTCTCAGCCTGACGTAGTTGCCGATGGCTGCGACCAGAACCTGGCAGTACTGTCCAATGATCCCGCCGCGGTCAACCTGATTAACAGCATCCTTGGTGGCGCTGGCTTGGGTGTAACGCCATCGCCTTGGGATGAAGGTCTGGTGGTGAAACGTGCAGGTGACCGTGACGCCAGAGACAGCGGTCAGTATGGCGTTGCGTTCCGTTACTTCGCCGACCAGCTTGATACCGAGTTTGGCGCTTACTTCATGAACTACCACAGCCGCCTGCCGATTTTCAGCGGCCAGGGCGCTTCAGTTGACGCCACCAATACCATTAATTCGGTGGCAACTGCTGCGGCTGGCCTGGTTGGGCCTTCAACCGCTGCACGTTTAGCCGCAGCCGCAACCGCGGGTAACGGCAGCTACTACATCGAATACCCAGAAGACATTCGCTTATATGGTTTGAGCTTTTCGACCACCTTGCCTACAGGTACTGCGTGGAGCGGTGAGTTGAGCTATCGGCCGAATGCGCCCGTTCAGCTCAATACCACCGATATCCTCTATGCTGGCTTGAACCCGATCAGCATTGGCGGCAATGCGGTATACGACAACGCTTCGTTGCTGGATGGCCAGGCAGGCCAGGACTTGCCAGGTTACCGCCGTAAAGAAATCACCCAATTGCAAACCACGTTCACTCACTTTATCGATCAGGTGATGGGCGCTAGCCGACTCACCCTGGTAGGTGAAATTGGCTGGACCCACGTTGGCGGTCTTGAAAGCACCAGCGACGTCCGTTACGGCCGTGACCCTATCTTCGGTCCAGGCGCTCTGCCAGGCCAGATTGGTGGTGCTCCGTCTTGTGAGGCATTGAACGCAGGCACCTTGGGCAGCCCGACTGCCAAAAACGTCAGCCGTCATTGCAACAACGATGGTTTTACCACTGCTGATTCCTGGGGCTATCGCGCTCGGGCAATCTGGGAGTACCCGGATGCTTTGGCGGGGGTCAACCTCAAGCCAAGCGTTTCCTGGTCGCACGACGTTGACGGTTATTCTCCAGGGCCTGGGGCCAACTTCGAAGAGGGCCGTAAAGGTCTAAGCCTGGGACTAGATGCCGAGTACCAGAACACCTATACCGCTAGCCTGTCGTATACCAACTTCTTTGGTGGTGACTACAGCACTCAGTCGGATCGCGACTTTGCTGCGCTTAGTTTCGGTATGAACTTCTAAGGCATCCAGATTTAAAGGAAGAGACTGTATTTATGAAAACAACAAGAAGTCTGCTCAAATCGAGTGCAATGCTTTTTGCCTTGAGTTTACTTTCCACCAGCGTACTGGCTGCTGTTTCTGCTGAGGAAGCCGCCAAGTTGGGAGCTAGCTTGACTCCAATAGGTGCTGAAAAGGCTGGTAACGCAGCTGGTACCATTCCTGCTTGGACTGGCGGCTTGCCAACCAACGCAGGTACGGTTGACGCGGGCGGGTTCCTGTCCAACCCGTTCGCCAGCGAAAAGCCGTTGTTCACCATCACTGCCGAAAACATGGATCAGTACAAAGCCAATCTGACCCCAGGTCAGATTGCGATGTTCAAGCGTTATCCAACCACCTACAAGATGCCGGTCTACACCACGCATCGTTCGGCAACTGTGCCCGCCAAGATTATCGAGGCGACCAAGAAAAATGCGCTCAACACCAAGTTGATTGAGGGCGGTAACGGCATGGAGAACTTCGACACTGCCAACCCGTTCCCAATCCCGAAAGATGGTCTGGAAGTTATCTGGAACCACATCACCCGCTATCGCGGCGGCAGCATCAAGCGGGTTGTGGCGCAAGCTACGCCGCAACCAAATGGTTCCTACTCACTGGTGTATTTCCAGGATGAGTTCACCTTCCGCAACTCCCTGACTGACTTTGACCCAAGCAAAGAAAGCAACGTGCTGTTTTACTTCAAGCAACGGGTAACAGCGCCGTCGCGTCTGGCTGGTAACGTACTGCTGGTACACGAAACGCTCAACCAGGTGAAGGAGCCACGTTTGGCCTGGCTCTACAACGCCGGCCAGCGTCGTGTGCGTCGTGCGCCTCAGGTCTCGTATGACGGTCCAGGCACCGCAGCCGATGGCCTGCGTACCTCGGACAACTTTGACTTGTATAACGGTGCTCCAGATCGTTATGACTGGAAGCTGGTGGGTAAAGAAGAGAAGTACATCCCTTACAACAGCTATGACCTGGATTCGCCAAAGCTGAAGTATTCGGAAATTCTCAAGCCAGGTCACATCAACCAAGACTTGACCCGCTATGAGCTACACCGCGTATGGCACGTGACTGCAACCTTGAAAAAGGGCGAGCGCCATATCTATGCCAAGCGTGACTTCTTCATTGATGAAGATACCTGGCAAGCGGCTGAAATCGACCATTACGATGGCCGTGGCACCCTGTGGCGTGTAGCTGAAGCGCATTCCCAGTACTACTACAACTATCAGGTGCCTTGGTACACCCTGGAAACCCTGTATGACCTGTTGTCAGGCCGTTACTTGGCTCTGGGTATGAAGAACGAAGAGAAACAAGCTTACGACTTCAACTTCAAGGCCACCGAGAGTGACTTCACTCCAGCGGCACTGCGTCAGGCTGGCGTGCGCTAAGCGTATTCAGCTGTTGTTAAAGAAACCGGCCTAGTGCCGGTTTTTTTATTGCCGTCTCAATGCCGCAAGAGTCAGGGCCTTAATGACAGTGCATTGGCAACCTCAAAAAATGCAACCTGGCGGTATAAATTGCCTGAGCCTTGAGCTGCATGCGTTTTTGCGGTTGTAAGCAATTTCTTATATTTGTGGTAACACCTAAGGGCTTCAAATGGCTTGATCTAAACGTTAGTCTGGGATTAAGTCATGTAGATTGCTCTCCTAACTAATCCAAGAACTGGCAAATGACCGATTTATCCAACCTGCCTGGCTCATCGCGGATCACCGCCCAAGGGGAATTACGTTTCTACAGGCCACCACTGCCTGAAGGGCATATCGCCCGCTCTCGCCTTTGCCAGCGATTACAGCATGGTTTGCAGGGTCGTCTATTGCTGGTCTCGGCGCCTGCCGGTTTTGGGAAAAGCTCTCTGGCCATCGAGTTTTGTGAACAGTTGCCGAGCAACTGGCAAAACCTGTGGCTGGGTTTGAGTGAGCGGGACAGTGACCCTGGCAAGTTTCTTGAGCGACTGCTGTTAGGGCTGCAGCAACATTACCCCAGTGTTGGCGATGAGGCGCTTGGCTTGCTGAAAATGCGCCAGCGTCATCAGCCCTTTGCATTTGAAGAGTGGCTCGATGCATTTCTTGATGACTTGAGCCAAGCGCTGGACCCTCGCCAGCCTTTATTGCTGGTGCTCGATGATTATCATCTTGCCCAGGGGGCCGTTCTTGATCGCTGTCTGCAATTTCTGCTGAATCATCTGCCTAGTGAGATGCTGCTCTTGGTAACGAGTCGCCAGCGTCCGGATTGGCACCTTGCCCGGCTGCGTTTATCCCAGCAGTTACTTGAGCTCAACGAACAGGACTTACGTCTTACGCAAGATGAAATAAGCCAGTTGCTGGGTCGCCAAGGCGCAAGCTTGCCGGCTGAAGCATTAGCCGAGTTATGTATTCGCAGCGAAGGGTGGATTGCGGGCCTGCGCTTATGGCTGCTGGCAGCAACTGATGCAGGTCAGTTAGCCGACCTACAGCATGTCATGGCCGTCCCCCATGGTGCGCAAGGGCTCATACGTGAGTATTTGCTGGAGGAGGTTATTGAGCGTCAACCTGCCGACGTTCAGGCATTCTTGTATGACACTGCAAGCATGGATCGTTTCTGCGCTGAGCTATGCGATGTGATTCGTGATAGCCGTGACAGCGCCAGTATTCTCGATTACTTGCAGACACATCAGGTGTTTCTGGTTCCTCTCGACGAGCAGGGCAAATGGTTTCGTTACCATCACCTGTTTTCCGATTTGCTGCGCGCACGACCTGTGCAAGGCTCGGAAGCAAAGGTTGCACACATGCATTTACGTGCATGCCGTTGGTTTACCTCTCATGGTCTTCTGGATGAGGCAATTGAGCAGGCTCTACAGGCCGGCCAACCCGACGTCGCGGCAAACTTGGTGCAGAGCTTGTCAGAAGAGCAATTACTGGCGGAGCAAAATGTATCGGCATTGCTGCGTTGGAAAATGGACCTGCCCGATCACTTGCTTAGTAGTACCTCCAGGCTGATTCTGCTTTACAGCTGGGCTTTGGCCCTGGCCTGCCAGCTCGATGCCGCTGAGGAACTGGCCGCGCAGCTTAGCCGTTTCCTGCCCGCGCCTTCTGCTCAGCAACAGCAGGAACTGGTGGCGCAATGGTTGGCGATCAGCGGGGTGATTGCCCGGGGGCGTGGTGATAGTCCGCGAGCCATCGAGTTCTGCACTGCGGCACTGGCTGGGTTATCCCATGAGCGCTATGGACCACGACTTACCTGCCTTTCGGTATTGGCGAACCTGGCAATAGTGCAGGGCGACTTATGGCGGGCGCGTGGTCTTAATCGCGACGCGCTAGAACTTGCCCAGCGCATTGGTAATCCACTTTTTGAGGCGCTTGCATACTACGATCGTGCTCGAGTACTGCAAGCCCGCGGTGAAGTCTGCCGGGCCCTGGCTGAGACTCGCCAAGGCCTGGAACTGCTGCGTGATGTTCCAGCACATCGTTTCTATGCGGCCAGGGCAAGGCTTACACTGTATGAAGGAACTCTGCTTTCATTCCGTATGCAGCCACATAAGGCGGCCTCGCACCTACGCGCAGGGATTAAAGAGGCCCGTGCCTGTCGCGATATCAGCGTACTGATAGGCTATTGCGTTCTAGCCAGTCAAGAAGGTCGCGAAGGACGTTTGCCTGAAGCTTTTGCACTGCTCAGTGATGCTGAACGACTCATGCATATCTGGGATGTGCCGCCTGTTTACTATCTGGCCATGATCACTCTGATCAAATGCGAGTTGTGGTTGCGTCAAGGCCAGGTTGACCTTGCCGAGGCATGGCTTGAGCGTCTGGATGAAACATACGGGGCTGGCCAAGCTGCGACAGCGCCTGAATATCACCCACAACTTGCACTGCACATTGATTTTCACCTGGCGGTGCTTGAGCGAATTAAAGGCTGTGCCAGCGAAGCTGAGCGTCGCTTGAAGGCTTTAGTTCAGCGGGCGCAAACAACCGGCGGGCAATTTATTGGCTCATTTGCGCAAGTGCAATTGGCTATGTTGGTGCTCCACGGTGGACGCGAGGCAGAGGCGCAGCAGCATCTCAATAGCGCACTGGATATGGCTGCTGGTGGAGGCTTGCTACAGTTTGATGAACTCTTGGTGCATAAACCTAGGTGGCTGCGCGAGCAACTTGTGGCGCGTGCTACAACCCCGGTCAACGAGGCTTTACTGGCGTTATTGCCTGCTCTGGCCCCTTTGCCTGAAGTACCAAATGATCATGTAAGCCTCACTGAGCCGTTGAGCGGTCGGGAACGGGCAGTACTGGAGTTGATTGCCAAGGGCTGTTCTAACCAGGAGATTAGTGAACGACTATTCATTTCGCTGCATACCGTTAAAACCCACGCCCGGCATATCAACAGCAAGTTAGGTGTTGAGCGGCGTACCCAGGCTGTGGCCCGTGCCAATAGCTTGGGGTTACTCTGAGGTTTGAGTTGGTCTAGTCGGCAGGCAAGCAGGCCGGCATCTAGAAGGGAAGATCAGAGGTAGGCAACTGTAAATTCAATTGCTGTCTGGATTTATGTTCAGCGGGTTTGCGGTTACTGGCTGTGATTTGTTTTTGCATATCATCTTGAAGCGCCACCAACACCGGCTGCAGTGATGCAAAGTTAGAACGCACAGCCGGATAGGTGTGAGATTTTGCAATAAGGCTGATTCTCTGTATCAGTTGCTGGCGGGTATCGTTGGAAAGGTGCACAAACAGACTCGGCAGCTGCTTGCTTAGCTCCGCGCTATACAGAACCAACTCTGCACGAGCGAACTGCTGGGTGAGCCCTAGGTAATCGAGTGCGCTTTTAGTCAGCACCGCAGCGCCAGCCTTGGTTTCGGACAATCCTTTCAGGCGCACGGGGTTACGCTGTTCGCTAGGCGAAAGGGTCATCCAAAACTCTGTTGTTAAGGTAAATAGCACCGCTTGTTGATTCAGCGAGTAGCTCATCAAACCCAGCGCTTCAGCTGCGTAGGGCTGTTTGGATGCCTTAAAGTCAAAGTACAGGCGCATTAATTCTTTGAGTTGAAACAACGCCTCACGGGCCTCGTTCTGGCGCGACTCCAGTGGCCTGTAGATATTCAATTGTGCTTGCAAATTATCAGCGCTCACCATGCGCTGATAGATAGGTCCGGTAAATTCACCACTACGTTTTGGCAGTGCATTGGCCTGGGTTTTATTGACCTGCTGCAGCGCTTCTATCAAACGCTGGTAATCCATGCTGCTCCAAGGGCGCTGTATATCCGGGATCGCTTGGCCCAGATAAAACAGTTGCCTGGCTTCTGCAGCGTTTAGCCATAGCAATAGCAACGCGACCACCAGAAACCTGATTGATCGGTATGGAGTCTTCAGTTTTACCCTGAGTTCTGTGTGAGCGCGCATCAGTTGAGGCTAGCGTGCTGAGACGGCTTGCGTCTGCCGAAGGAAAGTATGGTGTGACTTGGGTGTTGACTGGGCGCCAGTGTTCAGGGGTGTTACCGGCATCGAGTCAAGTAGTAGCACTCAGGGTGGCTCAAGCCGTCACCGCAGCGCTAGCTGTACCTAGGTGAGGTACAGGCCTTTATTTCTATGTGCTGTTATCCCCAAAGGCTTTGTGCGTGCTTGTCCGTGAGCCTGTCTCAGAGCTACCCGGCGGCTGCTTCAGCACCGCATCCAAAAACTATAAAAAAAGGGGCTTTTAATGTCGCTCAGTACCGCGCTGTTTTCGCCTGTGACTAAGTTGTTCACTTCTATGGGGATTGGCGCCTTAGCCTTGCGTGATCTCACATCGATTTATGCAGCGGCTGGCAGTGGCTCAGCCTTTGTCGAACTTGATGGCTTCAATGTGCACTACCGTGACCAGGGTGACCGCAAGCTGCCGGTCATCATTATGCTTCACGGCGTGGTTGCATCGCTGCACACTTGGGATGATTGGTTTACCGAGTTCAACCCGCATTACCGAGTGATTCGTTTTGATCTTCCAGGGTTTGGCTTGACTGGACCTGGCAAGGACGGCGTCTATACGCTTGAGCGCATGCTCAGGGTGTTGGGCTTGTTGATGGATCATCTGCATGTTGATAAAGCCAGTTTCGCAGGTAGTTCTCTGGGCGGTTATTTGGCGTGGAACTTTGCTCTGAACCAGCCCGGTCGTGTTGAAAAACTGGTGTTGATTGATCCTGCTGGCTACGCCATGAAAAAACTTCCATGGATGATCGCCGCCTCCCAGTTGCCGGGCTCTATCCTGTTTATGTCAATCTGGATGCCCAGGGCATTGATCGCCCAGGGTGTAAAAGAGGTTTATGGTGACCATAAAAGAATCAAGGCGAATGTGGTCGAACGTTATTATCGGCTAAGTCGTCGTCCTGGAAATCGTAAGGCGATGATGCAGATTTTCAGGCAACTGGTGTTGACCAATCGTACTCAGTTGCAGCAAACACCTGCTGCGGTTGCCAGGCTCAAGGTGCCGACCTTGCTGTTATGGGGTGAGGTCGACCGCTGGATTTCGCCAGTGCAGGTGCAGTTGTGGGAGCGAGATTTACCGGGTCTCCAAGTGAAAACATATCCGGGTGTGGGGCACTTGCCCATGGAGGAAATTCCTTGGCAAAGCGCAGCCGATGCCTTGCAGTTTTTACAGGCAGGCAATTGCGATGATTAGGTCGAAATTGGCTATCTGCTGTGCGCAATCTCGCCAGTGCAGTGCGCCTGACATCGCATAGCACTGGCGAAGGTGTTCCCATTGTTGCCGCAGCTAGGCTGCGGCTGGTTCCTGTGCTTTATCAAATTCAAGGCGTGTGGCATAAAGCAGTTCAATGTTGTTGTGCTGCCATGGATGAAAATCTTCTTTGAAGAAGTCTTTATAGGTTTTGATCATCGGTCGAAATACACCTTCCTTGCCCCACATCCAGCGCAGCCCGTCACGCCAGACCCGCCAATTCCATAGCAAGCCGTCTTGTTTGAGCATGTGTGCCAGACCAAGAAATGTGTCCTTGATGAAGAAAAATGTGCCTATGCGCATTGCCCGATGAAGGATTTTTCTATTGCCGCCTACCTGGTTGTAAACGTCGAAAGCCACCGCCTTGTGCTCGGTTTCTTCCAGTGCATGCCAGCGCCATAACTGGCGCATCATTGGGTGGGCGCCCTCCATCTGTTTTTCGTTGCGCAAAAGTCCATCCGCCATGATCGCGGTGATGTGCTCCATGGCCGCGGTTGCGGCTAGCTGACGTTTTGCCGAGAAGTTGTTTTGCGTGTAGTGAATACGTTTTTTGGCGCGGTTTTCCATGCGCGTAACGTCATAGCCCAAGTCTCTCAACCGGTCGCTATAGACCAGGTGCTCGCGGCTATGATGACCCTCTTGGCCAATGAAACCACGAATCTGTTCTGACAATTCTGGATCTGTTATTTGCTCGCGAAAGTTGCGAACCGAATCGATAAAAAAGCGTTCGCCGTCAGGAAACAGCACCGACATGGAGTCAAACAGATGGCTCTTGAATGCGTCACCGCTATGCCAGTGGCGAGGCAAAGGATTGGGGAAGTCAAAATCCATATGTCTGGGGCGAATTTTCAATCCCGCAGGCGTAGTGCTAACCATGCTGTCTCCTTATTTTTAGTTCTTCTAGAGCATCACTATGAGTGGCTGGTGACTATTAGAAAAGGTTATCAACTGCCAATATTCAGGTCATATATGGCCATTGCTGGCATGCATGCCTTGGCCAACAATGAGTGCAGTTTGAAAACCTATTTTGGTCTATGGTCATATCTGGCCAAAGACAATAAGAAAGGGATGACCCGACCTTGAATTTCAACGCCGAACTGGTGCCTGTTGCCTATGCAGAGGCACTGCTTGAGTTATTAGATGAACTGGGCGTCAACCGCGAGCAGGTTTGTGCGCATGCCAATGTTCGCCTGCAAGTCTTGGATAACCCAAACGGTCGTTTGTCCCTTGTGGATTTCAACCTGCTTGCGCTCAGTGCATTGCAGCTCTGCAATGAGCCCGCATTGGGATTATTACTTGGCCAACGCTTGAACGTTTCGACGCACGGAATCCTGGGTTACGCCGTGCTTGCCAGTGCCAACCTCGGTAAGGCGATTCAGTTTGCGTTGAAGTACTACCGGGTGCTTGGTATCAGTTTCGAACTTGAACTGATTGAGTTGGTTGACCGGGTTGAACTGCGTGCCAGGGAAAGCATGCCGCTGGGTAACCTCAATCGTTTTGCGGCAGAGGGCTTGCTCGCAAGTTTGTTCACTATTGCCGGTTTTTTAGTCGGTGAGCGACTGCGTAACATTGAAGTGGGTTTCAGCTATAGCGCACCGGGGTATGCGGATCGCTACAAGCAGGTATTTGGTGTGGACGCAAAGTTCGAGCAAGCCTACCACTCGTTAAGCATGCCCAGGACTTATCTGGATAAACCAATGGCCTTGGCTAATCCGGCTACGGTGCAGATGTGTGAGCAGCAGTGTGAAGTGTTGCTTTCCACCCTGGATGTTGAGGAACGGTTGCTGACTCGCGTGCGCCGTTTATTGCTTGCCCGCCCTGGCGATTTTCCGGATCTGGCAAGCGCTGCGAAAACCCTGCACACCAGCACTCGAACTTTGCGTCGGCACCTTTCCAACATGGGCACCAGTTACCAACAAGTACTGGATGACGTGCGTCGCAGCTTGGCGCTTCAGTACCTGACTACCACGCACTTGCCATTGTATGAAATCGCTTATTTGTTGGGTTTCAATGACCCTTCAAATTTTCGCCGAGCCTTCAAGAAATGGACCGGTAAATTGCCCAGTGACTATCGCTGAAAATACTGTCCTTGACGCGTTTTGTGCAGAATGATTTGCTCAAAAGCCATGCGGGGCTGGATAAATATGCGTACCGTTTGTCGGTTTTATTGATGCGCTTGTCCTTCTCAGGCAAATGACTATTTCACCTATCGATGTGGGCCTGTGTGGCGGTATTACTGCAACCCGCGGTAGTGGCTGTTTGCTTGTGCATGTCTAGTTAGTCAATAGCAAATAATAGTTATTCAGCAAGTACTAAAAACTTGTCCTACGCTGGTTTTTCAACTAGTCGAAAGTATTGACCTATATCAAGCGGAGCTGAGCGCTCTGGTGATTAGATCGCTGCCTTCAAACTTGAACAGACAAGGATGGCCAGAATGATTGGAAGAACCAATAAAAAGCTCATGATGCGCGTTCTGGTCGTCGATGACGATTTGGGTAATCCAAACAGTGCCCGCGGTCGGGTATTGGCAGAGCTTGAAGAAGAACTTCGTGGCCGTAATGCCGAATTGGTGTTGGCTACTTCCTATGAAGACGGCTTGGCCTGCGTGACATCTGATGCCGCCTTGCACTGCTTTTGTGTCGACTGGACCCTGGGACAAAACGATACCGCAAGCCACATCCAGGCATTGGAGTTATTGCGCGCTATACGCCAGCGCCACGAGCGCGCTCCGGTCTTCTTGATGGCTGATCGCGATGCCAAGAAAAGTATCACGGTCGAGGCGATGGAGTTGGCCGATGAGTTTGTCTGGATGCTTGAAGACACTGCGCCCTTCATTGCTGGCCGGGTGGTGGCCGCGATCAATCGTTATCTGGAACACCTGCTGCCGCCGTTCACCGACGCATTGTTGCGCTACACGGTCAAGGATGAACACTCTTGGGCAGCACCCGGTCATCAGGGCGGGATTGCCTTTACCAAGTCACCCATTGGCCGGGTGTTTTTCGACTTTTTTGGCGAAAATCTGTTCCGTGCGGACAGTGGTATCGAGCGCGGCAACCTGGGCTCGGTGCTGGATCACAGCGGCCCGGTCGGTGAGTCTGAAGCCTATTGCGCCCGGGTGTTTGGATCCCATGCCAGTTACGCCGTGCTTAACGGTACATCAGGCTCAAACCGCACCATCTTCATGGCGTGCGTGGGTGAAAACCAATATGCGTTGTGCGATCGCAACTGCCACAAATCGATTGAACAAGGCCTGGTTCTGACCGGTGGCTTACCGATCTATATGACACCTACACGTAACCGTTACGGCATCATCGGCCCGTTATTGCCTACGCAATTTGAACCCGAGCGAATCAATGCGGCGATCGCCAGTCACCCTCTGGCTGCGCAAGCCAAAGGCAATAAAGCGGTATATGCGGTAGTCACTAACTGTACTTACGACGGCATGTGCTTGAACGTCGAAAAGGCAGAAGACATGCTGGCGCAGAATGTAGACCGTATTCACTTTGACGAAGCCTGGTACGGGTACGCACGTTTTAACCCCATGTACGAAGGTCGCTTTGCCATGCGTGGTGAGGCTAAGGACCATCAGCCAGATCAGCCAACAGTATTTGCAACCCATTCGACTCACAAGCTGCTTGCGGCACTGTCTCAGTCGTCTTTTATCCATGTCCGCAATGGTCGTAATCCGATTGAGCACAGCCGGTTCAATGAGTCCTTTGTAATCCAGGCTACCACTTCGCCGATGTACGCCTTGTTTGCTTCCAATGAAGTCGGGGCTGCGATGATGGACGGCAATGGCGGTTATTCACTGACCCAGGACACCATTCGCGAAGCGGTTGATTTCAGGCAGGCGCTTGCTCGTACCCACCGTGAATTTGCTGAGCGTGGCGATTGGTTTTTCGAGCCCTGGAATGCCCCGCAGATTAAAGATGCCAAGACCGGCGAACTGGTTGACTTTGCCGATGCTGACGCCGAGCAACTGACCACCGACCCGAGTTGCTGGACATTGGAGCCCGGGGCGCAGTGGCACGGTTTTGAAGGGCTTGAGGAAGGTTGGTGCATGCTCGATCCGATCAAGGTCGGAATCATGGTTCCGGGCATGGGCGCCGACGGCAAGCTGTTGGACGAGGGCATTCCAGCCCCTATTCTGGGAGCCTATTTCTATCGCAAGAACATCGTGCCTTCTCGCATTACTGATTTTATGGTGCTGTGCCTGTTTAGCATCGGTGTGACCAAGGGCAAGTGGGGCACCTTGATCAGCGTATTGCTGGCATTCAAGCGTGATTACGATAACAACCTTCCTTTGGCGCAAGTGTTGCCAGATTTGGTCGCTCAAGCACCTGAGCGTTACAGCGGCATGGGGCTACGTGACCTAAGCCAAGAGATGTTTGAGTTTATGCGCAACAGCCGCATGGATGACTTGCAGGCTTCGGCATTTGGCTCGCTACCCAAGATTGAAACCACGCCCCGCGCTGCGTTTCAGGCATTGCAAGCCGGTGAAGCTGAACTGTTGCCTTTGGCTCAGGCCGCAAACCGGGTGACTGGCGTTGGCATCATGCCTTACCCACCGGGTATTCCAATTGTGATGCCGGGTGAAAACCTTGGGCCGCTCGATGGTCCCTGGATTCGCTATATCCAGGCACTGCAAGATTGGGGGAATCATTTCCCCGGCTTCGAGAAAGAAGTCGAAGGCGCGGTGCATAAGGACGGTGACTACCACTTCTGGTGCCTCAAGTAAGCCTCTAGCAGTCTTTCACACGCCTAATGGAGTGAGCGTAAATGGGTAACCGTAAACAGCCTCTGCCGGGACAACTTGCAGAGCAGTATCCCGTGTTGATTATTTCCCAGGTACAAGAGCAAACGGGCAGTGCAATGTTGCGCAGCGCCTTGGAAATTGGCGAGGCATTAGCAGCCCATGACCTGGGTTTTGAAACCGCAACCAGCCTTGAAGATGGTGAAGTCGCCTTGCTTGCAAGCCCGGCCTATAGCTGTGTCATTCTCGGTTGGGGGCTGTGTGAGCAAGACATGGCAAAGGCCATGGATATCATTCAGTTGATCCGCAAGCGCACTGCGCAATTGCCGATTATCGTCGCCATGAGCAAGTCCGCGCATAAGCAGGCGCCGCTTGAGTTCTTTGAGCAGATTGACGGCTTTATTTGGCACCCCGAAGACAGCCCCGCGTTTATTGCCGGACGCATCGCCGCTGCGGCCAAGCGCTATCTCGACAGTATTTTGCCGCCGTTTTTCGGCGCTTTGGTCAACTTCTCCGGCACCCATGAGTACTCGTGGCACACTCCGGGTCACACCGGCGGAACAGCTTTTATGAAAACTGCTGTAGGGCGTAGCTTCCTCGACTTTTATGGTGAGGAAATGCTCCGTTCAGACCTCAGTGTTTCGGTGGGTGAGCTTGGTTCCTTGAATGATCATTCTGGCCCTGTACTCGAGGCCGAGCGTAATGCGGCGCGCGTTTTCGGTGCGGATTACACTTTCTTTTCGGTCGGCGGGAGCTCGGCCAGTAACGAGATTGTGCTGCATTCGGCAGTGACTGATTCTGATCCGGTGTTGGTCGACCGTAACTGTCACAAGTCGCTTAATTATGCATTGAACATGACTGGTGCTGTGCCGTTGTACTTGCGCCCACGGCGTAATGCACGAGGCTTGATCGGCCCTGTTCCGCAGTCGGAAATGAGCCCTGAAATTATCACGAAAAAAATTGCAGACAGCCCTTTGCTCGCCGACAAAAAAACCAAGCCAGCATTGGCGGTGTTGACCAATTCGACCTACGACGGCCTTTGCTACAACGTACAAACCACAACGCGCGAACTGAGCAAGAGCGTTGACCGCATCCATTATGACGAGGCTTGGTACGCCTACGCGCGCTTCAACCCCTTGTACGAAGGCCGCTACGGCATGCACCGGGGGGAGCGCCACGCCGATGATGCAACTGTGACTGTCACTCATTCGACACACAAGCTTTTGGCGGCGCTGTCTCAGGCATCCATGATTCATATTCGCTCAGGCAAGGTGCCAGTCAGGCCTGCGCTGTTCAACGAAGCGTTCATGATGCATACCTCAACTTCACCGCAATACAGCATCATTGCGTCGACCGATGTGTCGGCGAAGATGATGGATGATTCCGGTGAGTACCTAACCGATGAGTCGATTGGCGAGGCAATTGCCTTTCGCCAGGCCATGGTTCGGCTTGGCAATGAAATCAGCCAGCGCGACTCTGGCGACTGGTGGTTTGGTGTCTGGCAGCCAGACCAGATTGGCGGTGTAGCCTTTGTCGATGTGCCGGTCGAGCAATTACGCAAAGGTCAGTCGTGGGTGCTCAAGCCTGAGGACAGCTGGCATGGCTTTGGTGACCTGGGTGCCGATTACTGCATGCTTGATCCTATCAAGGTCACCATACTGACGCCTGGGCAAAGCCTTGAAGGTGAGATGCAAGAGGCGGGCATTCCGGCGCCGCTGGTTTCGTCTTTCCTCTCCAGTCGCGGCATTGTTGTCGAGAAAACCGAGCCTTATTCGATTCTCTTGCTGTTCAGTATTGGCATCACCAAAGGCAAGTGGGGCTCCTTGGTCGCAGGCCTGATGGAGTTCAAAAAGCATTACGACAACAATGCATCGCTGGAGCAGGTCATGCCTGACCTGCTCGATAGTTATCCCGAACGTTATAGCGGCATGGGCCTGAAAGATCTGGCCGATGAGATGCATGCCGAGATGCTTGCCTCCAAGTTGCTGCACAACATGGATGCAGCGTTCACCCTGCTACCGGATCAAATCAGTTCACCACGGGCGACCTACAGCAAGTTGGTCAAAGGCGAGATCGAGCAGATCGCCGTGCGCGATATGCTCGGGCGTACCGTGGCGGTGCAGATCGTGCCTTATCCACCAGGTATTCCGTTGATGATGCCGGGGGAGAAAGCGGGCGCGGACAAGCGCGCAATCATCGATTACCTGTTGGCAATGGAGTTGTTCGACGGCCATTTCCCAGGGTTTGAACATGACAACCACGGGGTTGAAATAGAGCGCAGCGCTGACGGTGACCTCACTTACAGGGTGTACGTGGTCAAGGCCTAGTTCTGCACATGGGTGCGTGAAACATATTGCCGTTTAGCACAAGGAGCCTTTTATGGCGCAAACAAAGAAAATGGGCCTGATGGGGCTTACCACCCTGGTCTCGGTCAACATGATGGGCTCAGGCATCATCATGCTGCCTTCGAGCATGGCTCAGCTGGGCGCGGTGTCACTGTTGTCATGGATCATTACCGCTGTCGGGTCGATGGCCATTGCCTATTGCTTTGCCCAGTGCGGCATATTTTGTCATCGCTCGGGAGGCATGTCGGCCTACAGTGAAGAAGCCCATGGCAAGTCGGCATTCTTCCTTTGTTCGTTCCTGTACTTTCTTTCGTTGGCAATTGGCAACGTGGCCATCGGTATCTCGGCTGTGGGTTACCTGACACCGTTTTTCCCATGGTTGGGAACAGGTGCAATACCGCTGTTCATTGGTACCGTGGGGCTGATTTGGCTAACCACTGTTGCCAACTTCGGTGGGCCGCAAATTACTGGGAAAATTGGTGCTATTACCGTGTGGGGCGTGATCATTCCCGTCGCAGGGCTGAGTGTGATTGGCTGGTTCTGGTTTAAGCCAGATGTATTGGCGGCAGCGTGGAATCCTCATAATCTGGCCTTGAGTGATGCAATTGGCCAGAGCATTCCGCTGACCCTGTGGGCGTTCCTGGGGATGGAGTCTGCGGCGCAGAACTCCGATGCCGTTGAAGACCCCAAGCGCAACGTACCCTTGGCATGCCTGTTCGGTACCCTGGGGGCGGCAGTGGTGTATATCCTGTCGACCACGGTGATTCAGGGCATTGTGCCCAATGCTGAATTGGCCAACTCCAGCGCGCCTTTCGCCGCCGTTTATGCACAGATGTTCAATCCATTGGTGGGGCAGATCATCATGGGACTTGCTGTTATGGCGTGCGTGGGTTCGCTGTTGGGCTGGCAGTTCACCTTGGCCCAGACGGCAAAGGTCACGGCAGACCAGCGTATGTTTCCCAAGCTGTTTTCCCGGGTTACCACACACAATGCGCCGGTGATTGGCATGGTCGTGTGCGGCATTCTGCAGACCCTGATGGCGGTTTCAACCATCTCGCCAAATGCCAGTGAGCAGTTCAGTAAGCTGGTTAACCTGGCGGCAGTCACCAACCTGATTCCCTACGTTACTTCGCTTTCAGCCTTGTTGGTCATCATGTACAAGGCCAAGGTTAGTGTCGGGGTGTTTCGACGCAATGTGGTGATTTTGCTGGTCGCAATGCTTTACTCCTTTTATGCCCTGTACGCTTCCGGTAAAGACGCGGTATTCGGTGCCATGATTGTCATGGCTGTTGGTTACCTGATGTATGGCTTTATTGCCAAGCGGTTTGCCGATGAACCTGCAAACCAGCCTGCAAGCCCATAGCCGTTGCGCTCACAGCGCCTCGGACATCAGGAATCAAGGGATTAGGAAATGAATATGAAACATATGAAAAAACTACTCGGTTGTGTGCTGGCACTGGCTTTTAGCATACCCATGCTGGCGACTGCGGCAACGCTCGACCGCGTTCGCAGCAGTGGTGAAATAACGATGGGCTACATGCCGGATGTCGAGCCTTTTAGCAGCAGGCAAGGTGATACGGTAGATGGCTACGCCATAGATATTTGTCGCAATATCGCTGCGCGGGTTAAGCAACAACTCGAACTGCCTGAGCTGCAGCTGAACTTTAAGGCGGTTGGCGATGATGATGCGGTTAAGGCGGTCAGCTCCGGTGATGTTGATATTCTATGCACGCCGTTACCGCAAACGCTTGCCCGGCGTAAGCTGATCAGTTACTCGTTGCCGGTCTACACCGCTGGCCTTGCTGCGTTGGTTCGTGATGATGCGCCAGAACGCCTGGTGAGAATTCTCCAAGGCAAGGAAGGACATACAGGACCTACCTGGCGGGCAACCATAAACCGCGGTATCGCAACCCATACCTTTGCGGTGATCAAAGGCGGAGTTACCCTCGATTGGATTCGCCAGCAGATGAACAAGTTGGGCCTGGTCGCGAAATTGATTACCGTCGACAATCATGAACAGGGCGTTCAAGCCGTAGCTGATGGTGAAGTCTCGGCGTTCATTTCCGACCGTATTCTCCTCACCAGCTATGCGCACAAGTCGGCCAAGAGCAACAGCATTCGAGTGTTGGGCAACATCTACGAACGCGCGCCTGTCAGTATGGTGCTCGGTCGGGGTGACGAAGACTTCCGGTTGCTGGTTGATACGGTAATCAGTGAGATGAATGAGTCAGGTGAGTTACTCAAGACCTATCGCAAGTACCTCGGTGCCCCAAGCGCTACTGATCAGTCGCTGCTTGATCTTTACGCATTACCGATCATTGAGTCCGATAAATAACCTTGTCCAGAGGCTGTGCCGGCATGGCGCGGCCTCTGCTTGTCTTTCTAGCGGGTTTCGTGCGCAGAATTCACTTGTTCAATCGCCTGTATCAGTCTTCGTAGGGCACTGGCCATTCGCTGTGCCTGTTCCGTGGCCTGCGGTGTGTCACCATCCTCGCATGCCTGCTCCACGGCAACACAGCAGCTGATCAGCTCAGTCGCCCGGATAATCGCCGCCGCTCCTCTGATACGGTGCGCGAGTTCCGAAAGGGCGGCCAAGTCAGTGCTTTCTAACAGCTTATCGATATTGGAAAGGTCTTCTGCCGCCGTTATCTTTATCTGTTCAAGCAGTCGGATGTTGACTGCCTTGTTGCCTCCAGATATGCGCTCGAGAGCCTCCTGGTCAAATGGCACTTCCCGGGCCACAGGCTCGGTAGGTGTTACTTCAGTCAGCGCATTGACCAGGTCATCAAGTTCGACCGGTTTGAACAGGCAGCCGTTCATGCCGGCGTCGATGCAACGCTGAAGCATTTCAGGTTGTGCATTGGCCGTGAAGCCCAGGATCGTGCAGGGGGTTGCACCTTGCATCTGCTCCTTGCTGCGAATGGTCCGGCTCAGGGTATAGCCGTTCATGACAGGCATGTTGCAGTCGGTGATAACAAGGTCGAAGTGTTGCGACTGCCAAAGCGCAAAGGCGTTTTCACCATCCACGGCGCACTCTACCTGTTGCCCGAGAAACTCCATTTGCTGGGCCAGGAGCATGCGGTTGGCCGGGTGGTCATCGACTACCAATATCTTGAGCTTGGGCAGCGCCTGTCGGGGGGCATGCTCGGGTGGGGATAAAGTAACGCTGGATTGCACCGGCTCCAAGCACAAGAGCTTTAGTGACACGCTGACGCAGGTTCCCATACCTTCCTGGCTTTCCAACTCAAGGCTGCCTCCCATCATCTCGACAAGATTTCGACAAATCATCAATCCCAAGCCGCTGCCGCCTGAAGTTTCATGTACCTGGACGAAAGGTTGGAATAGGATTTTCTGATTTTTCGGGGAGATACCAATCCCCGTATCTGATACGTCGACTCTCAATTGCAAGTAGTCGTCGTCTAGCTCAGTACCGACCAACTTTAATAAGACATGGCCCCGGGCTGTAAACTTGATTGCGTTGCTGACCAAGTTTGACAACACCTGCCTGAAACGCAGCGGGTCAAGCAGTACATGTTCCTCGAGTGCGCCCTCTAGTTCCAGCCGCAGCTCAAGCGATTTTTGCCTTGCCAAGCCTTCGAAGACCCTGACAACGCCCTCGGCTATTTGCCTAAGGTCGGCGCGTTCCGGATGAATACTCAGGTGCCCGGACTCGATGTGGGCCACGTCCAGAATGTCTCCAATCAGTTCCAACAGGCCGCGGGCGGAATTATAGGCAACCTCTAGTGACGCATGGTCTGCTGGAGCATTGCTCTCACGTTTCAAGGCCAGTTCGAGCATGCCAATCACCGCATTGAGTGGTGTGCGGATCTCATGGCTCATGGTCGCCAGGAACGTGGTTTTGGTTCGGTTCGCTTTATCCGCCTGATCCTTGGCTGTACGTAGTTGCTCGATCAAGGCGCGCCGATCGCTGATATCGACCCAACCGCCAATAATTCCCCGAACCTCACCCTCGCGATCCACGTAGGGTAGTTTCCAGTGATAAATAACCCTGGGCTCGCCATTGAGTGTGATGGCGCGGTCGACAATCACCGGTTCGCGCTCAGTGATGACCTTGTGATGGTCGCGCATTATTGCTTGGGCATCTTCGGGGGAAAAATGCCTAAGGTCGGCATGGCCGATAACGTCTTCTCTGGATGCGCCCAAGGCTTCCAAGTAGCTGTCGTTACAGATGCGAACGCTCATGTCGAGGTCACGGACATAGATCGGATGCGGCGTACCGTTGATGAGTAGCTCCATGAACTGTATCTGTTCGCTAAGCTCGCGTTCAGCTGCTTTGCGTTTACGTATTTGATTACGTAGATAAAAATTCCAGGCGAGAAAAATCATCAGCACGATCACGGCTGCAGTTATCGCTTGGTAGATCAGGGGTTTGTAATTGCGCCAGGAGGGAGGGGACAACACCACCCGACTGCGCCAGCGATTGATCAGGGCGCCATATTCATCAGGTGAGATATCAACCAGTGCGTTGTTGATGATCTCTTGTAGTTGACGGTCTCCACGGCGTAGGGCAAAGGACGCAGCCGATAATGGCTTGTTTAACGTCATGTTGATGTGCAGCTGTTTTTGATAGAAACGTGCGATGTAGTAACGGGCAACAAACAAGGGTTGGATGGTGAAATCCGCTTCGCCGGCTGCCACCATTGCAAACGCATCTGTCGTATCGGTGGCTTCGACCAACTTGAGGCTGGGGTAGTGCTCGCGCAAGAAGGGTATCAATGCATGTTCATTTTCGATTGCAATACGCTTATTGCTCACTTGCTCAAGAGACACAATGTTTTTTTGGTTCAGTGCGCTGACTAGCGCATAAGGCGTCGGTAGGTAGGATCGGCTAAATGCCATCCTGTCCCGTCTTTGTTCCGACGGAGACATATCGGCAAGCATATCGACCTCGCCATTGATCAATGCCTCGAGCATGTCATCGATCTTGGTAAACCGGGTAATCTCTATTTCTAGGTTGGTTTGCGCCTGAATCAGAGTGAGTAGATCGGAGGTGATACCGTAGTAATGATCGTCATTGCCGATATAAGAATACGGAGCGAAACTTTCAGCGACGCCAACACGCAAGGTCGGATGGGTCGTAATCCAGCGTTTCTGCAGCGTGGTTAGCTCGGGCATTTTAGTGTTAGAGAGCCCGCCTCCGTTCCAGCGCTTTATGATGTGCTTGTGCTGTTCGGGCGAAATCCCACTGCGAAGCACATTATTGAGAATCCTTAGTAGGCGTTCATTATCGTTGCGTAATACAAATCGCGCGCCATTCGGTCTCGTACTCCAGAATGCATGGGTAACCTTGAGTTCGTTTGCGTAGAAAATATTGACCAGATAATTGGCGGACACCACATTACTTAGTGCCGCGTCCTGTAAACCGAATGCAACAGATGAGAACGCTTCCAGGTCACTTGAATAGGGGGTGAGTGTTGCCTTGGGCATTAACGCTTGGGCTTGAGAGCGACTCATGTCTAAGTAATTGTAAGCAACCTTGTTGGCCGATAGGTCTTTCTTCGACACCTCCCAGCCTTTACTGGCGTTCTGTACCAAGGCAGGCGTTAAATTAACGTAGGGGTCACTTTTTAGCAGCCCGGGCGTACTCTCAATCGGTCCTAGTGAGCTGAGCATGTCTACTTCGCCGCTGTTTAGCGCATTCACAGCTGCCTGGCGATCCTTGTAGAGATGGGCCTCAACTTTTATCCCCAGCTCGTGTCTGATGAGCTCGACAATATCCGCAATGACGCCTGAAAATTCGTTGCTATCAGCGCCGAGCCTGAAGGGTGGATAGTCTGTGCCATATGTGCCTAGAACCAGTGTTTCTTTCTTGCGTAACCAATTCCAGTCGTCATCGCTTAATTGCGTGCGATGCAAAGCTGGCTGTGAGAACCCCAGCAGTTCCAAGCGTGTGACTGCTTCAGCCATTTTAGCTGCGTGCGCATCTGTGAGCACACACAGGCTTAATAAGAACAGGCAGGTAATCCGCAGGAAATTAGCCATCAGACTCAAGCAACATTATTACGTTTGGCAAACTCGAGTAATTCTACTAAAGACGTCGCCCCCAACTTTTGCAGCAAGCGTGTCTTGTAGGTACTCACCGTTTTGTTACTCAGCAACATGATGTCGGCAATCTGTTTATTGGTCATGCCCTTGGCTAAGTATTGCAGCACCATCAGCTCCCTGTCGGACAGGCTTTCCAGTAACTGGCTTTCGGGTTGCTCGCTGTCATGTGTCGAGCCAAAGATCCCGTAGGGGAAATAGGTATAGCCAGACAGAATCGCATTGACTGCGCTGCAGAGCCCGGCCAAATCTTGATCTTTACTGACAAAACCAGCGGCGCCCACCTGCATGCATCTGTTTGCCAAGGTACTGGCCGGTTGTGAGGTTAGCACCAGGACACGAGTCAATCCTCCTGTCGCTTTCAGGCGGGAAATAACCTGTAGTCCGTCGAGCCTGGGGATTCCGATGTCGAGGATGACAACGTCGGGATTCTTGTCCTTGGTAAGCTGCAAGGCATCTACACCGTTGTCAGCTTCACCTACGATTTCATAGCCTTCCTGCTCGAGCAGTACTCGAACGGCTAAACGTATTACTGGATGATCATCAACAATCAGGATTTTGCGCATAGGGTTCCTAAATACTTTAATAATTATTAAGACTTCATGTTCAGGATCTTTTCCAGTAACAGCGTTATACGACTGTGGAGACCTTTTAGCGAGTGACAATAAATCCTTGATTTATTTGTGCATCTTGAAGGTTGATGCCGACCTCATGCTAGACGTGCATTGAGGCGACATCGGGTCTCCATTGCCGGTCATTTGCCAGCGTCCTCATCCTTGGGGTTGGTACGTACATCGAAGTCAGCTGAATCAACACATCGTGTCCTTAGGCGAACTCGATTTCTGTTCTCGTTCGCATGAGATAGATTGTGCACTTATACATGTAGTTGAACCGCTCGGTGACTTTGTTTAGGCACAGCGAAGAGTCTAGCCTAAGCAACAGTGTTTACAGATTCGTAAGGTTTAGTTTCTCCATTTTGCGGACATTTTTTACAGCCCTATATCTCGGCTGTTAGAAGCCATAACTCGTCATCTGTTCACTCAATAGGCTCTAGGCTCATACAAAAACTCTGGGTCTACATGTTTTGACTCTATGTAATCCAATTTAAAAAAAACGAATGACGGTAAGTGCCTAGCGTCAACTCATTTTAAGAGGCGTTGCTATGGTGGATAAAACACTATCGGTTTTATGTAAGGCTTTTCCTACCGTGTGGGTGATTGATTCTTAAGTGCCAGCACTTATCGGGCAAAGCATGACTAAAAGTTATGCCTGGGTCATTGTGGTTATGGTTTATTGATTTACGTTCGTTAAAGCACCTGATTACGATTGAGCACCGGCTGTGATCTGTTCGCGGGGCACTAAACTTCTGTGCCAGAATTGCACGGTCTACCCAGCAGGAACCCTTATGGACTCCATCGAAGCTGCATTAATCCGCGAAACATTCCCCGTCGGGCCTTTGCAGTGCAACTGCACCATTATTGGTGACTCTGTCAGTAAGAAGGCAATTGTGGTTGATCCGGGTGGTAACCCCGATGAGATCATGGCTCGCCTCGATCGGCATGGATTGAAAGTCGTCAGCATCATTCACACCCATGCGCACTTGGATCACTTTCTGGCCTCAGGGCAGATGAAGGAGAAAACCGGCGCAACGCTGCATCTGCACAAGGAGGACCAGTTCTTGTGGGACAACCTTGAAATGCAGTGCAAGATGTTTGGTGTCCCTTATGTTCCTGTGCCATCACCCGATCAGTGGTTGGCCGATGACCAGGCCCTGGATTGCGGTTGTGGGGTCGCCTTGCATACGCCCGGGCATACTCCCGGTTCGATGAGTTTCTGGTTTCCAGAGGCGAAGCTGTTGATTGCCGGTGATACCTTGTTTCGGCGTGGTATTGGTCGTACCGACTTGTGGGGCGGCGATTATGCAACCATCGAGCGCTCCATCAAGCAGCGCCTGTACCGTCTTGATGAAGATGCAACGGTGGTGACTGGGCATGGTCCTGACACTCTGTTGGGTGATGAGATGCGCGAGAATCCATTTATCAAGGCATGAGCATCGAACGACTAGCAGCGGACGAGTAAGAGTTGGTAGGCTTGTTTAAAGCTGTCGTCAGCCTGAAGGCACAGGTACATGCCTGTTTAACCTATGAAGCAAAGGAATCTTTATGAGTAATGTGCGTAATTTTGCACTGATTGTTGCAGCCTCCACTTTTCTTGCCGCATGTACTAACAACCCGTACACCGGGGAAAGCGAAGCAGGTAAGGCAGGTATTTATGGCGGTATTGGCGCCGTAACAGGTGCTGTGATCGGTGCCGCAACTTCAAGCAAGAAGGATCGAGGCAAAGGTGCATTGATCGGTGCTGCGGTTGGTGGTGCTGCCGGTGGTGGCTATGGCTACTACGTTGACAAGCAGGAAGCTCAACTGCGTCAGAAGCTGGTGGGGACCGGGGTTCAAGTCCAGCGTAACGGCGACCAGTTGACCTTGATCATGCCAGGCAATATCACTTTTGCCAGCAACTCTTCGGATATCTCAAGCAGCTTTTATCCAACGCTGAACTCGCTGGTAACCGTATTCAAAGAGTTCGACAAGAACGGTATTGATATCACCGGTCACACTGACAGCACCGGTTCTCTGGCGCTGAACCAGAACCTGTCCAATGCTCGTGCACAAAGTGTTGCCTCATACCTGGCTGCCAACGGTGTTGCGAGCAATCGCATTTCAGCCTTTGGCGCCGGCCCCAACCAGCCGATTGCCAGCAACGCGACCGAAGCAGGTCGCGCGCAAAACCGTCGCGTGGAGATAACCCTTCGCCAGCTATAATTCAGGCGAAGCTCAAAAGCCCCCCAAGCTGGGGGCTTTTTTGTGCCTGAAATTTAGCGGTGCTGGCACAGTGCTATTTTTCGGCGTCTAGCTAGACTTGATTGGAACTGACGTTCAAGAAATCCGCGCCACAGTCGACATCAGTGTTATAGGCCAATGCTAGAAAAGACCGGCGCACGGTTTGGGGGATGCATGTTAGAGCCGCAACTAGATCAGGCCCCGGTGGTCTCGGTGGTATTGGTGGTTGATGACCTGCAAGACAACCTGGATGCCATGCAGGAGCTACTTGAGGACCCTCATCGAGCTATACATTGCGTGGATAACGCTGTCGCCGCCTTGGCTTTTTTACAACATCATGAAGTCGATCTTATTCTGCTTGATGTGCAAATGCCGGACATGGACGGCTTCGAGTTCGCCAAGCGTTTGCGTGAGCAGCCCAAGACGCTTTTGACCCCCATTATCTTTCTCTCCGGACTGGATCAGACTGATGCTGTGTTGGCTCGTGGCTATGCCACAGGGGCGATTGATTTTATCAAGAAGCCATTTGATCCCGTCGTGCTCAATCACAAGGTCACTGTGCTGCTTGCACTTGAGCGACAGCGCCGAGAGCTGAGCGCTTTGACCCAGCAACTCGAAAGTGCACGCGCATTCAATGCCTCCATTCTGGAGAATGCTGCCGAAGGTATTATGGTGGTGTCCGATCAGGGGGAGGTGCGCTATGCCAACCCGGCAATTGCGACTATGTTGCAATGTTCGCTTCATGAGGTTTTGGGCAGCCAGGTCCTGGACTTTCTGCAGGCCGCACCTGTTACCGGAACATGGCAAGCATCAGACTATTACCAGCGCTGGATGAATGGGGAAACATACTGCGTGCATGACGCAGTTCTGTACGCATCCAATGCCCAGACCTTGCCAGTGGCCTTGTCGTGCTCGCCGATTCCCGCGCAGCAGGCAATGGTTTTCATGGCGCTGGACATGTCAGTCACCAATAGCTTGCATGAGCAGCTTGAGTCATTGGCCCTGTCAGATGCCTTGACTGGGCTGTTGAATCGTCGTGGGTTTCTTCAGGCAATGGAAAGTGCATTGTCGCGCCGTGAGCGTAGTGGCAAAGGCTTGGCTGTGTTGTACATGGATCTGGATGGTTTCAAGCGGGTCAATGACTTGCTTGGCCACGATGCGGGCGACGTGCTTTTGTGTCAGGTCGCCCAACAGCTACGCGAATGTATTCGTTCATACGACACACTTGGGCGAATGGGGGGCGATGAGTTCACCTTGCTACTGGACAGCCTGAGCCGGCCGGAGGATGCGCAGAGGGTCGCCACTAAGTTGATTGGGGTGGTATCGGGGCGACGCAATCTCAATGGGTTTGATTTTAATCTGGGCGTCAGTATTGGTATCGCATATTTGCCTGAAGAGGGCATGAGCATTGAAGCATTGCTGGGCGCGGCAGATATGGCGATGTACGAGGCTAAGCGTGGTGGTCGTCGCCAATACCGGATTTATACCGAGGAAATGCGCGGTCGCGAGAGCTCGAAACGTGCGTTTGAGGATCAGTTGCGTAGCGCGGTGAGTCAGCAGCAATTCAGTCTCTGTTATCAGCCCCAGGTTGACCTGGTCACGGGTGAGCTGCGCGGTTTTGAGGCTTTGTTGCGCCTGGGGCAGGCTGACAATCGTTGGAGCCCGGCCGCTGAATTTATCCAGGTGCTTGAAGACACGCGCCTACTCAATGAGTTGAACCTGTGGATCTTTCGCCATGCGGCTGAGATGCGTCAATCACTGGTCGGCAAGGTGGCGGATTCGGTCCGGGTAAGCATTAATATCAGTGCGCTGCAGTTTGGTTTGAAGGGATTGGTCGATGAGCTAAGCCTTGCACTGCGCGAGTTTGGGCTTAAGCCAGGGCAGCTCGAGCTGGAGGTGTCGGAAGCTGCGCTGATGCAAAACCTTACCCATAGCCGCGAGCAACTAAAGCGCTTGCGTGCCTTGGGGGTTAAAACCGCGTTTGATGGTTTCGGCCGTGGGCAGTTCTCGCTCGCTGATCTGCGTTACCTTGAGTTGGACTGCTTGAAGATTGATCGCCAGTTTATCTGTGCAATGCTTGAATCCCAGGCCGATGGCGCAATGGTCAAGTCGATCATTGCGCTGGGGCACAACCTCGGGCTTGAGGTGATTGCCACTGGTGTTGAGAGCAAGGCACAGCGTGACTGGCTGGTGCTCAACCAGTGTGATGCACTGCAAGGCTATTTGATTGCCGCTGAGCTCAGGCCGGAGGAGGTCAGGCTGAGTTGGGGCAATCGCTCGGTTGAGCTGCAGCCGGTAGACTAGCCGACTGCATTGTGTGCGTGGCTAGTGATGCAGGCGAGCGAGTTCGTCGTCTTTTTCTTGCCATAGCACATTGACCCACTGCTGGAATGCCTGGCGGTATTCGGCATCTTGGTCGTAGTTCTTGCCGATAAATTCGCGTGGGATTTTCAACTCCCTGAAATTGACCACCACCTCTTTGACTTCGCCACTCAACAGGCTCCAGAAGCCCGGGATGCCTTGCGGGTAGTAGATGGTCACATTGACGATGCTATGCAGTTGCTCACCCATTGCATCGAGCACAAAAGCAATGCCGCCGGCCTTGGGCTTGAGTAGGTATTTATAAGGTGATTGCTGAGCCGCATGCTTGCTCGGAGTGTAGCGCGTGCCTTCCAGGAAGTTGAAAATGCCCACTGGATTTGCGCGGAATTTGTCGCAGGTGCGCCGCGTTGTTTCGAGGTCCTTGCCCTTTTTCTCTGGATGCTTTTCCAGATAAGCCTTGGAGTAGCGCTTCATAAATGGAAAGCCCAGCGCCCACCAACACAGGCCAATCACCGGTACCCAAATCAATTCTTGTTTCAGAAAGAATTTCAGCGGACGGATGCGCCGGTTAAGCAGGTATTGCAGCACCAGAATATCGACCCAGCTTTGGTGGTTGCTGGTAACCAAGTATGAATGCTGGTAATCCAGACTCTTGAGGCCCTCGACCTGCCAGCGAGTGGTGCAGACCAAATCCATCCACAGTTTGTTGCAGCTTATCCAGAACTCATGGATGAAGTTCATCAGCCAATTACACACCCGCTGTGCTGCGGCAAACGGCAAGCAGATTTTCAGGAGTGTGACGGCAAACAGCGGTATGCAGCAAAACAGTGTGTTTAGTGCCAGGCAACACACACCAATAATGCCGCGCAAGAATGCAGGAAGAAAACTCAACATGGGGGCAAATGCCTCCAACAAGTGGGCGCGCGCGCCGATTCAGTCAAAGTCTGCAGTTTTTTACCGCAGATCGGTTGGGCGCACAGGTTAACTTGAACTGCATGAACTTCAACTACTGCCGGGGTGGGTAACTGCAAAAAAAAGCATAATTGCTGGGTTGTCGATTTATATCGCCGGGCAAGACGCTGCCAAACCGCCCGGCGATATTAGGGGCGACCATTGCTTAACTTGGCAGGTTGGCGGCCTGGATCGCGGTGAGGGCAATGGTGTAGACAATATCGTCTACCAGCGCACCTCGCGACAGGTCGTTTACCGGCTTGCGCAGCCCCTGCAGCATGGGGCCGACACTGATGCAGTCGGCGCTGCGCTGAACCGCCTTGTAGGTGGTGTTGCCCGTGTTCAGGTCGGGGAATACGAAGACGGTTGCACGTCCGGCCACTGGGCTGTTGGGCGCTTTTTGACGGCCGACCGACTCGATTGCTGCGGCGTCGTATTGCAAAGGACCGTCGACGAGCAAACCAGGTTCGCTCAACTTGGCCAGGCGGGTTGCTTCACGCACCTTCTCGACTTCTTCGCCAGTTCCTGAGTCGCCTGTGGAGTAGCTGAGCATGGCCACGCGCGGAGGAATGCCGAATGCGGTTGCCGAGGCGGCGCTTTGCAGGGCTATTTCGGCAAGCTCCGAAGCGCTTGGGTCAGGATTCACCGCACAGTCGCCATACACCACGACCTGATCCGGCAAGAGCATGAAGAACACCGAAGAAACCAACTTGTAGCCAGGTGCGGTTTTGATCAGCTGCAGTGCTGGGCGGATGGTGTTGGCGGTGGTATGGACGGCGCCGGAAACCAGGCCATCGACTTCATCGAGTGCCAACATCATGGTCCCGAGCACCACGCTGTCTTCGAGCTGGGCGCTGGCCATTGGTGCATTCAACCCTTTGCCTTTGCGCAGTTCGACCATGGGTTCAACGTAGCGCTCGCGAATCAAATCAGGGTCAAGGATTTCGAGCCCTTGTGGCAGCTCGATGCCTTGTGCTTTGGCCACGCTCACGACTTCTTCGGGCTTGGCCAGCAGCACGCAGCGAGCAATGCCGCGTTCATGGCAGATGGCGGCAGCCTGGATGGTTCTGGGCTCATTACCTTCCGGCAGTACGATACGCTTGTTCGCGGCCTTGGCGCGTTGCACCAACTGGTAGCGGAAAGCCGGTGGAGACATGCGCAGCTCGCGCACGGTGCCGCAGCGCTCGCGCAACCATTCATGGTTGATGTGGTTGGCGACAAAGTCCGCGACCTTTTCTGCGCGCTCCTTATCGTCCACCGGAATCTCGCGGTTGAGGCGATTGAGGTTGGTTGCGGTGTCGTATGAGCCGGTGCTCACTGCCATGACAGGCAAGCCACTTTGCAGGGCGCCACGACAGAGTTCGACAATACGTGGGTCCGGCGCGAAGTCGCTGCACAGGAGTAAACCGGCTAGCGGCATGCCGTTCATGGCAGCCAGGCTGGCGGCGAGAATAATGTCGTCTCGATCCCCCGGCGTCACCACCAGCGTCCCCGGCTTTAGTAGCTGTACGGTATTGGCAACGGCACGGGCGCACAGCACGATCTTGAGCATGCGCCGCTGTTCGTAATCGCCTGCGTTAAGCACCCGGGCGCCGAGTAAATCAGCAATGTCGCGGGTGCGTGGGGCATTGAGTTCTTCTTCCCATGGAATACATCCGAGCAGCAGGAAATCATCGCGCCGAAACAGAGGTGACTGTTCTGCAAGGCGTGCGGCAAATGCTTCTATGCCATCGTCGCTACGCACTTTATTGAGGATAGCCCCCAGTACTTTGGGATCTTTGGGACCGCCGAACATCTGAGCCTGGATCTCAACCCGGTCACACAATTCGCTCAGGCTTTCTTGCTCCGGCGCCGAGACCAGGATCACGTCGGCGTCGAGGCTTTTGGCTAAGTGGAAGTTGACCCGCGCGGCATAGCTGGCCTGGCGGGTTGGGACCATGCCTTCGACTATGACCACATCTTTATCAGCGGCAGCGACTTGGTAGTAGCTGATGATTTCTTCGAGCAACTCATCAAGCTGGCCATCACCGAGCATGCGTTCAACATGGGCAAGGTCCAAGGGCTTGGGGGAGTGCAGGCCGTGGGTGCGGGCAATCAGCTCGCTGGAGCGCTCGGGGCCCAAGTCACCCTGATGCGGCTGGGCGATGGGTTTGAAGAAACCCACCTTGAGCCCTGCACGCTCAAGGGCGCCAACCAGGCCGAGGCTGATAGATGTCAGGCCGACACCGAAACCGGTGGGGGAGATGAAGAAGGTATGCATGCTAGATCCTATCGTTAAACCCATGGAGCAGGTGTGCAAGTAAGCTGCACCGTCATGAGGTGTGTTGCTTCAACAACGCTAGCGTATCGAGCGCAATTTGCCGCTCTTCGTTGGTGGGTATTACTAATACGCGCGGATGGCCCTGGGTGTGAATAGGACCGGCCACGCCACGAACACACAGGGCGTTGGCTTCGCGGTCGAGCTGTATATTGAGTAACTTGAGATGCTCCACGGTTTTGTTGCGGATCAGTGGTGAGTTCTCGCCAATGCCGCCGGTAAAGACCAGGCCATCAAGGCGCGTCAGTGCGCAGCTCATCGATGCCAGGGACTTGGCAAGGCGGTAGCAAAATACTTCGATCGCCAATGTCGCGCCGACATGTCCTTGCTCCCGTGCTTGTTCGAGAGTGCGCATGTCATTGGACAGCCCGGATAAACCGAGCACACCGCTTTCCTGATTGAGGACACGGTCGATTTCATCGAGGCTCCAACCCAGTGTTTTCGCAAGGTGACCATGCAGATTGGGGTCGACATCACCACTGCGTGTGCCCATCACCACGCCTTCCAGCGGGGTCAGCCCCATGCTGGTGTCACGGCTTTGGCCATTAACCACGGCGCAAGTTGAGCAGCCGTTACCCAAGTGAGCGATCAACCAGCTGCTGTCGCCATAGGCCAAGCCGCTAAATGCTGCCGCCTGCGCGCTTACATAATGATGGCTGGTGCCGTGGAAACCATAACGGCGCACGCCGTGCTGACGATAGAGTGCATCAGGCAGTGCGTAGCGAAATGCATGTTCCGGCAGGCTTTGATGGAAGGCCGTATCGAATACCGCAACCTGGGGCAGTTCGGGAAACAGCCTTATCGCAGCCTCGATACCGAGCAGGTTTACCGGGATGTGCAGCGGTGCGAGCGGCTCAAGGGATTTGATTTGTTGCAAGGCTTTGCTGTCGATGCGACTAGCCGCGGTGAAGTACTCCCCGCCATGCACAACGCGATGACCAATGCCCAGCAACTTACCTTGGGTGGCGTGCTCGACCAGTGGCAGGAGTTCGGCAAGCGCCAGGCGGTGGTCAGCATTAGCGATGGGCTTTGAGTCCTTGCTGCCGCGATGCTGCCAATGCAATACAGCATCGGCGCCACCTAAGCGTTCGGCTTGGCCACTAAGGGCGAAGTCGGGCTCTGATGGATTGACCAAGGCAAATTTGATCGATGAACTGCCGCAATTAATCACCAATATATTGCTTGGCTGCATATAGCGTTCCTTAGCACTCTGGAGCAGTGTTTTTTGCCTGTTCGGCGTTGGCTGTGCACCATCCACACTCAAAGGGTTGACCCAGTTGCGCCCGGCGCAGTTCCGGGCTTTGAACCCATGGACGGTTTTGCCACGGAGGCTCATGGCGCAAGTGTTGGGTATGGCCGCATGACAATACTGCCACCCAATGACCGTCCTCGTCCTGACGCAAGTCAAGCAAGCGTACGGGCATACTGCCAGTCCGTCCGTCCGGGGCGGGTTCGCTTTCGGGCGATGGCTTGGTTAAACTTGTCCGTTCTTCATTCATAAGCAAAAGGTTCCGCCCCATGCTGATCGCTGCCAATAAGGCCGTATCCATCGACTATACCCTGACCAACGACGCTGGTGAGGTGATAGATAGTTCCGCTGGCGGCGCACCGCTGGTCTACCTGCACGGCGCTGGCAACATCATTGCCGGTCTTGAAAAAGCGCTGCTGGACAAGAAAGTTGGCGACGAGCTGGACGTTTCCGTTGAGCCAGAAGACGCCTACGGCGAATACAGCGCCGAACTGCTGGCGACCCTGAATCGCTCGATGTTTGAAGGTGTCGATGAGCTGGAAGTGGGCATGCAGTTCCACGCTTCCGGTCCAGACGGCAGCATGCAGATCGTTACCATTCGCGAGCTGGAAGGCGACGATGTGATCGTCGATGGTAACCATCCTCTGGCGGGTCAGCGTCTGAACTTCAAAGTGAAGGTCGTTGATATTCGCGACGCCAGCGAAGAAGAAGTCGCTCACGGTCACATCCACGGCGAGGGCGGTCACCAGCATTGATTGCTGCGTGCCGCTTGGTCACACAATACGACTTATGGTCCTGTTATAAGTGTGGCTGACTGCTAAGCTACAAGTGAGTAAGAAAGGGGCGCCTCAAGGGCGCCTTTTTTGTCCCATGGGGAATGTGCTGCAAGCTCAAGGAGCAAGCCATGAGTGCCTTTCACGATATAACTTTGCGGGCTCTTGATGGTCAGGAGTTACCGCTGGCACCACTTAAGGGCAAGGTCGTTCTAGTGGTGAACGTGGCTTCCAAATGCGGTCTGACCCCGCAATACGCGGGTTTGGAAAAACTCTACCAGGAATATCACGACCACGGCTTCAGCGTGCTTGGCTTGCCTTGCAACCAGTTCGCAGGGCAAGAACCGGACAGCGAGGAGGCTATTGGCGCATTCTGCACTCGCAACTACGGGGTGAGTTTCCCACTGGCCAGCAAAATAGAGGTCAACGGTGCTGAGCGCCATCCCCTGTATCGCTTGCTGGCGGGTGAGGGGGCTGAGTTTCCCGGCGATATCACCTGGAACTTCGAGAAGTTCCTGGTCGGCCCAGACGGGCGCGTCTTGGCGCGCTTCTCGCCCCGCATGACGCCGGAAGATCCTGCGTTGATTCAGGCCATTGAAACTAGCCTGGGTATCACCGAGCCAGCCCTTACTGCCAAGTAATAGGCTAATTGACGCTATTACGGCTTCACGACCCCGCGCCAACGTCGTGAAGCCCTTGGTGGCGTACCTCACCTGGTCGTAATCTTTCAGTGCTGTTGTTGACATAATCACTGATATCAATAGTGCTGGGCTTGACGCTTGCGCGGTTCTATTGTCGCGCTCAACACATCAATGCTTCCCCTGTAGGGCGTTGCGCGCTCGATAGAGCGGTGTCGCTCTCTTGTCGGTCTTGCATTGATCATCATTGAATCTGTTTTGTCTGCGTATGCATCATTCCGTCGAGTTTGATCCTGTCTGCGCTGTTGGAGAATCCATGACTGCACAAGCCCTGTTTCAGCCATTTAACCTGGGCCAGTTGAGCCTCCCGAGTCGCGTGGTGATGGCGCCCATGACGCGTTCGTTCTCGCCAGGCGGGGTGCCTAACAGCAAGGTTGTCGAGTATTACCGACGCCGGTCTGCGGCCGGTGTTGGCTTGATCATTACCGAGGGCACCACCGTTGGCCACAAGGCTGCCAATGGTTACCCGAATGTGCCGCGCTTCTATGGTGAGGATGCCTTGGCTGGCTGGAAGAAAGTGGTGGATGCGGTGCATGCCGAAGGCGGCAAGATCGTGCCTCAGCTTTGGCATGTAGGTAATGTGCGCAAGCTTGGAACCGAGCCGGACGCGAGCGTGCCGGGTTATGGCCCGAGCGAGAAGCAGAAGAACGGTGAAGTGGTTGTCCATGGCATGAGCCATGAGGATATCCGCGAGGTTATCGCAGCATTTGCCCAAGCCGCGGCTGATGCCAAGCGCATCGGTATGGACGGGGTTGAGTTGCACGGCGCGCACGGTTACCTGATCGACCAGTTCTTCTGGGAAGGTAGTAACCAACGAAGCGATGAGTATGGCGGTGATCTGGCTCAGCGCTCTCGCTTCGCTATTGAATTGATTGAGGCCGTCCGTGGCGCTGTCGGGCCGGACTTTCCAATTATCCTGCGTTTCTCGCAGTGGAAGCAGCAAGACTACAGCGCACGCCTGGTACAAACCCCACAAGCGCTTGAAGCCTTCCTCAAGCCGTTATCTGATGCGGGCGTGGATATTTTCCACTGCTCGACCCGGCGCTTCTGGGAGCCTGAGTTTGAGGGCTCGGAACTCAACCTGGCAGGCTGGACCCGCAAGCTGACTGGCAAGCCAACCATTACTGTCGGCAGTGTGGGGCTTGATGGCGAGTTCCTGCAGTTCATGGTCAACACTGACAAGGTCGCGCAGCCAGCCAAGCTCGAAGGACTGCTTGAGCGTTTGCATAACCAGGAATTTGATCTGGTTGCGGTTGGCCGAGCCCTGTTGGTCGACCCGGACTGGGCCTTGAAAGTCCGTGAAGGTCGCGAGGAAGAGATTCTCCCGTTCAGCCGCGAAGCGCTGATGAGCCTCGTTTAACCATTAAAGTTTGCTCAGCCACACACTGGCGGGGCACTTTCCTTGGCCCCGGCACATCGGGGCTTTTTTAGGCCTGCGATTTGGGGCCTTTGTCTTCTTTCGCCTCAGGGCTGGGTGCGGGCCGCCGGCAGGTCGGCGATAGGGATAAGTGCATTGCGCAGATGTTGCTCAAACAAGTCGATGATAGTCGACCAGCCTTGGCGAGCAGCATGTTGGCGGCCATTTAGACGTACTCTGCGCAGGCTTTCCGGCGTATCGAGTAGCCAGCACGCCGCCTCGATAAAAGCTTGTTGATCCTGAGGCATTGCCAAGGCGCCATTGTGCCCATGACGAATATGCTGGCTGGCGGCCGCTTGATCGTAAGCAACCACGCCAAGGCCAGAGGCTAGCGCTTCAAGTAACACATTGCCGAAGGTCTCGGACAGGCTGGGAAAGACGAACAAATCGCCTGAGGCATAGTGTGCGGCCAATTGCTCACCGCGCTGTACACCACAGAATATTGCGTCGGGCAGTTGTGCCTGAAGCTGAGCTCGTTGCGGCCCATCGCCAACCAGAATCAGCTTCAGGTTGTGTTGTGGGTAGCGTTGTTGCAGCGTCTTGAAGGTATCGACCAAGAGTTTCAGGTTTTTCTCGGCGGCCAGTCTGCCAACGTGAATAACCGCAGTATCTGATTCATCAAGCCCCCACTGTTTTCGCAACTCGCTGGAGCGCTTGGCTGGATTAAACAGCTGACTGTCTACCCCACGCGCGAGCAGTTCCACACGCTCGAAGCCGCGACGTTCCAGTTCCATTTTTTGACTGATACTGGGCGCTAGGGTCATGCGTGAAGCATTGTGGAACCAGCGCAGGTAATTGGTGATCAAGCGCGTCAGTATGGCTGCACCATAGTGCCCGCTATATTGCTGGAAGTTGGTATGAAAACCGCTTACTACCGGGATATTCAAACGCTTGGCAGCACTTAATGCCGACCAGCCAAGCGGCCCTTCGGTGGCGATATATAAAACATCGGGGCGTTGCTTGCGCCAGCGGCTGAGCAGCTTGTGCCGCGCCGACTGCCCCCACTGCAGTCCTGGATAACCGGGTAATGGCCAACCGCGTGTGAGCAGCAGGTGCTCGTCGCTTTTGCGCGTTTGGTCGCTGCTTTGCCGAGGCCTGACCAGTTGCAACTGATGGCCGCGTGCGCGTAGCCCATTAACCAGTCGCTCAAGAGTATTGGCCACGCCGTTGATTTCAGGTGTGAAGGTTTCGGTGACTAACGCGATATACAAGGATGATGTGCTCATGACAGCAGTCTCGACTGCTGTCATGTAGCGAGTGTGACGTTTTTGTTGTGAAATTATGACGCTGTTTGGCCGGGCGCCTTGGCGACCCGAGTATCCCCGCGCTCACGCACCCAGAACAGCGTTGCTCCCGCCACGGCAGCGGGCATCATCAGGATGTTGACGAAGGGTATCAGCAGCGCGGCGTAGGTGATGCCACCGAAACCCAGGCTCTGCCAGCGCTTTTCGCGCAGCCAGGCGAGCATGTCCTGCCAGCTCATCTTGTTGTTGTCCGCCGGGTAGTCGATGTACTGGATAGCCATCATCCAGACCCCGAACAACAGCCAAAGAGGCGCTGCAATCAGGTTGACCACCGGGATAAACGACAGGATGAACAAGCCGATCGCACGTGGCAAAAAGTAACCCAGCTTGCGCATCTCGCGGCTCAGTGTGCGTGGAATCATGGCCACCAGTTCACCCCAACTGAAGGGTGGGAAATTGTCTTCCCCGCGCACGACCACTTCGACTTTCTCAGCAAGAAAGCCGTTGAAAGGCGCTGCAACAATGTTGGCGAGCATGGTGAATGTGAAGAAGATCATCAGTAACACCAAGACCACGAACAACGGCCAGATGATGTACTCAAGAAAGCTCAACCAACTAGGCAGGTTGGGCATAAAGGTGTCGACCCAGCTACTGAACTGCTGGGTTGCAACGCCAACCAAGGCGCCAAACAACAGCAAGTTGATTAGCAGTGGCAAGAGTACAAACAGGCGCAACCCAGGGCTTAGCACCAGTTTCAGGCCTTCGCTGAGGTATTGCGGTCCAGACAGTACGGGAGCAGGCATGGCGTTTTCCGTGAATAACAAGTTGTGCCGACCTTACCGGCTTTAGTGTCTTGGGGAAAGCCTGTGCTAGCGCTGGCAAGGCGACTTTAGAGGCTTATAGTCGCGCTCTATGTGCTGAATTGTTAAAGCAAATTTCCAACACTACGGCCTGCCCGATACTCTTTGCTCCAGTTAAATTTTGGGGCTACTGCTTTGACCATGACCTTCCCCTAGGTGTCCGAGTAGTCCCGCTTTATTTATCAGGCTCAGCGCCTGTAGGAGTCAACTATGTCGGCTACACGCCATGCACGCGTCATTATTCTGGGTTCTGGGCCTGCCGGTTACAGTGCCGCTGTCTATGCCGCCCGCGCCAATCTCAAACCGCTGCTGATTACTGGCATGCAGGCGGGTGGCCAACTCACCACCACGACTGAAGTCGATAACTGGCCAGGTGATGTGCACGGCTTGACCGGCCCGGCCTTGATGCAGCGTATGCAAGAACATGCCGAGCGCTTTGAAACCGAGATCGTTTTCGACCACATCAATGCCGTTGACCTGGCCGGTAAGCTGTTTACCCTGGTGGGCGACAATGCCACCTATAGTTGCGATGCACTGATCATCGCTACCGGTGCCAGCGCGCGCTATCTGGGTTTGCCGAGTGAAGAAGCATTTATGGGCAAAGGCGTTTCTGCCTGCGCCACCTGTGACGGCTTCTTCTACCGAAATCGTGAGGTTGCGGTAGTCGGCGGTGGCAATACCGCTGTGGAAGAAGCCTTGTATCTGGCCAATATAGCCAGCAAGGTGACCTTGATTCACCGTCGCGAGACCTTCCGCGCCGAGAAAATCCTGCAAGATAAGCTGCAGGCGCGGATTGCCGAGGGCAAGATCGAACTCAAGCTCAACGCTCAGGTTGATCAGGTGCTGGGCGATAATATGGGGGTTACCGGTGTGCGCTTGCTCAATAATGACGGCAGCCACGCGGAGTTGAAGGTTGACGGGTTGTTCGTTGCCATCGGCCATACGCCAAACACTTCGTTGTTTGAGGGCCAGCTTGCGCTTAAAGATGGTTACCTTGTTGTGAATGGTGGCCGTGATGGCAATGCCACTGCGACCAGTGTGGCGGGTGTTTTTGCCGCAGGTGATGTGGCTGATCACGTTTACCGCCAGGCGATTACCTCTGCGGGAGCCGGTTGCATGGCTGCGCTGGATGTTGAGCGCTATCTTGATGGCCAATAAGGTTCAGGTCAGTTAGCAAAAGCCCCGCATTATGCGGGGCTTTTTGTTTTGCCGGCGCAGTGGTCATGCCGCGCGGGCAAGTGACGGCTGGGCAAATTTTACGGCGCTCAAACCATGGGCCATCAGTGCACGGATGTTGGCGTGATCCGCCCCTTCAGGGGTGGCCAGCACGCTGCGATAGTGTTCGCCGAAGCAGCGCAGGGCTTCTTCGTCGCTCAGTTGTTCGAGTAACGCCAAGCCCAGGGTTTTGCACGAGCCTTCATTTTGCCCGGCTGGGTTTTCAACGCCGCCGTTGCTAAAGGCGCTGGGCTGGTAAACATAGTGCTTGGCAATAAAATCCAGGGTTTCGGCAAAGGTGAATGTGTCGCTATTTAAACGTGTACGAAACGCTTGCAGGGCACTCATGCAACTTATCCTTTGTCGGTTTTCGTGTTCATCGCAGCCAACTGTTCGGCTGTGGCTTCTTTCTGGTATTTGGCTTTCCAGTCGGCGTACGGCATGCCGTAAATTTCTTCGCGTGCCTGGTCTGGCGTAATAGCCACGCCACTGTCATCAGCGGCCGCTTTGAACCATTTGGACAAACAGTTCCGGCAGAAACCGGCCAGGTTCATCATGTCGATGTTTTGCACATCAGGCCGGCTGCGTAGATGTTGCACCAGGCTACGGAAAGCCGCAGCTTCGAGTTCGAGACGTTCTTGGTCAGTCATGGCAGTGCTCCGGGTTGGCAGGGCAATAATGCGCCGATAATAAAAGGCCAGCAGGCGGGCGGCAATCCTGCCTAGCGATGTCCCGCCAAGGTGATAGAGACCGATTCGGCAAAACGCAGGGCATGTGGCTTGTCGACCTCTACTTCAGCGTAGCGTACGGCGTCGTTGCGCATGACCAAATCGAGAATTTCCTGGGTCAGGCGTTCGAGCAGGGCGAAGCGATTGTCTTCAACGTGCTGGATGATTGCCTTGGTGATGGTGCGGTAATTCAATGCGTGGTCGATATCGTTGTCGCGCACAGCCTCTACCGCCGGGTAGAGAATAGTCAGGTTGATCAGCACATCCTGCTTGTTGTTAATCTCTTCTTCCTTGATCCCGATAAAGGTGCGCAGGCGTAGATCCTTGACGCGAATTCGCGCCATTCCCGGTTCCAGTCGCGGCATGGTTATTTACTCCGTCCGATCAGTTGCAGAAATTCGTGGCGGGTATTGTACGACTCACGGAAGGCCCCCAGCATCACTGATGTATTCATGACTGAGTTCTGCTTTTCGACACCGCGCATCATCATGCACATGTGCTGGGCCTCGATAACCACTGCAACGCCCGCTGCCTGGGTCACGGCCTGGATCGAGTCGGCAATTTGCCGAGTCAGGTTTTCCTGGATTTGCAGGCGGCGTGCGTACATATCGACTATTCGGGCTATTTTCGACAGGCCCAGCACTTTACCGGTCGGAATATAGGCAACATGCGCCTTGCCAATAAAGGGCAGCAAGTGGTGTTCGCACAAAGAGTAGAGCTCGATATCCTGAACGATGACCATTTCATCGTTATCGCTGGCAAACAGTGCACCGTTGACCACCTCTTCAAGGCTTTGCTCGTAGCCGTGACACAAGTATTGCATGGCTTTGGCCGCACGCTTTGGTGTGTCAAGCAAGCCTTCGCGCTCGGGGTTTTCGCCCACTGCGATCAATATTTCACGGTAGTGCTCGGACAGTTGATCGTTCATTTTGAAACCCTCAGGGTCCGCCTCACTTGAGGTGGCGGCCGCCATTTACAGTAAGAGTGGTGCCCGTTGTGTATGGCGAGTCGAGTAGATAGCGTACGGACTGGTAGATCACAGCTGGACCGGGCTCAATGCCCAATGCTGATTTATTCAAGGCTTTGCTGCGGTAGTCGTGGTCGTCATCCGGGTTGAACATGATCAGCGCCGGAGCAATGCTGTTGACCTTGATGCGCGGGGCATATTTGGCGGCAAAGGACAGGCTCAGGCTTTCCAGGCCAGCTTTGCTCGCGCAGTAGGCAATATGTTTGGCGCTGCCCTTGCGTGCCACATCATCGGTAATATGGATGATGTCAGCACAGGGCGATTGCTCCAGCAGCGAGGCGCAGTGCAAGTTGATCAGGTAAGGCGCCAACATGTGCACATTAGTCATTTGCCCGAATGTCTCGGCTTCATGGCCCGCTTGTTCGGCACGCCAGCTGGAGGCATTGTGAATGATGGCCCGCAGGCTTTGGGTTTGCATTTTCAGTGCCTCGATAAACTCGAGAATACTGGCCTCCGAGTTGAAGTCGGCCTGTATGACGTCGGCGCCACGCTCGCGCAGATGCTGAATACTTTTGCGTTCAGTGCGAAAGGTGACAATTACCGCTTGGCCCTCATCCAGCAGGCGTTCGGCGCAGTACAGGCCAATGCGTTGACTGGCTCCGGTAATCAGGATCGGGGCGGAGTTGCTGCTCATGCTTTACTCGGGTTGAAGGTTGAAGGCGGCTCGGTCAGCGGCGAACTTCAGCCGAACCCTGGCTAAAGCTATACCAGCAGTTGGTGTTGTACAACTATACCGGCATGGGCAGCCCTGGTCTGTGAAGAGAGGAGCGGGCGCAGGTGCCTTGCCGCTGTGGATGGGGTGTGACTGGTGCGAGAGGTGGTTGACCTGCCGGGCGGCAGGCCAACATGTGGTGGCTTACTTTGACTCGTCTAAAAAGCTTACCAGTGGCTCGATAAATCGATCGAAAGCCTCGATATGTGGCATATGGCCGACGTTATCGAGCTCAACCAACTTGGCATTGGGAATCGCTTCAGCTGTTTGCTTGCCCAGTCGGTCGTAGCGACCCAGTGAGGCTTTTACTTCACCGCTGACACGGTCCTTGCCGAGTGCAGAGCGGTCACGAGTGCCGATGATCAGCAAGGTCGGCATGCTCACTTGTCCAAACTCGTAGACCACCGGCTGGGTGAAGATCATGTCTGCGGTCAACGCCGCATTCCAGGCGAATCGCGGGTAGTCTTTATCGTGGGTGATTCCAGCCAGAAGATTGACCCATTCATCGTAGCCGGCCTGCCACTTGTTATCGTAGTAGCTTGTGAGCTGGTACTGCTTGACCTGCTCGTAGTTGGTGGCAAGTGTCGATTTGTAGATCGCATCGATTGAGGCGTAAGGAACCTTGGTTTTCCAGTCCTCAAGGCCAATCGGGTTGACCAGAATCAGCTGTTGGGTGAAGTCACTGAACATCAGGCTGAAGCGAGTGGCGAGCATTCCACCCATGGAATGGCCCAGAACACTGGCTTTTTCGATCCCCAGGGAGTCGAGCAACTGCTTGGTGTTATTGGCCAGTTGCTGGAAGCTGTATTGATAGGCGATGGGTTTGGTCGATTTACCGAAGCTGATCTGGTCCGGAGCAATCACGCGATATCCAGCGCTTGTAAGCGACTTGATGGTGTCGCGCCAATAGGCGCTGTTGAAGTTCTTGCCGTGCATTAGCACGATGGTCTTGCCGTTACTTTTGCCTGACGTGGGCGCCACGTCCATATAAGCCATTTTCAGCGGCTCTGTCGTCCCCGCGTGTTGTTGGCTGCTCAGCTCGAAGAAGCTGACGGGATAGGGATATTGGTAATTGCTCAGGTCGATGTCATAAGCCGGTCGCGACGTTGCCGAGGAGGCTGTTTTGGCCGGTTCGCTACTGGCTGTTGCTGCACTAGTGGGTAAAGAGGCCAGGCTCAAGCTGACAAAGGCAGCCGCCGTGGCAAGTAAATTACTCGAAAAATGACGGGTCATATAGAAACAGTCCATTTGCGCGCAAGGTTCAGCTCAGGCTGTTAAGCGGAGCTACGAAGAAGGTTGTGCGTTGTTGGCAGCGCCACTTGCATACAAATTCGTAAGCGAAAAGTCAGCGGCTTCTGGGCAGTCTATAGGAGCTTTTTGGCCTGCTTTTATGGATTTTGTAACCCTAAACTACCAAGGCATGTCGCGGCGGCTGGCGTTTTAGCTCAATGCGCAAAGTATTGAGCTAAACGGCTTGGGCGGGGTTATTGCGCGCTTGTTGCTTCAACGGTGCGCAGCGTGGAGCGTCTACGGCCGTGCAGCCAGGGCGCCAGTAGGCGCGTTGACAGCGGGATAAACAAATACGTCATCAATGGTGTGAGCGCCAAGGTCGAGAGCAGCACGCGGTTGATCAGCGAGAAGTCGTTCAGCCAGTTGCCGAATATGAAGTTGAAACACAAGGAAACCGGGAAGAATGCCAACCATATCGCTACGCTTTGCTTCCAGCGAGGTGGTTGACGGTTGGCGGCGCCAAACCAGGCGTCAATGCCGACTGCACGTTGCTCCTGGGGCTGGGCAAACAAGCCGGCGCCGCGTCCAAGCCAGGCGGTGCGGGAAGCCGAATGCTCCCATGAGGCCAGGGTTTGTTCGTCGGCGAAACGGAAAATAATCTGGAATTCATCGTCGCCAGGGGGCGGGGCAAGAACTCCGGAGCCCAGATAGCCCGGAAAGTCGGTTGCCAGATGCTCGCCTTCATGTAGCCAGGCGATAAGGTCGTGATAGCGCCCGCAGGCAACGCGGCGCGCCACCATCAAGGTGACAGGGTGTGCAGACATTGTGTATCTCCATTAAACCGGGCTTGCATTCAGGGTATGAGTGCAAGCAGTAGGCGACTCGGGGTGGTGAGTCGCGCTAAATATAGGCAAGGATTATTCCGTTTTTTCAGAAATAAGCCAGCTTGGGCTTATCAGGCGCTAATTGCTGGCGCGGTGGGTTGGGACAGTGGTCGATTCGCACCACCGGAGTGCAGTATCTGCCTGAGCGTTCAGGTAACGAGCAGCAAGAGATAAAGCGCAAGCGAAGGGCGCGTGCATCAGTCTGTACAGTTTCCAACCAATATGTGATTCAACCAGCTGGGTTACAATGTTGTGACTTTATCTTGCAGAAATCACCTGCTATGCCAGATCCCGTTGCTGCAATGACCCTTGGTTCCAATGCTGCAAAGCAGCAAGAGCTAATCCCGATTCGTGAAGTTTCACGTTTGACAGGCGTCAATCCAATTACCTTGCGTGCCTGGGAGCGACGCTACGGGCTGATACAGCCGACGCGTACCGAAGGTGGGCATCGTTTGTATTCACAGGCAGATGTTGAGTCGGTACGCAGCATTTTGGCATGGATCGAGCGGGGCGTTTCGGTTAGCAAGGTTGGTAAGATTCTCGCCAAGCGCGACGCGCTCGAGGCGGTTAGATTACCGGTCTATGAAGTGGTCACTTCATCAGAGTGGCAGCAATGGCAAGCTCAGATACGTACTGCGGTGAGCGGTTTTGATGACATCCAGCTTGACCGTTTATACGGCCAGGTTTTTTCCAGCTACCCATTGCCAGTGGTGTTTCAGGACATCCTTATGCCGCTCTGGCAAGACTTGCTTGTGCGCCACGATGAGGTGAGTCAAGCCAGTGAGTGGCTGTTTTACGATAGCTTCCTGCGTGGTCGGGTCATGCAGCGCTTGCATCTAGCGCGCAGCCAGGCAGAGGGGCGTGTGCTATTGGCTGCGCTGCCAGGCCATTGTCGTGAACTCGAACTATTGGTGGCTGGCCTGTTACTCAGCGATTCCAATGTTGCAGTGACCGTCCTAGGAGTTGGTCAGCCATTGGGCGAGTTGGCGTACTTATGTGAACGAATTAAACCCTTGGGGCTGGTGTTGTTTTCCAACCAACCGCCCAGTGAGCAGCTGGCGCAGACCCTTAAACGCCTGGCTTTGGCAGTCAATTGTCCGGTCAGTCTAACGGGGGCGTGTGCCGATCTGATCGAGGAGGTGCTGAGCGATTCAGCCGTCGCTTGCCTGGGTAATGAAGGGCGTTTGATGGCGCGTCGCTTACAGCAGTTTCTAGCCGGGCATCTGGATACTTAGCCGAGGCCGCGCGGCGATCTATTCGGGATGCGCTTGTGGATACAGGGCACGGTGCTGCAGATAAAGAAACTGCTGCAAGCGTTCGCTGCTCAGGCTGTCCATTGCTTCCAACTGGTAAGCAAGATGGGTTTTGGTCGCTCTACGCACGAACTGGCCCTTGACCGAAATTGGCTTTTGCTTGCCAAGCGGCAATAACAAGCTGAATTGGGTCGGGGCCTTGCGATTGGCAGGCTGCTCAATAAGCAGGCCATTCAATGACAGCTCATGCACCAACAGGCCAGTTGCGCTGCCGTTGAGGTTGCGTAGTTCGATTGGAGGGGTTAAAGGCAACCGCCAGGCACGCCTGTCAGTGCCGGACTCATCGAATATCTGCGGGGTGCCTAACTCAAGATGCTGATTGTGCTGGGCATCTTCGGAGACGAACGGGGTGAAGATCATCCGCTGGTTGGCAAAACGAGCGTCAATGGTCAGCTTTTCAACGTTTGCGTAATTACTGAGCAGGTCTTTTAGTGACTCTTCGAGGTCGATTTGCACAGACAAAGCCCCAGGCTGCTTGGTTGCAGGCCGGTGATACAGGTGCTGGATAAACTCCAGTTCGTCGTCTGTCAGGAGCACTGGATTTTGCATATCGAACTCTACGCCAAGCGTTACGTTGTGGTGATATGACAGTTCAGAATAGGTTTAGTTTTACGCTTAGCTTAGGGAATGGCGTCCGTTAGTCGGATTTTTAGCTGTGCAACTTCAGCTTCCAACTGTTTGACGCGCTCCTGAACTTTCAATTGCAGTGCTGTGTTTGCCTTAATACCAAGCGCGCAATTAAGTTGCTCGCTTTCAGTGTAGACAGGAATAATTGCTTGCACATTGCCCTGTTGATTAACAATTCGTACGTCAACGGTGATGTTTTCGAGATTGTTATAACCACTGATCAGGTCGTTCAGTGACTCCATAAGATCAACTTGGGCTGGCAAGGTTTCAGGCTGCTCACTCTCGTGTTGGTTATAAAGCTGCTGTATGAATGCCACCTCTTCATCCGTGAGCAGTACCGGTTCGTCCATGAGCAACTCTTAGGTCAGAAATTTAATCCCCAGAGAAAAAGTGACCTAGCGTTCAGGCGGCAGGGCTGTAGTGGCAAGTTGGGTTTTAAGACGTGCAACTTCATCTTCCAATTGCTTGATACGTTCCTGTGCTTGCACCTGCTCCGTGACATTTTTCTGGATGCCAATAAAGTAGACGAGGTTATCACTTTCGTTATAAATCGGCGTTATTGATAGCTCGTTCCAGAATAATGAACCATCTTTTCGGAAGTTTCTTAGGACTTGTCGGCAAGGTTTACCTTGTTTGAGGGCTTCGCGAATGACTTGCAGCCCCGCTTGATCGCGATCGCCAGCCTGCAGGAATCGACAGTCCTGATAGAGGATATCTTCTCTGGCGTAGCCGGTCAGCGCTTCAAAAGCCGCGTTGGCGTAGATCAGTATGTTGTCATCACCTTCTTGCTCGGCAACCACGATGCCATCATGCGAGGCGTCTATTACCAGCTGTAGCAGTTTTGCGCTGATCATGCACTGAAATTCCAAGTCTAGGTTCAGGCATTCTAAAACATCCATTGAGGCTGTCCAGTTGCGGCATAATAGCGCCCAAATTGGATAGTTTTTGGAGCAGTTTTTATGAAAGTCGCGATCTTTTCTGGTTCGGTTTATGGCACCGCTGAAGAAGTCGCTCGTCATGTTCATGGGCTATTAAAGGCCGCGGGGTTAGACGCTTTCTATGACCCGCGGGCAAGCTTGTCTGATGTGCAGGCGTTTTCCCCCGAGGCTTTCCTTGCGGTGACTTCCACCACTGGCATGGGCGAATTGCCGGATAACCTGCAGCCGCTGTATTACGCCATTCGAGATCATCTGCCGGCCTGGAGCGGGCTGCCAGGCGGGGTTATTGCGCTGGGTGATTCCAGTTATGGCGATACCTTTTGTGGTGGCGGCGAACTGGTGCGTGAGTTATATGCCGAGCTGGGCATTCGTGAGGTTCAGGACATGCTGCGCCTTGACGCCAGTGAAAGCGTAACGCCTGAAACTGACGCAGAGCCCTGGGTCGCCCGTTTTGTTGCCGCACTCAAGGCATGACTTGTCTTATTCAGCGTCTGAATATCAGCTGTTAACCCACCGCTCTGACTCGCTAGGTCACTAAGCTGGCTGCCAGGGCGACTAGGCAAGGGCCAAGCACTCGCTAGACTCAATACAGGTCATAACAATAACTGTAGAGGTGTCGAGGATGAGTGCTGCCCAAGAACTGCCGCCTGTAAGTCTCAAAGACCAGGTATCTGCTGCTGAATGGCAAACCCGTGTTGACCTGGCCGCGTGTTATCGGCTGATAGCGCTGCACGGCTGGGATGATCTGATCTTCACCCATATCTCAGCCAAGATCCCCGGTGTTGATGAGTTCCTGATCAATCCATTCGGGTTGATGTTCCACGAAATCACCGCCTCCAGCCTGGTCAAGATCGACCTCGCTGGCAATAAGTTGATGGACAGCCCGTATGAGATCAATCCGGCGGGCTACACCATCCATAGTGCGGTGCATGAGGTTCGTCACGACGTCGCCTGTGTCGTGCACATTCATACTGCGGCGGGCATTGCCGTTTCGGCGCAGAAGCAGGGCTTGTTGCCTTTGTCGCAGCAATCCTTGTTTGTACTTTCGAGCCTGGCCTACCACGGTTATGAAGGTGTGGCGCTGAACCACGATGAAAAGGCGCGTTTGCAGGCGGACCTGGGTGACAAGAACTTTATGATCTTGCCCAACCACGGCTTGTTGACTGCCTCATCAAGCATCGCCGACACCTTTTTGATGATGTTTACGTTGCAGCGCGCATGCGAAGTCCAGGTCATGGCGCAGAGCGGCGGTGCTGAGCTGATACACATTCCTCAGCAAATTCTTGATGGCGCCAAGGCCATGGTCGCCGGTGTGATGAAGAGCCCGCAAGGCATGGGCGGCTCCCTGGCATGGCCAGCCTTGCTGCGCAAACTCGATCAGCAAATGCCTGGCTACGCCAGCTAATGGCGCTGCCAGGAATCGCGCTGGCACAGTGGCGCAGCCAAGCACAGCACTTTGATTTCAAGGGGCATCAGATTGGCTACTGGACCGCCGGGGCTGATGATGCCCCGCCATTGATCCTGATCCACGGCTTTCCCACTGCCAGTTGGGATTGGCATTATCTATGGCGGCCACTGGCCGAGCATTATCGGTTGATAGCCTGTGACATGCTCGGTTTTGGCTACTCGGCCAAGCCTGTCGGTCACGCTTACAGCTTGCTTGAACAGGCGGACTTGCATCAGGCGTTATTGGCAGCGTTGCAGATAACTGGAGATGTGCATGTGCTGGCGCATGACTACGGTGACAGCGTTGCCCAGGAATTGCTGGCGCGCCACCAGGAAGGCAGTATCAAGCTGGCGAGTTGCGTGTTCCTCAATGGCGGGTTATTTCCGGAAACCCACCATCCGGTGTTAGTGCAGAAGTTGTTGCTGAGCCCTGTCGGGCCATTGATTGGTCGCCTGTTCAACCGGAAAAAACTCGAAGCCAGTTTCGCTAAAGTTTTCGGGGCCGATACCTTGCCTAGCAGCGCTGAGCTTGATGATTTCTGGGCGTTGATCAGTCATAACAATGGGCCTGCGATCATGCACCGGTTGATTCGCTACATGCCCGAGCGACGCCAGCAACGCGATCGTTGGGTGGCTGCAATGCAGGCCACGCAGGTGCCTATGCGGCTGATTGATGGTGCTGTAGATCCCATTTCCGGGCTGCATATGGTTGAGCGTTATAGGGCGCTGATTCCCCAGGCTGACACAGTGGTGCTTGATGATATTGGCCATTATCCGCAAACCGAAGCGCCGCAAGCCGTACTGGAACATTACCTGGCGTTTCGCCAGGCATTGGCTCAAGGCGGTGAGATGATAAATAGATCTACATGATCAAGGTCGCTCTCGCTTATCTCTTTGCCTTATCGGGCGCCATTCAGGCCCGGTTGTCATAGTTGTGACAATCGTGGCCCTGGCTGACACTCTGCCGATCATTAACACTGTCAGGAGTCTTCCGATGAGTGAAGCCATTCGTTTCCAGGACCAAGTTGTAATTGTCACCGGCGCAGGTGGCGGTTTGGGTCGTGCCCATGCGCTGCTGTTCGCCAAGCATGGTGCCAAAGTTGTGGTCAACGACTTGGGCGGTAGCACCCACGGCGAAGGCGCCAATGCTTCGGCTGCCGACAAAGTGGTTGAGGAAATCCGTGCCGCCGGTGGCACGGCTGTGGCCAACCACGACTCGGTCACCGAGGGCGATAAAATCGTTGAGCACGCCTTGGATGCTTTTGGGCGTATTGATGCGGTGGTCAACAATGCGGGCATCCTGCGCGATAAGACTTTTCATAAGATGGAGCAGGTCGACTGGGACCAGGTCTATCAAGTGCATGTTGAAGGTGCCTACAAAATCACGCGCGCTGCCTGGCCGCACATGCGCGAGCAAGGCTATGGCCGGGTGATCTTTACCTCGTCGACTTCCGGCATTTACGGCAACTTTGGCCAATCCAACTACGGCATGGCCAAGCTGGGCTTGTACGGGCTGACGCGAACCCTGGCGATCGAGGGGCGCAAGCACAATATCCTGGTGAACGCGATTGCACCGACTGGCGGCACGCGCATGACCGAGGGCTTGATTCCGCCGCAGGTCTTCGAGCAACTCAAGCCCGAACTGGTCAGCCCGTTGGTGGTTTACCTGGCCAGTAATAGCTGTGAAGAAACTTCAGGCCTGTTCGAAGTGGGTGGCGGCTGGATGGGGAAAGTGCGTTGGGAGCGTAGCCTTGGCGCGGGCTTTGATCCGCGTGCGGGTTTCAGCCCTGAAGATGTTGCTGCGCACTGGGCCCAGATCTGCGATTTTGAAAACGCAGCGCACCCCGCCGATAACGTCGAGGCGCTGAAAGAAATGATGGCTAACCTGCAAAAGTTTGCTATCTGATCGCAAGCTGTTGCTTGCGACACATCTAAAGTAAAGGCCAGCCATGTGCTGGCCTTTTTGGTGCAGTCCATCGGACATATTGCTTGGAAACGAGGCAGCCATGAACATCCTTGTCGATAAGGTTGGACCTGTTACCACATTGACCATCAATAGGGTGCAGGTACGCAATGCTGTTGACCGGCCGACAGCACAAGCGTTGGCGGACGCCTTGCGTGCGTTTGAAGCCGATGAAAATGCCAAGGTCGCGGTACTCACTGGCGCCGGTGATGGATTTTGTGCTGGCGCAGATTTGTCAGCGGTTGCCGATGATGCAATGCACGCCAACCGACTTGAGCGCGATGGGGATGGGCCCATGGGGCCGAGCCGCATGCAGCTCGGTAAACCGTTGATTGCAGCAATTGAAGGGCATGCGGTTGCAGGTGGTCTGGAGTTGGCGCTCCTGGCCGATCTACGCGTGGCCGCTCAAAGTGCCGTGCTTGGGGTCTTTTGCCGACGCTTTGGCGTACCGTTGATTGATGGCGGTACGGTGCGGTTGCCACGGGTTATTGGCCAGGGACGAGCCCTGGACTTAATCCTTACCGGTCGCCCGGTGTTGGCCGATGAAGCGCTACAGATGGGTTTGGTCAATCGAGTCGTGCCGACGGGCACAGCCTTGGCGGCGGCGCAGGCCTTGGCGCTTGAAATTGCCGGCTTACCCCAAAGCTGCATGCTCAGTGACCGGGCAAGCAGCTATGAACAATGGGATCTGGACTTCACTCAGGCCCTTGAGAACGAGTTTGAGCGTGGTATGGCGGTCATCAAGAGTGGCGAAACCCAAGCTGGAGCCCAACGCTTCAAGAGCGGTCAGGGCCGTCATGGCGGCAAGACCTAGTTCTTGCCGGGGATGCCGTATTTGCGCAGCCGTACCGCAATAGCGCTGTGCGAAGTGCGCAACCGGCTTGCCAGTTGACGGCTTGAGGGGTGGCTGGCATAGAGTTTTTCGAGCAATGCTTTTTCAAACCCTGCGACCGCCGACTCCAGGCTTTCGACCTCATCACCGGGTGAGTGTGCTGCGATCGCGGTGCTTGCAATGTCCAGGTCGTCGATCTGCACCAGGTTGCTTTCACTGATGGCTGCCGCACGGAAAATGACGTTTTGCAATTGACGTACGTTGCCTGGCCAGCGGTTACTCAGCAGAGCAGGATAGGTGTCCGGCGCAAGGCGGCAAGGCGGTCGCTGGATCTGCGCGCAAGCCTGGCGCATGAAGTGGCGAGCCAGCAGTAAAATATCCTGGCCACGGGCACGTAGCGGCGGAACCTCAAGATTGAGTACGTTGAGACGGTAATACAGGTCTTCACGGAAGCTGCCTTCGCTGACCATTTTTTCCAGGTCGCGGTGGGTGGCGCTCAGAATCCGTACATCCACCTTCACTTCACGCTCGCCGCCTACCCGGCGGAATGTCCCGTCATTGAGAAATCGCAAAAGCTTGGCTTGCAGGTACGGCGACATTTCAGCGATTTCATCGAGAAATACCGTGCCGTGGTTGGCCAGCTCAAGCAAGCCGGGCTTGCCGCCGCGCTGGGCACCGGTGAAGGCGCCGGGGGCGTAGCCAAAGAGCTCACTCTCGGCGAGGTTTTCCGGCAATGCCGCGCAGTTGAGCGCCAAGAACGGTGCGTCGCACCGCGCGCTGCTGGTATGGCAAGCCCGGGCCACCAGCTCCTTGCCGGTCCCTGTTTCACCTTGAATCAACAGCGGGGCATCCAGGGTCGCCACTCGCTGCGCCCGTGTTTTGAGCGTGCGTATCGGTGCTGAGTCGCCGAGCAGTGAGTCAAAGCCTTCAGCATGGTCATGGTGCAGGGCTGAGAGGCGAGCACCGATTCGGCTGGGCTCGTACAGGGTCAGCAGGGCGCCTGCGAGTTGTAGCTGACCTGCGCCCGCGGTCTCGCTAATCGGCATGGCATCAAGCAGCAAGGCTTGACCGTTAAGGGTGACCTCACGAAGCGGCAGGCGGAAATGCTGTTCGAGCAGCTCATGTTGCAAGGACGGGTTGGCAAATAAATCGCCGAGTGCCAAGCCTTCCGGCTCCTGCTCGCATAGTGCGATCAAGGCGGGGTTGGCCAGCAGCACTCGACCTTGACCGTCAACGGCCAGCACCGGGTCCGTCATCGCCGCCAGCAAGGCATCGAGCTGCAGGCGTCGGCGTTGGCCTGGAAGAATATCGACGATGGTAACGGCCTGCACCCCCTGAACCTTGAACAGGGCCTCGCGTAATTCATCCAGCACTTCGGAGCTGAGCGTGGGCGCATCGATATAGACATTGGGCGGCACCATCTCGACCGCATCCAGGTTCAGATTGCGCCCACCCAGCAGCGCCAGCACTTCCTGGGTGATGCCTACGCGGTCGATGAAGGTGACGTGGATACGCATGGGGTCTACTGGCCAAGGGGCAATGCACAAGTATGCCCGGTCTGCACGCAGAGGTTAACCGTTGCTGTTGTCTGTGCGGCGACAAAACAATCATTACGCTAATCGTAACGTTTACATCTGCTGGTTGATTGATGGCCATTGGCACTGGCTCCTAATGTGGCATCACGACAGCGCACACCCGGAGTCAGCATGACAACAACAATATCCCCGCCGCCGCAGTGGTCACGTCGCCGAGCCGAGAAACAGCGGCGCCTCGACACAGTCCGCGCCCTCGCCGACGGTGTGGTCTTGCCCAGCGATAAAATCGTTGCGGCGCTTGAAGCATTGATTGCCCCCGGTGATCGCGTGGTGCTTGAAGGCAATAACCAAAAACAGGCCGATTTCCTTTCCCGCTCACTGGCAAAAGCCAGCCCTGAGCGCCTGCATGACTTGCATATGATCATGCCGAGTGTGAGCCGCGCTGAGCATCTTGACCTGTTTGAGCGCGGCATCGCGCGCAAGCTGGATTTCTCCTTCGCCGGGCCGCAAAGCCTGCGTATCAGCCAGTTGCTCGAAGACGGCCTGCTTGAAGTCGGCGCGATTCACACTTACATCGAACTCTACTCGCGGTTGTTGGTTGACCTGATCCCCAACGTTGCACTGGTGGCCGGGTTCAAGGCTGACCGCGCCGGTAACATCTATACCGGACCCAGTACCGAAGACACCCCTGCGTTGGTTGAGCCGACCGCATTCAGCGACGGCATTGTGATTGTGCAGGTCAATGAGCTGGTCGAGGATGCCAGCGAATTGCCGCGTGTTGATATTCCAGGTTCCTGGGTCGACTTTGTGGTGGTGGCTGACAAACCCTTCTACATCGAGCCGCTATTTACTCGCGATCCACGCCACATCAAGCCGGTGCATGTGCTGATGGCGATGATGGCCATTCGCGGCATCTACGAAAAGCACAATGTGCAGTCGCTTAACCACGGCATTGGTTTCAACACCGCGGCCATCGAACTTATCTTGCCAACCTACGGTGAAAAGCTCGGTCTCAAAGGCAAGATCTGCCGCAACTGGACGCTTAACCCGCACCCGACCCTGATCCCGGCGATCGAGACCGGCTGGGTCGAAAGCGTGCATTGCTTTGGTACCGAGTTGGGCATGGAAAACTACATCGCCATGCGCCCTGATGTGTTCTTCACCGGCCGTGATGGTTCGATGCGCTCAAACCGGATGATGTGCCAACTGGCCGGTCAATACGCAGTCGATCTGTTTATTGGCGCCACCTTGCAAGTCGATGGCGATGGTCATTCATCCACTGTAACGCGCGGACGCCTGGCCGGTTTTGGCGGTGCGCCCAATATGGGGCACGACCCACGCGGGCGACGCCATGCCACGCCTGCATGGCTGGATATGTGCTCCGACACCGGCGCTCCAGTGACCCTGCTTGAGCGCGGTAAAAAGCTGGTGGTGCAGATGGTCGAAACCTTCCAGGAAGGCGGTAAACCAACCTTTGTCGACACCCTCGATGCAGTCGAGGTGGCGCGCAAAAGTGGCATGCCATTAGCGCCGATCATGATCTATGGCGACGACGTGACTCACCTGCTGACCGAGGAAGGTATTGCCTACCTGTACAAGGCGCGCTCGCTTGAGGAGCGCCAAGCAATGATCGCTGCTGTGGCCGGTGTGACCAGTATCGGGTTGCGCCATGACCCCAAAGATACCCTGCGCATGCGCAAGGAAGGCTTGATTGCCTTGCCCGAAGACCTGGGCATTCGCCGCGCAGACGCCAGCCGTGAGTTGCTCGCGGCCAAGAGCATCGCCGAGTTGGTTGAGTGGTCGGGCGGCTTGTACAACCCGCCTGCTAAATTCAGGAGCTGGTGATGGCAGCCTTACAGATTAAACACACGCCGCTGAGCCTAGCTGAATGCCTGGCTGACCTGGCCGTTGAAGTGCTGATTGATGAAGCCGATCTGTCGCCCAAGCCGGGACTGGTTGATCGCCGAGGCAATGGGGCGCACGACGACCTGCACCTGGGCCTGATGCATTCTTCGGCGTTGTCGCTATGGCCCGCCTTCAAGGAAATGGCCGAGGCGGCGTGCGAGCACGGCGAAGTCAATCAGGCATTGCGAGAGACGCTGGGGCGCATTGGTCGTGAAGGCGAGGTTGAAATGCTGCGCGTTACTGGCGGCGTTAACACGCACCGGGGCGCCATCTGGGCACTGGGTTTGTTGTGCGCTGCCGCCGCGCTGGATGATCAAGCGCTGGAGGCTGGCCAAGTCACCTTGCGCGCTGCGCGAATTGCCATGCTAAACGACCGGGCCATCCCCGTCACGACTGAAAGCCATGGCCAGCAAGTTTGTCGAACCTTTGGCTTGCCCGGTGCGCGCGAACAGGCCCAATTGGGTTTCCCGGCAATCATCCAGCATGGCTTGCCCCAACTGCTGCGCAGCCGTTCGGTGCAGGCGGGCGAACAGAATGCACGGCTCGATGCGCTGCTGGCGATCATGAGTCAACTGACTGATACCTGTGTGCTTTATCGCGCTGGCCTGACCGGACTCGATTGCATGCAGAACGGAGCACGGGCGGTTATCGAGGTGGGTGGTTGTGCCAGCCTCGAAGGACGCCGGTTGCTGCGAGATCTCGATAACGACATGTTGAGGCTGCGTGCCTCGCCCGGCGGGGCTGCTGATTTACTCGCCGCGACTTTATTCCTCGACCGCCTTGCGCCTGCCTTGCACGCGCCAATAGGGAGTGTCTGATTATGCAAACCCTGTCTTTTCAATTCAGTGCCGGGCAGCCAGCCCAAGGCCGCGCGCTGGTCGGTTGCGTCGGCTCGGGCGATCTTGAAGTGATGCTTGAACCTGGTACCAGCGGCACCTTGGCAATTGAAGTAGTGACCTCGGTCAACGGCAGCGATGCCCGTTGGCAGCAACTGTTCCAGCGCATGTTCAGTGAGCAGCAGATGCCTGCGCTGAATATCTCGATCCATGACTTTGGCGCGACGCCAGGTGTCGTGCGCCTGCGTTTGGAACAAGCAATGGAGGCCTTGGCTGATGAATGATGTAAGTGCCAACAATATCGCGCGCTTGCTGCAACAGCGCAGTTTTGTCGAGCTCGGCGCACGCCAACGTGCGCGGGCACTGCTCGACGCCGGTAGCTTTCGCGAACTGATAGACCCATTCGCCAAGGTGACTTCGCCCTGGCTGCCCAAGCAAGGCATCGTGGTGCAGGCCGATGATGGCGTGATTGTCGCCAAAGGCACCATCGACGGTGAGCCTGTGGTGGTCGCGGCAATCGAAGGAGCATTCCAGGGCGGCAGTCTTGGTGAGGTCGGCGGGGCCAAAATTGCCGGCGCGCTAGAGCTTGCCGCTGAAGATAACCGCAATGGTATTGCGACCCGCGCCTTGCTGTTGCTGGAGACCGGCGGGGTGCGTTTGCAAGAGGCCAATCTGGGCCTGGCGGCCATTGCTGAAATCCAGTCGGCAATTGTCGATCTGCGCCAATACCAACCGGTTATTGGCTTGATTGCCGGACCGGTGGGCTGCTTCGGCGGCATGTCGATTGCGGCAGGTCTTTGCAGTTATCTGCTGGTGACTCAGGAAGCCCGCCTTGGCCTCAACGGTCCGCAGGTGATTGAGCAGGAAGCCGGTATCGATGAATACGACTCGCGCGATCGCCCCTTTATCTGGAGCCTGACCGGCGGCGAGCAGCGCAACGCCAGCGGCTTGGTCGATGCCTACGTGGCCGATGACCTTGAGGTTATCCGCGAGCAGGTCAGCGCCTTGTTCAAGCAGGGCGTGCCAGCACTTGAGCGCAGTCGCCGACATGCTTGGTTTCTTGAGCGCCTAGGCGCACTTGATACCACGCAGCAGGTCGATGCAGCCCAGGTCCGCAGTCTTTATCAAGGAGAGCAGTCATGAGTACAGCTACAGAACAGCGTGGCCGTCATTGGTTTCAGTTGTTGGCTGCCGACGCGGCTACCGTTGCCGGCTTGCCGGACTCCTTGCTCGTTGCTGACAGCACCCTTGGTGGCCAGTCGGTGCGTTATCTGGCCGTGGTCGCCGACAGCCACAATCCCTTTCCACGTGCGCGTAATGGCGAGGTTGGTTTGCTTGAAGGTTGGGGGCTGGCCCAGGCGATTGACCAGGTGATAGAGCAGGACCGCGAGCGTGAAGATAAACGCGCCCTGATTGCCATCGTTGATGTGCCGAGCCAGGCCTACGGCCGCCGCGAGGAAGCGCTGGGTATTCATCAGGCGTTGGCCGGTGCTGTCGACAGCTATGCCCGTGCGCGTCTGGCTGGTCATGCCGTTATTGCACTGTTGGTGGGCAAAGCAATGTCCGGGGCATTTCTGGCCCATGGCTATCAAGCCAATCGATTGATAGCCCTGCGTGACCCCAATGTGATGGTGCATGCCATGGGCAAGGAGTCTGCCGCGCGGGTGACCTTGCGCAGTGTTGATGAGTTGGAGGCGTTGGCCGCGACCATCGCGCCAATGGCTTATGACATCGAAAACTACGCCAGCCTTGGTTTGCTTTGGGAAACCTTGAGTGTGAGTGACGCCGCCAAGCCGCAGGCCGATGACGTGGCCAAGGTGCAAGAGTGCCTGGGCAATGCGCTAACCGATATCGCCAATAGCCCGCTCGACCTGCGCAGCCGACTCGGTGCCAGTAACCGCGAGGCGTCGTCCCGGGTACGTGAATTGCTTCGGTCGCAGTGGTGAGTTCTAGCTAGGGCAACAGGAGTCGAACCGGTGAACAATCGCCTCGATCAAACCAGGCAACAGCTCTATCTACCGCATGATCTGCTTTGGGGGTTAGCCCCTGAACATCTGCCGGTGAATGCACCTGCCTGGGCGGTTGAGGCGTTGCAGGTCGAGCCACCGGTTGTGGTCAGGCGGGCACCAAGTCCTGCGGGCACTATCGCCGTGGGCGTGCGCGGCAAAACCCGTGATCAGCGCTTTGCCTGCTGGATGCCGCTCTCGGCAGTCACTCGCTGTGTGCAGCCAGAGCAGTTGATTACGCCTGCTTTGGCTGAAGCACATCGCGACTGGCCGTTGTTCAAGGCGCTCGCACAACTGGCGGTGCCGCTTAACCAGATCGGTGTGCGCTGGGGTATAACCGGCAGCCTTGGTTTCCAGTTGGCCAGTGGGATCGAGGTGACGCATCCCGCCAGCGATCTTGATTTACTGGTGCGAACGCCTCGGCCTATATCGCGTGCACAAGCAACGTCTTGGCTGGAATTGATTGCCCAAGCGCCAGCGGCGGTCGATGTGCAATTGCAATGTCCGGCTGGCGCCGTTGCGCTACGTGAGTGGGCGACAAGCAGCTCCCAGGTGTTGCTTAAAACCCAGACCCAACCCTTGTTAGTCGATGACCCTTGGGCTGTGGAGTGTGCCGTCGCATGAGCAGCCTGTGGGTTTTTCCCGGCCAAGGTGCGCAGCAGCCGGGTATGTTGCATGCCTTGTCGGACTCGTCCGAGGGCCGCGAGTGCCTGGAGCAAGCCAGTGCGGTCTTGGGTCAGGATGCCTTGGCGCTGGACAGCGTCGAGGCGCTCGCCAGCACCCGTGCGGTACAGCTGTGCTTGCTGATCAGCGGGGTCGTCGGGGCACGTATTCTAATGCGACGAGGCCATCGTCCTGACTTTGTCTCGGGCTTGTCGATTGGCGCCTACGCTGCTGCGGTGATCGCAGGCGTTGTGAGTTTTGCCGATGCCTTGCGCCTGGTCAGCTTGCGCGGCGAGCTGATGCAGCAGGCCTATCCGCAAGGGTTTGGCATGACCGCAATTCTGGGCCTGGAACTTGGCACTGTTGAAGATTTACTGGCGCAGGTAAACAGCCCTGAGCAGCCGGTGTACCTGGCCAATATCAACGCCCAGGCGCAGCAGGTCATCGCTGGTAGTCACAGCGCCATGCAACAAGTTGCCGCGCTGGCGAGAAAAGCCGGTGCCGGGTGTGCAAGGCCGCTCGCAGTCAGTGTACCTTCGCACTGCCCATTGCTTGAGGCTCCAGCGCGTGAACTGTGCAACGCATTCGCCGGGATTAAGCTTGAGCCGCCCTCGGCCCGGTATTTGAGTAGTAGTAACGCACGCTTGCTGAGCAAGCCCGAACAACTGGGTGATGACCTGGCAAACAACATGTGCCGCGTTGTCGACTGGCACAGCACGCTGCGCACGGCTTATGAGCGCGGCGTTAGGTTGCACCTCGAATTGCCTCCTGGAAACGTACTTACAGGCTTGGCACGGCGTCTATTCGAGCCGGGGCAGGCCATTGCATTTCAAGGGGCTCGTCTCGATACATTGGACGCCATGTTGCGTCAGGAGGCGAGTCGCGACTTTTGAACTCAGTAGTACCGCTTGATCGTTACGAAGACAAAAACAACAACTTCGCACGGATTCATGAGGATAAAAATAATGATTATTTACGGTGTAGCGTTTCTTGCGTTCTGCACCCTGGTCGGCATCACCGTCGGTGAGCTACTGGGGAAATTGATTGGCGTCCCTGCCAATGTCGGCGGTGTCGGTATCGCCATGATGATGCTGATCTTTCTTGGTGGCTATCTACAAAAGCGCGGTTATCTGAACCTCAAGTCAGAACAGGGCATCGAGTTCTGGAGCGCTGTCTATATTCCAATCGTGGTGGCAATGGCTGCCCAGCAAAACGTTTATGGTGCGCTTAGTGGCGGGCCAATGGCGATTCTTGCGGGTGTGGCGGCTGTGGTTCTGGCGTTTATCCTGGTTTCGGTGCTGGACCGGATGGGCCAAAAAAAGCCAGAGCAACAGGATGATACTGAAGCAAACCCTTTGCCTAAACTGCCACGGTGATAGCCATGTACGACAGTATTCTAAAAGTATTCAGCGCCTATAGCCTGGTAGCAGGCTTTGCCATTATCGGCATCACCATGTGGCTGTCTTATTGGCTCTCCGACAAGTTGACCCATGGACGTTTACATGGCTCGGCCATCGCTATTCTCTTTGGCTTGCTCTTCGCTTATATCGGCGGTGCATACACCGGTGGCAGCAAAGGTCTGGTCGATATTCCGCTGTTATCCGGGATCGGCATTTTGGGCGGCGCTATGCTGCGCGACTTTGCCATTGTTGCAACGGGGTATGGGGTCAATGTTGAAGAGTTGAAGCGTGCCGGGATGGTGGGAGTATTGGCGTTGTTCGTCGGCATTGGTTCTTCATTTATTGCCGGTGTAGGCGTCGCCATGGCGTTCGGCTATACCGACTCAGTGAGCCTGACCACCATTGGTACCGGCGCTGTGACCTATATCGTCGGGCCAGTGACGGGCGCAGCGATTGGGGCCAGTTCCGAGGTTATGGCGCTGTCCATTGGTGCAGGTCTGGTCAAGGCGATCCTGGTGATGATCGCAACCCCTTTTGTCGCACCTTACATTGGTCTGAACAACCCACGTAGCGCTGTGATCTTTGGTGGTTTGATCGGGACATCGAGCGGCGTAGCAGGAGGCTTGGCTGCGACTGATCCGAAGCTGGTGCCCTACGGTTGCCTGACTGCAGCCTTCTACACGGCCCTGGGCTGCCTGCTTGGCCCGTCGCTGCTGTTCCTGATCATGCGTGGCCTGATGGGCTGAAACCGATCGAAGCTGAAGCTGTGCTTTACCCAGCCTGAGCAACCGTATTGCTCAGGCTGGGTTGTTGATACTGTACATCCGGCACTCGGCCAGTAAGGCCAACAGATTGGGGTCGCGCTCCTTGGCCTTGAGGAACACCACGCCAATGTGTTGCTGCATGCGGTATTTGGCCTGCAGGGAAATCAGCTTGACGCGGTTTTCGTACACCGCCGCAATCCGACCCGGAAGCAGGGCGTAGCCAACGCCCGAGCTGACCATGCTCAGCAGGGTGAAGATATCGTTCACCTGCATCGCGACCTTTGGCTCAAACCCCGCATGGCGAAACACCTGCGCACCGTCCTGGTGGGTGGCGAAGCCGTGGGTCAGGGTTATGAAGGTCGACTCCCTCAACGCCGCCAGATCCACATCTGTTTGCTCGGCAAAGGGCGAGTCTGTAGGCACCGCAAGAAAAATATCATCAGAGAACAACGGCAATTGTTCGCAGTCCTGATCATTAATATGTTCGTTCAGCGCCACCAGGATCGCATCGACTTCGAGGTTCTTGAGCTTGAACATCAGGTCGACATTGGAGCCCAGGATCAAGTCGATATTGAGTTCGCTGCGCCGCAGCTTCAGGCCCATGATCAATTGCGGGACGGTTTTGACCGTCAGTGAATACAGCGAGCCGAGCTTGAATCGCTCAGCCGAGAAACCCGCTGCTTCTCGGGTCAGGCGAATGGTATCGAGCACATCCTGGATCAGTTTCTGGGCGCGATCTTCGAGCAAGTAGGCACTTTCCAGCGGGATAAGGTTGCGGCCTTCATGCTTGAACAGCGGGCAACGCAGCGCACTCTCAAGCGAGTGAATCGCGCGATGTACGCTGACGTTGCTGGTCTCAAGCTCGGCGGCTGCACGGCTGAGGTTGCCGCTGCGCATGAATGCCAGAAATGTCTCAAGTTTCTTCAGCGTAAACTCGTCGTCAATCTGCATGCGTCAGCGCCTAGATAGTCTGGAGTGAGCGCTTTCAGCCGCAGGTAATGCGGTCAATTACATCCGCTTCGTCGGTGTCGATGTTCAGGCGAGATGACTTGTAATCCATGGTCATTGGGTCGGTTGGACCGAGTACACGAACGCTTTTGGCGCCGGCTTTTTCTTTGATCTGCTTGCGCAGTTCCGGGGTTACGCGTTTACCGAGCATGTCTTGTACAACATCGGCGTTGCACTTGTCCTTGAAGCGATCAGATGCAGTTGCCGCAGCGCTATTTGAGTCGCTATCGGAGCTGCCGCTATCCATTGAGCTACAGGCGCTTAGCAATGCAATTAGGGCCAGGCCAGCGAGATGTTTTAGTTGCATGAAGATATCCTCTGATCGTGTGATAGCGACACAGCCTGTGCAAAAATGACGTGCTTGGCAAGCGCAAAGCGACGGTCCAGGACTGTCGACAGTCGTTCAGCATAACCATCTCGGTGATTACCACCAAGTCTGCGAGTATCTGCTTTAGGCCTGCAGGTGCCCAGCAATCTACTGCAAAGCACGGCGGGGCGGGCCTGCGGGTTGCTCGAAATAGTGCGGTTTCCAGCCTTTAGCGTCGACTGCTAATAAAGTCGCTGGCTATTTTGAGGTCGATCATCCAGTTAGGTAGACTGTGACATTTAAACGCGCCTCTAATTGCCCCTCATTCAAGGTGGTTCTGTGCAACCGGTTATCTCGATACAGCAGTTGAGCAAGGTTTATGCCTCGGGCCATACGGCGCTGAACACCATCAATCTGGACATTCAAAAAGGCGAGATTTTTGCTCTGCTCGGGCCCAATGGCGCTGGCAAGACGACCTTGATCAGCATCATCTGCGGTATCGTCAATCCGGGCACCGGCAAAGTCCTGGTTGAAGGTCACGACATTATTTCGGACTACCGCGCGGCGCGAGCCAAGATTGGCCTGGTGCCTCAGGAGCTGTTCAACGAAGGCTTTGAAAGCGTGCTGGCCACCGTCAAGTTTACCCGTGGCCTGTTTGGTAAACCGGCCAACCCGGCGTATATCGAGCAACTGCTGCGTGATTTATCGCTCTGGGATAAAAAAGACGCACGCATCTTTGAATTGTCCGGCGGCATGAAGCGCCGCGTGATGATCGCCAAGGCCTTGTCCCATGAGCCACAGATTCTGTTTCTCGATGAACCAACGGCGGGGGTCGACGTCGAGCTGCGCCGTGACATGTGGAATATGGTGCGCGGCCTGCGCGAGCGCGGCGTAACCATCATCCTGACCACTCATTACATTGAAGAAGCCGAGGAAATGGCTGATCGCATTGGCGTTATCAGCAAGGGCGAGATCATTTTGGTCGAAGACAAGGCCGCATTGATGCACAAGCTCGGTAAGAAACAGCTGACCCTGCATCTGCAGCAGCCGCTGAGCAGTATTCCTGAAGCACTGGCCAATAATTACCCGCTGGAGTTAGCAGACGCTGGCCACGCGCTGGTGTTCACCTTTGATGCCCAGCGTGAGCACACCGGTATCGCCGAATTGCTCAAGGATTTGGCGCAGCAAGGCATCGACTTCAAAGACCTGCAATCGAGCCAGAGTTCGCTTGAGGATATTTTCGTAAACCTGGTGAGGAGCCGCGCATGAACTTCTACGCGATTCGCGCCATTTACCTGTTTGAGCTGGCGCGTACCTGGCGCACCTTGCTGCAAAGCATCGCCACGCCGGTCATTACGACTTCGCTGTATTTTGTGGTGTTTGGTTCGGCGATTGGCTCGAGCATGACCCAGGTGCATGGCGTCAGTTACGGTGCCTTTATCATCCCGGGCCTGATCATGCTGGCGCTGCTTACCGAAAGTATTTCAAACGCCTCGTTCGGCATTTATATGCCCAAGTATTCGGGCACTATCTACGAGATTCTTTCGGCGCCGGTTTCCTACCTTGAAATCCTGATCGGCTATGTGGGCGCCGCTGCGACCAAATCCATCATTCTGGGTTTGATTATCCTGCTGACCGCGCGCTTGTTCGTCGATTTCGAAATTCTTCATCCGTTCTGGATGGTGGCATTCCTGATTCTGACCGCCGTGACCTTCAGCCTGTTCGGCTTCATCATCGGTGTGTGGGCCGATGGCTGGGAAAAACTGCAAATCGTCCCCGCGCTGATCGTCACGCCGCTGACTTTCCTCGGCGGCAGCTTTTACTCGATCAGCATGCTGCCGCCGGTCTGGCAGACGGTTACGTTGTTCAATCCAGTGGTTTACTTGATCAGCGCATTTCGTTGGAGCTTTTACGGGGTTTCCGACGTCAGTGTCGGCGTCAGCCTGGCCATGATCCTGGGCTTTTTAGCGCTGTGCATAGGCGCAGTGGCTTGGATATTTAAGAGCGGATATCGGCTTAAAAGCTAGGGCGTTGGCCGAGAGAGGTGCAATTGCACAGGCCTCAAACCTTGAACATGCAACTGGAAGCGCTTTATCGCGCTGAGTCGCGGCGTGTCCTGGCGACGTTGATTCGTCTGCTGGGAGATTTCGATCTGGCCGAAGAAGCCTTGCACGAGGCGTTTCGTGCGGCGCTGGAGCAATGGCAAACCCAAGGCGTGCCTGCTAACCCACGCGCCTGGCTGGTGTCTGCCGGGCGCTTCAAGGCCATTGACGGGCTGCGTCGCAATGCCCGTTTTGAGTCGTTGGATACCCATGACCAAGTGGCTGGCGATGGGCCAGGCGTGGATGATTTTGACAGTGTCGAAGACGATCGCCTGCGCCTGATCTTTACCTGCTGCCACCCAGCGTTGGCAGATGACGCCCAGGTTGCGCTGACCTTGCGTGAAGTCTGCGACCTGACAACCGAGGACATCGCCAGGGCATATCTCACTACAGCCAGCAATATCGCCCAGCGAATCGTGCGCGCCAAAGCGAAAATTCGTGATGCTCGTATTCCCTATGAAGTCCCTGGGCACAGTGAATTGCCGCAGCGCCTGGCTGCGGTACTGCGGGTGATCTATCTGGTGTTTAACGAAGGCTACTTTGCCAGTTCGGGCGAGTCAGTCACGCGTAGCCAACTTTCGACAGAAGCCATTCGGCTGGGACGGCTGCTGCTCGAACTTTTGCCAGAACCGCCGGTGAAAGGCTTGTTGGCGTTGATGTTATTGCACGAGTCGCGCCGCCCGGCACGGATTTCCGCAGACGGGCAGGCGGTGTTGCTTGAAGAGCAGGACCGCAGCCTATGGTCGCCAGCCTATATCTCTGAAGGCCAGGCGTTGGTCCTGCAAGCGTTGCAACAAGGCGGTTACGACGGCTACAACCTGCAAGCTGCGATTGCGGCGGTACATGCCGAGGCTGCGACGGCGGCAGAAACCGACTGGCCGCAGATTGTGGGGCTTTATGATGTGTTGTTGCGCTTGCAGCCTTCGCCGGTGGTTGAGCTTAACCGGGCGGTGGCGGTATCGATGTGTGATGGGCCGGGGGCAGGACTTGCCCTGATCGAGAGCTTGCTCGAACGCGGTGAACTTGAGCGCTACCACCTGGCGCAGATGGCCAAGGCCGATTGCCTGCGGCGACTGGGTGATCGAGTCGCTGCGCGAAACGCCTATGGCAAAGCCCTGGAAATGGCTGGCTCAAGCCCTGACCGGCTGATGATTGAGCGGCGTTTAGGTGAGCTGCAAGACTAAATCAGTAAGGTATTGATCCTGGGTTTTGTTGGCTGAATAAACCTGTATGTGAGGTGAAAAGGGCGTAGAATCCGCCCCTTTTTCTGCGACAGGAGTGCTCAATGAGTTTTAATCTGGCGAACAAATCCGCTGAAGAGCGTAATGCTGGAGAGGCTGAGAAAGCGCGTTTGTTCGAGTTATGGCAACAAAACCTGCAGCGCTCGAAGGTTGATGCTGCGCGTCTGTTTGGCGAGAAGAGCAAGCGCAAGGGCAAGTGGGACGAGTGGATGCGTGAACAGGTTGCACAACTCACGCCCCCTGAATATGCAAGCATGGTCCAGCGCGAAGTGCGCCGCTTGAACAGCCAGCGCTGAAACAGTGCCCTGCCGATCAATGCCCGTTGATCGGCAGGGGCAAGTTGCATTTATGCCTCTTCGCTGAGGCGCTTGTTACGCCAGCCTGCGCCACCCGGCAGTACAAGATTAAGCAAGATCGCGACTATGCCGCAGAGCGAAATGCCCTTGAGGCTGACATCGCCAGCACCAATGACCATACCGCCAATGCCAAACACCAAGGTGACAGCGACCACAACCAGGTTGCGCGCTTCGGAGAGGTCAACCTGATGGCGGATCAGGGTGTTTAGCCCAACCACTGCGATAGACCCGAACAGCAGGCATAGAATTCCGCCCATGACGGGCACCGGAATGCTTTGCAGTACCGCGCCGAATTTGCCAATAAACGCCAGGGTCATGGCAATCAGTGCTGCCCAGATCATTATCTTTGGGTTGAAGTTTTTGGTGAGCATGACCGCACCAGTGACTTCCGAGTAGGTGGTGTTAGGCGGGCCGCCGAGCAGGCCAGCGGCAGAGGTTGCCAAGCCGTCGCCGAGCAGCGTGCGGTGTAAGCCGGGTTTTTTCAGGTAGTTCTTGCCGGTGACGGTGCCGATTGCCAGCACGTCGCCGATGTGCTCGATGGCTGGGGCAATGGCCACCGGTAACATGAACAGTATTGCGTTCCAGTTCAACTCAGGCGCCACAAAGTTGGGAACAGCCAGCCAAGGGGCGGCTGCAATCGGCGCAAACTCAACCACGCCAAATGCCCAGGCCAAGCTGTAACCGACCGCTACGCCAAGCAAAATAGGGATCAGTTTGAATATGCCTTTACCGACGACTGCCACGATCAACGTGGTGATCAACGCCGGTAGCGAGATCATCAGCGCAATGTCGTAAGGCACCAGTTGCGCACTGCCATCACCGGCCTTACCCATGGCCATGTTGGCGGCGACAGGGGCCAAGCCCAGGCCGATCGACATGATTACCGGCCCTATCACCACCGGCGGCAGTAAACGGTCGATAAATCCGGTGCCGTTAATTTTGACGGCGCCAGCCAGCAGCATATAAACCACGCCAGCAGCAACCAGGCCACCCAGGGTGGCGGGCAGGCCAAAGTCGGCTTTAGCCGCCAAAATTGGGGCAATAAAGGCGAAGGATGAGGCGAGGAATACTGGAACCTGATTTTTCGTCACAAGCTGGAAAATCAGTGTGCCAAGACCTGCAGTAAACAATGCGACATTGGGGTCCATGCCGGTAATCAGTGGCATCAGCACCAGTGCGCCGAATGCCACGAATAACATTTGTGAGCCGGCCAGCGCCTGACGCCAGGTGGCGTCTTGCATGTGGTCTTGCATGCTTAGGCGTCCTTTTGCTTGGTGCCGAAAATTTTATCGCCCGCATCACCCAGCCCTGGGATGATATAGCCATGCTCGTTGAGGCGCTCATCAATGGATGCAGTGAAAATCGAAACGTCCGGGTGGGCATCATTAACCACCTTGATCCCTTCGGGCGCCGCCACCAGTACCATGGCGCGGATTTCCTTGCAGCCCGCTTTTTTCAATAGATCAATGGTTGCGACCATCGAGCCACCGGTCGCCAGCATCGGGTCGATGATCATTGCCAGGCGCTCATCAATTTCCGGGACCAGTTTTTCCAGGTAAGTGTGTGCCTGCAGGGTTTCTTCATTGCGCGCAACACCAACGGCGCTGACCTTGGCGCCCGGGATCAAACTCAGTACACCTTCGAGCATGCCAATCCCTGCGCGCAAAATAGGTACGACCGTGATTTTCTTGCCAGAGATCTTTTCCACTTGAACCGGACCGCACCACCCGGCAATCTCGTAGGTTTCCAGCGGCAGATCCTTGGTTGCTTCGTAAGTCAGCAGGGCGCCAACTTCTTGAGCCAGTTCACGGAAGTTCTTGGTGCTGATATCAGCGCGACGCATCAGGCCGATTTTGTGGCGAATCAGCGGGTGACGAATCTCTTGGATTGGCATGTGTTGGGGCTCTCCGACTGGGCTGGCAAAAAAACTGGCTTAGATTAAAGCATTAAGCACAATAAAGGGCGGCACTGTTCTACTTCGATGTCACCTGAACTAAGGTTGGTTTAGTTGATTTGTGGCAATTATCTTCAAAATAGCCAGAATACCCGGCATAAATCGCGCTACGTTCGTCCGTGAGGGCTTGCCCCCGGGCAGACAGGTGCGTACCTTTGCCGACTTTTATTTTGACGCACCGATCAGGTTTTCGTGTTGCGCTAACTCCAAGAGGAACGACCATGTCTGCTGATCTCGCGCACATCCGCCAGGTAATGGCTGAGGCTGATTGTCTGTATACCGACGAGCAGGTTGAAGCGGCCATTGCAAAAATGGCTGAAGTTATCAATGCCGAGATGGCTGAGACCAATCCGGTGGTTTTCTGTGTCATGAACGGTGGGCTGATCTTCTCCGGCAAGCTGCTACCCAAGCTCAACTTCCCGTTGGAGTTGTCTTATTTGCACGCCACCCGTTATCGCAACCAAACCAGCGGTGGTGATTTGTTCTGGAAGGCCAAGCCCGAGGTTTCCTTTATAGATCGCGATGTTCTGATCATTGATGACATTCTCGATGAAGGTCACACCCTCGGCGCGATTATCGATTTCTGCCATCACGCGGGCGCTCGTGCTGTGCATACCGCGGTGCTGGTTGATAAAGATCATGACCGCAAGGCGCGCCCGGACCTGAAAGCCGATTACGTTGGCTTGCCGTGCATTGACCGCTACATCTTTGGCTATGGCATGGATTACAAAGGTTACTGGCGTAACGCACCCGGCATCTTTGCCGTTAAAGGCATGTAAGCCAGTGCGCCGCCCTGCATTTCTCGACCAGGCCTTGTTCGCTGATTTAGCGCACAAGGCTGCGCAGAGTCCGCGCCAGCGCCAGCATCACAATTTCCATGCAATGGAAGAGCCTTGTCATCGCATGGCGATTGGCTTGCAGCCGGATACCTACATCCCGCCGCACCGCCACCTTTCAGCGGACAAAGCTGAAGCGCTGTTGGTGGTAAAGGGGCGCTTGGGCCTGCTGATTTTTGATCAGGACGGCGCGGTGCAGGATAAGCGTGTGCTGGCGGCGGGTTCTGATTGCGTCGGTGTCGATCTGCCGCCGGGGATCTTCCACGCCCTGGTCGTGCTTGAGGCCGACAGCATCCTGTTTGAGTGCAAGGCGGGCCCATACCTGCCGATCGGTGAGGGAGAGCACGCCAGTTGGGCGCCGCGTGAAGGCAGCCCGCAAGTGGCGCAATACCTGAGCTGGATGCGCGCGCAGTTCGAGCCAGTCGACTGAGCGTTGAGCACAATGGGCGTGCGGGGTACACTTGCGGCCCCGTGAAGCCCGGTTTAGCTGGAGTCAGTGATGCGTAAAGACAAGAAACAAGTGATTGGTGAAGAGATTGGTGACGAGCCGATCAAGTTGTTCCTCGATGTCGAGCCCGCTGATGACACGCCACCTTCGCTGCACAAGCTGGTAAAAGCCTATCGCGGCCTGCGCATTGATGATTTCGAGCGTTTCCTCGGCTTTTTCGTTGCCGCAGGCTATGACGTCAATGCCAAAGATGCTGACGGCAAGGACTTTGTCGCCTTGATTCAGGATCAGCGTAACGCCCAGCCATATATCGAGTTGATCAAGTCGGTCGCCTGATCGTCGATCACGCAAGCCAAAACCGCTTTATAAGCTGCTCTGACTTTGGCAGCGGCTTATAACAGCGGTTTTTTGTTTGTGGCTAGATAACGCCTGCTTTCTTCCAGGACAAATAACGGCTGACCAACTCCGGCCCCAGCTCGCTTGGGCGGGCATCGAGCACCGGGACATTGTTGGCCAGCAGCCGCTCGTGCAGTTTGTCGCGGGCATTGAGATAGTCGACGGTGCCACAGTAAGCCAGTGCTGAATCAAGATTTTGCACGGGCGCCTGACGCAGCGTGTCCAGTACTTCCTCGCGCAAACTGGCAATCAGCACCCGATGCTGGCGGCCCAGGCGTTTGACGGCATTAAGCAGCTCCTGGTCGTCTTCATCGCGCAGGTTGGTGACTATCACCACCAGTGCCCGGCGTCGCTGGCGGCTGAGTAGTGCATCGGTCGCGGCTGTGTAGTCGGCAGGCAGTTGCGTGCTTTTCAAGTCATAGACTGCGTTGAGCAATACATTAAGTTGCGCAATGCCTTTGACCGGCGCCAGATAACGGCTTTGTTCGCTGGCGAAGGTGCTCATGCCCACCGCGTCGCCCTGGCGCAGCGCAATGTAGCTCAACAGCAGGCTGGCGTTGAGGGCATGGTCGAAATGCGAAAGCTCGCCATCTTGGCTGCGCATGCGTCGGCCACAGTCGAGCATGAATACAATTTGCTGGTCGCGTTCATCCTGGTACTCGCGGGCAATGGGCGTGCGCTTGCGAGCAGTGGCTTTCCAATCGATCTGGCGCAGGGAGTCGCCGTCGCGAAATTCACGTAGTTGGTGAAACTCCATGCCCAAGCCGCGTCGTTGATGCTGGCGAACACCGATCTGGCTGAGCCAGTCGTCAACCGCCAGCAACTGTGCGCCGTGGAGGCGTGCAAAGTCTGGGTAAACCCGGGTTTCCCCTGTCTGCTCAAGCAGCCGTCGGCTGTGCCACAGGCCCAGGCGGCTGGGCAGGCTGATCTCAGCCCGAGGAAAGTGGAAGTGGCCACGGACCAGAGGGCGCACCCGGTAGCTGAAGTGGGTTTGTTCGCCCGGTCTCAATACCACGTGCTGCGGTAAATGCTCGGTGGTCATCTCGTGGGGTGAGTGATCGAATACCTGTACTTCGATGCGATGTGCGTAACTGTGGTGCAGGGTCAGTTGCACATCAGTCCAGCGGCCGAGCGGCAGCTGGCCGGGCAGCATGCGCTCCAGGCGCGGCGAAGGTGTCTTGTGCAATACCCAGGCATCAATCAGTGCTGCCACGCCTAGTAACAGCAGCAGTCCCCACCAGAGCGAGTTGATGATTGTGGGGAACTCTACTGCCAATGCATCCAGGGCCCCAAGCAGCAAGGCGCAGAGCAATAGGATCGCCATGGCGATTAGCAGGCGAGGTGCCGGTTTCATCGCGCAGCCAGCCGATAACGAGTGATGACTGTGGTCATAGACGTGGCGCCGGTACCTGGTCGAGGAGTTGTTGCAGCACCTGGTCAACCGACAAACCTTCAATGTCCAGCTCGGGCGAGAGCCTTACACGATGACGCAGAACCGCCAGTGCGCAGCCTTTGATATCGTCCGGGATAACGAAATCACCACCGCGTAATAACGCACGGGCACGGCTGCCGCGTACCAGTGCAATTGATGCACGCGGGCCAGCGCCGATTGCGAATCCTGGCCAGTTGCGTGTAGCGCGCGCCAGGCGCACGGCATAGTCAAGAACCTGTTCGTCAACCGGCAAGTCGCTGGCGATCTTTTGCAGGGCTTGCACGTCTTTGGCTTGCAGCAGGGCGCGAAGCGGGGCGACGTCAAGCATGTCGGCCTTGCTGGAGCGGGTCACCTGGCGAACCATGAGCATTTCTTCGTCTTGCTGCGGGTAGTCCATGCGCAGCTTGAGCATGAAACGGTCGAGTTCGGCTTCTGGTAGCGGGTAGGTGCCTTCTTGTTCAATGGGGTTCTGCGTGGCCAAAACCATAAAGGGCAGCGGCACTGCCAGCGCTCGGCCTTCAAGGGTGACTTGGCGCTCCTGCATCACTTCAAGCAGTGCCGCCTGGGTCTTGGCTGGGGCGCGGTTGATTTCATCAGCCAGCAGCAGGTTGGTGAATACCGGGCCCTTGCGCAGTTTGAATTGCTCGCTTTGCAGGTCGTAGACCGCATGCCCGGTGACATCGCTGGGCATCAGGTCCGGGGTGAACTGAATCCGTGAGAACTCACCGCCAAAGCATTTGGCCAGGGCGCGTACCAGTAAGGTCTTGCCCAGGCCGGGTACGCCTTCAATCAATACATGGCCACCAGCAATCAATGCGGTCAGTACATCGTCAATCACCTGAGCCTGGCCGATCAGGGCCTTTTGCAGTTCCAGGCGCAGCGCTTGGGCAAGTTGGCTGGCGCGCTGGCGCTGTTGTGCCGTATTAGCAACCGAGCTAGCCGGTGCTGGGCTGGTTGCTGGGTTGGCGCTAGGCTGGTCCGGAGTGTGTTCGCTCATAGGGCATTCCTGAGAGTTTGCAGGTTGGCAACCTGACGGGTGAAGTCGGTGGCAGTTAGCCGCTGCTGAGGCAGTGGCCGCATGGCTTTACCAATTGCGCTGGTGGAAAGGCGTGTCAGTCGGCTGAGAACCAACCATTGATCTGCCACTGGCAAGCGTTCAAAGCCCGGGTGGCGTTTGCGTGCGCGGCGTTGAATATCCAACTGCAAGCCTTGGAGCAGTGTCTGTTGGCCGCTGCGCCTGAGGCTGAAGTCGGCGCCAGCGCGTATGTGCTCTTGCAGCTGCCTGCGGCTGAAACTCGCGGGTAATTGCAACGGGCCCTGACGCACACCGACGCTCCACAGGGTAAGCGCCAGGAGCAATCCAAGGGCCAGTAACGCTTGTGGGAAGTACTTCCAGAGCAAGCTCAGCAGGTCATCATGGTCGGCGCGAAACAGCAGGGTGACGTCGGTTTCCTGGGTCAGGTACCAGAGCAGCCAGGCATTATCGTATTTGGCGATTTTATCGTTTTGCCAGATCCAGCTATCGGTTAACACCGTGATCAAGCCGTCACCGTGGTAGAGCTGGAGCATGTGGGTTGATTGCGCGCTATTGGCCCAGGCCGTGGCCAGGTTCTTGGCGTCATAAAGATGAAAATCAGTGTCGAAGCTGATGTAGGCCGGCGCCTTCTCGTTTTCGAGATAGAGCTTGGTCAGCTTGGGATAGGCATCTTGCTCCTCTTCAGGCGCTGGAGCAGTGGCCTGAGCTTCATCAAGCTCGCTTTGCGACAATTGCTCCAATTGTGAGCGCCCTTGTTGCTCTGCCTCATCAGCTTCGTCGCGGGTTGCGGCTGCAGGTTGCTTGGCTTCGGTTGTGGCGTCCTTGGCATCTTCAAGCTTTTCGAGATCATCACTGTCAAGCTGCTGGATGCCCAGGCTGTCGAGGAGCAAATCACCACTCTTGCCTTTCTTTTTATCCCATAAGCGTTCTGCGACAAATATCAGGTGTCCGCCTTTGGCTGACCAGTCGAGCAGTCGCTGGGTTTGCTGGGGGGTGACTTTTTCCCGATCACCCAGCAGTAGCAAGGTGTGGCCAGCGCTCGGCAATTGCGCCAGTTTGGCTAGGCTATCAGCGGTTTCGACTTTGACGCCTTGGTCACGCAAAAAAGCTTGCGCGGCGAAATAAGGGTTTGCTTTAACTTCAGGGGCTGGGCCATGGTCGATTTCAGTTTCATAGGATTCGGCCCGGCCCAATAAATAGCTGGCAAGCACGCCAAGGGCAAGAACTACCAAGGCGCCGAGGAGAAAACCGGTTCGACGGCTCATGCCTTGGCTCCAGGCTCAAACAGTTGGCGCCAACTGTCGCACAGTGATTGCTTGGCCGTTGCCGGCGGCAGGCGATGTCCGTAGGCCAGGTTTTGCCAGTGCAGGGTCAGGGTTGAGCTGAACTGGGCCAGCTGCGGCTGCTGCAGGCTTGCAACCAGTTGCAGCACTTCTGACTCGGTATGGGCGCTTTTCAGGCCGAGTCGATAGTCATGCAGCAAGCGGCTGAGCAAGGCGCGGTAGAGCAGGCTCAATGCCGCGCGAGGTTCGCGTTCCCAGAGCTGGCTAACTTCGCGGCAAATATCATCGGGTAGGCTTTCAGGGGCGACTTCCAGGCCAAACATCTGGCTCGGTGGTCGCTTGTTGGGGCGCTGGGGTAAGCCAAAGCGCCCGGTGAAGGTGCTTAACCAGTCTCGATAACGCCACACCACCCACGCGATAAGGGCTAGCAGTGCAGCCCAGAGCAAGGCTGCGAAGATTTGGGCCAGGGTCTCCATCGACTCCCATAGTTTTCCCAGGGTTTTCAAACCTGAAAACAGTGACTCTAGAAACTCGGTGTCCGGCGTGACGTCTTTTTTGTTGGCGTCAGCCTCGTCACGCAAGCGCCAGCGCGTGACCGTTTCCGGGTTCTTGAACGGTGGTTTATCGAGAAGCTGGCTAATGCTCTGTTGCGCCGCCTGGCTGTTGAGAGCTTGCTTTTGCAAACGCTCGGCGTGCGGGCCCAGTGGATCGGGGGTGACATGGGGGCCGCTGGTCAAGTCAGCGCTGGCGCTGGAAACTTTCAGTTCTGGGTTGGCCATGGCCGTGTTGGGCAACTGGCTGAAGAGCAGGCCTATGCCCAGTAGCAGGGCATAGGCAATGCCTGTCAGGCGCTGATGCAACTGACGAAATACCAGTTCGATATCCCAAGCTTCCAGCGCGGTGCGGCGGTTCAGGTACAGACAAAAGCCGCAGGCTACATAGACCGGCCCCCAGACAATCAAGAGCAAGGCATAGAGCCCGTTGGACAGGTGTTCCAGCCACATCCAGTCGTTTTGCCCGGTGGCAATCAGACTTTGCCAGCTCCAGTCCAGTTCGAGTTGCTGGGGCAGCATCAAGTAGAACAAGGTGGCCAGGCCGAGGCTCAGTGCCAATTCAAGGTGTACGCCGACGACTGTCAGCCAGGTAGCGGCCCCGGTATTTTTGTGGCCGAGCACTGTCAGGCGCTGGCTGCGGGCTGTCCCGGACAGGCCTTCAAGTTGCATAACCGGCATGTCAAAGCTGCGCGTGGTGCTCAGGCGGCGCCAGGTCAAACTGGCCAGCAGTTGCGGCTTGAGTAGCCGGGGATAGGCTTTCAGGGCTTGTTTTAGCGTTGGCGTATTGCCAAACAAGCAGTTGGATAAAATGTACAGCGGCAATCGCTCGTAGGCAGGCTTGAGCCACCAGAAAACAAATAGGGCAATGCTTGGCGAGTTCCAGAACACCAGGCAAAGCAGGGCAAATATCGGCAGGGTAACCAGTGCCCAGCTGGCCATCAGTAATCCAGCGTGTCGCCGTGCAAGCAGCACGCCTAGGTCCATGGCTTCCCAGTTGCTGCGTGGTCGAATCGCTACGCTGGCTTCAGTCAGGCGCATGTACACCTCGGCCTGCAAGGGTCAGATAGCTCAAGACCAACGCCCAGAGTAAAGCGCCTACCGCGTATTTAACATGGGGCGTGGCGAACGTCATGGATGACCAATAGGCCTCGATAAACGCGGCAAGCAATAAAAACACCGTAACCCCGGCAACTAGCCGAATGCTGACCGCCGCGGCCAAGCGCAAGGCTTCCATGCGCGGTAAACGGCCAGGCGCGAGTAAGGCCCAGCCAAGTTTCAAGCCCGCAGCGCCAGCAAGGGCGATGGCGGTTAGCTCGAAGGCACCGTGTCCTATGACGAACGACCAGAATGTTTCGCTGTAGCCAATTTGGGTCAGGTGACCGGCGACCGCACCTATCATCACGCCGTTGAACAGAAGGAAGAACAAGCTGCCCAGACCCAGTAGCAAGCCGCTGGCGAATGTCTGGAAGGCAATGCCGATGTTGTTCATGATGTAGAAGCCGAACATCATCCAGTCATCACCGGCGCCGCGTTCGCTGAAACGACCGAGACGGCTTGCGTCCGGGTCATACATGCTTTCCATGCTGGCAACCTGTTGCGGGTCGACCACGCTGTAGACCAGGTGAGGGAAGAAGTAGACCAGCAAGCCCATGATGGTCAGGCTGCCAAAGAACAACAGGCTGGCGGCGGCTACAAAACGCCACTGGGCTCGAACCAGGCGGGGAAAGCCACTGAGCAAGAAACCAACAAGCTGCGCGCCAATTGTGCTGCGATGCCGGTAGAACTGCTGGTGGCCGCGCAAAGCTAATTGTTGCAGGTGCTCAATCAAGTGGTTGCTGTAGCCACGAGCCTGGGCCAGGGAGAGTTGCTGGCAAATGCGCCGGTAATCGGCTGCGAAGCCTTTGCTGTGAGCCGCGTCGGTCTTGCCGGCTTTTTCCAGGCCATCCAGTTTGCTGGCAAAGTCTTTCCAGCTGGCTTGGTGATGGCTTTCGAATTGGCTCTGCTTCATCGTGGCCCCACCAAGCTGTGGGCAATGCCGTTGAGCCTGTGCTCGGCTTGTTCGGCAGGTACCTGCAGCGGTTGCGCAAGAATGCCTGCCAGTTCAATGCGGCGTTCTTTAGACAAACCATTGGCTCGTTCAGCGAAGCCCAGAATCGCGCGTTGCTCGTTCAAGCTGAGCGCAAAGGGTGCGCGTACGGCCTCGGCTTCAGGCAGGATAGGGGCAAGTGGTTTTTCCTCGCGGTAAACCACCAGCGTACCGGCGGCTATATCACCCAAACGCTTGAATGTCGGGCTGTTGAGGCAACTGAGGATGCCGAAGGTGTAGCCCATTGGCAGTATGTCGACAAAGCGCAGCAGGTTGCGGGTCAGAGAGGCAGGCCAGCCAACCGGCGTGCCGTCGTCGTGAACCACGCGTAAGCCCATCCATTGTTTGCCGGGCGAGCGGCCCTGATTGAGCACCTCGAACAAAACCATGTACCACCAGGTCACCACGAACAGCAAGATGGTGCCCAGGCCCATGCCCAGTTTGCCAAGCATGCCTAACAGCAGGTACATAAGGCCCATGACGACGCCCCGGATAATCAAGTCGATGCTGTACGCCAGCGCGCGTGGAACAAGTCCGGCCGGGCGTAGGGTGAGATCGATACCTTCTGGCGTTTCGACGTGGTAACGCGTATCCAGCAGTCCGGCGCTAGGCTGGCCCGAGGTCTGGCTGTTGGCGTATTTTAGGCTGTTTTCGGTATGCGGCATCGGCTGACTGCGATGAATAAAGCCCGATGCTAGCCAGCGCGAGTCGCTGAGGCAACCTGTCTAGGCACAATCTGTGGATTAAAACCGCAACTCAATCTTTTGATCGGTCAAAAGATTGGACCAATAAGCGATGTTAGACTGCACAGGCCATTTGCTCAGGACATGACAGTGACTTCAAGTATCTTCTGGTACGACTACGAAACGACCGGTATCGACCCGCGCCGCGACCGCCCTTTGCAGGTGGCCGGTATTCGTACCGATGAACAACTGAACGAGATTGCCGAGCCGCTCAATATTTACTGCAAGCCCAGCGACGATATTCTGCCGCACCCCGCGGCATGCACGATTACCGGTATAACGCCGCAGGTATTGGCAGAGCGGGGGCTTGATGAAGCTGAGTTCATGGCCAAGGTCCATGCTCAGCTATCGCTGCCTGGTACTTGTGGTGCGGGCTACAACAGCATCCGCTTTGACGATGAGGTCACGCGCTATAGCCTGTACCGCAACTTCTTCGACCCCTATGCGCGCGAATGGCAAGGCGGCAATAGCCGTTGGGATTTGATTGATCTGGTGCGCACTGCGTATGCGTTGCGCCCGGAAGGGATTGTCTGGCCCGAGCTCGAAGGGCGGGTCAGTCTCAAGTTGGAATTGCTGACCGCGGCCAACGGTATCGATCATGGCCAGGCGCACGACGCATTGTCCGATGTACGCGCAACTATCGCCTTGGCGCGGCTGCTGCGCGACAAACAACCCAAGCTCTATTCATACCTGTATGAGCTGCGTAGCAAGTCGCGCGTGTTGGATCAGGTCAAGCTACTGCAGCCGATGGTGCATGTTTCCGGCCGCTTTGCCGGGGACAACCATTATCTTTCTGTGGTGCTGCCATTGGCCTGGCATCCACGTAACCGCAATGCGCTGATTGTGTGCGACTTGCAACGTGATCCCAGTGTGCTGCTCGACGAAACCGCCGACTCGCTGCGCGAGCGCCTGTATACCCGTCATGATGCGCTGAGCGACGGCCAGCTGCCGGTGCCTTTGAAGCTACTCCATATCAATCGTTGCCCGGTGGTCGCGCCATTAAGTGTGCTGCGTGACTCTGATGTCCAGCGTTTGGGCCTCGACATGCCGAAGTTCCAGGATCGCGCCAATCAACTAATCGCTGCGCAGTCTCAGTGGCAGGCGAAAATGCCCGAGATCTATCGCGATGAAGCATTTGCCGGCAGTGATGATCCAGAACAGCAACTTTATGACGGCTTTATTGGTAATCGTGACCGTAACTTGTGTGAGCGAGTGCGCAGCTGCGAGCCCGAGCAACTGGCGGCAGAAAATTGGCCGTTCGATGATGTGCGTTTACCTGAGCTACTGTTTCGTTATCGGGCTCGGAACCTGCCATCAAGTTTGAGCGCTGAAGAGCAAGTGCGTTGGCAAGTATTTTGCCAGCATCGCTTAACGCTGCCCGAATACGGTGCGCCCAATACAGTAACTCAATTTGCCGAGGCCTTGAGCCAGGCGCTTTTAACTGCAACACCTTCTCAACAACTAATTTTGCACGAGTGGCAAGCCTATGTTGAGCAGTTGGTTGTACGTTACCGGCTTTCTTAGCCGATTATTTTTCGCCTGTTAATGTAGGACGGCAGGCCAAGCTGTGTAGTCATTAATAACGTATTTAATATTTTTTCCAGGCAGGGCATGGGCTGCACTATTGTTGGCGATTTTTTTTTGGCATAAAAAAACGCCGGTTTGACCGGCGTTTTGTTTAGCAGTGAACAACTTGCGGACGATTAGCCCAGCAAAGTAGCCCAGCTTTCAACCACGTCACCGCCCCACTTGGCTTTCCACTCTTTTAGCGTCTTGTGGTTGCCACCTTTGGTTTCGATGACTTCACCATTGTGCGGGTTTTTGTACTGCTTAACTTTACGAGCACGCTTGGTACCGGTGGTTTTACCTGCACGCGCGTTCTTGCTGACTTTGGCGTCCGGATCAAGCAGCGCGATAATGTCACGCAGGGATTTTTGGTATTCGCCCATCAGTTTGCGCAGTTTACCTTCAAATTCCAGCTCTTTCTGCAGCTTGTCATCTTGTGACATGTTCTTCAGGCGTTCTTGCAGTTCTTTGATGGCTTCTTCTGTAGCGCGGTATTCGTTGATAAGCGACATATTGTGTACCTTGATTCATTCGGGGGTGACTACGTATAACAAATAATAGACATGCACTTTTCACAAGTAAACAGCTTTATAAAGAAAAGTCACACTCTTGCAAGTAACAGGTTGTTTTACACAGGGCTAACAATGGGCGTGTGAATAACATTTCCCCTTATTTGATGTGCCTATTGTCTGAGGCTGCGGTCGGGTTTGGCATTTTTGTATGCCCCGTTCAGCCAGGGTTAATGCGGTTTTTTCTCGCGCTGTCTAGAATGGCGCCTTTGTAACTTTAGCAGGAGCTTTTCATGCGCACTTTTCGGCTGGTAATTGCCTGTCCAGACCGTGTTGGTATTGTGGCCAAGGTCAGTAATTTTCTGGCTACCTATAACGGTTGGATTACCGAGGCCAGTCATCACTCGGACAATCAGACTGGCTGGTTCTTTATGCGTCATGAAATTCGTGCGGACTCTCTACCCTTTGATATAGACGGCTTTAAGCAGGCTTTCGGTCCAATTGCACGTGAGTTTTCGATGGAGTGGCGAGTGACCGACTCGGATCACAAGAAACGTGTTGTTCTGATGGCGAGTCGTGAGTCGCACTGCCTGGCTGACTTACTGCATCGCTGGCACAGCGGGGAGCTGGATTGCGAAATACCTTGCGTAATATCCAACCACAATGACTTGCGCAGTATGGTCGAGTGGCACGGTATTGACTTCTACCATGTTCCGGTTGATCCGCAAGACAAGCAACCAGCATTCGATGAAGTGGCACGTTTGGTCGAGGCGCATCAGGCGGATGTGATTGTACTTGCACGCTACATGCAGATATTACCGCCGCAGTTGTGCCGTGATTACGCGCAACGCGTTATCAACATCCACCACAGCTTCTTGCCATCCTTTGTTGGCGCCAAGCCCTATCACCAGGCGTCGTTAAGGGGCGTTAAGTTGATTGGTGCGACTTCGCACTATGTTACCGAGGAATTGGATGCAGGTCCGATCATCGAACAAGACGTCGTACGTGTAAGCCATCGCGAAAGCATCGAGGAAATGGTACGTCTCGGTAAGGACGTTGAAAAAATGGTGCTCTCACGTGGGCTACGCTATCACTTAGGAGATCGTGTTCTGGTGCACGACAACAAGACGGTTGTATTTGATTGATCGCCTTGTAGACGCCAGCCAGGCGACGCTTAGAGGAATCCGATTATGCTCAAGTCAATCAAAGTTCGTGATTACATGACCACTCACCTGGTGACATTTCGCGCCGAGACCGATTTATTCACTGCGATAAATCGATTGCTTGAGCATCGGATTTCTGGCGCTCCGGTGGTTGATTCACAGGGGCGCCTGGTGGGTTTGATATCGGAGGGTGATTGTCTGCGCGCAACACTGTCTGGCGCCTATTACGAGTCGATTGGCGGCACAGTTGGCGATTACATGAGTCGTAATATTGAAAGCATCGGCCCGGAAACCAGCGTAATTGAAGTCTCCGAGCGCTTTTTACAAGGCAAGCTTGGGCGTATGCCGGTGATTGCCGATGGTCGCCTGATTGGCCAGATTAGTCGCAGCGATGTGTTGCGCGCTGCAAAAGAATTTGCCCAGCATGATCAGGGTAAGTCACAGGCTGATTGATTAACCCGGTTGCCATATCACTGGCCATCAACGCAAAGGAGATAACGCATGGCTGATCCACTTGATCGCGCGGTGTCCAAGGCGCCCGATACGGTTGGCGAGGGCTGTTTGAGCCGTTACGACATTGATCAATTAAGCCCAGAAGACGGCGCAGACTTCTCTGCTGCGCAAGCGCTGCTCAAGCAGACACAGAATATTGATCAAGAGGATGAGCGGGACGAAGGCGCCGCATAGCCAACGCCACAATTGAAGAGGGCGCCATGACGGCGCCCTCCTTGTAAGCACTTGTTGCGCTAGATGCGGAAACTGCCTACCAATTGATTGAGACGGGTGGCCTGGCGCTCCAGGTCGCTGCAGGCGCGAAGTGTGGCCTGCAAGTTCTCGACACCTTCCTGGTTCAGGGTGTTGATCTCGATGATGTCCATGTTAAGCGACTCGATCACTGAGGTTTGCTCCTCGGTTGCAGTGGCCACTGACTGGTTCATGCCGTCGATTTCACCAATACGTTGGGTGACGCTGCCAAGGCGCTCGCCGGCCTGATTGGCAATTGCCACGCTTTCCTCGCTGTAACGTTGGCTTTCGGTCATTGTTGTCACTGATTCGCGTGAGCCAACTTGCAGCTCTTCGATCATGCTTTCAATCTCCTGTGCCGACTCTTGTGTGCGATGCGCCAGGTTGCGCACCTCATCGGCGACGACAGCAAAGCCACGTCCTGCTTCACCAGCCCGCGCGGCTTCAATCGCAGCGTTGAGGGCCAGCAAGTTAGTCTGTTGCGAGATGCTTTTGATCACCTCAAGGATCTGGCCGATGTTCACGGTCTTGCTGTTCAGCGCTTCGATGTTGCTGCAAGAAGTGCTGATTTTCCCAGACAGATCATTCATCGCCGCGATTGTGCGTTCAACCACCGAGCGACCATCCTCTGCTTGCTCGCGCGCATCCGAGGCCTGGGTTGAGGCGTCTGCTGCATTGCGTGCAATTTCCTGGGCTGCGGCGCCAAGTTCATTGATTGCAGCAGCGACACTGTTGGTCCGGCTGGCTTGCTCATCTGAGTTGAGCATCGAGGAATTCGAGGCGTTTACCACCAGTTTGGCAACTTCGTTGACCTGGGTGGTGGCCGAGGACACTTCACGAATCGAGGTGTGAATCCGCTCAACGAACTGATTGAACGACTTGGCCATCTCACCGAACTCATCGTGGCTGGTTATGGCCAGGCGTTGAGTCAGGTCTCCTTCACCCATGGCGATGTCCCGCATCGCTTTGCCCATTGTATGCAGTGGCTGCATAAGCATCCGCATCAAGACGCTCAGCAACAGCATGATCAGTACCACTGCAATGACTGTTGCAATAATGGCCGAGGTGCGGAATTCACTGAGCATCGAATAGGCTTTGTCCTTATCGATTGACAGGCCCAGGTACCAGTTAACCGACGGCAAGCCCTTTACCGGGGCGAAACTGATGATGCGCGTGCTGCCATTGATTTCTACCTCACTGATCGTGCTGCTGATGGTTGGGGCATTGCCTGCGTAGACATCCTTGAGTGACTTCATCACCAAGGACTTGTCTGGGTGGACCAGAATTTGGCCCGACGAGCTGACTAAAAATGCGTAGCCCATACCTCCAAAATCCAGCGAATTGATGGTCTCGACCAGGGTTTTCATGCTCAAGTCGCCGCCAACCACGCCAGCATTAGGTGCTGGCGTCGCAATGGTGATGATCAGGCCACCTGTTGCTGCGTCCACATAAGGTTCGGTCAGCGTGGTGCCGGCAGTTGCCAGCGCTTCTTTGTACCAGGGTCGGGTGCGCGGGTCATAGTCATCTGGCATTTTGTCATCGGGGCGCATGGCAAAGCTGCCATCGGTGCCGCCCAGGTAAGTAAAATCGAAAGTTGAGGTCAGGGCTTTCTGTTCAAGCAGGCTGACAACCGCGGCATTGTCCGGGTTGTTCGATATTGACTGGGCAACGCTCTCAACCAACAAAATCCGGCCAGATAACCAGTTTTGGATGTTGCTGGCGGTTATGTCACCCATTTCATGCAGGTAACTTTCAAGGTCTTGTCGAATGGCGTTGCGTTGCAGGTAATCGTTGTACAGTGTGAAAATTGAGAAGGCTGCAACTACAACTAATACAGCGGCAAGCAGTATCTTGTGACTGAATTTTAAATTTGTGTTCATACACGCTTGCGCCCCTGGGGTACTGAAGTCAGTCTTTGAGAAGGATATATACGGCGTCGCAAACTAGCGGCCTTAGGGAACCAGCGAAAAACTACTGCGCTACATTTTTCAACGGCACCACTGTCCGATATGTCGGCAAGTGGGCCCAGAAGCTTTAATCCAGAGGACGGTAAATATGGCTGTAGCAAAGCAAATAATCCTAGGCGCTGACCTTGAGGGGCAAGCGGTCGGCCAATCCTTGCGTCTGGCCAACCGCCACGGCTTGATTGCAGGCGCAACTGGCACCGGGAAAACAGTGACGCTGCAGCGTTTGATTGAAAGTTTTAGCGATGCCGGAGTCGCGGTGTTTGCTGCGGATGTAAAAGGCGATCTATGCGGTGTCGGCGCTCAGGGCAATCCTCAAGGCAAGATTGCCGAGCGCATTGCCAGCATGCCCTGGCTTAATCATGTGCCCAAGGCGTACCCGGTTTCTCTCTGGGATATCAACGGTGAAAGTGGTCACCCGCTGCGTACCACCTTGAGCGAGATGGGGCCTTTGCTTCTCAGTTCACTGTTGGAGCTAAGCGACAGCCAGCAAGCGGCGCTTTATGCCGCGTTTAAAGTGGCGGATCGAGAAGGTTTGTTGTTGCTCGACCTCAAAGACCTGAAAGCCTTGCTCGGACATCTAAAAGATCATCCCGAGGTACTGGGTGAAGACGGCGCCTTGTTTACCAAAACATCAGGCCAGGCCCTGCTGCGCCGCCTTTCCAGCCTTGAGCAGCAAGGTGCTGAGGCCTTGTTTGGTGAGCCGGCCTTGCAGCTTGAGGATATTCTTCAGCCAGATCCCAATGGCCAGGGCCGTGTGCATTTGCTCGACGCCAGTCGCTTGGTGCATGAGGCGCCAAAAGTCTATGCCACCTTCCTGCTGTGGTTGCTGGCCGAACTCTTTGAGCAATTGCCTGAGCGTGGCGATGCCGATAAGCCAGTGTTGGCGTTATTTTTCGATGAAGCGCATCTGTTGTTCGCCGATACACCCAAAGCCTTGCAGGAGCGCCTGGAGCAAGTGGTGCGCCTGATTCGCTCCAAAGGCGTCGGGGTGTACTTTGTCACGCAATCACCGAGTGACTTACCCGATGATGTGCTGGCGCAACTGGGTTTGCGCATTCAGCACGGGCTGCGCGCATTCACTGCGAAAGAACAGAAGTCGCTGCGTGCTGTCGCTGAAGGTTTTCGCCCTAATCCTGCGTTCGACACGCTCAGCGTGCTCACCGAGCTTGGTATTGGCGAGGCGCTGGTCAGCACCATGGAAGAGAAGGGCACCCCAGGCATGGTGCGCCGCGTATCAATCGCTCCGCCACAGTCGCGTGTTGGGCCATTGACCGAGGCCGAGCGCAGCACCTTGATCAAGCAATCGCCGCTCGCCGGACGGTATGACAAGCCTATCGACCGCGAGTCCGCTTATGAATTGCTGACTGCGCGAGCGGCCGCCGCCGAGGTTGCGCAAGAGGCGCAGGCACCTGCTAAAACCACAGGCAAAAGCAAGGCAACCAAGGAAGATGAAAGCTTTGCAGATATGGCCACGGATATGCTGGGCGGCTTTGCCAGCCAGGCCATGAAAACGGCCGTACGCCAAGCCGCTAACCAGTTCGGCAGGCAGTTGGTACGTGGTTTGATGGGGTCGTTGTTAGGCAGTAAAAAGCGCTGAAAATCCGACGTTGAGTCAGCCAGATGGAGGTTCAATAGCTCTGTCTGGCAGTCGATGACTCAAGGTCCGGTTTTTTCTTCCAGCTCTTTTTCGATTTTCTGTATCTCTTTATCAAAAGCTTGATCAAGAAGAGAGGCTCTTTTGCGCCAAGGCTTGCGTTCTGGTTCCGGCTGAGCAGCGTAGGTGAGTACTTCTCCGCCGTAGACATCCTTGTAACGCTGCGCCTGGCGCTCAAGTTCGGCGCGCAGTTCGTCTTTGGTCACGTTAAATTCCAAGGTCTGAGTTATGTGCTGAAGTGACAACGCGAGCGGGTTGGGCTCGTTGTTACGGTCACTATTAATGTGAAAGCGTACTGTCAGTTTTCAAGTGACTATAAAACGCGTTGACTGGACGGTTTTAAATACAGCCAATGAAAAAACGCTTACTTACTGGGTGTAGGCGCCGACTTTCACTGTCGGTCTAAGGCAATTATCGCGATCAGTTGAAAAATGTCCAGCCTTTGTACCGCTTCGTTCTGTATTCAGCCCGTCATTTGTTGCCTCGTTAATTGGTAATGGGTGACTGTTGGTTTCAGTCGGGAGCCCGGCATGCGCTATGTATGACTCGCCGGAGGTTGAAAGATTACAGATAGGCAGCCAGCCATTAAGCAAAATTGAGCGATGTGTATTTTTTTTGAATTTTTTAATTATCGACTTGGCCTCTCTAACTCAAGGGTTTCAAGCGGCCGGGGAGGCGAGGCCAGGGTTAAATAAATCAGGCTATGTCGAATGCTAATATGCTCAAACGACTAGATCATAAGCATCACCTACACAACGCCGCGAAGGAGACAGTGATGAAGTATTTATGCCTGGTTTACAGCAATGAACAACAATTACACACTTCGCCAGACAGCCCCAAAGACGAGGAATGTTGGGCCTATGCCGAAGCCGTACAACGCAGTGGCCGGATGATAGCTGCCGAAGCCCTGCAGCCGGTGCACAGTGCAACGACCGTACGCAAGCGTGGTGGCCAACTCTCAATCACCGATGGCCCATTTGCCGAAACCAAGGAGCAGTTGGCCGGGTTCTACTTGATTGATGCACGTGATTTAAATGAAGCGATTCAATTGGCCGGTGATATTCCAGCGGCGCGCGTGGGCTCTGTGGAAGTTCGTCCGGTCAGGCAGTTGGATGTTTAACTCATTAAATGAGTGCTGGCGTTGTTTGCGCCACTAAAAGCCTCTTGCGCGGAGAGGCCTTTAGTCGAGATTGGCAAAACTTCTAACGCGCTGTTACTCAAGGCGTTTGCAGTTTCTTCAATGCTTCGCAGCTGACCGCGTAGTTGGCTTTGCAGGCTGCGCTGTATAGAGCCTTGGCCTGGTTGGGGTCGCGGGCTACACCGTGTTCGCCGGTGAAGTAAAGGTTGCCGAGAATATGCTGGGCCATTGGGTTGCCGCCCGCTGCTGACTGGTTCAAATACTTGAGCATGGCATCGCGATTGGCAAAGGAGGCGTCATCGCGGCCGGTGTAGAGGTAGGCCAGGCTAACGGCTGCCATGGAGTGTCCCTTGTCGGCGGCTTTTTTCCACCAGGATTCAGCTTGCTTGAGATCCTTGACTGGGCGGCCGACGAAGTAGGCGCTGCCAAGCTTGAACTGACTCTCCACGTCGCCGCTTTCGGCAGCTTTACGTAATTGATCAAACTCAGGGTTGGCAGTTTGTTCCTGGGTGGTTTCTGGCGACGTGGCAGGCGCTGTTGTGTCAGTGCTCGTATCTTTGCTGGCGCAACCGCCGAGAAAAAGCAGGGTAAACAGTACGGCTGGCAGAGTTGGGCGCGCCAGTAGATTGGTTTTGATCATAGTTGATTCCTGGTTTGACGAGAGCATGGTGCAAAAGGCGGCATGATTAACGAGCTTCTGCGAAAGTGAATGATTCAGAGGTTCACCAAGTGTTGGTGCAGGCCTGCGCAAATGTCGAGTGCTGATGTTTAATCCGTTTTCCCGGCAGTTTCCACAGTTCCGTCCCTCATGCGGCTACAAGAAAGACAACAACTCTGTGAATAAGTTGGCAAAGCCATGCGCTTCTTGGTGAAATGAAATTTGTGTAGTAAATTTTCATGAAATTTTAGATTGAATATTTCATGAGGCAGCTATGTTCAAGCAGTCCGCCCAGCATGTTCCCAGTTATTACGCAGCCACCTATCCCGAGCCTTTGCAGTTAAGGCCCAGGCTCGACGAGTCGCTCAGCACTGATGTGTTGATCATTGGTGGTGGCTTTAGCGGCCTGCATTGTGCCCTGCGGTTGTTACAGGCTGGCAAGCGCGTGGTGGTTCTGGAGGCCAGTCGTTTGGCGTGGGCAGCATCGGGACGTAATGGCGGCCAGGCCTTACTCGGTTGGTCCTGCGATATGCCACCGTTCGAAGCGGCGCTCGGTTTGAGTGGTGCGCAGCAATTGTGGCGCAGCATGCAATGGGCCGCTGATGAAATACGTGAATTACCTAGGCGTCATGGTTTTGATATCGATTATCGTCCGGGCAGCCTCTACACCGCTGTGCTGGAACGGCGCGTGGCCCAGTTGCAAGACGCCGAGCGCGAGGCGCATGACAAATGGGGCTCGCCGGGTGTGCGCTTTGTTGCCGGCGATGAGTTACGCGACTGGATAGGCAGCGATCGCTATAAGGCGGCGCTCTATGACCCACAGGGCGCGCACATCAACCCGTTGAAGCTGGCTCAAGGCCTGGCTGCTGCGATTGAACAACTGGGCGGGCAGATCTTCGAACAGAGTCAGGTGCTGGATTATCGCCAGGCGGCTGAACAATACATCGCCCGGACGGATCAGGCAGAGGTCCGCGCTGATGTGCTGATTCTTGCCTGCAACGCCTACATCGACAGGTTGGACCCCGCGTTGAGCCGACGCATTCTGCCGGTGGGTTCCTATCAAGTCGCAACCGCGCCCTTGGCAGCTGAACTTGCGCAAACTTTGTTGCCAAAAAACAGCTGTGTGATTGATAACCAGTTTGTCCCTGATTACTTCCGTTTAACCCCTGATAACCGACTGTTATTCGGCGGCGGCTGCACCTATCTCGGTGGTATTCCCAAGGACGTCGCGGCGGCTACGCGGCCTTATCTTGAGCGGGTCTTTCCTCAATTACAGGGTGTTGGGCTGGAGTACGCCTGGGGCGGGCATATCGATTGCACCATGAAGCGAACTCCGGATATTGGTTGCGAAGGGCAGCGCTACTGGTTGCAGGGCTTTTCGGGGCATGGCGTGCTCCCTACACTGGCTGGTGCACGGGCGGTGACCGATGCGATTCTGGGCAACACTGAGCTGCTGACGCTTTATCAAGCGCTGCATAACCCGGTGTTCCCCGGTGGCTCCCGTCTTGCCGCGCCCATAGAGGCACTTGGCAAAGCCTGGTACCGCCTGCGCGATGCGCTGTAATTTTGCAGGTTTATAAGTGATTCGATTAAGTCGCTTCAAGGAGCTGATATGGATATGCAAGATGAGGTCGAAGGACTGGCGATACTGATTCGCGACCTGCGCAAACACAAAAAGATAAGCCTTGAGGCGCTGGCTGAGCAGGTCGGTCGCTCGGTAGGTTTTCTGTCGCAAGTTGAGCGAGCAATCTCCAAGCCGACGGTGGCTGATCTCACCGCCATTTCAGAGGCGCTGGGTGTTTCTACCAGTTATTTCTATAACCTCAGTAAGCCGCGTGAAGTTGGCTGGGTAACCCGCCCTGATGAGCGTCGGACCCTGTATTACGCTGGCGGGATTACCGATGTGCTGGTTTCGCCAAGTATGTCGGCGGGTTTCTCGATGCTGGAAAGTCATTTGGCGCCCGGTGCGACAAGCGGCGAAGATCACTTGGATGACAGCTCCGAGCAAGGCGGTTTTGTGCTTGAGGGGGAACTGACCATTTGGCTTGGGGACGCTGGCAATGATCAGGCAAATCCAGTGACCTTGCGTGCCAACGATGGTTTCCAACTGCCGCCACACAGCCAGTTTCGTTATGCCAACCTCAGCCAGCACCCGACACGGGTACTTTGGGTTTTCAAGTGATCGCCTCCAGTGGTGCATTGCATGCGCCCACGGCAATTATTTTGTCGCTATTGGCGTTTGCAAGTCGGGTTAGACCTGCGATCCTTTTAAGGAACTTTTGAATTAAACCTGTTTGAGGTGCATATGCAGATCAGTTGTGATTTCGACAGTGGCAATATTGAGGTTATTGATGCCAGTAATCCTCAACGGGTCTTGCTGGCGATACGGCCTGATCTGCGCAGCCATCACTTCCAGTGGTTTCACTTCAAGGTGGACGGTCTGACACCGGGCAAGCCGGTTGGATTCAGCCTGACAAATGCCCACAACTCTGCCTACAGTCACGCCTGGACCGGGTACGATACCGCAGCGTCATATGATCAGAAAAAATGGTTCAGGGTGCCGAGCCGCTTTCAGGATGGCGCGCTGGATTTTGAGTTGGCCCCGCACCAGACGCAGATCTGGTTTGCCTATTTCGAACCCTACAGCCGCGCTCGCCATGATCAGCTGATTGCCAGCGCAGTTGCCGATGCGGGCGCACAGCTCTTCGCCACGGGCAAGAGTATTGAAGGGCGCGATATCCAGTTGTTGAAAGTCAGCCGCAACCCCAATGCACAGCGCAAGATCTGGATCATCGCCCAGCAGCATCCGGGTGAACACATGGCTGAGTGGTATATGGAGGGTGTGATCGAGCGCCTGAAAAACCGCGATGACGCACAGCTCAATCATTTACTCGAGCATGCCGATTTGTACCTAGTGCCGAATATGAACCCTGACGGCGCTTACCGTGGGCATTTGCGCACCAATGCGGCCGGCCAGGACCTTAACCGCGCATGGCAATCAGCAACCGAAGCGCAAAGCCCCGAGGTGTATTTCGTCCAACAGCAGATGCGCAAGATTGGCGTCGATCTGTTTTTGGATATTCACGGCGATGAAGAAATCCCCCACGTGTTTACCGCCGGTTGTGAGGGCAATCCGGGGTATAGCCCACGGCTGGAACAGCTTGAGAATGATTTTCGCAGCCGCCTGGTTGCCAGTGGCGCTGAGTTCCAGACGCGCTTCGGTTATCCGCGCAGTGAGCCGGGTAAAGCCAATACTTCGCTGGCGTGTAACTCGGTTGGTATGGAGTTCGACTGCCTGGCGTTTACCATCGAGATGCCATTCAAGGATCACAATGACACGCCGTGCCCGCGCACCGGCTGGAATGGTCAGCGTTCGGCGCAGTTGGGCAAAGATGTGCTCAGCGTGATTGCTGATATGGTCGAGCAGCTGCGCTGAGTCGTCTGCGTTGCAACTCTGGCTACGGTGCTCCACTGAACATGGCTTGTAACGCTTGCGGGTTTGGCTGTACTGAACTCTTTATTAAATGGACAGGTCGCAGTTGTCTGCCTGAGTAATCCAGCTCAGGCACAGCTCATCTCAAGGATTGCGGATGCTTAGCGTTAACCTTGGGCCGTTGAATATGTCAGCGGCCCATTTGCTGTTATTAACCAGCCTGTTCGTGGCCACGCTGGTTGGCTGGTGGGTTGGGCGTAACGCCAAGAGCAATCCAGAAAACCGTCTGTTCCTGATGTTCCTGGTTGGCGTGCTGGGCGCACGGGTTGCCTTTGTCGCAGGCTATTTTGAGCATTTCCAGAATGATTTATGGCAAGTGATCGACCTGCGCGATGGCGGTTTTATCGCATGGCCCGGTGTGTTGCTTGCACTGGGGTTGGGCCTGTATTGGTTGGTCAAGGAGCCGCCGATGCGCCGTCCGCTTGGGATCGCATTGGTTACCGGGTTGTTAGTCTGGGGCTCAGGCACGGCGATGATGCGCGCTCTGGAGCAGGGCACCCGTCTCCCCGAAGTGGCCCTGGCCACGCTGGATGGCCAAGGAGTCAACCTCAGCGATTATGTAGGCAAGCCTTTAGTGGTCAATCTTTGGGCAACCTGGTGTCCGCCGTGTCGGCGAGAGATGCCGGTGCTGGCTGCGGCGCAAGCGCGCCATACTGATGTGACCTTCCTGTTCGTCAATCAAGGTGAGGGGCAGGACGAAATCAGTCGATTCCTGCAGGCAGGCAAACTCACTATGGACAACGTATTAATTGATAGTGGTGCGCAGCTCGGGCCACTCGTCGGTTCACGCGCATTACCGACCACGGTGTTTTATGACGCCCAAGGCCGCCAGATTGGCAGCCACCTCGGCGAGCTGTCTGATGCCAGCCTGTCGCAAGTACTAGAACTGTTTAAAAAGGATGGTAAACAATGAGTAGGTTCATGCTTAAACCCTCACGCTGGCTGGCACTGGCGTTATTCAGCGCAGGTGCTGTGGGCATCCATGCCGAAGAATGGCCAGCGCCGATCAAGGCCGTGGAGGCGCGCGGTGCTGAAATTGTCGGCCGCTTTGATGCCCCCGGGGGTATGCAGGGTTTTGCCGCCAAATACAATGGCCAAGCCATGGCGCTGTATCTGATGCCGGATGGTAAACACGTGCTGCTTGGCACATTGCTCGATGAGCAGGGAGCTGATCTCAGCGAAGCGCCGCTGGAAAAGCTGGTTTACCAGCCGATGGCCAAGGAAATGTGGGCGCGCATGGAGAAGAGCCACTGGGTGGCGGACGGTAAAGCCGATGCGCCTCAGGTGGTCTATGTGTTCAGCGATCCCAACTGCCCGTACTGCACATTGTTCTGGAAGCAGTCGCGACCTTGGGTTGAGTCCGGAAAGGTGCAACTGCGCCATATCATGGTCGGCATCATCCGTGACGACAGCGAAGGCAAGGCTGCTGCAATACTTACGGCCAAGTCGCCAGAGAAAACCCTTAACGAACATGAGGCAGCGGGACGTTCAAGCTCGCTTGCAGCATTAAAAACCATTCCGGCCGACACTCAAAAACAACTCGACAGCAACTTGGCGCTGATGAGCGAGTTGGGTTCTCAGGCGACTCCGGCGATTTTCTATCTGGATAAAGATGGGCGAATGCAGCAGCAACAAGGTGCGCCGCGCCCAGATGCCTTAAAAGCGATCATGGGCGAGTAGGGAGGTCGGGCGGACAACGCTTTTTTGTCCGCCCTTGCTGCCAGTCGATCAGCCGCGGTAGTAGCGTTGTTCTACGAAAGGCGTCTTGGCCACTTTCATCGGCACGCGCTTGCTACGTACGATTGCCCAGACATCGCTGCCAGCCGGCACATGACTGGCCTGAACGTAGCCCATGGCAACCGGTGCGCCCAGGGTTGGACCGAAACCGCCGCTGGTGACCGAACCAATGATATTGCCGTCGGCATCGACGATTTCAGCGCCCTCACGCACCGGAACGCGCTCTTGCGGCAACAGGCCCACGCGCTTGCTGGCAACGCCGGCTTGCTGTTGGGCGAAGATCTGTTCAGCGCCTGGGAAGCCGCCAGCACGGGCGCCATCGGCACGACGTGGCTTGGACATGGCCCAGAGCAAGCTGGCTTCGATTGGCGTGGTGCTGGTGCTCATGTCATGGCCATACAAGCACAGACCAGCTTCCAGGCGCAGTGAGTCGCGGGCGCCAAGGCCAATAGCTTCGACTTCTGGCTCAGCCAGCAGGCTACGGGCCAGGGTTTCAGCGCTCTCGTTCGGCACTGAAATTTCGTAGCCATCTTCGCCGGTATAACCCGAACGGCTCACGTAGCAATCAACACCGAGCAGGCGAACCTGGGCGAATTGCATAAAGGTCATCTTCGCCACTTCTGGAGCGAGACGGCTCAGCACGTCAACGGCTTTGGGGCCTTGCAGGGCCAGCAGCGCGCGTGAATCAAACAGGCTTTCGATCTCGCACTGCTCGCCAATGTGCTTGCGCAGGTGTGCCAGATCCTGGTCTTTGCAGGCCGCGTTGACCACCAGGAACAGGGTGTCGTCGCCGAGGTTGGCGACCATCAGGTCGTCGAGGATGCCGCCGTTTTCATCGGTGAACATTGCATAGCGCTGCATGCCAACCGGCAGGTCGATGATGTCGACCGGCACCAGGGTCTCCAGCGCCTTGGCGGCATTGGCGCCGCGCAGCACCAACTGGCCCATGTGCGAGACATCAAACAAGCCAGCTTGGTCGCGAGTCTGCAAGTGTTCCTTCATGACGCCGAGCGGGTACTGTACCGGCATGTCATAGCCTGCGAATGGCACCATGCGTGCGCCCAGTTCAAGGTGCAGTGCGTGCAGCGGGGTTTTTGCGAGTGTTTCGGTAGTCATGCAGGTCTCCTTGGTATTCTGTTCGCTGCGCTCCTGTGCGGCACGCAGCGCCCAATCAGCATTCGATAATATTGACAGCCAGGCCGCCGCGAGCGGTTTCCTTGTACTTACTTTTCATGTCGGCGCCTGTCTGGCGCATGGTGCGGATTACTTTGTCCAGAGAGATAAAGTGCTGGCCGTCACCGCGCAAGGCCATGCGCACGGCATTGATGGCCTTGACCGAGCCCATTGCGTTGCGTTCGATGCAGGGTACCTGGACCAAGCCACCAACCGGGTCGCACGTCAGGCCGAGGTTGTGCTCCATGCCGATTTCAGCAGCGTTCTCGACTTGCTGCACGCTACCGCCTAGCACTTCACACAGGGCGCCCGCTGCCATTGAGCAGGCCACGCCTACTTCGCCCTGGCAGCCGACTTCGGCGCCGGAGATCGAGGCATTTTCCTTGTAGAGAATGCCTATAGCCGCAGCGGTCAGCAGAAAGCGCACCACGCCATCATCGTTGGCACCGCTGATAAAGCGAGTGTAGTAATGCAGCACCGCCGGAATGATGCCGGCCGCGCCGTTGGTGGGCGCTGTGACTACGCGCCCACCGCTGGCGTTTTCTTCATTGACTGCCAGCGCATAGAGGTTGACCCAGTCGAGCACGCTCAGCGCGTCACGCATGTTGGCTTCGGGGTTCTTGCACAGTTGGCGATACAAGGCAGCTGCGCGCCGTTTCACTTTCAGGCCACCGGGCATGATGCCTTCGTTGTTGCAGCCGGCCGTAACGCAATCTTGCATTACCTGCCAGATGTTGAGCAGGCGCTCACGGGTTTCAGCCTCCGGGCGCCAGGCCGCTTCATTGGCCAGCATCACCTGGCTGATCGACAGATTATGCTCGGCACAATGGGCCAGTAGCTGTTTGCCGGTGGTGAAGGGGTAGGCCAGTTGGGTTTGATCTTCAACGATGCGGTCGGCGCCTGCGGCTTCATCGTCCACCACAAAACCGCCGCCAACCGAGTAGTACTCGCGGCTGCGCACTTGCAGGCCGGCTTGATCAAAGGCGCGGAAGATCATGCCATTGGGATGGAACGCCAAGGGCTTGCGGATCATTGCAAGATGTTCTTTTTCGACAAAGCGAATGGTTTTTTCGCCCAGTAAATCCAGTTCGCCAGCGGCCCGAATCGCTTTGAGGCGCTGGTCAATGGTGCTGGTATCGACGCTGTCCGGTTGTTCGCCGAGCAGGCCGAGCAAGACTGCTTTGTCGCTGCCGTGGCCTTTGCCCGTCGCGCCTAGCGAGCCATAAAGTTCGACTTTAACCTGCTCGGTAGCTGCCAGCAGGTCATCGCGGCGCAACCCTTCGACAAAGCGTGCCGCCGCGCGCATCGGTCCAACCGTGTGCGAGCTGGAAGGGCCGATACCTATCTTGAACAAGTCAAAAACACTGAGTGACATATAACCTCGGTGGATTGCGCTGGTGGCGCAATCCGCATCAATAATTGCGTGTGAGGCTGGGTACGCCAGCCGCCTCGTGAGCGATTGGCGAGCCTTACCTATTCAGCGTAGACCGGGAAGGTCTTGCAGAACTCACTAACCTGACCACGTACACGTTCGATTACGGCTGGGTTGTCCAGTTCATCGAGAATGTCGCAGATCCAGCCAGCCAGCTCACGGCACTCGCCTTCCTTGAAGCCACGGGTGGTCACGGCCGGGGTGCCAATGCGAATCCCCGAGGTGACAAAAGGTGACTGCGGATCATTGGGTACCGCGTTTTTGTTGACGGTGATATGCGCAGCGCCCAAGGCCGCATCAGCCGCTTTGCCGGTCAGGCCTTGCTTGATCAGGCTGAGCAGGAACAGGTGATTATCGGTGCCGCCCGAAACCACTTCAAAGCCGCGACCGATAAACACTTCAGCCATGGCTTGGGCGTTTTTGATCACTTGCTGTTGATAAGCCTTGAAGCTCGGTTCCATGGCTTCTTTGAAGCACACCGCTTTACCGGCGATAACGTGCATCAGTGGGCCGCCCTGGCTACCAGGAAAGACTGCCGAGTTGAGTTTCTTCTCGATCGCCTCGTTGGCCTTGGCCATAATCAGGCCGCCACGTGGGCCGCGCAGGGTTTTGTGTGTGGTGGTGGTGACTACGTCCGCATACGGCAGCGGATTCGGATAAAGGCCTGCTGCAACCAGGCCGGCTACGTGGGCCATGTCGACAAAGAGGTAAGCGCCGACTTTGTCAGCGATTTCACGGAAGCGGGCGAAGTCCAGGGTGCGCGAGTATGCAGAGAACCCGGCAACGATCATCTTGGGTTTGTGCTCAAGGGCCAGGCGTTCGACTTCGGCGTAGTCAATCAGGCCTTGTTCGTCGATGCCGTACTGGATGGCGTTGTAGAGCTTGCCCGATGAACTCACTTTAGCGCCATGAGTCAGGTGGCCGCCGTGGGCCAGGCTCATGCCGAGAATGGTGTCACCGGCCTGCAGCAGCGCCAAGTACACCGCTGAGTTGGCCGACGAACCCGAGTGCGGCTGGACGTTGGCGTAATCGGCGCCGAACAGTTGCTTGGCGCGTTCAATCGCCAGGCTTTCGACGACATCAACATGTTCGCAGCCGCCGTAGTAACGCTTGCCCGGATAACCCTCGGCGTACTTGTTGGTCAGGCCGCTGCCCTGGGCTTCCATTACGGCTGGGCTGGTGTAGTTTTCCGAGGCGATCAGCTCGATGTGATCTTCCTGGCGGCGATCTTCTGCATTGAGAGCGCGGGCCAAGGCCGGATCGTATTCGTTCAGAGTCAGGCTTTTGTAGAACATTGCAGGTGTCCTTAAAGTCGGGCGCGAGCGTTTATCGCTCGCGCCATATTGAGTTAGCGCTGCAGCGATTCAACACTGCGTTTAACAATGTCGGGGTTGAAATGATCGCGGGTCAGCTTGACCACCACCGGGCTCAACAGCAGTAGCGAGAGCAGGTTGGGCAAGGCCATCAAGCCATTGAGGGTGTCGGCCAGCAGCCAGGCAAAGTCGAGCTGGGCAATGGCGCCGAACGGCACGGCCAGCACCCAGATGATGCGGAACGGCAAGATCGCTTTAGTCCCGACCATAAACTCCCAGCAACGCTCGCCAAAGTAGCTCCAGCCAAGAATAGTGGTGAAGGCAAATATCACCAGGGCAATACTCAGGAATGCGCCGCCGAAACCAGGCATTGCCGACTCAAAGGCTGATGCCGAAAGGGCTGCGCCACTGACGCCGCTGGTCCAGACGCCCGAGCAGATGATTGCCAGGCCGGTCATGGTGCAGATCACCAAGGTATCAATAAAGGTTCCGAGCATGCCGATCATGCCCGAGCGTACCGGGCTATTGGTGGTGCCCGCAGCTTGGGCGATACCGGCTGTACCGAGGCCCGCTTCGTTGGAGAAAATACCGCGCGCCACACCAAAGCGGATCGCCGCCATGACGGCCGCACCCGCAAAGCCACCGGTGGCGGCTGCAGGGCTGAAGGCATAGGTGAAGATCATGCTGAACGCATTGGGGATCTGGTCGGCAAACACCACCAGCACCGCGATTGAAGCGATGATGTAAGCGATGCACATAAAGGGAACAAGGGCAGCGGCAACCACACCGATACGCTTGATGCCGCCCAGGATAACCAGGCCGACAGCAACCATGCTGACAACGCCAGTCACCCACAGGGGAACATCGAAGGTGGTTTCAAGGGCGTGGGCCATGCTGTTGACCTGGACCATGTTGCCGATGCCAAAGCCTGCCAGTCCGCCGAAGATGGCGAACGCGGTGCCGAGCCACAGCCACTTTTTGCCCAGGCCATTTTTGATGGCGTACATCGGCCCGCCGACATGCTCGCCGCGCTCATCTTTCTCGCGGTAATGCACTGCAAGCACAACTTCGCAGTATTTAGTCGCCATGCCGACCAGCGCCGTGCACCACATCCAGAATAACGCGCCAGGCCCGCCAAGGAAGATCGCGGTCGCCACACCGGCAATGTTACCGGTGCCCACGGTTGCGGCCAGACAGGTCATCAGCGCCTGGAATGGGCTGATTTCACCGCTGGCTTCGTCGTCTTTCTTACGGCCCTTCCACATCAAGCTGAAGCCTGCGCCAATCTTGCTCAGCGGCATGAACTTCAGGCGCAGCATCAGGAACAAGCCTGTACCGAGAATCGCCACCAGCATCGGCGGGCCCCAGACAAGTCCGTTGATTGAGTTAACCAGAGTGTTGATAAATTCCATGGAACGCACCTTTTTGTTGTTGTTAGCGTCAGGGGTAGCCTGCGCTGGATAGGGGCTGTTAGCAGTGGTCTTGCGAGTGGAATCTGTTGCCTTTGTAAGGATTGCCGCTGTGTTTCGTTGCTGGACTGATAGCGCTCGGCATTCAGTTGTTGGTGCGGCCATCATGATTGATGACCGCCGCCCACCCGGAGCCAGAATCACGAACCGGGTTTGAATCAGTGCAAACGCCCGCAACTAGCGCGGGCGTTTGCCGGTGCTGCATCAGGCGTCCTGGTAGGCTTCGATAGACGGGCAGGCGCAGATCAGGTTGCGATCGCCAAACACGTTGTCGACACGGCCCACTGGTGGCCAGTACTTACCGTCGATAAGCGAGGCGACCGGGTAAACCGCCTGCTCACGGCTGTAGCTGTGCGTCCATTCACCGACCAGCTCAAGAGCGGTGTGCGGCGCGTTTTTCAGTGGATTGTTCTCTTTGTCGAGATCACCGCGTTCAACCGCGCGAATTTCGTCACGGATGGCAATCATCGCGTCGCAGAAGCGGTCCAGTTCTTCCTTGGATTCGCTTTCAGTCGGCTCGATCATCAAGGTGCCGGCAACCGGGAACGACATGGTCGGTGCGTGGAAACCGAAGTCGATCAGGCGCTTGGCCACATCATCAACGCTGATGCCGCTGGCGTCTTTGATCGGGCGAATATCGAGAATGCACTCGTGCGCAACCAGGCCGTTGGTGCCGCTGTAGAGCACTGGGTAGTGTTCTTCAAGGCGACGGGCAATGTAGTTGGCATTGAGAATTGCCAGTTGCGAGGCACGCTTGAGGCCTTCGCCACCCATCATGGTGATGTACATCCAGGTGATTGGCAGAATGCTCGCGCTGCCAAATGGTGCCGCGCTGACGGCACCTTCTTTGCGCGCCATGTTGGCGTGGCCCGGCAGGAACGGGATCAGGTGTTCCTTGACGCCGATTGGGCCAACACCTGGGCCACCACCGCCGTGCGGGATGCAGAAGGTTTTGTGCAGGTTGAGGTGCGAGACATCGCCGCCGAACTGGCCTGGGGCGCAGAGGCCGACCATGGCGTTCATGTTGGCGCCGTCGATGTACACCTGGCCGCCGTTGTCGTGAATGATCTGGGCGATCTCGCGGATGCCCTCTTCAAACACGCCGTGGGTCGAGGGGTAGGTGATCATCAGTGCCGCCAGGCGATCTTTGTGTTCAATAGCCTTGGCGCGCAGGTCTTCGATATCCACGTTGCCGCGAGCATCGCAAGCGGTAACTACGACGCGCATGCCAACCATGCTGGCGGTTGCCGGGTTGGTACCGTGGGCCGATTGCGGGATCAGGCAGATGTCGCGCTGATCGTCGCCACGGCTGATGTGATAGGCACGAATGGCCAGCAGGCCAGCGTACTCGCCTTGTGAACCGGCGTTAGGCTGCAGCGATACACCGTCATAACCGGTTGCGGCGCAGAGCATCGCTTCCAGTTCGTCGGTCAGTTGCTGGTAGCCTTGGCTTTGCTCGGCTGGTGCAAAGGGATGCAAGTTGCCGAATTCAGCCCAGGTCACCGGAATCATTTCGCTGGCGGCGTTGAGTTTCATGGTGCAGGAACCCAGCGGGATCATGCTGCGATCCAGCGCCAAGTCCTTGTCAGCCAGCTTGCGCAGGTAGCGCATCAGCTCGGTTTCAGAGTGGTAACGATTGAATACCGGGTGGCTGAGAATGGCTGATTGACGCAGCAATGCCTGTGGCAGGCGAGTAGCAACGGCCTTGGCCAGTTCACTGAAGCTTGGCAGGCTGTTGCCAGGCTCGGCGAAGACTTCCCACAGGCTTTCAACAGCGGCTTGATCAGTGGTTTCGTCGAACGAGACACCAACCCGCTGTGCATCAACCACGCGCAGGTTGATCGACAGCTCACGTGCCTGCTTGTGCAAGGCCGAGGTGCGTTCGCCAGTGGCAACTGTCAGGGTGTCGAAGAAGTTGTCCTGCTCGACTGCAAAGCCGAGCTTGGCCAGGCCTTGGGCAAAGATTGCGGTCATCTGGTGCACGCGCTTGGCGATGCGGGTCAGGCCTTGTGGACCGTGATAAACCGCGTACATGCTGGCGATGTTGGCCAGCAGGACTTGTGCGGTACAGATGTTGCTGGTGGCCTTTTCGCGGCGGATATGTTGCTCGCGGGTTTGCATGGCCAGACGCAGGGCTGGCTTGCCGAAACGGTCAACCGAGACACCGACCAGACGGCCAGGCATGTCACGCTTGAAAGCATCACGGGTGGCGAAATAGGCTGCGTGCGGGCCACCGAAACCTAGCGGCACACCGAAGCGTTGAGCGCTGCCCAAGGCAACGTCGGCACCGAACTCACCCGGCGGGGTCAGCAGCGTCAGGGCCAGCAGGTCGGCTGCAACCGCAACCAGTGCGTTGGCTGCGTGGAACCGCTCAACCAGTGCGCGGTAGTCAAAAATGTCGCCGTTGCTGGCTGGGTATTGCAGCAGGGCGCCGAAATAGGCGCTGGCGTCAGCGATTTCGGCTTCATCGCCAACCACAACCTCAATGCCCAGCGGCTCGGCACGGGTGCGCAGCACGTCGAGGGTTTGCGGGTGGCAATGCTTGGAGGCAAAGAAACTGTTGCTGGCCTTGTTCTTCGACAAGCGCTTACAGAAGGTCATTGCTTCGGCGGCAGCGGTGGCCTCGTCGAGCAAGGAAGCGTTGGCGATGGGCAGGCCAGAAAGATCGCTGACCAGGGTCTGGAAGTTGAGCAACGCTTCCAGGCGGCCTTGGGAAATTTCAGGCTGATAAGGGGTGTAGGCTGTGTACCAGGCTGGATTTTCCAGCAGGTTACGCAGAATCGGCGACGGCGTATGGGTGCCGTAATAGCCCTGACCAATAAAGGTCTTGAACTGCTGGTTCTTAGTGGCGATCGCCTTGATCTTGGCCAATGCAGCGGCTTCGCTCAGGCCCGGAGTCTGGCCCAGTACGCTGGTGCCCTTGATGCTCTCGGGGATAACGCTTGCGCTGAGTGCGTCGAGTGAATCAAAGCCAAGCTGTTGGAGCATGGCGTTGATGTCAGCGTCACGCGGGCCGATGTGGCGCGCGATAAATTCGTTTTCGGTCGTCAGGTCAGTCATCAGCTAGCCTCAGGCGTCAGCGTTAGCGTTTAGCAGGCGATCGTAAGCAGCCTGGTCGAGCAGATCATTGATGGCACTTGGGTTGGCAGGGCGGAAGCGGAAGAACCAGCCTTGGCCCAGCGGATCTTCGTTAACCAGCTCAGGGCTGGCTTCGAGGTCGGTATTGATTTCAACCACTTCGCCGTCCAGCGGCATGGTGATGTTGCTGGCGGCCTTAACCGACTCCAACACCGCGACTTCGGCTTCGGCGCTGTAGCTTTGCGCTTCCGGCAATTGCACGAATACCACGTCACCCAGTGCTTCTTGGGCAAAGGCAGTGATGCCAACGGTTACCAGGCCATCTTCTTCCAGACGCAGCCATTCGTGCTCGACGGTAAAACGCAATTCGCTCATGTGAACTCCTCAAGTGACAGTCTCGCCTGTTTCTGTTGCAGACGATGATTCAGGTGCCCGCCATAGCGGGCGTCTTGCGAAAACTGTCTGCAAAGTGGGTGCCATCGTTAAAATTCCCAGTAAAATCAATGGTTTAAGCAGGTCTATGGGTTCTGGGTTTTCCTGGCCTGTATTGAAATCAATACGGATCAGGGCGGTCACCTTCAATCAACCAGTGCGAGGCCGCTGAAACTGCAAGTTGCTGAGGTTGTATTGTTTTAAATACGGTGTATTGATTTTAATACGATGCGGGGCCTGAGCCTGTGTTGGCTGATGCTTGTATCGAACAAGCTGTCTAAAGCGGGGGTTAGAGGTTTGTCATAGCCAGGCAGTGCGCGGTGTCGGTAGCTGTTGGCTCATCATTCAGTCACTCAATAATGCACCATTGTGCATGCCGATTGATCTCCTGAAACCCCGTGTTGGCGGGGGGATTCACTCTTTCGACTGACAGCCAAAATACCTCTTTCGGGCGCTTATCGCCCGGGGGCGCTCTGGGTAGGTTGGCGGCAACACTCAACACATCGCTTTCAGGAGCGTCGCATGACAACAAAAACAAGACATGCATTCTTTCAGCCTTGTGCGCTGGCTGCTGCAGTCGCGCTCGGCTGCACAACACAAGCCCAGGCTGTGAATTTCAACATCGGCCCTATCGAGGCGCAGTTTGACTCCTCGCTTTCTGTGGGGGCGAGTTGGGCTACCCGTGACGGCGACAAGGACTTTATCTCGACTGCCAGTGGCGGGACCGCCTCGTCGCGTACCTCGGATGACGGCCGGCTTAACTTCAAGAAAGGTGAAACTTTCTCGAAGATCTTCAAGGGTATCCACGACCTTGAGTTGAAGTACGGTGACACCGGGGTATTTATCCGCGGCAAGTATTGGTATGACTTCGAAACCAAGGATGAAAGCCGCCTGTTCTATGACATCGACGACCACAATCGCAAAGAAGCCGCGCAATCATCGGGCGGCGAGATTCTCGATGCCTTCATCTACCACAACTACAGCATTGGCGACTTGCCAGGCAGTGTACGGGTTGGCAAGCAGGTGGTCAGTTGGGGTGAAAGTACCTTTATCCAGAACTCGATCAACTCAATTAACCCGATTGACGCCGCTGCATTCCGTCGCCCAGGCGCGGAAATCAAGGAAGGCTTGATTCCGGTCAACATGCTCTATGTATCGCAAAGCCTGACCGATAGCGTGAGCATGGAAGCCTTCTACCAATTGGAATGGGATCAGACGGTCGCGGATAACTGCGGCACCTTTTTCTCGACCTCCGATGTCGTCGCGGATGGTTGCGAAGACCGCTTGGTAGTTGCCGGGCCGGACCTGCCGCCGGGCGAGTCGACCAACTCCTTTGTCGATAACGCCTACATCCCGCGTGCTGGCGACCGTGATGCACGGGACAGCGGTCAGTATGGCTTGGCCTTACGCTGGTATGCAGAGTCGCTCAACGATACCGAGTTTGGCCTGTACACCATGAATTATCACAGCCGTGGTCCGGTGTTCAGCACCATTCGCACCACTTCGCCTAGCGCTGCGTTCATTCCGGGTGCGCCAGACGCACGCTATTTTATCGAGTACCCCGAAGACATCCGGCTGTACGGTCTGAGCTTCGCCACCAACGTTGAAGGCACCGCAGTTTCGGGTGAGTTGAGCTACCGTCCGAACATGCCGCTGCAGATCAACTCGACCGACATGTCCTTTGCCGCACTGGGCCTGCCGTTCTCGCCAATCTTTGTTTCCGGTGACTCGCAAAACACATCAGCGGCTGACCTGCATGGCTACGAGCGCCGTGAAGTGACCCAGGCGCAGATTACGGCTGTGCAGTTCATCGACCGGGTATTGGGGGCCAGCCGTCTGACCTTACTCGGCGAGGTAGGCTATAACTACATCAGTGGAATTAGCGATGATGTTGGAGAGGTGCGCTTTGGTCGCGACCCAATCTTTGGTGCCGGTGAGTTTACTGCACCAGGTGTTTGTGAGGCGTTCAACGCGGCAAATCCTGACGAGTGTAATGACGATGGTTTCTACACTTCGAGCTCATGGGGTTACCGCCTGCGTGCCAGTGCCGACTACAACAACGTTTTTGCCGGCATCAACCTGACTCCAAGCCTGGCGTGGTCGCATGACGTCAGCGGTTATGGTCCTAACTTCACTGAAGGCAGCAAAGCCATAAGCCTTGGCTTGAATGCCGAATACCAGAACACCTACAACGCGAGCCTCAGCTATACCGACTTCTTTGGTGGTGATTACAGCGTGATTACAGACCGTGATTTCGTTGCCCTGAGCTTCGGCGTGAACTTCTGATCAACGATAACCAAAGGATCCGTAATCGATGAAAAACACAAGAATCCTATCGACGGGCGCGCTGTTGCTGTCATTGCTGGCCAGCAGTGTAATGGCTGCCGTGTCTGAGCAAGAAGCGGCCCAACTAGGCACAACGCTGACTCCACTGGGCGCTGAGAAGGCTGGAAACGCTGAAGGCACTATTCCCGCCTGGGATGGCGGCCTGCCAAAAACGGCTGGCGCTGTCGATGCAGCCGGTTTTGTCACTGACCCCTTTGCCAACGAGAAACCCTTGTTCGTGATTACTGCGAGCAACGTTGACCAGTACAAGGACAAGTTGTCTGCCGGCCAACTGGCGATGTTCAAGCGTTATCCACAAACCTACAAAATGCCGGTGTACACCACCCACCGCACAGCGGGTGCTCCACCTGAAATTTACGCGGCAGCCAAGAAAAGTGCGCTCAATACCGTGGGTGTCGATGGCGGTAACGGCCTGCAGAACTTCAGCGAGAGTCGCTACTATGCATTCCCGATTCCCAAGACCGGGGTTGAGGTGATCTGGAACCATATCACTCGTTATCGCGGCGGCAACGTGCGCCGGCATATCGTCCAGGCCACGCCACAGGTAAATGGCTCATACAGCCTGGTCAAGTTTGACGATGAAGTGGCATTCCCGACCGAGCTGGAAGGGGCTGATCCGGCCAAGACCAACAATATCCTGTTGTACTTCAAGCAGCGGGTAACGGCGCCATCGCGGTTGGCTGGTAACGTGTTGCTGGTGCACGAGACCATTGACCAGGTCAAGGAACCGCGCCTGGCATGGATCTACAACGCGGGTCAGCGTCGTGTCCGCCGTGCGCCGCAAGTTGCCTACGACGGCCCAGGTACCGCGTCTGACGGCATGCGTACCGCCGATAACTTTGACGTGTTCTCGGGTGCTCCAGACCGTTATGACTGGAAGCTGATCGGCAAGAAGGAAATGTATATTCCCTATAACGCCTACAAGCTGGACTCACCGAAGCTGAAGTACGACGAGATCATCAAGGCAGGCCATATCAATCAGGATCTTGCCCGCTATGAACTGCACCGTGTGTGGGAGGTCGAGGCAACGCTGAAGTCGGGCGAGCGCCACATCTACGCCAAACGTCACTACTTTGTGGATGAGGACAGCTGGGAAATCGTTCTGGCCGATCACTACGACGGTCGCGGCCAACTCTGGCGCGTCGCTGAAGGTCATGCCCAGTACTATTACCCACGGCAGATGACCGGTTATACCGTGGAAACCCTCTACGACATAATCGCCGGACGCTACATCGCGCTGGGCTTGAAAAACGAAGAAAGCACCGCCTACGAGTTCGGCTTCAAGGCCAGCGTTGCCGATTACACGCCAGCCGCCCTGCGCGCATCCGGGGTGCGTTGATTCGAGCTTGATGCAGACTGACACTCCAAATTTAGAGCGGCCTTCGGGCCGCTTTTTTTATTGCCCGGCATCAGTCGGGCTTATGGAGCTTCATCCCGGGCGGGATAGGCGTTAGCGTCCTATGCTATCTGCTCCACAACAATAATTATGAGTGGCTATGAGCGCTTACGCATTTTCCGCTGGCGTGGCACTTCCCGTCTGCGCCAAAACCACATTGCCCAGAGTGCCGCCTGGGCACGTTATCCGTTCACAGCTACAGCAACGTTTGCTGGCTGAGAACTGTCGCCTGCGTCTTTTGGTTGCACCGGCCGGCTTTGGCAAGTCGGTGTTGCTGGCTGATTGCATGCGCCAGTGCCCAGCCGATCGAACAGTGGTCTGGCTCAATTGCGCCGGGGCGCACTGGAGCTGCGCAGAACTGTGCCAGCAACTCTCCAGTGCCTTGGGATATTCGCAGGCGCTTTCAGAGCCCCAGTTGTTGCTGGCTATTGGTGCCGAGACCCGCAAGCTCTGGATTATCCTTAACGACTATTCGCGTGAGCCCAACGAACTGCTCGATAGCTACCTTGATCGCTTGATCAGTAGTGCTGGCGACAGTATCGGTTGGTGGCTGGGCAGTCGCCGACGTCCGCAATGTAATTTCCCGCGGTTGTTGCTTGAGGGCGAACTGTTCGAGCTGGGCAGTAACGAGCTTGCGTTCAGCTACGACGAGTTGTGCCAGTGGTTGGGCAATACAGATGTCGCCCACTTGCCCCATGCCGAACTGTTATTCGATCATTGTGCCGGCTGGCCGGCAGCCATGCGCCTATTGCATCTTGCCGCCAGCCATTCGCGTTATGAAAGCCATCATGAACTCAGTGGCAGCAACAGTGTGTTGCTCGATTATATTGAGCATGAGGTGCTCTGCGGGCTGGTGCCGGAGTTGCGCCAGGCCCTTCTGCAGCTGGCCCAGCTGTCACGCTTCAACGCCGAGTTGTGTGAGCATGTGCTGGGTGTGGGCGAGGGCGCCCACTGGTTGCAGGCGCTGCGGGCGCGCGGCTTGTTCATCCAGCCGATTGATGATCAGGGGGATTGGTTTCAGCTGTTCGAGCCCCTGGCTATTCAGCTTCGGCACTGTTCGTCCAATACCTCTGTAACTGCCATCCATTTGCATGCCAGCCAATGGTTTGCCGCCAATGGCGATATTCCCGCTGCGGTAGAGCATGCGCTCAAGGCGGGCCAGCCAGAAGTGGCGGCGAGTTTTCTCGAACGTTTTACCGAAGAGAACCTGCTGCAGGGTAAAGACATTGGGTTGATACTGCGCTGGCGTGCAGATTTGCCAGAAGACCTGTTGATGAGTACGCCACGGTTGGTGGCTTTGAATGGCTGGATCATGTTGCTGGCCGGGCGACTGGACGAGGCCAGCCATTGCGCTGCCGCGCTGGGGCGATTTCAGCCACGACCTGATCCGGCCCGTACCCGTGAAATGTTCGCTCAGTGGCAGGCTTTAAAAGGGGTCGAGGCTTGCTCGCGAGTGCGCAGCGAGGAGGCCATCGAGCATTTGCAGCAGGCCCTTCAATACCTGCCTGAAAATGCCTGGGCGCAGGCGCTGATCTGCCACTCGGTATTGACCCAGATCGCGATTGGTGAAGGCCGTCTGGATGACGCCCAGCGCTTGGCCCACGAGGCGCTCAAGGTCGCAAGAAGTCATGGCAGTGTGGTGTTTGAGGCGCTGCTGGAGCTTGATCACGCGTTATTGCTTGAAGTGCGTGGCGAGTTCGTTCGCGCCCAGGCGCTGCTGGAGCGGGTGCGTGATCAATACCAGCATCAGGCATTGCGTAAAACCCCGGTGCTGGGGCGTATCCATCTGCGTCTTGGGCGCTTGGCGATCCGTCAGGGCCAGTTTGAGGATGCCCGCTGTTTGCTGCGCACGGCGTTGAACGACGCGCTTGAGTACGGCGATCCGGGCGCTTTCTACAGTTACCTGGCCATGGCTGAGCTGGCCGCCTATGAAGGTGATATCGCCGGTGCCTTTGCCTTGCTTGCTGAGGCCGAACGCCTTATGCAGCGTCAACGCGTAGCCGATACTCTGTACCGTGGGGTGTTGCTCTTGGCCAGCAGCCAGTTGTGGATATTTCAGGGCCATCACGAGCGCGCGCGCGAGGCGCTTACACGCGTGCTTGAGTATCACCGGCGCGAGCACGCCATGCTGCCGCCACAATATTATCCAGAGCTAATCGTGCGACTGCGCTATTCACTCTTGAGTATCGATCTTGATCAGGGCAAGGATGTGCGCGGGCCTGTGCTACAGATGCTTGACGAGGTGATTGAACAGGGACGGTTGGTGGTGGCCTGCGAGCTTTGGGCACTCCTGGCCCGTGCCTGCGACGCGATGGGCGATAGAGTGGGCGAGGCTCATGCCCGTGGCCAGTTGCATGAGTTGGCTGGGCGCTTGAACTATAAGCGGTTGTGGGCCCAGCGCAGCATGGATGTACCTGTTGCAGCCAACAGCGTCGATACCTTGCTCAGTTGCCGCGAGCTTGCAGTCTTGAGGTTGATTGCCCAGGGTTGCTCCAATCAGGAAGTCGCCGACCAGCTGTTTATCTCGCTGCATACGGTCAAGACCCACGCGCGGCGTATTAACGGCAAACTCGGGGTTGCGCGACGCACTCAAGCGGTTGCCCGTGCCAAGGCGCAGGGGTTGCTGTAGCCAGGGCTGTCAGTGCAAGGGTTGGGCGTGACCCAGTTTGCGCAGGCGATCGCCAAGCGCTAACTGGGTCACGCCGTCTTCACTGAGCATCAAGGCGCGCTCAACATCAAAACGCTCGGCTTGCGGGCACGCCAATTGTTGGTAGATATCGGCGCGTGCCAGATGATCTGCTGCATTGGGAGGACCAAGCAGTAGCACGCGTTCAGCATCCTTCAGGGCTGCCAGGTAATCATCATCTTGCGCATGCAGGTGTCGCAGGTTGCGCGACATACGTTGGAGTATGCCCACGTGGTCGCAGGCTGCGAAGTTGTCTGCCTGCAACTCTCTGCTGCTGCCAAAGTAGCGGATCAGCAGGGCGCGGCAGTCTTGGGTATACAGGCGACGGCCACTGCAAGGATCAAGCATATGATCGGCACCAGGTACCCGGACTAAAAAATGACCGGGAAAATTGACTCCCTGCAACGGTATATCCAGGCGTTGGGCCAGTTCCAGGGCGATTATCGCCAGCGCCAGAGGTTGCCCGCGTCGGCGGCGCATGACCAGGTGCAGCAAGCTGGCTTGGGGGCGCAGCGGAGCGCTGTCATCCTCGTGAAAATCCAGGTCACCCAAACAGCGCAGCAACGGCATTGCCAATTGAGCGGCTGGCAGCACCGGTAGCCGCGTTCGCACCTGATGCAGCAGTTCATCGAACTCGGCGATAGTCTGCGCCGGTTGCAGGCTGGGATCATGTTCAGCGGCAAGCCACAGCGCCGCCTCAAGCAAGGCGGGCGGGCTTTGTGCAAGACAGGCAAAGCAGCGTTGGCGTGGGCTCATGGCGATACCTCTGATTTGCCATTTGTAACCCTCTTGCGATCTGGCGTCCATAGCCGAAAGTTAAATCTAATAAGGCAGTTTATCCAAGGGTTTGCGAGCGCCTGCTTATGCACACAGCGCAGGCCGTTGCACTGGCTTATGCTGAGCCAGTCAGTTGCTTTTTTAGCGGCAAGCTATAATTGCATCAGTCCGCATTGGGGGCTGTCACCGTTTCGCCGCAGCGCAGCTGGGGATGGAAGGGCAGCAGACTCTAGGGAGCTTTATCATGTTTGACATCATGGACGCCGCCCGGTTTGAGACGCTACATCTCGCACAGGATCCGCAGACAGGTCTCAAGGCAATCATTGCAATACACAACACCCGATTGGGGCCTGCCTTGGGTGGCTGCCGTTTTTTACCCTACGCCAATACGCAAGTGGCGGTGCAGGATGCGATTCGTCTTGCCCAGGGCATGAGCTATAAAGCGGCGCTGGCCGGTTTGGATCAAGGCGGTGGCAAAGCGGTGATCATGCGGGCGCCCCACGTAAATGACCGCGCCGCATTGTTTGAAGCATTTGGCCGCTTTATCGAAACCCTCGATGGCCGCTACATCACTGCCATGGACAGCGGTACTTCCAGTGTTGATATGGATTGCATCGCCCAAGCCACTCAACATGTCACCAGTACCACCCAGGCCGGCGATCCATCACCCCACACTGCAATGGGAGTCTTTGCTGGTATTCGGGCCACGGCCTATGCACGCTTGGGGTCGGATGACCTGGAAGGCCTGCGGGTGGCGATCCAGGGTTTGGGCAACGTTGGCTACGCACTGGCTGAGCAGTTGCATGCTGCGGGCGCGGAGTTGTTGGTCAGCGACCTGGATTTGGGCAAGGTGGAATTGGCGATCGAGCAATTTGGCGCGCATCCAGTGGCTAATCACGAGATCCTCAGCGTTCCCTGTGACATCCTGGCGCCTTGCGGGGTGGGCAGCGTGTTTGATGAACTGGCGGTGTCTCGCCTGCGTTGTTCTGCAGTTGCTGGTGCGGCCAACAACCAATTGGCCAGCCCTGATATTTCTGACGCACTGCAAGCCCGGGGTATTCTCTACGCCCCGGATTATGTGATTAACGCTGGCGGCTTGATTTACGTGGCCCTTAATCACCAAGGTGAAAGTTTGCCTTCGATCACAGCGCATTTGGCCAGAATATCTTCCCGGTTGACCGAGATCTTTGCCCACGCCCAAGCGGATAAACGGCCTCCCGCGCGGGTGGCTGATGCGTTGGCGGAGCGCTTGTTATATCCCTGACAGGGCTGGAGGTTGCAGCCATTATTGTGGTTCGCCAGCGAGTTATTCACTCAAATAAAAATGGCCCGTTACGGGCCATTTTTATTTCTGCTGGGCCCGGTCAGTAACCGAGCAATCTGGGCAGCGTCAGGCTGATTGCGGGCACGCAGGCGATGATAAAGGTCGCAACGGTCAATATCGCGACGAATGGCAAGGCACGCTTGGATATGTCCTCAATCGCGGTGCCGGATATACCCGAGGCAATAAACAGGTTTTCACCCATGGGCGGCGTCATGAAGCCAATGCTCAAGCAGCAGATCAGCACGATACCAAAGTGCACCGGATCAATGCCCAAGGTGTAGGTGATCGGCAATATCACCGGGGTCAGAATCATGATTGCGGCCAGGGTTTCCATGAACATGCCGACAAACAGCAGGAAGCCAATAATCAATATCCAGATCAGGTAGATATTGTCGGTCAGGCTCAGCATCGAGTCGGCCACCACCGCTGGAATCTGATTCTCCACCAGCAAACGGCCAAACACCGTGGCGGTGAATAGAATGACCAGCACCCGGCCCGTGATCCATGTGGTTGTCTCAAGCGATTTGAAAATCTCTTTGTAATGCAACTCTTTGTGGATAAACAAACCGACAAACAAGGTATAGAAGATCGCCACTATGGCTGATTCGGTCGGGGTGAACAGGCCGGTATAGATGCCGCCGAGAATCACAAATGGCGCCAGCATCGACCAGAATCCTTCACGCATGGCCTTGCGTATCTTGCTTGCCGACCAACCTTCGCTACTCCCGGTATACCCCAGTTTCTTGCAGCGAAAGTAGTTCATGATCAACAGGCCACCCGCCAGCATCAGGCCAGGGACGACGCCTGCGATAAAGAGTTTTGGGATCGACACTGTGTCGAATGCACCGTATTTCTCGATTGCGGCAGGCGGTGGCAGCATGCCCATGGCTGAAATCCCGAAGATGACCATCGGAATCGACGGCGGAATGATGATGCCCAAACCGCCGGACGAGGCCGTAACCGCCGAGGCATAGCCCTTGGCGTAACCGCGCTTGACCATCGCCGGGATCATCAGCATGCCGACGGCCGCCGTGGTCGCCGGGCCCGAACCTGAAATGGCGCCGAAGAACAGGCACGCTAGCACTGCGGCTGCCGAAATGCCGCCGGTGATAGGTCCGGCAAAGCTTTCGGCCAGCGCCACCAAGCGCCTGGAAATACCCGCCGCCTCCATTAATGCGCCTGCCAGAATAAATGCGGGCAGCGCCATCAATGGGAAGGAACCCACCGAGGTGAAGGCGATTTGGACAAACTTGATCGGGTTTTCGCCCAGGTAGAGGAAAGAGGCCAGGGCCGAAACCGCCAATGAGATGCTGATCGGCGTGCCAATCAGCAGCAGCAAGATGAAGGATCCAAACAGGATGTAGACGATATTGGTATCAACCATGAGCCCGCTCCAAGTGGTTTACTTTGCGGGTATCTGGGGTTTGCTCAGGTGTCTGGGCTTGGGCGTCGTGGATAATCTTGTCCAGCTCCTGGGTCTCCGGATCACGGATGTCGATGCCCTTGACCAGCTTGTAGTAGTTGACCTGAAGCACGCGCAGGGTCATCAAGCTGAAGGCGATTGGCAAAATCAGGTAGAGGTACTTCATCGGCACGCCCAGGGTTTGTGATTTCCAGAAGACATTGGCCTTCATGAAGAACATCACGCTGAGGTAGACGAAGTAGCAGTTGAAACAGATCCAGATCAAGTCCGAAAGCGCTTCAAGCGCAACGGCCACCTTGCGCGGCATCAGCTTGAACTGAAACGTCACGCGGTTATGGGCGGCCAGTTTGGCGGCGTAGCTGGCGCCAAAGAAGGCGAACCAGACAAACATGTAGGTCACCAACTCTTCTGTCCAGGAGAGCGAGTGATTGAACAGGTTACGGCTGAGAATCTGGGCAAACAGGATAATTACAAACAGCGCCAAGAGTACCCGGCAGATGTAATTTTCAAGGTTGTCGATAATTTTGAATAAAAGGCTGGCAGGTTTCATAGCGCTTTCCCGAACGCGTCACCCAGCAATTGAGCTTTGCGTTCTACAGCGTGGGCGGTCAGCCATCGGTGGGTTGCACCGATGGCGGTTTCAACGTTCAGATGCAGGCCTAGATGGTCTCGCGACCCAATGCCTTGAGCACCACATTGACTTGCTCCTTGCCGCCGAGTTGCTCGTAGTACTTGGGCCAGACTTTCGACACGGCCAGGTCGATCCACTCTTTCTCGCCATTGGCCGGGTCGGTAATTTCCATACCTTTTGCGACCAGCTCTTGCTTGATCCTGCCTTCCTGCTCAACCAGCCACTTGGCGCTGTGCAGCGTCGCCGCTTTACCTGCATCGAGGATGATTTGCTGCATTTCTGGGCTTTGTTCCTGGAACATCGACTCACTGACAATCAGTGGTTCGATAGAGAACAGGTAGCGCAGGTTGGTAACGTATTTTTGCACCTCGTCAAACTTCATGGCATTGACGGTCAAGTAAGGGTTGTCCTGGCCATCAACCACCTTCAGTTGCAATCCGGTAAAGGTTTCGGACCAGGCCATCGGCGTTGGGTTGATGCCCCAGGCGCGATAGGTGTCGATCATGATTTCGTTCTTGGGGACGCGAATCTGCAGGCCTGCCAGATCTTCCACGGTCTTGACCGGCTTCTTCGAGTTGGTCAGCACTCGGAAACCTGAGTAGGCCCAGCCGATAATGCGTACACCGGCATCGCGGACTGTGTTGTCAATCAGGGTCTTGCCGATATCGCTCTGGGTCAGGGCCACGGCATCATCGAGGCTTTGGATCATGTAGGGCATCGTCAGGATGCCAACCGAGGGCGAGAATGGCGTGACGTTATTGATGGCCAGAATCGAGAAGTCCAGCGTGCCCATTGCCGCGTTGCTGACAGTGTCTTCTTCGCTGCCGAGTTGGCCATTGAGGAAGAGTTTGGCGTCATCCTTGCCACCGGTCCGGGCTTTTAGTTCTTCAGCAAACTTGAGGCCCAGCTCATGTTGGGTGCCGCCAGCACCATCGCCTACAGCCACGCGGAAGGTTTTCGCTTGAGTAATGCTGCTGCCCATGGCGGCCGCCAGTAAGCACAGGGCGAGGACGATTGGTCGTGTGAATCCTTTGCTGGTTGTCATAACTGCGTACTCCGTTCTAGTTGTTTTGGATTACGAAAGTGCAGATCGAACTACTGCTGCTGTGTGAGCAAGGCTTAACGGGAAACCAGGGGATAATTTTGCTGCAAGTGCGGCTGGTTTTGCCCGTCAATTATGTTTGACCGGACCAATAATCCGCCTGTGTTGTTGAGCTGTTTAGGGCCACATTTACAGCCTGTCTAGGGCCAGTTCTTTATGCTCGAATGAGGGGCAAAAAGTCGCGATAAATCAGGTGTTTGCACCAAAAGACAGCGTGGCTCAGCGGTTTATTTTTCTATGGGTGAAGGAGCCAGATGATAGTCGATCTGCAGGCTTATTGGCGCCGCTGCAGCAGCTGTAGAATCTCATCGAATACGCGGTTGTCGAAGCTGCTTGCAAGGTCTAGCTCCAGGCTGTTGCGGTAGTAGTTGCTCAGGTCCAGGCCAACACCCAAGGCATACAAGTGCACCGAGGATTGCTGTTCAATCTGCCGGGCGACTTGTTTTAAGTGCAGGTCAAGAATATCGCTGGCGTTGGCCTGGTGTGTTGCGCCGTCCATTGGGCAACCATCGCTGATGATGATCAAAATACGCCGTGTGGCTTGCAGCTTCAGCAGCCTGCGCTGGGCCCAAAGCAGGGCTTCACCGTCGACGCTTTCGCGGAATAAATCGGATTTGAGTAGCGCGGCGATGCTCGGTCGTGCTCTACGCCACGAGGTGTCGGCATCTTTGTAGATGCGATGCTCCAGCTCATTCAGACGTCCCGGATTTGCCGGTTGCCCCGCTGCGCGCCAACGCTTTAATGGACGCCCCCCATTCCACTGGCCGGTTGTGAAGCCGAGTATTTCAGTCTGCGCGCCTGCCAGTTCCAGCGCTCGGCACAGGGTGTCTGCGAGCAAGGCGATGGCGTCGATGTGATTGCGCATGGAGCCGGAGTTATCAATCAGCAGGCTGACTGCACAATCGCATCGTGGGCGCACGCGCTCTTGGCGGAATATTTCCTGTTGTTGCGGGCTGATGATCAGGCGGCTGAGTCTGCCAGCATCGATTTGCCCATCTTCCTGAGCGAAGGCCCAGCCATCTCGCTGGGGACGGGCCAGCAATGCGCCGAGGCGTTTGGCCAGGCGCGGCACGTTGAGGCCCTGAGCCGCCATGCGCTGATCCATGCGCTGGCGTAGCTGTTTGAGCAGATCTGCACGAACCAGATTGCGTGCCGGTACTTCTCGGTCATGGTCACGGCTAAACACCTGGTAACTGAATGCCTCCCGGCTATCGCGTGAATTGCCCTGAGTGTTGGCGTGAGTGCTGTCCTGACCTTCGCCGTCGCCTTCACCATCGTCGAGCAGCAGGGCAAAGGCGAGGTGGGTCTTTTCAGTGACTTGCGATACCTGGCGCTCATCATTTTGCACATCAAGCTGATCCAGCAGTTCGACGATTTTGTCCGCGATAAACCGCGCATGCTGGCTGTACGCCGATTGTTGATGACGGCAGCGGCGCAATAAACCAAAGTGCGGGCCAAAGTGACCGAGCAGGCTTAGCCTGGGTGCCTCAATCAACATCTCGGTTTGCTCGCTGGCTCGCCCGCCGCATAGCAAGAACCAACTCATTTGCGCCAGGGTGTAGAGCATCAGCCCTACATGGCCCTCGGTTTGACCTGAATCGAGAAACTGCTGGCTCCACTGGGCAAAACGCTGCATCAGGTTACGGCGTACGCCCGGATGACTGTCGCTGACCAGCGACTCAACGCGCAGCTGCTCAAGCAGCTCAAAGACCAGACGGGCGATCGGCTGGTCGGGCAGTTGTGCTTGCAGCAGTGCCCTGTCGCTATGCTTGAGGCGCAGCGCCAGGCTGTCGGTGACGCCGCGGTAGGCGTTAAAGTCATCAAACTCAGGGTTTGGCTGCAGGTGTGGTGCGCGCACCGGGATTCGTTGCCCATTGACCTCAAGGCGGGCGCCACGATAACGCAGGCGGCGTTCTCCCGAGAGCGCACGCAAGGTCGCCGCGCATAACTCTTCGAGTTGTTGCTGATGCTTTTCACGCCGAGGCGGCTGCATGCCAGTGCTCAAGCCAGTGCCAGCTGGGGCAGGGCAGATTCTTCAAGCTCATGATCGAAGCAGCGCTGGTAATATTCAGCGACAATGCTGCGTTCTGCTTCGTCACACTTGTTGAGGAATGACAAGCGAAATGCCAGCGCTGGATCTGCGAAGATCTCTGTGTTTTCCGCCCATGAAATCACGCAGCGCGGCGACATCAAGGTTGAAAGATCGCCGCAGGCAAAGCCCTCGCGAGTTAGTCCGGCAACGGCAACCATCGAGGCCAGCAGGCTTTCGTCATAAAGCCCCAGCAACTGTGGCACCCGGGCGGCGACAATGGCTTGCTCCTCTTCGGGCGACAAGTAATTGAGGGTGGCGACGATATTCCAGCGATCCAGCTGCGCCTGGTTGAGCACTTGCGTACCGTTGTACAGGCCATTGAGGTTGCCCAGGCCCACGGTATTGGATGTGGCAAACAGGCGAAACAGTGGATGCGGGGTAATCAACTGGTTCTGGTCGAGTAGGTTGAGCTTGCCGTCGCGCTCAAGAATCCGCTGGATGACGAACATCACATCAGGGCGCCCTGCGTCGTACTCGTCGAAGATCAGCGCCATGGGACGGCGCAGCGCCCAGGGCAGAATGCCTTCCTGAAACTCGGTGACCTGCTTGCCCTCGCGCAGCACTATTGCATCTTTGCCGATCAGGTCCAGGCGGCTGATATGACCGTCCAGATTGACCCGTACACAGGGCCAGTTGAGCCGTGCGGCGATCTGCTCAATGTGGGTGGATTTACCCGTGCCGTGCAAGCCTTGCAGCATGACGCGCCGGTTGCGGGTGAAGCCGGCAAGCACCGCCTGGGTCACTTCTGGGTTAAAGCGGTAGGCGCTGTCGATCTCGGGCACTTGGTTATCCTGCTTGAGCAGCACCGGTACGCGCATGTTGCTGTCGATCCCAAAGAGTTCGCGTGCAGGCACCAGGCGGCTGGCAGGTTCAAGCGTCAGGTCGGTCATGGGTGGTGCCTCGATAACAGAACGATGGCCTGATTCTAAAGACGCCCGGGCCTTGGCGAAGGGGCCAGTTGGCTGTGGCTTATACGGCCAAGGAGATCGATAAGTGGCTTAACAGCATGGCTGGCGCCAAATCCGGCGCTGAACTGGCTCTATTGTCCGAGGCTGAACCCGCTAAGGATGGGGCCAGGCTCGCTAGAGAGGTTTACCCATGTCCACAGACACCCTGACGCTCCCCATCAACAAGCAGTTGCTCGACCTGTTCAAACGCTATGAAGCGCATACCCAGGTGACGCCTGAGCAATACATTGAGGCGCTGCTGGCGAAAACCCAGCCCACCTTGCAGGCCGTGGTTGAGGCGCTGGATGAGTCGGGTGGCGACTCAGACGCCTTGGCTCAGCTCTTTGCCAGCAAGATGCAGCAGATGACTAAAGCGCCTGAGCCCGTTCAGGCCTGAAGTTGTTTCAGGCCAAGTATTCGATCTTCTGACGGATTTCAGCGAGCTTGTCTTCCATAACCCTCTCCAAGTGTTGCAAATCTTGCAGCACTTCCTCTTTCGGCGACAGTTGCGCGACTTCAACGGCGGTTAGCTGCTTGAGTTCTGCCAGGGCGCTACGCAATACCGGACTGCTTGCAGCAAGTTCGGCAAACGCTTGACTGTGTCGGCTCTGTCCGGGAATGGCCCGACGTGGATGTGCGAAGGTGAACTTCTGGCTGTGCGAGCGCAGAGAGTTGGCTGGGCGATGGAAGTAGATTTTCAACACATCACGGTCGCGTTCGTGGCGCAAGCTAAAGCGCTTGATCGTTCCGGCGGCGTCAATGCCCAGCTCTTTCAGGGTCGGATAGTCGTTCATGGCAGTGGCTCTCAAGTGTCAGTAATATTCGGCTCCATATAAAGCGCACAACAAAGAATCCAACCGGCTGATTCAACAGTTGGAAGCTTGTGGCGCATTGTTATTATTTTGCTGTTTCCCGATCTGCAACCAGGACGCAAGGTGCGGTGTTGCCAGCGGGAAGGGAGGCGGCTCTCCGTTGGAGAGGTGCGCAGAGTCTAGTGCCTGGCGTTTTTAAGCCAAGAGCCAGGATTGGCGCCTTGATGGTGCCAGATACCTGGCTTGTAACTCAGTACAAGCAGCCCAAACAAAAGCCCCGCAAGCGACAACTCGCAAGCGGGGCCACTTGTTTAGCAAGCGGTTAGCGACTGGTGGCAGATGCCGTGTTCAGCAGTGATTCATTGGCCGAGCGCTTGTTGCGGTTGCCAATCCACCATGCGGAGTAAGCACTTACCGCTCCGGCGAACAGTACATAAAGGCATGTCGTCCAGGGTTGCCCGTCGCTGCTGCGCATCAACGCGGTGGCGATCATCGGGGTCAAGCCACTGGCGAAGATCCCGGAGAATTGGTAGACAAACGAGATCCCCGTGTAACGCACCTTGGCGTCAAACAACTCACAGAACAGTGCCGCTTCTGGCCCATACACCGCCGCATAGAAAATGCCGAGTGGCACCACAATGGCGAGCCAAATAATGAACATATTGCCGTCGCTGGTCATCATCAGCCAAAACGCCGGGAAGGCTGAGATGGCGGTAATCAGTGATCCCCAGAAATACACCCGGGTACGGCCAATGCGGTCGGACAAGGCGCCAAACATGGGAATGCTAAAGCACATGACAACAGCGGCGACCATGACTCCAATCAGCGCTTCTGAGCGCGGCAGGTTGAGTGTTTGGGTCAGGTAGCTCAGCGAGAACACCCCGAATACATTGAAGAACACGCCATCGATATAACGTGCGCCCATGCCGGCCAGCACGTTTTTCGGGTAGCGCTTCATCATGTCGACAAAGGGGATGGCGGCTTCGGCATTTTCCGCCTTGACCTTGGCGAACTCCGGGCTCTCCATGACATTGAGACGAATCCAGGTGCCGACAAATACCAGGCCTGCGCTAAGCAAGAAGGCAATTCTCCAGCCCCATTCAAGGAATTGCGTGTCCGTCAGGAAATACGACAGCAGCCCGACGACGCCCGAGGCCAGGCACAGGCCGATGGCCAGGCCGATTTGCGGCAAACTGGCGTAGAAGCCGCGTTTGTTCTTGGGGGCATATTCAAAGGCCATCAACACTGCACCGCCCCATTCGCCACCCAGGCCGATGCCCTGGAAGATGCGCAACAGCAGCAAGGTGAGCGGTGCCCAAATGCCAATGCTGTCGTAGGTGGGTATCAGACCGATCAGAAAGGTGGCTACGCCCATGATCATCATGGTCATGACCAGCATGCTTTTCCGACCGATCTTGTCACCGAAGTGACCGAAAATCACGCCGCCAATTGGCCTGCTCAGAAAGCCGACGGCAAAGGTGCCGTAGGCCAGCATTGTTGAAATAAGCGGGTCATCGCTGGGAAAGTACAGGTGGTTGAAAACGATGCCTGCAACGACACCGTAGAGAAAGAAGTCGTACCACTCAATGGTGGCGCCTATGACACTTGCGATTACGACTTTGCGCACGGGATTGGGCGTGGACATGTCAGTATTCCTATGTGTTTGGCTGGGCAATAAAGCCTGCTTGCGGCTACCCGACGCAGCGCTAGCTTCACTGCTGTAGGTTGCTCAGAGCGCGTGGGAAAGCGCTTCCGAGGGCTGCGCTGCAATAGCATTGGGCTCAACAAGCATGGGCTTGACGGCATCTTCGAGAATCATCGTCGAGGCTTTCTCGGCGATCATCACCACCGGCACATTGGTGTTACCGGACACCAAGGTCGGCATGATCGAGCAATCAACCACCCGCAAGCCCTTGAGGCCGTGAACACGCAAACGCGAGTCAACCACTGCCAAGGGGTCCGAGCCCATTTTGCACGTGCCTGAAGGGTGGAAAATGGTTGCACCGTACTGGCGACAGAACTCAAGAATCTGCTCGTCACTCTGTTGCTCGATACCCGGCAGGTGCTCACGCTTGATCAGCGCCTTGAGAGGACCTGTCTGCGCCAGCTTGCGCGTGTAGCGCACACCGGCAATCGCGGTTTGCCGGTCCAGTTCGGTGGACAGGTAATTGGGCTGCATTGAGGGTGGCTGATTAGGGTCGTTAGACACGATCCGCACATAACCACGACTCTCTGGCCTTAGCTGGCAAACCGACATGGTGAACCCGGAAAACGGATGAACCTTGCCGCCTGCGGAGTCGGCGCTGAGTGTGCCAAAGTGATACTGGATATCGGGCGTTTTACTTTGTTCAAGCACCTTGGTGAACAATCCGCCTTGGTTGATGCCAATGGCCAGCGGCCCACTGCGGGTAAAGAGCCACTGCAAGCCCATGCGCAGCTTGCGCCAGGGCGAGCGCAGCTCATCGTTGGTGGTAATGGGCCGGGTGCATTGGTAGATCATACGGATCTGCAAGTGATCCTGCAGGTTTTCACCGACGCCGGGCAACTCGTGCACCAAGGGGATCGAAAACCGCTTCAGCAACTCGGCTGGGCCAACGCCTGAAAGCTGCAGCAACTGCGGCGACTGCAAGGCGCCGGCGCTGAGTATCACTTCGCGCCTGGCATTGATGGTTTGCAGTTGCCCCTCTTTCTCGAACACCACTCCTGTTGCGCGCTTGCCCTCAAACAGTATTTTTTGCGCCTTGGCCAGCGAGATGATGGTCAGGTTGCTGCGTTTTCGCGCCGGGTGCAGATAGGCCACCGCCGTGCTGCAACGCAAGCCATTGCGGGTGGTCAACTGGTAATAACCGACCCCTTCCTGATCGCCTGTATTAAAGTCATTGCTGCGCGGAACGCCCAGTGCCTTGGCGGCTTCAATGAAACCTTCGGTGAGAGGGTGGCGCGCCTTGATGCTTGAGGCGGATAACGGGCCATCGGTGCCATGGGTCGGCCCGGGTCCAAGGTCGTTGTTTTCAGCGCGGCAGAAGTAGGGCAGTACGTCCTTCCAGCTCCAGCCCTGGTTGCCGGATTCGGCCCAGGCATCGTAATCAGCCTGCTGGCCGCGAATGTAGATCAGCCCATTGATTGAGCTGCAGCCGCCCCAAACTCGCCCACGCGGCCAGTAGATGCGGCGATTGTTCATGCCCGGGTCTGGGTCGGTGTAGAAGCCCCAGTTATAGACCGGGTGGAACATGGTCTTGGCGTAGCCAATGGGGATGTGGATCCACGGATAGCGATCGGGTGGGCCTGCTTCCAGCAAGCAGACGCTGTAGCGCCCGTTCTCGCTGAGCCGGTTTGCCAGCACGCAGCCAGCTGAACCAGCACCCACTACGACGAAGTCATAGGTGAGCGACATTCGAAATCCTCTTTGTTTTTATTAGTGTGAAACCGAACTTCAAAATTAAATTAGAACAAAATGGTTCATTATTGTTGGGCCAGAAATATGTTTCGATTGAGTCCAATGGCTTGGTACAACTGGCCTATAGCATTATTTGTTTTATAATCATGCAGTTAATTTAGGGATGAAATTTTCAGATGATTACTAAATCGGAACAAAACGTATCGAAATTCAGTGATGTGTTGGCCGGTCCGGATTCAGCTGCAAATCCTGATCGCAGCCTGCGCGCGTTGTTATTGCTGGAGACCATCGCCCTGGCTGACACGCCCATGTCATTGGCCCAGCTGAGCCATCGCCTGGCCACGCCAAAGGCCACGCTGTTGCGTATGGTCCAGGCTCTGGAGCGCTTGGGTTTTCTGTTGCGCGAAGTGGATGAAAAGACCTATTTGCTTGGGCCACGCGCCACGCAGCTTGGTCTGCGTTTACTGCGCAATGATGTGGTCATGCAGCGCCATCGGCTGATCCTTGAATCGCTGGTGCAAGCCCTGGGGGAAACCTGCAACCTGACTGCGCTGGATGAAAGCCAGGTGATTTATATCGACCGGGTTGAAACTCATGAGCCGTTGCGCCTGCATGTGGAGCCCGGTACGCATGTGCCCCTACATTGCACGGCGAGCGGCAAGTTGTTTCTGGCCGAGATGCCAGTCGATGCACGTCAGCAGCTATTGCAAACCCTACAGCTGACGGCACAAACCCCGCGCACCATTACCGACCTAGGGCTGCTGCAGGCTGAGCTTGAGCGTATTGGCAGCCGCGGTGTGGGTATCGACAGCGAGGAGTTTGTCGCGGGAATGGTGGCAGTGGCGGTGCCAATCCGTGATCGCGATGGTCGTTGTGTGGCTGCTCTGGCGTGCCATGCGCCGACGGCACGCAAAAGCCTGAATGACTTGATAGAGGGTATTGGCCATATGCAGTTGGCGGCAGAGCAGTTGGCGGTTTTGTTTAGCCCCAACGCCTAAGCAGTAGGCGTTGGCAGGCCGGTGGGTTAAATAAACAACCCACTTAATGGTGAAGAGGCATCGCCGTCCAGGCGGCGCGGCATGCGGCCGGCGAGATAAGCCTCGCGCCCGGCGCAAACGGCCTGGCGCATGGCCGAAGCCATGCGGATAGGCTCCCGAGCGCGGGCAATGGCGGTGTTCATCAACACCCCGTCGCAGCCCAATTCCATGGCAATTGCCGCGTCCGAGGCGGTACCAACACCTGCGTCGACAATCACTGGCACCTTGGCATTTTCAACGATCAGCCGGATGTTATACGGATTGCGAATACCCAGGCCCGAGCCAATAGGTGCTCCCAGGGGCATGATTGCCACGCAGCCCAGTTCCTCTAACCGCCGCGCAATTAGCGGATCATCAGTGGTGTAAACCATCACGTTGAAGCCCAGTTCAACCAATTGCCGTGCCGCGGTTAGTGTCTCAGTAATGTCAGGGTAGAGCGTCTGGCTATCACCCAGCACTTCAAGCTTCACCAAGTCGTGACCATCCAGCAGTTCACGTGCCAACAGGCAAGTGCGCACAGCGTCCTTGGCGGTGTAGCAACCGGCGGTGTTGGGCAGCAGGGTAAAGTGCTGCGGCGCAATTGCATCAAGCAAGTTAGGCGCTTGGGCATCTTGGCCAATGTTGCTTCGGCGCACGGCAAAGGTGACGATTTGCGCAGCGCTGGCAGTGACCGCTGCCTGGGTTTCGGCAAGGTCGACGTAATGCCCCGTACCCACCAGCAAGCGTGATTTGAAGGATTGTCCGGCGATGATCAGCGGATCATCCAAAGGCGTCTCAAGCGTCATGTCGACTCCCAGGTACAGTAATGGATGGCGTCTGATCAGCCGCCGCCAATGGCATGTACGATTTCAAGGCGATCGCCGCTTTGCAGGTACACGGCCACAAACTGGCTGCGTGGAATCACCTGCATATTGAGCTCAACGGCCAAGCGGCGATTTTCAAGACCCCGACGCGCAAGCAGCTGGTCAAGGCTCAGGTCGGCAGGCAGTTGCTGAACCTCGCCATTAATCGTGACTTCAATCATTGCAGCTCCATGGCGTATCGCGGCTTGCTATACGCCATCTTTGCCCTGATCCCGGCGTGCCTGAAGAGCCAATGGTGCCAGCCACATTGGTCCAGTCCGGGCGGCGCAAGTGCCGGGTCGTAGCCCTGGCACCTCAGTTGGGTAACAACTGGTTCTATCTGCGTTGGCGCCATGCTCTTAGTTTCGTCATCAGAGGCTGGCCCAGGTATTTGCCCAGCACAGCCTATTGCTGGATGACTGCGCCGCCTGCACGAGCAGGCTGGCCGCTGACAATAACAAGGTTCCACGCAGGAGGTTGGCATGAACAACATGACGAATGAATTTGATGCAGCTGAAGTACTTGCCAGTGATCGCAGCCACGTATGGCATCACCTTACCCAGCACAAACCGCTGGAGCAGAATGACCCCATGGTGATTGTCGAAGGCAAGGGCATGCGCGTATGGGACATCAAGGGCAATGAATACCTAGATGCGGTTTCCGGTGGCGTGTGGACGGTGAACGTCGGTTATGGCCGTGAGCGTATTGCCGATGCTGTGCGCGAGCAGTTGGTCAAACTCAACTACTTTGCTGGTACTGCCGGCAATATTCCTGGTGCGTTGTTCGCCAAGAAGCTGATCGAGAAGATGCCTGGTCTGAGCCGGGTGTATTACTCCAACTCAGGTTCCGAGGCCAATGAAAAAGCCTATAAAATCGTTCGTCAGATTGCCCACAAAAAATACGGCGGCAAGAAGCATAAAATCCTGTTTCGCGAGCGTGATTATCACGGCACCACCATTACGGCGCTGAGTTCCACCGGCCAGTTTGAGCGTAAAAATCAATATGGCCCTTTCACGCCGGGCTTTGTGGAATTTGCCCATTGCTGTGAATACCGCTCGCAGTTTGGTGATGTGGCCGACTACGGCGTGCGTGCGGCGCTGGAGATGGAGAAAGTCATACTCGCGGAAGGTCCGGACACTGTTGGCGCTGTTGTGCTTGAGCCGATCACGGCAGGTGGCGGGGTTATTACGCCGCCGGTTGGCTACTGGGAAACCATCCAGGCGATCTGCAAAAAGTACGACATCCTGTTGCACATTGACGAGGTTGTCTGCGGTCTGGGCCGCACCGGAAAATGGTTTGGTTACCAGCATTACGGTATCCAGCCCGATATCGTGACCATGGCCAAGGGCGTTGCCAGCGGTTACGCCGCGATCTCCTGCACGGTCACCACCGAAGCCGTGTTTGAAGCATTCAAGGATGACGCAGGCGATCGCATGGGGTACTTCCGGGATATCAGCACCTTTGGTGGCTGCACCGCAGGGCCGGCAGCGGCGTTGGCCAATATGCAGATTATCGAGGAGGAAGGCCTGCTCGAAAACGTCACCCAAATGGGTGAGTACTTTATGGCTCGCCTGCGTGAGCTGCAGGATAAGTATCCGCTGATTGGCGATGTTCGCGGCAAAGGTTTGTTTTGCGGTATTGAATTGGTCAAGGACCGCCAGAGCAAAGAGCCGGTTGCCGAAGGTGTTGCCATTGCTATCGCTGCCGACTGTATGCGCCAAGGCGTGATTATCGGTCGGACCAATCGCAGCTTCGAGCAGTTCAACAATACCCTGTGCTTCAGCCCGGCGTTGATCGCGACCCAGGCCGATCTGGATCAGATTATCAACGCTTTGGATAATGCGTTAGGGCGAGTTGCCTAAGCAGCAAACAGGCAAATACCAAGCCGGGCTGATGATCAGTCCGGCTTTGGCGTCTTGCCCTAAAGCCGCTTTAAACCCTGGCTGGCGTACGGGTTTTGATGGGGTTGCGGCTGGATAGTCTTGGCTGACTGTTGGTGCTAGTCTGCCCCGCAGTCATCGCACTTTGGCGCATGGGCAAAGTGGAGTTGCTGGGTTGAACCATAGGGACTCCAGCATGTGCAGTTACTACAACTGAGGCCGCGATATGTTTCATCTATTTCATTTGTCAGCTGATAAGCCAACCGGCTTGCAACAGCAGTTACGTGAACAGATTGCCCAGGTCATTCTCAACGGCAATATCCCCCTCGACAGCCCGCTGCCTTCCAGTCGCAAGCTCGCCAAACAACTGAATATTGCGCGTAATACTGTGGTGCTTGCGTACGAGCATTTGCTCGATGATGGCTATCTTGTTGCCCGTGAGCGCAGCGGTTATTACGTTAACCCAGATATTCTGGCGCGTAAGGTCGAACCTGCTAAAGCGCCGGTTGAGTCGTTCGATGGCGCACCCGACTGGTCCAGTCGCCTGGTAGTAAAACCCAGCGAACAACGCAATATGAGCAAGCCGCGTGACTGGCAGAAATATCAGTATCCCTTTATCTATGGCCAGTTCGACCCCGTACTGTTTCCCACTGCCAACTGGCGTGAATGTTGTCGTGACGCAGTGAGTATCCCGGCCATTCGTGATTGGGCGTCCGACCGTTTCGATAATGATGATCCCTTGTTGATGGAGCAGATTCGCACGCGCTTGCTGCCGCGTCGGGGTGTTTGGGCATCACCCGAGCAGATACTGGTCACGGTCGGCGCCCAACACGCGCTCTATATGCTCGCTCGCCTGTTATTGCGCCCCGATAGCCTGATGGGTATTGAAGACCCGGGCTATATGGATATCCGCAACATCGCCATGCTCAATCCGTCGCGGGTGCAGCCGTTGGCGGTTGATGCGCAAGGGCTGGTGCTCAGTGATCAACTCAATGCCTGCGACCTGGTCTACACCACACCGAGCCATCAGTGTCCGACCACTGTGACCATGCCGCTGGAAAGACGTTATGAACTGCTGCGTCGTGCTAATGAACATAATTTCCTGATTATTGAAGACGACTACGAAAGCGAAACCAACTTCAAGGCCAATCCGATTCCCGCGCTCAAGAGCCTGGATAAAAACGACCGGGTGCTCTACGTCGGCAGTCTTTCCAAGACCCTCGCGCCTGGCTTGCGCGTGGGGTATCTGGTTGGCCCCGAGCCGTTGATTCGCGAGGCGCGGGCATTGCGCCGATTGATGGTGCGCCATCCTGCTGCGAACAATCAGCGTTCGGTTGCCCTGTTCCTTGAACGCGGATATCACGATGCATTGATCATGAGTCTGATGCGCGCCTATCAGGATCGGCATCAGCAAATGGGCGATGCCTTGCGCGAGTACTTGCCGGACTCATCGCGAGAGCCGAGCTTTGGTGGCTCCTGTTACTGGGTCAAGGGCCCTGAAGGACTGGATGCGCGCGAGCTGCAAAAGCAAGCCGCCAAGCACGGCATCCTGATCGAACCGGGCGATATTCATTTTTATGCTGGACAGCCGCCCTTGAACTATTTTCGCCTGGGTTACTCCTCAATTGCCGCAGAGCATATCCGCCCCGGCATCAAGCTATTGGCTGGGTTGATCAAACAGCTCAGTGAGGAGCCTGCTGAGCCGCAACTTCACTAGGATCCACAGCCCCGGGTTTTCTTCAAACGCCATGCTCTGGCGCTGATCGAAAAGCCGTCAAGCAACATCATCAACGCACAAGCTAGCGCAGCCTTTGCCTGCGGTAGCTTGCCGTGCGCGCCAGCAAACGCTGGATATGCACTGGCGCAACAACTGGCCCGCAACTGGTTCTATCGGGCAGCTCTGTGACGCTCCTACTCTAGGTCCAGCCCAGACGAACACGCACTCACTTGCGAGTGCCAGGTTTGACTGGGCTGACCGTGCTTCGTCACAAGAATAAGAGGAGAGCGCTACATGCTTAATGGCATCTCGAACCTGATCAACCGACTACGACTGCACCTTGATATGGGGCCAGTTGCGGCGCTTGTGATGCAGCACCTGAACATTAAAACAGGGCAGCAAAGCTGTTCTGAATCCGAAGTTGCCGAGTTTCTCGGCTATTCCTGTGCGCCGATGCCGCTCTGCGGCTAAGCCCCGATTAACCGGCGGCTTGGCCGTCGTACCCTAAGTACTGAGAGGAAAGTCGATATGGCACGCATGACACCCAGCGAAGCGCTTGTTGAAACCATGGTCGCCAATGGCGTAACCGATATTTTCGGGATCATGGGCTCGGCCTTTATGGATGCGATGGACATCTTTGCCCCGGCTGGCATTCGTTTTATCCCGGTGGTGCATGAGCAAGGCGCCGGTCACATGGCCGACGGTTACTCGCGAGTGAGTGGTCGCCATGGCGTGTGTATCGCGCAGAACGGCCCCGGTATCACCAACTTTGTCACCGCTATCGCCGCGGCCTATTGGGCGCACAGCCCAGTGGTGGTGATCACCCCGGAAACCGGCTCCATGAGCCAGGGCCTGGGCGGTTTCCAGGAAGCCCAGCAACTGCCGTTCTTTGAAACCATCACCAAGTACCAAGGGCATGTGGCCAACCCTGCGCGAATGGCTGAACTGACGGCGCGTTGTTTTGACCGTGCCATGCAGGAAAACGGCCCGACCCAGCTGAATATTCCGCGCGACTTCTTCTATGGCGATATCAATGTTGATATTCCAACGCCCATGCGCATCGAGCGCAGCGCTGGTGGCGAGAACAGCCTCAGCGAGGCTGCGCAACTGCTGGCCTCTGCCAAGAATCCGGTGATTATCTCCGGTGGCGGCGTGGTCATGGGCGATGCAGTCGAAGCCTGTAAGGCGCTGGCTGAGTACCTCGGTGCGCCGGTGGTGAACAGCTATCTGCACAATGACTCCTTCCCGGCCAGCCATCAGCTGTGGTGCGGCCCGCTGGGCTATCAAGGTTCGAAAGCCGGTATGAAGCTGCTGTCGCGCGCTGATGTGGTGTTGGCCTTGGGCACGCGTCTCGGCCCATTCGGAACGCTGCCGCAGCACGGCATGGATTACTGGCCAAAGCAGGCCAAGGTGATCCAGATTGATTGCGATCCGAAGATGCTTGGCCTGGTTAAAAAAATCTCGGTGGGCATCTGTGGCGATGCAAAGGCAGCAGCGCAAAACCTGCTCGCTCGCTTGCAAAACCTGGATGTGCTGTGCCTTGAAAACAAGGGCGCTCGTGCTGAAGAGATTGCCATGGAGAAAGCCAATTGGGAGACCGAACTGAGCGGCTGGATTCACGAGAAAGATGAATACTCGCTGGACATGATCAATGAGCAGAAAGGCGAGGATGGCAACTACCTGCACCCACGTCAGGTCTTGCGTGAGCTGGAAAAGGCCATGCCGGCCGATGCCATGGTTTCGACCGATATCGGCAACATCAACTCAGTCTCCAACAGCTACCTGCGCTTTGAGCAGCCGCGTTCCTTCTTCGCCGCCATGAGCTTTGGTAACTGCGGCTATGCCTTGCCAACCATCATTGGTGCCAAGGTCGCTGCGCCGCATCGCACAGCGATTTCCTACGCCGGTGACGGCGCCTGGGGCATGTCGATGATGGAGATAATGACCTGTGTTCGCGAGAACATTCCCGTCACCTCAATCGTCTTCCACAATCGCCAGTGGGGCGCCGAAAAGAAAAACCAGGTCGACTTCTACAACCGTCGCTTCGTCGCCGGCGATCTTGAGAATCAGAGCTTTGCCGGGATTGCCCGATCCATGGGAGCTGAAGGCGTGACAGTGGATCGGTTGGAAGATGTGGGCCCGGCGTTGAAGGCTGCCTGTGAAGCGCAAAAAGCCGGCAAAACCACGGTGATTGAAATCATGTGCACCCGTGAGTTGGGTGATCCGTTCCGCCGCGATGCCTTGTCCAAGCCTGTGCGTTTCCTTGAGAAATACAAAGACTACGTCTAAGTCGCAGCAGCAACGTCCCTTGCAGCGACGCCTCTGGGCGTCGCTGTCTATCACCAGTAACGGAGAAAAATTATGTTGAGCACCATTGCGCATGAGTGCCCAGCGTTTCTGCTTAACCGGGCCAAGGCTTTGCCGCGCGTTGTCACTGCGGTGGTTAACCCGGTCAATATCTTGACCTTGAGCAGTGCCAAGCAAGCCTGCGATGAAGGCTTGATTGAGCCAATCCTGGTTGGCGATGTCGGTCAGATTCAACAGCTGGCAGAGCAGTTGGATTGGGACCTGCACGGTCTGCGCATCGTCCCCGCCGCTGATGAGTCACAAAGCGCCGCGCTCAGTTGTGCGCTGGCAGGCAAGGGTGAGGCGGGCGCTTTGATGAAGGGGCATCTGCATACCGATACTTTGCTGCGCGCGGTGCTCAAGCGTGATGCAGGATTACGCACCGCAAGCCGGCTCAGCCATGTATTCCATATGACGCTGCCGGGCAGTGATAAAGCCTTGTGCATTACCGATGCGGTGATCAATGTCCAGCCTTCGATCATCGACAAGGTGCATATTGCGCGTAACGCTATTCAACTGATGCATGCCTTGGGTTATGACTCGCCGCGCATGGCCATTCTCTCCGGCACCGAAGAGGTGAGCAGCAGTATGCCTTCGAGCCAGGATGCCGCAGAGTTGACCAAGTTGGCGGCAATCGGGGCAATTAGCGGCGCGCGCGTCGAAGGCCCGCTGGGGTTTGATAACGCCATTTCCGCAGAGGCTGCACGGATCAAGGGCATTGGTGGCCAGGTCAGCGGCAATGCCGACATCTTGCTGGTGCCGAACCTTGAGTCGGGAAACTTCCTGTTCAAGCAGATGGTTTATTTTATGAGTGCAACGGCGGCTGGACTGGTGCTGGGCGCAGCTGTGCCGATCATTCTCACTTCACGAGCAGACCCGCTGGAAGCACGGTTGGCCTCATGTGCCCTATCTTCCATTTTCGCCGGGTACTGTGCGCAAGGCCCTGATCGGGCCGTCGCGGTTTAATCTTTCAGCAAGGGGCATTATCGATGGCTGTGCAACGCTACGGATTTATCTTCAAGGCACCGGGCATGGATTTTATGACCCATAACGGCCAGCTCGAGTCGGACAGTTTTGCGGCAACCCTGTGTGGCGTCGCCGATGTTGAGCAAGCGGTTATGGTGGCGCTTGAGTTGCTGACACGGCACGTGGAGTTGATTGAGTTGTGCGGTGCATTTAGTGCTGATGAAGTCGCGCAGATTCGGCTGGCGCTCGGCGATAAAATCCCGCTGGGTGTTGTGCAATACAGCGCTGAAGACCGTCAGCGCTTGCAACTGACATCCTCCTGAACACTTGTTGCTAGGCGGGGCTTGCTACTCGCTCAGCCTGACAGCGCCAGAGGCTCAGTACTCGCCGACGCCACCAGTCGCTGCCTTCAATCAACTGGCGAATCAATGCCTGCTGTTGTGCATTTCCTGCAAATAGTTGGGGACGAGGTAGAACCGGTAAGGCGTTGAGTTGTTCCTGATTGGCCAAGGGTTGCTCGCCGATCAACAAGGGTAAATGCGGACAAAGATAGAACAGTATTGGGCTGGTTTGAGCCTGCATCCCCGGCATTTCGAATAGCATGTGGCTGGCCCTGTCGAGGAGTTCCTGCGCCAGCTCAAGTCCTGCGCTGTCGTGACACTGGCGAATATGATCCCAGCGCGGTGCCAGCTCGCTGCGTATGAAGCCATCCATCCGCGCGGCCAATTCATCAGCACTCACGCCTTGCATATCCAGCCCTGTGCACTGGCCAAGCATGCGCAAATATGTCTTGTCGATCAGCGAGCGTCCAGCGTTCTGCCAGTCATAACCGGCAGCTTTTTGCAGGCTGCCATAGAACAGCAACAGCAAGCCGTTTTCGCTGCTGCGTTGATCGTTTCCGCCAGCAAACCGAGGGTTTGGCTGTTGCCAGTGTGAGCATAGCTGCTGGCTTGCATGGATCAGCCCTGGATTATCCGGCGCCTCTGTTACCGCTGTGTTCATGTCACTTTTCAGCACGCTCGATCCTGCCAAATAGATACATAGCAAGCTGCAATCTATCGCGCTGCAGGTTACCCAGCTAGCGCCAGCTGGGGGCTTGCGTTGGGCCAGTTGGATTGGCCCCTAACAAGGTGCCGCAGTGGCCCTAATGAGTAGAGCCAGCTTTCACTAGCATCGGTGGTCAGTTATGAACCACGGGTGTAGGTGAAAAGATGACAACAAAACAACACCACACGATTCCTCCGGTAGCGATGCGGGCAGATGAGCAGCATGCTGGATCTGAATCCTGGTTAAGCCGCCGTTCTCAGAAATGCAAACTCATAATGCCTGGCCTAATCACATCGGCAGTGGTCGGGGTCAGCGCCTCATTCCTTTCCGAGCACTACGGCGCGCCTGTGATGCTGATGGCGTTACTGCTAGGCATGGCCTTGGGCTTTCTCTCGGAAGAGGGGCGGGCGGTTGCCGGGATTCGTTTCACCTCAAGTACCATTTTGCGCATTGGCGTCGCGCTGCTGGGCATGCGCATCACCCTTGAGCAAATCATGTCGTTGGGCGGCACCTTGCTGGCCGTGGTGATTGGCGGGGTATTTCTGACCATGACCTTTGGTGTGGTGCTGGCGCGGTTGCTGGGTCAGTCGCGGGATTTCGGTATCTTGAGTGGTGGCAGTGTTGGTATTTGCGGCGCCTCTGCAGCGCTGGCGATTTCAGCCGTGTTGCCGCAGGACAAAAACAGCGAGCGCAATATCATCTTCACCGTGATCAGTGTCACCGCGCTGAGCACTATCGCCATGATCATTTATCCGCCCATTGCCCAATGGCTCGGGCTTGATGCCCGCCAGGCCGGGGTTTTCCTCGGCGCGACAATCCACGATGTGGCGCAAGTGGTGGGGGCGGGTTACAGCATGTCCGATGAAACCGGTGATACTGCAACAGTGGTCAAGCTGCTGCGTGTAGCCATGCTGGTGCCTATCGTGTTTAGCTTGTCGCTGCTGCTGCGCAAACGCAGTGACGGACCTCGCGCCGCGCTGCCATTGCCGCTGTTTATCATTTTCTTTGTGGTCTTCGTTGCCATTAACAGCAGCGGTATTGCTACGCCGGTTATCCGTGAGTTTGCCGTGAGCGTATCGAGTTGGTGCCTGGTGACTGCGATTGCCGCACTGGGGATGAAGACTTCGCTCAAATCTCTGCTCGAAGTGGGTTGGCGGCCAGCAACCTTGTTGGTCAGTGAGACGCTGTTTCTCGCGACCCTGATTCTGCTCGCCGTTCACTGGATGGGATAAGGTCAATGGATTCATGACCCTGCAACTGCACCTGATGTTTCTGGGCTGCGTGCTACTTGCCACCCTGGCTCAAAATCTCACAGGATTTGCCTTCGGCCTGATCCTGCTGGGCATGGTTGCCTCCATGAATCTGATTCCCTTGGCCGAGGTCGCAATTATCATCAGCCTTCTGACTGTTGGTAATGCGCTGGTGAACTTGGGCGGGCCCAAGCCTGAACTGGACCGCAGCGTCTTGATGCCGGTGTTGCTCAGCAGCCTGATTGGCGTGAGCATCGGAATGTGGGGGTTGGGTGCGCTGAATGAGTCGCAGATGACCTGGCTGCGGCTCTTGCTTGGGTGTGTGATTATCATCGGCAGCTTGCTGCTGGTTGTGCAGAGTAAGCCTCAGGAGCGCCTTTCGCGGCAGCCGGCCTTCTGGTTGTCGGGCGGTTTGTGTGGCCTGCTCAATGGTTTGTTCTCCAGCGGTGGACCACCATTGGTTTATCACCTTTATCGTCAGCCGCTGGGCTACGAAGTGATCCGCAACACCTTGATTACCGTGTTCGCGGCAAACTCAGTCACTCGCCTGGGATTGGTCATCGCTCAGGGTCAGATGACCTGGCATGTGATCTGGTTGAGCCTGGAAGCCTTTCCGCTGGTGTTTGTGGTGACTATCCTGATGCGCCGTTATCCACCCAGGCTCTCGCTGCGCGCCGTGCGTTGGTTGGTCTTTTGTCTGTTGTTGCTGGCGGGGGGAGGCTTGATCTGGGATGCCTTGCCGAGCGTACTGCTGGCTTCGGCCTGACCCATGGCGAGTGATGCGCCATGGGTTGGCTCAGCGTGCAAGGGTTCTTGTTACCTAAGCCTATTGGGCAGGCTCTTGGCCCAGGTCCTGTAGAGCATCGGGCTGGTTTTTAAAGGCCTTGGCAAAAATATCGCGGTTCTTGGCCATATAAATACCCAGTTCTTCGCCTTGGGTTTCATTCAGGCTCGGCACCGCTTTTTGCAATACCTCGGTGAGCAATTCAGCCAGTTCAAGCATTTTGTCATGACGATCAGCTTCGGCTTTATCCATGAACAAACGCTCCAAATCTCGACTGCTGCGGTACACCACTTCGACGGCCATTCATCACCTCTACGCCTTCACGCTAGTTAGTTTAACTGGTTGTTTATACAGTTGTGGCAAGCATAAAGAACTTGCCGCCATTTGAACAGCGGCAATGCGTGCGTCAATTACCAATCCTGTGTTTATTTGGTTTGGCTAGCGATCACTGCGAATCGGGCCAAACTCGGTTGGCACCCAGGCGTAGGCTTCACCTTCCTTGCGTACATGCCCGATGCCCGGGAATGGCAAATGTGCGCCTGCGACCCAAAGTTTATCCTTGGCCGCTTCAGCAAACAGTTTCTTGCGCGCGGCTATGGCTTTGGCGCTGTCGCTGTCGAATTCGATCGCCACGTTTGGTTGGCTGAATTGCACCGAGTGACTGTGTACGATATCGCCCCACACCAGCAGGTCTTGGCCTTTCGAACTGAACATGTACGAGGTGTGGCCAGGTGTATGGCCGTTGCTTGGCACCACAGCTACGCCTTCGAGCAACTTGCTATCGGGGTTGAAGGTTTGCACCTTATCGGCCGCTGCATAGGGTGCGACAGCTTTCTGGCTCATGGCGAACCTGCCGCGACTGGCTTCTGGCGCCTTGGCTTGTTCAGCGCTGCTCAGCCAATAGTCGGCATCGCCTTTGGGAATGTAGATAGTCGCGTTTGGATAAGCACTTTTGCCGTCGGCGCTGAGCAAACCGCAGGCATGGTCTGGGTGCAGGTGGGTCAGCAACACGCTATCGACCTGTTCCGGTGTATAGCCTGCAGCCTTGAGATTGTCCTGAATGTTGCCCAATGCAGGGCCAAAGCATTTGGCGGCCCCGGTGTCGACCAGCACCAGATTCTTGCCGGTGTTGATCAGAAAGGCGTTTACCGCTGTCTGCACGCCTTTACTCGACTCCAGGAACATCTTGGCCAGCAGGCTCTGGATGTCATCGGCGCTGGCGCCCTTGAGCAGTTGGGTGCCGATATCGACATAGCCGTCGTACAGCGCGGTGACTTCAAAGTCACCCACCATCATGCGGTAGTAGCCGGGAACCTGGTTGTTTTGCTTGGCAACTGGCGCGGCAGTGGCGCTGGTCGCCAACAGGGTGCTGGCAGCAACAGTCAGCATTAGCAGCGCACGGCGAGTAAAGGATTGAATAGTGGTCATGCTAAATCCTGGTCTGGTAAAAGGTTTGATCCGTGCATCAAGTGTTAGACCCTAGTCGCAGGGTTTGTCCAGCGCAATTGCATTGCGTGGTGTTAACTGTTCGCACAGCAGCCAAATAGAGGGTGCTAGCGGCCGTATTTGGTCTTTTTTGTGCATGCTGTTGTTAATGCAGGGGCTGTGGCATCTTTGTCACAGTCGTTAAGCACACTCTGTGTAAGTGTTCTAGGGAGTTTTAGATGAAGTGGGTCGATCGCAGTCGCGAACACATGCACCGGGGCGCAAATTCGGTTGGTAACTTACTGGTCGAAGGTTTTCATTACCTGGGCTTGTTCGCAATCGGTGCTGTCACTGCCTGGGCCTCAGTCATGGCGTTTCTGGCCATGCTGGATAAAGGCCAGGCCAGTATTGACGACATTCTGTTGTTGTTTATCTACCTCGAGCTGGGGGCGATGGTGGGTATCTACTTCAAGACCAACCACTTGCCGATCCGCTTTCTGTTGTATGTGGCGATCACAGCACTGACGCGTTACCTGATTGGTGATGTTTCGCACCACCGGCCACCGGATATTGGGCTGGTGTATTCCTGCGCAGGGATTTTCCTGCTGGCGCTGTCGGTTGTGGCAGTCAGATTTGCCTCATACAGGTTCCCGTCGAGCAAGCCGATTGACTCAACCGGCGAGGTCATTGGCAAGAACACCAGTCAGTAAGAGGTTACTCAGCTCAAGGGGTTAACGGCTCAAGCAAGGCTTGCAAGTCTTCTTCGGTGAGTTGCCACTTAGCCTGGCTGCCGCCGTCGAGGACGCCGCTGGCGAGGTTGGCCTTGGCCTGTTGCAGGTGCTGGATTTTTTCCTCGACGCTGCCGCGGCTGATCATCTTGTAGACAAATACGGGTTTGTCCTGGCCGATGCGGTAGGCGCGATCACTGGCTTGCGCTTCGCTTGCTGGATTCCACCAAGGATCAAAGTGAATCACCGTATCGGCGGCGGTCAGGTTCAGGCCTGCACCACCGGCCTTGAGGCTAATCAAGAAAATCGAGTGCTCACCCGCTTGAAACTGCTCCACTGGAGTGCGCCGGTCTTGAGTGCTGCCGGTTAGTTTTACGTAGCTGATATTGCGTGCGATCAGCTCGGCTTCGATCAATGCCAGCATGGAAGTGAACTGCGAAAACAGCAGCACCTTGCGACCTTCGGCGAACAACTCCTCGAGCATCGTCAGCAGTGCGCTGAGCTTGCCCGAATCACTGCTTTTCAGTGATACGTCGGTGTCGTCGAGCAGGCGCAGGTCGCAGCAGGCCTGGCGCAAGCGCAGCAGGGCTTCAAGGATGACAATCTGGCTGCGTGCCAAGCCCTGACGGCTGATTTCGGCACGTACCTTTTTATCCATCGCCAGGCGCAAGGCTTCATAACGATCACGTTGCGCCGCGCTCAGGTCGACCCAGTAGGTCATTTCGGTCTTGGGCGGCAAGTCGCGGGCGACATCCTGTTTCTTGCGCCGCAGAACAAAGGGCTTTATACGTCCGTGTAGGTGAGTCAAACGTTGCTCGTTACCTTGTTTTTCGATCGGTGTACGGTAGTCGCGGCTAAAGCTTTTGGCGTCACCGAGCCAGTCAGGCATCAGGAAGTTGAACAGCGACCACAGCTCTCCCAAGTGATTTTCAAGCGGCGTTCCGGTCAGGCACAGGCGTTGGTGTGCTCGGATTTGTCCGGCGGCGAGGGCGGTTTTGCTGCGCGGGTTCTTGATGTTCTGTGCCTCATCAAGAATCATCAGGCGATAGCTATACGTGCTCAAGGCTTTCAAGTCCCTGGGCAAGAGCGCATAAGTGGTCAGCACCACGTCGTGTTGGTCAATCAGCTTGAACAGGCTGCGGCGTTTGCTGCCATGCAGTGCAAGTACGCGCAAGCTCGGGGCAAAGCGCGCGGCTTCATCTTGCCAGTTGGGTATCAGGCTGGTTGGCATCACGATCAATGCTGGTTGCTGCAAGCGACCGGCTTGTTTTTCGCCGAGAATATGGGCCAGGGTTTGCAGGGTTTTCCCCAACCCCATGTCGTCAGCCAGCAGACCACCCATCTCCAGCTCACTCAAGGCTTGCATCCACGCCAGCCCTTGGACTTGATAAGGGCGCAGCTTCGCGTGCAGCGCCTTGGGGATTCTGGCTTTAAACTCGGGCAAGGCCTGCAAGCGATGGGCGAAGCTACGTATGGGCTCGCCGCCGTTCCATTCAATAGGCGGGCCGTTACTAAGCCGGTTCAAGCGCGGGGCATCAGCCCGTGGCAGGCGAATCTTGCTGGTGACCTCGCCCGGTTCGCGGAAAAACAGCTCGCCAAGCGTGGCAAGCATGGGTTTCAGGCGGGCAAAGGGCAAGGCTACGCGCTGATCGGTTTGCGTCAGGCTGACCAGCAGCATCTCCTCATCCTGGCGTTGGGCGACAGCCTCACCGTTGAGCAGCCAGGGCGTACGACGGATCGCCTGGAGCAATACAGGTAGCAGGCTGACGCGTTGACCGTCGATGGTGATGCCCAGTTCAAGGTCGAACCAGTCATGGTCGGCCGACTCTTCAATGTCGGCGTACCAATCGTCAATCTGCGCAAGGTTGTAGTGAAATCCGGGTTGCATCTCGATTTTCCAACCCTCTGCGCGCAGTGTGGGCAGGTGGTTATCGACAAAGCGCAGCCAAGTGGCTTCGTTGGGCAGCTCGAAGTGCTCGCCCGGATGCTCACCCAAGGCTTCGCTTTGGCGCAGGGCGATGCTCAAGCCCATGTCGGTCAAGCGCTTGCGCAACAGGCTTTCGGCATTGGCATCGCGGACGACACGCAGGTTCAGGTCGGGCTGTTGGCGGATCAGCAGGTCTTTGCCCTGGCGTCCGTAGGCCAGATGCCCTTGGTAGTCGAATGCAAGCGCGGCACGATGTTGCGTTTGCTCCAGCATGCGGCCTTTGCGTGCGTCAAAATGCACGCGCGCGTGGCTGCCCAAACTCAATACGGGTTGCGGCTTGATGCCTTCAAGGCGCTGTTCGGCGATTTTCTGGCTCGGCGTTATCAGGGTGCTGTGATCCACGGCAGACTTTTGTTGGCGCTCAAGGGTTAGCAGGGCGGCGGCTACATGCTTGCAGTTATAGCCCACCGGGCAGCTGCAGTGACCATTAATGCTCCAACCGTGCACGGTTGGGAATAGTTTGATGCGCTGCTGGTAGATTTGTCCCGATGAACCTTTGCAACTGGCAAGCAGGCTATTGTCCGTTAGGTTCAGCAGGGTGCTGCGTGTTTCTTCGGCGTAGCCAAGCCCCCGGCGAAAATGCCCGGCATCGAATGTAGAGCGCCAGTTATCCTGGTTCAGCTGGAGGATATTCAGGGGCATCGTTGGAGGTCTGCTGGGAAGGTCATCGGCGCGCCGTGAAATTAAGCAAAGCCGATGATTCTTGCACAGTTAACCGGCCTGATGCAGACCGTTGGGTCAAATACTTTGATTGCCCGCGCCGTCACTGGTCAGGGCGGTGCAACGGCTGATTAGCCTGCAAGCACCGCGCGGTACTGGCTGGGCGTTGCGTTATACGCCTGGCGGAAACGGTTGCTGAAGTGACTGGCGCTGGCAAAGCCGCAATCCAGGGCGATCTCAACCAGTGAGCGCTGGCTGTCGCGCAGTAGCTGTGAGGCCAGATGCAGGCGTTGCTTGAGCACGTAGCGGTGCGGTGGCAAGCCAAAGCTCTGGGTAAACATGCGGGCGAAGTGGTACTCCGACAGCGCGCACATGCTTGCCAACTGGCCAAGGCTCAGCGGCTGGTCGAGGTGACTGTCGATAAATTCACGCAATCGCCTGCGTTGAGCGGGGGCTAGGCCGCCACTGATTTTCAGGCCATCGCGCTTGCCCACTTGCGAGAGCAGGGCGTGGTCAAGCAGTTGATGGGCGATGCTGTTGATTAGCAGGCGCTCGCCGGGTTCGTGCCAGTCCATCAGGCTCAGTTGGCGAAAGCGCTGGGCTTGCGCGGCATCATCAAGGAAGGTGGCCTCGCGCAATTGCAGCTCACGCGGCTCGCGGTCGAGCAAGCGTACCGCCGCCAAGGCAAAGTGTTCCTCGCTGACATACAGGTGAGCCAGGTTGATTTCACCGTTGATGATCCACTTTGAGTGATGCCCAGCCGGCATTACGCAGAGCTTGCCGGGCGCGCCCTTGTTGTCGGGGCGCTCGCGGCGAAAGGTGCCAGTGCCGCCCGCCAGATAGCACGACAAGGTGTGATGTGTCGGCGCTTCGTACTCGCGTGCATCATGGCTGTTGCTCCACAAGGCAGCGGCCAGGCCGTCGCCTAGCTCGGCACTGTGGTGCAAGCGAGCGTTGGGCGATTGCCCCATTGCGTGGAATACCTGACTTTCTTCTAGTTGCGCCATACATACCTGTCCTCTAGCCCGAACATGCTACTCCGCCGTGGCTCTGCTGCCAGCCCCCAGCGTGAAAAATGCGCAAGATTGTGTAAGTCGCACGCAGCGGGTTAGGGCGGCGCACTGCAGTGAAAAGCGCAACTTTGTGCAAGCACGTCGGTAACGACAGGTGCACACTCGATTCATCTACTGGGAGTTGTGCGATGAACCTGTCGTTGTATTTGATGACCGTACTGATCTGGGGCACGACCTGGATCGCCTTGAAACTGCAATTGGGCGTGGTGGCGATTCCACTCTCGATTGCCTATCGATTTGGTCTGGCCGCTGCCGTGCTGTTTGCGATCTTGCTGGTCAGCGGGCGCCTGCAGAAAATGGATCGGCGCGGACAAATGATATGCCTGGTGCAGGGGCTATGTCTGTTCTGCATCAACTTTATGTGTTTTTACACGGCCAGCCAGTGGATTCCCAGCGGCTTGGTCGCAGTCATATTTTCAACCGCCACACTGTGGAATGCGCTCAATGCCCGGCTTTTTTTCAAGCAGCGAATTGCAGCCAACGTATTAGCCGGTGGTGCGCTGGGCCTGTTTGGGTTGGGCTTGTTGTTCTGGCCTGAGCTGGCGGGGCACGAGGCGAGTCCAGAAACCTTGCTGGGTATTGGCTTGGCGGTTATCGGTACGCTGTGCTTCTCGGCAGGCAATATGCTCTCAAGCCTGCAGCAAAAAGCCGGTTTGAAACCGCTTACGACCAATGCCTGGGGTATGTTTTATGGGGCGCTGATGTTGCTGGTCATCTGCCTGGTTACAGGCACGCCATTTACCTTTGAGGCCAATAGCCGCTATATCGGCACGCTGTTGTATCTGGCGATTCCGGGCTCGGTGATCGGTTTTACCGCATACCTGACGTTGGTTGGGCGCATGGGCCCGGAGCGGGCGGCCTATTGCACTGTGTTATTCCCGGTGGTGGCCTTGAATATCTCGGTTTTTGCCGAAGGCTACCAATGGACCGCACCTGCGCTAATGGGCCTGGTGTTGGTGATGCTGGGTAATGTTCTGGTGTTTCGTAAGCCCAAGGCACCTGCAGCAGCTGTGGTTGTTGCGCGCTAGCGCTGCGTGTTGCCAAGTGCCTGCAATGCAGGTGCTTGGGTGAGTGCTGCAGGCTACTGCGGGTCAGCGCTTTGGCGTGGAATCAGACAAACCGCGAGCAGCACCGGGTAGCACAGGTAATGCAGCCAGAACAGGATATGCCCGGCGCTGCCCGGCTCATCCTTGAGGTACATCATGGCGAGCAGGCCCAAATACAACAGTCCTAGCACCGTCGCATAGATCGCGACCATCCCCCAGCGCTCCCGGCGGTCGGGGAGCCGCTGGTTGCGCCACTGGAATACCCCGCGCACGATAAGGCCGACAGCCACGGCGACCAGCAAGGTTGCAGGCAAGCCGCCGAGTTTGACCAAGGCGCGCACCACTAGGTTGAGCACGGCCACAGCCGCAACCGCGCCGAATGCGTAGTAGTGCAATATGGGTTGCTTCATCAGAGTGTCCGGTTGAGGCCAAAGCGCTTCATCAGCCCTTTTTCGAGCAGCGCTTTAGGCAGAATGTTGGCCAGCAACGGTAACATATGACTGCCGTTGCCCAGACGGATAAGTCGTGGACGCTTGGCGCTCTGCACGGCAGCCAGAACATTACGGGCAAAATGGGGGGCGGGGGTTGGATTGTCTTGTGAGGCGTTGGCTCGGGCGCGGATGCCTTCACGTAAAGGCCACCAAGGCGAGTCTTCAGAAATAAGTTGTTCCGCTTGATGGCTGGCGTTGGCGCCAAAGCTTGAAGCAATAGCTCCGGGCTGAACTTCCATCACATCAATCGAGAAGGGCGCCAACTCCAGGCGCAGTGCATCGGTCAGTGCGTGCACCGCCGCTTTCGAGGCGCAATAGGCACCGGCAAAGGGCGTTACCAGTACTCCGGAAACACTGCCAATATTGACCACCAGGCCTTTATTGCGCCGCAACAAGGGGAACAGGGCACGGGTGACACTGACAATTGAGAACACGTTGGTTTCAAATTGTTGGCGCATGCCTTGAGCTCCGCCGTCCAGCAGTGGCCCCATGGCGCCATAGCCGGCATTGTTGATCAGTACATCGAGGCCGCCAATCTCTTCGGTAAGCCGTGCGCCAAGCTGTTCAACGGCGACTGCATCATTGACGTCGAGTTGCACTGCATTGAAACCGGCAGCGCTGAGGGCCTCCAGGTCAGACTCTTTGCGTGCCGTGGCCCAGACTTTATAACCAGCAGCCTGGAACGCGTCGGCCAGGGCGCGGCCAATACCACTGGAGCATCCAGTGATTAATGCAGTGAACTGGGTCGTCATAGCGCTATCCTGAGCAGAGTTGGGATTGGTTCAGAATAAGCCAATGGCGGTTCGCAAACCTAGCGTGAATATCTTGCCATGCCCGTCCAGTCAGTCGGCAAAGCTGCCTTGTATACGCTGCGCCCGAAACTCAAGGCTGTTGGCCCGATATCCGCTGCGCAGCGGAGGTAAAGGCAGGCAGCTTTCCCAGGTCGAACCTGGGAGCAAATCGCCTGGGCCGGTGTAGCGGGGCGAGTCATAGTTGTTTTCCACCAGGTTGACACTGTCGCCTGGACGGAAGGCCGCCATTTCCCATTGCAGGTCGAGCAAGGGTTTGGAGCTGGCGTTTTTCAGGCTCAGGGCCAGCGGCTGGTCAGCCGGGCAGCCTTGCGGGTCGTAGCTAAAGCGCATTTGCAGTTCAGCCAGGTGACTTTTCTCACGGTTTTCCTGCCAGATCACGACCGAGGCGACAATAAACAAGCCCACGACTGCAACCAATGTCACTGGCAGGGCTTTGCTCGGGTAGCGAATCAGCAGGATAAACCAGCTGAGAATCAGGATTGCACCGAATAACATGGTGATGACCTTGGGCGGCGAACATCTGTTCATCCTACACAAGCTGGCGCGGTGGGGAAGGTGGATGGGTTAAAAAATGTAACCGCTGAAGTGCTGAAATAGCATGAATCACCTTCGAGCCGTCTTCTGCGCTGCTGTAGCGCAGCGATCGCCTCTAACGATCGCCTCTAAACAGCAAAAAGCCAGGCAGAAACGCGGGCTCCATTGCAGAGCCCGCATTCGGTTTAGCGCACGGCTATACGCGCGGCCTCGTCATGGCTGCGGCCGTAGACATCTTCAAAACGCTCGATGTCGTCTTCACCCAGGTAGGTGCCTGATTGCACTTCAATCAGCTCAAGGGGGATCTTGCCTGGATTGCTCAAGCGGTGAACCGAGGTCATCGGGATGTAGGTCGACTGGTTTTCCGTCAGCAAGAAGGTGCGGTCATCACAGGTCACCTCAGCGGTACCGGCCACCACAATCCAGTGTTCGGCACGGTGATGATGCATTTGCAGCGATAACTGCGCGCCCGGCTTGACCGTGATGTGCTTGACCTGGAAACGGCCGCCCATATCGACTGAGTCGTAGGAGCCCCATGGACGATACACTTCGCAGTGGTTCTGCGCTTCACTGCGATTCTTGGCATTGAGTTCATTGACCACATGCTTGACGTCTTGGACGCTGTTGCGGTGGGAAATCATGGTCGCATCCTTGGTCTCGACCACAACAATGTCGTCCAGACCAATAATCGACACCAGCTTGCCGTTACCCTGGACCAGGCAGTTGCGGCTGTCATGAACCATGACGTCGCCCTTGATGACATTGCCGTGCACATCTTTGTCGTGCACATCCCAGATCGACGACCAGCTGCCGACGTCATTCCAGCCCGCGTCGAGTGGCACTACGCAGGCACGATCGGTTTTTTCCATGACGGTGTAGTCGATCGAGTTGTCCGGACAGCAAGCGAAGGTGGCTTCGTCGATATTGACCACATGATCGGTCTCGCTGCTGCGTTCAAGGGCCAGCAAGCAGGTGTCATAAATGTCGGCGTCATGGCGCTTGAGCTCTTCAAGGTAACGGCTGGCGCGGAACATAAACATGCCGCTGTTCCAGAAGTAATCGCCGGAAGCCACAAACTCAACGGCGCGCGCGGCATCCGGCTTTTCGACGAAGCTCTCCACTCGTACCACACCTTGCGGCAGGCTCTCATCAGCTGTCGAACGGATGTAGCCGTAACCGGTTTCCGGCGTTTTTGCGGGTACGCCAAACAGCACCATTTCACCTTTTTCGGCCGCCGATTGGGCAATCATCAAGGCGGCTTCAAATGATGGCTGATCGTCCAGGACGTGATCAGCTGGCAATACCAGCAACAGCTCATCGCGCCCTTCAGCAACCAGCTTCATGGCTGCAATTGCAACCGCTGGTGCGGTGTTACGGCCAAATGGCTCGAGCAGGATCGACTGCGCACTGAGGTTCTGTGTGCTCAGTTGTTCTTGAATGATAAAGCGATGCTCTTTATTACACACCAATACGGGTGCTTCCATACCTGCAAATGACAGACGCTTGATGGTCTGTTGAAACATGCTATCGCTGCCTGTCAGCGCCAGAAATTGTTTTGGATACTGTTTGCGCGAAAGAGGCCACAGTCGCGAGCCGCTACCACCGGAAAGAATTACTGGGATCATGTGTTCAACTCCTGAAACGTTCATAGATTTTGGCTGGTATCACGCGTTATTGCGAGAACACCCGTTAGCAAGCTCATATGAGCCGTAGAGGACTTCTCCGTAGCGCCTGCCTTGGCGGCGCTATCTTTTTAGCGACCTGATTTTCGGCCTTTGAATTGTGGGTTTTATCAATCGGTTTTGGCTGGGCGCTTGACCCAGTTTGGTGAGATCTGTGAACCGCTGCCCGTGACATACAGGCTGACCACTTCGCCGCGGGCGAGGGCGACCGGCTTGAGGTCGCTGATCTTGTTGTCGCCTTTGAACAGCGCCAGTTTGATCTTGACCGGGTTGACCTCACGCTCGCCGTGGCCGGCCGGGGCAACGCTGTCGACCACTTTGGTCTTGCCGTCGGCAGTCTTCAGGGTAACGTTGCTGTCAGAAAGGTTCTGAACTCGCAGCAAGGCCTTTTGCTTGTTCTTGAACGCAGGGTCTTCAACCAGTTTTGGCTCAACGCCCGGCTGGCTGACCAGGGTGTAGTAGTGGCCAGCATCGAGTTTTACCGGGATCGTCGTGCTGCCTACTTGGGCGCTGTAGCTGCCGGCTGGCATAAAGCTGAAATCACTTGAACCAAGCGGCGAAATGCCATCCAGCGAGGTGTTACCGACACTGACATTCAGCTCGGTATTGCCAGCGTTATAGGCGCGTACGAAGGTTGAGCCTTTGGGGGCGATAGGTGCATACAAACCACCTTCTCCGGCACTCGCATGGAAGCTGCCAAGGCTCAGCGCGACTGCGCAGGCGAAAGTGGTCAAGTTGCGATTTGTCAGTAAGGTCATCAGTATTTCTCCATCTTCGTTTCACACAACGGCATTGCAGCCGTTAATTAAGCGAGGTGTCATACCTCTCTATTACTGTTCCGCGCTGGCAATATGCCGGCGGGTGGATTGGCGCTTCAGCGGTTGCCGGTAAGCGCCAGGTTTTGCTCATTGCCGAGCGCTTTGAGCTTTGCGATCCATTTCGGGTCGAACTCACTAAGGTCGTTGGGCATGGGCAGGTAACGCTCGGGGAACTCCCAGATCACCACTTTCGGTGGCGAGTTCTTGAAGTCATCACTCTGGAGGTACTTGAGCATCGGCAGAATCGGGCCACGGCCGTCCTCGGCGTAGTTGCTCAGGTCATGTTGCAAGTGCTGACGCAGCGCGCCCTCGAAATTCCAGTTGGGATTGGCGCTGTAGCTGGTGCCCACCAACGCAACCGGTATCTCGTTGTCAGCAAACAGGGCATCGGCTCCCTCGGTTTTAGAAACCGCTTCAGTGCTGCGCTTTTGCAGCTCATCAGGGCGGGGCATAAGGGTTTTGAATAGCGGATCAACCGGGATAAACCGGGTCAGGTCGCCATGGTAGGGCTTGGTTTCACCTGCCGATGTGACGTATTCCTGCGGCTCGCCCGGCAGCGCAAAGTTGTTGTGCACGCTCGCGCTTAAACGCTTGGCGGCAATATCGGCGCCCAGTGGCGTCCAGTGCGTATCGGTCCGCAAGAACAGCTGGCCTTGGCTTTTTTCGGGTTTAAGTGCGGCCAGCAGATCTGGCGCAGTGATTCCGGCACGGTGCAGCGCTGTGTGGAAGCGTTGGTACAGATCTGCATGAATGGCACTGGCGTGGTTGTTGCCCGTGTATTCGGGATACAAACGCGCCTTGGCTGGCACAACCGCCATCACCAGCTTGACGTCATGCTCGGCCAGCAGGTTGCGTACGCCTTCAACCGTGTTGAGGTTGTCACGCAGGTTTTGCGGGCCTTTGGCGTCGGGCTTGAACTCTTCATCCGAGTAGAGCCAGCCGTCGACACCGATCTTCACGCCTTGGCGGCCTTCGTTAAACAGCACGTAATCAAGGGCTGCCCAGACATTGGTGCCAATGTCCTTGAGTGGCAGTTCCTTGTCGTAATGATGTTCGAAGCTTTGCGCCAGGTTGCCATCAAGCACGCTGTAGGTCTTGGGGTGCTTGTAATCGAGCACACCACTCATTGATGAAATGAAGCCCAGCGACAACACAGTAATAAACGAGGCGATATAGATTTTTTCTGTGGTTCTTCTCATGGTCGGCCTCACTCAGAACTGGAAGTAAAGGAAGGGCGAATAGCTCTGCGCCGAGAGCTTCAACAGCGAGGCGCAAAACAGCAGGAACAGCGCAGTGCGCACCAGGGTTTGCGCCATGGCCGGATTCTGTTGCGCCATCACACTGGCGGTTGCGGTATTGGCGGAGCGGATAACCGGCTCGCTGCCCAGCGTGGTGTCTTTTTCAGGGCGCTTGCTGGAGCGGTGACGGTTGAACTCGCGCACGCCACAGACCGCCAGCACTATGTAGGCGATGACCAACGTTGCGATTTGCAGATCATTGATATTGGCGCTGTTCAGTTCGCTGAGCTGCCAGCCGTTGAAGCTGAACATTGCGCTGTACATGCGCCAGGCGATGTCGAGATTTTCAGCGCGGAAAATTACCCAGCCGAGCATGACCAGCAAGAAGGTAAAGGCCCACTTGAGCGGATTGAGTACTTTCGGTGCCGCGTTGACGCCCAGTGCGCGCTCGATGGCAAGCCAGGTGCCGTGCCACGCGCCCCAGATCAGGAATGTCCAGTTGGCGCCATGCCAGAAACCACCGAGCAGCATGGTCAGGAACAGGTTGCGGTAGGTGTTGAATGTGCCGTTGCGGTTGCCGCCCAGGGGGACATACAAGTAATCGCGCAACCAAGTGGACAGGCTGATGTGCCAGCGCCGCCAGAACTCGGTGATCGACTGGCTGATGTAGGGTTGATTGAAGTTTTCCATAAAGCGGAAACCCATCATCAAGCCAAGGCCAATGGCCATGTCGCTGTAGCCGGAGAAGTCGAAATACAGTTGCGCGGTATAGGCCAGCATACCCAGCCAGGCATCCCCGGTGCTTGGGTTGCTCAGGGCAAAACAGTGATCAACCAGCGGCGCCAGGGTGTCGGCGATAAACACTTTTTTGACGAAGCCCTGCATAAAGCGCGTGGCGCCTTCGGAAAACTTGTCAATGCTGTGGGTGCGATCGGTGAACTGGTCTGCCAGGTCTTTGTAGCGCAGCACCGGGCCTGCAATCAGTTGCGGGAACAGGGCAATAAAGGCCGCGAAATTGATCAGGTTTTCCGTGGGCTCGGTATCGCCCCGGTAAACGTCTATCAGGTAGCTCAGTGACTGGAAAATGTAGAAGGAAATACCAATAGGCAAGATCACATGAGTCAGGACAAAGGGCTCAAAGCCTGCTGCATCCATCATCTTGTTGATATTGGCAACACCGAAGTTGGCGTACTTGAAGTAACCCAGGGTCGCCAGGTTACCGACCACGCCCCACAACACCCAGCGTTGTGCGGCCTTGGTCCGGACGCCTGCACGGTAGATGCGCAGACCAAAACCGTAGTTCCACAAGGTGACAACCACGAATAACAGCAGGAAGTCGACCCGCCACCAGGCATAGAAGGTGTAGCTGCCAATCAAGATCAACAGGTTGCGGTAGCGTGCGCCACTGAGGTAGTACAAGCCGAGGAAGATCGGCAAGAACAAAAACAGGAACACGTTGGATGAAAAGACCATCCGTGCTTCTCCATTAACAGGTCAATAACAGAGCTCTTGAGCTCGTCGCCCCGCCAAACAACTTGGCGGGGATGGGGTAAAACGTGGTTTAGCCGCCCTGATGCTTTGGGTTGAATACGCTGCTGACATCACCGCCGAGGCGGAATGTCTTGAACGGGCCAAACTTTTCAATCCCTTTCTCGAAGTCCGCCGAGCAGCTGTAAAGCGTGCAATAGGGCGCAAGCCAGGAAAACTTGGCGCGTTTCTTGAGGTCGGTCATGTCCTGCTTGTCGCCGGTTTTGTCCTTGAACTCATCCGGGTCGGAAACACCTTCCATGACCCGCTCGGCAAGGCGTTTGAGCGCTTGCTGGTTTTCCGGGCGAACATCCACGCCATTGGCTTGGGCAAATGCAGCAATCATGGTCAAAGGCGGCAGGCTGTAGTTGTGGTACGCCAGCGCGCGTTGCTTGCGTCTTAGCTCGTTAGGCAGATAACCCTCGTCGTCGACTTGGTTGGCGGCTACCTGGAACTGCTTGATCGACCAGTCGAACAAGTCGCGCCTATTGGTTGCGACCGCCGTGGCCATCACGGACCAAGCCGCCCAATAACTGTGGTTGTTGATCTTGCGTTGTGGCAGGTCGCTCCAGTCGTGGACGGTCAACTCGGCGAGCTTGACGAACCACTCCTCGATTTCCTGCGCCTGTTGTGGGTAAGCCTTCAGAGGCTGGCTCTCGGAGAATTTCAAACGCAAGTAGGCTGAGGACATGCTGCCCAGGGCCCACTTGCGCATTGATTTACCGGTGTGGTTGTAATCCGTGCTGAGCAAGGCACCCGCTTGCGCCCAGCTGTCCATCCACTGCAGTGCGCACTCAAGTTGCTTGGGATCGCCGTTCTGCATGTAGCGCATCACGTAACGGTTGCTGCCACGTTCCATGGTGGTGATGTCGGCTGTGCTGTCGCGAAAGGCTTTCTCGGCGGTTTTATTGAGTGTCGAGCGGGCCTTGTCCGAACCTTCGTATTTACTGCGAAACACCAAACTGCCGGTATAGGGCTTTGGCGCTGGTTCACAGGACTGCGGTTTCTTCGCGGTGCTGTTCACCGGTGCGTAGTAGCCCGCCGGAGGCACCAAGTCATTCGCAAAGCTGGCTTGGGCAAATATCGCACTGGCCAGTAAACAAGGGGTTAGTAGCCATTTTTTCGCTTGCATAGTTGACTCCATCCTCAGTCAGCTTTCGCCGTGAGGTTTTTGCCGGAAGTCGATGGTCGCTTGCACAGAGTCGCTTCGACACTGAGGCCTGCGGGCATTTGTTCCGGGCTTTGGATTTCAAGGGCGAGCAGGTTGAGATCACGCCAGTCAGGGTCGTTTCTCAGTTCAAAGACATAGCGCCCGCCGGTATCGACGCGATCGCTTTGCTCAATTTTGAATTTTTCCCGGCGGCCATTGAGGTACCACAAGGTGGCTTTCGACTCGTGCACGCTGGGGTCACTGAATGTCAGGTCAATTTGATAGTCGCCGCCGCGAATATCGCGAAGTGCGGTGTTTTCACCGTTGACCAAGAGCTGGTTGTTGCCGGGTTTCATCTTGATTTTGTTATGCATCACCGACGGGCGACCTTCGCAGCCGTTGTCGACTATCGGCAGGGCCTGGCGGTAGAAGCTGTCTTGCGCCAGATCGTAGTGGGTGGCGAACTCCCAGATCAGGATCTTTGGCGGATTGGTGTGAAATTCCTCGCTGGCCATGTATTGCAGCAGCGCACTGTCGAAACCACCGCCACTGACGGCCATGTTCAGCACTTCGGCACCGCTGTACTGCTGCAGGAAACCAGGGAAGTTGTACGCCGGGCCGCTGTTACTGGTGCCGACAATGGTGATTTGCGGAACCGATTCATCGCCAAACAAACTGTCGGCGTCGGCAGCGCCAACCGGCTCGGTTTCATAGCGAGGCACATATTGGGTTGCGTAGCTGACGCCGCAGAATTCGGCTGCGGTTTTGTGCAAGGTGCCCGCTTTGGGCAGCAGACCGACAACGTTGCTTTCAAATTCCTTCTTTGGAATGTCATCAAAGCCGGGTATTTGCTTGAGCGTCTGGGCGACCAGTTTGGCCGTGCGTGAGGCACCCGCTGGCGTCCAGTGATGGTCGGCTTCGAAGTAATAAGGTGTCTTGACGTCTTTCTCATCAAACAAGGGCGAAAGATCGGTTACCCAAATCCCGGTCTTGCGCAAATCCGCGACCGCTTGCAGGTAGTTTTTTTTCGCCAGTGCGTAGTTGAAGCGTGATTTCTCGGCGTCCGTCAGTTGTTCGCGATTCACCAGGCCCCGGGTGGGTTGATAGACGATCATCAGCTCGATGCCCTTGCGCTTCAGCGCATCGCGTAGGCGCTTGAATTGCTGGTAACCGTGTGGCGTCGTGCCAAAGTCAGTGCGCAAGTCATTGCGGCTACGAAATAGCCAGTCGCCTTTGCCCTGTACCAGTGCGGTAAAAAAGCTCAGGTACTTGGTGTTGTAGTTCGCCGGGTTTTGCGCCGCCGGGCACAATGGGCCGACACGCTGCACGCTATAGCTGGGTTCAGCCATGGCTGCGCTGGCAGTGCCGAGCAAGACACCGGCTACAGCAAGTTGGCGCAGTTTAAACATCTTCTTACTCACGTTATTTGCCCTCAATTCTGCAGTTCTGCCTGGCTTTCGACTGGGTCGATGAGTACCGCCAACTTGCGGCGCACCAAGAGATCGAGAATCTCTTCCTGGCGCTTGCCGAGCACACCCGAGAAACTGATGCCGGTGCTTTTGGTGGGTGCAATCATGTCTACGCGATACAGCTCAAGGCTCAGCGGTGAGTCGATGGACAGCGGTCCGGAGCCGTTGGCCGCCAGCGTGCCGCCAACCACGATCATCGACACCTTGGTGTCGAAGGGGTCGAGGTCAATGTCGCGGTCGGTGTCGGACAGGTCTTTGATGTGGCCGTAGAGACCGGTCAGCTTGTTGCCGGCTGAAAGGTTTTCGTAGAGGCGGATGTTGACGCTGTTACGCACCCGAATACCGTGGCGGGTGTTGTTCAGAACCTTGTTGCCCCACAGCAGGTTGTGGCTGCTTTCATACAGGGTGATGCCGTCTGAATGGTTCTGGTAGACCTCGTTGTAGGCAATCAGATTGTTGATGCTGTTACGGTCGATCACGATGCCGGAGAGCTTGTTGTCATAGCTCTTGTTGTTGATGATCCAACTGTCATCAACTTCACGGGAGATGATGATGCCGTGCTTTTTCTTGGTGCCGTGGACAGTGTTCTCGGCAATGATCAAGCGCCGCGAGCGGTCGTGCGGGTCAATCCCGTAGACGATGTTGTCGCGGTAGGTATTGCCCTTGAGCACCACGTCATCAGCTTCGTAGCAATAGAAGCCGTACCAGTGGTCGACAAAGGTTGAATTAATGAGCCAGCCCGTTGGGCGAGCGCGCTTGAGGCGCTTGTCAACGCCGGGTGAATACTGGGTGATACTGACGCCGTAGGACTTACTCTGGTTGTAACCCAGGCTGGTTATCTCGCTATTGGAGATGTACAACTCACTGCCGCCCCAGGACACCAGAAACGGACGGAATTCATTTGGCGTACGGAAGGTCGCCGGCCCGTTATCAGCCTCACGCCAGGCGGTGAGCTTGGAGTCGGTGATAAACAGCATGCCGTCATTGACCATGAACGAGCCGCGCTCTTGTGACAGGCGCAGGTCCTTGGTTTCTTTGCCAACTTGCAAGGTCGCACCTTGCGACACCACGATGGGCAAGCGGGCCAGATAGACGCCGGGTGAGGTCTCGGCAAACTGGCTATCGGGCAATGCCTTGGCAATATCTGCCGGGGTTACATAACCCCCTTCGATAAAGATGGCGTGGGGCATGCCTTTCTGGCGTTTTACCCATTCGCGCAGTCGCTCGTTGCCGCCGATGAAGTCTTGCAGCTCAACTTGCTGAAGCATGCGCCGCACCACAACCTTGCCGCCGGGAGTGTGCTTAATCTTGGCCGCGACCGCCTCAGCGCTGTACCCGGAGAGATCAGGCAGCTTGGGCTTGTCCATCTGCAAGGGCTCAATCGGCGCACTGCTGACGGTGTAGTTGTTGGTTTCATTAAGCACTTTTGTCGAATCAGACGCGTGCGTCACAGCGCTGTCCGGAGTGCCTTGGCTGTCGTCCACCGCCAAGGCCAGTGGCGCGCTGAGCAACAAGGTGCTCAGGAGCAGCATGCTGATCCCCGTGGTAGTCCTGAGTTTGTCAGGTTGTGGATACATGAGCAGTCCTCAGAAGCGCCAGATGACGTCGACAAATGCACGGTGCATGACCGAGTCGGTCCCTTTTGCGTAGGCATCGCCCGGCAGGAAGACACCTCCGCGGAAGCGCACCAACGCGGCACCTTCATCGACCTGTTCAGCCAATGCAGCGGGCAACAAGCCCTGCTTGAAATAGCGCGTGACGACCAGGTCGACCTCTTGGCCTACGTCTTTTTCACCGCTTTCAAGGTTGGCGATAATCCCGCTGTCACCAATGTCCTGCTTGTCATCGACCCGCCAGAACTTGTGGTAAACCAGGCTGGCGTCGTACTCGTCTTGCAACTGCCAGGAGCCAAACAGGGTTGCCGCTTGCAGGTTGCTCAGCTCACCGCGGAAGGCCTCACCAAAGCGGTGCAGGCGAGCATTGGTCCCGGTGAAGTTGGAGCGATTGCTTTCCATGCCGGTCTGGCGGAACTGTTCCGAGCTGTCGTCATCGCCGCCGCCACTGCCACGGGCGTATGCGCCACCGACTTTCCAGTTCTGGTCGATGTTCCAGCGCAGGCCAAGGTCCATGGCCCAGGCATCGACATCCACATTGCGCGAGCCGTTCGCGAGTTTTTGGTCGCCGGCATTGGCGAGTTCCAGTTCGTTGATGTCACCGGTCAGCCAGGTAGCCTGTGCCCAGTAGTTGAGCGGTTGGGTCGAGCGACGGTTGTAGAAATCACCGTCGGCGCTGATGCCCAGCCATGTCAGGTCACCGGTGTAGCGTTTGCTCAATTCATCGACTTCTTCACCGGTATTGGGCAGGCTGCCGTTGTCGCGACTGTGGTGTGCCTTGAGGCCAACCCAATGGCCGGGCTTCCATTGAGTGGAGATGCCACCATAGTAATGCTGGCGATCTTCATCTTCCGGGGCCAGGTCATCCAGGTCGGTCCGGTAGTCGGAGAAACGCTCGGCCACGCCCAGGTTGGCGCGCAGCAGGGTGGTGTCGAATTCCCAGTTCAGCGCTTCGATATTGGTGTCCCACCAGGTGCCTTCGTCGCTGCGCACGCGCTGACGACCAAGGCGCAGATGCTCGCCGGGATAAGCGGTCAAGCCGGCGTAGTCGACCCAGAACTCGCGCATGGCCAGGTAGCTCTTGTCTGGCTCGCGTCCGTCATTGCTGTTGGCGCTGCTGCTGTCGCTGTCGTCTGCATTGCTTTGCAGGGTGTCGGTTTCAATGATGTCGGTGGCGGTCACCGCCTGGCCCATGGCAAACGCACTCCAGTTGCCGCGTTCGCCGTATAACCAGGGGCGCAGGTCCAGGCCGATACCGTTGACGTCGCCGCCGCTACGGGTGCCGAGGTCGCGGTCGTCTTCCGATTGCGCGGTAATCTTGGCGGTGAGACCGAAGTTCTGATCCGGGCTGTTCGCTGCAAATGCGCTGGCGCTGGATAAAAGGCTCAGGCCCAGACCCAGGCTCGCTGCGATGCTGTTGAGTTTTGTCGTCGGGTTCTTATTCATTGCAGCTGTGCCTGTAACTGAGTTTGGTTTTGCAAAGCGGTGCCACGCAGCTCGCGTTCTTCACGGAGTTTCTGCTCGGCTTCACTGCGTTGGGCTGGCGTCAGCTTTTGCGCAACCTCGTTGGCCAGGTCGGTGCTTGCTTGCGTGTTTTTGGGGAGCGCCAACTGGCTGAAGACATAGGCGTTGCTCAGGTTTGGCACTATGCCTTTGCCTTGCGAGTACATTTGCGCCAGGGCGTAGTCGGCATTGATCTGGCCACTGCGTGCAGCGCTCAACAGGTGATCAAGTGCCTGCTGCGGGTAGATATCGCCCAAGTAGCCGCGCAGGTAGATTTGTCCCAGCAGGTAATTGGCCGTCGGCTCGCTGGGAGCCGCTTTGCGCAGGTGCTCTTCAGCTTTTTTCGGGTCTTGCGGGACCATCTTGCCTTCGTAATACAGGCGTCCCAGCAGCAGCTCGGCGCGCGGCAGCGAAGCCTCCCGACCGTTGTCGAGGTAGGTCATCATGGTTTCGCTGTCACCCAGCGCCGGGTAGTCGTAAAGCAGCCGAGCCAGGCTGACCCAGGCAGCCGGGTAAGTCGGTGCGATGGCTTCAAGCAACTCTTTTGCCTGGCTTTCATCAGGCTTGCCCAGCTCCGCGTCGGCCAATACCTGGGCGACGGCTTCAACCCGGCGCGGTGGCAAGGCACGGCTGTGGTATTGGTTCATCATGTTGGCGATCAGCGCTTCTTGTCGCTCGCTGTTGCCTTGCATTTGATACACGGTCGCCAGCTCGACGTAGCAGGCGTCGGACTCGTTGATCAGTTTCTGGCAGATGTCTTCGATCTCAGTCAGGTGCTGGTCGTAGGTGCCTTGAGTGCGATAAAGGAGGATTTGCGCCAGATCTGCCTGTGCGAAGCCTTGTTGGCGCCAGCTAGAAATTTGCTCTTGCACGTTCATAGCGGGAAAGTCCTGTGGATATTGCAGGTAGAGCATGGTCAAGGGGAGCAAGCTATTGGGTTCGCCAGCACTGAATGCTTCCTTGAGCAATGTCGCCGCTTCGGTACGTTCGGCATGGGTGCTGCCTGGCTTGCGCGCCAGCAAGCGACCCAGGCGTCCCTTGGCGCGAGGCGACTGGTCCATTGCCTGGCGGTAAGTCCGTTCTGCTTCCTTGAGGTCTTCTTCAGTGCCGCTGGCGACTTTCATGTCGGCCAGGCCCACTTGTGCTTTGACATAACCCAGCTCAGCCAGCTGTTGGAAGTTGCGTTCAGCGGTGACGGTATCGCCCCGCTTAAGCGCTTCGCTTGCCAGACGCTGGTCGGGCAAGCCTGCGCAGCCAGCCAGGGTGACGGCGGCTGCGAGCATGAGTAGTTGAGGGTGAGCAGTAGCCACGGGTCGGTTCTCCTTAGTAGCCAGCTGCAGTTGCTTTATCGATCAGCCAGTCAAGCGAGGGGCCGCGATCAATTTCGACTTCAACAGGCTGGCCAGCCAAGGTGCTTGGCAGGGTCTGGTCCGGTTCGATAGTGGTGCGGATATCAGACGACAAGCCGCCGTTGTGTAGATTGGTGCTGATGATCTTGCCGCTGCGTGGCTGGTCATCACCCGCCACCCAGAACTTGATTCGCGTGCCAGGACGCGCCTCGGCAAACTTGCGGTAAGGGAAGCTGGCCAGGACCGTGGCCTTGGTGTCTTGCGGGACCATTTCAAAGATCACATCGCCTTTGCTGGCGAACTGACCATCAGCGACCAGTTGACGCGCGATCTTGCAATTGCACGGGCTGGTCAAGGTGCCTTTCATCTGCTTGCTGAACAGTTGCTCGATGTTGGCGGGTGTCAGCTGTTCATCGCTGAGCTGGCCTTTGAGCATTTCCAGCATGCTGGCGGAGAATGTCGCAACCGGTGCGCCCTTGTTGATAATGCCGTCGGCGCCGACCAGACTTTGCACTGTGCCTTCACGAGGCATGGTGATATTCAGGCTGGGTACATCGACCATTCCGGATGAGGCGTGGGTGACGAAATACAAGCCGTAGATGGATTTGAAAATGTAGCCAAAGGCGGCCACTCCGACTGCAAAGATGGCAATACTGAAGGTCACGGCCTTGATCCGGCCGAGAACACTCATGCCACCGCTGTTGCCTTGCTTGCGTGGCTTGGTGAAGTTTTCCCGTTGCAAGGTGTTGAGCAGGTCGCCGGTGGAGACAATCTCACCGCTCAAATGCGCGCTGATCAGGTAGCGCAAGGTGGCAATTTCGCGGGGTTTGAGGTTGTGGAACTGGCAGCCCACACGCTTGTTGACCGGGTCGGTCGAGCACACTTGAAACTCGATATCCAGGCTCAGGTTGAGGCTGTCGAGTTGGAATTGCATGCGTGCCTTGTGATAGTCGCCGACATTGGCCGGGGCTTTTTCGTTGTTGAAGCTGAAACCTCCCGCCGACAGGTCGAGCACACGGACTTCAACCTGTTCGCGGTTTTTGGCGATGTAGCGCAAAGTCGCTGGGATTCTGACCCGGGCGTGTTGACGCTGAGCTTCCGATTCGTGGACCACGTTGACGTTGACGGCTGTGTTCATGGGTTTGATTTCCTATTCAGTTCTGGTCACACCAACGCAAGAAGCGCGGCGATGAATACGCTGGTGGCAGTAAAAGTCATGGCTCGCGAAGACCAGCTGTTGAACAGCCGCGAAAAGCTGGCCAGGTCTCGGTTGAGTTTGGTGGGCTGACGGGTCCAGGATTGCTGGTCAAGGCGGAAGAACACGTAGATCTTCACCATGGCGCCGACAATCTGGTTGTAATAAAGAATCGCTGGGTAGGCAGGGCCGATGCGGTGGCCGCTGAGGCTGAGCAGCAGTGTCAATATCAAGCGTGTAAGACCGATCCACAGCAGGTAAATGATGATGAAAGACGGGCTGTACTTGATGCTGGCAATCACCGCTACTGCCAGGCCCAGCAAACTCGTCCACATTGATACCCGCTGGTCGAACAAGACCACGCTGGTGAAGCCGCCCAGGCGTTTGATACCCAGGCGCAGGGCCCGTGAGTTCTGCCGTAGATTGTTGCCGTACCAGCGGAACATCAGCTTGCGGCTGGCTTTGATAAAGCTCTTTTCGGGCGGATGCTCAACGGTATTGATTGCTGCGTCTGGCACATAGAAGGTGTCATAACCAAGGCGCATCAGGCTGAACCAGCTGGATTTGTCGTCACCGGTCAAAAACTGGAAACGACCCAGGCGCCAGTGCTCAAGGTGATCACTTTCAACATCGGCAATAAATTCCGGGTTGGTTACCACTTGGGCGCGAAATACCGACATGCGCCCGGTCATGGTCAATACCCGCTTGGACAAGGCCATGGAACACATGTTGAGGTGGCGCTGAGCGAAGCGCAGCTTGTGCCATTCGCTCATGATGTAGCTGCCGCGTACCTCGCAAAACTCATTGGTGGTCAGGCCGCCGACATTGGGGAACAGCTGAAACCAAGGCACGGTTTTACGCACCACGCCAACATCCAGCACGGTGTCGCCATCGATGACTGCAACCACTGCGTTGTTGTCCGGCATTTGCCGCGAAATGGCGCGGAAGCCGTAGGCCAGGCCATCACGTTTACCCGTACCGGGAATGCGCACGAAGTCGAGCTTGACGTGAGCGGGAGGGTTCATTTTCTCCCACATGCTTTTCACCAACAGTTCATCGGACAGCTCGACAATCGAGCACACCATGGTTGTTGGATAACCGCACTCAATGGCCTCGCGTATGACCGAGCGATAGACCATTGCAGTGGTAAGCGCATCGATACGAAAGCTGGTGACCATCAGAAATACATGGGATGGATCGGCAGCAGTCCCGAGCTTGCGGACCTTGCGCTTGTAATAGGGGTAAACCAGGTAAAGGAACAGGCAGCCACGCACGAAATGTATGGCACCCATGGAATAACGCCAGATACCGACGGCGCCAATCAGCAGCAGATAGTGCTTCGATTCAGGGTCGAAGGTACTGGTCGGCAATGCCAAGGCGAGCAACATCAGTAATGACAGGTAAAACAGCCAGCCAGCAGCCTCTAGGAGGCCTGTCTTGAGCTTATCCATATGCGTTTCCATCGAATTCACTGGACGCGCCCCGGGGATTCGCGCAGCAGCGCATACCCGGGGCGGGTTCATTTACCAGCAGATGCCTTCGGCGCCGCTGCGAGTTGCTGTGGTCATGAAACCAACCAGGTCGATGACTTGCTTGCCTTCGAATTTCTCGTCAGCCAATGGCGCAAAGTCCTTGTCGCCATTGCCCAGAACAATCACCTCGGCATCAGCGACGACTTGCTCGAAATCACTGTTGAGCAGTGAGGAAACGTGGGGGATTTTCGACTCGATGTAGTCTTTGTTCGCACCGTAAACTCGGGCGTACTCGACGTTACGGTCGAAGATGCTGAGGTCGTAGCCCTTGCCGATGAGCATTTCCGCCAGTTCAACCAACGGGCTTTCACGCAAGTCATCGGTGCCGGCCTTGAAGCTCAGGCCGAGTAACGCAACCTTGCGCTTGTTGCAGCGTGAGATGATGTCGAAGGCTTTTTGCACCTGAACCACGTTGCTGCGCATCAGTGAGCTGATTAGCGGGGCCTCGACGTCCAGGGATGTGGCGCGGTAGGAGAGGGCGCGTACGTCTTTTGGCAAGCAAGAACCGCCGAACGCAAAACCTGGACGCATGTAGTATTTGGACAGGTTGAGCTTGTTGTCCTGGCAGATCACATCCATGACTTCGCGGCCGTCGACGCCGACCGCCTTGGCAATGTTGCCGATCTCGTTGGCGAAGGTCACTTTGGCGGCGTGCCAGACATTGCAGGTGTACTTGATCATTTCAGCGGTATCGATGGTCTTGCGAATGATCGGTGCATCCAGCTCGCTGTAGATGCTTTCCAGCAGGTCGCCGGAGGTGGTGTCCGACTCGCCAATCACTGTCATTGGCGGGAAGTCGTAATCCTTGATCGCGGTGCTTTCACGCAGGAACTCCGGGTTCACTGCAACACCGAAATCGACACCGGCTTTCTTGCCGGAGCAGTCTTCAAGGATCGGAATCACGACGTTACGCACGGTGCCCGGCAACACGGTGCTTCGTACAACTACGGTGTGCCGGGCGCTCTTGTCGCGCATGGCCATACCGATTTCACGGCACACGCCTTCAATGTAATTGAGTTCAAGGTCGCCGTTCTTTTTACTCGGAGTTCCGACACAGATAAACGACACTTCGCTGTCCGCAACTGCACTGGCTACATCCGTAGTTCCGCGTAGTTTGCCAGCGGCCAAACCCTGTTGCAGTAGTGCTTCGAGGCCGGGTTCGACGATAGGCGATTTGCCATTGTTGATCAGGTCGATTTTAGTGGCGGAAATATCCACGCCGATAACTTCGTGGCCCCGAGCAGACAAGCAACCGGCGCATACAGCGCCGACATAACCTAAACCAAAAATACTAATGCGCATGGTCTCAACCTCATTCAGTTATTACAGAATTAATGATGTTTCGCGGATTTCGGAGTGCTGTTTACTACCTATATTGTTATCTCGCTTACTTATTACAGTCGCGTTAATACCCGCCCGCTTAGTTAGGGGCGTGACCAGGCAATTACTGTTTGTTCCTCATTTCAAAGGCGTGAGCGTTCCGCTCAAAATTTCTATGAGAATGAGAGGGTTAGGTGCAAACTGCCATCAGCTACCTAGTTTTTTATCGTGTATGTCAAATTATCCAGGTGAACAGTTACCTCGACTGTCTTATCGAGAATTAGGGCAGTTTGGTTCGCGTCAAAAGTTGCGCGAAGAAGTGTGTTACGCGAAGTATGAGTGTAGGAAAATTCTGTAAGTTCAGACCGTTCGTCAACTTTTTTTCAAGATAAGTCAGTGGCGGAAATATTAAGTAATTGCACTTTGATAGCAATATGTAGTGGCAGTTTGTAATTATTGTGTCGCTGAAGCAGGGTCGATTAAGTGTGGTGTGCAGTCTATTGAAAATTCCACTGAACTATTCGTTAGTTAAGTGATATATCAAGTATTGCTGGGCGAAGCGGCGCAACGGGTTGAATATTCAACCCGTTGGAAGAGGAGGGAGTGTCAGTTATTTTGTTGCTCGCGCAGGAATACCAGGTTGTCAGGTTTCGAGCGGTCGGGGGCGTAGCGATACCCTTGGTCGTTAAAATCCATCAAGGCGCGTACGTCGGAAATTTTTTCCTTGATGACGTATCTCGCCATCAGCCCTCGTGCTTTTTTTGCATAAAAGCTGATGATTTTATACTCACCATTTTTTTCATCGCGAAATTCGGTATTGATTACGCGGGCATTCAAGGCACTTCGTTTGACTGCAGAAAAGTACTCGTTGGAGGCCAGGTTGAGCAGAATGTCATCACCTTGTTCGGCCAATGCCTCATTTAGCCAGCCGCTGATGCGTTCGCCCCAGAAGGCATAGAGATCCTTGCCCCTCGGGTTTTGCAGCTTGGTGCCCATTTCCAGACGGTAAGGCTGCATCAGGTCTAGCGGGCGCAGCAGGCCGTAGAGTCCAGAAAGCATGCGCAAGTGCTGCTGAGCAAAGTCAAAGTCCGCATCGCTGAAGTCTTCTGCCGCCAAACCGGTGTAGACATCACCTTTAAATGCCAGCAGTGCTTGCTTCGCGTTCTCTGGGGTGAAGGTGGTCGACCAACTGCCAAAGCGAGCAGCATTGAGGCCTGCGAGCTTGTCCGAGAGGTGCATCAACTCGGCGATTTGCTGCGGTGAGTAGTCGCGCAACTGGCTGATCAATGCGCCGGCATGATCAAGGTGTTGTGGCAAGGTAAAGCGTTCGGTTTTAGGCGGTGTCTCGTAATCGAGGGTTTTCGCCGGAGAAATCACCATCAGCATAAAGTCTGCTCCTTAAAGTCTGGAGCGATTTTATGCCTAGCTGGCCTGCGGACTCTAGCTATTACGCCAATGCGCTAAGCTAATGAACCTTTTCAGACGCCCGGCAAGCGTCAGGATGCGCCTTTGGCAGCTCATTATCAGTAAGGACGTCAGCATGAACGACTGTGATCACTCGCGGTGGCAGCAATCACACGACTACCGCCCACTTGAAACCCGTGCAGAGCGACAGGCTTGGCGGGTCACTGCGTTGACTGGTGCAACCATGCTGGTCGAGATCATTGCCGGCTACCTGTTCAACTCAATGGCGCTGCTCGCAGATGGTTGGCACATGGCCTCGCACATGGTCGCCTTGGGCCTTAGCGCCTTGGCCTACTTCATGGCACGGCGCTACGCCAATGACCAACGCTTTGCCTTTGGCACCTGGAAGGTTGAAGTGTTGGCGGGGTTTGCCAGCGCGGTGATGCTAACCATAGTAGTGGTCATGCTGGCATTTGAATCGTTGCTGCGGTTGTTCAATCCACAGGTGATTGCCTTTGATATGGCCCTGGTTGTCGCGGTCATTGGCTTGCTGGTTAATCTGCTGTCGGCATGGCTGTTGCGCGATCAGCATGAGCACGGCCATGCTCATGGGCATGGCCACGAACATGCTGAGTCGCATGCAGGGCGGGACCTCAATCGTCATGCGGCCTTTATCCATGTAATGGCCGATGCCCTGACGTCGGTAGCGGCAATTGCGGCATTGCTTGGCGGGATGTTGCTGGGTTGGGATTGGCTGGACCCGTTGATGGGCGTTATCGGTTCGGTAATCATCGCGATCTGGGCCAAGGGCTTGCTGTTCGAGACGGGCAAGGCGCTGCTTGATCGGGAAATGGATCATCCGGTTGTAGCGCGCATTCGCTCCACCCTGGAGCAGCATGCCGATACCCATGTAACCGACCTGCATGCCTGGCGCGTGGGGCGCAGCCAGTTTGCTTGCATTGTCAGCCTGGTGACGCACCAGCAGAGCACGGCTGATTATTACAAGCAGCAGTTGGGGCAGATCAGGGAATTGGTGCATGTGACCGTGGAGGTCAATAGGTGCGCGGCTTCAGTGGATACTGAACAGCGTTCAGGCTGATGTTGAAGGCTGTGACGCATTGCAGGGAAATGCCTGGAAAGCGAAATTTTTACTGGCAAAACCGTCGATTGGACTTCCGACTTTAACGGCACATTGCCAGCTCGCCAAGCGCTATTCGTCTATCCGACAAATAAACATAAAAAAACTGAAATCTTCGTTTAACTGTCATGTTTTTTGGAGTATCAAAGAAGACAGACGCCGAACCCTGCAGTCAGGTGGCGATATTGCTCTTCACCTTGTTTGCAGCTTCTCAGCCGCCCCTGAGAAGTCGGCGGTCCTCTGCAGCGGAGCGCTGACTCTGGCATTCCGTTGCTTGGCTTCTACTAGAAGGTAAACGAGTATGGATGACCACGGACGCTGTAAGCCCACCGCTCCAACCCTCTACGCCCTCGATACCAATGTGTTGATCCACGATCCTAATGCGTTGCTCAATTTCGAGGAGCATCACGTTGCCATCCCGATGACAGTATTGGAGGAGTTGGACAAGCTCAAAACAGGTAAACAAGGTGTAGCTGCTGAATGCCGTCAGGCGATCAGATTGATCGACAAGATTCTGGGGAGCGCATTACCTGAAGAAGTGGAACACGGCGTACCGATACAGCGTGAAAAGAGCGGCGCATGTGGCTTTTTATCGATTCTGATGAGCAAAAGCGCAGCCCCGGTCACCTGGTTACCCGAAGACCTCAACGACAACAAAATCATCAACCAGTTGGTCGAGTTAAAGTCGCGACGTCCGGGCTTGTCCGTGGTGCTGGTCACCAAAGACATCAACATGCGCCTGAAAGCGCGCGCCTGCGGCATCGACTCCGAGGATTATCACACCGACCAGTTGGTGGATGATGTCTCGCTGCTGTCGCAGGGTTATCACAACATGTCAGGCGGTTTCTGGGACCGCGTAAGTAAAGTAGAAACCCGCCAGGACCACGGTCGCACCTGGCACCGTGTCCAGCTCACCGACAACCTGCCTTCTGTTCATGTCAACGAGTTCATCATTGATGAGCAAGGCTTTGTCGGCTGGATCAAGGAGATCGATGAGGGCGAGATACTGATACTTGATCTGCATCAGGAGCCGCTGATGCACCAGGAAGCGTGGGGGCTAAAGCCGCGCGACATCTATCAGGCCTTGGCGCTATACGCCTTGCTGGACCCCGATATTCACCTGGTCAACCTATCGGGTGCGGCAGGCTCGGGCAAAACCATTCTGGCCCTGGCTGCTGCCATCGAGCAAACCATGGTCAGCAAGCGTTACCGGCGCATTATCGCCACGCGCAGCGTGCAGGGGCTGGATCAGGAAATTGGCTTCTTGCCGGGAACCGAGGCCGAAAAAATGGAGCCTTGGCTGGGCGCAATTACCGACAACCTCGAAGCCTTGCACATGGACGATGAAAACACCCATGGCAGCGTCGACTACATCTTGCAGAAGGTACCGCTGCAGTTTAAATCCCTTAACTACATTCGCGGGCGCAGCTTCCAGCAGAGCCTGATCCTGATTGACGAGTGCCAGAACCTGACACCGCACCAGATGAAAACCATCATCACTCGTGCGGGCACAGGTTCCAAGGTGATTTGCCTGGGCAACCTGGCGCAAATCGATACGCCCTATTTGTCAGCGCCAAGCTCTGGCCTGACCTACCTGACGGAGCGATTCAAAGACTTTTCCCATGGTGTGCATATCACGCTGCAAGGCGTACCGCGCTCGATCCTGGCCGAGTACGCAGAAACCCACATGTAATAGACCTTGAAACCAGAGCCCTGCCGGCAACCGCTCGCAGGGCTTTTTTATGTGCCGCGGATGGACACTTATTGATATTCGCAGGTGCCGAAACCTGACTCTGAGGTTTACAATCGGGCCATCCTAGTTTGGAGTTACGCTGTGCTCACTCATCTTGATTCACAAGGCCGGGCCAATATGGTCGATGTCAGCGACAAGTCATCAACCGTACGCGAGGCCGTGGCCGAGGCATTGGTGCGCATGCGCCCGCAAACACTGCAGATGATTGTCGAAGGTGATCACCCCAAGGGTGACGTCTTTGCAGTCGCCCGTATTGCCGGGATTCAGGCGGCGAAAAAAACCTCGGACCTGATCCCGCTGTGTCATCCCTTGATGCTGACCAGTGTCAAGGTCGAACTGAGCGCCGAAGGCTCTGATGCCGTGCGCATACAGGCACGCTGCAAACTGACCGGGCAAACGGGGGTTGAGATGGAAGCATTGACTGCCGCCAGCGTCGCCGCCCTGACTATTTATGACATGTGCAAAGCGGTTGATCGTGGCATGACCATTGAGAGCGTACGCTTACTGGAAAAACTCGGCGGCAAGAGTGGGCACTTCAAGCACGACGCGGCTCAAGTGGAAGGTGAACAATGATTCGTGTGCAGTACTTTGCCCGTTACCGTGAAGCCTTGGGCCTTGATGGCGAGCAGTTGGGCAACAGTGACAGCTTCACCACGCTTAACGATGTGCGTGAGTTTTTAGTAGCGCGTGGCGGTGTCTGGCAGGTGCTGGCTGAACAGAACCTGATGTGTGCGCGCAATCAGGAGTTGTGCAGCCTCGATGAAGCCGTGGCCGAAGGTGATGAAGTGGCGTTTTTCCCAACGGTTACCGGAGGCTAGTGATGAGCATTCGGGTCCAGTTGGATGCGTTCGACCCTGGCGCCGAACTCAACGCACTGCACGCGCAAAACCTTGGCGTAGGCGCCGTAGTGACATTTGTCGGCTATGTGCGCGACTTCAATGATGGACGTGATGTCGGCGGCATGTTCCTTGAGCATTTTCCCGGCATGACCGAGAAAGCGCTGGGCAAGATTGTCGATGAAGCCGCGCAGCGCTGGCCGTTGCTCAAGGTTGAGTTGATCCACCGCATCGGCCGCCTAGAACCCGGTGAACCGATTGTGTTTGTCGGTACCAGCAGTGCTCACCGTGAAGCGGCGTTTGAGGCCTGTGCGTTTATCATGGATTACCTGAAGACCCGTGCGCCGTTCTGGAAAAAGGAAGACACCGCAGAGGGGCCGCGCTGGGTCGAGGGGCGATGCAGCGACCAACAAGCGGCGCAACGCTGGAAGCAGGGTTAAGCTCCCGACTGACAACATTGTTCTATCCGCCATTCGCGACACAGAACTTGCTGGCATGAGCATTTCTGGTGGACAAGCTTCGCGTTGTCACACCCTACGGGGTGATGTTTATCTACGGATCATTGTTTGCGGAGCGCCTCAAGGCTGTTGATCTGCTGGCCTTGGCTATCGAAGTTGGCATCGTCCAGCCAGCGCCTGAAAGCATCACGGCAGCGCGGCCATTCACTGTCTATTATCGAAAACCAGGCGGTGTCCCGGTTGCAGCCTTTGACCACCATCTGCTGGCGGAATATACCTTCGCGGACAAATCCGAGGCGTTCGGCGGCGCGCATTGAACGGGCATTTTGCGCATTGCATTTCCACTCCAGGCGCCGGTAGCCCAGGTCGCTCATCGCGTAATTGGCCAGCAGCCAAAGGGTTTCAGTTGAACCTGGCGAGCGCTGCATAACCCGGCCAAAAGCGATATGGCCAATTTCGATACTGCCATCTTTGGGGTTGATTCGCAGATAGCTGAGCAAGCCGACTGCTTTCTGACTGACGTTATCGACCACGCTAAAAAACAGCGGGTCGCTGCTGGCCTGATTGGCGTGGAGCCAGGCATCGAAGTCGGCACGCTCTGGGAATGGCCCCGCTGGCAGATAGTCCCACAGCTTGGGGTCTGAATCCGGGCCTTGCAGGGCGTGCCACAGGTCAGCGCCGTGGCGACTGGCATCCAGTGGCTCCAACCGCACAAACTTTCCCTGCAATACGGAATGCTCTGGCTGGGCCACAGCTTGCCAGTCGAGTGGGCGATCGTTGAGTTGGTAAGTCATCTGGAAGCCTCGGTCAAAATAGTTTTCGGTACTGGATAAAGCCTGGGCGGTCGGCAATACGGTCATAGAGTTGCATCGCATCGCTGTTGGTTTCATGGGTCAACCAATGCACGCGGGAGGCGCCCGCTGTTGCCGCCTGGGCATAGACGTGCTCAATCAACTTGCGGCCAATACCTGAGCCGCGTTGTTGTTGCTCAACGAATAAGTCCTGCAGGTAGCAATAGTCGCCGACCGTCCAGCACGAGCGATGAAAAATCCAATGCACAACACCCACCGGCTCGCCGTCTTGCCAGGCGATAGCTGCATGCATCGGCTCGGCTGGGTCGAGAAAGCGTTGCCAGGTTACAGCGCTGGTCGCAGCACTGATTTCGGTTTTATAGAACTGCTGGTAGCCCTGCCAAAGTGACAACCAGACGCTTTGATCGGCAGCCTTTACGGGGAGAATTTCAAGAGACATGGTTCAATCCTCTGGTCTAATCGGCGCAGGGCATACGCCCGGCAAGCAACTGGTCGCTTGGGTCTGTACTGCTTTGCAAGCCCGCGCGGACACCCTGTTGATCGGCTGAGTCGCGGTTCTGGCTGAGTTTGTATTTGCCTTCAAGGTGCTCGATGGGCAGGGCGAAACCGACAATGGCGCGCAGCATCTTGTCGATATAGTCAGCGGGCGCATCATCCACAGACCAAGGCTGCGAGCGAGGCGCTTCGTGTTTGTCGCTCAGGCGGCTGACCAGTTGCAGCAGGCGCTGCGGATCATCGAACAGTTCAATCGGGCCGCGCGCGTGGACACTGATGTAGTTCCAGGTCGGCACCACTTTGCCGTGCTCGGCTTTGGCTGGGTACCAGGCAGGGCTGATATAGCCATCTGCGAGATTAAACATCACCAAGGCCTGGCTGCCCTCTTGCCAGTCGCGCCAATGAGGATTGGCCCGCGCCAGGTGACCGTAAAGGGTGCCGTACCGGCCTTCCTCACGGATCAGCAACAAGGGCAGGTGAGTGGCTTGCAAGCCGCTTGCACCGTGGCTAACCACTGTTGCCAAGCGGGCGTTGTCGATCTCGTCATGCAGCACACTAAGATCATCCTGACGAAACGCTGAAGGTAGATACATACCGGCTCTTCTGATTCAGAGTTGTGGATTGATGGCTGCATGCTAGGCAGAATATTGGTCTGTTGTAAGATCCATTTATTGCCAACTTGAAGGTGCCAATTATGGCGGTGAATGCGCCGTTACCAGTTGATCTGTCCGGTGTGCGGCTTGAACCCGGGCCTGGCTTGGCCCGCCAGCTGTATCAGCGATTGCGCGAGCGTATCCTCGACGGGCGCTTGCCGGGTGGCGCGCGCTTGCCGGCCAGTCGTGATCTTGCCGGCTTGTTCAATGTGTCGCGCAATACGGTGACACGGGCGTTTGATCAGCTATATGCCGAGGGCTACATAGAAGGCAGGGTTGGCGACGGTACCTACATTGCCCAGCTTGCGAGCGTTGCGCCTGTCGCAACGGTGCAACCTGCCAGTCCTGTGCCGAGTGATGCCCTGCGCATGCTTGATAAGCATCACCTACCCAGGCCGCCAGAAGGCGCGCCACGGGCCTTTCGAGTGGGCGTTCCGGCATTTGATCTGTTTCCCTTTGAAACCTGGGCAAGGTTGTCAGCACGGTTCTGGCGCAAGCCATCGCCAGCCCGGCTGGGCTACGGTGATCCCGCCGGTGACCGGCAGTTACGCGAGTTGATCGTGGCGTACCTGCGTAACAGCCGTGGTTTGCAATGTGATCCAGCGCAGGTGGTGATCACCAGCGGTGCGCAACAAGCTATCAGCCTGTGCGCACAGTTGTTGTTGCAGCCGGGCGATCGAGTAGCGGTTGAAAATCCGGGTTACCGCGCGGCCGGGCACGCATTTGCCGTCGCTGGCGCCCGTCTGCAGGGTGTGGCGGTCGATGACGAGGGCATTGATACGGCCGCGCTTGAGCGGCTGGGGCATTGTCGTCTGGCCTATGTGACGCCCTCACATCAATACCCAACGGGGGTGACCTTGTCGTTGCAGCGTCGGCTGGAGTTGCTTGAGTGGGCCGAGCGGCACGACAGTTGGATTGTCGAGGACGATTACGATGGTGAGTACCGTTATCGCGGTACGCCACTGGCGCCTTTGGCTGCGCTCGACCGACAGGGGCGGGTGCTGTATGTCGGCACATTCTGCAAGATTACCTTTCCGGCTTTGCGTCTTGGTTATTTGATATTGCCGGCGAGCCTGGCCGAATCCTTCTCGCGGCGCCGGGCCTTGGATATGCGTCATTCCGAGGTCGGCACCCAGGCGGTGATGGCCGAGTTTATCGCCGCCGGGCACTTTCAGCGGCATATCCGCCGGATGCGCAGTGCTGCGCGCAGTCGCCGCGACGCGCTGTTGGCCGGCTGGCCCAGGACTATTGCCGGCTGCGCAGCCATGCCGGCGGTGGATGCCGGGCTGCACCTGTGCGTCAGGGTTGAGACAGTTGCGCGCGAGCAGGAGCTGATCGCAGCAGCTGCGGTGGTCGGTGTTGAAATCAATGCGCTAAGCAGTTACTGGTTGCCCGATAGCGACCAAGCGCCAGACCAGCGTGCAGGTTTGGTGCTTGGTTTTGCTGCTGTGGCTGAGGCCGATATCGAGGCCGCATTGCGCGCCCTGCATATCGCCTGGGCTGTCTAAACAGGCTGCCGAGCCTTAATCGCTCGACAGACTGTGTGCTGCCTTACTTGACGACGCGGTAACAGGGTACGTAGTCGGCGCCGCCTGGCAATTTCATGCGGTGCTGATCGACAAATGCCTGTAGCAACTCGTCCAGCGGTTGCATGACGGCTTTGTCGCCATGAATCTGGTACGGGCCTTTCTCCTCAATCAAGCGAATGCCCTTGTCCTTAACGTTGCCAGCAACAACCCCAGAGAATGCCCGGCGCAGGTTGGCGGCCAGTTCGTGGGCGGGCAGCTCGCGGTTCAATTGCAGGCTGGCCATGTTCTCGTGCGTCGGATCGAAAGGACGTTGCAGGCTTTCGTCGATTTTCAGCAGCCAGTTGAAGTGGAACGCATCATTGCGCTCGCGGCGGAACTGTTTTACCGCTTTGAGGCCCTCGGTCATTTCGCGGGCAACTTGTGCCGGGTTGTCGATGATGATTGTGTAGTGGCGCTGCGCTTGCTCGCCCAAGGTTGCGCCAACAAAGGTATGCAGTTGCTGGATAAAGGCTGCGGCGCTCTTGGGCCCGGTGAGAATAACCGGGAAGGGCAGTTCGCTGTTGTCTGGGTGCATCAGGATACCCAGCAAATACAGAAACTCTTCCGCCGTGCCTGCGCCACCCGGGAAGATGATGATGCCGTGACCCACGCGAACGAACGCTTCCAGACGTTTTTCGATATCCGGCATGATCACCAGTTCGTTAACGATTGGGTTCGGGGCTTCAGCGGCGATGATGCCTGGTTCGGTCAAACCCAGGTAACGGCTGTTATTGATGCGTTGCTTGGCATGGGCGATAGTTGCGCCCTTCATCGGGCCCTTCATCACGCCGGGGCCGCAGCCGGTGCAGATATCAAGGCTGCGCAGGCCCAGTTCGTGACCGACTTTCTTGGTGTACTTGTATTCGTCTGTGTTGATTGAGTGACCGCCCCAGCAGACGACCATTTTCGGTTCTAGACCCGGGCGCAGGGTGCGGGCGTTGCGTAGCAGGTGAAACACATAGTCGGTGATGCCCTCTGAGCTGCTCAGGTCGATGCGCTGGCTGTCGAGTTCATTCTCGGTGTAGACGATGTCGCGCAGGGCGCTGAATAACATTTCCCGGGTGCTGGCGATCATCTCGCCATCTACGAATGCATCGGCAGGGGCGTTGAGCAGTTCCAGGCGAACACCGCGATCTTGCTGGTGAATGCGAACTTCGAAATCTTTATAGGCATCGAGAATGGTTTTCGCATTGTCGATCTGCGCACCGGTGTTGAGGATGGCCAGTGCACACTGGCGGAACAGTTTGTAGATGCTAGCTGAGCCGGCTTCGCTGAGTTGCTGAACTTCTCGCTGAGAGAGGGTTTCGAGGCTGCCCTTCGGGCTTACGGAGGCATTTATTACGTTTCGTTGGGCCATTCTTGGCTCCTTTAGTACGACCCCGCGGACTCACAACTGCCACAGGCGTCTTAAAATTGAATGCACACGCCGCAACTTGCCGAACGCTTGCACAGCGCTCAAGGCAGAACAGGCGGCTAATGGTGTGCAAGGCATAGCCTTTTCTACAACGACGCAGGGCTAAGCGAAACCCCTTGGATGAAAAATATCCGTTGGCTCAAGTATTTAGCTCAGTTTTTGCACAACCAGGCAATCTCCCTTGCGTGCTTCAACGGCGCAGTGCGGGAAGGAAGTTCTGCCAACTTGCGGGTATTTTGCTGCGAAGTTGCGCACTAAAGGCATCCCGGCGCTTCTGATACATCAATCCCAAGCCAATAACCGCAAGGCCAATCAGGCTGACGATGATCGGGAACAGCAGCGAGTCAGCAAAGACTTCGTAGGATAAATGGCCGAGATAGGCGGCGACACCAAGCCCCCCAAAGATCATGAACAGACTGCGCCGAAGCAGCACGGCAACGGCCATCAAACCCAGGTTGATCAGGCAATACAAGGCTTTGCCCAGTTCGCTGTTACTGTCCATCAGGCTCAGCCCGCCCCAGAACGCCAACAAACCGGCCAAGTATCCCCAGAATGCGTAGTCGCGTTGGCTGCGGCCATCGACCCACAAGCTACAGAGCAACACCAGCAAGCCGAACCAGAGCGAGATCCAGCGGCGTTGTGCCCAGTCGAAAGAGCTGCCAAACAGCAGTTCGGTCAAGTCCATCGACATAAACCACAGCGCAAGCGCAATTGGCATGACGATAAAAGGGAAGGGCAGCAGGCGCAGCATCAACAGGCCAACAAGTACAGTGCCAAGCTCCATCGCCAGCCAGCCACTTTGCACGTATTTGTAGTAGTCGTTGTAGCTGCCCAAGCCATCATCCAGCGGCCACCAGCCCATCAGGCGTTGCGCGGCAAATATCAGCAACGGCGTCATGCTTACGGCCACGGCTCCGAGCAAACCACCTGGAACCTGCTGGCCGCGTTGCCACATGCTGCGGCCACACAGGGTAAAGAACAGCATATAGGCCGCACTGACTATCAGCAGCGCGCCTTCGCCAATGTTCATCCAGGCCTCGGTCAGCAGCCAGCCCATGGCGCCGATGATCAGCATGGCACCAAAGTAGTAGGCAACCTGTGCCAGTTGAAAGCTCGCCCGTTCAGGATTTTGCTGCTGCAAAAAACTCAGCAATGCCGCGTCCTGGCCGGGAGCAAGTACTCCAGCGGCGACGGCTTTGCGCAGGTCGGCAGGTTCTAGGGTCAAGCGCATTTGGGACTCCATTTCCGCAATTTAATTGCTTCAAGACTAGCGCGTAGAGTGGTCAACGCGCAGCTTGCCCATCATGACTCAAGCGACCATAAGCGCAATGACCGGCATGCGCCCGCGATTTTGATGGTCGTTTAATGGTGGGCGGTAAAAGCCTCACCCACCCTACAGTTTGTATGACAACGCTGGGTTTGTTGCGGGCACAAAAAAGGCGAAGCTGTTGGGCTTCGCCTGTTTCAACGGTGCGGGTTTAACCTTTGCGGGGCACCGGCTTGAGCAGTTCATCTGGTGGCATTTCACATGAAATCTTGCGACCCAGTAGTTGCTCGATTGGCGGCAGCGCATAAGCGTCATCTTCGCCAGCAAAGCTGATCGAGGTGCCATTGGTGCCAGCACGGCCCGTTCGGCCGATACGGTGAACGTAATCGTCCGGGTCTTCGGGCAGGGTGAAGTTGATCACGTGGCTGATGGCGTCAACGTGAATACCACGGCCTGCAACGTCAGTTGCCACCAGAACGCGGATTTTGCCTTCACGGAAGCCTTCAAGCACCTTGATCCGCTTGTGTTGCGGCACGTCCCCCGACATCTGCGCAGCACTGATTCCATCGCGGGTCAGGCGCTCTTCAATACGTCGTACTTCGTCCTTGCGGTTTGCAAAGACCATCACCCGGATCCAGTCGTTCTGCGCAATCAGGTTGTACAGCAACTTGTACTTGTCGCTACCGGCAACGGCATATACGTGTTGCTCGACAGTGTCACTGGCCACGTTCTCGGGCTCGATTTCGACAATCGCCGGGTCGGTGGTCCATTGCTTGGCCAGATTCATTACATCTTCGGTGAAGGTTGCCGAGAACAGCAGGGTTTGCCGCTCACCTTTCATCGGGGTCTGGCGAATGATTTGCCGAACCTGCGGGATAAAGCCCATGTCGAGCATGCGGTCGGCTTCATCGAGCACCATGACTTCAACCATGTCAAGGTGGACTTCGCCACGCTGGTTGAAATCAAGCAGGCGACCAGGCGTTGCTACGAGAATGTCGCAGTAGCGCGACTCCAGCAGTTTCAGCTGTTTATCGAAATCCATGCCGCCGACAAAACTCATGACATTAAGGTCACAGTATTTCGTCAGGTCTTGGGCATCCTTGGCGATCTGCACCACCAGTTCGCGGGTTGGCGCGATGATCAGTGCGCGTGGTTCGCCCATATAACGCTCTTTCGGCGCCGGGGTTTGCTGCAACTGGGTGATGATCGAGATCAGGAATGCCGCGGTTTTGCCGGTACCCGTCTGGGCGCGGCCAATAGCATCCTGGCCGTTCAGGGTGTAGCCCAGAACGCCTGCCTGAATAGGTGTGCAGTACGGAAACCCAAGGTCGTGAATGGCATGCATCAGGCCTGGGGTGAGGTTGAAATCGTGAAAGCGTGTTTTGCCTTCAGCAGGCTCAACCACGAAATCGCTGAGTTTCCAGTTATCAACCGGTTTGGGGGCACGCTCGCGGCGTGGTCTTGCCGCTTTAGGGGCGTCATTGCGGGCTGGCTTGGTGCCAGTTGCTTCAGCCTTTGCTTTGCTTGAGTCACGGTTGTTATCGCGTGCTTTGCTGTTGCGGCCGGTGTTGGCTGGTGCAGTATCAAGTGGCGCAGCTGGCTGGTTTACTGGGCCTGGCTGCTCGCCGTCGGCTTTGCCGAACATTTTCTTTAGTGCTTTGAGCACGGTCATCTCGTCAATTGGTTAAGGAGTGAACTGCGCCAGTGTAAAGCAAGAACACGGCGCGGCGAAGTGCCACAGCCGTTTGCTGTTGGCAAGCCGCCTATTCATGGGCGGATTGGCTTAGGGATTCTCTTAAAAAGGCAGCGAGCGAAGATAGGGCAAGGCGAGAAATGCGAAAAAGCGACCGGGGTCGCGCTCGACTTTAGTTGGCCTAAATAAGCATTTTAGTCGCTTTTCTCAACCCTTCAGGGCCGCAACATGGGCTGCCCCAGCAAGGGCTGCTCCAGTAATATCAAGCGCAGTAGTTTTTTAAGCGATTCCTTAGTGGCGCAGGCAGTTGCGACCTTGCTGCTTGGCCTTATAGAGCGCGTGATCGGCTCGAGCAAGCATGCTTTGCAAGCTGTCTTTGCAACGCATCGATGACAGGCCAATTGATACGGTAACGCCGGGCAACGGGCCAGTGGGGGAATAAAAGGTCGAGACCGACTGCAGGCTCATGCGCAAGCGCTCAGCGATGAGCAACGCCTCCTCGATACCCATTTCCGGCAATAAAATGACGAACTCTTCGCCACCATAACGAACCAGGCTGTCCTTGTTGCGCAGTTGGTCGGTGAGTGTTTGCGCGACCATGCGTAGCGCGTAGTCACCCGCCAAGTGACCATGTTGGTCGTTGTAATCCTTGAAGTGATCGACATCGAGCATCAACAAGCTAAAAGGTTGTTCGTTGAAGGCGCAGCGCGTGGCTTCACGTTCAAACACATGCTCCAGCCAGCGACGATTGAAGGTGCCGGTAAGGGTGTCGATATTGGCGTGTTGTTCGCTGCTGAGGATGGTGCGGTTACCCTGGCGGACCCGCTGGCAGAGCAGTTCCAGCAGGTTCTGCATGAGCTGGGGGGAGTGTTGGAATAAATTGACCAGCGAAGCGCGGTGCAATCGCAGTACTCGGCTGGGTTCGCTGGCAACCACGAATGCGCAAGGGTGGTCGTTGTCAATGAAGCTGATTTCCCCCGCACAATCGCCGACATATAAGGTGCTGATGGGTTGGTTTTCGAGTGAGCCTAGGTAAACCATGAGCTGGCCGCTGACTAAAACATATAAATATTGGTTGCGCGTCGTCGGCGACAGCAGGATTTCTCCGGCATCGATGTCGTAAGCCAAAAACTCTCTAAGCAACTGCTCAATGTTGCTTAGCGCCACCTTATCGAACAGGCGCAGTTTATCCAGATGCTGCGTCTCGGCTTGCCAGTGAGCTGGTTTCACTGGGGCCACCTGTAGGCGCAGGCCCATATAACCCAACACATCCCTAGCGCTCCCCGCGTGATGAGTCGATCTTGTCATTCCTATGGACAGATTAGCCAAGAACGCCCGTTGCACCTTGCCAGGCGACCAGCGGCATGCCGCGCCAGCAAAGGGCTGGGCCAGCATACAATGAGTCCGTATCCGGCCCGGCTGGCAATTGCTGATGCTTGAGCGGTTCGGGTCATGCCCAGGCGCGATGGCCCGGGCATTTGCGCGGTCAAAGCTGCGCTGCGGACCAGCCCTTGCTTAGTGGCCCAATTGCTCAATCAGCCAGTTGCCTATGTCATGGATTTGTTGTGGCAGCACTTCGTGCGCCATCGGGTATTCCTGCCATTTTGGGTCACATCCTCTGCTTTTCAGCCAGTCATAGGCTGCACGCCCCATGCTCGGCAGCACCACATCATCATGACTGCCGTGCTGGCAATAAACCGGCAGTTGCTGTTTGTCGGGCTCAAGGCTGAGGTTTTCAGTAAAGCCTGGGGCGTAGGTCGACAGTGCCAGTACACCACCGAGAGGACCAGCCCAGCGCATAAATGCGGCGTGGTAAACCACTGCGCCGCCTTGTGAAAAACCGGCCAGGAATATCCGCTTGGGATCAATTCCACTGTCGCGTGCCGCTTCTATGAGGGTTATGACTTGTTGCGCCGAGGCTTCCAGTTGCTCGCGGTTGATCGCGCGGGCCGGACTCATCGCCAGAATGTCATACCAGCTGGGCATTTCGAAGCCGCCGTTAATGGTCACCGCTCGGGTCGGCGCCTGGGGAAGTACGAAGCGGGTCGCGGGTAGAACCTGTTGCAATGCTTCGGCGACAGGCAGGAAGTCGTAGCGGTCTGCGCCCAAACCGTGCAACCAGATTACGCACGAATCCGGTGCGTGTGTGGGCTGAAGAATCAATGGTTCGCTCATGTTTGGCTCCAAGGTGGTGCTTAGGCTCTAAATTGGTGCGCGCTAAACTTTAGATAGTGGCTATTCTCTGAATTAGATGTCGCAAGGTTGCAAGTTTTGCTATTGACCCGCCTTTATCGAGCTAGTGGCACGGTGCTGGTACGGGGTTTGCTACATCTATCCGGACTGGGGATGTTGTCTGGTAGCAGTAACACTTTTATTTATTGTTGCCGGATGCAGAACAGACGGGAAGCCAATTTGATCCGGGTTTCCAAAAGGTTCGCCAGAAGCAGTTTTTTTGGTGATGAGCAAATTGCTATCCGTCTCACGTTCGATCTATCGATCAACGTGCGCAAGTTCAAAGCCGATTGAAAAAACGGCAACATAACTCGCGCTAATGCTCAATCCGTGGTTAATTGCGTCGCTGCCAACGTAATTGACTCACCCCACAAGGGTACGGTGGTAGGGCTGAGACTCCAACACAACAAAAGCAACTGGAGGTTTTTAATGAAGATGGTGAAATCCACTCTGGCTATTCTGACTACCGCGACTGTTCTCGGTGTCAGTGGCTTTGCTCAAGCGGGCGCAACACTGGATGCTGTACAGAAAAAGGGGTTTGTACAGTGCGGTATCAGTGACGGTTTGCCTGGTTTCTCGTACGCAGATGCCAAGGGTAACTACCTGGGCCTCGACGTTGATGTCTGCCGCGCAGTTGCTGCAGCCGTTTTCGGTGACGCAACCAAAGTCAAATACAGCCCACTGACTGCAAAAGAGCGCTTCACTGCGCTGCAATCCGGTGAGGTTGATGTGCTGTCGCGTAACACCACCTGGACCAGCTCCCGTGATGCAGGCCTGGGCCTGAACTTCGCTGGCGTCAACTACTATGACGGCCAGGGTTTCTTGGTTAACAAGAAACTGGGTGTTTCCAGCGCTAAAGAACTCGATGGTGCAACCGTTTGTATCCAAGCCGGTACCACCACTGAGCTGAACCTGTCCGACTACTTCCGTGCCAACGGCATGAAGTACACCCCGATCACTTACGATACTTCTGACGAAAGCGCCAAGTCGGTTGAAGCTGGCCGTTGCGACGTGCTGACTTCTGACCAGTCGCAACTGTATGCACAGCGTATCAAGCTGGCCGCTCCGGATGAGTATGTAGTGCTTCCAGAAGTCATCTCCAAAGAGCCTTTGGGCCCTGTGGTTCGCCAAGGTGACGAGGAGTGGTTCGACATAGTGCGTTGGTCCCTGTTTGCCATGGTTAACGCCGAAGAGCTGGGCATCACTTCGAAAAACGTAGAAGAAATGGCTAAATCCACCAAGAACCCAGATATCGCTCGTCTGCTGGGTGCAGAGGGTGAGTTTGGTAAAGACCTGAAACTGCCGAAAGATTGGGCAGTGAAGATCGTCAAGCAAGTGGGTAACTACGGTGAAAGCTTTGACCGTAACGTCGGTGCCGGTAGCGATCTGAAGATCGAGCGCGGCCTCAACGCCCTGTGGAACAAAGGTGGTCTCCAGTACGCACCACCAGTGCGCTGACCGTCAGTGCTCACCTCTGTTCTGGATGTGAGCATAGTTCTGATGATGTGAACCCCATGCCCGCTGATGCGGGTGTGGGTGTTCCAAGAGGGCTTATATGCAAACTAGTGCAAATGCCTCTCACCCCAAGGGCTCCGTCTGGACTGACCCTAAGGTGCGTGCGTGGATATTCCAAATTCTTGCCGTTATCGCTGTCGTGGCGCTCGGCTGGTTCTTGTTTGACAACACCCAGACCAATCTGGAAAAACGTGGTATCACCTCCGGCTTCTCGTTTCTTAATAACAGCGCCGGCTTTGGTATCGCCCAACACCTGATCGAATATACGGAAAGCGATTCCTACGGCCGGGTCTTCGTCATTGGCTTGCTCAATACCTTGCTGGTGTCTGGTATCGGTATCGTCGGTGCAACCTTGCTTGGCTTTATCCTGGGTATCGCGCGGCTGTCGCCTAACTGGCTGGTCAACAAGTTGGCGACCATCTATATAGAGACATTCCGTAATATCCCACCACTGCTGCAAATTTTCTTCTGGTACTTCGCGGTCATGCTGGCCATGCCGAGCCCGAAGCAGAGCCTTGAATTTGGCAGCATGTTCTTTATCAACAACCGGGGCTTGTACTTGCCTTCGCCTTCGGCAACGGATGCATTTACCCCCTTCCTGATTGCCTTGGTCCTGACCATTGTGGCAATCATCTTCATGGTTCGCTGGGGGCGTGCACGGTTTGAGAAAACCGGTCAGCCGTTTCCGCTGTTGTTGACCTCGCTGGCGATGCTGCTGGTGGTTCCGGGCTTGACCATCTTGTTGTCAGGTAATCCGCTGACGTGGCAGATCCCGGAGCTCAAAGGTTTCAACTTCCGTGGCGGCTGGGTAATGATTCCCGAGCTGATTGCCTTGACCCTGGCGTTGACGATCTACACCGCAGCCTTTATCGCCGAGATCGTCCGTTCGGGCATCCAGGCGGTAAACCATGGGCAGACCGAAGCGGCTCGTTCGCTGGGATTGCCTGCTGGGAAGATCCTGCGCCTGGTGGTTATTCCACAGTCGCTACGGGTGATCATTCCACCGCTGACCAGTCAGTACCTCAACCTTGCGAAGAACTCGTCCCTGGCTGCCGGTATCGGCTATCCGGACATGGTTTCGCTGTTTGCCGGTACGGTACTGAATCAGACAGGGCAGGCGATTGAAGTCATCGCCATCACCATGAGCGTGTACTTGGCGATCAGCATTAGCATTTCGCTGTTCATGAACTGGTACAACAAGCGCATTGCGCTGATCGAGCGGTAAGGAGCAGCCCATGCAAACTCATACGTTTAAACCTGATTTGCCACCTCCGCGCCTGAGCGTTGGCGCGGTTGGCTGGCTGCGCAGCAACCTGTTCTCCAGCGTACCCAATACCTTGTTGACCATTGTTGCGGTGTACTTGATCTGGCTGATGATCCCGCCACTGCTTGATTGGGCGTTCTTCAGTGCTGACTGGGTCGGTACAACCCGCGCCGATTGCACCAGCGATGGCGCTTGCTGGGTGTTTATCCAGCAGCGTTTTGGCCAGTTCATGTACGGCTTCTACCCGACTGAAATGCGCTGGCGTGTTGACTTGGCATTGTGGGCGGCGATTATCGGCGCTGCACCCTTGTTCGTGCCGCAAATGCCGCGCAAGGCCTTGTATGGCTTGAGCTTCCTGGTCGTCTATCCAATCCTGTCCTACGTGCTGCTGCATGGCGGTCACTTCGGTTTGGAAACCGTGCCAACCAGCCGCTGGGGCGGTTTGATGCTGACCCTGGTGATCGCATCCGTGGGCATTGCTGGTGCTTTGCCGCTGGGGATCTTGCTGGCGCTTGGGCGTCGTTCGGATATGCCGGCCATCCGGGTTATCTGCGTGACCTTTATCGAGTTCTGGCGTGGTGTGCCCTTGATCACCGTGCTGTTCATGTCCTCGGTGATGTTGCCGCTGTTCTTGCCCGAAGGCATGAGCTTCGACAAATTGATGCGCGCTTTGATCGGGGTGATCCTGTTCCAGTCGGCCTACATCGCCGAAGTGGTGCGGGGCGGCCTGCAGGCCATTCCAAAGGGCCAATATGAAGCGGCTGCGGCGATGGGGCTGGGATATTGGCGCATGATGGGCCTGGTGATTCTTCCGCAAGCGCTGAAGATGGTTATTCCGGGCATCGTCAACACCTTTATTGCCCTGTTCAAGGATACCAGTCTGGTCATCATCATTGGTTTGTTTGACCTGCTCAACAGCATCAAGCAAGCAACCACAGACCCGGCGTGGCTCGGTATGTCGACTGAGGGCTACGTGTTTGCAGCCCTGGTTTACTGGATTTTCTGTTTTGGTATGTCCCGCTACTCCATGCATCTGGAGCGCAAATTGGACACTGGCCACAAGCGTTAGGAGCTAGTCAGATGAGTGAAGCAATTAAAAAGCCTGAAGCTGTGGAAAGCATGATCCAGATGCAGGGCGTACATAAATGGTACGGCCAGTTCCATGTGCTCAAAGACATCAACCTTGATGTTAAGTCGGGCGAGCGTATCGTCCTGTGTGGGCCTTCTGGCTCGGGCAAGTCGACGACCATTCGTTGCCTGAACCGCCTGGAAGAACACCAGCAAGGTCGCATCGTCGTTGATGGCACCGAGTTGACCCATGACCTCAAGCAGATTGAAGCGGTCCGCCGCGAAGTGGGTATGGTGTTCCAGCACTTCAACCTGTTTCCGCACCTGACCGTGTTGCAGAACTGCACCCTGGCGCCGATGTGGGTGCGCAAGATGCCCAAGCGTCAGGCCGAGGAAATCGCCATGCACTACTTGGAGCGTGTGCGTATTCCAGAGCAGGCGAATAAGTTTCCCGGGCAGTTGTCAGGTGGCCAGCAGCAACGTGTGGCCATTGCCCGTGCCTTGTGCATGAAGCCAAAAATCATGCTGTTCGACGAGCCAACCTCAGCCCTTGACCCGGAAATGGTCAAGGAGGTGCTCGACACCATGATCGGCCTCGCTGAAGACGGCATGACCATGCTCTGCGTGACTCACGAAATGGGTTTCGCACGTACGGTGGCCAACCGCGTGATCTTCATGGACAAGGGGGAAATTGTCGAAGAAGCTGAGCCTAACAAGTTCTTCACCAATCCAGAGAACGAGCGGACCCAACTGTTCCTCAGTCAGATCCTGCACTGATCGTAAGTGCCTTGACAAGGGAGCCTTATGGCTCCCTTTTTTGTGGGCCGTATCGCCAGTCGACATAACGGTTTTTAGATCGCTGTTGGCCAATTTGCTCATAGGCATTCATGCGGACTTCACGCTAGTCTAATAAGACATATGGAGAGAACTGGGTAAGATGAACTCTGCTAACGGCCGACTAATTCAAGATTTTTACACTGCTTTCCAGCAGCTCGATGCTGAAGCCATGGCGAGTTGCTACGCCGACGATGTGCGCTTTAGTGACCCGGTATTTCCCGATTTGCGCGGCGAAGATGCCGTCGATATGTGGCGCATGCTCACCCAGCGTGCCAAAGACTTTAACTTGAGCTTCGATAATATTCAGGCCGACGAACAGCAGGGTAGTGCGCAGTGGGTGGCAACCTATGTCTTCAGCCCGACGGGTAACACCGTGGTCAACCGTATCAATGCCTATTTCAAGTTCGCTGATGGCAAGATAGTTGAACATCGTGACCAGTTTGACCTTTGGCGCTGGGCGGCGCAGGCATTAGGCTTCAAGGGCCGTATACTGGGCTGGACGCCATTGGTGCAGAATGCCATTCGTGGCCAGGCGGCCAAAGGTCTGGCGCAGTTTCAGGCCGCGCGGGTGTAAGGGAGTATCCTGAAGTTTCATGCGGCCAGGAGGTAAAGTGGAACATAATGGACTGGTTTTCGGTCAGATATGCATTGACCTGGTCTGACAGGCCACCACGTTGTGAGAAATTTATCGCCATGAATAAGACCGCGCCACTGAGAGAACCGACTATGCAAGGATTGCTGTTGCGATTGGCTCAGGCTAAGGCTTGGGGTGTTCATGCTATGACCGCCAGCGGTGTGATCCTGGCATTACTGGCCCTGCTGGCGGTGCTTGATGGTAATCCCCGAGCATCATTGCTCTGGCTTGGGCTGGCGCTGCTGGTTGATGGCCTTGATGGCACATTGGCGCGCAAGTACGACGTTAAAACCGTGCTGCCGCAGTTTGATGGTACAACCCTCGACCTGGTCGTCGATTACCTGACCTACGTGTTTATCCCCGCGATTTTTATCTATCGGTTCGTGCCGCTGCCTGAGTACACCCCGTTGCTGGCTGTCGGCTTGATCCTGTTGTCGTCATTGTTCTGTTTCTGCAACGTCAACATGAAAAGCCAGGACAACTACTTTGTGGGCTTCCCGGCGGCGTGGAATGTGGTCATCGTCTATTTGTATCTGCTCGATGTCACGCCCTGGATGAGTGTTGCCTGCATCCTTGTGCTATCAGCGCTGACTTTGAGCACCATGAAGTTCCTGCATCCGTTCCGGGTCAAGGAATTCATGCCAGTCAACATCACCATGACCCTGGTCTGGATGCTTTGCTGCTTGCTGCTGATACTGCAGTATCCGAAGGCTCCAGCATGGTTGATGGCGTTATGGGCGGTGTCTTCGGTGTATTTCGTAGCGGTTTGCGTGTGGCGCACCTTGCGTGAGTGGCTGCGCTGATAGATGACTGAAGTAGCTGATAAAACCTGGTCGGTGTATCTGGTCAGGGCGCAGAACGGCGCCCTGTATTGCGGCATCAGTGATGATCCCCAGCGACGCTTCGCCAAACACCAAAGTGGCAAAGGCGCGCGTTTTTTCTTCTCCAGCCCGGCGCAAGCACTGGTCTACACCGAGGCCTGTGCCGACAAGGGCGATGCGTTGCGCCGCGAACGGGCGATCAAAAAACTCAGCAAGGCAGCAAAGGAAAGTCTGGTGCAAGGCCGCGAGGCCTTTATCGCCGTGCCTGATACTGCGCTATCAACTTAACCGAGTTGTGTCCCAGGTATTAGGTGCCTGGACGTTCGGCGCGTAAGCTAGTGGTCTATCAATAATCAGGAATCCGCTGAAAAAGGTAGCGAGCGACGATAGTACGAGGCAAAAAAATGCGAAAAAGCGGAGTTTACGTGTTGTAAATGAGCATTTTGAGCAGCTTTTTAACGAAGTAATATCTAGCGCAGTAGTTTTTCAGAGATTCCTTAGCGGAGACCGCCATGTACGAGTTGATTCTGCACCATTACCCTACATCGCCATTCGCCGAGAAAGCGCGCTTGATGCTGGGCTTCAAGCAGCTCTCCTGGCGCTCGGTGATGATCCCGCCGATTATGCCAAAACCTGATTTGACCGCACTGACTGGCGGTTATCGCAAGACGCCGGTGCTGCAGGTTGGTGCTGATATTTATTGCGACACGGCGCTTATCGCGCGTCGTCTTGAGGCTGAAAAGGCCACGCCTGCGTTATTCCCGCAAGGGTCCGAGTTCACCGTCACCAGTTTTGCCCAGTGGGCTGATTCCGTGGTGTTCCTGCATGCTGTGAGCTTGGTGTTCCAGCCCGAGTCAATCGCCGCGCGCTTCGGCAAGCTGCCGCCAGAGTTTCTCAAGGCGTTTGTGGCCGACCGCTCGACCCTGTTTGATGGTGGCCTGGCTACGCGCTTGCCAGCCTCGCAGGCTGCTCACCAGTGGCCTGCACTGATGCAGCGCTTGCAGCAGCAGTTGGCGAATGGTAAGGGCGATTTCCTGTTTGGTGAAGCCTCTATTGCTGACTTCTCGATGGCTCATCCACTGTGGTTCTTGCGTGGTACGCCCGTGACGTCGCCCCTGGTGGATGATTACCCGGACGTAGCCGCATGGCTGGGCCGTGTACTTGGCATGGGCCATGGCTCGTTGAGCGAAATGAAGGGTGAAGATGCGATTAGCGTCGCTCGCGATGCGACTCCGGCTGCGCTGCCGGATGAAGACTTTGTTGATCCAAACGGCTTCAAGCCGGGCCAGCACGTCAGTATCTGCGCCGTTGATTACGGGGTTGATCCTGTGGAAGGTGAGCTACTGTTCTGCGGCCGTGAAGAACTGATCCTGCGCCGCGAAGACCCGCGTGCGGGCACTGTTCACGTTCACTTTCCGCGCCTGGGTTTCAAGATCAACGCTGCATAACCCTTGGTGGACAAACCTGGCGTTGTCACACCCTACCGCGCGTAGGGTGGATAACGCTTTTTATCCACCATTTTTGCGCTCGCAAACAGGGCGAGCCGTTTGGGGATTTTTGTATTTATCGTGGTGGACAAGCTTCGCGTTGTCACACCCTACCGGCGCTTGAGCTGATCGGTTAACTGGGTTGGCAGGTTGCGGATGATCAGGGTGTCCTGCTCCTCGTTATATTCAACTTTCGAGCCCAGCAGGTGCGCTTCAAAGCTGATCGACAAACCTTCAGCGCGCCCGGTAAAGCGACGGAATTGGCTGAGGGTGCGTTTGTCTGCCGGAATCTCTGGCGACAGGCCGTAGTCTTTATTGCGGATATGGTCGTAGAAGGCCTTGGGCCGTTCTTCATCAATCAGGCCCGACAGCGCTTCAAGGGTCATGGGTTCGCCGATCTTGGCCTGGCTGGTGGCGTAATCGACCAAGGTGTCGGTCTTTGAGCGCGCCTGATCTTCTGGCAGGTCTTCGCTTTCCACAAAGTCGCTGAAAGCCTTGAGTAGCGTACGTGTTTCGCTGGGTGAATCGACCCCTTCCTGGCAACCAATAAAGTCGCGGAAGTACTCAGAAACCTTCTTGCCGTTCTTGCCTTTGATAAACGAAATGTATTGCTTGGAGTTGGCGTTGTTGCGCCATTCGGAGATGTTGATCCGTGCGGCCAAATGCAATTGACCCAAGTCCAGGTGCTTGGCTGGTGTTACGTCCAGCTCATCATTCACCGCGACGCCTTCACTGTGGTGGAGCAGGGCGATGGCTAGGTAATCGGTCATGCCTTGTTGGTAATGAGCGAACAACACGTGACCGCCAACCGACAGGTTCGACTCTTCCATCAGCTTTTGCAGGTGCTCGACCGCCTTGCGGGTAAAGCCGGTGAAATCCTGGCTGTCGTCGAGGTATTCCTTGAGCCAGCCGCTAAAGGGAAATGCGCCGGACTCTGCATGAAAGAAGCCCCAGGCTTTGCCCTGCTTGGCGTTATAGCTGTCGTTGAGGTCGGCCAGCATATTCTCAATGGCTTGCGAGGCGCCCAGCTCGGTTTCACGGGCATGGAGAATGGCGGGCGTGCCGTCGGGTTTTTTGTCGATCAGGTGAACGATACTGTGGCGGATCGGCATGGGGATTCTCTTGAAAATCAAAACAGGTAGCGCAGGACTGGCGGTTGCTGCCAATCCCACGCGAATGGCGTTAGTTTACCTGATTAACTGGCTGACTCCTCGCTCTGCTGACGACGCTTTTGCAGGGTTTGCAGGCGTTCGATTACATAGCGCAGGTGTACGTGCAGGTCATAGAGTTCGTTGGAGTAAGACAGAGGCACATCAACGCTGGCCAGTTCATCCTGCAGTTGATCGAGGCGCTCAATCTCTGCGTCCAGATGTTCTGGCAAACTGCCTTTATCCAGCTGTCGATCAATCTCGCGCAGGTATTTGTACCAGCGGTAAATCCGCGCCCTGATCCGCCAGCGGTACAGCGGACCCACAGCTTTGAACAATGGGAAGAGCACGACCAGCAACGGAATCAGCAGGATAATATAGCGATCAGCCAGCGAGGCCACCCGGAAAGGTAGGTAGCGTTGCAGCAGGGGTAAGCCGTTTTTGTAGTAATGGTCGGCATCGCTGGAGAGTTTGAATGTCTGCGGTTCGGCACTCGGGAATTGACCGGCCTTGTCGAGCAGGGTTCCGGTTTTCATCACCTCTCGGCTGGCTTCGAGAAACAAGGCAACCAAGCCAGGGTTGAAGTCGTCATTGACCACCAAGGTCGCAACCGGTGACAGGGTCACCACTTCACGCGACGGCGCGTTATTGGCCAGGTTGAGCAGGCCTTCACCCACGGTCAGGCGGTTAAAGAAGGGTAGGCGCGCTTCATAAGCATCCGCGCGGCGAAAGTTGGCAAGGGCGATATCAGGCTCTGCGGCGAGCTTTTGCACATTATCGTTTTCTGCAGGGCCAACCAGGAACACAGCATCAAGTTCATCGTTAAGCAGTGCTTCAGCCGCTTTGCTGCCACTGATCTTTTGCCAGGTTTGGGGGTATTGCTCTGGCAAGATGGCGTTGGCGCTAAGGATGGCCTCGGTGGCCGCTTGCGTGCCGCTGCCCTGGCTGCCAAGAGCAAGGCGCAGAGGCAACAGGTCAGCGATACGATCAAGATTGATATCACTGCGATAAAACAACCACAGCGGCTCGTGATAGACCGCGCCGAGCGTTTGCAATTGCTCGCGTTGTTCAGGTGCAAGCTGGCGCTCAAGACCACTTTGCACCAGTGCGATCTGCACGCCTGAGTCTTCATCCAGTAGTTTTTCGATGTTGTCGCGCGAGCCATTGCTGGGCATCAGCTTCAATTCAAAGCCATCTTTTGCCAGCTCATCTTTTAGACGCTCGGCAAATATCCGGTAAGCACCGCCTTCGGCGCCGGTGGCCATGGTCGCGCTTAACGGCGGCGGCGGGGAAACAAAGTAGAACACCGCCCCGACCAATAATCCCAATACCGGCACCACCCAGAAATTGGCCAAGATCATTATTTTCAGGTCATTCAAAAAGCGGGGCATGGTGCTTCCTTGTAAAAGATTCTTTATCAGGATAGAGCCTTGCGGCCCTCAGGGCTAAATATGCGTTGTTGAATTTAGCAAATGCGCAGCTCTCAATGGCTGCGGTTGCTGTAGTTGATACCGAGCATAAAGCTGGAAACTGCTATAAGGTAAAAGCGCGTGACGCTGCGCTTATTGCATGCACAGCCACAACGCGCCCTATGAACACCGTGGATTCGGTGCCTGATCTGGAGATGAATATGTCGAATGAAGGTTATCACGAGCCCATCGGCGAGCTGTCCGATGAAACCCGCGATATGCACCGTGCGATTACGTCACTGATGGAGGAACTTGAAGCGGTTGACTGGTACAACCAGCGAGTCGATGCCTGCAAGGATGATGAACTCAGGGCTATCCTGATTCACAACCGTGACGAAGAGAAGGAACATGCGGCCATGGTGCTTGAGTGGATCCGCCGCCGCGATCCCGTGCTCAATGATGAACTCAAGGATTACCTGTTCACCACTAAGACAATCGCCCACAAGTAAGCCGTTCAGAGCCCTCGCGCCAAGGCCGTTATGACGACGGCCCTGGCGGTTGGGCCTGCATCGGTTATGGCTGAAGCATGCGCTGTTTTGCGGCCAGGCCAAGCCGCCAGCTGTTTAGCTTGTCGATCACCAGCAGCACGGCCAGCAGGCCGACCGCGTAGCCTGCATCGGTGCCGAGAAACGCCAGCACTATTGCGCAAAGCACGGCGCTAAAGCCCGCAAGCCATCGCCAGATGCCGTTCAGCAACAACCAACCTGCGGCCATGCTCAACAGGTAGATAAGGATAAAGTTGCCGTTGGCGTAGCGGATGAGTTGGTCTATGGAAATTGACAAGCTCCATGCCAGCGTTGCGCAAATGGCGCAGATCAGAACCACCAAAAGCAAGGCGCGGCTGGGGACGCCGTGGCTATTGCGCTGAGCCAGACTCGCTGGCAGTTTTTGCTCGTCAGCCAGGCTCCAGATCAGCCGTGAAAAGCCTTGGATATAGACATTCATGGAGGCAAAGCAGGCCAGGTAACCGATGATGGCGCTAATCCAGCGGGCCTTGTCACCGGCCAACAGATCCAGCATGCGAGGCAGCGAGCTGGCATCGGTATTGACGTTGCCATACACATTGAAACTCAGCACCGCGACCGAGCAGGCCCAATAAACCAATCCCGCGAGCAAGACCCCGAGCAGCAGGGCGATGGGGAAATCGCGCTGCGGATTCTTGAACTCTTCACCCATATGAGTGAAAGCCTCGATGCCGACAAAGCACCAGAACATCACGCCAAGCGCGACGGGTATCAAGCTCCAGTCGCTGTTTTGCGGCAACAGTGGCTGGCTGTTGCGTGGCAAGTCACCGGCCCACCAGATGTAGCCAATGGTCAGGATAATGGCCATGGCGATCAGGCTTTGGATCATGCCCGAGGCTTTGGCCGGGCGCTGGCCGAGCAGCAGGATCAGGCCAAGCGTGCCGAGCTGGACCATCAACAACTGGCTGCTATCAAGGTCGAACAGCGCTTGCCAGAAGCCGCTGGCAATATTCAGTGCGGCCGGCAAACCTACAGGCAAAACCGCGAGGAACAGCAAGGCACTGACGCGTTCCATGCGCGCGCCAAATGCCCGGCCAATCAGGTGCGGCGCACCGCCAGCATGGGGGTAATGGCGTCCGAGCTGGGCGAAGGTGAAGGCCACCGGCAACACCAGCACAATCAGTATCAGCCACGCCCAAAGTGATGCCTGCCCGGCGCTGGTGGCGGCCAGTGCTGGAATAATGAATATTCCGGTTCCAAGCAGCGAGGTACTGAGTAAACCTATACCTTGCAGCAGGCTTAATTCTTGGTTTAGACGGCTCATGGGGTATGCTCTGGTGGCGAATCATTGGGCGCTGGCGCAGCACGCTAACAGGTGCTGTCTAGAGCTGCTTGGAGGCGCCTTAATAATAAATCGGCGGGCAGTGTTAGGCTCCGCTCGAAATGGCGGTAGTTGCCGTCAAAATGGCGGAAATAGTCGTCAACTTGTATGCCTGGGATGTTTGAAGTGGACAAATTTGATCAACAGATCATTTCGTTGTTGCGCGCAGAGGCGCGTTTATCCGTCAGCCAGATAGCGCGTGAGATAAACCTTTCGCGCTCAGCGGTGAGCGAACGTATCCGCCAACTTGAAAACAACGGCACGATTCTCGGTTATCACGCGCACTTGGCCGAACCAGAGGCTGTGGCGGTCAAAGCCTATCTTGAGCTGTTCTATAGCGGCGGGCGTTGCGAGAACTACGCTGAGCGCATGCGCGCCTTCAGTGAAGTGCGCCGATGCAGTGGTATCAGCGGGGAAACCGACATGCTGGTCTATATTGAAGCGCCGAGCATGCAGCGATTCAGCGAAATACGCGGCGAAATCGAAAACTACCCAGGTATGCAAAAAGTTAAAACCCACGTAATAGTCAAAGACTGGGTGATGAGCTAAACATGCGTATTTTGCACACATCCGACTGGCACCTTGGCCAGCACTTCATGGGCAAGACCCGCCAGTTTGAGCATCAGCAGTTTTGTTCCTGGTTGATTGAGCAGGTGCAGGAGCATCAGGTCGATGCGCTAATCATCGCCGGTGACATCTTCGATACCGGTGCGCCGCCGAGTTACGCCCGCGAGCAATACAACCGCTTCATCGTCGAGCTGCGCAGCGCCCGCTGCCAATTGGTGGTGCTGGGTGGTAACCATGACTCTGTAGCGATGCTGGGTGAAAGCAAAACCCTGCTTGAGCAACTCGATACGCGGGTCATTCCCGGTGTGTGCACAAATATCGCCGATCAACTGCTGGTGCTCAACCAGCGCGACGGCACGCCCGGCGCACTGTTATGCGGCATTCCGTTTATCCGCCCGCGTGATGTGCTGCAAAGTCAGGCGGGGCAAAGCGCTGCTGAAAAGCAGTTGTCGCTGCAACAGGCAATTGCCGCGCATTACCAAGCGTTGTTTGATCTGGCTCAAGCCAGGCAGGCTGAGCTTGGCGGTCACTTACCGATTATTGCCACGGGCCACTTGACTACGGTCGGCGCCAGCGCCAGCGAGTCGGTGCGTGAGATCTACGTGGGCGCGCTTGAGGCATTTCCAACCAATGCGTTTCCAGCGGCAGACTACATCGCCCTTGGGCACATCCACCGCCCACAGAAGGTCGCCGGGCTTGAGCATATTCGCTATTGCGGCTCACCGATTGCCTTGAGCTTCGATGAAGCCAGGCAACAAAAGGAAGTCCTGCTGGTCGAGCTTGCTGGCAACGGCCTACAGCAGGTCACGGCGCTGGCGGTGCCTCGCGTGCAGCCATTGTTGTCGCTGCGAGGATCGCTCAAGGAGCTGCAAGCAGCCATTATCGATGCGGCAAAGCAAGGCTCCAGCGAGCGCCCTGTGTGGCTGGAGATCCAGGTCAGCACCGATGATTACCTGAGCGACCTGCAAACGCGAATTGCCGCACTCTGTGATGGCTTGCCGGTTGAGGTGTTGCGCATCCGTCGTGAGCGCGGAGCGGCCACTGCCAGCTTATTCAGTGAGTCCAAGGAAACCCTCGATGAACTCAGCCCGGAACAAGTCTTTGCCCAACGCCTGAGTAGCGAAACACTGGATAAGACCGAGCAAGTGAGATTGTCTGCGCTATATCGACAGACGCTTGAAGAGTTGCAAGGGGATTAGAAAGGTATCGCTTGTCGCTCGTAGGGTGCGACAACGCGAAGCGTGTCCACCATGGCTTACACAACCATGTGCCAAGGCGCAGCCTTATCGATGAGCAAATAGCCGGGGCCAATCCCTGCAAACATCCGGCGGAAATGCCAGAATAGCCGTTCATCACCGCCAGTGACCCTCGCATGAAAATCCTCAGCCTGCGCCTCAAGAATCTTAATTCACTCAAGGGCGAGTGGAAGGTTGATTTCACTGCTGAGCCTTTCAAGGACAATGGTCTTTTTGCGATTACCGGGCCGACTGGCGCGGGTAAAACCACCTTGCTTGATGCTATCTGCTTGGCGTTGTATCACCGCACGCCGCGGATGAATACGGTGTCTGCCAGCAGTAATGAGTTGATGACCCGGCATGCCACCGAGTGCTTGGCTGAAGTTGAGTTTGAGGTGAAGGGCGTTGGTTACCGGGCATTCTGGAGCCAGCGCCGGGCCCGCGATAAAGCCGATGGTGCCTTGCAGGCGCCGAAGGTCGAGCTGGCGCAAATGGCCAGCGGGCAAATCGTCACCGACAAGATCAACGAAAAACTGCGCGAGACCGAGCGCCTGACCGGTCTCGACTTTGAGCGGTTTACCAAATCCATGTTGCTGGCCCAAGGCGGCTTTGCAGCTTTTCTTGAAGCCAACGCCAACCAGCGCGCGGAGTTGCTTGAAGAACTTACGGGCACCGATATCTACGGGCAGATTTCACAGCGCGTGTTCGAGCAAACCCGTGAAGTTAAGGTGGCGTTGGATCAGCTGCGGGCCAGGGCTGAAGGGGTTGAGTTACTCAGCTCGGAACAGCGCGCAGCGTTAGCCGAAGAGGTTGCACGCTTGACCCTGGATGAGCAACGCTTTATGGCTGAGCAACAGGGGTTACAGGCGCAGCAGCAATGGCGTGAAGCCAAGCACAATGCGCAGGCGCAATTGCAGCGTGCCAATCAGCAAGCTGGCGTTGCGCAACAGGCACTGGTCGATGCCCAGCCACAGCTGCAGCGACTCATCGCCAGCGAGCCTGCGAGCCAGTTACAGCCGCTTTACCAGGCGCAGCAACAGATCAGCCAGCGACTGCAGGCCAGCCAGCAACTGGCACGGCAATTAGACCAAGAGCACACTGCTGTGCGGCACTCGATCTGTCAGCAGGCTTGGCAAGGGCAAGGATTGAGTCAGCAACTGTTGGGTATTCAACAACAGTCACTAAGCAGCTTGCAGCAGCGTGCTGATCAAGTTGCCCAGCGTTTGGCCTCGCAGCCCCAGCGTGCGCAGTTAGGTGAATACCTCAATGCCTGGCAGCAGCAGTTTGCCGCACTGCATCAAGGCCAGCAAGAACAGGGCGCAGAGCAATCCAAGCAACTGCAGATTAGCCAGCAGTTGAGCCAGCTAAGCGGCGAGCTGGCGCAGCATCAGGCAGCGCTAGGCACTGCTCAAACATCGCTGGCTGAGGCTGAGCAAGGTGCCAGGCTGGCGCAACAACAACTTGATACCCTTTTGGCCGGGCAGACAGACGGTGCCTTGCGCGAGCAATCGCAACAACTGGCCGACCAAGCTCGACAACTTGAGCAGCTTGAAGCATTGGCCACGCTGCGCCAGCAACATGTTGAGCAGCGCCGCCAGACACAAGACCAGATCGTTGCTCAGCAAGCAGAGCTGGCGGAACTGAGCCGGCAGCGTGATGCGCTGCGCAGCCAATTTGTCGATCTCAAACAACAGATCAGTGATAAGCAAAAGCTGCTTGAGCAAGAGCAGCGTATCCAGCAGCTGGAACACTATCGAGCGGCCTTGCAGCCCGACGAGGCTTGCCCGTTATGCGGCTCGCTCAGCCATCCGGCGATCGCTGAGTATCAGACGCTGAATCTGTCAGAAACCGAGCAAGCGCTGCAGACCAAGCAACTTGAGCAAGATGCCGTGCGCAGCCAAGGTGAGGCCTTGAGTGCCAGGCTGGAAGTGACCAAGGCGCAAATCGAGCAAAATCAAACGCAAATCAGCGCGGCTGAAATAGCCATTGCCGATGCCGATTTGCGTTGGCAGCAAGGCTGCGAACTGCTCGGCCAGACATTTGGTGGCGCCAGTGAAGTGATTGCCGCGCAGCAGCTAAATAATCAGCAAGTGATGCAGCAACAGCAGCGCTTGGTCCAGCTCGACCAACTCAAGCAAGCTGCGCAGCAAAGTGCTCAGCGACATATGCAGGCGGAGCGTGAGGTCAATCAATGCAGCGCACAGGTTCAGGCGTTGCTGACCCAGCAAAGCCATCTGCAGCAACGTCAGCAAGACAGCGTTAGCGCACTGCAAAAGCTCGAATCCGACCAGACAAAGCGTCTGTCCGGTCTGCGCAGTAGCCTGCAAGCATTAGGTTTCAGCTTGCCTGATGATCCACAGCGCTGGCTGCAAGAACAACAACAGGCCTGGCAGGATTGGCGTGCTGATCAAGAGCTGAGCCAGCAGCTTATTGGCCAGATCAATGAGCAGCAGCATCTGGTGCAGCAGGCGTTGGAGCAGGCGCAGACCTGGCAACAACGCTGGGCCGAGCAAGGCGAGGATGATCGTGCAGAATTGTCTCCTGTTGCTCAACCGCAAGAACAGTTGCACAGCTTGCACAATGCTTGGCAACCCGCCCAGCAACAGCGTGATCAGCTACGGGGCCAGCTGCAAACCGTGCTCAAGCGAATCGAGGACGAGCAGCACGAGCAACGGCAGCAGGCGAAGGCCTGGCAGGCGGCGCTGGCGGCCAGCCCCTTTGCTGACGAAACTGAATTTCTAGCTGCTGTGCTTGATGATGAACAGCGTCAAGGGTTGCGCGAGTTATTACAGCGCCTGACCCACGACATTACTGCAGCGCAAGCGCTTGAGCAGGATTGTGAGCAGCGTCTAAGCGCACTGCAGAGCGCTGAGCAAGCAGCCGTGTATAACGAACTGGGTGATGAGCAGTTGTTGCTTGATCTGCAAGCAGTCAACGGCGAGCTCAAGACCTTGACCGAGCGTCGGGGCGAGATTCGTGCCCAGCTCCAAGGCGACGATGCTCGCTGTGAAAGCCAGCAAGAGCTGTTTGCACAGATCAGTGCGCAGCAAGCCGATTTTGACTTGTGGCAGCAACTCAACAGCCTGATTGGCTCGGCAGACGGCGCCAAGTTCCGCAAGTTTGCCCAGGGCCTGACGCTTGATCACCTGGTCTATTTGGCCAACCAGCAGCTTGAACGCTTGCACGGGCGTTACCAGCTGGGGCGTAAAAGCCAGGGCGAGTTGGAGCTTGAGGTGATTGATACCTGGCAGGCCGATGTCGCGCGTGACACCAAGACCTTATCCGGCGGCGAGAGCTTTCTGGTCAGCCTGGCGCTGGCCTTGGCGCTGTCGGATCTGGTCAGTCACAAGACCAGCATTGACTCGTTGTTTCTCGATGAAGGCTTTGGCACCCTTGACGGCGAAACCCTGGAAGTCGCGCTTGATGCGTTGGACAGCCTCAATGCCAGCGGCAAGATGATTGGTGTTATCAGCCACGTCGAGGCGCTCAAGGAGCGCATTCCGGTGCAGTTGAAAGTGCATAAGGGCGTCGGCATGGGCTACAGCACCTTGGACAAGTGCTTTGCTGTCTAGCTAAATACCGCTGTAGCGCCAAGTGCTACAGCGGTTCGACCTGTCAGTCCGAGATGTCGATCATCATGCCGATCCCTGCACCGATCATGCGTCCAGCATCTTCATCGCCCGCCATGCGGCCGACACCGCCGCCTATCATGCCGCCAGCCACGGTGGCGCATGCCGATAGAATGAAGGTCGCGCATATCAGCGCTGCGGTTACCGAATAAATTCGCTTCATCTGCTTCGCTCCTTGATTGGCTCAGTGTTTAGCCTTGACCACTGCCTGCCAAAGCACACCCATTACCGGCACGCTCTGCTGAGTTGGATTGGCTTGGTACCAGTTGGTGATGCGCGCCTCGATATCTGGCAGCTTCAGGCCAGTGACGCCGTTGGCGATCTGGGCCCCCATGGGCGGCGCCTCAAGGCCATGTTTTTTGGCGTAAGCCGCTTCAGCGATGAGCATGTTGGTTACACCGATCATAAAGGCGTGGCGTTCACTGCTTGAAGAACTTAGCCAGTCATTACCGGTGACGACCACGGCGGATGCTTTTTGCTCAGCAAATCCTGTGCTGCAAACCAATGCCAAGCTGAATGCGAGGATGTATTTGCTCCACTTCATGTCTCTCTCCTGTAAAGCATTGAACCAAGGGCATGCCAACGGCAGGTGGCGAGTCGTTCACCTGTGAAGTAAAGCAGATGGCTCGTTATAAGCGACTGCTGGCTGCACACGCCTTTGGATACGGATTCTGCAGCGCAGGGTGCATCGCTTTTTGATGCTTGAAAGGTATCAATGAATACCTAATTGATATTATACAAATCATCACCTGCGTTCTAAGTTTGGGTAGCTGTCGTGGCGCAACGCTCGGTAAGAAGCCGTGGCCAACCGCTGCACCAGAACAACAAGTGGGGCAAACCTCACAAAAACATCGCAACAACGTCTATCTGCCATTCCAAAAATAAGCATATGTAGTAGAGGACTGATAATGGAAAGTACATTCCACGGCGTAATGGCTTTCGCCTTGCTCGCCAGCATGTTGTTGCTGGGCAGTGTCTTGCGTAATCGGATCGGCTTGTTTCGCAGCTCATTGGCGCCAGCAAGCATCATTGGTGGCATGCTTGGCTTCATCTTGCTGTCTTTGGGATTGATTCCCGGATTTGAGGCCGGTGATTTCCAAGCGCTGACCTTTCACTTTTTCACCCTCAGCTTTATGTCCCTGTGCCTGACCGGCAAGAGCAAGAATGCCTCGCTCTCCGGGGGCAGCGTGGTCCGCGGCGGGCTTTGGCTGACCTTTATCTGGACCATCAGCCTCGGCCTGCAAGGGGTGATCGGTTATTTGGTGATAGTCGCCTACGACGCCGCAACCGGTTCTGATATCAGTGCATGGTTGGGGGCGATTGTGACCCACGGCTTTACCCAAGGCCCGGGCCAGGCCCTGACTTATGGCGGTATCTGGGAAAGCCAGTATGGCGTTGAGAATGCCGCCCAAGTCGGCATGATCTACGCATCGCTGGGTTTTTTGGTGGCCTTTGTCATTGGGGTGCCAGTGGCGAAGAGGTTTATTCGCGGTGGCCTTAATGCCAATAAAGCCTCGAATATTGGCGAGGATTTCAAGTCGGGCTTCTATCGCACTGAAGGTGCGCCGAGTAGCGGAACCATGGTTTCGCACCCGGCCAATCTCGACTCCTTGGGCTATCACCTCGGCTTGCTTGGCATCGCCTACCTGATTACATATCTGTGGCTGAACTTTATCCAGGCGCAAGTGGCCGGGCTGACGCTGGGCGGTATCAATCTATCGGTGTTGTTCAGTTTCAATATGTTCTTTGTCCATGGCTTGGCGGTTTGCGTGCTGATGCGTTTTTGCATTGATCGCCTTGGCTTGTCTCATCGGGTAGATGACGAAAGCCTCAAGCGCATCACCGGCTCATCGGTAGATTTCATGGTGGTTGGCACCTTGATGAGCATCCAGTTCACGGTGCTGTACGACCTGCTGACGCCAATCATGCTGGTGACCCTGGCGGTGACTATCGCTACCTTGATTGGCTGCCTGCTGCTCGGTCGGTTGAGTGGAACCTTGGGCAGGGAGCGTGCGCTCACCGCGTTTGGCTGCTGTTGTGGTTCGACCGGTACTGGCTTGTTGCTCCTGAGGATGATGGATGCTGACTTCAGCACTTCGGTGCCCAAGGAACTGGCCTTTTTCAACCTGGCCATTATCGTCACCAACTTTCACATCCTGTTCTTCTTTGCACCGCTGGTGCCTTCGCTGGGCGGCTGGACCTACTTTCTGGTCTTTGGCGGCACCGCGCTTATCTTCCTCGCGGCGATTCCGTTGCTGATGATGCGCCCCTCAACCATCCCCAATCTACAGGCCAAGGAGTCCTGCTCATGAGCATTACCGTCTATGCCGCCAAGCGTATTTTGACGATGAATCCATCGCAGCCCGAGGCCACTCATATCGCGGTGCGCGATGGTCGCGTATTGAGTGTTGGCCCATTGGCAATCATGGCTGAGCTGGGCGAATACAGGCTTGATCAACGCTTTGCGGACAATATCATCTTGCCGGGCTTTGTTGAGGGGCACAGCCACGCCCTGGAAGGGGCGATGTGGCGTTACCTGTATCTCGGCTATTTTGACCGGGTTGATCCGGATGCGGTGAACTGGCCTGGCGCCAACAGCATTGCAGTCATGCAGCAACGCCTGCGTGAGGGCGCCGCGCAGCTTTCTGCTGGCGAGCCACTGGTTGCCTGGGGTTTTGATCCGGTTTATTTCGAGGGCGAGCGACTTGATCGATTGGCTCTGGATGCGGCGGTGAGCGATCGTCCGGTAATCGTCATGCATGCGAGCTTGCATGTGATGACGGTCAACACCCAGATGCTTGAGCTGTCCAACCTTGATCAACACCCGGGCATTGAAGGCATCATGCTTGACGCTGCTGGCCGGCCCAACGGCGAGTTGCAGGAAATGGCGGCCATGCATGCCGTTTTTGAAACCCTCGGGCTCAACCTGTTTGAGGCGGTATCTGCTCCCAGCACCTTGCAGCGCTATGGCAAAGTCGCGCGCAATGCCGGGGTCACCACCATCACCGATCTTTACAACCCGCTGACTGATGACGGTATTGCTGCCTTGCAGCAAGTGACCGCCGCAGAGGATTTTCCGGTTCGCCTGGTGCCGGCAATGAGCGCACTGGCCTGGACCCCGGAGCAAGGGGTTGAGCGATTACAGCGCTGCATGGAGTTGAACAGCGACAAGTTGCATTTTGGCCTGGTCAAGATGATGACCGATGGCTCGATCCAGGGCTATACGGCGCGAATGAAGTGGCCCTATTACCACGATGGTCATCCCAATGGCATTTGGAATGCGCCGCCCGAAGCACTGCGCAACATGGTTCAGGTTTACCACCAAGCTGGCCTGCAATTGCACATCCACACCAACGGCGATGAAGCGGTTGAGTTGATGCTGGATGCGGTTGAGGACGCGCTGGATATGTGGCCTCGCGCGGATCACCGGCATACATTGCAACACTGCCAGGTTATCGATCACGCTCAGTTGCGACGTACCGCCAAGCTCGGTCTGTGCCTGAATATGTTTGCAAATCACCTCTATTATTGGGGGGATATACACCGTCGTCGAACACTGGGTTTTGAGCGCAGTCGCAGGCTTGAACCGTTGGCGTCAGCGCGGCGCTTGGGGATTCCAACGGCGGTGCACAGCGATGCCCCGGTGACACCTTTGGGACCACTGTTTACCGCCTGGTGCGCAGTCATGCGTGAAAGCGCGTCCGGTGAGGTGCTCGGCGAGCACGAGCGCGTTACCGTTGGCGAGGCGCTTGAAATGATCACCCTCGGCGCGGCCTATACACTGAAGCTCGATCATCAGGTTGGCAGCCTTGAAGTGGGTAAGTTCGCCGACATGGTGGTACTTGATCAGGACCCGCTCAGCGTCGAGCCTGCGCAACTGCGTCATATCGCTGTGCTGGCGACGATTCTTGGAGGACAGGTCAATGCCGACACCTGAGCCGGTTCCCTTTACCCTGATCACCGGTTTTCTGGGCGCGGGCAAGACTACCTACCTGAATCAATTGATTCGCAATGGTTTGCCCCGCGACAGCCTGATCGTGGTGAATGACTTTGGTGATATCAATATTGACGCCGAGCTTATTGAATACCGTGACGAGCAGATCCTGAGCCTGGGCAACGGCTGCATCTGCTGCACGCTTGGCGGAACCCTGGCTGAGCAACTGGCCCAGGCCATGCGCATGGAACCGCGACCTGCAGCCATCTATATTGAGGCCAGCGGGGTGGCCGAACCGGCACGCATTGCTGATATCGCCCGTACCTCACGCCAGCTGCAACTGGCTTCGGTGATTTGCCTGGTGGATGGCAGCCAGATCAACAAGCATGCGGCCGATCGCTATACCGCAGATGTATGGCGTTCGCAAATTGCTGGGGCCAGCCAGGTATTGGTCAATCGCTTGCCGCCAGCGCCTGCCCAGGCGCTAGAGATACTCAAATCGATCAACCCCGCCGCCATGCTCAATGCTACTGGCAATTCTTGTGAGGCTGGCAGCCTGCGACAAGCGCCTGCACTTACGCCTGTACTTAGGCACACGGGATCAGCCTGGGGCTCGGTAAGCCTGAGCTATCGTTCGGCAATTGATGCTCAGCGACTGGAACAGTTATTGCGCGATTACGGCGATGTCGTGCTGCGCGCCAAAGGCATATTGGCGCGGAAAGACCTGCGGCAACCCCAAGTTTTTCAGTTGAGTGGTGGCGTGCCCCGCTGGCTCCCCGCGCGGCGTGACCCGGCTGCCAATCAATTGGTGTGCATCGGCATCAAGGGCCAACGCTTTGATGCCTTGGCCTGTGCGTTGGCGCAGCTTGAATCCGCGTCAGCCACTGATGCGCCTGTGGCCTGTGCAATCTAGCGCAACTGGTGCAACTCAATTGCTTGGGGAAGGGTATTGCCTGAGAAACTCGATAAACTTCTGTTGAACCGGCGTTATGCCGGTCTTTAACCAAGCGGCCAGTGTACATAGGCGGGTATCAACGTCCTTGAGCGGCACCACCACCACACCTTTGCGGCTGTAATTGGCTGAGCTCTCAAGGTGAATGGTTACGCCGATATTGGCTGCGACAAAACCAAAGATGCCCTCGCTGTTGAATGCCTCTTGAGCCACTTCAGGCAAAAAGTTTGCGCTCAGGCACAGTGCGTCAAGGTGACGGCGGAAGTAGGCCCAGTGGCTCATGCTGCCTAATACAAATGGTTCCTTGGCCAACTCGGCAAGTGTGAGTTCTGAGCGGCTGGCGAGTGGGTGAAGATGGGATAAGGCGGCGACAAAGCGGTCACGCTGGATCTCAATGCAGTCCATGTTCGGCTCCAGCAGTGGACCGGTCACAAAAGCAAATTCGATTGAACCTTCGTTAAGCATTTCCAGTTGCTGCTGAGTCGAGCCAAATATCAACTCAGCCCTGATCTCGGGGTAGCAACGATGAAAGCCTTCGAGTATGGAGGGCAGTTGGCCCGATACCGCAAAGTCGGTGTAACCGATGCGCAGCTGGCCAATTTGTCCTGCGCCGGCCTTGCGCGCTTGCTGTACGGCGTTTTCCAGCTGTTCGAATATCGTCCGGCTGCCCGCGAGAAACACCCGTCCGGCCTCGGTCAGCTCAACCCGTCGGTTGCTCCGTAACAACAGCACTTCACCTACGCTTTCCTCCAGTTGCTGGATAGTCCTGCTCAGTGCGGGCTGCGCCAAACTCAGGCGCTCGGCCGCCCGGCGAAAGTGAAGCTCTTCGGCAACTGCCTCGAAGGCGCGTAGATGGCGTAGATCAATCCGCATGGCAATACCCTTGACGCATCAATAGCTATTGCCTTGATCTTATATGGGTAATGCTGCGCGCTCTAGCGGGTTCTGCATCTTTGCATTAGCACAAGTAGCTAAGGGCCGATGGCACATCAAGGGCCTGTTTCGACCCTTGATGGCTGTGGCGTATCAGCGCTGTTTCAGCGGTGGCGTGCGCGGTGGGATCAAGCGTTTCGAGCCGGTGGCTTCGTATGCAGAAGCCAAGCTCAGCAGCGCAGAATCATCATAAGCGCGACCGGCAAAGGTTAGTCCTGCAGGCATGCCGATGTCGGCCAGCACGCCCATTGGTACCGTAACTGTCGGCACGCCCAGGTGGCGAATGGCGAGGTTACCGTTGGCGACCCAGACACCGTTGCTCCAGGCGATGTCCGCAGACTTGATATTCACATCCGCATCCGCCGGGCCAATATCGGCCACTGTTGGGAAAATCACCGCATCAAGGCCGAGTTGATCCATCCATTGCTCAAGATCGGTGCTGCGAATCTGCTCAAGCGCACGCAAGCCGTCTGGCAGGGTGGTGATCTGATCCCAGGGGATAATGCCGTTCTTGGCCATGCGCACGTATTCATCCATGCCCGCGGCCAGGTCGTCTTCCCGGTTTGGCAGGGTGCCAGGGTCGTGCGGGAAGATTTGCGGGCCATCGACATCGGCCAAGCGGTTCAGCTTGGGATCGCCGTTGGCTTGCAGAAAGTCATCGAAAGCCCAGGCCGAGAGCTCCCACAATTCATGATGCATGTAGTTCTTGGGTATCAAGGCGCGGGTGAATACCGTGGGCGTGCCCGGGCGATCACCTTCGCAGTTGGAGATCATCGGGAAATCGACTTCGATCACTTCAGCGCCAGCGGCTTCAAGGGTTTGTCGGGCTTGCTCCCAGAGCGCGATCATCGAGTCGCGGGTGATGATTTTCTGGCCGGTAGGCCCGCCAATTCCCGGTTTCTCCGAGGTGCCGGCGTCGGGGTCGGCGTTGATATACATGCGCGGCACACCGAAACGCTTACCGGCTAGCGCAGCGGGATTGGAAGCGAGGCTGGGGTAGGCGACAGGCCGCACCGAGGAGGCGGCAGGGATTGGTACCCAAGGTTGCATCCGCCACAGATCACCGCGTGTTTCGGGGTCATCGGCGACGATGATATCCAGCACTTCAAGCAGGTCGGCCATGGTTCGCGCGTAGGGCACGACCACATCCATGGTGGGCGTTAGCGGCCAGTTGCCACGTACCGAGATGACCCCACGCGACGGCGTATAGGCGCATAAACCATTATTGGATGCAGGGCCGCGACCGCTGGACCAGGTTTCCTCGGCAAGACCAAAGGCTGCGAAGCTGGCGGCCGTGGCCGTGCCCGCGCCATTGGATGAGCCAGAGGCGAAGGGTGCGGTTAGGTATTCACCATTATAGGGGCTTTCCGCACGACCATAGACACCGCGCTGCATGCCGCCGTTGGCCATGGGCGGCATATTGGTCTTGCCCAGGCAAATAGCCCCGGCAGCGCGCAGGCGCTCCACGGTGAAGGCGTCGCGATAGGCAACCAGGTCCTTGAACGCCGGGCTGCCAGAGGCGGCAGTGAGGCCTTTAACCAGGTAGCTGTCCTTGGCGGTATAAGGGATGCCGTCGAGCGGGCCGAGGGTTTCGCCACGGGCGCGGCGCTCATCCGAAGCCTGGGCTTCTTTCAGCGCATCAGGGTTGCGCACCACCACCGCATTGAGCGCAGTTGGTGTGTTTGTGCCGTCGTAGGCTTCAATGCGCTCAAGGTAGGCTTGTACAAGCTCAACAGCGGTGGTTTGGCCGGATTCGAGCGCGGCTCGCAACTCGGCAATGGATGCTTCGGTTACTTCGATCATGCGGGCTCCACTGGCGGCAGGAGGGTTGTGCAGCGGTATTGTGCTGCGTCATCTGGCTATCTTAACGCTAGTCCTACTGTCGACGACTGTTTAACTAATTGATCAACTCGGACAGTTTACCGGTCAGTAAGCTGCTCGCCGAGTGGCTGATTAATTTAATAAGCTCAAGCTGCAAGCTAGGCAGCCAAACAGGCGAACTTCACTGATACCCAATAGGCGGGCAATAGCAAAAAGACCCGAAAAATAGATTTTGGGTCGAGGATGATTCCCCAATTCCGATTCGTTGATACGAAGACAGGTTTAGTGCTCTGGCGAAGAGCTCGTCACCCAGATGAGTTGCTCGCCAGCCCTAACTTTTGGATGGTGTGCCGGTATTTGCTGACAACTGCGTAAGAAGTGCGATTGTAATATGGGCGATAGCCATTCTCGTAGCGGCTAGAAACAAGGAAGCAAGCGGGGGATTTGACCGGTTTGTCGCTTTCAACATCAGCAGGGACTGGAGTCCGCCAAAGAGACATGGCGACTTCGCAACCGCCTTAAAGGAGCAATGCTATGGGCATGGAAATGGATATGTACGGTCGGCTTATTACGATTTTTCTCGGTTTTTTTGCGATCACTAACCCGATCCCCAATACGGCGGTGTTTGCTGGCTTAACCCGTAAAGTAGACAACGCTGAGCGTTACCGGATTGCGGTTAAATCCACGCTGATTGCTTTTGGTGTCGTGGTGTTTTTTTCATTGCTGGGTAAAACGCTGTTTCACCTGCTAGGTATTACGTTGCCAGCCTTGCGTATTACTGGCGGCATCTTGGTTTTTATCATCGGTTATCAAATGCTGCAGGGGTATAACTCGACCTCTCATTCCGAAGATGACGGAGATACGGATATTGCAGTAAGCCCCATTGCCGTTCCTATTCTGGTGGGGCCGGGTACTATTGCAACCGCGATGAATTATTCGGCCTCCGAAGGTTCCATGGGGGCGATCATGGCGATCTCAATGTATGCACTGCTCGGGCTGATCACGTTTTTTTGCTTTATTTTTAGTGCGCGTGTGGTGGCGATCATCGGCGGCAACGGCTTAAAGATCATTACTCAATTAATGGGGTTGATACTGGCGGTGATAGGCATCCAGTTGCTGATTGCCGGTATTTATGAGGTGGTCACCATGACTGGTGACCTGTAGTTTGATGCAACTTCGCTAAAGCACGCATTTAACATTGCAGCGCCAAACTCGGCTGGTTGTCAGTCGGGACTACATGCTCCGTACACACAACAGGGTTTTTATGCTGCGAATGGATTGGCTGGAAAATCAGATGCATCACTGCGACACCTTGGCCGAGCGTCTGTATCAACAGTTCAGCTATGAGTACGTTGGGCAAAGTCTCGCTCAGTGGCAGCAGGAGTTTGCGGCGGGGCAGGCCGATGGCAGTTGGAAGTCCCTGATTGTCACCGATGGCGATCAATTGCTTGGTGGTGCGGCGCTCGCCCAGGATGATTTATCCAGCCGTCCTGACCTTGGCCCCTGGCTTGCTTGTGTATTGGTTGCGCCCGAGGCTCGGGGTCAAGGCCTGGCTGGGCGCTTGATTGAGGGTATCTGCAACCATGCGCGAGACTCAGGAATCACAACCCTGTATTTGCATACCCACGACAAAAGCGATTACTACGCCAAACGCGGCTGGAATGTGCTGGAGCGTTTCGAAGGCTGGGGCAAAGAGCAATGGCTGATGTCACGAGAGCTGTAGCCGCTGTTAAAACGTCGCCTCGGCGCTTATTTCAGTGCCAGCGGCTTTTGACCCAATGGGCTTGCTGTTCCTTGCTCAAAAATGTCCAGGCAACAAACCGGCTTTGTTTCTGGCCTTGAGCCATTTCCACTGTACGGACTTCTTGCGCGCCAATCTTGTTGAGTGCGCTGTAAACCCCGCCAAGATTGCCTGCCTTGGAGATCAGCGTGCTAAACCACAGCACCTGTTGCCCATGGTTGACGCTTTCGTTGATCAGGCGCGCGACAAATGCAGCCTCGCCCCCTTTGCACCACAACTCTGCAGCTTGGCCACCAAAATTCAGTACCGGTAATTTGCGCTTGGGATCGAGTTTGCCCAGGTTGCGCCATTTGCGGGTGCTGCCGCGTGTTGCTTCGTCCGCCGAGGCGTGGAAGGGTGGATTGCACAGGGTGAGATCGAAGCGATCATCGCTGCTGATCAGACCGTCCAGAATATGGCTGCTGTCTGTTTGCAGGCGCAACTCAATGGCCGCGTCGAGGCCGGGATTTGCGTTGATGATGGCGCGTGCCGAGTCGATTGCATTGCTGGCGATGTCTGAACCGACAAATTGCCAGTTGTATTCGCAGTGGCCGAGCAACGGATAAATACAGTTGGCGCCTACACCGATATCCAGCGCTTTGACGTGCGCGCCACGCGGTATTTCTCCGGCGTTGTTTTTGCCCAGCAAGTCAGCCAGGTAATGCAGGTAATCAGCGCGCCCCGGAATAGGCGGGCACAGATAATCGGCTGGAATATCCCAGTGCTGGACGCCATAGAACTGCTTGAGCAAGGCACGGTTAAACACCTTCACCGCCTCGGGATTGGCGAAGTCGATACTTTCCTTGCCGTACGGGTTAATGATCACGAAGGCGGCAAGCTCCGGGCTGGCCTGGATCAGGGCCGGAAAATCATAGCGCCCTTGATGACGGTTACGCGGATGCAGTTGCCCCTTGGCTTGATCAGCTTTTTCGGCGGCTGGTTTTTTAGTGGCCGGCTTTTTAGCAGCGGGGCGTGCAGGTGGGCGAGGCATGGTAATCCGTAAACAAGGTGGCGAGCGGGGCATTATTCACATTGAGCTGCTAATGGCCAGCAGTCTTGCGGTTTAACTGATGTGCAGCACCTTGGCCAGATAGTCGAAAAAAATGCAGTAGAGCGCAATCGGCAGCGGTAAGCCAAGAAGGGTGCCGAGTACGTAGTGGCGCATGCGTACGCCGGAAAGTGCCAATGTGTAGTTCAGCGCTGGCAGTGTTTGCATCAACATGCGCAAGGCAATGATGCTTGTTAGCGGATGCTTATCCAAACCTGCCAGCAGGCGCTTGGCCAGGCGGTTGTCGATTTCGCGCAGGGCATCGCCACCAATAAAGCGAACGCTCAGGTAAGTCAGCATGCAGGAGAGGCACGCCGCTACATAAGTCGCCACGCCGCCCCACAGCCGACCAAGTGTCAACACTGCGGCAGCCAGAAATATCCAGCCAGGAATCTGGATCAAGTTACCCAGGGCGAATAGAAGGGAGAAGAGCAACAGCCCGGCAAACTGATGCATCGCAATGACCGACTTGAGTCCTTCAAGGCTGAACTGCTGGCGAATGCCCAAGGCTTCGCACAATGCAAACAGTGCGATTAAAACCAGCACAACCAAGAGTATGCGTTTGCGTCCGTTCATTTTTCAGCGGTTCCCGCGTTTACTAAAAGCCGACTAGGGGTAGTTCAGGGCCTGCTTGATGGCCTTGAGGTTAGCGCCGATCCAGCGTTTGTCGATGGCGCCCCAATCGCGGATCACGTAATGCCCGGCATTGTTGCGGGTGCCGGGCTGCTGCTCAAATTCACAGCTGATATCAAGCTCGGCCAGGGCATTAACCGTGTCTTGCGCCGTGCGCCGGGGCATACCGGTGGCGTCCATCAGCGCAGGAATACTCGCCGCGCTGCCAGTGTCGATCAGCCAGGCGACATACAGGCGCCGGTAAAAACTGCTTTTGGTTTTGCTGATCGCCTGGGGCATGCACGGTTCCTTCAAGTTCGTCGGTGTCAGCTTAGCGCAGCAATGGCGATATAAGTCGCAGCACCGGCAATGTAGCCCAGAAATGCCAGCACGCTGATGGTTTTCAGGTACCAGATAAAGTTGATGCGCTCCATGCCCATCGCCGCAACACCCGCGGCCGAGCCGATGATCAAGCAGCTGCCGCCAGTACCCGCGCAGTAGGCCAGCAACTCCCAGAAGTCGCCATTGATGACAAAGCTCTGCAGCCAGCTCATGTCGTCGCCTGCACTGGCGATCGCTACAGGGCTTACCAGCGGATACATTTTCATTGCGCCGGCAACCAGTGGCACGTTGTCGACTACAGATGAAAGCAGGCCGATGGCAATGTTGATCGCGTAGATATTGCCCAGGCTTTCTTTCAAGGCAACAGCAACCTGAGCCAGGTGGCCGGCAGTGGCCAGGCTTGAGACAGCCAGCAAGATCCCGAGGAAGAACAATACGCTGGTGGTGTCGATGCAGCGCAATACGCCAATCACTGACAAGGGATGTTTATCTTCCGAGTTTTTGCCGCGATGAATGATTTCGGTCACCACCCACATGACGCCCAGACCGAACATGATGCCCATGTAGGGCGGCAAGTGGGTCACGGATTTAAAGACCGGCACGAACAGCAGTGAGCCAAGGCCGATACCCAGTACCAGGTTTCGTTCGAAAGGAGTGGTTGGGTCGCGATGGCTTTCCAGCGATTCGTATTCAGGCGGGCGCTCGACTTCACCTTTGAGGCGGAAACTCAGGTAGATCAGCGGCACCATCAAGCACACCAGGCTTGGGATAAACAGGTTGACGATGATGCTGCTGGCACTTATCTGGCCGCCAATCCAGAGCATGGTGGTGGTCACGTCACCAATTGGCGACCAGGCGCCACCGGCGTTTGCGGCAATGACCACGATACCGGCGAAGAACCAGCGGTCTTTCTGGTCATCGATCAATTTGCGTAGCAGTGAAACCATGACAATGGTAGTGGTCAGGTTATCCAGTGCTGCCGAAAGGAAGAAAGTCAGCAAGCCAACCAGCCATAGCAGGTTGACCCGCCTGTTGGTCTTGATCCGGTCAGTCACGGCTTTAAAGCCTTCGTGGGCGTCGATAAGCTCGACTATGACCATGGCGCCGAGCAAGAAGAACAATATCTCGGAAATCTCGCCGAGGTGCTCACGCAGTTGATGAACGACATAGCCCGAGTTGTCGCCATGGGTCACGTTGATGTTGGTGATGGCTGGCAGAATTGCATCTGCGCCCAGTACCAGTACTGTCCAGCAGATCACAGCGGTCAACAGCGCCGATGCGGCTTTATCGATTTTCAGTGGATGCTCGAAAGCAATACACAGATAGCCAAGTACAAAAACACACGCCATCAACACATACATGATCAGAATTCCAGAGTTCGGTCCGGTATGGCGACCCTCGACAGCTGACAATCAAGCGGCTGGCTATGATGGATCAAGGCGGTTACCGCGACACGGCACACCAAACACAGAGGCTTGTTGGCTGGGCGCTGTGGCCTGATCTTCATGGGGTACGCGCGTACTGGACCTGGGCTTTTTACCAGCGTTAAAACGCCAAGGGCTCTTGATGCGGGGGAGAAGATGCCTGATTTACAACCCGTATGGGAAGGGTTTTATCGGTAAAATTTGCCTGTGTTTGCAGTTAACGGCGCGGGCTCGCATCGTGCGGAGCCTGCGCCGGGCGCTGATCTGTCAGTCGACTTGAGCTTGTGCGGTCGAGGTATCCGCTTGCGGAGGGGCGATAAAGGCCAGGCTGATGGCGAGCAAGGGCATCAATAAATTGAAAAAACAGTAGGGTAGATAGGTCAGCGTCGAGACACCAAGGGTCGCGGCCATGTAAGCACCGCAGGTGTTCCACGGCACCAGAACCGAGGTGAGCGTGCCGCCATCTTCCAGCGCGCGGGACAAATACACCGGCTTGATGCCGCGCTTTTCATACTCGGCGCGGTACATGCGGCCGGGCAAGACCAGCGCAATGTATTGGTCGGCGGTAATGATGTTGGTGCCAATGGTGGTGACAACTGTGCTGGCGATCAGGCTGCTGGTGCTCTTGGCCAGATGAATGGTGCTTTCCAGCAGGCGCTGCAACAGGCCGAGCTTTTCCAGCACGCCGCCAAAGCACATGGCACAGATAATCAACCAGACCGTGGTCAGCATGCTGCCCATGCCGCCTTTGGAGAGCAGGCCGTCGAGCGCCTCATTGCCGCTGTGTGATTCATAACCGGCAAACAACGCTGTCCAAACTGTCTTCAGGCTGGCCAGGTTGCCTGCGCTTGGGTCTGCCAGGCGGCTCATGACCTCGGGCTGGAAGATCAGCGCAAACACTGCGCCCAGCAAGGCGCCGAGAAAGATCGCCGGGAAGGCTGCCCATTGGCGCACGGCCAGGAACAACAGGAAGGCGACCGGTAACAGCAAATGCCAGCCAAGGCTGAATTGGCTTTCAAGTGCATCGAGTACCTGAGCGATGCGCCCGGTGTCATGGCTTGCCGAAGCTTGCTGGCCCAGTACAAAGAAAATCACCAGGGCGATGATCAGCGCTGGCACTGTGGTGCGCAGCATCAGGCGAATATGGGCGAACAGGTCGGAGCCCGCAGCGGCGGGCGCCAGGTTGGTGGTGTCAGACAGCGGCGAAAGCTTGTCGCCAAAATAGGCGCCAGAAATAATCGCCCCGGCGGTAATCGCCGGATCAAGCCCCAGCCCCGAAGCCACGCCCATCAAGCCAATGCCAAGAGTGCCCGCAACCGTCCATGAGCTGCCAATCGACAGGGCGGTGAGGGCGCAGATGATGCAACTGGTCACGTAAAAGTATTCAGCCGAGATCAGCTTCAGGCCCAGCCAGATCATGGTCGGCACGGTGCCTGCGAGAATCCAGGTGCCAATCAGTGCGCCAACGGCGAGCAGGATCAGGTTGGCTTTCATGGCCAGGTGGATACCGGCGAGTATGCCTTCTTCAATATCCGCCCAGCGGAAACCATTTTTCATGCCGACCAGACCTGCGACAAAGGCCGCGCTCATCAGGGCGATCTGGTTGGGGCCGCTGGAGGAGCTGTCACCGAACAGGTAAACCGACAGGCCAAGCAAGACAATCAACACACTGATGGGGAGCAGTGCATCGAGTAGGGAAGGGGAGCGAGTGTTAGACATTTGGGTACCGGTTAAAAACAATGAGGCCCGCGCCTTATCGGTCGCGGGCCTCATTGGCTGTTGCAGTTGGATTATAGCGAGGCGATACGCGTGCGTTGTTCAGCCAGCTTGCCGAGTGCCTGTTCGGCTTCGGCCAGTTTGGCGCGCTCCTTGTCGATTACCTCGGCCGGTGCCTTGTCGACGAAGCCCGCGTTGCCGAGCTTACCGCCGACACGTTTTACTTCACCTTCGAGGCGCTGGATTTCCTTGTCCAAGCGGCCCAGCTCAGCGGCTTTGTCGATTAGACCGGCCATTGGTACCAGCACTTCCATGTCGCCCACCAGTGCGGTGGCAGACAGTGGCGGCTCGTCACCGGCGGCCAGAATGCTTACTGATTCCAGCTTGGCCAGTTTGTTGAGCAGCGGCGCGTTGTCTTTCAGGCGGCGCTGGTCTTCACTGCTGGCGTTCTTGAGGATGATGTCGATGCGCTTGGCCATGGAGATGTTCATCTCGCCACGGATCTGGCGCAGGCCAAGCATCAGGGCCTTAACCCACTCGATATCACCTTCAGCCGCCGCGTCGATGCGCTCTTCATTGGCCACAGGCCAGGCTTGCAGCATGATGGTGTCGCCCGTCGCTCCGGCTTGGGCCTTGATCCGCTGCCAGATTTCTTCGGTGATAAAGGGCATAAACGGATGAGCCAGGCGCAGCGCCACTTCAAGTACGCGAATCAGGGTGCGACGGGTGCCGCGCTGACGTTCGATCGGCGCGTTCTCGTCCCAGAGCACAGGTTTAACCAGCTCCAGGTACCAGGCGCAGTATTCGTCCCAGATGAACTCGTACAGCGCAGATGCCGCGAGGTCGAAGCGGAAGGCATCGAGGTGACGGGTGACATCGGCTTCGGTGCGTTGCAGCTGCGAGATGATCCAGCGGTCAACCGAGGACAACTCCACCGCTTCACCATTGATGCCGGTGTCATGGCCGTCGGTGTTTTCGATGACGAAGTTGGCGGCGTTCCAGATCTTGTTGCAGAAGTTGCGATAACCCTCGACCCGGCCCATGTCGAACTTGATATCACGGCCAGTGGAGGCCAGTGACAAGTTGGTGAAGCGCAGTGCATCGGTGCCATAGGCGGCGATGCCTTCAGGGAATTCAGCACGGGTCTGCTTGGCGATCTTCTCGGCCAGCTTGGGCTGCATCATGCCGCTGGTACGCTTGGTCAGCAGGCTTTCGAGGTCAATGCCGTCAACGATATCCAGCGGATCAAGGACGTTGCCCTTGGACTTGGACATCTTCTGGCCCTGACCGTCGCGCACCAGACCGTGCACATAGACAGTCTTGAACGGAACCTGCGGGGTGCCGTCTTCGTTCTTCACCAAATGCATGGTGAGCATGATCATCCGGGCAACCCAGAAGAAGATGATGTCAAAACCCGTGACCAGCACGTCGGTCGGGTGGAAGGTCTTGAGGAACTCAGTCTGCTGCGGCCAGCCGAGCGTCGAGAAGGTCCACAGGCCGGAGCTGAACCAGGTGTCGAGTACGTCTTCGTCCTGGCGCAGGGCTACATCAGCGCCCAGGTTATTTTCACTGCGCACTTCGGCTTCGTTACGACCAACGTAGACATTGCCTGCATCGTCATACCAGGCCGGAATACGGTGGCCCCACCACAACTGGCGGCTGATGCACCAGTCCTGGATGTCACGCATCCAGCTGAAGTACATGTTCTCGTATTGCTTGGGTACGAACTGGATGCGGCCATCTTCAACGGCGGCAATCGCAGGCTCAGCCAGGGATTTGGTCGACACGTACCATTGGTCTGTCAGCCACGGCTCGATGATGGTGCCGGAGCGGTCGCCTTTCGGTACTTTCAGGGCGTGGTCATCAATGCTGACCAGCAAGCCAGCGGCTTCAAAGGCGGCAACGATTTGCTTGCGCGCCTCGAAACGATCAAGACCGGCGTATTCAGCGGGCAGACTGGTGTCGACATCCGCGTTGACGCTGCCATCAACATTGAACGCTTGGACCTGGGCCAGCACCGCTGCGTTCTTGTCGAAGATGTTCAGCAGCGTCAGGTTGTGACGTTTGCCGACTTCATAGTCGTTGAAGTCATGCGCCGGGGTGATTTTCACACAACCGGTGCCGAATTCAGGGTCGCAGTAATCATCGGCGATAATCGGGATGCGTCGGCCAACCAGCGGCAGCTCAACGAAACTGCCGATCAGCGATTTGTAGCGTTCGTCTTCGGGATGCACTGCCACGGCGGCGTCGCCGAGCATGGTTTCCGGGCGAGTGGTGGCGACGATCAGGAAGGCATCGCCTTCAGCGGTGGTCTTGCCGTCGGCCAGGGGATAACGCAGATTCCACAGATGACCTTTCTCGTCGTGGTTTTCCACTTCAAGGTCGGAAATCGCCGTGTGGAACTTGGTGTCCCAGTTGACCAGGCGCTTGCCACGATAGATCAAGCCATCTGCATGCAGGCGCACGAAGGCTTCTTTAACCGCATCAGACAGGCCGTGGTCCATGGTGAAGCGCTCACGCGACCAGTCGACCGATGAGCCGAGGCGACGGATCTGGCGGGTAATGGTGCCGCCGGATTGTTCTTTCCATTCCCAGACTTTCTCCAGGAACTTGTCGCGACCCAGGTCGTGACGGCTTACCCCGTCGGCGGCCAGTTGGCGCTCGACCACCATCTGCGTGGCAATGCCCGCGTGGTCGGTGCCCGGCTGCCACAAGGTGTTGCGGCCTTGCATGCGGCGGAAACGAATCAGCGCATCCATGATCGAGTTGTTGAAACCATGGCCCATGTGCAGGCTGCCGGTGACATTTGGCGGCGGAATCATGATGGTGTACGGCTGGCCCGAACCCTGCGGGGCGAAGTAATTGTTCGCTTCCCAGTTCTGGTACAGGCTGGTTTCAATGGCGTGCGGCTGGTAGGTCTTGTCCATGCGCGGCGGGACCCTTTTGACGGCTGATCGGAAAAGCCGACAAGTATAGCGGGGAAGGGGGCTGTGGCGTAAGTCCAAGCTGAAGCTTGCAGATACGCGGCTTTATCCGCGGTGGGTGATCAAGGGCAGCGTGGCGGCAATAGACGGCTCAAGCGCGCTTCAAGACGCGATTTCAACTCGGCTTCTATCTGTGGCACGAAATCGTCGATCACATCCTGCAGGATCAGTTGCGCGGCATTGCGCAGCTCGGTGTCGAGGCGATTGATCTCGCTGTCGCGGCCAATCGACTGGCGTACGGTCGCACGCAGGGCGTGCTCTGTTGTGTGGTCTTGCTCAGCCATGCTTGTCGGTTGGGCAGGCGCCGCGTTGGCTTGCGGTGCGTGCTCGACGATATCCGAGAGCAGTGGAATGGAGTCCGGGTCTAGCGAATCCAGGTCGAGAGGCGTCGATGCTTCGCTGTTTTCATCACCCAGCAGCTCGCGGATCGACTCCAGATCGTCGAGCAGATGTCCTGATTTGTGCGGCGGTTTAGGTGTGTCCATTAATCTAGCTACAGTTCAACTCGTTTTGGATCATAGCCACGCTGGCGGTAGCTACGGAAATTTTCCCGGCAAACGGTTAGTAAGTCAGGCTGTTGGTTGACGATTTCGATGATCCGGCTGAAGCGTTCAACATGCGGGGAAATCGTGGTGTTGAGGTTGATCAGAACGCCTTGTTGGGCGCTTGGTTCCTCATCGACGCCAATTACCACGGGGGCAAGCGGATCGTCACTGTGTTGGTTGTGAGGGATGAAGCAGTCTTTCTTGAACAGCCACATCTGTTCATCCAGCTCGGCGCACTGGGCAGTGTCTGCCGCGCGTACAAATACCGGCAAACCATGACGCCATGCCTTCATCGCCAACTGGCACGCAGCGCGCAAGCGGTCTGCGGGGCGGTCGGTTGCGAGTACGTAGAATTCGATTCGGCTCATGGGTCCATCAGTAGAGTGTTCGGTGGATTAAAGCCCGGGCCGCGTGACGCGTCCCGGGCCTTGCGCGCCTAGTTTACGCTTTAGCGCGGTCCAACAGGTACTGGGTCAGCAACGGAACAGGACGGCCGGAAGCGCCTTTGTCCTTGCCGCCGCTAATCCAAGCGGTACCAGCCACGTCCAAGTGAGCCCAGTGGTATTTCTTGGTGAAGCGCGACAGGAAGCAGGCTGCGGTGATGGTGCCCGCTTTTGGACCGCCAATGTTGGCAATGTCGGCAAATGGGCTGTCCAGTTGCTCCTGGTATTCATCAAACAGCGGCAGCTGCCATGCGCGGTCATCGGCTTGCTGGCCCGCGCTGAGAATTTGTTGCACCAGTTCGTCGTTATTGCCGAGCAGGCCCGAGGTGTGTGCGCCCAAGGCAACGATGCAGGCGCCGGTCAGGGTGGCGATATCGATAACCGCTTGCGGCTTGAAGCGTTCCGCATAGGTCAGGGTGTCGCACAGCACCAAGCGGCCTTCAGCGTCGGTATTGAGGATCTCGACCGTTTGCCCGCTCATGGTGGTGACTATGTCGCCCGGACGCGCGGCGCCACCGCTTGGCATGTTCTCGGCGCAGGCGAGCAGGCAGACCAGGTTGATCGGCAGTTGCAGCTCAAGCACTGCCTTGAGGGTGCCGAATACGCTGGCGGCGCCGCCCATGTCGTATTTCATCTCATCCATGCCAGCCGCTGGCTTGATGCTGATGCCGCCGGTGTCGAAGGTGATGCCTTTGCCGACCAGTACGAATGGCTTGTCGGTTTTTTTCCCGCCTTGGTAATTCATCACGATCATGCGTGGCGGTTGGTCGCTGCCTTGGCCCACAGCCAGAAACGCACCAGCGCCCAGGGTTTTGAGCTTTTTCTCGTCGAGGATCTCGACCTTCAAACCCTTGTAAGCCTTGCCCAGTTCCTTGGCTTGTTCTGCCAGATAAGTCGGGTGGCAGATGTTTGGCGGCATATTGCCGAGGTCTTTGGTGAATGCCATGCCTGTCGTGATGGCTTTGGCGTGCAGGCAAGCGAGCTCGGTTTCGGCCTGGTCAGCCTTTTCAGTGATCAGGGTGACTTTCTTCAGGGCGCTTGCCGGGGCTTTCTGGCTCTTGAACTGGTCAAAGCTGTACTCGCCATCAGCCAGGGTTTCAACCACTAAACGTGCCTTGGCGTAAGCGTTGCGACCCTTGACGCTGAGTTCGCCGAGGGCGAAGACTGCATCGCTGCCGCCAAGATTTTTCAAAACAGCCTGGGCAGAACCGATCAATTTGCGCAATTGACGGTCAGAGAGTTCGGCTTCTTTACCGCAACCGACCAGCAAAACGCGTTCTGCTTTAATATTGGCAAGGTTGCGTGCCAGCAGTGTCTGACCGACTTTGCCGGTAATATCGCCACTCTTGAGTAATGCGCTGATCGCGCCAGAGCTAGCGGTATCAATGGATTTGGCGATTTCACCGAGTTTACGGCCTTCGCCGACAGCGATAACCAATGTGGCAGTTTTGAGTGTTTCCGCACGAGCGCTTTTGACAATAAATTCCATGGAATGGTGTCCTCAAGACAACGGGTCGGTATTGCTGGATAATAGCGGCAATTAATTTAGTGATTCGCCTGTTGGGCGAATTGGCAAACAGTGTGGCTAGTTTGAGCGTAGCTACCTGAGCCTGACAACCCTGGAGTGTCTGGTTTGATCGTCTTCCGTTATTTAGCCCGTGAAGTGTTGACTACATTGAGCGCTGTAAGTGCTGTGCTCTTGGTGATCATCATGAGCGGTCGCTTCATCAAATACTTGGCCCAAGCTGCCCAAGGTGCGCTGGATCCAAGTGTTTTGTTTTTGATCATGGGCTTTCGCTTGCCCGGATTTCTCCAGCTGATTCTGCCGCTGGGTTTGTTTTTGGGCTTCCTGCTGGCGTATGGGCGCTTGTACCTCGACAGTGAGATGACGGTGCTCTCGGCGACCGGCATGAGCCAGCAACGGCTGATGATGTATTCGTTGGCCCCGGCAACGCTGGTCGCGCTGTTGGTTGCATGGTTGAGCCTGGGGTTGGCGCCACAGGGCGTTTCCCAAGTGGCGCGCATCCTCAATGAGCAAGACGCCCTGACAGAGTTCGATACGCTGGTACCCGGGCGCTTCCAGTCGATGGGTGAAGGCTCTCGGGTTACCTATACCGAAACTTTGTCGAATGACCGCAGTGAGCTCGGCGGTATCTTTATTTCTGAAAAGCGCCTGTCATCCGATGGCGAGAAAGATCGCGGTATTACCGTACTGGTCGCTGAAACTGGCCGTCAGGAAATCCAGGAAGACGGCAGTCGCTACCTGATTCTGGAAAATGGTTACCGCTACGACGGTAATCCTGGGCAGGCCGATTACCGGGCGATCAAATATGATGAGTACGGCGTACTGCTACCCAAACCCGAGGTCAGCGCTGATGTGAGCGAGCGGGAAGCAGTGCCGACCCGAGAGTTGATTGGCAGTGATGACCAGCGCTACAAATCAGAGCTGCAATGGCGTATTTCGCTGCCAATCCTGGTGTTTGTGGTGACCTTGATGGCTGTGCCGCTGTCGCGAGTGAATCCGCGCCAGGGCCGGTTCCTCAAGTTGCTTCCGGCCATTTTGCTGTACATGGGTTACCTGTCGATCCTGATTGCCGCACGCGGCGCGTTGGACAAGGGCCGTATTCCTTACGGCCTCGGTTTGTGGTGGGTGCACGGGGTGTTTATCGCGATTGGTTTGTTATTGCTCTATTGGGAACCCATACGCCTGAAGTGGGCCTCTCGTCGTAGTTCGCAGGAGATCGCCCGTGGTTAAGTTGGATCGCTACATCGGCAAGCAGGTATTTCTCGCCATTCTCAGTGTGTTGGGGATTATTGTCGCATTGGCCTTGCTGTTCGCATTCATCGATGAGTTGGGTGATGTCGATGAAAAGTACGGCCTGGCTGATGCGGCCTGGTATGTATTTTTGACTGCGCCACGGCGCACCTACGAAATGCTGCCGATGGCGGCCTTGATTGGTTGCCTGATTGGTCTTGGCAGTCTGGCCAGCAACAGTGAACTGACCATCATGCGCGCGGCCGGGGTTTCTATCCGGCGTATCGTCTGGGCGGTGATGAAGCCGATGCTGGTGCTGATGTTCGCTGGCATTCTCATTGGTGAGTACTTGGCGCCATGGAGCGAGAACATGGCCCAGGCTGACCGAGCCATGGCGCAGGGCGCAGGTGATGCGCAAAGCTCCAAGCGAGGCCTGTGGCACCGTCAAGGCGAAGAGTATGTGCACATCAACGCCGTGCAACCCAATGGCCTGCTGTACGGGATCACGCGTTATCAGTTTGATAAAGAGCGTCACTTGGTGTCTTCGAGTTTTTCTCGCAAGGCGCAGTTCAAGGGTGACCATTGGCTGCTTGAAGGTGTCACCACCACGCATTTCAAGGAGCGCAGCACCGAGGTGGTCAAGGCGCCGACTGAACGTTGGGATGTCGAGCTTAACCCGCAGTTGCTCAGCACTGTCGTGCTTGAGCCGGGCGCATTGTCAATCACCGGGCTTTGGCAATATGCCGGTTACCTGGCTGATCAGGGGTTGAATAACAGCCAGTACTGGTTGGCGTTCTGGACCAAGGTTTTACAACCTATTGTCACTGCGGCCCTGGTCTTGATGGCTATTTCGTTCATCTTCGGTCCGTTGCGCTCGGTAACCCTCGGACAGCGGGTGTTTACTGGCGTGTTGGTCGGTTTTGTGTTCCAGATCGCCCAAGACCTGCTCGGGCCTTCGAGCCTGGTGTTTGGCTTCTCGCCGCTGTTGGCGGTACTGGTGCCCGCGGGTATTTGCGCCATCGCTGGCGGCTGGCTGTTGCGCCGAGCGGGTTAGCAGATGAAAAAAAGCCGGCGCTCACTGAACTGAGCGCCGGCTTTTTTCTGCCTGATTACTTCTTGTGGATGTTTTTCGGCAACTGAACGGTTTGGCTTTCCGAGTAGATCTCGTGCCAGGTCCGGTGCTGTTTATCAATCAGCACCCAGAAGAAGCCAAGGCCCAGGCACAGCCAGGATGCGATCGAGACCATAAAGCGCAGCAGTGCTTGCCACAGGCTAATGGCCGTACCGTCGGCGTTCTGCGCGCGCACGCCCCAGACCTGCATGCCAAGGGTCTGCCCATTGTAGGTCCAGAACTTACTGAAGAAACCAAACAGGCAGATAAACAACAGGGTTGAAAGGAGTGGATCACCATCCAGGGCGCCCGAGTCAGACATCTGCTGGAGTTGTTCGGCTCCGTAGAAGCCCATCAGAATCAACTTGTAGATGAATGTCACGACGATGAGCAGCGCAACACAGAGTAAAAAGTCGTAGAACATGGCGGCAAAGCGGCGAGGCAGCCCTGCTGATGGAAAGTCGCCCTGAGGGCTGAGTTGACGTTTTTGCATGGTAACCCGCAAGTATGTAGCACCTTAGGAAGCTTCAGAAAAACTACTGCGTTAGGTATCACGGTGTTAAAAACTGCTCACAGCCCTAAGGCTGAACGAACTTCAGTTGGGCAGCCCTTGCTGCGGCCCCGAAGGGGGTGAGCAAAGCGAATCAAATGCTCATTTAGAACAACTAAAGTCGAGCGCGACCCCGGTCGCTTTTTCGCACATTTTACTCGCTGGCGCTTGCCCTTCGGGCCAGCCTTTGGCTGTTACTCCCGTCGCTCGCTACCTTTTTCAGAGGTTCCTGCCATAAAAAAACCCCTGATGTTGCCATCAGGGGTTCTTCAAAGCGGCAAGATTATTCCTGGACTTGAACCTGGTCAGCTTGCATGCCTTTTTGACCTTGTACAGCTACGAAGCTGACTTTCTGGCCTTCTTTCAGGCTCTTGAAGCCGTTACCTTCGATAGCGCGGAAATGTACGAACAGATCCGGACCGCTTTCTGGAGTGATAAAACCAAAACCTTTCTCGTCGTTAAACCACTTGACGGTACCGTTCTGACGATTCGACATTTTTTATTCCTTGAAACTTAAAGTTGATGACAGCCTCCTCATAATAGAAGGACTGAGACTGGTTGCAAGGAGAATTAGCTTTCGGGAGGGATGTAGCGGATCGTAAGGATCTACTGCATCAGGCCACGATCGACTGCGACCCATGCAAACACAGTTAAATAACTCTACGCTAACTACATGGCAAATGCCAACCCCTTGCGCACCTTAGGTCTGTGCAGGGTTTGGCCTAGTCCAGCTGCGGGTTCGCAGGTCGTTGCGGCCGATCTTCAGATGGCTGATTGTTGGGGTGTTTTGTGGGTATCAAACGCTGGTGCGCCAGGACGCAATTGCGTCTAGCAGCCAGCGCGCAGACTCGCGGGCCTGGGCCTTGTGCTGCAGTTCCAGCTCACTGAAGTTTTTTTCATGCTGGCGACGGCTGGTTTTATCCAGCGCTTTCCAGTCGGCATGAGTCGGGACGTGCGCTGTGGCTTCATAAAGCTGATGAAAGACTTGGCAATGCGAGTCCTGACTAAGACTAATGTCGAAGTTGTCGAGTAGTACCTTAATTCGAATGGCCCCTTCAATCAGCGGCAGTTGCCCGTCAAGCAAGCTGCTGGCGAGAATTTTTAAATCCTCGCCAAGCCGCTGTTGCTGTTCGGCGGCCGCGCTGCGTTGCTGAGATTGTATCGACCAGACTTTGCGCCACAGGGACAAGGCGTAAAACCCAAGGCCAATAACCAAGGCAACAGCGACGCAGATCAGAACCACTGAAAGCATATTCATGGATTAATCACGCGCCGTGGCACTTTTTGAATTTTTTCTGGCTACCGCAGGGGCAAGGATCATTGCGGCCGATATCTTTGAGCTGGTTGCGCACTGGCTCTTGATGATTGCAATGGGGGCCGTGCACATGGCCATGGTGATGGTCGTGATCGTGGTCGTGATTGCAATCAGGGCCATGGACGTGAGGTTGTTGGGTCATGCAAAACTACTCCGGGATGAAATCTCCGGGGATTATCTCGCCATTTCGCATCATGTGCACGCTGCGACCGAACAACATTCCGGTTTTAACTTCACCTTCGAGCCGGTAGCGGATGGCTTCGTCGGGATGTTCAAGCATTTTTACGATCTGGCGAACATGTCGCCACAGGTTGGTGCGCACCAGAATTTCAAAATAATGCTGGCCGTTGGCAGGAACGGTAAACCAGACATCAGATTCGCCTTGAGCGAGTTTCATATCATTGAGGAATACCACGTAATCAATGCCGCGAACGGGCAAACTCACGTCATTCGGGTTTTTGATATGAAAACGTAGCCGGAATTGCTGCTCAAGCAATTTTGCCTTGATTACTTCAACCTTGACCAGACGAACATCGGGGTCTTTAAAGTTGCCAGTCAGCCATGTAGAACAACCGTTCAAACTGCTGATGAGGCCAAAAATTAAAACTAGGCTGAACGTTCTTATAATGAATGCCTGATAAGCCATTTTGTACTCCGTAAGACGCCCAGTGTAACAAGCAACCGCTTGGGTGCAAGCTGTGTAAGCTTAAAAACCTGCGCCATTGTGAGTCAAAATCAGGTCAGAAATGTTACTGCTTAATTTCCAGCATCTTTAACTGACGCGCCACAGGCTTTTAGTGTCGTGCTCCTAAGGCCTATTCCGTTTTGGGCTTTTCATCGACGCTGTCAGCTTTAAACAATGTTTCCAGTTCCGCTCGGGCTTCGCGTGCTGTTTGCATCACGGCTTCCTTGTTGCCATGCACACGGTATTGGGCTTCAAGCACTTGTTCGTCATGTTGCTGGAAGCGGCTGATGAGTTTGTCTGCCAGTGCGTCTTCAATGCCTAGGCCAAGCAGCGTCAGGCGGCTCATTTCGAGACTGGAGTAGAAGGTTTCACGAACCGGTTTGGCTCCTGCGTCGATCAAGCGGTATACATGACTTCGGCTGCGTGCCCTGGCAATTACTTTGACCTTGGGGTAAAGCCGGTGCACCAGTTCGACTGCCTTGAAGTTGATGTCTGGATCATCCATCGCAGCGATGAAGTATTCGGCATGCGCGGTTTGTGCCGCGCGCAAAATCTCGGGGCGCAATGGGTCGCCATAGAAAATGGGCATATCCCCGCTCAGGCTGCGTGATAGCTCGATGGTTTCTACCGAGGTGTCCAGGGCGATGAAGGGAATGTGCTGCGCCCGCAGGATCCGCGCAACGATCTGGCCCATGCGCCCGCAACCGGCGATCACGACGCGCGGCTGATCGATGTCGATGTCCATGTTGCTGTATTCGTCCGGGACTTCCTTGACAGCCGGTTTTTCCCTCAGCAGGCGCGCCACGAGTAAGATCATCAGCGGCGTGAGGGCCATCGACAAGGTGATGGTTAAAATCAGTAAGTCATACAGCGCCGGTTCAAACAGTCCTTGTTGACGGGCCATTCTGAATACCACAAAGGCAAACTCGCCGCCGGCCGCCAATACGATGGCCAGGCGCACCGCGCTTTGTTTATTGAGCCCGCCAATCAGCTTGCCGACCAAGAGCAAGATCGGCATTTTCAGCGCAATCAAAAGCAGGGTCAGGCCGATAACGGTGATGGGCTGGGTCAGTAGCAGGCTGATGTCTGCGGACATGCCCACGCTGATAAAGAACAAACCGAGTAACAAGCCCTTGAATGGCTCAATCTGCGATTCGAGTTCATGGCGGTATTCGGAGTCCGCGAGCAGCAGGCCGGCCAGAAAGGCACCCAGTGCCATTGAAATGCCGACAAGCTCCATCAACCAAGCTGTGCCAAACACCACCAGTAGCGCTGTTGCAGTCGATACTTCCTGCAAACCGGTTTTGGCCACGGTGCGGAAAATCGGTCGCAGCAGATAACGACCGCCTATAACGACCAAACCAATACTGGCGACCACCTTGAGTAACTGCATCAGGTCGATACCACTGGCGGCATCGGCCCCGCTGAGTATTGGGACCATGGCGATCAAGGGGATTGCAGCGATATCCTGGAACAGCAAAATAGCAAAGGCCAGGCGTCCATGGGGACTGGTGAGCTCCTTGCGCTCGGCCAGTATCTGCAGGCCAAACGCCGTGGATGACAGGGCCAGGCCCAGGCCGAGTACCACCGAGGTATTGAGGGGTTGAGCGAATAGTTGCCAGGCGACCAGGCCGATGATCAGGCCGGTCAACACCACTTGGGCCATACCTGCGCCGAATACGGCCTTGCGCATCACCCAGAGTCGGCGCGGAGAGAGCTCGAGGCCAATAATAAACAGCAGCAGGACGACGCCGAGCTCTGAAATATGGCTGACTTGTTCCGGGTTGGTGATCAGTCCCAATACCGGTGGGCCAATCAATACACCCGCTGCCAGGTAACCCAGCACCGCCCCCAGTTGCGAGCGCTTAGCCAGTGGTACCACCAGTACGGCTGCTAGCAGGAAGACTACGATGACCTGTAATGCGCTGCCTTCATGAGGCATTTTCTTTTCCTTGAATAAATTGACATTGAACGTCCGCAATAATCAGGGGCGCACCTGTGCGCAGCACATTGCATAAGCGCAGATGTTCGACACTGACATACTGGGATATCGGCAAATTGCGCGACACAGCGCACAGCTTGAAGCTCCTGTCAGCGCATTTGCAATGAGTCGCGGCAGCATTGCTATTTATCCCAAGTTTAAGCAACTAGGATAAAGCTATGGGCCAGCAGAGACAGCTCAGGGTGCTGCAGCCAAGTATAAAGGTGGCAGGTATGGGGTGAGTATCTTTGCCGCTGCGTTTAAACGCAGTCATTTTTGCAGTCACGCAAGGCAACCCAGCCTATCGACACAGAAGTATAAATAGCTAGTCGCTTGCCATCGAATTGAGCGAGCACGGATTAGGAACCTAACATGAGCCGTTATGAAGTTGTTTTCTCAGGGCAATTAGTTCCTGGAGCTGATATGGCATTGGTCCAGGCTAACCTCGGGCGTTTGTTTCAAGCGAACCCGCAGCGTATTGCCATGATGTTTTCAGGGCGCCGCCTGGTGATCAAGAATAATCTTGATGAGGCCAATGCTGAGAAATATCGGAGCACACTTGAACGTGCGGGTGCGCTAGTTGAAATCGTCGCCATGCCTGAAGAAATCGAGGAAATTGAGCTGGCGCCTGCTCCTGCGCCACCCCAACCTGTTCCCGCTGCCCCTGCTCAGGCCGTTACTGCACCAGTGAGTGCGCACTCAGCAAAAAAATTGTTGCCGCGTGATGAGTACATGGCTGCATTCAGTGAGGTTGAAGCGCCCGACTTTGGCATTGCCCCGCTAGGTGACGACCTGCAGGACAGCAAGCCCGAGCCACAAGCGCCGAGCCTTGATCTGTCGCAGTTCTCCCTTGCGCCTGTCGGCAGTGATATGGGGCAGGCCAAAGATGCTGAGGCTGGGCCCGCGCCAGATGTATCACATCTCAAATTGCAAGACTGATCAGCTCAGGTTGCGGTGTGCAGCAGCCTGAGCCTCTAGCCTAGGTCGATTAGAAGAAGACCGCGCAGCACTTCTTGAACTTCTGCCCGCTGGCGCAGGGACAGGGATCGTTGCGTCCAAGCTTGAGCTGGACCGTGGGATCAATAAAGTGCCAGCGGCCATTGTTCTGCACGAATGCCGAGCGCTCGCGGTGGCTATGTTCGCCGCTTGCGTCATGCCAGCGTGCAGTGAAGGTCACAAAGGCATGCTCAGGCTTGCCGCCAAGCACTTCGGCGCTTTCAACCTCCAGGCCGAGCCAGGTGCTTTGCAGGCTCCAGGCCCTGATCGCCTCACGGTCAAGCAAGGGTTGTTGGGCCGGCAAGGTTGTTTCCACCAGGTAATCAACCAAACCCAGGGCATAGGCGCTGTAGCGTGAGCGCATCAGCGTTTCAGCGCTGGGTGCCGGGGTTGCTGAGTGATAGCGACCGCAGCACTCAGTCAGCAGGTCAGCGCTGCCGCACGGACAGCTGGAGTCAATTGATGCACTGTTCATTGCGCCAGTTACCACCAGTATTTGCCGAAGTTTTCCGGGTTGGCCCAGAACTTGGCGTTGAGCCAGTCGGGGACTTGCTTGTATTCAAGCAAATCATAGGTATAGAGGCTGAGCTTTTGTTCACCCCGTACAAAGTGTTCGCTGGCTTGCAAGGCCAGCGAAAACATGTCGGTTTCTTGCCACTGGCTGGCCGACATGTCCACCAGCACGGCAATCCGGCTGGTATTGAGGTTACGAATGCCGCCGAGCAATTGCAGGCCGGCATTTTTAGGCATGTGTTCCAGGCAATCGACAATCAAGGCCAGGTCATAGCGCTGTGCGGCTAAAGTATTAGGCAGTAATCCTGCCTCGGCATGGTCAACTTGGCAGTCTGGATGCGCCAGTTTAAAGGCGGCTAAAGCCGGTAATTCACTAGCGCCAACCAGGAGCAGTCGTTTAGGCGCAAAGCGCTCTAGAAGCGCAGCTACAGCTTGCTGTGGCGTACGCGAAGAAATGCATTCACTCATCAATATTCCTCATGCAGGTGGATAAAGACTAACCTGCATGACTATGATGGCCTATAACTGTTCGTTCTTCACATCGTTGTAAATCAACTCTGGCGGAATTTAGAAGTGCCGTCTTTAATCCATAAGTATCGGTTTGGAGCCGATTATTAACCGGAGACGTATATATGAGCATCACTAGCAAAGCGGTACCCTTGGTTTTGGCATCCACCTTCCTGACCGGCTGTGCTGGCATTCAGAAAAGTGACTGGCCTACTTGTGCAGTAGTTGGCGGCATCGGCGGTGCTGGTTTGGGCGCAATTGAAAGCTCGGCCTGGGCTGGCGGTGGTGCAGCGATTGGTGCTGGTCTGGCAGCAGCTTACTGCTGGGTTCATGGTGCATCGCCTGAGCCAGTCGTTGAGGAAGTTGTCGTCGTTGAAGAGCCTGAACCTGTTGCCGAAGCTGTTCGTGTTGAACTGGACGTCAAGTTCGACTTCGACAAGGACAACGTCAAAGAAAGCAGCTACGCCGACATCCAAAACCTGGCTGACTTCATGAAGCAGTTCCCGCAAACCACCACCGTGGTTGAAGGTCACACTGACTCCGTGGGTACAGACGCCTATAACCAGTCGCTGTCTGAGCGTCGTGCTAATTCGGTACGTAACGTTCTGGTCGATCAATACGGCGTGGAAAGTGGTCGTGTTAACTCGGTCGGTTATGGTGAAAGTCGTCCAGTTGCGGACAACGCCACCGCAGAAGGTCGTGCGATTAACCGTCGCGTAGAAGCTGCAGTAGAAGCACAGCCTTAACCTGCTGTCGCTGTATTCAAGTTTCCCCCGGCAGGCCGCACGGCTTGCCGGGGGCAGGCTTGACGAGAGTTCCTTGTGTTACCGGCATGTTCCGGTAACACAAGCGCTATAACCGTTTCGCCGCTGCGGACGTTCGTCCAAGCGTTCTCCTTTGTATCAAACCCAGCTTGTCTGCCATTGGTGGTTTGCCAATTGCTGTGCTGTGCCCGGATTTATTTGCGCCGAGCATTTCATCAAAAGGTGAAAGCCGTTAATGTGCGGCAAAACAAAACTGCTGGGGGCGGTGATGAAAGTGATTTTAGCTGTGGGGGCGGTGCTCACACTGCTGTTTTGGGCTGCGGTGGTTGGCAATCTGCTTGAGCCCTATGCGCAACCTTTCTCGCTGTTGCTCAATATCGCCGGCGCCCTGGTCGCCGCGGCACATATCGTCGAGCTGTGGTATTTCAGGTCACAACTGCAACAGTCACCAAGTCCCTGGGTGAGCCGGGCCAAGGTATTGGTTCTTGGGGTATTCCACACATTCACGCTTAAGCGCGACAACAGCGTTAGCCTGACTTCCGTGCACGCTCACCTAGACGCAACGAGTGCCGAGCAGAGCGCTGACAAGGCTGAGCCCGAAGGTGACAGCCATCTACAGCTACAGATGCAATTTGAGTCAATGGCGGAGACCAAACATGAACATGCGTAATGTGCTTATAGCTGCAGCGATGGGTATTGCCTTCATTAGTCCCTTGACGCTGGCGGCTCAAGCGCTGATTAAAGTTGAGCCGAACAGCATGATGCGCTTGCCTGCAAATACCAGCGTATTGTTGCTTGAGCGTCTTGAAGTCGCGGAGCACGGCACGCTGCTGGTGCCCGCCGGGTTGAGTGAAATCCGTGTAGCCCATATCCATCTTGGTCCAGCGGCACGAATTGCAATCGCGCCGAGCGAGCGTTCATTCCGTCTTGAAGCAGCAACGGGTGATATTGCCAGTGGCGCGCAAATTACTGCTCGCGGCGCCCCCGGGACTTTTGAGCGTCCAGCCGTTGCCGGGCGTACATTGGCCATTCGCCTCGAAGCCGTAACCACTGAGTCGTTGATCATTGATCTGCGCGGCGGCAAAGGCACGCCAGGTTATGCCGGGCTCGCGGGGGCCAATGGCAAGACCGGCGGTTGCACTTGGGGCCAGTCGAGCAAGGGAGGGGATGGCTACGATGGCGGTGATGGCCATGCGGGCGCACCGGGCGGCCATTTGCGTGTCGAGGTGCCGCAAGCGTTTCCTACCGAGCGCCTGACTATTCGCGTTGAGGGTGGCGAAGGCGGTATGGCGGGTAGCGCTGGCGCCGGTGGTGCAGGTGGCGCGAGTAAAGATTGTTGGATCTACGACACCAACAGTGCGCGCAATGGCCGTCCGGGTCAGGCCGGCCAAGCTGGCGCCATGGGCACGCCAGGGTCGGCGGATATCATCACTTTCTGAGGCCTTGGTCGCGCAGATAATCCCGCTGGTTTTATCTGCGAACGGCTTGCAATTAAAAGGTTGGGCGTAGCGCTGCGAGGGCCACGACGACCAGGCCGATGATCAGATTGATACCGACCAGGCGGCGAATCTTACCCAGAACCGCGCCGCCTGCAGGCCATTGTTGCGCTTCAATCGCACGGCGCAGCTCTGGCAATTGCAACGCCTGAATGCGCAAGAACAGCGCGAGCATGACGATATAAAGCCCCATCATTACGTGTACATATTTGGGCGCAGTCTCAAAGCCTGAGAAACGCATGTGCAGCATGCCCATGCCACTAATCGGCAGGACCAGCACCGCCAGCCACACCCAGCGAAAGAACCGCTGAAAGACCTCGGCCCAGAGTTGCAGGCGGATAGGGGCTTCAAGCGTTTTGACTGCTGCCGGGCGCAGGATCATCCAGGCGAAGAACATGCCGCCCACCCAAATCAGGGCAGCCAGTACGTGTAAGGCATAGGACAGGGCGTAAGGTGTCATCTGAGGCTCCGAAGCGTGTAGGTCGAGAATCGGCTGATTGGTATGCAGAGGTTTCTGCGCAAGATTGATTAGCGCGTTATGATAGCGGCCGTTTGCAAACACTGAAAATTTATCCAGCCTTTTGCGCCCTTATTCTCATGCTTAGTAACGAACTCAAGACACAAATCCAGGGCGCCTACACGCGTTTCCTTGAAGCCAAAAGCCTCAAGCCACGTTATGGCCAGCGCTTGATGATCGCCGAGATCGCCAAAGTCCTTGGTGTTATACAAACCGATGGCGAAGGTAAACGTAGCAGCGACGCTGCGGTGGTCGCGGTAGAAGCGGGCACCGGTACCGGTAAAACCGTGGCTTACTGCCTGGCGGCGATCCCGACTGCCAAGGCTGCTGGTAAACGTTTGGTGATCGCCACTGCAACGGTCGCCCTGCAGGAGCAGATTGTCTACAAAGACCTGCCCGACCTGATGCGCAACAGTGGCTTGAACTTCAGCTTTGCGCTGGCCAAGGGCCGTGGCCGCTACCTGTGCCTGTCCAAGCTCGACCTGCTGCTGCAAGAGGGGCACGCGCAGACTGCCACCGCGCAGCTGTTTGAGGAAGAAGGCTTCAAGATTGATGTCGATGAACAGAGCCAGAAACTCTTCACCTCGATGATCGAGAAGCTCGCTGGTAACAAGTGGGACGGTGACCGCGACAGCTGGCCGCAAGAGCTTGAAGATGCTGACTGGGCACGACTCACCACTGATCATAGCCAGTGCACCAGCCGTCATTGCCCCAATTTCCAGCAGTGCGCCTTCTACAAAGCGCGTGAAGGCATGGGCAAGGTCGATGTCATCGTTACCAACCACGACATGGTGCTGGCCGATTTGGCCCTCGGTGGTGGCGCTGTACTGCCTGATCCGCGTGAAACCTTGTATGTGTTCGATGAAGGACACCACTTGCCAGATAAAGCAATTGGCCACTTCGCACATTTCACCCGTTTGCGCTCAACCGCCGACTGGCTGGAGCAGGTTGCCAAGAACCTGACCAAGTTACTCGCCCAGAACCCGCTGCCAGGCGATCTTGGGCGTTTGATCGAGCAGGTGCCCGAGCTTGCCCGTGAGATCAAGACTCAGCAGCAGTTCATGTTCAATGCCTGCGAGCAGGTGGCTGACTTCAAACCCGGCGAAGACATGGAAGGCCGCGAGCGCCCGCGGCACCGTTTTATCGGCGGTGTGGTGCCCGAGCACCTGACCGAGTTGGGCGTTGAGCTGAAAAAAGGTTTCTCGAAACTGACTGATTTGTTCACGGGCGTTACCGAGCACCTCAAAGAAGCGATGGACGGTGAAGCCACTATTGGCATCGCCAGTCACCAGGCCGAGGAATGGTACCCGCTGTTTGGCAGCCTGCTTGCCCGTGCCCAAGGTAATTGGGAATTATGGTTGGCCTTTACCGCCGAGGACCCGGAAGACAACCCGCCAATGGCGCGCTGGCTGACCCTGGCTGAAAGCGGCGCCATGTTTGATATTGAAGTCAACGCCAGCCCAATCCTGGCGGCGGAGATGCTGCGACGAAACCTGTGGAATGTCGCCTATGGCGCGCTGGTGACATCGGCGACCCTGACCGCACTGGGTACTTTCGATCGTTATCGCATGCGCGCCGGGCTGCCCAAGGTCGCGGTGACTGCGGTGGTGCCCAGCCCGTTCCATCATGCCGACGCCGGCGTGCTCAAAGTCCCGGACCTGAAAGCCGATCCGCGGGACGCGACAGTGCATACGGCGGCGATTATCCGTGAACTGCCGGGGCTGGTTGAAGGCTCAAAAGGAACGCTGGTACTGTTCTCGTCGCGCAAGCAAATGCAGGCGGTGTTTGATGGGCTTGAGCGTGACTGGCGTAAACGGGTATTTATTCAGGGCAACCTGTCCAAGCAGGAAACCCTGAATAAGCACAAGGCCCGTGTCGATAGCGGTGAAGAAAGTGTCTTGTTTGGTTTGGCCAGCTTCGCAGAAGGTGTCGATCTGCCCGGCGCCTATTGTGAGCATGTGGTGATCGCAAAAATACCTTTTGCTGTACCGGACGATCCTGTAGAAGCTGCATTGGCCGAGTGGATCGAGGCGCGGGGCGGCAACCCCTTTATGGAGATCGCCGTGCCTGATGCCTCGCTCAGGCTGGTCCAGGCTTGTGGGCGCTTGCTTCGTACTGAAGCGGATCGAGGCATTATCACCTTGCTCGATCGTCGGGTTGTCACGCAGCGCTATGGCAAGGCCATTCTTAATGCGTTGCCGCCGTTTCGCCGCGAAATAAGTTAAGTTGAAAAAAACAGGGTGAATATTTGCCTGCCAGGTTGTCCACTGGTGGGACGTTCTAGAGAGGCTGTAAATGAAGCACTGTCAATTGCTATTACTCGTTGCCTTATTCACCTGCTCAAAAGCCTTTGCTGCGCTTGAAGGGCAAGCAACATTGCTTAACTTTGTAAGCCCGACCGATGTCGTCAAAGTCGCAACCAAAGACTCGAATTTTCCAGAGGTGACCGCAGAGGAAACCCCCACTGGTGAGATTCTACGTCGCTTTGTGTTCAACCAAGCGCAGCAGCCCCGTCTAGAGCTGACCCCGAACAAGGGCGTGTGGGATTGGTCGGGTGATTCGCAGATGACCCTTTACCTGCAAAACGCCATGGACTGGGCGTTGACCCTGAATGTGCAGATTGAAAGCGCCGACGGCAAGGTCTTGCACACCAGCGTTGCCCTGCCAGCCGGGCCGGGGCAAACGCTGGTTGTGCCGCTAAACGCCACCTCGGCCAATGCCCACGGCATGCGTGCGCCACCGCCGATGCCGTGGACGTTTAAAGGTCAGCCGGTATTGCTGGCGGCGAATGTCACCGGCGAACTGGATGCGAGCAAGATCAGTCGTGTAACCCTGTCGCTGAGTAACCCGGATTCCGCACAAAGCGTATTGCTGGGGCGTTTTGGCGTCTACAAGGGGGCGTCCATAGAAGCGGCTGCCTATGATTCGATTGTCGATCAGTTTGGCCAGTTCACACGCAGCCAGTGGCCGGAAAAAGTTAATAGCAACGAACAGTTGAGAAGTGCCGCGCAAAAGGAACAAGAGCAGTTGGCCAAATGGCTGACCGAACGACCCAAGTTCGATCAGTATGGCGGCTTGCTGGGTGGGCCAAAACTCGAGGCCACTGGCTTCTTTCGCACGCAAAAACTGGGTGACCGCTGGATTATGGTCACGCCGGAAGGAAATCCGTTTTTCTCCCTCGGGGTGAATGCGGTCAATACTGACCAGAGCCAGACCTATATTGAAGGCCGGGAGTCGATGTTCAAGGGCTTGCCCGATGCATCCGATCCTTTGGCCGCGCATTACGGTCAGGGCGACAATCAAAGCAATAATGGCTCTGGTAAAGGCCGGGGTTTTGCCAAGGGCAAGTGGTTTGACTTCTACAAGGCCAACCTGCAACGCACCTACGCCGATGAAGCCTGTTTGCAGCCTGGCACTCCCTCCCAGGTTGACCAAGCCCCGAATGCTTCGGCGCCAGTGCCTAAGGCTGGAGTCGAGCCGCTGACTGGGAAACCTGCTGACCCGCCTGCTGTCACTGAACCGGCAAAGGCTGTGGATTGCAGCAAGACCCAGTTCGATGCCAAGCGTTGGACCGAACTTGCATTGACCCGTCTGCAGGCCTGGGGCTTCAATACCATTGGCAACTGGAGTTCTGATTCGCTGGGCAAGGCGCAGCGAGTGCCCTATACATTGCCTCTTTCGATCAGTGGCGATTACCAAACCATCAGCACCGGGCTCGATTGGTGGGGTGGAATGCCCGACCCATTTGACCCGCGATTTGCCATGGCCACTGAACGCGCTGTGGCCATTGCTGCGCGTGACCATCGCAATGATCCGTGGCTGATTGGCTACTATGCCGATAACGAACTGGCCTGGGCTCATCCCGATCCGGGGCCACGCGGGCGTTATGCACTGAGTTTCGGCACCTTGCGCTCGACTACCGATGTGCCAGCCAAGCGTGCATTCCTGAAAATGCTGCGTGACAAGTACCGCAATCAGCAAGGCCTGTCGAAAGCCTGGGGCATTGACTTGCCCGCCTGGGAATTGATGGAAGACCCGGGCTTCGAGGCGCCGCTGCCGAACGAGAAATACCCGGCGATCGAGCAGGATTATCAAGCCTTCCAGCGCTTGTTTGCCGACACCTATTTCAAGACCATTGACGATGCGCTGCAATGGCATGCACCGAATCAGATGCTGCTGGGCGGTCGTTTTGCGATCAGCACCCCGGAAGCCGTTGCCTCTTGTGCGCAGTATTGCGATGTACTGAGCTTCAATTTCTACACCCTTGAGCCGCAACATGGTTATGACTTCGCGGCATTGCGCGCCCTCGACAAGCCAATCTTGATCACCGAGTTTCACTTTGGCTCGCGTGATCGTGGGCCGTTCTGGGGTGGCGTGACCGAGGTCTATGCCGAGAAAGACCGCGGCCCAGCGTATAGCCATTTCATCGAGCGAGCCTTGGCTGAGCCTTCGATTGTTGGGGCGCACTGGTTCCAGTATCTTGACCAGCCTGTCACAGGGCGCTTGCTCGATGGCGAAAACGGTCATTTGGGGCTTCTGGGAATAACCGACCGGCCATTCGCAGGTTTTGTCGAGGCAGTGCGCAAGACCAACCTCAAGGTGGGTAGCCGTTTGCTGGAAACGCTTAAAGATGTACCGGCTGCTCAGGCGTCGCCAGCCGCGCCTCAAGCGCAGCCCGAAACCAAGCCATAACCAAAGATATCGACTGGCAATAAGGACAAAACATGCAGATTCAGGGGTATTTCGACCTCAAGTTTGAAGGCGTCAAGGATGCCTTTGCCGAGCTGTTTGAGAACCCCCAGGAGCGTGGCGCTGCGCTGTGCGTTCAAGTCGCAGGCGAGACTGTCATTGATATCTGGGCTGGCACTGCAGATAAAGAAGGTGAACAAGCCTGGCATAGCGACACCATTGTTAATTTGTTTTCCTGTACCAAGCCCTTTGCGGCAGTGACGATCATGCAGCTCGTCGGTGAGGGCAAGCTGGATCTGGATGCGCCTGTGGCGCGTTATTGGCCGGAGTTTGCGGCGGCAGGAAAGGGTGCGATCACGCTTCGTCACCTGCTGAGTCATCAAGCGGGTTTGCCAGCACTGCACGCAATGCTGCCGGCTGAAGCGCTCTATGATTGGCATGCAATGACCACGGCGCTTGCAGCCGAGCAGCCTTGGTGGCAGCTTGGCGAAGGGCATGGTTATGCCCCGATTACCTATGGCTGGCTGGCGGGTGAGGTTATTCGTCGAGTCGAAGGGCGCGGCCCAGGAGAGTCCATCGCCGCACGGATCTGTGAGCCGCTGGGCTTGGATTTCCACGTTGGGCTGGCTGATGCAGAGTTCCACCGCGTCGCCCATGTGTCGCGAGGTAAGGGCAATATGGGTGATGCTGCGGCGCAGCGCTTGCTCAAAGTCATGATGACGGATGCCAGCGCGATGTCCACGCGTTCCTTTACCAATCCACCCTCAATCATGACCAGTACCAACAAGCCCGAGTGGCGGCGTATGCAACAGCCTGCTGCAAATGGTCACGGCAATGCTCGCAGTCTTGCCGGATTTTACAATGGTTTACTCGATGGCAGCTTGCTGGAAAGCGAGTTGCTTGGTGAGTTAACCCGTGAACACAGCAAGGGTGAAGACAAAACCTTGCTGACTCAGACCCGCTTTGGACTAGGCTGCATGTTGGATCAGCCAGATGTTTCCAATGCAACCTATGGCATGGACCGGGGAGCCTTTGGTCACCCTGGGGCCGGCGGTTCCATTGGCTTTGCTGACCCTGAACATGAGGTTGCATTCGGTTTTGTGGTCAATAATCTAGGGCCATTCGTCTTAATGGACCCCAGAGCGCAAAAACTTGCAGTGAAGTTGGCTGAATCTTTGTAGCAAGCTCAGCTAAACTGTGTCGCAATCAAAGCTTTAGGGGGCCTCTGAAAAATAGCGAGCGAAGGCAGAGCAAGGCGAAACACAAGGTGTGGGTGAATCAGCCCCTTCAAGCCTTTTGCATCGGTGCAATGTCTGGCGTAGTCGTTTTTCAGAGTATTCCTGGGACTTATTTTGACTGTTCTATTAGGTGTGGATAATCAATGCGCTCACATAAGTACTTAGTAATTGGCTTGGCTGTACTGATCTCAGGCTGCTCAGGCTTCAAGCTCCCTGAACAACTCAGTTTCTTATCGCCAGCCCCCAGCAAAGCCACGCCGCAATTACCTAGCCCAGCCGTTACCAAGGCCTGGCTGGATGAGTACGAACCGCGTATCCGTGAAGCGGTCAAGGGCAGCAATTTCGAGGTTGAACGTCGTGAAAATGTATTGGTGGTAACCGCGCCGGTTAAATCCAACTTCAACCCCGATCGTCCAAGCATGTTGATGCCAATCACCTTGTCGCCTATCACCAAGGTTGCCAAGCTGCTGGAAAAAGACAAGGACATGGGTATTTTGATTCTGGGCCACACCGATACTTCGGGCACCCTGGAATTGAATCGCGAGTTGAGCCAGAAGCGTGCACGGGCATTTGTCGCGATTTTCCAGCTCAGTGGTCTCAAGCGTGATCGCCTGCTGGTTAAAGGCATGGGGCCAGATGCACCGCGTGCCGCTAATGACAGCGCCGCAGGCCGTGAACTCAATCGTCGCGTTGAAATGATCCTCACTTCGCAGAAAACCCTCAACGCTCTGCTCGCTCAGTACGAGAAGCCGTTGCCGGTTGTTGCCAAGACCGAATCCAAGTAAGCCCCTTTGCATAAAGCCCGCTGCAGCGCAGCGGGCTTATCGCCGGTTGTTGCAGATCAAGCCAGCAGCGCGGCGCTCGGGTAAGCTAAGCAATATCCTTCAGGAGGGCTTAGCCAATGACCCAGACTCTGGCCGATATGCGCCGTGAATACATTCGTGATGGTTTGACCGAGGCTCAGGCGCCGCAAGAGCCTTTTGCACTCTTCGAGCAATGGTTCGCGCAGGCACTGAGCACCGAGCAGCTTCCAGTGGAACCCAACGCCATGACACTGGCAACGGTGGATGCCGATGGTCGACCCCATTGTCGCGTGTTGCTGCTCAAGGGTCTGGATGCCAGCGGCTTCACTTTCTTCAGTAATTACGACAGTGCCAAAGGCGAGCAATTAGCCGCTCGGCCCTTTGCCGCCATGACGTTCTTTTGGCCTACGCTTGAGCGCCAAGTGCGTATTGAAGGACGTGTCGAGCGGGTTACACCTGCAGAATCCGATGCTTATTTTCAAGTAAGGCCCATGGGCAGTCGTTTGGGGGCCTGGGCATCGCCGCAAAGTCGGGTGATTGCTGATCGCACCGAGCTAGAAGCCTTATTGGCACAGGCTCAGCAGCGATTCTCCGACCAGGCGCCTGAATGCCCGCCGCATTGGGGCGGTTATCGCTTGCTGCCCGAACGCATTGAGTTCTGGCAGGGCCGCGCCAGTCGTTTGCATGATCGTTTGAATTACCGTCTGGTTGAGGGTCAATGGCTACGCGAGCGTCTGGCGCCCTGATGCGCAGTTGTGAGCTGCTTGAATTTTAATGTCTTTGCCGACTCATAGAGCGGCTTGAACAGGGCGCATACAGTGATACTCGACACCGCGCTGGCACAGCATATCGTTGATCGCGCAATGGCGATCTTGTCGCACAATATCAATGTCATGGACGCCCAAGGCATGATCATTGGCAGCGGTGACCCTGAGCGTATGCACACCCGCCACGAAGGGGCGCAGTTGGTGCTGGCCAACCGTCGGGTAGTGGAAATCGATCAACAGGCAGCGGCCTGTTTGCGCGGCGTCAGGCCCGGGGTCAACCTGCCACTGATGTACGCCCAGCAACTGATTGGCGTGCTGGGTATTACCGGATCTCCAGAAATCGTTCGGCCCTACGCTGAGCTGGTGCGGATGGCGGCAGAAATGCTGGTTGAGCAGCGCCAGTTGCAGGCTGAGCGCAACTGGCAACGCCACCAACTGGAATCCTGGTTGCGCCTGCTGCTTGATCCTCAACAATCGCTGGCCAGTCTTGACGCTGAAGCCCAACGGCTGGATTTGCAGTTGCATTGGCCGCTGCAAGCCTGCTTGCTGGAGCTGGACGAGGGCAGCGAGTCTTCGCTCAGGCAAGCCCGTGTACTGGACGCGCTCAATAGCAAGAGTGAGCACCTGTGTACCTTATCCAGTGCGCGCGAGCTGTTTTATTGTCGTCCAGCCGGTGCCGGGCGTGGTGACGGTGCTTGGCTGGCCGCTGCCGATGAGCGTGATTGGGGGGTGCGTCGCTTGCTGGTCAGCGATGCGGCCCATTCCTTGGATGAATTGCGCCAGGCCAGCCTGGCTTTACGTGAGTTTCAGGTTTACGCGCGGGCTCGTAATCCCCAGGAACGCTTGTTGCGCCTGGATCAACATCGGCTGGTGACCCTGCTTTATGCCCAGCGACACAGTTGGCTGTTGCAGGGCTGGCTGGCGCCGCTCAGGCAGATGGTCAAGCAGGATGCCAATGGGGCGCTGCTGGAGACGTTGCGTGCATGGTGCGAGCACGAAGGTCAGGCCCAAGTCTGCGCGGATGCGCTAGGTATTCACCGCAATACCCTGCGTTATAGGCTTGAGCGCATTGCGCAATTAAGTGGTATTGAGCTGACGCGGCTCGATCAGCGTCTACAGTTGACACTGGGTCTTGAATTACTGGCGCCGGAATAAACCGTGCAAGCGCAATTTGGCGCTGTGCGCGTGCACAGTAAGGCTGTGCTTATGGCGTGTGTTTGTGGTGCGCTGGCACAGGGTAATGGAGCCTGCAGCTAGGTGACAATACGCCGCCAATCGGCAGGTTGCCGGGCATTCCTATAAAAACAAACTGGAGAGTGACATGGTTTTAGTCCTGATACTCATCGCACTAATTGCATTCATCGTTCTGTCCACCACGCGTCTGAAGCTTCATCCATTCCTGTCACTGCTCGCAGCCGCCTTGATCGCCGGTTTCGCCTATCAGGTTCCGGTCGGCGATATCATCAAAACCATCACCGCCGGTTTCGGTGGGATTCTGGGCTATATCGGTATTGTCATCGTGCTCGGCACCATCATTGGTGTGATCCTCGAGCGCAGCGGCGCGGCTATCACCATGGCTGAGTCCGTTATCAAACTGCTTGGCGAGCGTTTTCCAACGCTGACCATGTCGATCATTGGCTACCTGGTTTCTATCCCGGTGTTCTGCGACTCGGGCTACGTCATTCTCAATTCGTTGAAGAATGCCCTGGCTGCACGTATGAAAATCTCGGTTGTGGCGATGAGCGTCGCGCTGGCAACCGGTCTCTACGCCACTCACACCTTTGTGCCTCCAACGCCGGGACCGATTGCCGCTGCTGGAAATCTGGGGCTGGAGTCGTCATTGGGGTTGGTTATTGTCGTGGGCCTGTTTGTCGCGATGGTGACTGCGCTGGCGGGAATGTTCTGGGCTAACCGGTTTATCAAGCAAGATGATGCCGAGTTACTGGAAGAAGCGCCAAGCGAATTACTGGCTGAAAATATTGATTTTGAAGCGCTGAAAGCCCGTTACGGCAAGCTGCCTTCGGCCATGCAAGCCTTTGCGCCAATTTTCCTGCCTATCGCGTTGATCTGTCTGGGCTCGGTTGCAGCCTTTCCAAGCAAACCACTGGGCGAAGGTGCTGTATTCAGCGTGTTGACATTCCTTGGTCAGCCAGTTGCTGCATTGCTGGTCGGTCTGGCGCTGGCTTGTACCCTGCTCAAGGGCGAGAACAAACGCCAACAGTTCCATGACCAGGTGGCTGAAGGCCTGGTTGCGGCTGCGCCTATCCTGTTGATTACCGGCGCGGGTGGCGCATTTGGTGCCATGCTCAAGGTCACTGAATTAGGCAATTATTTGGGCACTAGCCTGTCTGCATTAGGCGTTGGCTTGTTTATGCCATTCTTGGTTGCAGCTGCACTCAAGACTGCACAGGGTTCGTCTACTGTTGCACTGGTGACGACCTCTGCAATGGTTGCTCCGCTGCTGAGCAGTCTGGGTCTGGACAGTGAAATGGGCCGGGTGCTGACCGTAATGGCGATTGGTGCAGGGGCTATGACCGTTTCCCATGCCAATGACAGCTTCTTTTGGGTGGTTAGTCAGTTCAGCCGCATGAAAGTCTCCACGGCTTATCGCGCCCAGACCATGGCAACCCTGGTCCAGGGTGTGGTGGGCATGATTACCGTCTGGCTGTTGAGCCTGGTACTGCTGTAATCGCTATCCAGTGCCTGGGCTTTACAGACACAGGTGCTGGGACGGCCATTTATAAGCGCAACGCTGTTGCGCTGTTTTGCGAGATTCCTCTTTTAGCGAGCTGTTTATGAAAGTCGTGATTGCGCCGGATTCCTTTAAAGAAAGCCTCACCGCGGCTGAAGTAGCAGAGGCGATTGCGCGGGGCTGGTCGGCAGTTTATCCGCAGGCTGAAATATCCCTCAAACCCATGGCAGACGGCGGCGAAGGTACGGTCGACGCTGTACTTGCAGCAGCAGGTGGCGACCGTCACGAGTTGCAGGTCCAGGGGCCTCTGGGCCATCCGGTAGCAGCTCACTGGGGAATGCTGAGCGACCGCACCGCTGTGATTGAAATGGCTGCCGCCAGTGGCTTGCATTGGGTGGCGCGTGAGCAGCGTGACGCTACCATCACCAGCAGCTTTGGCACTGGCGAGTTGATTCGAGCCGCGCTGGATGCCGGAGCCGAGCGTATTATTCTTGGCTTGGGCGGCAGTGCCACCAATGATTGCGGTGCAGGCTTGATGCAGGCGTTGGGCGTACGGTTTCTCGACGAAGATGATCGTGAGTTGGCGCCGGGTGGTGCTGCCTTGATCAATCTGAAGCAGATAGATTTGTCCAATCTTGACCCGCGGGTGCTTGAGGTGCAGTTCGACATTGCCGCCGATGTCGATAATCCCTTGGTGGGGCCACGCGGCGCGTCGGCAGTCTTTGGTCCGCAAAAAGGCGCCAGTCCCGAGCAGGTACAAGCCCTTGATGCAGCCTTGCAGCGCATGTCGCGCGTGGTGGCTTCAACCCTGGGTGAGGATTTCAGTGAAATTCCAGGCGTTGGTGCTGCTGGCGGTTTGGGGTTTGCCGCCAAGGCATTTCTAAAGGCCAGGTTTCGTCCGGGGGTGGAATTGGTTGCAGAGCTTTCTGGCCTGGCTGCTGCATTACAGGGTGCTGATCTGGCAATTACCGGCGAAGGGCGACTGGACGCACAGACCTTGCACGGCAAGACGCCAATCGGCGTCGCCCGCGTGGCCAAGGCAGCCGGGGTGCCAGTAGTGGTCTTGGCTGGCAGCTTGGGGGAGGGCTATCAACGCACCTACTCTGGCGGAATTGATGCCGCCTTTAGCCTGACCTCCGGCCCGATGAGCCTGGAGCAAGCGTGCGCAGATGCGGCTGCCGAATTGCAAGCGAGGACAACCGACATCGCCCGGCTCTGGCAGGTTGCCCAGGCCGCACGCTAGCCCGGGTTGGGCAAATCCTGTGCAGGGGCATTGCTGCATTCATCGACATCAGACTGGCTTGGATTTTTTATATCCTGATGTATTACATTGCCCCTGAGCACTACCTTTTACCGAGGCAGCTAGGCTATTGTTGATTAAGGTCGTGACTGCGCTTGGCAAGTCGCGGTCTAATACAGTGATATTCACTGGAGGAATTTTTATGCGTAAACCCAATCTGCTCATCGCTTCATTTGCTGCGTTGGCCCTGATGCTGGGCGGTTGCCAGTCAAGCCTGACCGGCGACACCTACAGCCGCGATGAGGCCCGCCAAGTGCAAACCGTTCGCTTGGGCACCATTGAGTCACTGCGTCCCGTGAAAATTGAAGGCACCAAAACCCCAATCGGTGCTGGCGCAGGCGCTGTTGTTGGCGGGGTGGCAGGCAGCACTGTCGGTGGCGGTCGTGGTAGCGCGGTTGCGGCAGTGATTGGTGCAGTCGCTGGCGGCCTGTTGGGGGCTGCGACCGAAGAAGGCCTGACCCGTACCCAAGGCGTTGAAATCACCGTGCGTGAAGACGATGGCAGCATGCGTGCCTATGTCCAGGAAGTTGAAGAAAACCAGGTGTTCCGTGTTGGCCAGCGTGTTCGTATCATGACTGTCAATGGCACCAGCCGCGTTTCACCTTAAGCATTCGAGAACGCTCGACTGCGCATAGGATTTCGCTGGTTTAGTGGTTCCCAAGGCGGTGTCGGTATGGCTGGCACCGCTGCTTTATGCATATTGGCCTGTTCGCTCGCCAAGGCACATACCTGATACAGCAGGCAATTGATAGCTAACCTGGTTTTGCTGTCGGCCGCCTTGCACAGTTTGATCCAGCCCAATTCAGCCTTGCTCCTGCAAATGCACACAGCTTTTTGCCGGTAGGGCTTGCGTGCGCAGTTTCTGGCACAGGTATTGTTGCTCGGTAGGGCCGGATCATGTGTATAAAATGCTGCGCTGCGAAGATCTGCGGCTGGCGCTTAACCATGTTCTAGAGTTTTAGTAATAATTCTATTCATGACGCTGGCCCGATAGATATGGATAATCGGGAAATAGTCGTGGTTCTACAGGGACTTATGATTTGCGCTAAGCAGATTGTCGGCAGTTGCAACTGTGTGCTGGACGGCGTTTGCCATCGAGTCACCCAATGGATGCTAACAAGTCGCGGTGATTTCAATCGCGTGCTTGCAGAAGGGGTTTGTATATGGTGCTTGCGTTAATTATCGCCTTGCCTTTTTTCGGGGTGATCTTACCGCTGATGGCTGAACGCCTGGGGCGTTCGGCATGTGCCGTCGCGGCGGGTCTTGCGCCACTTGCGGCTCTGGTCTTGCTGTTGTCGCAGCAAAGCACAGTGTTCGCTGGCGATATGATTCGCGCACGCGTGCAATGGCTGCCTGAGATAGGCCTCAACCTGAGCCTGCGCCTTGATGGCCTGGGCTTTCTGTTCGCCTTGCTGATCCTTGGTATTGGCCTGCTGGTAATACTCTACGCGCGTTACTACCTTGCAAAACAAGAGCCCATGGGGCGTTTCTTTGCCTTCCTCTTGTTGTTCATGGGCGCCATGCTCGGCGTGGTGCTGTCGGAAAACCTGTTGTTGATGGTGATGTTCTGGGAACTCACCAGCCTCTCTTCATTTCTGTTGATCGGTTTCTGGAACTCACGCACTGATGCCCGCAAGGGTTCGCGCATGGCCTTGGCGGTCACAGGTGGTGGCGGTCTGGCGTTGCTCGCGGGTGTGCTGCTACTGGGGCATATAGCAGGCAGCTATGAACTATCGCAGGTGTTGGCTGCAGGTTATGCCATACGTGCCCATGCGTTGTATCCGGTGGTCCTGATCCTGATCCTGCTGGGGGTCTTTACCAAGTCTGCGCAGTTTCCCTTCCATTTCTGGTTGCCCCATGCGATGGCGGCACCGACCCCTGTTTCGGCATATCTGCATTCGGCAACCATGGTCAAGGCCGGGGTATTTCTGCTCGCACGCCTGTATCCAGCGCTCGCCGGTACCGACCTGTGGTTCTACATTGTTAGCCTGACCGGCCTTGCGACTATGTTGCTCGGTGCTTGCATGGCACTGTTCCAACATGACCTCAAAGGATTGCTGGCCTATTCGACCATCAGCCACTTGGGCTTGATCACCTTGTTGTTTGGCTTGAATACCGAGCTGGGCGCGGTCGCCGCGATTTTCCATATCATCAACCACGCCACGTTCAAGGCATCCTTGTTCATGGCCGCCGGGATTATCGACCACGAAACCGGTAGCCGCGATATGCGGCGTATCAACGGTATGTGGAAGTACATGCCGCACACTGCGATGCTGGCGATGGTGGCTGCCTTGGCAATGGCGGGTGTACCGCTGCTCAACGGCTTCCTCAGTAAAGAGATGTTCTTCAGCGAGACCCTGAACCAGCACATGCTCGGCAGTTTCGATTGGGCGATTCCCGCCATCGCAACCCTGGCGGGCGGGTTTTCGGTCGCATACTCGCTGCGCTTTATCCACGATGTGTTCTTTAACGGTGAACCGATAAACCTGCCAAAGTACCCACCGCATGAGCCGCCGCGCTATATGAAGGTGCCGGTGGAAATCCTGGTCTTCCTGTGCCTGCTTGTCGGTATCGTGCCTGCATATACCGTTGCACCTTTATTGGCTGCCGCGGCATCTGCAAGCCTGGGTGGCGAACTGCCGCAGTACAGCCTGGCTATCTGGCATGGTCTGAACTTGCCGTTGCTGATGAGCTTTGCCGCCACTGCCGGAGGCGTCTTGGTCTACACCTTCCGCCAACCCTTGTTCCGCTGGTATGCAGGTTTACCGGCGGTGGATGCCAAACTGGCGTTTGACCAGTGCATGGTGAGCCTGGTTGATTTTTGCAGACTGATTACCCGTCGCCTTGAAACCGGTTCGTTGCAGCACTACCTGGCGCTGTTGCTGGCTTCAGCCTTGGCCGTGGTCACACTGGCGCTTGGGCCGTTGCCGCAAATGCGTGGCTCGGTGGCATTGTCGCCGATCGATGGCATCACCGCGCTGGGGCTTGGCATCATGGCGCTGGCTGGGCTTATTACCGTGATATTCCACCGCCAGCGTCTGGTTTCACTGCTGATGCTCAGTGTGGTTGGATTGATGGTCGCGCTGGCATTTGCCCGTTACTCCGCCCCGGACCTTGCGCTGACCCAGCTATCGGTTGAAGTGGTGACTATCGTGCTGTTGATGCTGGCGCTGTTCTTCTTGCCAGCGCAGACGCGCATGGAGTCGAGCAGCATGCGGACCTTGCGCGACTTTATCCTGGCCATTGGTTGCGGGGTGATGATCGCCATGCTGGCATTTGCCGTGTTGACTCGCCCATACGAAAGCATTTCCGGCTTCTTCCTGGCCAATAGTGTCAGTGGCGGCGGTGGTCATAACGTGGTCAATGTGATTCTGGTGGACTTCCGTGGTTTTGACACCATGGGCGAAATTACCGTGTTGGCAATTGCCGGCGTGGGTATCTACGCCATGCTTGATGGCCTGCGTTTGATTCAACCGCACGCGGATGCCGAAGGGCGCAGCTGGGCCCGTGACCGCCATCCGCTGATCCTGGCAACGCTGTCGCGCGTTTTATTACCGATGGCCCTGTTGATCTCGGTGTTCATCTTCCTGCGCGGCCACAACCTGCCCGGCGGTGGCTTTATCGCTGGTCTGGTTACTTCTGTCGCGCTGATCCTGCAGTACGTCGCCAGCGGAGTGCAGTGGACGCAATCGCGCTTGCCGCTTAACTACCACCGCATGGCTGGTGCCGGAGTCCTGATCGCAGGGCTCACCGGGCTGGGTAGTTGGTTGTTTGAACGCCCCTTCCTGACATCGGCATTTGGCCACTTTGAAATTCCCTTTATCGGTGAAATCGAACTGGCAACGGCCATGATATTTGATCTGGGTGTGTACCTGACTGTAGTGGGTGCGACGCTGCTGATTCTCGCTAACCTGGGCAAATTGACCCAGGAAAAGCCCGGACAAGAGGTTCTCTGACATGGAAGCTTTATTCGCCACGGTATTGGGCATCCTTACCGCAAGCGGGGTTTACCTGCTGCTGCGCGCCCGTACCTTTCCCGTCGTCATGGGGCTGACCCTGATTTCCTACGCGGTGAACCTGTTCCTGTTCGCCATGGGCCGCTTGCAAACCGGCGTGGCCTCGGTGATCAGCGAGAACGGCAAGTATGGTGATCCACTGCCACAGGCCCTGGTACTGACCGCCATTGTGATTGGCTTCGCAATGACTGCATTCGTTGTGGTACTGGCTCTGCGCAGCGTTGGCGAGACCGACACTGACCACGTTGATGGCCAGGAGACCAAGCCATGAATCACGCGTTAATCCTGCCTATTGTGTTGCCCATGTTTGTCGGCAGCCTGTTGCTGTTTGGCGCGCGCCTGAGCATGCCGGTTAAGCGCATCATGTCGTTTTCTGTGGTGCTGTTCATGTTGCCGCTCAGCTTCTGGTTGATGGCGCAAGCCAGCCAGGGCGACCTGCAAATCTATGCTTTGGGCAACTGGCAGCCACCGTTCGGCATTATATTGATGCTCGATCGTCTCAGCGCGTTGATGTTGGTTGCGACCGCCGTCTTGAGTTTCTTCGCATTGCTCTACGCAACCCGTGGCGACGACGAGCGGGGGCGCAATTTTCACGCGCTTTTCCAGTTCCAGTTGATGGGCATTTACGGCGCATTCTTGACCGCCGACCTGTTCAACCTGTTCGTGTTCTTCGAGATTCTGCTGATCGCCTCATATTCACTGTTGCTGCACGGTGGCGGCCCTGACCGGGTTCGGGCGGGCTTGCACTATGTGGTGATGAACCTGGTTGGCTCGGCATTTTTCCTGATTGCCGTGGGCGTGCTTTATGGCATCACCGGCACCCTGAACATGGCCGACATGGCGCAAAGGGTCGCTGCTACTTCAGCAGACCAAGCGCCGCTGATTGGCGCAGCTGGCTTCTTGTTGCTGGTGGTGTTTGGCCTCAAGGCTGCGTTCTTGCCGCTGTACTTCTGGCTGCCAAGGGCCTATGCCTCAGCCACTGCGCCAGTCGCCGCCTTGTTTGCGATCATGACCAAGGTCGGGCTGTATTCGATTCTGCGGGTCTACACACTGATCTTCGGTGATGACGCAGGCACGTTGGCGAATATGGCCAATGACTGGCTGTGGCCGTTGGCGTTGCTGACGATCGGTTTAGGGGCAATTGGCGCGCTGGCTGCGAAAAGCCTGCACGGATTGATTGCCTATCTGGTCGTGGTTTCAGTTGGCACATTACTCGCCGGTTTGGCGATCGGCACGCCTGAGTCGGTATCGGCAGCGCTTTACTACTTGCTGCACAGCACATGGGTGTCTGGTGGCTTGTTCCTCTTGGCGGACTTGGTCTCGCGCCAGCGTGGAGTCAAGACTACAGAGTTGGTACAGGGCCCAGAGTTGCAAAACCCATACATCCTCGGCTCGTTATTCTTTATCGGTGCAATCTCTATTGCGGGTTTGCCGCCGCTGTCAGGCTTTATCGGCAAGTTGCTACTGCTGCGCTCGGTAGAGCCAGGCTTGCAAATGGCCTTTATGTGGCCGGTGGTGCTGATCGGAGGCTTGATCACCGTGATTGCATTCAGCCGTGCAGGCAGCACGCTGTTTTGGCGTGTTGGCCTCAGCCAGCTCGACAGTGCCGAGCTTGATTATGGGCGGCTATGGGCCTGCATTGGCTTGTTGGTCTTGAGTCCGGCATTGGTTGGCTTGGCTGCGCCTTTGCTCGATTACATCCACGCCACCGTTAGCCAGTTGCATGACTTGCCGCTTTATTACCAGATTATCCAGGCCGGAGGTGGTGCATGAAGCCCCGTCATTTTTTACCGCATCCACTGCTAAGCCTGTGCTTGATGGTGGTCTGGGTGCTTCTGGCCAATGAGATGAGCCTGGGCAACTGGGTGATGGGCGCCATACTCGGCTGGCTGATCCCGCTGCTTACACAAGTGTTCTGGATCACTCCGCCGCGCATCTACAAACCTTTCAAGTTGTGCTGGTTTTTCCTGCGCATCATTGGTGACATCATCCTGGCTAACCTAGAAGTGGCTAAGTTGATTCTCGGACCGCAAAGCAAGCTGCGCCCGGCATTTGTCGAGATCCCAATGCTACTGGAGGATGACTTGGCGCTGACCATGCTCGCCAGCATCATCTCGCTGACACCGGGCACTGTGTCAGCCGATCTCAGTGACGACCGCAAGATGCTTTTGGTCCATACCCTGGATGTGAAGGATGAAGCGCACTTGATCGCTGAGATCAAGACCCGTTACGAAGCCCCTCTGTTGGAGGTATTCACATGCTCGACTACGTGATTCCGGTGTGCCTGGTGTTTATGGGAATGGCGCTGTCACTCACAGTCGCCCGGCTGATCAAAGGCCCGGATATGCCCGATCGGATTCTGGCGTTGGATACCCTGTATATCAACGCGATTGCTTTGCTAGTGCTGTTCGGTATCTGGCTGAGTTCGGATCTGTATTTCGAGGCGGCGTTGCTCATTGCTGTGATGGGCTTTATTGGCACTGTGGCAGTGACCAAGTACCTGCTGCGTGGCGATATCATTGAATAGGAAAGCCCATGAATATCTGGATTGAAGGCCTGGTTTCGTTTTTTCTGCTCGCTGGCAGCCTGTTCGCCTTTGTGGGGGCATTAGGGCTTTACCGCTTGCCGGATTTTTTTATGCGCCTGCACGGCCCCACCAAGTCGACCACCCTGGGTGTTGGTGGCATGGTCATCGCCTCGTTGATTTTCTTCGGTGCGCAGGGTGAGGGCATCAGCTTTCATGAGCTGCTGATCACCTTGTTCCTGTTTATCACTGCACCTGTCAGTGCGCACATGCTGGCCAAGGCGGCCATGCAGCAAAAGCTGCGGATCAACGAGAACACCAGCGGCAAACCCTGGGATCAGTAAACACTTCTCGCTTAGCGTTGCCGGGCGTTCTGGGCAACGCTACCCACACACTTTCCGCAACTGACTGTACCTATCGTCCCAAGCCCGTGGGTTCTACACTGTGGCACTCTTCGGATGAGGTTATCTATGAGTGCTAAGCAGGGCAGAGGATTGGCAGTCATCTGCCTTATAAGTGCAATGGCGATCTGGGGCAGTTCATTCATTGCCCTGAAACTGGCTTTTGCCGAGTTGCCGCCCTTGTGGGTGATCTTTGGTCGCATGCTGCTGGGCAGCCTGGTATTTATGCTGGCCTGGCGCTGGCGTGGTCGGTTTGACTATCGCCGTGGCGATTGGAAGTACCTGGTCGGGCTGGCCGCTTGCGAGCCTTGCCTGTATTTCATCTTCGAGGCATTGGCCTTACAGAACACCAGCGCTTCGCAAGCCGGAATGATTACGGCCCTGTTGCCATTGTTGGTGGCGGTCGGCGCATTCGTGTTTCTGCGTGAGCGCACCACCCGCACGACCCTTGCCGGGTTTGCCCTCGCGGTGGTCGGCGCCGTTTGGCTGAGTTTGGCGGGCAGTGCTGACGAGCATGCAATTAATCCGCTGTTGGGCAATTTCTACGAATTTCTGGCGATGATTTGCGCCACGGGCTACACCTTGCTGCTCAAGCACCTGTCATCGCGCTATTCGGCATTCATGTTAACGGCCATGCAGGCCTTTATTGGCGCGTTGTTCTTCTTGCCCGTTGCCGCCGCGCAGGCGCCACTCCCGGAAACTATCAGTCTGCAAGGCATTGTTGTCCTTTGCTATTTGGGGATCGTGGTGACGGTGGGCGGCTACGGCCTATACAACTTCGGCGTAAGCCGCTTGCCCGCGAGCCAAGCTTCAGGGTTTATCAACCTGATCCCGGTGTTCACCCTGATCATGGCCATCATCGTCTTGGGCGAAAGCCTCAACCTTATGCAAGCCTGCGCAGCGGCGCTGGTGTTCGCCGGCGTGGGGTTGAGCCAGTACCGCAATACACCAGCGCTTCCGGCAGGGGTGCTCGACTAAGATCAACAACCTAAAAATAACCTGGGAGGCCGATGTGAGTGACATCAGAGACTGGAGTCGGGAAGCGATCCGTATTATCGAAGCTGACTTCCAACGCAGCGCCGATACACACTTGATCCCGCTCGACTTGCCCGGTCTGCCGGGAATCGACCTGTATTTCAAGGATGAGTCGAGTCATCCAACGGGCAGCCTGAAGCATCGTCTGGCGCGCTCGCTGTTCCTGTATGCACTGTGTAATGGCTGGCTCAAGCCGGGAGCACCGGTAATCGAGGCGTCGAGCGGCTCCACGGCAGTTTCCGAGGCCTACTTTGCGCGATTGCTGGGCATTCCGTTTATAGCGGTCATGCCTGCTAGCACCTCAAAGGAAAAGATTGCGCAGATTGCTTTCTACGGTGGTCAGAGCCATTTGGTTGATGATCCCGCGCAAATATCGGCTGAGTCGGAACGGCTGGCGCGCGAGACCGGTGGGCACTTTATGGACCAGTTCACCTATGCCGAGCGCGCAACGGATTGGCGTGCCAATAACAACATTGCCGAGTCGATATTCCAGCAATTGCGTTTCGAGCACTACCCAGAACCGAGCTGGTTGGTTTCCAGTGCCGGTACCGGTGGTACTATGGCGACGCTGGGCCGCTATGTGCGCTATCGCCAGCATTGCACCAAGGTGTTCTGTGCCGACACCGAGTGCTCGGTATTCTACGATTACTACTGCAATGGCGACGCCAGCCAGACCTGGCATTGCGGGTCGCGCATCGAAGGTATCGGCAGGCCGCGGGTCGAGCATTCATTCTTGCCTTCGGTGATTGATGCCATGGCCAAGGTGCCGGATGCGCTGTCGCTCGCTGCCATGCATTACCTGGCAGCTAAACTCGGTCGTCGTGTGGGCGGCTCCAGCGGTACCAATCTGGTCGGCGCCTTGCTGGTTGGCCAGAACATGCTCGCCCAGCAGCAAAGCGGTTCGATCGTGGCCATTTTATGTGATGGTGGTGAGCGCTACAGCGCCACTTATTACGATGACGCCTGGCTAAAGGCTCAAGGTTACGAGCTTGAACCTTTGATAGACGTCATTCGCGCCTGCGCCGAAGAGGGTGCGGCGTTGCCATCTATGCCCGTGATCGGCTTATGAACCCGAAAATCAGGCTGCGGCAGGCAAACGCGACTGATATCGATGCCCTTTGCGCGTTGATTTTCGAGCATGGACCCAACCCTTGGAATCACTTGCCGGCCGATGAGGTAACAGCACACTTGCAAGCCATCGCCAGTGGCGAGGTGCATGCGGTATTGGCCAATGCTGAAACCGAGTTGCTGGGGTTTGTCAGCTATCGTCTGGCGAGTGATTTTGCCCGCTATCAGCCATCCGGGCGGCGCAGTAATCAGCAGGCCTATATCTGCGAGGCCGTCACAGCCCGTCATGCTGCGGGGCAGGGCCTGGGGGCGCGGTTATTGTTGGTGGCAGTCGAGGCGCTTGCAGAGCAAGGGGTCAAGGATATCTATATCGAGCGGCACGAAGAGAATGCCGCCAGCGCGGGAATGATGCGCAAGGCCGGGTTTGTCGAGGTTGATTGTTTTGCCGATCACAGCAGGCGCCCGGAGGGTTCCGGGCGCACCACTGTCTGCTGCCTGCGCTTGTGAAGCAACATGGCGGCTTTATTCGGCCGGTAAGCCAAGCAGGTCGCGGGCAACTGCCTCGCCAACACGCACGCCATCCACACCTGCAGAGAGAATGCCGCCCGCATAGCCTGCACCCTCGCCAGCGGGGAACAAGCCTTTGACGTTGAGGCTCTGTAGCTCGGCGTTACGGGTGATGCGCAGTGGCGATGACGTGCGGGTTTCAATTCCGGTCAGTACGGCGTCATGCATGGAGAAGCCGCGAATCTGCTTCTCAAATGCTGGCAAGGCTTCGCGAATTGCTTCAATGGCAAAGTCAGGCAGCGATGGCGCCAGGTCACCCAGCTTGACCCCTGGTTTGTACGAAGGCTCGACTGTGCCCAAGGCGGTGGAGGCTTTACCGGCGATGAAGTCGCCAACCAACTGGCCTGGCGCTTCGTAGGTGCTACCGCCGAGGACATAGGCGTGCGACTCCAGGCGCTCCTGCAGCTCAATGCCCGCCAACGGGCCGCCCGGATAATCTTGCTCGGGAGTAATGCCCACGACAATGCCCGCGTTGGCATTACGCTCGTTACGCGAGTATTGGCTCATGCCATTGGTGACGACTCGATTGGGCTCGGATGTGGCCGCCACAACGGTGCCGCCCGGGCACATGCAGAAGCTGTACACCGAACGGCCATTCTTAGCGTGATGCACCAGTTTGTAGTCAGCCGCGCCCAGTTTTTCATGACCGGCGTATTTGCCCAGCCGCGAGCGGTCGATCAAGGATTGCGGATGCTCGATGCGAAAACCAACGGAGAATGGCTTGGCTTCCATGAACACTTCGCGGCTGTGCAGCATGCGAAAGGTATCGCGTGAGCTGTGGCCGAGGGCCAGGATCACATGCTGGCTGAGCAATTGCTCGCCGCTTTCGAGTACAACGCCTTGCATCTGGCCGTTCTCAATCAGCACATCGCTTACGCGTTGTTCAAAGCGTACTTCGCCGCCCAGCGCCTTGATCTCTTCGCGCATGGTGGCCACCACGCCAGTCAGGCGGAAAGTACCAATATGCGGCTTGCTGACGTACATGATCTCTTCGGGGGCGCCGGCTTTGACAAACTCTTCAAGCACCTTGCGGCCGATAAACTTCGGATCCTTGATCTGGCTGTAGAGCTTGCCGTCGGAAAAGGTCCCGGCGCCGCCCTCGCCAAACTGCACGTTGGATTCGGGGTTCAGCACGTTTTTGCGCCACAGGCCCCAAGTGTCCTTGGTGCGCTGGCGTACTTCCTTGCCACGTTCGAGCACGATCGGACGCAGGCCGGCTTGGGCTAGGATCAATGCCGCAAAAATCCCGCAGGGGCCGAAACCGACGACTATCGGGCGCTGCTCCAGCGCTTGTTCAGTGCGGCCAACGGGCTTGTATCGGGTGTCGGGTGCAACGCCGATGTGCCGGTCGTCACTGAACTTGGCCAGCACAGCCGCTTCATCGCGCAGGGTGCAATCGATTGTGTAGATGAAGTGGATTTCGCTGGATTTCTTGCGCGCATCGTAGCTGCGCTTGAACAAGGTGAAATCAAGCAGCTCGTCATCCGCAATCTGCAAGCGCTCGACAATCGCGGGGCGCAACGCTTCATCAGGGTGATCAAGCGCGAGTTTAAGTTCAGTGATTCGTAACATCGGACAACCCGGTATCAGGGCCGGAGGTAACCCGGCAGCTAGTTTAGGTGGGCGATTATACGCCCTAACGCCGGGTCTGCGATCAGCACCGCTGATTAATGGTTGCCGGGTGCGCTATCAGGGCTGAGCACCACCAAAATAACCACAGCCGCGCATGACTTGGCCGTTTACGCGCAGCTCTGCACTGAGGTGGCTGACTGCGCCGCTCATGCTGTCTACACAGCGCTGTGGCGTGACCCAGAGTTCGACGCGATCACCATTGGCTTCGCTGGAGATGCTCATGCGTCCTTCTGGCAGTTGCTCCTCGAGATAGGGCAAGACCAAGGCTTTTTGCCCCATGCGCTCAAGGATCATGCCCTCTGGGCTGACGCCTATGTTCCAGTCAGGCTCATGGCCGCTGGCGCGGACTTTGGTCAAGCGATAGGCCAGGTCATCGCACAGCTTGCCCTCGGATTGCAGGCGATAGACTGTATCTGGCTTGAATGAGCCATCATTGCTGTCGCCCGAACCCAGCAAGCCACGCATATCAACCTGCAAGGTGGGCGCGCCATCGGCGCTCAGGGTCTTGGCGTCGCTCAGTAGCGTGCTGGAACCGTCATTGCTGATGACGAACTGGCGTTTCTCGCCGCATGGGGTAAAGATCAGCTGCCCAGCGCTGAAATTCAGCTGGCCCTGCATGCGAGTCATTGCTGCCTGTTCATCGACGGGTTTGCCGGTATAGACCTGGCAACTGGCGAACAAAGGGAGCAGCGTGAACAATAGGGTACGGCGTAGGCGCATCATTAGTCTCCGGGCAAGTCGCAACACGTTACCGATGCCAGCGATCGACCACAAGGGTGGCTTGATGATTCAGTGTAAGCGCGTGTATGACGAGATAGAGGCAAATGACGGTCAGCGGATTCTGGTTGATCGACTATGGCCGCGCGGCCTGCGCAAGGATGCGCTGGCCCTTGAGCAATGGCTGCAGGCGCTTGCGCCAAGTTCCGAGTTGCGCAAGGACTTTGCCCATGATCCGGAGCGCTTTAGCGCCTTCAGGCTCGGGTATTGGCAGCAGCTCAACAATCACCCTGAACACTGGATGGCGCTGCTCGACATTGCCGAGCGTGGAACCCTGACCTTGCTCTATGCCGCCAAAGACACCCGGCACAACAATGCCCGTGTGCTTGCTGAGTTCCTGGAGCAGGAGCTGGATCGACGTGAGCGACCCAGCTCAGCTGTCTGCTATGGCAATGAGCTATGAGGCTGGCTTGAACCCGAGTTCGACCTATGCGCCAAACCGCCTGGCTAGTTTTATTTGGACAGTGCCAGCTTGACGCCCAAGGCGACAAACACCGCGCCAATTGTGCGGTTGAGCAGGCGCGCAATGCGCTGGCTGGCTTTGATATGGCGACTGGCAAATGCGGTCGAGGCGACCAGCAAGTGACACCAGAGCATACCGTTGAAGTTGAAAATACAGCCCAGCACGACAAAGGCGAGGGCTTTATGTTCGGCATCTGCCGCAATGAACTGCGGCACAAAGGCCAGAAAAAATAGCGCAACCTTGGGGTTGAGTACGTTGGTCAAAAAGCCCTGAATGTACAGGCGGCCATAACTGCGCGGCGTTAACACCGGAGTCGATTGGGTTGCGCTCGTTTGGCTTTTGCTTAACAGCATGCTGATGCCGATATACAACAAGTAGGCGGCGCCCAGGTATTTGATCAGCATAAATGCGGTGGCTGAAGCGGCGATCAGTGCCGACAAACCCAATGCAGCGGCGAATACATGGATAAATGTACCGCTGCCAATACCCAGCGCCGCAGCCGAGCCCGCTTTCCAGCCTTGGGTTGCGCTGCGTGACATCACCAATAAGGAGTCCGGCCCTGGCGCCATATTGAGCAGCAGGCCGGTGATGATAAACAGCTCTAGATTCTGTATGCCGAGCATGTAAGTGCGTCTCTGATGCTGGATCGATAGACACCTTTATAGCGCATTTAATCAACCAATACCGGCAATTGATATGCAGTTGCAGGGCACAAAAAAGGTCGCAGCGAGGCGACCTTTTTTGATGTCCGTGTCGTGCTGCAAATAAGTGTTAAGGCAAGTCGCTGGCTTCTTCAGTCTGATCCATGGTGACCTGGCGAATCGACAGGCGCAGCTCCGCAGGCAGCACGCGCTTTGCCGCACCTTCCGCCAGCTCACTGAGCAATGGATGGTGGCTCAGCTTACCCGCTTCATCCTGGCGCAGCACGCCTTGATCGAGCAGGGTCTGGATGAAGTGACGGAACAGGCTCTTGTCGAAGAACTCCGGTGCGTTAAGCCCGTGAAGAATTGACAAGCGCTGGGCCATGACAGTGCACAGGTCTTCCAACTGCTCGGCACTGATGGTGTTTTGCCCGGCATTGAGCAGCAGCGCAATGGCCATGTAAAAGCGTTGCAGGGTTTGTGCGATTGCTCGCGACAACAAGGTCAGCAGCACAAATTGACGTGAACTTGGTGCCGGGCGCACATAAACATCGTTCTCGACCTTGAGCAAGCCCTGTTCGACAAAGGCGTTGAGCCACTGGTCAATTACCGCGTCGAGCTCGTCGAGGCTCCAGCGAATAAACAACTCGGACTGCAAGTACGGATAGAGCGCGCGGGTAAAGCGCAGGATCTGTTCACGGCTGATACGTGCGCTGCTCTGGAAAAAACTGGCGAGCAATGCCGGCAGGGCAAAGATATGCAGCACGTTATTGCGGTAATAAGTCATCAGCACCGCATTGTGCTCGTTGAGGTAAAGAATCTTGCCCAGTGCATCTTTCTGCTCAGCCAGCAGGTCCATGCCTTGTACGTATTCAATCAGCGCCTGGCCATCACCTTCGGGCAAGGTTGTGTGTGGCGAGTAAGGCACGCTGCGCAGCAGCTCTAGGTATAAATCCAAGACCCGGGTCAGGGCGCGGTCATCTAGTGCCAGTTTGCTGGTGGACAGCAAGGCCAGAGCCACCAGGTTTACCGGGTTGATGGCGGCGGCTTCGTTGAGGTGCTGCGCGACCCGGTCACCGAGGCGGTTGGTAGTTGCGCTCAGCCAGTCCGGGCGGAACTGAGGCGCATGGGTTTGTTCACGCCAATTAGGTTGTTCGCTGTCGAGAAACTCGGCCAGTTTGATGGGTTCACCAAAGTTGACCCAGACCTGTCCGAAGCGTTGCTTGAGCGCGCCAATGACTTTGAAAATGTCGAAGATCGACTCTTTCTTCTTGCTGGCCCCACGCAGCTCACCCAGATAAGTGCGGCCTTCAAGTACCCGCTCGTAGCCGATGTACACCGGTACGAAAACCACGGGCATGCGGTTGTCACGCAAGAAGCTGCGCAGGGTAATCGCCAGCATGCCTGTCTTCGGCTGGAGCATGCGGCCAGTACGTGAGCGACCGCCTTCGACGAAGTACTCGACCGGAAACCCCTTGCTGAACAAGGTGTGCAGGTATTCATTGAATACGGCGGTGTAAAGCGGGTTGCCCTTGAAGGTACGGCGCATGAAAAACGCACCACCACGGCGCAGCAAGCCGCCAATCACCGGCATATTGAGGTTGATACCAGCGGCAATGTGCGGTGGGGTCAAGCCGTTGCGAAACAGCAAGTAAGACAGCAACAGGTAATCGATATGGCTGCGGTGGCAAGGTACATAAATCACCTCGTGACCTTGGGCGACATCTTGCACGCCTTCGATGTGATTGACCTTGATCCCATCGTAGATCTTGTTCCAGAACCAGCTCAGTACCAGCTCCAGAAAACGGATCACCGTGTAGGTGTAATCAGAGGCGATTTCATTGCCGTAGCGTAATGCCTGGGCTTCGGCTTTCTCGACTGAAATCCCTTCGCGCTGAGCTTCCTCGGTAATTGCCTGGCGTACTTGCGGGCCGTGAATCAAGCCTTTAACCAGGTTGCGCCGGTGCGATACATCGGGGCCGATAGCTGCGGTTTTTTGGTTGCGGAAATGCACCCGCAAAATACGGTGCACCATGCGCAGCGTGCGTTCGTGGCCTTTGTTTTGTTCCACCAGTTCGCGCAGGTGGATTGGCGGTGAAAACTGGACGCGGGTTTTACGGCCCAGAATCAGAATGCTGACCAGGCGGCGCAAACGTCCGGTGACGGCCCAGCTGTCGGCGAACAGCAGTTTCCAGGGGCTGGTCTCGCGGTCAGGCGATTGGCCCCAGAACACGCTAACCGGAATCACTTGAGCGTCATCAACGGCGTTTTCACTGAGGGCACTGACAACCCGGTCAAGAGTGGGCGAGATGCCGCGTTTGTCCGAGCGTCCAAACCAGCCTGCAGGCGGGTTCAGGTAGAAATAGGCGGCGGGTTCCATCAGGTCGCCGACGGCAACAGGCAGCACCGGGCGCGGTAAACCGGCTTTGCGACATTCGGTGTCAAGCACGGCAAGGTCGCTGATCGAGGGCTTTTGCAGGACGAACAGCACAGGCTTGCTGCGATCGAGCTTCAGGGTAAAGGCTGATTGATTGATGGTTTCCGAGCGTACCCAGAGGTACAGCAGGCGGCGCACAGTGCCGAACACAAGGCGGCGAAACGGGGAGCGGGTCATACGAAGTCTGCAGGCTGTAAAAACGAGCATCTGCTCGGGGGCGCTAGTGTGCCGGATCAGTCGCCGCTGGGCAAAATTCTTCGCAGCAACGGCGGCAAAAATCCCGTTTTTGCCACCGTTCGTCGTTTTTTAGCTCGTTTTCCGAGGTGTAGCCAGATGAAAAGGTGCCAGGCGGTTAGTCAACTATCAGCCAAGTTGTGATTTTGTGCGATCGGTCACGTTACGCAAGGGGACGGATTTCAGTTCTGAATATGCCGCCAGGGCCCGTGACGTAACGCTGCAGAGCTTGTCGGGTATGGCCTTGAATGCATCGGAAAAAGTGCTTTTCAGTCACAAACCTTGTTCTATACTCGAGAAGCGGTTGCAGGGTGGGATTTGCAGCAAAGGAGCCCTTGGCCAGCGATTGATCTTGCCATTTTTGCAGACGTTGCTGACCAGAGCCGCATGTTAATCAGTGCGCCGCGTAATTCCCTTCGGGACAATAAAAAACTGTAGTTGGAGAGTGTGGGTAATGGCTGATCGTGAAGTAGGGACCGTCAAGTGGTTCAATGACGCCAAGGGTTATGGCTTTATTCAGCGCGAAGACGGCGCCGATGTGTTTGTTCACTACCGGGCTATCCGGGGTGAGGGACACCGCTCTTTGGCAGAAGGCCAGAAGGTCGAATACGCGGTAATTGAAGGTCAGAAAGGCTTGCAGGCAGAGGATGTCGCGGGCCTGTAGTCGCTGAACCTGAAGCAGCCCGTCCATCTGTGGCGGGCTGTTTTATAGCGGTGCCTGAAACCTAGCCGTTGGTGCGCCAGGTAATCTCCTCGACGCCATCTGCACTGATACGCATCCAGCGATCAGCTTGTTCATCGCTTTCTTCCTCTTCCCAGCCACCCGGCGCGCAGCGTACTTCGACCTTGAGCGCGGCAAATGCAGCTTGGGCACAACTCAGGTCGTCCTGCCAGGGCGTGCTATCGCTTTCGAGGTAGAGGCTGTTCCACTTGCCGACCGCTTTGGGCAGCCAGGTCACCGGCACGTCGCCTGCGCGGCATTTGTAGGTCTGGCCTTTTTGTTGCCAGGGCGTGCAAGGACCGAGCGCTGTGCTCAACCACTCGGCGATCGCATTGTGGTCGGCATCTTTGAGGTAAATCTCGATATCCGGTTGGCGCATGGCAATTGATCCTTGTCGAGCATGGTTAATGTGCGGGCCTGCGAAACGCTTATGTTCGCACTATCCAATCGTAGCGAATGGCGACCGTCACTTCTAATGGTTGTGCGATGACGGCTGCCCGGCGTTCGGCACTGGCGCGCCAACCGTGTGGCGTCATGGCCAGCAGGTCGGCGCGGGCTTGTTCGGTTTCGACCTTGAGGCTAAAGCTCAGGGTTTCGCTATGGCCCAGCTGCATGCCGTCGGGGATCAGTTCCAGGTGCTTTTGGTCGTCGTAATCACGGACTTCATCATAAAGCTTCTGGCGCAACTCCATCAGGTGGGCGCGGGTTGGGCCCATGCGCAACAAGCCACCGTCGGGCGCCAGTACGCGCTTGGCTTCTTGCCAGTCCAGCGGGCTGAATACACTGGCCAAAAGCCCACAACTTGCATCGGCCAGGGGTAGACGGGCCATGCTGGCCACGACCCATTCGACATGTGGCGCACGCTTGCAGGCGCGTTTAACCGCCTCACGGGAGATGTCCAGGGCGTAGCCTTGGGCCTTGGGCAGCATGCTGGCGATTTGCTCGGTGTAATAACCTTCGCCACAACCGATATCCAGCCAGCGGGCAGGGGCATAACCTGCTGCAAGCTGGGCCAAACGATGGGCCAGTGGTGCGTAATGACCGCCATCGAGAAACCGACGTCGTGCCTCGACCATGGCCTGATTATCGCCGGGATCACGGCTGTTCTTGTGCTGCACCGCCAGCAGATTCAGGTAACCCTGGCGAGCCCGGTCGAAGCGGTGGCCTGCAGGGCAAGCCACGCTTTTATCGACCTGGCTGAGCGGGCCTTGGCAAATCGGACAGATGAGCCCCTGGTCTTTGGCCTCGGGGCTTGGCTGAGGGGCGGCGCGCTCGGTCATGTCAGCAGGTTGACCATGGTCTGGTAGTAAATATCGGTCAGCACATCAAGGTCGCTGGCCAGTACGCGCTCGTTGACTTGGTGAATGGTCGCATTGACCGGGCCGAGTTCAACGACTTGGGCGCCCATGGTCGCAATAAAGCGTCCGTCAGAGGTGCCGCCGCTGGTGCTGGGCTTGGTTTCGCGACCGGTGACGCTGCGGATGCTATCGGCGACGGCATCAAGCAACACGCCGGGCTCGGTGAGGAACGGCAAGCCGGACAATGCCCACTCCAAGTGATAGTCGAGGCCGTGCTTGTCGAGGATGTCACAGACTCGCTGCTGCAGTTGTTCAACTGTCGATTCGGTCGAGAAGCGGAAGTTGAAAATGCTGGTCAACTCGCCCGGCACCACATTGGTTGCGCCCGTGCCTGAGTTGAGGTTGGAGATTTGAAAGCTGGTCGGCGGGAAGAAGTCGTTGCCGTCATCCCAATGGGTGCCAGCCAGTTCGGCCAATGCAGGCGTCGCCAGATGGATCGGGTTCTTGGCCAGGTGCGGGTAGGCAACATGGCCCTGCACGCCGCGCACGGTCAGGGTGCAGCCGAGTGAGCCGCGACGACCATTTTTAACCACGTCGCCGACCAGGCTGGTGCTTGATGGCTCGCCGACGATACACCAGTCCATGCGCTCGCCACGTTTAGCCAGGCGCTCAACCACTGCCTTCGTGCCGTGATGGGCTGGACCTTCTTCATCGCTGGTGATCAAAAAGGCAATGGCGCCTTTGTGCTGCGGATGGTCAGCGACAAAGCGCTCGACTGCAATAATCATCGAGGCCAGGCTGCCCTTCATATCCGCCGCGCCGCGACCGCAGAGCATGCCCTGCTCATCGACCAAGGCATCGAATGGCTGGTGCTGCCAGGCTTGCAACGGGCCGGTTGGCACTACGTCAGTGTGGCCAGCGAAGCACAGCACGGGGCCGGTGGTGTGACCGCGCAATGCCCAGAAGTTATCGACTTCCTCGATCCGCATAGGCTCGATCTTGAAACCAATATCGCTCAGTCGGCGCGTCATTAGTTCCTGGCAGCCTTCGTCAACAGGGGTGACGGAGGGGCGACTAATCAGATCGCAGGCGAGTGCGAGAGTCGGGGAGAGGGCAGTCATTGCGGCTCCTGAGCGGCATAAAGCGGAAAGGCCGCCATCTTAAAGCAAAACGACGGCCATTGGCCGCCGTCAGGCTGTAAATCTTGCTGAAACGGTGGAGTGAGTCTAGCTCACTGTCTCAGCGTCGATTTCGACTTGTGGTTCGGCCGGCTTTGGCAGCGACGACAGCATGGCCATGATTACTGCAGCCAAATAGGGCAGCGATTGCACCAGCAGCGTTGCAATCCAGAACTTCACATCGGCGCTCGGCAAGCCTTGGGCGATGGAGATACCAACCACGGCGCCCCACAACAGCAGCATGATGAACACCTCTTCGCGCGCCTCGGCCAGCGCCACCAGGAAACCATGGCTGCTGCGCATTTTCGGTGTGCGGAAGAACGGGATCGTGGTGGTAAACAAACCGTACAGCACTGCCTTGGCGATGGTGTGTGACAAGGCCAGGCCAGCAACCGCCGCACAGAATGCATCCTTGAGGTTCACCCCGACTGCACGCTGATACAGGAACACGATCTTGCCCAGCTTGAACACGAACAAGGCCAATGGCGGGATCGCAAATATCAGCAGCGGCGGGTCGACGCGTTGCGGCACGATAATCATCGCCGCCGACCACAACAATGCGCCCACGGTGAAGAAGATATTCAAGCCGTCTGCAACCCAGGGCAACCAACCGGCAATAAAGTGGTAGCGCTGGCCGCGCTTGAGGCTCGAGTCTTTACCGAGGAACAAGCTGCGCGCGTGACCCTTCATTATCTGGATGGCGCCATAAGCCCAGCGGAAGCGCTGCTTCTTGTAATCGATAAAGGTGTCGGGCATCAGCCCTTTGCCGAAACTGTCGTGGGCATAGGCTGCGCTGTAACCGTTCTTGAACACGCGCAGGCCCAGTTCTGCATCCTCGCAGATGGTCCAGTCGGCCCACTTCAATTCATCCATCACGCTACGGCGGATCATGGTCATGGTGCCATGCTGGATAATCGCGTTGCGGTCGTTACGGGTCACCATGCCGATGTGGAAGAAGCCTTTGTACTCGGCGTAACACAGTTTCTTGAAGGTGCTGGTGTTGCCGTCGCGATAGTCCTGTGGCGATTGCACCACCGCGATTTGCGGGTCGGCAAAATGCGGCACCATGTGCTTGAGCCAGTTGGGGTCGACGCAGTAGTCGGAGTCAATCACCGCGATGACTTCAACATCCGGCGCGGTGAAAGGCAGGATGTAATTGAGCGCGCCACCCTTGAAACCGGCAATTGGTGCCTTGTGGAAAAAGCGGAAACGTGGCCCGAGCTGCTCGCAATAGGCCTGCACCGGTTCCCACACCGCCGGGTCCTTGGTGTTGTTGTCGATGATGATGACTTCGTAATCCGGATAGTCCAGATTGGCCAGCGCATCGAGTGTCTGCTTTACCATCTCCGGCGGCTCGTTGTAGCACGGCACGTGTATCGACACCTTGGGACGATACTCCGAGTCACCTATCATCGGCTGGAAAGGTCTGCGCCGGGCACGAACCCAAGCGGCTTCAGCCAGTTCGTGAGCCTCGGTGAGCAAGACGATAAACACGCCGATGGCACCAATGCCGAGCAAAATGCCAACGGTGAGGCTGAACCAGGTACTGTATTGCTGGCTGTAGTCGTAGCCGATCCACACCAGTGCCGAGCCGCCAGCGAAGGCGACGAAAGTCAGGAAGGTGCGGCCGCGTTGACGCAGCGAGCTGCCATCAATCAACAGCAACGCCAGTGCAAGCAGGGCCATGACCACCGAGCCGATAGCCAGCAAACGCCACTGCGGAATTGCGACTATGGGACCGGTGAAGTTGAATTTTGGCTGGCGATCAAGGTTGTACACCCCCCAATAGGCGCCTACTGAACCTTCATCACTGATTTTCCAGGTCTGGTCGAAGGCTTCAATCACGAAGTAGTTGTAGCCCTTGGCGTTGAGCGTGTTGACCAGGGTGCGTAGGTAGATCGCCTGGTCTGCTTGGGAGGCATCGGCGCCGCCACGCATACGGCCATTGCTCGGCCAGCCAACCTCGGAGAGCAGCAGCGGCTTTTTCGGAAACAGCTTTTTCAGGTCGCGCGCACGGTCGAGGACGAACTGGGTCGAGTCCTCCATCGGGATAAATTCCCAATAGGGCAAGACGTGAGCAGCGATCAGGTCAACGTGCTCGGCCAGTTCAGGGTGCTCTTCCCAGATGTGCCACTGTTCTGAGGTCGAAACCGGGACTTTGACCCCAGCGCGGACGCGGTCGAGGTATTCGATCAGCTTCTTGGTGGTGATTTCACGGCGGAACAAGGCCTCGTTACCCACCAGCACTCGCACTACGCTGCGTGAGGTATTGGCCAGTTCAATCGCTTTGGCGATTTCACGCTCGTTACGCGCTTCATCGTTACTGATCCAGACCCCTAATGTCACGCGCAGGCCGAACTCCTCAGCCAGGCGCGGAATGTGCGCCAGCGCTTCGTCAACCGAGTAGGTACGGATGTTGTCGGTTTGCTTGGAGAGCAACTCCAGGTCTTGGGTAATCTCTTCATCGCTTGGGTAAATGTTGTTCTGCGGGGTTTGACCCTGGCGGAACGGCGAGAACGAGTAGCCTGCAACCTGGTCAGGCCAGTCAGGCGCGTCAACAGGCAAGTTGTAGAGCGCCCAGAAACCCGAGAACAAGGCGGCTATCGCCAACACAACGACCAGGTTGATTCCAAAAATTCTTGATGACATATCTGTTTCGGGTTCCGCTGCGTGGAACGAGGAGGAGCCGGTGAGCACCGGATGGCGCGCATGCTACTCCGCCGTCGATAAGCTGTATAGCGCCTGGTACATCCTTTTTCCAGGCGCAGGAAAGTCATTCGACTTAGAGTAGTAAATGGTTATAGAAGTTCGCCATTTAATGCATTTACAAGCTGGCCTGCACGCCGTGGGATTGTTTTTCAGGGAACGTGTGGCCCTTGGGCGCTTTAAGTTTGGCGGTGTTGATCAGCAAAGGCTTGGGCGTTGCCCGCCAGCTTCATATAATGCTCGATTGCAGATTTTGTGGTGTTGGGGTTAGGCATGCAGATTGATGAACAACGCTTTTCAGGCATCGCCCGGTTATATGGGCGTGAAGGTGCGCAGCGCCTGTGCGCGGCGCACGTTGCAGTGGTCGGAATTGGCGGTGTTGGCTCATGGGCTGCCGAGGCGCTGGTCCGTTCGGGCGTCGGCGAAATCTCACTGTTTGACCTCGATGATGTGTGCATTACCAACACCAACCGACAAATCCATGCGTTGAACACGGCTGTTGGCAAACCAAAGGTCGAGGTGATGGCCGAGCGACTACGGGCGATCAACCCCGCTTGCGCAGTGCACGCTGTTGCCGACTTTGTGACTCGCGACACCATGGCCGAGTACATCACCGAAGAGATGGATGCGGTGATTGACTGTATCGACAGTGTCAACGCCAAGGCGGCGCTGATTTCCTGGTGTAAGCGGCGCAAGATCCAGATCGTTACCACGGGCGGCGCTGGTGGCCAGATCGATCCGACGCAAATTCGCGTGGGTGACCTGAACAAGACCTTCAATGACCCGCTGGCCTCGAAAGTCCGCTCGACACTGCGCCGCGACTATGGCTTTTCACGCACCATGGGGCGTAACTACAGCGTGCCTTGTGTGTTCTCGACCGAGCAACTGCGCTATCCGCTGCCTGATGGCACGACTTGCCAGAGCAAGAGTTTTGTTGGCGAGGGCGTGGCGTTGGATTGCGCCGGTGGTTTTGGTTCGGCAATGATGGTCACCTCGACCTTCGCCATGGTCGCGGTGAGCAAGATTATCGAGAAACTGGTCGAGGGCGCGCGACGTCCGTCTGAGCGGGTCAGGCTGCGCTAGCCAGTTCATGCATGCGCTTGAGCACGGCATTCAAGCCATTGCTGCGAGACGGCGACAGTTGCCGCGCCAGGCCCAGTTGGTTGAACCAGTCGCTCAAGTCCAGCTGCGCCAGCGCTTGGCTATCAAGCCCGTTGACGCGCACCAGTAGCAACGCGAGCAAGCCACGAATCAACCGTGCCTCGCCAGCGGCGCGAAATTGCCACCGCTGATTGATCTGCTCGGCCACCAGCCACACTTGGCTTTCGCAGCCATGCACACGATTTTCCTCCACGCGCTGTGAGTCGCTCAGCGGCTCCAGGTGTTCGCCCCACTGCATGAGCAAGCGCGCACGTTGCTCCCAGCTGCCCGCCTGCTGGAATGCGTCGAGTGCTTGTGCGGCGCTTGGTGGCAATGGTTGTGAGGCGCTCATCTGAGAATATCCAAGGCGTTATCCAGCGCACTGAAGAAGCGCTCAAGGTCGCTGCCATTGTTATACAGGCCGAGCGAGACACGAATTGCGCCGCCAAGGCCGAGCTGGTTCATCAAGGGCATCGCACAGTGTTGCCCGGCGCGTACGGCAACCCCTTGTTCGGTCAGCAGTTGGGCAAGGTCGGCATTGTGTACGCCGTCGACCACAAAGCTGGCCAGGGCGATATCTGGCTGGCCGAGCAGGGTGATGCCGTCACGTGCCGCAAGTCCGGTCATCAATTGTTGGTGTAGCGCCTGCTCGAACGCTGTCACGGCGAGATGATCGAGTCGGTTCAGGTAGCCCAGCGTGGCGCCAAGTGCAATCACGCTGCTGATCGGGGGCGTTCCTGCTTCAAAGCCAAGTGGCGCAGGATTGAACAGGGCGTCAAGGTAGTCTGCGCTTTGCACCATCTCGCCGCCGAACTGCCAGTGCTTCAGTTGCGCCAGTGCCTCGGGCTTGCCGTAGAGCACGCCAACCCCATCTGGGCCATAGATTTTGTGGCTGGAAAATACATAAAAGTCGCAGCCAAGTTGCTGCATGTCATGGCGGCCATGCACCGCGCCTTGGGCGCCATCAACCACAGTCAATGCGTCATGGGGCTTGGCCAGTGCCAGCAGTTCGGCGATGGGTTGCCAGCGGCCAATCACATTTGACAGTTGGCTGACGGCCAGCAGGCGGGTGCGTGGGCCAATCAGCTCTGCTGCACGTTCCAGGTCAATGCATCCGTCGGCGCGCAACGGCAGGATCACCAGTTTCAGGTTCTGACGCAATGCCAGTTGTTGCCACGGCAACAGGTTGGCGTGGTGCTCAAGCGCGCTGATCACCAGTTCATCACCGGGTTTGAACAGATGCTCCAAGCCATAGGCCAGCAAATTGAAAGCTGAGGTCGCGCCCTGGGTGAAGATTATTTGGGCGCTGGATTGCGCGTTCAGCCATTTGCCCAGTTGCTCGCGACAGGCCTCAAAGGCGCGGGTGGCGCGCTCGCCTGGCAGGTGCTGGGCGCGGTGTACGTTAGCGCTGCCGGTTGAATAATAGGCGAGCAATGCATCGAGCACCGCTTGGGGTTTTTGCGCGGTGGCAGCGCTGTCCAGATAGATTTGACCCTCGGCCTCTAGGGCCAGAATGCCGGGGAAATCTGCACGCCAGGGTGAGGGCAAGGACATAGCGGGTTCCGAGACTGTGAGCGGATAAACCAAAGGGTAGGGTGGATGGCGCTTTATTTATCCACCCATAACAGCTGCGCACTGCAGGGTTATTTAGAAATTCTGTGAATTATTACAGGTTACAAACTGGCCGAAGCTAGCTGATTGCGAGCCCCGGCCAGGCAGACACGCGCTTAGTTGTGCGCGTGCAGTGCTTCGTTCAACTCGATGGCAGACTTGTGCGTCTTGCACTCAACCGCGCCGGTGATCGAGTTGCGGCGGAACAGCAAGTCGGGTTGACCAGCCAGTTCACGGGCCTTGACCACTTTGACCTGATTGCCTTGCTCGTCGAGCAGGTTGACCTTGGTCCCGGCGGTGACATACAGGCCCGATTCAACGGTGTTGCGGTCGCCCAGTGGAATACCGATACCGGCATTGGCGCCGATCAGGCAGCCTTCACCCACGGAAATAACGATGTTGCCGCCGCCAGACAATGTACCCATGGTCGAGCAGCCGCCGCCCAGGTCAGAGCCTTTGCCGACGAATACGCCCGCCGAAACGCGGCCTTCGATCATGCCCGGGCCTGCAGTGCCAGCGTTGAAGTTGACGAAACCTTCGTGCATGACGGTGGTGCCTTCGCCAATAAAGGCGCCAAGGCGAATGCGCGAGCTGTCGGCAATACGCACGCCAGCGGGCACGACGTAGTCAGTCATTTTCGGGAATTTGTCGACCGAGAAGACTTCCAGCAGCTCGCCGCGCAGACGGGCTTCGAGCTGACGTTCAGCCAATTCACTGAGGTCAATGGCGCCCTGGCTGGTCCATGCCACGTTTGGCAGCAGCGGGAAAATGCCGCTCAGGTTCAGGCCGTGAGGCTGTACCAGGCGATGCGACAGCAGGTGCAGTTTCAAATAGGCTTCCGGGGTGCTGGTTGGCGCGGCGTCTTCAGCGAGGAAGGTCGCAACCAGCGGCTTATGGCTTTCAGCCAGACGAGTCAGCAGGGCTGCTTGAGCAGCGTCAACACCCTTGAGCATTTCGGCGAGGTCGCTGGCTTGCTGGGTGCTGAACTGGATAGCTTGGTTGCCGCCGTCATAGCCGAGCTTTTCTGCGGCCTTGGCAACCAGTTCGGCTGCTGGGTTGAGCAATGGTTGGGCGTAGAACACTTCTAGCCAGTTGCTTTGACGGTTCTGTGTACCTACGCCGAAGGCCAGGCTGTAGAGATTGTTGCTCATCTTGAGTTCCTTGCAGCAGATTCAATAGTAAGAGATGCGTTAGGCCAGCTCGGCTGCATAACGGTCAGGTTTGAAACCCACCAGGGTTCTGTCGCCCAGATCAAGGACTGGGCGTTTGATCATCGACGGTTGGGCCAGCATCAGTTCGATGGCCTTGTTCTGGTCTAGGTCGCTTTTTTGCGCCTCATCCAGCTTGCGGAAGGTGGTGCCAGCACGGTTGAGTATTGTTTCCCAGCCATGTTCGTTGCACCACTTTTCCAGGTTGCCGCGATCAATGCCCACGGCTTTGTAATCATGAAACTGGTAGCTTACAGCGTGCTCATCGAGCCAGGTGCGTGCTTTTTTCATGGTGTCACAAGCTTTGATGCCAAAAAGTGTGTTGCTCATTCAATCAAACCTCTCAAGGGGCGCCGTATTCAGCAGCGCTTGCCTCGGTGTTGCCTAGTTACTCTTTACGAAGTGACGAATACGCTCTGCCGCTTCAACACATTCTGCCAGGGGGGCAACCAGTGCCATGCGCACGCGATTGGCGCCTGGGTTGTGGCCGTCAACGCTGCGCGACAGGTACGAGCCCGGCACCACGGTTACCTGTTCTTGGGCATACAGGTCACGGCTGAACTGTTCGTCATCTACCGGGGTTTTTGCCCACAAATAGAAGCCGCCGTCCGGACGCTGTACGTCAAGTACGCCATCGAGAATTGCCAGCACTGCATCGAATTTCTCGCGGTACAGGTCGCGGTTGGCGCGTACATGGTCTTCATCGGTCCATGCGGCAATGCTTGCCAACTGGGTTTGCACCGGCATCGCGCAGCCGTGGTAGGTACGATACAGCAGGAAAGATTTCAGTATGTCGGCGTCGCCAGCGACAAAACCGGAGCGCAGCCCCGGCAGGTTCGAGCGCTTCGACAGGCTGTGGAATACCACGCAGCGCTTGAAATCATTGCGGCCCAACTCGGCGCAGGCGCTGAGCAGCCCGGCTGGTGGATTGGCTTCGTCGAAATACAGCTCGCTGTAGCACTCGTCTGCGGCAATCACGAAGTCAAACTTGTCAGCCAGACTGATCAGTTGTTTCAGGGTGTCCAGCGGAATCAATGCGCCAGTCGGATTGCCGGGCGAGCACAGGAACAGAATCTGGCAGCGCTGCCAGACCTCGTCGCTGACAGCGGCAAAGTCTGGATTGAAACCATGTTGCTCAAGGCACGGCAGGTAATGCGGTTGTGCCCCGGCGAGCAAGGCTGCGCCTTCATAGATTTGGTAAAACGGGTTAGGGCTGACCACATAACCTGGCTGATCGCCAGCTTGCGCGCGCTTGATTACCGTTTGCGTGAAAGCAAACAGCGCTTCACGTGTGCCGTTGACCGGCAACACATGGCGTGCTGGATCGAGCGCACCGGCTGGCAGGTTGAAGCGTTTGCTCGCCCAGTTGGCGATGGCTTCACGCAGCGCGGGTATGCCCAGCGTGGTTGGATAAACAGCCAGTTGCTCAAGGTTGTCGCTGAGCGCCTTGGCGACGAAATCCGGCGAGCGGTGCTTGGGTTCGCCGATCGACAGGGCAATCGCTTTTTTCTCGGCGTTCGGCGTTACGCTGCCAAGCAGGGCGCGCAACTTCTCGAACGGGTAGGGCTGCAACTGGTTTAACGCGTCATTCATGGTTCATTCCTGGCAACGTCTTTGCCGCTGGGCATACCAGCCTTGCGGCAGCTGTCGGGTTCAAATTGTAATTTTGCTCGGCTCACTGCCCAGGGTGCTCGCATCACTAAGTTGCGAGACGATGGTTTCCTGGAGTCGCATGCAAAGCTCAGGGTCGGAAAGTTGCTGGTTATTGGCATCGGTCACGAAGAATACGTCTTCTACGCGCTCGCCCAGGGTGGCAATCTTGGCGTTCTGGATAGACAGGTCGAAATCAAGAAAGATGCGTCCGACCCTGGCCAGCAGGCCGGGGCGGTCGGGTGCAGTCAGTTCGATTACCGTGAGTGGGCGCTTGGCATCATTGTGGATGGTCACGCGCGGGGCAAAATCAAAGTGCTTGAGCTGGCGTGGCACGCGGCGTTGAATGATGTTCGGGTAATCATCCGGGTTGATCAGCGCATCGATCAGGCCTTGGCGGATTTGCTTGATGCGCGCCGGGTTGTCGCCAATCGAGCTGCCGTCGCCTTCGAGCACTATATAGGTGTCGAGGGTGAACTGGCTGGTCGAGGTCAGAATCCGCGCATCATGAATATTCAGGTTCAGCTGGGCCATTGCTGCCACAGTCACGGCGAAGAAGTCGTGCTGGTCCTGGGCATAGATGAACAGCTGGGTGCCGCCCTCAAACTCGCGCTGGGTGGTTTCCTTGATCAGGACCAAGGGGTTGCCGTCATTGGGGTGCTGGATGATGGCCTCGGTGTGCCAGGCCACATCGCTGGCCGTATGACGCAGGAAGTAATCATCGCCAAGCTGCGACCAGAGCTGCTCGGCTTCATCAGGGTCCGTGCCGCTGCGTACCAGAGTGTCCAGTGCCGAGGTTTGGGTCAGGCGTATCTGCTCTTCACGCTCCAGGCGGTTTTCCAGGCCGCGGTTGAGCGCGCGCTTGGTTTCCGTATAGAGCTGGCGCAGCAGGCTGGCACGCCATGAATTCCACAACGTCGGGTTGGTTGCATTGATATCGGCAACGGTGAGCACGTAGAGGTAGTCAAGGTGCGTCTGGTCGCCGACCAACATGGCAAAGTCATGGATGATTTGTGGATCAGACAAGTCTTTGCGCTGCGCGGTGGTGGACATGGTCAGGTGCTGCTGGACCAGCCAGACAATCAGCTTGGTATCCCAGTCGGGCAGCTGATGGCGCACGCAAAAGGCTTCGGCATCGACCGCGCCCAGTTCCGAATGATCGCCGCCGCGGCCCTTGCCTATGTCGTGATACAGGCCGGCCAGGTAAATCAGTTCCGGCTTGGGCAGTTTATCCATGAGCTTGCTGGCCAGCGGAAATTTCTCGGCCATTTCCACCCATTTGAACTTGCGCAGGTGCTTGATCAGGTTAAGGGTGTGGGCATCGACCGTGAAGATGTGGAACAGGTCGTGCTGCATTTGCCCAACAATATGACCAAACTCAGGCAGGTAGCGGCCAAGAATGCCGTAGCGGTTCATTCGCCGCAGGTTGCGGTGGATGCCCGAGGGGCTCTTGAACAGTTCTATAAACAGGCTGGTATTGCGAATGTCGTGGCGAAACTCATCGTCGATCAAGTGCCGGTGATCGCGCAGCAAGCGAATGCTGTCCGCGCAGACGCCCTTGATATGCGGGTGCTGAGCCATAAGCACGAACACTTCGAGAATCGCGAATGGGGTGCGCTTGAAGACATTGGGGTGCGTCACCTCGATATAGCCATCGCGCAGCTGGAAGCGGCTGTTAAGGCCGGTGGCGGTGCCGCGTTCACCTGCACGCAGGATTTGCTCTTCGAAATGCTGCTTGATCAGGTCGCTGAGTTCGGCAACGCCCATGACCACGCGGTAGTACTTCTGCATGAATTGCTCGATACCGCGCTTGCCCTCGGTGCTCTCGAACCCCAGCAGCTCGGCAATCTGTGCCTGGTGATCGAACAATAAGCGGTCCTCGGCGCGGCCGGCGAGCATGTGCAGGGCATAGCGCACCTTCCACAGGAAGTCCTGGCTGGCGGCGAGCATGGTGTACTCGGTTTTGAGCAGGAAGTCCTGCTCGATCATCGACTGCAGGTTGAGCGTACCGAAATGCCGGCGCGCCACCCACAGGATGGTCTGGATATCGCGCAGGCCACCCGGTGAGCCTTTTACATTGGGCTCAAGGTTGTATTCAGTGTCGTTATATTTGGCGTGGCGGGCGCGCTGTTCTTTGCGCTTGGCCAGAAAGAATTCTTGGCTTGGCCACATTTGCTCCGGGCTGGTCACCGCCTGCATGCGTTGGCGAAGACGCTCTGGGCCAGCAATGGTGCGGCTTTCCATCAGGTTGGTGATGACGGTCAGGTCGGCCCGCGCTTCTTCGGCACATTCATTAACCGAGCGCACGCTCTGGCCCACTTCCAGGCCAATGTCCCACAGCAGCAAGAGAAACTGCTCGATCGGTTCGCGGAAGGTTTCGTGATCGGCGTTGTCGAGCAGTATCAGCAGGTCGATATCAGAAAACGGATGCAGCTCGCCACGGCCATAGCCGCCGACGGCGAGCAGGGCAATGTCGGCATCTTCCGACCAGTCCAGGCGCAGCCAGGCTTCACGCAGGATCTGGTCGACAAACCAGGCGCGGTCTTCAACCAAGCGACGTACTTCGCGGCCTTCGTAAAAGCGGGCATTGAGCACGTCGTGAGCGCGCTTGATGGCCTTTTTGAAAGCTGCAATCGGGCTCGCCTTCAAGGCCAGTTCAGCTTGGAACTGGCCACGGTCGAACAACTGAGGGTCTACCTGCGGCATGCAACGACCTTCCTTATATAGCGCGACAAAATACTCAATCAGGATTGATTGCCGGTAAAGCGACCCGCGCGTATCAGGCGGATACGCGTGGAATGGTATCGTCGCTGCGCAGGGTGAAGATCTCGTAACCTTCTGCGGTCACCAGAATCGTGTGTTCCCACTGTGCAGAGAGCTTGCGGTCCTTGGTGATTGCTGTCCAGCCATCGCCCAGTAGGCGAGTCTCGGCGCGACCCTGGTTGATCATGGGCTCAATGGTGAAGGTCATGCCTTCCTTGAGTTCCATGCCTGTGCCTGTGCGGCCGTAGTGCAGCACCTGAGGCTCTTCATGGAAAACCGCGCCAATACCGTGGCCGCAGTATTCGCGCACCACAGAGAAACCGTTCTTCTCAGCGTGCTTTTGGATCACTTCGCCGATATCGCCCAGGCGCGCTCCTGGCTTGACCAGTTCGATGCCTTTATACATGCATTCCTGAGTGACTTTGGCCAGGCGCTCGGCCCATTCTGGCACTTTGCCAACCATGAACATCTTGCTGGTATCGCCGTGGTAGCCGTCCTTGATCACGGTGATGTCTATGTTCAGCACATCGCCTTCCTTGAGCGGCTTCTCGTTGGGAATGCCGTGGCAGACAACGTGGTTGATCGAGGTGCAGATCGATTTGGGAAAGCCCTTGTAGTTAAGCGGGGCAGGAATGGCCTGCTGCACGTTAACGATATAGTCGTGGCAGATGCGGTCGAGTTCCTCGGTGGTAACACCGGGTTTGACGTGTTCGCCGATCATCTCCAGCACGTCAGCGGCCAAGCGGCCGGCGATGCGCATTTTTTCGATTTCCTCGGGCGACTTGATGGTGACGGTCATATGGGGTCTCGGGCATACAGAAAAGTGGCAGTATGGTAACAGCTTAGAGGTGCATTCTATAAGGGCAAAGGTCGCTGTCCTGAAGTTTTGCTGTAATCAGCCTGTAGCTTCTGGGTGTTTATTGTGGTATAAAACGCGCCGCTTTCATGGGCAACCTGTCCAAAAGCCTAAACCCACACACGTATCGACACGATTTCCTGGGTGCCTTTTGTCATGCAAAGGGTTGGAGATTGGGATGCGTGGAGGCCTAACCCGACTTATTAAGGAACGACCATGTCCCAAGTCAATATGCGCGATATGCTGAAGGCCGGTGTGCACTTCGGCCACCAGACCCGTTACTGGAACCCGAAAATGGGTAAGTACATCTTCGGTTCGCGTAACAAGATTCACATCATCAACCTTGAAAAAACCCTGCCAATGTTCAATGACGCTCTGTCGTTCGTTGAGAAGCTGGCTTCGGGCAAAAACAAGATTCTGTTCGTTGGCACCAAGCGTTCTGCTGGCAAGATCGTTCGTGAAGAAGCAGCTCGCTGCAACTCTCCGTTCGTCGATCACCGCTGGTTGGGCGGCATGCTGACCAACTACAAGACCATCCGCGCTTCGATCAAGCGTCTGCGTGATCTTGAAGTTCAGGCTCAAGACGGCACTTTCACCAAGCTGACCAAGAAAGAAGCCCTGATGCGCACTCGTGATCTGGAAAAACTGGATCGCAGCTTGGGTGGTATCAAGGACATGGGCGGTCTGCCAGACGCTCTGTTTGTTATCGACGTTGACCACGAGCGCATTGCTATCACCGAAGCCAACAAGCTGGGCATCCCAGTAATTGGTGTTGTTGATACCAACAGCAGCCCGGAAGGTGTTGATTACATCATTCCTGGTAACGACGACGCCATCCGTGCCATCCAGTTGTACATGGGTGCCATGGCTGACGCAGTTGTTCGTGGTCGTAGCAACGCGAACGGTGGCACCGACGAATTCGTCGCTGAAGCCCCGGCTGCTGAAGCCGCTCAAGGCTAAGTAGCAAGCGTTACTCGCTACGCAAAAAGGGGGCTTTGCCCCCTTTTTGTCACTTATAGAATTCATCGCCCGCCTGGCGGGTGAGATGGTTGAAGACCTACCTAAGAGGATTTCGAACATGGCAGAGATTACTGCAGCCCTGGTTAAAGAACTGCGTGAGCGTACTGGCCAAGGCATGATGGACTGCAAAAAAGCCCTGACTGCTGCTGGTGGCGACATCGAGAAAGCAATCGACGATATGCGTGCTGCTGGTGCCATCAAGGCTGCCAAGAAAGCCGGTAACATCGCTGCTGAAGGTGCTATCGCAATCAAATTGGCTGACGACAACAAGCGCGCGCTGATCATCGAAGTCAACTCCCAGACTGACTTCCTGGCTCTGCAAGACGATTTCAAGAACTTCGTCAGCAGCAGCATCGAAAAGGCCTTCGCCGAGAACATGACTGACGCGGCGCCACTGGTTGCGGCCATGGAATCCGATCGTGAAGCCTTGGTTGCCAAGGTTGGCGAGAACGTAAACATCCGTCGTCTGGCTAGCGTTGAGGCTGACGTTGTCGGTTCTTACCTGCACGGTCATCGCATTGGTGTTCTGGTTGCCCTTAAAGGTGGCGACGTCGAGCTGGCTAAAGAAGTTGCCATGCACGTAGCTGCAAGCAACCCTCAGTTCCTCAGCGCTGCTGAAGTCTCTGAAGAGGCAGTTGCCAAGGAAAAAGAAATCTTCCTGGCGCTGAACGAAGAGAAAATCAAAGGCAAGCCTGCTGAAATCGTTGAGAAGATGGTTGCCGGTCGTATCAGCAAGTTCCTGGCTGAAGCAAGCCTGGTCGAGCAAGCTTTCGTCAAAGACGACAGCGTCAAGGTTGGCGAGCTGGTGAAGAAAGCTGGCGCTGAAATCGTTTCGTTCACTCGCTTCGAAGTGGGTGAAGGTATCGACAAAGGCGAAACTGACTTCGCTGCAGAAGTAGCTGCACAGCTGGCTTCCAGCAAGCAGTAAGACGGTCTAAAAGCTGTCATCCCAAAGAGGCTGCCCGCTTATGCGTGCGGCCTTTTTGTCAAACTAGGGCGGCAAATTAGGATGCCCCTGAAAGCAAGGGCCCACACGGTACAGGTTTAAAGCTGCTTACGCTGCGGGTCAGCTCTTGTAAACTGCAAGGCTGATGCGCCTTTCGACCTGGCTATTTGGTGTTCAAGACGTTTTCAAAGGTTTGCCTTGGCCGGTTGCGAAAAATATTTTCCGGCTTTTGTGATTTAAAAGCCCCGACTGTTGCCGAAGTACTCGATAATTGCGGGCTGTATTATCCGCATAGAATTTTAACGCCGCAGGAGAGAATTGTATGGCTCAGCAGGTGAGTGGTCGTCAACCGCGTTATAAGCGCATTCTGCTCAAACTAAGCGGCGAAGCCCTGATGGGGTCGGAAGAGTTTGGTATCGATCCCAAGGTGCTTGATCGCATGGCCCTGGAAGTAGGGCAATTGGTAGGCATCGGTTTGCAAGTTGGTCTGGTGATCGGTGGCGGTAACCTGTTTCGTGGTGCAGCATTGAGCGCAGCTGGAATGGACCGGGTAACCGGTGACCATATGGGCATGCTTGCCACTGTGATGAATGCCTTGGCCATGCGCGACGCGCTGGAGCGTTCAAATATCCCGGCAATCGTGATGTCGGCGATTTCCATGGTTGGAGTGACTGATCACTACGACCGTCGTAAGGCCATGCGCCATCTGAAAACCGGTGAAGTGGTGATTTTCGCTGCCGGTACCGGTAACCCGTTCTTTACCACGGATTCTGCTGCGTGCCTGCGCGCAATCGAGATCGATGCGGACGTGGTATTGAAGGCGACCAAGGTCGATGGCGTATACACTGCGGATCCATTCAAAGATCCCCATGCAGAGAAGTTCGAGCGCTTGACCTATGACGAGGTGCTGGATCGCAAGCTTGGGGTTATGGACCTCACTGCTATCTGCCTGTGCCGCGACCATAATATGCCGCTGCGAGTCTTCAATATGAATAAACCTGGCGCCTTGTTGAATGTCGTTGTTGGTGGCGCTGAAGGTACCCTGATCGAGGAAGGTGAAGAATGATTAACGAGATCAAGAAAGAAACCCAGTCACGCATGACCAAGAGTCTTGAGTCGCTGAATGTCGCATTTGCCAAAATCCGCACTGGCCGCGCGCACCCGAGCATTCTTGATGGTGTGATGGTGTCTTATTACGGCACTGATACGCCGTTGCGCCAGGTCGCCAACGTAGTCACTGAAGATTCGCGCACCTTGGCCTTGTCTGTATTTGACAAGGGCATGATCCAGGCCGTTGAAAAAGCCATCATGACATCCGACCTGGGCCTCAACCCTGCGACGGCCGGTACCACTATTCGTGTGCCAATGCCTGCGCTGACCGAAGAAACGCGCAAGGGCTACACCAAGCAGGCGCGTTCCGAGGCTGAGAACGCCCGTGTTGCCGTGCGCAACATCCGTCGTGACGCCTTGGCGCAGCTCAAGGACCTGGAAAAAGAAAAGGAAATCAGCGAGGACGAAGAGCGTCGCGCCGCTGATGAAATCCAGAAACTGACCGACAAGTATGTTGCTGAAGTCGATAAGGCGCTGGAAAACAAGGAAGCGGATCTGATGGCCGTCTGACGGTCAGGAATCGTTATGGAAAAAGCCAAAGACGGTGGCCCGGCAACAGTAGTGCCGCGCCACGTGGCCGTGATTATGGATGGCAACAACCGCTGGGCGAAAAAGCGCCTGCTGCCGGGTGTTGCTGGCCATAAAGCCGGTGTTGATGCGGTGCGTGCGGTCATTGAGGTCTGTGCCGAGGCCGGGGTCGAGGTGCTGACCCTGTTTGCCTTCTCAAGCGAGAACTGGCAACGCCCGGCTGATGAGGTTGGCGCATTGATGGAGCTGTTCATGAGCGCCTTGCGCCGTGAAACACGCAAGCTCAATGACAATGACATCAGCCTGCGCATTATCGGGGATCGTTCGCGTTTTCACCCTGAATTGCAAAATGCAATGCGTGAAGCAGAGGCGCAAACGGCTGGCGAAAAACGCTTTATCCTGCAAATCGCCGCCAACTATGGCGGTCAGTGGGATATTGCCCAGGCTGCGCAACGTCTTGCCCGTGAAGTGCAGGGCGGACATTTGTTGCCGGGTGATATTACCCCGCAGCTTCTGCAAAGCTGTCTCGCAACCGGCGACTTGCCGCTGCCTGACCTGTGCATCCGTACGGGTGGTGAGCATCGCATCAGTAATTTCCTGCTGTGGCAGTTGGCCTACAGTGAACTGTATTTCACCGACCTGTTCTGGCCTGACTTCAAGCACGACGCAATGCGTCAGGCGCTTGCTGACTACGCAACCAGACAGCGGCGCTTTGGCAAGACTAGCGCGCAGGTAGAATCTGAGGCGCGCAATGCTTAAGCAACGAGTCATAACTGCATTGGCGCTGTTGCCCATTGCGCTGGGAGGCTTTTTCCTGCTCGATGGTGCTGCGTTTGCGCTGTTTATCGGTGCAGTGGTCAGCCTTGGTGGTTGGGAGTGGGCACGATTAGCTGGTTTTGAATCGCAGCCACTGCGCGTTGCCTACGCAGTGTTGGTGGCAATTCTTTGCTGGTTGCTCTATCTGCTGCCAATTCTGGCAACGCCGGTACTGGTGCTGGCAATTATCTGGTGGGCTGTGGCGACCTGGCTGGTCTTGGGTTATCCGCAGAGCAGCCAGGTCTGGGCCAGTGCACCACGCAAGCTGGGTATTGGCCTTTTGATTCTGCTGCCTGCTTGGCAAGGTCTGGTGTTGTTCAAGCAGTGGCCGTTGGCTAACTGGCTGATCATCGCGGTCATGGTGCTGGTATGGGCAGCTGACATTGGTGCCTACTTTTCCGGCAAGGCGTTCGGTAAACGCAAGTTGGCGCCACAGGTCAGTCCCGGCAAAAGCTGGGAGGGTGCGATCGGTGGCCTGTGCACTTGCCTGCTGATTACCCTGGTCGTCGGTGTGGTACGTGGCTGGGGTGCCGGTGAAATGCTCTGGGCGCTGCTTGGCGCTGCGATAGTGGTGATGATCTCGGTGGTCGGTGATCTTACCGAGAGCATGTTCAAGCGCCAGGCAGGGGTCAAAGACAGCAGTAATCTGCTGCCGGGCCATGGCGGCGTGCTGGATCGTATCGACAGCCTCACGGCAGCCATTCCGGTGTTTGCGGTGCTGCTGTTGCTCTCGGGCTGGGGTAACCTGTGAATCGCCAGAGAATCAGCGTACTGGGAGCCACCGGCTCGATTGGCCTAAGCACGCTTGATGTGATTGCCCGTCACCCTGAGCGTTATCAGGTTTTTGCCTTGAGTGGCCGCAGTCGCTTGGTGGAGCTTGAGGCCCTGTGCGTGCTGCATAAACCGGTTTTTGCGGTGGCAGCTGATGCTTCGAGTGCCCAGCGCCTGCAGGCTTCACTGGCTGCGCAGGGCTCGAAAACCCAGGTTTTATTCGGTGAGGCAGGCCTGTGCGAAGTGGCCGCTCATGCCGATGTTGATGCGGTTGTCGCGGCGATTGTAGGGGCTGCGGGCCTGCGCTCGACGCTTGCGGCGGTGGAGGCTGGCAAGAAAGTGTTGCTGGCCAATAAAGAGGCGCTGGTGATGTCCGGCGCCTTGTTTATGCAGGCTGTCGGAAAAAGCGGCGCCGTGCTGCTGCCGATCGACAGTGAGCACAACGCAATCTTCCAGTGTTTGCCTGGCAACTATTCGCGTGGGCTTGCACAGGTGGGCGTACGGCGTATTTTGCTCACCGCATCGGGTGGGCCGTTCCGGCAGACTCCGCTGGAACAACTAGCCAGGGTTACACCTGAGCAGGCTTGCGCGCACCCGAATTGGTCGATGGGGCGCAAGATTTCCGTCGATTCCGCCAGCATGATGAACAAAGGCCTTGAGCTGATCGAGGCGTGCTGGCTGTTTGATGCGCAGCCAGCGCAGGTCGAAGTGGTCATTCATCCACAAAGTGTTATTCACTCATTGGTCGACTACGTTGATGGCTCGGTGCTGGCGCAGTTGGGCAACCCAGATATGCGCACCCCAATCAGTCACGCGCTGGCGTGGCCTGAGCGCATAGATTCAGGGGTTGCGGCGCTCGACTTATTTGCCGTGGGGCGGCTGGATTTTGAGGCGCCTGACGAGCAGCGTTTCCCATGCCTGCGCCTGGCACGTGAAGCCGCAGAACAGGGCGGCACCGCAGCGGCAATGTTGAATGCTGCCAATGAAGTTGCGGTGTCGGCATTTTTGCAGCGCCAGATCAGTTTTCCGCAAATCGCGAGTATCATTGACCACGTACTGAACAGCGAGGCATCGACTGCGGTCACATGCCTGGAAACTGTGCTTGCTGCGGATAGTCGCGCACGGGCACTGGCAGAACAATGGGTTAACCGAAGCGGAGAAGCGTGATGAGTGCGTTGTACATGATCGCCGGTACTCTGATTGCCTTGGGTGTCCTGGTGACTTTTCATGAGTTTGGACACTTCTGGGTGGCGCGGCGTTGTGGCGTCAAAGTCCTGCGTTTCTCTGTAGGTTTTGGTACACCATTGTTGCGCTGGCATGACCGCCAGGGCACAGAATTCGTGCTGGCGGCGATTCCATTGGGCGGCTACGTGAAAATGCTCGATGAGCGCGAAGCCGAAGTGCCTGCCGAACAGGCCCATTTGTCGTTCAATCGCAAGTCTGTTGGCCAGCGTATTGCTATCGTTTCTGCCGGGCCAATAGCCAACTTTTTACTGGCGATTGCGTTTTTCTGGTGTGTGGCGCTGTTGGGCAGCCAGCAAGTACGTCCGGTTATTGGCACTGTTGCCGAGTCCAGTCTTGCGGCGCAAGCAGGTCTGCAGCCGGGTCAGGAAATTGTCTCGATAAACGGCGAGCCGACCAATGGTTGGTCAGCAGTCAATTTGCAGCTTGTTCGTCGCTTGGGTGAGAGCGGTGTGCTTGATCTCAGCGTCAAGAGCCCAGGCTCTACGGCTGAAAGCGCCGAGCAAATCCATTTGGATAACTGGCTCAAGGGTGTCGAGGAGCCAGACCCGATCGCCGCGCTGGGTATTCGCCCGTGGCGACCTGAACTCAAGCCTGTGCTGGCTGAGATCGACCCTAGCGGGCCAGCAAGTGCGGCCGGGCTGGCGGTTGGCGATGAGCTGGTTGCCCTTGATGGCAAGCCTCTCAATGATTGGCAGCAAGTGGTTGATCAGGTGCGTGCGTTGCCCGGCAAGGCCGTGACTCTGCAGATTATGCGCGCCGGACAATTGCAGGATGTGAGCGTGATTCTCGCCATACGTGGTGATGAGGGCGCGCGCAGCGGTTATCTGGGGGCAGGAGTGAAACCTGTAGACTGGCCGCCGGAAATGCTGCGCGAAGTCAGTTACGGGCCTCTGGAGGCCGTTGCTGAGAGTGTTAAGCGCACTTGGACCATGAGTATACTGACGCTCGACTCGCTAAAGAAAATGCTGTTTGGCGAGCTCTCGGTAAAAAACTTGAGCGGGCCGATAACCATTGCTAAAGTGGCGGGCGCTTCAGCTGAGTCCGGCGTGGGGGATTTTTTAAACTTTCTCGCCTATCTCAGTATTAGCTTAGGGGTTCTCAATCTTTTGCCTATCCCTGTACTGGATGGGGGGCATCTGCTTTTTTATCTGGTCGAGTGGGTGCGTGGTCGCCCATTGTCTGAACGGGTGCAAGGTTGGGGGATGCAGATTGGCATTAGTTTAGTAGTCGGGGTGATGTTACTTGCCCTGGTTAATGATCTGAGTCGGCTGTAACCGCTTCTGAATTACAAATCTGTCGCCTTTAGCGACAGATTTTTTATCGCCAGTTGGAATAAGAAAGGACTTCATGAAACGTCTGCTGCTACCTGTGGTTCTCGCCGCATTGATGATCGCCGAAGTTCACGCCGAGTCCTTCACCATCTCCGATATTCGAGTCAACGGCCTCCAACGGGTGTCCGCTGGCAGCGTATTCGGTGCCTTACCGTTGAATGTCGGTGGTGAAGCCGATGATCGCTCCTTGGTTGAAGCGACGCGTGAACTCTTTAAAACCGGTTTCTTCCAGGATATCCAGCTCGGCCGTGATGGCAACGTGCTGGTTATTACGGTGGTTGAACGTCCGTCGATTTCCAGTATTGAAATCGAAGGCAACAAGGCGATCACGACCGAAGATCTGCTCAAGGGCCTCAATCAGTCAGGCCTGGAAGAGGGTGAGATTTTCCAGCGTGCGACCCTCGAGGGTGTGCGTAACGAGCTGCAACGCCAGTATGTTTCGCAAGGTCGTTACTCGGCCGAGATCGAAACCGAGGTGATTCCGCAGCCACGTAACCGCGTCGCGTTGAAGGTCAATATCAACGAAGGCGAAGTGGCTGCCATTCAGCACATCAACGTGGTGGGTAACACTGTCTTTCCTGACGAAGACCTGATGAGCCTGTTTGAGCTCAAGACCACTAACTGGCTTTCGTTTTTCAAGAACGACGACAAGTACGCCCGTGAAAAACTCTCCGGCGACTTGGAACGCTTGCGTTCTTATTACCTGGACCGCGGCTATATCAACATGGATATCGCCTCGACCCAGGTATCGATCACGCCTGACAAGAAGCATGTCTATATCACCGTTAACATCAACGAAGGTGAGAAGTACAAGATTCGTGACGTGCGCCTGAGCGGTGACCTGAAAGTCCCGGAAGATGAAGTTCGCAAGTTGTTGCTGGTCAAGGAAGGTCAGGTCTTCTCGCGTAAAGTGATGACCACCACCTCTGAGCTGATTACGCGTCGCCTGGGTAACGAGGGCTATACCTTCGCCAACGTCAACGGTGTACCTACGCCCCATGATGACGATCACACTGTTTCGGTGATGTTCGTTGTTGATCCGGGCAAGCGCGCCTACGTTAACCGCATCAACTTCCGCGGTAACACCAAAACTGAAGACGAAGTGCTGCGCCGTGAAATGCGCCAGATGGAAGGCGGTTGGGCTTCAACCTACCTGATCGACCAGTCGAAAACCCGGCTTGAGCGTCTGGGCTTCTTCAAGGAAGTCAACGTTGAGACGCCAGCAGTGCCCGGCACAGATGACCAGATCGACGTTAACTACAGCGTTGAGGAACAGGCTTCCGGTTCGATTACTGCCAGCGTTGGTTTTGCCCAGAACGCCGGTTTGATCCTCGGTGGCTCGATCACCCAGAACAACTTCCTCGGTTCGGGTAACAAGGTTAGCCTCGGCCTGACTCGCAGCGAATACCAGAGCCGCTACAACTTCGGCTTTGTGAACCCCTACTGGACGCCAGACGGTGTCAGCCTGGGTTACAACCTGTTCTTCCGTGAAACTGACTACGATGAGCTCGACACTGACGTCGCAAGCTATTCGGTAGACAGCTACGGCGCAGGCATGAGCATCGGCTACCCGATCAGTGAAACCTCGCGTCTGACCTATGGCTTGACTGTTCAACAGGACGACATCGACACCGGTATCTATACCGTTGATGAAATCTACGACTTCCTTGAAGAGGAAGGCGACAGCTACCTGAACTTCAAGGCCTCGATTGGTTGGTCTGAGTCGACGCTTAACCGCGGCGTACTGGCTAACCGTGGACACTCGCAGAGCCTGGTGCTTGAAACCACCATTCCAGGTAGCGACCTGTCGTTCTACAAGCTGGATTACCGCGGCCAGATCTTCACTCCGCTGACCGATAACTACACCATGCGTTTCCATACTCAATTGGGTTATGGCGACAGCTACGGTTCGACATCCGAGCTGCCATTCTACGAGCACTACTACGCGGGTGGTTTCAACTCGGTGCGTGGTTTCGAGGACAGCAGCCTTGGCCCGCGCAGTACCCCGAGTGTCGTGCGTAACGACCAGGGTGAAATTGTTTACGGCGTACAGGATGCAAACGGTCGCTACACTGACCCGGACCAAGACCCGCTACCATTTGGTGGTAACGTATTGGTCCAGGGTGGTGCTGAGTTGTTGTTCCCGCTGCCGTTCGTGAAAGATCAGCGTTCACTGCGTACTTCGCTGTTCTGGGACGTAGGTAATGTATTTGACACCAACTGCTCCTCTTCGCAGAAGGCAGAGAGCGACAGCTGTGAAATATCACTGGGCAACATGGCCAGCTCTGTCGGTGTGGGTCTGACTTGGATTACCGCGCTGGGTCCGTTGAGCTTCAGCCTGGCAATGCCAGTCAAGGAGCCGGATGATGCCGATACTCAAGTGTTCCAGTTCTCCCTTGGCCAGACGTTTTAATCGGTTGATGACCGATCAACAAAAATGGATTTTTGCAGGAGTGTACCGTGCGTAAATTGACTCAAGTTGTTCTGTTAAGTGTTGCCATGCTGTCGGTTGCGACCCCAGCCATGGCTGAAATGAAAATTGCCGTATTGAACTATCAAATGGCCTTGCTCGAGTCTGATGCAGCCAAGCGTTATGCGGTTGATGCCGAGAAAAAATTCGGCCCGCAACTGAGCAAGCTGAAGAAGCTGGAAAGCGATGCCAAGAGCATTCAGGATCGCCTGGTAAAAGGCGGTCAGAAGTTGCAGACCGCTGAACGCGAGCGCCTTGAGCTTGATTTCAAGCAAAAAGCCCGTGACTTCCAGTTCCAGTCCAAGGAGCTCAATGAGCAAAAAGCTGTTGCTGATCGCGACATGTTGAAAAAGCTCAAGCCAAACCTTGATAAAGCGGTTGAAGAAGTAATCAAGAAAGGCAGTTACGACCTGGTTCTCGAGCGTGGCGCAGTCATTGATGTCAAGCCTCAGTACGACATCACTCGCCAAGTTATCGAGCGCATGAATCAGCTGCGTTAATTATGAATGCACCGGTTTATACGCTGGGCCAGTTGGCTCAGCGTCTTGGCGCTACGCTGCGCGGTCCTGCGGATAAAGTCATTACTGGCTTGGCAACATTGCAGGACGCCAATTCGCAGCAGCTGAGCTTTCTGGCAAACCCTCAATACCGCAAGCACCTGGCAAGTTGCCAAGCAGCTGCGGTTTTGTTGACTGTGGCTGATGCACAAAGCTACAGCGGCGATGCCTTGATCGTGGCCAATCCGTATTTGGCTTATGCCGAGTTGTCCCATGCGTTCGATCGCAAGCCCGTTGCCGCCGCAGGGGTTCATCCGAGTGCGGTGATTGCTGCGGATGCCCAGATCGACGCAACGGCCAGCATTGGTCCATTTGCCGTGATCGAGAGCGGTGCAAGCATTGCAGCTGGTGTTACAGTCGGCGCGCATTGCGTGGTTGGAGCGCGTTCGGTCATCGGCGAAGGTGGCTGGTTGGCCCCGCGGGTGACGATTTACCACGACGTGCGCATCGGCAAGGGCGTGGTGATTCAGTCAGGCGCTGTTCTAGGCGGCGAAGGCTTTGGCTTTGCCAACGAGAAAGGTGTCTGGCAGAAAATTGCCCAGATTGGCGGTGTGGTCATCGGGGATAATGTCGAGATTGGTGCCAATACCACTATCGACCGTGGCGCCTTGGCGGACACCCTGATTGGCAATGGCGTCAAACTGGATAACCAGATCATGATTGCGCATAACGTTCAGGTTGGTGATAACACCGCCATGGCCGGTTGCGTGGGTATTTCTGGCAGCACCAAAATTGGCAAGAACTGCATGATTGCAGGCGGTGTGGGCATGGTTGGCCACATCGAAGTGTGTGATGGGGTGTTTGTGACGGGAATGACGATGGTCACCCGTTCGATAACCGAACCAGGCTCTTATTCGTCTGGTACGGCAATGCAACCCGCAGGCGAGTGGCGCAAAAGTGCCGCACGCATCCGTCAGCTTGACGATATGGCGCGCCGCCTGCAACAGCTGGAAAAACAGCTGGCTGCGGTGACTTCTAGCGGGAACGCCTCATCTGATGCTTGAGCCCGGCTAAAGTCGAGCTCTTCTTTTTTTACTACAGGCTTCTCTGGAAATGATGGACATCAACGAAATTCGCGAGTATCTGCCGCATCGCTACCCTTTTCTGCTGGTAGACCGCGTCGACAATCTGGACGTAGAAGGCAAGACCATTCGTGCCTACAAGAATGTCAGCATCAATGAGCCTTTCTTCAATGGCCATTTTCCTGAGCATCCTATTATGCCCGGCGTTCTGATCATCGAAGCGATGGCTCAGGCTGCAGGCATTCTTGGCTTCAAGATGATGGATCTGAAACCGAGCGACGGTACGCTGTACTACTTCGTGGGTTCGGATAAGCTACGCTTTCGTCAGCCAGTTGTACCGGGTGACAAGCTGATCCTGGAAGCCAAGTTTCTCAGCACCAAGCGCAGTATTTGGAAGTTCGAATGTAAAGCCAGTGTCGACGGCAAGGAAGTCTGTTCAGCTGAAGTGATCTGTGCGGAACGCAAATTATGAGTTTGATTGACCCTCGTGCCATTATCGATCCCGCTGCCAAGCTGGCTGACGACGTCACTGTCGGCCCGTGGGCGATTATCGGGCCCGATGTAGAGATTGGTGAGGGTACAGTGCTTGGGCCTAATGTGATCATCAAAGGGCCCACTCGAATTGGTAAGCACAACCGTGTCTATCAATTCGCGTCGTTGGGCGAAGACACCCCCGACCGCAAGTACAAAGGTGAGCCAACCCGTCTGGTCATTGGCGATCACAACATCATTCGCGAAGGTGTCACCATGCACCGCGGAACGATTCAGGATCGCGATGAAACCACGGTTGGCGACCACAACCTGATCATGGCCTATGCGCACATCGGTCATGACAGTGTTGTGGGCAATCACTGCATCCTGGTCAACAACGTAGCGCTAGCCGGGCATGTGCACATTGGTGACTGGGCAATTTTGTCTGGTTACACCCTGGTGCACCAGTTCTGCCACATCGGCGCCCATAGCTTTGCTGGCATGGGTACGGCGATTGGTAAGGATGTGCCGGCTTATGTCACGGTTTCCGGCAACCCTGCCGAAGCCCGTAGCATGAACTTCGAGGGCTTGCGCCGTCGTGGCTTCTCGGCAGAGTCGATTCATGCGCTGCGCCGGGCGTATAAAACGGTTTACCGTCAGGGGCTGACCATTGAAGAGGCCCTGAAAGAACTGGCAGAGCCTTCCATCGAGTTTCCTGAGGTTGCGGTATTCCGTGACTCCATTCAGGCATCCCAGCGCGGCATTACTCGCTAAACATGGCTCGTATACGCGTAGCTCTGGTAGCGGGTGAGGCTTCCGGTGACATCCTTGGCGCCGGTCTGATTCAGGCATTGAAACAGCGCCACGGCGATGTTGAGGTCATAGGTGTCGGCGGCCCGTTGATGGAAGCAGAGGGCTTGCAATCAATCTTCCCGATGGAGCGCCTTTCGGTGATGGGGTTGGTTGAAGTGCTTGGGCGCTTGCCCGAGTTGCTCAAACGCCGTCGCCATCTGTTGCGTGATCTGATCGCAGCCAAACCCGACGTTTTTATTGGTATTGATGCGCCTGACTTCAACCTCGACTTGGAGTTGAAGCTGCGCCGCGCCGGCATCAAAACCGTGCACTACGTCAGCCCATCCGTGTGGGCGTGGCGGCAGAAACGCGTGTTGAAAATCCGCGAAGCCTGCGACTTGATGCTGACGCTGTTTCCCTTTGAAGCCAAGTTCTACGACGAATATCAGGTGCCGGTACGTTTTGTCGGGCATCCATTGGCAGACGCGATTCCGTTACAAGCTGACCGCACAGCCGCCCGTGAGGCGCTCGACCTGCCGCTCGAAGGGCCTGTGGTTGCCTTGATGCCGGGTAGCCGTGGTGGTGAAGTTTCGCGGTTGGGGGCTGTGTTTTTTGATGCGGCAGAACGTTTGCGTAATTTGCGCCCCGGTATTCAATTTGTCCTGCCTTGCGCCAATGCGCAGCGCCGCGAACAAATCGAGCAGATGCTGGCCAGCCGCGACTTGCCATTGAAGCTGCTTGACGGCAAATCGCATCTGGCACTGGCCGCCTGTGATGCGGTGTTGATTGCCTCGGGCACAGCCACACTTGAGGCGCTTCTGTACAAGCGTCCGATGATTGTGGCTTACCGGGTTGCGCCGCTGACGTTCAAAATCCTCAGTCGCATGGTCAAAAGCCCCTATATCTCGCTACCGAACTTGCTGGCTGAGCGCTTGTTGGTGCCCGAGCTGATCCAGGACGCCGCAACACCGGAGGCACTGGCTCAATTGCTTGCGCCCTTGGTTGATGGTGGCGATGAGCAGACCTTGGGGTTCGATCAGATCCACCGTACCTTGCGTTGCGATGCATCGGCACAGGCCGCAGACGCCGTACTTGAATTGATTGGGCGCAACTGATGCAACTGGGTTTGGACTTTGTCACTGTCGATGAATTAGTAGCCGGTGTCGATGAAGTAGGGCGTGGCCCACTGTGCGGGGCTGTGGTTACTGCCGCTGTGATTCTTGATCCGACGCGGCCGATCCTGGGTTTGAATGACTCGAAAAAGCTCACCGCCGCGCGCCGCGAAAAACTCTTTGATGAGATCCGCGAGAAAGCGCTGTCCTGGTGTATCGCCCGGGCAGAGGTCGAAGAGATCGATCAGTTGAATATCCTCCATGCAACCATGCTGGCGATGCAGCGTGCGGTCGAGGGTTTGCACGTCACGCCAAAACTGGCGCTTATCGACGGTAATCGTTGCCCGAAACTGCAGGTGCCGAGCGCCGCGGTGGTCAAGGGTGATAGTCAGGTTCCAGCCATCGCAGCCGCTTCAATCCTGGCTAAAGTCAGCCGTGATCGCGAGATGCAAGCGCTGGATCTGCAGTATCCGGGTTACGGAATTGCCGGTCACAAAGGGTATCCGACTGCTGTTCATCTGGAGGCCCTGCGTCGCCTGGGACCGACACCGGTTCACCGGCGTTCATTTGCACCAGTGCGCGCACTTTTGTCTCAATAACGCCCGTTTTGCCCGCAAGTGTCGCCTCATTGACCTGATTGGTCGCTCACTTACATGCAGTCACTGGCTGCAATGTTGGAAAGTTCCTGCCCTTTCGCTGTCTACACTGTCGTAACGCCATTGGGTGTTATTTCCAGCTGAAATCTTTGTGCGCAGTGGTTTTGCCGTGCGCTGCCTTGCTCGTCGTTTACCTTGGCGTCTGAGTTTAATTTTCCCGGACCTGATCGGGGTCCAACGGATAGCCGCTCTGCGCGGTTGGGAGTGATCAATGCAAGATATCGCCACACAGGTCGTTGATATTCTTAATGGCCTAATCTGGGGCAAAATCCTTATCTGGCTGTTGGTCGGTACTGGTTTGTATTTCACCGTCAGGTTGGGGGCTATTCAGTTTCGCCAATTTGGCCATATCTTCTCCGTGCTCAAGGGCAGCCGGCAGAGTGATGACTCGGGTATTTCGTCTTTTCAAGCGCTCTGCACTTCACTGGCTGCGCGCGTAGGGACCGGAAATATTGCTGGTGTTGCCGTGGCGATTACCTTGGGCGGGCCCGGCGCGATTTTCTGGATGTGGCTGATTGCCTTGATTGGTATGGCGACAGGCTTTGTCGAAGCCACTTTGGCGCAGCTGTTCAAGGTGCGTGACGACGCCGGCCAGTTTCGCGGCGGCCCGGCCTATTACATGGAGCGCGGCCTGAATGCGCGTTGGATGGGGATCTTGTTTTCGATATTCCTGATTATCGCCTTTGGTTTTGTTTTCAACTCGGTGCAGGCCAATACCATCAGCAATGCGTTGACCGGTGCTTTTGCCCTGGATTGGGGGACTTTCAGCCTGGGTCAAAGCGTGATTCCGGTTGCATCGGCGGTCGTGGGCGCAGGCCTAGTGGTGTTGACATCGCTGATTATCTTCGGCGGCTTGCGTTCGATTGCCCGATTCTCCGAGCTGGCCGTGCCGGTAATGGCTGCAGCTTACCTGTTGATTGCACTGCTGATCATTGTCCTCAATATCGGCCAGGTTCCTGCTGTGCTGGCGCTGATCTTCAAGAGCGCTTTTGGTTTGCATGAGGCGGCGGCTGGCGGTATCGGTGCGGCGATCATGAACGGCTTCAAGCGTGGTTTGTTCTCAAACGAAGCCGGTATGGGCTCGGCACCCAATGCGGCGGCATCTGCTACGCCTTATCCACCGCACCCGGTGTCGCAAGGTTATGTACAAATGGCCGGTGTCTTTATCGACACCATGCTGATTTGCACCGCATCGGCGGCAATCATTCTGTTGGCTCAGGTGCCAACCGGTAGCGCCGCAGGTATCACTTTGGTACAGGATGCCCTGAGCAGCCAGTTGGGCGGTTGGGCCAAGTATTTCCTGACTGTGGTGATATTGTTCTTTGCCTTCACCTCTATCGTTGCAAACTACTTTTATGCGGAAAACTGCTTGGTATTTCTTGAGCACAACCATAAAGCAGGTTTGTTGATCTTCCGGCTCGTGGTTTTGGCAATGGTGATGTTTGGCGCATTGGCATCACTGCCGTTTGTCTGGAATCTGGCGGATGTGTCGATGGGCTTGATGGCGATCACTAACTTGGTTGCAATCCTGTTGCTTTCTAACTTGGTGTTCAAGCTGGCCAAAGATTACAACGCTCAGCGTAAAGCCGGGCAATTGCCAACCTTTGATGCGGCTCAGTATCCAGAGGTGCAAGCGAAGCTTGAAGCGGGCGTTTGGGATGATCGCAAGCAAGTTTGAGCGCTGAGCTTTTATCAGTCTTAACAGGATTAAGCTGTTAGGGTTGTTGAACTCAGGCTGATGTTTTATCCAAGGCCCGGTACAATCCGGGTCTTGTCGTTTTTGTGTTTTGTAAGGGCTGCCATGACTGCTTCGTTCGTCCATTTACGTGTGCACACCGAGTTTTCGCTCGTCGACGGTCTGGTCCGGGTCAAACCTTTGATCAAGTCGGTTGCGGGCGCGGGCATGCCAGCAGTCGCTGTGACCGACCAGAGCAACATGTGCTCGCTGGTCAAGTTCTACAAGGCGGCAATGGGTGGTGGTATCAAGCCTATTTGCGGAGCTGATATCTGGATGGCCAGTGCCAGCGAAGATGGCCCGCTGACCCGCATGACCCTGTTGGCGATGAATGCCAAGGGCTATCGCAACCTTACCGAACTGGTTTCACGAGGGTGGAGTGAAGGGCAGAGCAATGACTTGGTGATCATCCAGCGCGACTGGGTCAAGGCGGCCAATGAAGGGTTGATTGCCTTGTCGGGCTCCAAAGAGGGTGAGGTGGGCTTGGCACTGTTGGCCGGTGACCAGCCATTGGCTGAATCAATCCTTAAAGAGTGGATGGACGTTTTTCCCGAGCGCTTCTACCTGGAAGTACAACGCACCAATCGCATCAACGACGAAGAACATTTGCATGCCGCCGTCGCCCTGGCTGAACGGTTTGCTGCACCTTTGGTTGCCACCAATGATGTGCGCTTTATCAAGCAGGACGATTATGAAGCGCACGAAACGCGCGTGTGCATTGGCGAGGGCCGCCCGCTGGATGATCCACGCCGGCTGCGCCTGTATTCCGACCAGCAGTACCTGAAGTCGCCAGAGGAAATGGCGGAGTTGTTCAGCGACTTACCCGAAGCGCTGCACAATACGATTGAAATCGCCAAGCGTTGCAATATCGAGGTGCAACTGGGCACCTACTTCCTGCCGAACTTCCCGATTCCAGACGGCATGACCATTGATGAGTACTTCCGCAAGGTCTCGTTCGATGGTCTTGATGAACGTCTTGAAGTGCTGTTGCCCAAGGACACGCCGGACTACGAGGCCAAGAAGCAGGTCTACGTCGATCGCCTCAATTTTGAATTGAATATCATTATTCAAATGGGCTTTCCTGGTTACTTCCTGATCGTAATGGACTTCATCAAGTGGGCCAAAAACAATGGCGTCCCGGTTGGGCCTGGCCGTGGGTCGGGTGCGGGTTCGCTGGTTGCCTATGTGCAGAAGATTACCGACCTTGACCCGCTGGCCTATGACTTGCTGTTCGAGCGATTCCTTAATCCCGAGCGGGTGTCGATGCCCGACTTCGACGTCGACTTCTGCATGGATGGTCGCGACCGAGTCATTGATTATGTAGCGCAAAAGTACGGCCGTAATGCGGTTAGCCAGATCATCACCTTCGGTACCATGGCGGCCAAGGCGGTGGTGCGCGACGTTGCCCGTGCGCAGGGCAAGTCCTACGGTTTGGCGGATCGCCTGTCGAAGATGATTCCGTTTGAAGTCGGCATGACGCTGGCCAAGGCGTTCGAGATGGAAGAGCCATTGCGCGACTTCCTCAAGACCGATGAGGAAGCGGCTGAAATCTGGGAGATGTCGCTCAAGCTCGAAGGTATTTGCCGGGGTACCGGCAAGCATGCCGGGGGTGTGGTTATTGCGCCAACCAAGCTGACTGACTTTTCACCTATTGCCTGTGATGAAGAAGGCAATGGCCTGGTGACCCAGTTCGATAAGGATGATGTCGAATCGGCGGGGCTGGTCAAGTTCGACTTCCTGGGCTTGCGCACGCTGACCATCATCAAGTGGGCGATGGAAACCATCAATCGCGAGCAGGCCAAGCAAGGTTTGCCCGATTTGAATATCGATTTCATCCCGCTTGACGACAAAGCGACCTTTGCCATGCTGCAAAAGGCTGAAACCACAGCGGTGTTCCAGCTTGAGTCTCGCGGCATGAAGGAGCTGATCAAAAAGCTCAAGCCAGACTGCCTCGAAGACATGATCGCCCTCGTGGCACTGTTCCGTCCGGGCCCGCTGCAGTCCGGCATGGTGGATGACTTCATCAACCGTAAGCACGGGCGCGAGCCAATTTCCTACCCGCACCAAGATTACCAGTATGCAGGCCTGCAACCTGTCCTGGCGCCGACCTACGGGATTATCCTGTATCAGGAACAGGTGATGCAGATTGCGCAGGTCATGGCGGGTTACACCCTCGGTGGCGCGGATATGTTGCGCCGGGCCATGGGTAAGAAAAAGCCTGAAGAAATGGCCAAGCAGCGCGGTGGCTTTATTGAAGGCTGCGCCAATAACGGCATTGATGCCGACCTCGCGGGTAACATCTTTGACCTGGTGGAAAAGTTCGCCGGTTACGGTTTCAACAAGTCGCACTCGGCGGCCTATGGCCTGTTGTCCTACCAGACCGCTTGGCTCAAGGCGCACCATTCGGCCGCCTTTATGGCTGCCGTGTTGTCAGCGGATATGCACAACACCGACAAGGTCGTCACCCTGATCGAAGAATGTCGCAGCATGAAGCTGCGCATTGATGCGCCGGACGTCAACACCTCGGAGTTCAAGTTCACGGTTAACGACGAAGGCTGGATCGTCTACGGCCTGGGTGCCATCAAGGGCGTTGGTGAAGGCCCGGTTGAAGCCATTGTTGAGTCACGCCGTGACGGTCCATTCAAGGATCTGTTTGATTTCTGCTCGCGCGTCGACCTCAAGCGCATCAACAAGCGGACGCTGGAAGCCCTGGTGCGCAGCGGCGCATTGGATCGCCTGGGTCCGTATTTCCATGAAGAGATCAAGGCCTATCACGCCAATATCGACCGTAACCGCGCGGTGTTGCTGGCGGCGATGGAAGAGGCCGTACAAGCGGCCGAGCAGACGGCTCGCAGCCATGACAGCGGCCATATGGATCTGTTCGGTGGCGTGTTTGCCGATGAAGAACAGGATGTCTACGCCAATCACCTCAAGGCCCGCGAGTTATCGCTCAAGGAGCGCCTCAAGGGTGAGAAAGACACCTTGGGCTTGTATCTCACTGGCCACCCTATTGATGAGTATGAAGGTGAAGTGCGCCGCTTTGCCCGCCAGCGCATAATCGACCTCAAGCCTGCACGCGATACGCAAACGGTTGCTGGCTTGATCGTCAACCTGCGGGTGATGAAGAACAAGAAAGGCGACAAGATGGGCTTTATCACCCTGGATGACCGTTCCGGGCGCATTGAAGCCTCGTTGTTTGCCGATGCATTTGCCAGCAATCAGGCATTGCTGCAAAGTGATGCCTTGGTGGTTGTCGAAGGCGAGGTCAGCAACGATGACTTCTCTGGTGGGCTGCGCTTGCGGGCCAAGCGGGTGATGAGCTTGGAAGAGGCTCGCACCGGTCTTGCCGATAGCCTGCGGCTGAAGATTGCCAGTGATGCCTTGAAAGGCGACAAGCTGCGTTGGCTGGCTGATTTGTGCACGCGCCACCGCGGTGTTTGCCCAATCACCATGGATTACACCAGCACTGATGCCAAGGCGCTTTTGCAGTTTGGCGAAGGTTGGAGAATCAATCCGGCAGACAGCTTGATTCAAGCTTTGCGTGACCAGTTCGGGAAAGACAACGTCTTCCTGCACTACCGCTAATTTTTAGCGCTGAATTTCAGCCTTTAAATAAGCGGATAAATTATGGCCCTGAGTGGCTTGGGTACATGTGTTGTTTAAAATGACGATGCAGTGCACACACTCAGGTGTCGACCTTGATGCGCCAGATCCATTAATGTATGGCGCGAACGGATACAGCTCCCGGCCACTTGGCCGTCGACGCAAGACGGATGACTATGAACCCGAATTTTCTCGATTTCGAACAGCCGATCGCCGACCTGCAAGCCAAGATCGAAGAGCTTCGCCTGGTTGGTAACGACAACTCGTTGAACATCAATGACGAGATTGCTCGCCTGCAAGATAAAAGCAGCACCCTCACCGAAACCATCTTCGGTAACCTGAGCAGCTGGCAAGTGGCGCAGTTGGCGCGTCACCCGCGTCGTCCATACACCCTTGATTACCTCGGGCATATATTCACCGAGTTCGATGAGTTGCATGGCGACCGTCACTTCTCCGATGACGCAGCCCTGGTTGGCGGTGTGGCTCGCCTGGACGGTGAGCCGGTCATGGTTATTGGCCATCAGAAGGGACGTGAGGTCCGTGAAAAGGTGCGTCGCAACTTCGGTATGCCGCGCCCTGAAGGCTACCGTAAAGCCTGCCGCCTGATGGAAATGGCCGAGCGCTTCAAGATGCCGATTGTGACCTTTATCGACACTCCAGGCGCATACCCTGGGATTGACGCTGAAGAGCGCGGTCAAAGTGAGGCCATTGCCTGGAACCTGCGGGTTATGGCGCGCCTGAAGACCCCAATCATTGCCACCGTAATTGGTGAAGGTGGTTCCGGCGGTGCCTTGGCCATTGGTGTGTGCGATCAGTTGAACATGCTGCAGTACTCGACCTATTCGGTTATCTCGCCAGAAGGCTGTGCCTCGATTCTGTGGAAAACGGCCGAGAAAGCGCCGGACGCTGCTGAAGCCATGGGTATCACCGCTGAGCGCCTGAAAGGCCTGGGTATCGTTGATCAGGTCATTGCCGAGCCTTTGGGCGGTGCTCATCGTGACCCAGCAGCTGCTGCTGAATCAGTCCGCCAGGCGCTGGGTGCCCAGCTCAAGGAACTGAAAAAGCACAGCACTGAAGAGTTGCTGGCGCGTCGTTATGAGCGTCTGATGAGCTACGGCATCGCCTAAATCAGCTGCTGTCCGTGTAGCAGGTGGATGAAATGAGCTTGATTGCCAAGGTGCTGGAAAACATCGCTCCTTGGCGTCAGGCAACAGTTTGGCGAGTCGCGTTTTCTGGCGGTCTCGACTCCAGCGTACTGCTGCATATCCTGGCGACTCTCGCGCAACGCGAGGCAATCGCGGCGCTTTACGCCGTGCATATCCATCACGGTCTTCAGCCTGCGGGTGATCTCTGGCCTGAGCATTGCCAGCGTTTTTGTGACCAGCTGGGTGTGCCGCTGAGCGTGCTGCGGGTCAAGGTTGAGCCAGGTGCCAGTCTTGAACGCGCTGCCCGTGAAGCGCGCTACAAGGCGTTCGAGGCGCAGTTGTGCAGTGGTGAGTTGCTGATGCTTGCCCAGCATGCCGATGATCAAGCCGAGACGCTGTTATTCAGGTTGCTCCGTGGTGCTGGTGTACGTGGCCTCGCCGCCATGCCAATCAGTCGCCCGCTTGGACGCGGCCAGCTGTTACGCCCGCTGCTCAACTGTTCCCAGGCCGAGGTGCGCGACTACGCAAATCAACATGGCTTGCATTGGGTCGAAGATCCATCGAACAGCGATGAGCAGTTGTCGCGTAATTATCTACGCCGCCAGGTGCTGCCACTGCTGACGCAGCGTTGGCCGCAGGCCCTTGGTCGCCTCAATCAGGCTAGCGAACATATGCGTGAAGCCTCTGAGTTGCTCGATGTGTTGGCGGCTCAAGATCTCGCCGCAGCCCAGGACTCGGCAGGTACAGGTTGGCTGAACATCCCTAGCCTGGCCTTGACCCCTTTACGTCAGTTGACTGAGGCCCGTCAGCGCAATGCGTTGCGCTTCTGGTTGCGTCAGCTGACGCCAATGCCGGATACCGAGCATTGGCAGGGCTGGTACAGCCTGCGGGACGCTGCAATAGATGCCACCCCGGTTTGGCGATTGGCAGGCGGTGAACTTCGCCGAGCTGATGAACGGTTATGGTGGCTCAGTGGTCAATGGTTGCGCCAGCCCGAGCCGGTTAGTTTGCCGGTCGTGTCCGGGCGGTGGTTTGTGCTGCCCGGTAATGGCTCTGTGCGCATCGAGGGCCAATTACCTGCTGGCGATTGGGCTGTTGTCTATCGCCGGGGCGGTGAGGTCATGAACCTGCCAGGACGCGGTCACCGCGACCTCAAGCGCCTGCTAAATGAGCAGGCTGTTGCGACATTTATTCGCAACCGATTGCCGTTATTAACCTGTGATGGACAACTGATGGCCGTGGCCAACATGCCGCAACTCTGCGCTATTCAAGGCGTGCAGTGGCATTTTGTATGGGATTTGCCGACGAGCGATCTGGGTTTGAGCTGAAAAGGGCTTTCGAGTAGACTACGCTCCCGTCTTAATAGTGCTTTTGCTGATTCCGTTTGCCAGTGGCAAAACGACTCGGTGAATGCGTTCTGGTTACTGCGATTTGGTAGCCGGTTGCTTTACATTTCCTTCGCTTTCCCCGGCGGCGCTGACCGCTTAAACGCTGATTTCTAGGATTTTTCATGACGCGCTACATTTTCGTCACGGGTGGTGTTGTTTCTTCTTTGGGGAAGGGCATCGCCTCGGCTTCACTGGCGGCTATCCTGGAGGCGCGGGGCCTGAAGGTCACGATGCTCAAGCTGGATCCCTACATCAACGTTGATCCGGGCACCATGAGCCCGTTCCAGCACGGTGAAGTGTTTGTCACACACGACGGCGCTGAAACCGACCTGGATCTGGGGCACTACGAGCGGTTCATCCGCACGACCATGACCCAGAACAACAACTTCACCACCGGTCGCGTCTATGAAGACGTGCTGCGTCGTGAGCGTCGTGGTGATTACCTCGGTGCTACCATCCAGGTGATCCCGCACATCACTGACGAAATCAAGCGCCGTATCATCAAGGGCGCGGGTGACGCTGATGTGGCCATGGTAGAAATCGGTGGCACTGTTGGTGACATCGAGTCGCAACCTTTCCTTGAGGCCATCCGCCAGCTGCGCGTTGAAGTAGGCGCCAAGCGCGCCATGTTGATGCACCTGACGCTGGTGCCATACATCGCCACCGCTGGTGAAACCAAGACCAAGCCTACTCAGCATTCGGTCAAGGAGCTGCGTTCCATTGGCCTGCAGCCCGATGTACTGGTTTGCCGCTCCGACCATCCGATCGATGTGTCCTCGCGCCGCAAGATCGCGCTGTTCACCAACGTTGAAGAACGCGCGGTTATTTCGCTCGAAGACGTCGACACCATCTACAAGATTCCTTCGGTGCTGCATGCTCAAGGCCTTGATGATTTCGTCGTCGAGCGCTTTGGCCTCAATTGCGGCGGTGCTGATCTTTCCGAGTGGGACCGCGTGGTCGATGCCAAGCTCAACCCGGAAAAAGAAGTCAATATCGCCATGGTCGGTAAGTACATGGAGCTGTTGGATGCCTATAAGTCGCTGATCGAAGCGATGAGCCATGCTGGCATCCAGAACCGCACCAAGGTCAACCTGCGCTATATCGACTCTGAAGAGATCGAAACCAAAGGCACCTCCGTGCTTGAAGGTGTTGATGCGATCCTGGTGCCGGGCGGCTTTGGTCTGCGCGGTGTTGAAGGCAAGATCGAAGCGGTGCGTTATGCCCGTGAGAACAAAATCCCTTATCTGGGTATTTGCCTGGGCATGCAGGTCGCGGTTATCGAGTTCGCACGTAATGTGCTGGGCTGGAAAGACGCCAACTCCACCGAGTTTGACTCTGCAAGCACCCACCCGGTGGTTGGTTTGATCACTGAATGGCAAGATGCTACAGGTGCAACCGAACAGCGGACTGAAGCCTCTGACCTGGGCGGCACCATGCGCCTCGGCGCTCAGGATTGCCAGCTGTTAAGCGGTTCTGGCGTATATGACTGCTACGGCAAGGACGTGATTGTTGAACGTCACCGTCACCGTTATGAAGTCAACAACAACCTGTTGCCGCAGTTAACCGAGGCAGGCTTGAAAGTTACCGGTCGTTCCGGTGATGGCGCTTTGGTTGAAGTGGTTGAAGCGCCTGATCATCCATGGTTTGTGGCGTGCCAGTTCCACCCTGAATTCACTTCGACCCCGCGCGATGGCCACCCATTGTTCAGTGGTTTTGTTAATGCTGCGCTGGCTCACAAAAGCAAAAAGGCTTAATGCATGACGCAGAAAATAGTGCGTGTAGGCAATATCGAAATCGCTAACGACAAGCCGTTTGTGCTCTTCGGCGGCATCAACGTCATTGAATCGCGCGACCTGGCGATGAAGGCATGTGAAGAGTATGTGCGGGTTACCGAGAAGCTCGGTATTCCCTACGTGTTCAAAGCCAGCTTTGATAAGGCTAACCGCTCTTCGGTGACCTCTTTCCGTGGCCCTGGCTTGGAAGAGGGCATGAAGGTCTTTGAGGAAATCAAAAAGACCTTCGGCGTACCCGTCATCACTGATGTGCACGAGCCGCATCAGGCGCAACCTGTTGCCGATGTCTGCGACATCATTCAACTGCCAGCGTTTTTATCGCGCCAGACAGATCTGGTTGTGGCCATGGCCAAGACCGGCGCAATCATCAACATCAAGAAGGCCCAGTTTCTTGCTCCTCAAGAGATGCAGCATATTCTGGCCAAGTGTGTTGAAGCGGGTAATGATCAACTGATCCTGTGCGAGCGTGGTTCTTCCTTCGGTTACAACAACCTGGTGGTGGACATGCTTGGCTTTGGCATCATGAAGCAGTTTGAATACCCGGTATTCTTCGACGTGACCCATGCCTTGCAGATGCCAGGCGGTCGTGCTGATTCTGCCGGTGGTCGGCGCGCACAAGTCACCGATCTGGCCAAGGCAGGCATGAGCCAGGGCTTGGCCGGACTGTTCCTTGAGGCGCACCCCGATCCAGACAACGCCAAGTGCGACGGTCCTTGTGCCTTGCGCCTGGACAAGTTGGAGCCGTTCCTGACCCAGCTCAAGCAGCTTGATGATCTGGTAAAGAGTTTTCCGCCGATTGAGACTGCCTAACAAGGCGCTTATCCGGTAGAGTGCAATCCGGGCATAAGCTGACCGATCGGTCAGCTAAATTGCATCAGCTCACTCCGTGTTGGTTTGCTGGGCAAAACTAGGCTCGCGTTGCTTTCTAGAGAATTTCTAATCGCATTGCTGGTAACAAGGGTTACGCAACAATGCTGGAGATTCACTTTAGTTAATTTTTGGAGTGCTTAACGCAATGGCAAAGATTGTCGACATCAAAGGCCGTGAGGTTCTGGATTCACGTGGCAACCCAACTGTAGAAGCTGATGTGATCCTTGAAGGCGGTATCGTCGGTAGCGCTTGTGCGCCATCGGGTGCTTCAACCGGTTCTCGCGAAGCGCTGGAACTGCGTGATGGCGACAAGAGCCGTTACTTGGGCAAGGGCGTATTGAAGGCTGTTGCCAATATCAATGGCCCGATCCGTGATCTGCTGTTGGGCAAGGATGCAATTGACCAGCAAGCTCTTGATCGCGCGATGATCGAGCTTGATGGCACAGAGAACAAGGCTTCACTGGGCGCCAACGCTGTCCTGGCTGTATCGCTGGCTGCTGCTAAAGCCGCCGCCCAAGCTAAAGGTGTTCCACTATACGCTCACATTGCTGATCTTAACGGTACGCCGGGCGTGTACTCGATGCCTGTGCCGATGATGAACATCATCAATGGCGGCGAGCACGCGGATAACAACGTTGATATCCAGGAATTCATGGTTCAGCCAGTGGGCGCGAAAAACTTCGCCGAAGCACTGCGCATGGGCGCTGAAATCTTCCATCACCTCAAAGCGGTTCTCAAGGCGCGTGGCCTGAGCACTTCGGTGGGTGATGAAGGTGGTTTTGCACCTAACCTGGCCTCCAACGAAGACGCGCTGTCAGCGATCGCTGAAGCCGTCGCCAATGCTGGTTACACCTTGGGTGATGACGTCACCTTGGCCCTGGACTGCGCTTCGAGCGAGTTCTACAAAGACGGCAAGTATGACCTGGCTGGCGAAGGCAAAGTCTTCGACGCCGAAGGCTTTGCTGATTACCTGGCTGGCCTGTCCGAGCGTTATCCGATCATCTCGATCGAAGACGGTATGGACGAGTCCGACTGGGCTGGCTGGAAAGTACTGACCGACAAGATCGGCAGCAAGGTTCAGTTGGTGGGTGACGACCTGTTCGTAACCAACACCAAGATCCTCAAGGAAGGCATCGACAAGGGCATCGGCAACTCGATCCTGATCAAGTTCAACCAGATCGGTTCGCTGACCGAGACGCTTGAAGCCATCCAGATGGCCAAAGCAGCTGGTTACACGGCGGTGATCTCGCACCGTAGCGGCGAAACCGAAGACTCAACCATTGCCGATTTGGCTGTGGGTACTTCGGCTGGCCAGATCAAGACTGGTTCACTGTGCCGTTCGGACCGAGTGTCCAAATACAACCAATTGCTGCGTATTGAGGAGCAGTTGGGCGGGAAAGCAGCTTATCTTGGTATCGCAGAGTTCCGCGGTTAAGCATAAGCATGTTAAAAGGAGGGCGGCGAAAGTCGCCCTTTTTTTCGGACGGATTTTCTGGTTGTTATGCGTAAAGCCTATTGGTTGTTCCCGGTTCTGATTTTAATACTGGCTGGTCTGCAGTATCGGCTTTGGGTCGGTGACGGCAGCTTGGCGCAGGTGACAGACTTGAAGCATCAGATTGCCAGTCAGCAAGGCGAGAATGAACGCCTGCTTGAACGCAATCGTGTGCTCGAGGCGGAAGTGCGCGAATTGAAAAAAGGCATGGAAACTGTCGAGGAGCGGGCACGTCACGAATTGGGCATGGTCAAAGATGGCGAGACGCTCTATCAGTTGGCCGAATAACTGCGTGAAGACCTTTTCATGACCCTGCAAAAACTTCCTGCTTTCTGGGCAATCATACCGGCTGCCGGTGTTGGCAGTCGTATGCGTGCTGATCGGCCCAAGCAATATCTGCCGCTGGCCGGTAAAACCATTCTTGAACACACCTTGGCGTGCTTTGTTGATCATCCACGGCTTAAAGGCCTGGTTATCAGTCTGGCCGAGGATGACCCGTTCTGGGCGCAGTTGCCTTGTGCGAATGATCCGCGTATCGAGGTGGCCGTTGGCGGTGATGAGCGTGCTGAGTCGGTGCTAAATGCCTTGCTACGCCTCGCGGATCTGGGTGCAGATGAACACGACTGGGTGCTGGTGCATGACGCCGCAAGACCCAATCTGGCCCGCGAAGACCTTGATCTTCTGCTCGCCGAGTTGGCTCATGACCCCGTGGGCGGCTTGCTGGCGGTGCCTGCGCGCGACACCCTAAAGCGTGCCAACGCGGATGGGCGCGTCAAGGAAACGGTTGACCGCTCGGTGATCTGGCAGGCCTATACCCCACAGATGTTTCGCCTGGGTTTTTTGCACCGGGCAATGGCTGAGGCGCTGGTTTCCGATGTGGCCATTACCGACGAAGCCTCGGCTGTGGAATGGGCGGGGCAGTCGCCGCGATTGATTGAGGGGCGCGCCGACAATATCAAGGTTACCCGCCAGGAAGACCTTAATAACCTGGCGCGCATCTGGCGTGACCGTCAGTAAGGCGGTCAATCCGAAGCTTGTCCGCCAATGTTGAAGCTAGCTCAAAGGGTGGACGCAGAACTGGCGTCCACCCTTTGGCCCGGCTAGGCGACGCGGGTTTTACGCACGTTGCGGTCCAGTACCGTGCTTAGCTTGTCGATAGCGCCATCTATTGCCTGGTGCAGTGATTCGGCGTTATGGGTGACTGAAATCGGGTCTCGGCCCTTCATTCTGGCCTCTATCTGGCAGCGCTTATCCTGAGTACCGCTTTTATGGGCATTTTCATCGCTCAGGTGCGCTTCTATTCGAGTCAGGTGATCTTCGAAACGTTTGATCTTGTGTTCGACACGACTGCGTACGTTGGTGACTAAGTCGAGTGAGGCTTCAATATGTTTGTCACTGTTGACCAGAACTTGCATAACCGTTTCCTCTGATTGATCAAGGCCAGGATAAGAGCCTTATAGCTACGACGATGCAGAGGTTAAAGCGGTTCCCGGGTAATCTGTGACATTCTGTCACTGAGCATATTCATGGCGTTTGGCCAGTCCGTCTTTGAGGAAATCAACCAGTTGGCGGACCTTGGGGGAAAGATGGCGCTGCTGCGGATAAAGCGCCCAGACTGCGGTGTTTGGAGGCTGATGGTTTTCCAGCAAGGATATCAGCGCGCCACTGCGCAGATGTTCCAGCACGTAGTAGTCCGGCAACTGACAAAGCCCTAAGCCGCGTAGCGCTGCATCGAGCACTGCCTGGCCACTGTTGCAGCGCCAGTTACCCTGGACGCGCTGCGCGGTCTCGTGCTGGTTGATTTTGAAACTCCAGGTGTCGGAGCTGCCAATCAGGCAATTATGTCGGCTGAGTTCAGAAAGGCTGTGCGGGCGCCCGTAGCGCCTAAGGTAATCGGGGGCGGCGCACAGGTACATTTTGCGCGGCGCAAGTTTAGCCGCCACTAGGCTTGAGTCCTGTAGGCGACCCAGTCGAATAGCCATGTCCAGGCTTTCATGGACCAGGTCCAACTGACGATTGCTCAACTCAATATCAACCCGCAGCTGTGGGTGACGGACCATGAATTCTGTCACCAGCGGTACGATAAAGCGTTCGCCATAGGCAACCGCACAGGTCATGCGCAGCAAGCCTTTGGGTTGGCTGTTGAGGTCTCCGACCACGCGCAAGGCTTCTTCGCGGGCATCGAGCAAGCGCTGGCAGTGTTGCAGGAATGTTTGCCCGGCCTCGGTCAGGGCCACCTTGCGCGTGCTGCGGTAAAACAGTCGTGTTTGCAGGCGCTCCTCAAGCCGTGCGACCTGGCGACTGACCTGCGAGGATGAGAGGCTGAGCCGATCTGCCGCCGCGGTAAATTGCCCGCACTCGGCAACCGCCACAAATTCATCAATGCCTTCCCAGCTGTTCATGGTCGCGCTCACTCGTGGGTGAATATGGCCAGATTCTACCGAAAATTCCTTGATTATCCCTGTATAGCAATAATGTTTTTCCAATAGGTGGATTATTCCCAAATGAGCGCTGATCTACACTGGATGCACTGAATTTATCTGCCGGAGGGCCTTCCATGATCAAGTCACGTGCTGCCGTAGCTTTTGCGCCGAACCAACCGCTGCAAATCGTTGAAGTCGATGTTGCACCGCCAAAAGCCGGTGAAGTGTTGGTGCGTATTGTCGCCTCTGGCGTTTGCCACACCGACGCTTACACCCTGTCCGGCGAAGACTCAGAAGGCGTGTTTCCGTGCATTCTCGGGCATGAAGGCGGCGGTATAGTCGAAGCGGTTGGCGAGGGCGTGACTTCGCTGGAAGTCGGCGATCATGTGATCCCGCTGTACACCGCTGAGTGCCGCGTGTGTAAGTTCTGCACTTCAGGCAAGACCAACCTGTGCAGCTCGGTACGCGCCACCCAGGGCAAAGGCTTGATGCCCGATGGCACCTCGCGTTTCTCCTACAATGGCGAGCCTGTCTATCACTACATGGGTTGCTCGACCTTCTCTGAATACACGGTGTTGCCTGAAGTCTCGCTGGCCAAAATCCCTAAAGAGGCACCGCTGGAAAAAGTCTGCCTGCTGGGTTGCGGTGTCACTACCGGCATTGGCGCCGTACTTAACACCGCTAAAGTCGAGGAGGGGGCAACTGTTGCCATCTTCGGGCTTGGCGGTATTGGCTTGGCAGCGATTATTGGCGCGAAAATGGCCAAGGCTTCACGCATCATTGCCATCGACATCAACCCAGGCAAGTTCGATATCGCCCGTGAACTGGGCGCAACCGATTTCATCAATCCCAAAGACTTCGCCAAGCCGATCCAGGAAGTCATCGTCGAAATGACCGATGGCGGTGTTGATTACTCCTTTGAGTGCGTCGGCAATGTTCAACTGATGCGTGCAGCCCTTGAGTGTGCGCACAAAGGCTGGGGTGAGTCGGTGATTATCGGTGTCGCTGGCGCCGGCCAGGAAATCTCAACCCGTCCATTTCAATTGGTCACCGGTCGCGTCTGGCGTGGTTCGGCATTCGGTGGCGTTAAAGGTCGCACTGAGTTGCCAGGCTATGTGGAAAAGGCGCAGAAGGGCGAGATCCCGCTGGATACCTTCATCACCCACAATATGCCGCTTGAAGATATCAATGAAGCCTTCAAGCTGATGCATGAAGGTAAAAGCATCCGCACAGTCATTAATTTCTAAAACGCTGCAAGAACGGCTGCGCGAAGTGGTGCTGCTAGGCAGCCCTTTTCGCGTGCATTTTTCAGCAGTTTTCCAAGCAAACACGCAGACTGCTACCCGGTCAATATCGTTGGATAGACCAGTAGCGCTCTGTTGAGGAGTGGACTGATGAGTCTGGAAAATATTTCCTGCCAGAAGAGCAGTGGTGGCTGGCATAAACGTTACCGTCACAGATCAAGCACGCTCAACTGCGACATGACCTTTGCTGTTTATCTGCCGCCCCAGGCTGAGCTGGATGCGAAGTTGCCGGTGCTGTATTGGTTGTCGGGACTGACCTGCACCGATGAAAACTTCATGCAGAAGGCCGGTGCGCATAAGTTGGCTGCCGAACTGGGCTTGATTATTGTCGCCCCGGATACCAGCCCGCGTGGCGAGGGTGTGGCGGATGATCCGGATGCTGCATATGATTTCGGCCTGGGTGCCGGCTTCTACCTCAATGCAACACAAGAACCCTGGGCGCGTCACTACCGCATGCATGATTATGTGGTGCAAGAGTTACCCGCCTTGATTGAGGCCAACTTCCCGGTCACTGACAAACGTGGCATAAGCGGTCACTCCATGGGCGGGCATGGCGCTTTGATCTGTGCGCTGCGCAATCCGGGGCGGTATCAGTCGGTGTCGGCATTTGCTCCCATCGCTAACCCAATGAATTGCCCTTGGGGCGAAAAAGCCTTCAGTCGCTATTTGGGTGATGAGCGCTCACGCTGGCGTGAGTGGGATGCCTGCGCATTGTTGGCTGATGCCACCGAGCGCCTGCCGATGTTGGTTGATCAAGGCGACCGAGACGACTTCCTGCTTGACCAGTTAAAGCCAGAAGCACTGCAAGCTGCAGCGCAAGCGGCGGGGCATCCGTTGGAGTTGCGCTTGCAACCAGGCTACGACCATAGCTACTACTTCATCGCCAGCTTTATTGATGATCACCTGCGTCATCACGCTGCTGCGTTATCTGCAGCATCTTGAACGGCGCTTTGCATGGGTTTTGGCCTCTGTGCAGCGCATAACGATGCCCAGTTCGGGAGCATAGCGTTGTAGAATCATGGCCTGATATTTATTGGGCCTGATTTTTATATGAGTAGCAGCATGCGTATTGGCCACGGCTTTGATGTGCACCGCTTTGGCGAGGGCGAATTCATTACCCTTGGCGGTATCCAGATTCCTCATCGTTTCGGCCTCGTTGCCCATTCAGATGGTGATGTGCTTTTGCACGCCCTGGCGGATGCGTTGCTTGGCGCTTTGGCGCTGGGGGATATTGGCAAGCATTTCCCTGATACCGATCCGACCTTCAAAGGTGCCGACAGCCGGGTGTTGTTACGGCATGTGTACGCCTTGATCGCTGCCAAAGGCTGGCTGGTTGGCAATGTCGACTGCACAATTGTTGCCCAGGCGCCGAAGATGGCACCGCATATCGAGGCGATGCGCACCCTGATTGCTGCGGACCTTGAGGTTGATCTTGATCAGGTCAACGTCAAAGCCACTACCACTGAAAAACTCGGTTATACCGGTCGCGAAGAGGGTATTGCAGTGCATGCTGTGGCCCTGCTGGTTCGCCCATGAACGAATTTGAACTGCTGGGCCCCAAGGCCCATGGCCAGGCGTGCGGTACTGCGCTGCTCAAGGCCAGTGCCGAAGACTTCCAGGTTGAGGAAGTGCTCGATATTCCCTTGGCCGGTGATGGTGAGCATTTATGGCTTTGGGTTGAAAAGCGCGGCCTCAATACCGAGGAAGCCGCCCGGCGTCTGGCCAAGGCGGCGGGTGTCCAGCTCAAACTGATCAGCTATGCCGGGCTGAAGGATCGCCAGGCGTTGACGAGGCAGTGGTTCAGCCTGCATCTGCCGGGCAAGGCAAATCCAGACCTGAGCGCTGCAGAAGACGCCAGCCTGAGCATCCTCAAGCAGGTGCGTCACCAGCGTAAATTGCAACGCGGGGCGCATGCCGCAAATGGCTTTATTTTACGCCTGACCCAATTGAGCGCTGACCCTGAAGCCCTTGATGCGCGTTTGCAGGCTGTGCGCGAGCAGGGCGTTCCGAACTATTTTGGCTTGCAGCGCTTCGGCTTTGAGGGCGGCAATCTGTTTGATGCCTGCCAGTATGCCGAGCGCAAAGACCGCCCGGTGCAGCGTAATCTTCGTTCGCGGCTGCTATCGGCGGCGCGCAGCTACTTGTTCAATCAGGTCCTGGCTGCGCGCGTGGGTGAGGGCACCTGGAACAAGGCGCAGGTCGGTGACTTGCTGGCGTTTACCGATAGCCGCAGTTTTTTCCCGGCGGGCGAGGCTGAGTGCAGTGACCCGCGGCTTGCAGCGCTTGATGTGCATCCCACCGGTCCGCTCTGGGGTCAGGGCGAGCCGCCAACCTTGGGGGCGGTTCAGGCGCTTGAACAGCGTATTGGCCAAACCGAGAAAGACTTGGCCTGGTGGCTGGCAGAAGCGGACATGGCGCACGAACGTCGCATTCTGCGCCTCCCCATTGCGGGCCTTACGTGGCATTATCCCGAGTCTGACATTCTGCAACTGGAATTCGTCCTGCCGGCTGGATGCTTCGCTACCGTATTGGTTCGCGAGCTTGTCGATCTATTGCCGACAGGGCATACGGACAACCCATGCGTATTCTAATTTCAAACGATGACGGGGTCATGGCGCCGGGCGTTGCCGCGCTACATGCCGCGTTAGCTGATTATGCCGACTGTACGGTGATTGCACCGGATCAGGACAAGAGCGGCGCCAGCAGTTCGCTGACGCTTGACCGTCCGCTGCATCCTTGCACGCTGGATAACGGTTATATCAGCGTTAATGGCACGCCGACTGATTGCGTGCACTTGGGCCTTAATGGGCTGCTTCCCGAGGTGGCTGACTTGGTCGTCTCCGGGATTAATCTGGGCGCCAACCTGGGTGATGATGTGCTTTATTCGGGGACGGTCGCCGCGGCGCTTGAGGGGCGCTTCTTATCGCGCCCGGCATTCGCCTTCTCCTTGCTGTCACGCAATACTGATAATCTGCCGACAGCTGCTTACTTCGCCCGCAAGCTGGTCGAAGCGCATGAACACCTCGATCTACCGCCGCGCACTGTACTTAATGTGAATATCCCCAATTTACCCCTGGAGCATATTCGCGGCATTCAAGTGACTCGCCTGGGGCATCGCGGTCGTGCTGCGCCGCCAGTCAAGGCGATTAATCCGCGCGGCAAGGTCGGCTACTGGATTGCAGTGGCTGGCGATGCCGAGGACGGTGGCCAGGGCACAGACTTCCATGCGGTGATGCAAGGCTATGTATCTGTCACCCCATTACAATTCGATCGTACTTTTCAGGATGGCTTTAACAGCTTGCAACCATGGCTGGAGAGCTTAGTTTAATGAATCGCGAACAAGATGAAATGAACCGCCGTGGCATTGGCATGACCTCACAACGCACCCGTGAGCGACTTATCCAGCGTCTCTATGAAGAAGGATTGTCCAACGCCCAGGTGTTGGAGGTTATTCGCCGTACGCCGCGCCACATGTTTGTCGATGAGGCATTTTCTCATCGCGCCTATGAAGACACTTCGTTGCCCATCGGCCACAACCAGACCATTTCGCAACCCTATATGGTTGCGCGCATGAGCGAGTTGCTGCTTGAAGCTGGACCGCTGGATAAAGTGCTGGAGATCGGCACGGGTTCAGGCTATCAGACCGCCATACTCTCGCAGCTGGTCGAGCGGGTGTTTAGCGTCGAGCGTATTCAGGGTCTGCAAGATCGCGCCAAGGAACGCTTGGTCGAACTGAACTTGCGCAATGTGGTCTTTCGTTGGGGAGACGGTTGGGAAGGTTGGCCAGCGCTGGCACCTTACAACGGAATTATTGTCACAGCTGCAGCTTCTGAGGTGCCACAGGCACTTCTGGATCAGCTTGCGGTGGGCGGGCGACTGGTTATCCCAGTTGGCACCGGCGATGTGCAGCAGCTGATGTTGATCATTCGTGATGAGCAAGGTTATTCGCGGCACATTCTTGATGCGGTACGTTTTGTGCCTTTGCTTAATGGACCACTGGCTTAGCATTTGCTCTGACGGGTTTATGAAAAAATACTTTTTGCTCTACGCCAAGGGCGTGGCCATGGGCGCAGCGGATGTTGTCCCGGGCGTGTCGGGCGGCACCATTGCTTTTATCAGCGGTATATATGACGAGCTATTAAAGTCTATCTCCAGCATGCCGCGTGCTGCGTTGCTGGCAATTCGCGGCCGCTTCGGCGAAGCCTGGGTGACTGCCAATGCAACATTCTTGCTGGTGCTCTTTGCTGGCATTCTTACCAGTATCGTCAGCCTGGCCCGGTTGATTACCTACTTACTGGAGCAGCACCCCATTCCGGTGTGGTCGTTCTTTTTTGGCTTGGTGCTGGTTTCGGCGCACATGGTCTCGCGCGAGATCAGTCGTTGGAACTGGACCCGTATCCTCAGTTTTGCCCTGGGCGCTGGGTTTGCCTACTGGATTACGGTTGCTTCGCCGGTGCACCTTGATACCGATCCGCTGAGCATCTTTCTGGCAGGGGCTATCGCCATCTGCGCAATGATTCTTCCTGGTATCTCGGGGAGTTTCATCTTGCTCCTGCTGGGGATGTACAGCTTTGTATTGGGGTCGGTAAAGGCCTTGGATATCACTGTCCTGGCGCTATTTGCTTCGGGCTGTGCTGTTGGCTTGATCAGCTTTGCGGGCTTCCTGCGTTGGCTTCTTCGCTTCTACCGCGACCTGTCGCTGGCCTTCTTGACCGGCTTGATGCTTGGCTCACTGAACAAGATATGGCCGTGGAAGGAGACATTAACCTGGTTTACCGACCGTCATGGACAACAGGTTCCCTTGCTGCAAGCTAATCTTCTGCCTGCACGTTTTGCCGAAGTCAGCGGCCAAGACCCTCAACTCTTACTCGCAGGACTTTTAGCTTTGCTAGGGGTTGTGCTTGTCCTGGGACTGGAGTGGTTGGCAGGGCGTCAGCAGTTAAGTTCTGACCAAAATCAATAAATCCTGCACAATAGTGTCAGGCGCTAATAGCCAGTAAGGGAGAGACAGGTGAGTTTCGACGCCATTCAAGCGTGCATTCGCAATAGCAACACTCGATGCCTGTTGAGTGGTTTGGTTCTATCGTTGATCTTGTCTGGCTGTTCAAGCGCGCCTGCAGGCGGCGTTCAGGTTTTAGATCGCAACGGTCGCCCAGTACCCATCACATCGAAGCAGCCTCATGTTACGAGTGGTCAGTATCTGGTCCGGCGTGGCGATACGCTGTATTCCATTGCCTTTCGTTTTGGCTGGGACTGGAAAGAACTGGCAGCCCGCAACGGTATCCCTGCACCATATTTGTTGAGAGTCGGCCAGCCGATTCGTTTTGATGGCAAGAAGCCTTCTTCTGTAGTGGTCAAGTCCAGTTCGTCTACTCGTACCGTTCGTCCGACAACATCGAGTAGTGCGGCCAAGCCAGCGGCCAAGAAACCTCCTGTTGCCGCCAAACCCGTGCAATCGGTGAGTGGCACATCCTCTGGTTGGACGTGGCCTACCAAAGGTTTGGTTATTGGTCGATTTTCCTCAAACGGTAGTTTGAATAAAGGCATTGATATCGCCGGAGATTTGGGCCAGCCTGTTTTAGCTGCGTCTGATGGCTCAGTGGTTTACGCCGGAAGTGGTTTACGGGGCTACGGCGAGTTGGTGATCATCAAACATAGCAGTACCTACGTAAGTGCCTACGGACATAACCGCAGGCTCTTGGTGAAAGAGGGGCAAAAGGTCAAAGCAGGGCAAGCAATTGCTGAAATGGGTTCAACGGGCACTGACCGCGTGAAGCTACATTTTGAAATTCGCCGTCAGGGAAAGCCTGTAGATCCTTTGCAATTTTTGCCACGCCAATAACTTATTGTCTGCCTGTTTCCCCTGCGTAGGAGGGACGGGCTCAGGTGTCTCCAGGGAGAGGGTCGCACCGGGGCTTGCTGTCGAACTCAGCAAGGGATATTAAGAAATGGCTCTCAAAAAAAAACTAGTGCCCGAGTTTGACGTAGACGATGATGTACTCCTCATGGAGTCGGATGTCGTCTTGGGGGATGGGGCAGATTTAAATGTTGAGACGACGCCAAAGCGGTCCAGAGCCAAGGCGAAAACAGTGGCACCCAAGCAGCACAAGTACATTGATTACACGCGCGCATTAGATGCTACGCAGCTGTATCTGAATGAAATAGGTTTTTCCCCGCTCCTCAGTCCTGAGGAGGAAGTGTTTTTTGCCCGACTGGCGCAAAAAGGCGATCCTGCTGGCCGCAAGCGCATGATTGAAAGCAACTTGCGACTGGTTGTTAAAATCGCCAGGCGTTATGTCAATCGTGGCCTGTCATTGCTCGACTTAATTGAAGAAGGCAATCTCGGTTTAATCCGCGCCGTGGAAAAATTCGACCCTGAGCGTGGTTTCCGCTTCTCAACCTATGCGACCTGGTGGATTCGCCAGACCATCGAACGCGCAATCATGAATCAGACGCGTACGATTCGTCTTCCAATCCATGTGGTCAAAGAACTCAACGTCTACCTGCGCGCCGCGCGCGAGCTAACCCAAAAGCTCGATCACGAACCCTCTGCTGAAGAAATCGCCAACTTGCTCGACAAGCCCGTCAGTGAGGTCAAGCGCATGCTCGGGCTCAACGAGCGGGTGTCTTCGGTAGATGTTTCGCTGGGCTCTGACTCTGACAAAACGCTGCTCGATACCCTGACTGACGAGCGCCCGACCGACCCATGCGAATTGTTGCAGGATGACGACCTGTCACAGAGCATTGATCAGTGGCTATGCGAGTTGACCGATAAGCAACGCGAGGTCGTGGTCAGGCGGTTTGGTCTGCGTGGCCATGAGAACTGCACGCTGGAGGAGGTTGGCCAAGAGATCGGCCTCACCCGTGAGCGTGTCAGGCAGATACAGGTTGAAGCGCTCAAGCGCCTGCGTGAAATTCTCGAGAAAAACGGATTGTCGAGTGACTCTCTGTTCCAGTGAGTTGTGAAATCTTGCAAAAAAACCGGCTCATGCCGGTTTTTTTGTATGTTGGCCGTGTAGGAGATCGCTTACCCCAGTGTAGGCTAATGCAGTCATTTGCCCTGCTATTTGTAGGGGTGAGCGTTAGGATATTTTTTAAGTTGTTGAATTAAAACGTTTTTTATTTTATTGCAACGGTCTTGTCGGCTATTTCGAAGATCTTCAGGTACTTGTGAAGCTTTGAAAATCCCTTATTATCAAGTTGTGTTTAAGGATAAACACAGGTTGTTAGGGACAGCGACCAGGACAATCGCGGGATGCGATTTCATCAGGATGATGAGTAGGAGACAAAGGGAATAGGGACAAAATGGGCGGGTCATACCGCCCTTTTTTTCGCCTGCGATTTGTGCCGGGGTCATTCTCAAGTCAATAAAAAACCCGCCGAAGCGGGTTTTTCATGGGCTGCAGAGGCAGTCTTAGCGCTCCAGGTGCTCAAGCTTGTCTTTCACACCATCCCATTCTTCAGCATCAGCGAGCGCTTCTTTCTTCTCGGTGATATTTGGCCAAACTTCAGCCAGATCAGCATTCAGCTCGATATATTCCTGCATGTCCTCAGGCACCTCATCTTCAGAGAAGATGGCTTGCGCTGGGCACTCTGGTTCACACAGAGCACAGTCAATGCACTCGTCAGGGTGAATGACCAGGAAGTTCGGGCCTTCGTAGAAGCAGTCCACCGGACAGACTTCCACACAGTCGGTGTACTTGCACTTGATGCAATTGTCGGTGACGACGAAGGTCATTCTAATTCTCTCCTCAGGCTACGGCGCGAAACTGCCCTCATAAACAGTCTCTCGGCTCGAAAAGCTCACTTCAGTACCAGGCTTTAGCACATAGCTATTCCGAGCGCGCAGGATTCTAACAGCTTGTTGGCGTGGGCGTTAGACTCGAGTTTTCCATGTATATAACAGTTCAAGTGCTTTTCGTGGGCTCAAATCATCCGGATTGATCTTAGACAATTCTTCAAGCAGTGGATGAGCAAGGCTTGCAAACATATCACTTTGATGCGGCGCAGCCGGTTTGCCGGGCTCAGTACGCAGCGGTTCATGGGGCAAACTCGTGGTTTCGAGCCGCGCCAGGTGCTCGCGTGCGCGCAGGATTACAGCATTGGGTACGCCCGCCAGCTGTGCAACCGCTAGACCATAGCTCTGGCTTGCAGGGCCTGGTAACACATGGTGTAGAAACACGATGCGTTCGTTATGTTCGGTTGCATTGAGATGGACGTTGGCCACCAGCGGTTCGCTTTCGGGCAGCACGGTCAGCTCGAAATAATGTGTGGCAAACAGGGTGTACGCACGAAGTTTAGCCAGCTGTTCGGCGGCGGCCCATGCCAGTGACAGGCCGTCAAAGGTACTGGTACCACGACCAACCTCGTCCATCAGGACAAGGCTTTGCTCTGTGGCGTTGTGCAGAATATTGGCGGTCTCGCTCATTTCAACCATGAAGGTCGAGCGGCCCCCGGCGAGATCATCGCTGGAGCCAATACGGGTGAATATACGGTCAACCAATGACAGCTCGCAGCTTGCCGCAGGCACAAAGCTGCCGATATGGGCGAGCAGGACAATCAATGCTGTCTGGCGCATATAAGTCGATTTACCGCCCATATTCGGGCCGGTGATGACCAGCATGCGTGTTTCGTCATCAAGATTCAGGTCGTTGGCCACGAAGGGCTTGGTCAGCACCTGCTCAACCACTGGATGACGGCCTTGGTTGATGCGCATGCAGGGCTCGTCAACAAAGTGCGGGCAGCTTAGGTTGAGGTTTAGTGCGCGCTCGGCCAGGTTGCTCAGTACATCGAGCTCGGCCAGGGCCGAGGCGCTGTCCTGCAGCGGCGAGAGTTGGGTGATCAGGTGCTCGAGCAGCTCTTCGTACAGTACTTTCTCGCGTGCAAGAGCCCGGCTCTTGGCGGATAGGGCTTTGTCTTCGAACTCCTTGAGTTCAGGGGTGATGAAGCGCTCTGCACCTTTAAGGGTTTGCCGGCGAATGTAATCGGCAGGGGCCGACTCCGCCTGTTTGCTCGGTAACTCGATAAAGTAGCCATGTACGCGGTTGTAACCGACCTTGAGATTGGCCAAGCCGGTCCGGGCCTTTTCGCGGGTTTCCAGGTCCATCAGGTACTGGCCGGCGTTTTCGCTCAGCGATTGCAACTCGTCGAGTTCTGCGTCGTAACCGGTCTTGAGCACGCCGCCATCGCGAATCACTGCGGGTGGATTATCGATAATTGCTTTGCCGAGCAGTTCAGCCAGTTCTGGATAGGTGCTGACGATTGTCGCCAGTGACGTCAGGTGCGGCGACTCCAGCTTTGTCATGGCGCTTTGCAGTTCAGGCAGGGCGGCTAATGCATCGCGCAACCGGGCAAGATCGCGTGGGCGCGCATTACGCAGGCCGATACGGGCGAGAATCCTCTCAAGGTCACCGATTTCCTTGAGCTGTGGCTGCAGGGTTTCAAAGCGGTAACGCTCAAGCAGGCAGGTGATCGATTCCTGGCGTGCCACAAGGATGCTGCGATCACGCAGCGGGCGGTTCAACCAACGACTGAGCAGACGGCTGCCCATTGCGGTCTGGCAGCGATCAACCACTGATTGCAGGGTGTTTTCACGGCCGCCGGCCAGGTTGACATCAAGCTCAAGATTGCGCCGACTGGCACCATCGAGAATCACAGTGTCATCGAGGCGCTCATGACGCAGGCTGCGCAGGTGCGGCAGTGCAGTACGCTGGGTTTCCTTGGCGTAGGCGAGCAAACAACCGGCAGCCCCGATCGCCAGCGTCAGTGACTCGCAACCAAAGCCTTTGAGATCCTGGGTGCCAAATTGCTGGCACAGGCTCTTATGCGCAGAGTCACGTTCAAAGTCCCAGGGTGCGCGGCGACGGGCGCCTTTGCGTTTTTCGGCGGGCAGGTCTTGCGGCCAGTCATCAGGGATCAGCAGTTCAACCGGATTGAGCCGTTCAAGCTCTGCCAACAGATTTTCCCAGCCTTTAATCTCCAGCACACTGAAGCGCCCGCTGGTGATGTCGAGCACCGCAAGGCCAAATAGGCGTTCATCGCCAAGTACCGCGGCAATCAGGTTGTCACGACGCTCATCAAGCAGCGCTTCATCACTGACGGTGCCCGGAGTGATGATACGAACGACCTGGCGTTCAACCGGACCTTTGCTGGTCGCCGGGTCGCCAACCTGCTCGCAAATAACCACCGACTCACCAAGCTTGACCAGCTTAGCCAGATAGCCTTCTGCGGCGTGGTAAGGAATGCCGCACATAGGAATCGCCTGACCGGCGGATTGACCGCGTGCAGTCAGGGTGATGTCGAGCAGCTTGGCGGCCTTTTTTGCGTCTTCATAGAAAATTTCATAGAAGTCACCCATGCGATAGAACATCAGCTGGTCAGGGTGCTGGTTCTTCAACTTCCAATATTGCTGCATCATCGGGGTGTGGGCGCTGAGGTCGCTTTGGCTCATCGTTTTAACTGTCCGGCTGAATCGTAAAAACGCCTAGTGTACGGTATCAACCTAGTCCGCCTTAACCCCGGAGTGAAGATGCAAGCAAATCAATCTGAGATAACCCGCCTGGCAACTGAATTGGGTCGCAAATTGACCGAGTTGCATGCTCAGGTCAGTACGGCTGAATCCTGCACCGGCGGCGGTATTGCCGAGGCTATTACCCGCGTGCCTGGTAGCTCTGCGTGGTTTGAGGCAGGTTACGTGACTTATTCCAATGCTCAGAAAACCAAGCAACTAGGTGTTGGCCCTGAGCTCTTTGTACTCTTGGGTGCTGTAAGTCGCGAAGTGGTCGAGGCTATGGTGCGCGGTGCGCAAGCGCAAAGTGGCGCGCGCTATGCCGTAGCTGTCAGTGGCGTGGCTGGACCTGATGGTGGCACAAAGGACAAGCCTGTTGGCACTGTCTGGCTGGCCTGGGGCGACTCTGAGCAGCTGTATAGCCTGCGCAAAGAGTTTACCGGTGATCGCCAAAATGTCCGCCGACAAACGGTTATTGCCGCGCTAGAGGGGCTGATACGCCTGGTCGAAAAAGAAAATCCAACTCTGGGGTAGGCGGGCGGCCAAGGCTATGGAATAATACTGGCTACTTATACAGTTGTTGGCGGCCGTCAGGCCCTCTTGATCACGTGAGGACTTCAATGGACGAGAATAAGAAGCGCGCTCTGGCTGCTGCCCTTGGCCAGATTGAAAAGCAGTTTGGTAAAGGCGCAGTGATGCGCATGGGCGATCACGATCGTCAGGCTATCCCGGCCATCTCGACCGGTTCTTTGGGCTTGGATATCGCGCTGGGTATTGGCGGTTTGCCAAAAGGTCGTATCGTCGAAATTTACGGTCCGGAATCCTCCGGTAAAACCACCCTGACCTTGTCAGTTATTGCTGAAGCACAAAAGCTCGGTGCTACCTGTGCATTCGTCGATGCCGAGCACGCGCTTGATCCTGAATACGCAGGCAAGCTTGGGGTCAACGTTGACGATCTGCTGGTTTCGCAGCCAGATACTGGTGAACAAGCATTGGAAATCACCGATATGTTGGTGCGCTCAAACGCCATCGACGTCATCGTGGTCGACTCGGTGGCAGCGCTGGTGCCAAAGGCTGAAATCGAAGGCGAAATGGGTGACATGCACGTTGGCTTGCAAGCCCGTTTGATGTCACAAGCGCTGCGTAAAATCACCGGTAATATCAAAAACGCCAATTGCCTGGTGATCTTCATTAACCAGATCCGCATGAAGATCGGTGTGATGTTCGGCAGCCCGGAAACCACCACAGGTGGTAACGCATTGAAGTTCTATGCTTCGGTACGTCTGGATATTCGCCGTACTGGCGCGGTTAAAGAGGGCGACGAAGTTGTCGGCAGCGAAACCCGCGTGAAAGTGGTTAAGAACAAGGTTGCCCCGCCATTCCGTCAAGCTGAGTTCCAGATTCTCTATGGTAAGGGCATCTACCGTAATGGCGAAATCATCGACCTTGGCGTGCTGCATGGCTTCCTGGAAAAATCTGGCGCTTGGTACAGCTACCAAGGCAGCAAGATTGGTCAGGGCAAGGCCAACTCGGCCAAGTACCTGGAAGACAATCCAGAAGTTGCCCGCACTGTTGAAGGCTTGATCCGTGAAAAGCTGCTGGTCCCAGTAACGCCTGCCAAGGCGAGTGCTGAAGCGCCGGTTGATGCTGAAGTTGATGCTTAAGGGTTGAGCACCATGCTCGACAACCCTACAGCCGTGAGGCGCGCCGCAATGGATTTGCTGGCGCGTCGCGAGCACGGACGTATGGAGTTGGTACGCAAGTTGCGCCAGCGCGGCGCAACAGATGATTTGATCGACCCAGCCCTCGACCGGTTGACGGAAGAGGGCTTGTTGTCTGAAGCGCGCTATCTGGAAAGTTTTATCCGCTACCGTGCCCGCTCGGGCTACGGGCCTGTACGCATACGAGAAGAGCTGACACAACGTGGTTTGGTGCGTGCTGAGATTGAGCAGGCACTGGCCGACAGCGGTCTTGACTGGGCAGAGCAGCTGCTCGAGGTCTGGCAGCGCAAGTATGCCGGGAAGTTACCGCAGGATATGCGTGAACGAGCCAAACAACACCGTTTTCTGAGCTACCGGGGGTATCCGATGGAGCTTATCAGCGAGTTGTTGCGCGGCAGGCTCAGCAGTTAGCAGCGGAGGTTACTCGCCAAGCCAGTTTTCACGCAGGTTGATGAAATCAAGCAGCTCGCGAAGGCGTCCGTGATTACGTCCATTGAAATTGAAGGTCACGCGCGGCAAATGTGCCAGCTCGGCTGTATCCTGACCGTCCTCCGCTTTGTCCTGTAGTTGAAAATCACCCGTCTTGCAGATGTCAGCGAAGGTGCTGCGTATTGCGGTTAGCGCAGGGGCATTGAGTGAGTGATTGAGACGGATGATGAACAGCTTGTTTAACCAGCGACTGGAGTTGTAGTTGCTGTAAAACTGGGTAATTTGCGCAACAGCATCATCGGCGCTGTAGACCAAGGTCATCAAGTTCAGGTCGCTGGCAAGGATATAGCCGCTGTCTTTGAGTTGTCGCTCGATGAACTGCAAGGCCTCTTTCCAGAATCTACCACCAGGCTGGTCAAGCAACACCACCGGCACCAGCGGGCTTTTACCCGTTTGTATCAGGGTCAATACTTCGATTGCTTCATCCAGGGTGCCGAAACCACCAGGGCAAAGTACGAGCGCGTCGGCCTCCTTGACGAAAAACAGTTTGCGCAAAAAGAAGAAGTGGAAGGACAGGAGGTGGGCTGAGTCGCTTACAGTGGCATTGGCGCTTTGCTCGAAGGGCAGGGTGATATTGAAGCCCAGGCTATTGTCGAGTCCGGCACCTTCGTGCGCTGCCGCCATGATGCCGCCGCCAGCGCCGGTCACAACCATCAGGTCATGACTAGCAAGCCGGGCACCGAGTTCACGGCCAAGTTGGTAAATCGGGTGATCGGCCGGGGTGCGCGCTGAGCCAAAGACCGTGACTTTACGCCGGCGCTTGAACTGCTCAAGCACGCAAAAGGCATGCTCCATCTCACGTAAGGTCTGCAGCATGATCTTGGCATCCCAGCGATTGCGGTCTGCCTGGCCCATGCGAATAACCGTAATCAGCATTTCCTGGTACAGCTCGATGTTGGGGCTGTTGGCGGGGGCGATCAGCGACGTCAGCTCATCAACTTTACTGCGAAGATCAATGCCGCTGGCTTGAAAGTGTCGGCTTAGATAGTCATCCGTGTCATAAGGCATGCTCTGTCTCCCAGGCCCGTCAATGAAGCTAACAATAGACTTGTGCCATGAGCAAATGCTGGCAGCTGTCTTGGCTTGCAGTAACCATTGAAACCAGCACGCTGGGCTGTTGCTGCAGTTAGGGGCTGAAAATCAGCGCAATAACGGGCGGCGTGGCCGGGGCGTTGGCTTTAGGTGCTGTAAGTGAGCGTCTGATCCGCGTTGCTCACCCATTCGGGGCTGCGGTAGAGCTGCCCCGGTAATATCTAGCGCAGTAGCTTCCAGGGGTCGCCCAAATGACTTATTGGCCGCAGTCGCCCTTGTCAAAGGTCTCGCGAACAATCGGCTTGTTGGTTTTGTACTCAGTGAATTCGTAGCGCAATTCGGCGCCTTCGCTGAGTAATTTGTGGAAACCGCCATTGCTGCAGACACTTTTGCCCAGTTGGGAGCGCACTGCGTCGAGGTTGTTGCGCATTTGCGCCGCATGGCGTGGCTGCACGCTGAGGTGGTTGATCAGGGTATGGCCTTCGACCGTGTAGCCTTGATCGAGAATATCCGCGTTGATGGCGCGGGGTGTGCCGACGCTGCTTTGCTGAGCGACGCTTTGTAGCATCTTGGTCAGCTCGTATTCTTTCAGCGAGGAAGCATGGGCGGCAAAGGGTAGGCTCAGAGCCAGGGTAAGAGCAGTTAGGCGTAACATCCAAGTCTCCACAGTCATTTCAATCCTTCGACAGGTAAGCACCCGCAGAGGTTCAGCTGGTGCCTATGATAACGCTCAAAGGCAGGGTTGTACCTTAGCGATGGGCAAAATTAGTCGCACAGCTTTGCTTGAAGACGGCTTGCAGCGCTCAAACAACCCAGATTTGCTAGACTGCGCGCCGATTAATTCAGGACTGAATATGCCAAGCTTTTCTTACCGTGGTCAGCGCCCATGACCCATGCAGTCGCGCGTTTGCGAGACAAGCGTCTAGCACGCAGTGAAAAACCTTTTCTGGCGCGGGGCTGCAAAGCCGTGCGCTGCGATCAATGCCGAATTGCCCAGACTCATTGTTTATGTGCCTGGCGCCCACGCATTGAAGCGCAATCAGCCATGTGCCTGATCATGCATGACGTGGAAGTGCTTAAACCGAGCAATACCGGCTGGCTTATCGCGGACGTGGTTGCTCAAACCAGTGCTTTTGGTTGGCTGCGGACTGAGGTAGATCCGGCCTTGCCTGCGTTGCTCAATGATCCACAGTGGCAGCCGTACCTTGTGTTTCCGGGTGAGTACGTTGCACCTGAACGTGTTGTGAGCGAGGTTAATGTCGCGCCTGGCAAGCGTCCGTTGTTCGTGCTGCTTGATGCGACCTGGACCGAGGCGCGCAAGATGTTCCGCAAAAGTCCTTACCTGGATCATCTACCGGTGTTGAGCCTGTCGCCGGAGCGCCTATCGCGTTATCACCTGCGCCGTTCAACTCGTAACGAGCAACTCTGTACTGCAGAAGTCGCGGCCTTGTGCCTTGAATTGGCGGGGGACCAACGGGCCGCCGATGGCTTGAATGCTTACTTCGATGTGTTCAGTCAGCATTACCTGGCGGCCAAGGCGCCTCGGGCTGTCGATCTGGCTGACCCTGTGCATCGTCGATTGCTGCCGTTTCTGGAATAGCATTGCAGCCGTTAAGCGGTCGCTTAACGGTTATACCCTGTTTGCGGCGCTCACTTCCGGCTTGTGGGGCCAGAGCTGTGCCAGGAGCATGCCGGCAAACATCAATGTGCAACCGATGTAGCCGCGTAGGTGGAGCGTCTCGTTGAGCAGGATGGCACCTGCAATCGCTGCGAATACAGCTTCCAGTGAAAGAATGATTGCCGCGTGGGAGGCAATCGCATGCTTTTGGGCGACCACTTGCAGGGTGAAACCAATGGCGACACCGAATATGCCACCGTAGATGATCGCTGGAGCTGCTGCGGCGATGGCGTCTAGCGCAAATGGCTCGAAGATCAGCGCCAGGACCATGCTGATTGCCGCGCAGGTGATAAATTGAATGACCGCCAGGCGCAGCGGATCATGGCGGGTCGCAAAGAAACCGACCAGCAGCACATGCAGGCCCCAGACGAAGGCCCCGGCCAGCTGTAGCCAGTCACCCGAAGCCACTGTAAAGCCTTCACCTACGCTGAGCAGAAACATGCCAATCACGGCCAGGCTTGCGCCCAGCCAGATACCCATGCCGCTGCGTTGGCCAATAAATAGGCCGAGTATGGGCACGATAATCACGTAAAGGCCGGTGATGAAGCCCGAGTTAGTCACGCTGGTGAACAGCAGGCCGACCTGCTGTAGATTGATGCCGACCGCCAGCGCCACACCCATGATCGCGCCGCCGGATAATAGACTTTTATCCACAGCCGGTTTGCTAGCAGCCTTGTTGCGGCTGAGCAGTGGCAGTATGGCCAGTAGCACGACTGCCGCCAGGGAGAAGCGTAAGCCGCTATAAAGAAATGGCCCGATGGAGTCCATGCCTAAGCGCTGTGCAACAAATGCTGAGCCCCAAATCATGGCAGTGACTAGCATCAAAAGATCGGCGCGCAGGGCTTGGCTTCGCATAAAAAAGCTCATGGATTAGAAAGGCGCAGACTTTGCCGGAAAGTATTGCGCTTGACCACCCCGTCTTCGCTGGGCATGCTGGGCGCCGCCTCAGGCGCATTTGAGGTTCGCACCTAGTGTATGGGTTGCTAAAGTGTTGAGTTGAAAGCTTTGAACTAACTCTTATGTAGCCCCCATAACAATAACGGGATCTGCCATGGCTGTTTACGAAATCCTGATCGCTGATGACCATCCATTGTTTCGCAGTGCATTGCAGCAAGCATTAACCCAGGGGTTAGGGCCGGGTGTGCGGTTGGTAGAGGCGGCAAGCATTGCTGAGTTGGAAAGCCGTTTGACTGAGAAACCAGATTGGGACTTGGTCTTGCTCGATCTCAATATGCCGGGGGCCTATGGTTTTTCCGGGCTGGTATTGCTACGTGGGCAATATCCACAGATACCGGTGGTGATGATTTCCGCACAGGAAGAGTCTGCGATTGTGCTGCGCTCAAAAGAGTTCGGGGCTAGCGGGTTCATTCCTAAGTCGAGTTCGCTGGAAACCATCCAGCAAGCTGTTCGTCAGGTTCTGGATGGTGATACCTGGTGGCCAGAAATCAGTGCTGATGTGCAAGCCGTATCGGCTGAAGCCAAAGCCGCAAGTGCCGGGCTTTCCAGTTTGACGCCGCAGCAGTTCCGGGTCTTGACCATGGTCTGCGAAGGGCTTCTGAACAAGCAGATCGCCTATGAATTGGGGGTTTCAGAGGCAACGGTCAAGGCGCATGTCACTGCGATATTTCGCAAACTAGGTGTGCGCACGCGTACGCAAGCGGCGCTTTTGCTGCAGCAGCTTGAAAGTATTCCTAACGCTACAACGGTTTGAATTGACTAATTGCTTCAGCTATTGGGCTGAAGCCGCTCCTGGCAGCTGAAAAAAACCAGACTTTTAGCGACGTTTTGGCGTAGCCTGCCGTCCTTTTTTCAGTTTGTGGTTATTTAACTATGTCTCCATTTAAAGGCCAGACAGGTCTTAAGCGCATCCTCAATGCGACTGGCTATTCATTCGATGGTCTGCGCGCTGCATTTACAGGTGAGGCTGCATTTCGTCAGTTGGTGCTGCTTAATGTGGTGTTGATTCCGCTGGCATTCGTTTTTGACGTGAGCAAAGGCGAGCGTGCCTTAATGGTTGCGGTGTGCCTGTTGGCGTTGATTGTGGAATTGCTCAACTCTGCGGTTGAAGCGGCGATTGATCGTATCTCGCTGGATCTGCACCCGCTGTCGAAAAATGCTAAGGACATGGGCAGTGCTGCTCAGTTTGTTTCCCTCTCTTTGATTGGCAGTGTCTGGTTGATCATCCTGCTGGGCTAGCGCTTGTGACTGCCATTGAGGCGTTCTCAGGCAATGGTTGGCAAAACGATTTCATCGCTACGCCTTAATCCGGCCGTCAGTGTTTGGCACAACTCAAGAAAAGCGCGCATTGCCGCCGTTTGATACTTTTGTTTGTGCCAGATGAAGTAGAACTGTCGCCGCAGGTCGAGATCTGGCGTTTCGATGGGCACCAGGCTGCCGCGGCGAAAGGCGTCGCGCAAAGCCAGGCGTGAGATACAACCAATGCCCAGGCCTGACTCAACCGCTCGTTTAATGGCCTCGGTGTGTTCGAGTTCCAAGCGAATATTTAGCGGATTAGGGTGATGGCGCATGGCTTGGTCAAAGGTCAGGCGAGTGCCGGAGCCTTGTTCACGAAGAATCCAGGCTTCCTGGTTAAGTGCCTCAACGCTGGCAACTTTATATTGGGCCAGTGGGTGTTGCGGTGCACAAAAGACCACCAGTTCATCCTCCACCCAAGGTTGAACTTCAATGTCCGGATGCTGGCAATCGCCCTCGATCAAGCCAAGATCCATCTCGTAATGGGCCACTTGCTGCACCACATGCGCGGTGTTGTGAACCTGTAGCTTGACCCGGCATTCGGGGTGCAATTGCATGAAGTTGCCAATCAACAAGGTCGCCAGGTAATTACCGACGGTCAGGGTGGCGCCGACATTCAGGGTGCCAAAGCCGCTTTTGCCGGCCAGCAGGCGTTCAATCTCTTTGGTTTGGTCGATCAGTGCAACCGCTTGTGGCAGCAACTGGTGACCCAAGGCATTGAGGGTCAGGCGCTTGCCTGCGCGATCGAATAGTTGGCAATCGGTTTGTCGCTCAAGCTCGGTCACCGAGGTGCTGGTGGCCGACTGCGACAGGGACAGGGATTCGGCCGCACGAGACACGCTTTCTTGCTGGGCGACGGCCACAAATACTTGAAGTTGTCTAAGAGTAAATCGCATATCTATATAACCGATAACCTATATCTTAATAATTCACTTAACAGATATTCTGCGCCCCTCTAGAATGCAGCGCAATTACCCACAGTGGGTCGCGTACTTTAGTGAGGATACCTGCATGAGCAATTTGAACGTCGAGCGTGTGCTCAGCGTCCACCATTGGAATGACACGCTGTTCAGTTTCAAGACCACCCGTAACGCTGGGCTGCGTTTTGAAAATGGCCAGTTTGTAATGATTGGTTTGCAGCAGGACACTGGTCGCCCGCTGATGCGTGCTTACTCCATTGCCAGCCCGAATTACGAAGAGCACCTCGAGTTCTTCAGCATCAAGGTGCAAGACGGTCCGCTTACTTCGCAACTGCAGCACCTCAAGCCAGGTGATGAGTTGATGGTGAGCCGCAAGCCAACCGGGACCTTGATTCTTGATGATCTGTTGCCAGGCAAGCATTTGTACCTGTTGAGCACCGGCACCGGCTTGGCGCCGTTCATGAGCGTGATTCAAGACCCAGAAACCTATGAGCGCTACGAGAAAGTGGTGCTGGTTCATGGTGTTCGTTACGTCAACGAGGTGGCGTATCGCGAGTTCATCACCGAGCATTTGCCGAAGAACGAATACTTCGGTGATGCACTGAAAGAGAAGCTGATCTACTACCCAACCGTAACCCGCGAAGAGTTCGAGAATCAGGGTCGCCTGACTGACCTGATGCGCAGTGGCAAGTTGTTCCGCGATATTGGCCTGCCGCCAATCAACGCCCAGGATGACCGCGCAATGATTTGCGGCAGCCCGAGCATGCTTGATGAAACCAGTGAAGTGCTCGACAGCTTCGGCCTGAAGGTTTCTGCACGCATGGGTGAGCCAGGCGACTACTTGATCGAGCGAGCCTTCGTCGAGAAGTAAGCTGTTGGTCATGAAAAATCCCACCCTGTGCGGTGGGATTTTTTTTGCTGCAAAAAAAAGTCCCGCATCGAGCGGGACAAAGGGAGGATGTTAATACTTACAGCAGGGCTAGCAGGCTTGCGCTTGGCATGACTTGAAAGTCGATCGACATCATCAGGCTCAAGGCGCTTATGGCGACGATGGAGAAGGCGAACAACTTGCGCGCCCACAAGCGATCATCCACGGCGCGATAGCCGGAAAGGGCGATTACCAGCCACCAGGCACTGACCAGCAGCGCGATCAGCAGGTAACCGTAGCCAGCAAAGCCAGTCAATGTCAGCAGGAGCGAGGCGCCACTGAATGCCAGGATATACAGGACGATCTGCAGTTTCGTGGCGTTGATCCCGCGCTTGACTGGCAACACCGGGATGCCTGCTGCCTTGTAATCGTTCAAGCGGAATATCGCAATCGCATAGGAATGCGGCATCTGCCACAGGCAAAAGATCAGCAGCAGCACGGCCGCGCCGGTATCGAAGTGGCCGGACACCGCGCAGTAGCCTACAACCGGTGGCATGGCCCCGGACAAGCTGCCGACCAGGGTGCCGTACTCCGAACTGCGCTTGAGCCACAGGCTGTACAGCCCGACATAGACCACATAGCCGACAGCCGCCAAGGCCGTTGCCAATCCGGTGGTTTCGAACCAGAGCAGGCTGAACCCGGCTATGCCGAGTACCAGGCCGTGGGCCAGCGCTGCCTTGAGCGAGATCTTACCGGTTACCAGCACGCGGTCGCGGGTGCGTTCCATGTGCTGGTCAATATCGCGATCAATGCAGTTGTTCAGCACGCATCCGCTGGCCACCACCAGCGACAGACCGATCACGGTGGACAGCAACAACCTCAGGTCGATGTGACCTTGCGCCGCCAGAAAATAGCCGCCCGCAACTGCAATCAGGTTGCCGAAGATAATCCCGGGCTTGGTGATCAGGAGATAGCGTTTGAACTTCATGGTCACATCCAGGGCATCATCAAGTTGTCGGCATTGACCATGATCCAGATCGCCAGGCCCACCAGCATCACAATGATCAACACCGTGAACAGAAAGGCCAGCAAGTTCCAGCGACCTTCCGAAGAGGTGTTCATGTGCAGGAAGCAAACCAGATGCACCAGTATCTGGACCACGCCCAACACGACCATGCTGGTCAGCGCGACGTTGCGCGAGAAGTGACCGCTCATGACCATGGCGAACGGAATCACCGTGAGGATCACCGAGAGGATGAAGCCGATAGCGTAGGACCGCACGCTGCCGTGGCTTTCACCGGCATGACTCTGTGCATGTGCGTGGCTCATTGGGCAACTCCCATCAGGTAGACAACGGTGAAGACGCAGATCCAGACGATATCGAGGAAGTGCCAGAACAGGCTCAGGCACGACAGTCGCGTGGTGTTCTGCGGTGTCAGGCCACGGCTGTAAACCTGCGCCATCATGACCACCATCCACACCAGGCCGGCGGTTACGTGCAAGCCGTGCATGCCAACCAGGGTGAAGAACGAAGACAGGAATGCGCTGCGGTTTGGCCCGAAGCCTTCCATGATCAGGTGATGGAACTCGTTGATCTCCATGCCAATAAAGCCAAGGCCACAGAGGAACGTCAGGAACAGCCAGGCAATGGTCTTGCCCTTGTCTGCCTTGTGGGCAGCCAACATGGCCATGCCGTAGGTGCAACTGCTGACCAGCAGCAAGGCAGTTTCGACCAGCACATAAGGCAGCTCGAAAATGTCCTTGCCGCTAGGGCCGCCAGCGGTGTGGTTAACCAAGACTGCGTAAGTGGCGAACACGCTGGCGAACAGGATGCAGTCGGTCATCAGGTACAGCCAGAAGCCAAATACCGTCATGTCGCCGCTGTCGTGACCGTGGTCATGATCATGGGCCTGGCTGGTGCCGTGTTGAGAATCAAGGATTGCCGTAGACATGCGGGTTACACCTCTTGCGCGAGTTGTTGGGCGTGTTGCGCACGGTTTTGGGGATGGCCAGCCTCGCGTGGGAAGCGCTGGCTTTCGATGCGTTCGATTTCATCCGGCTGCACGTAGTAGTCAACGTCCTGGTTGTAGCTGCGCACGATGAAAGTGGCGACCATGCCGATAAAGCTCAGGCCAGCCAGCCACCAGATGTGCCAGATCATGGCGAAGCCGAAGACGGCACCAACCATGCCGATAACCAAGCCAGCAGCGGTGTTCTTTGGCATATGGATCGGGCTGTAGCTGGCAGGGCGCAGGTAAGCCGTGTCGTTTTCTTTCATCTCGTGGAACGCGTCGACAGCATGCACGGTAGGTAGCTGGGCAAAGTTGTAGAACGGCGGCGGCGAGGAGGTTGACCATTCTAGGGTACGGCCACCCCATGGATCGCCAGTGTGGTCACGCAGCGCATCGCGGTTCTTGATGCTGACCAGGATCTGGGCGATCTGGAATGCGATCCCGCAGAAGATCAGTACGGCACCACAGAAGGCAACAATCAGGTACGGATGCCACAGTGGGTTGTCGTAATGATTCAGGCGTCGGGTCATGCCCATGAAGCCCAGCACGTACAGCGGCATGAATGCCACGAAGAAGCCGGTGATCCAGCACCAGAAGGCGCATTTGCCCAGGCGCTCGTCGAGCTTGAAGCCGAAGGCCTTGGGGAACCAGAAGGTAAAGCCAGCCAAGTAACCGAACACTGCACCACCAATGATGGTGTTGTGGAAGTGGGCGATCAGAAACAGGCTGTTGTGCAACACATAGTCGGCACCCGGTACGGCCAACAGCACACCAGTCATGCCACCGATGGTGAAGGTCACCATAAAGCCCAGGGTCCAGAGCACTGGCGTGGTGAAGTGCAAGCGGCCACGGTAGATGGTGAACAACCAGTTGAACAGTTTCACCCCGGTTGGGATCGAGATAATCATGGTCGCAACACCGAAGAAGGCGTTGACGTTGGCACCCGAACCCATGGTGAAGAAGTGGTGCAGCCAGACCACGAAGCCGAGAATGGTGATTGCCGCTGTGGCCCAGACCATCGAGGTGTAGCCAAACAGGCGCTTGCCGGTGAAGGTGGAGATGACTTCGGAGAACACGCCAAATGCCGGCAGAATCAGGATATACACCTCTGGATGGCCCCAGGCCCAGAACAGGTTGATGTACATCATGGCGTTGCCGCCCAACTCGTTGGTGAAGAAGTGCATGTCCAGGTAACGGTCAAGACTCAACAGCGCCAAGGTTGCGGTGAGGATCGGGAAAGACGCGACAATCAGGATGTTGGTGAATGTGCAGGTCCAGGTGAAGATCGGCATTTGCATCAGCTTCATGCCTGGGGTGCGCATCTTCAGCACAGTGACCAGGAAGTTGACCCCGGTCAGCAAGGTCCCCAAACCGGATAGTTGCAAGGCCCAAATGTAGTAATCGACCCCAACTCCCGGGCTGTAGCCCAGTTCAGAAAGCGGTGGATAGGCGACCCAGCCGGTGCGCGCGAACTCACCTACGCCTAGGGAAAGGTTGACCAGAATCGCACCGGCCACGAACAGCCAGAAACTCAGCGAGTTGAGGAAAGGGAAGGCCACGTCGCGAGCGCCGATCTGCAGCGGTACGGCGATGTTCATCAGGCCGACCATAAAGGGCATGGCCATGAAGATGATCATGATCACGCCATGGGCGGTGAAGATCTGGTCGTAGTGCTCGGGCGGCAGGAAGCCGTGATTGGCGCCTTCGGCCATGGCCAGCTGGCCGCGCATCATGATGGCGTCAGCGAAGCCACGCAGCAGCATGATCATGGCGACAAAAATATACATCACGCCAATTTTCTTGTGGTCGACCGAAGTCAGCCACTCGGTCCACAAATAGGACCACTTACGGTAATAGGTCAGCGCAGCCACTACGGCCAGGCCAAGCAGGGCGACGACAGCCAGGGTGCCCATGATAATTGGGACGTCCAGGGGCACTGCTTTGAGCGTTAACAAACCGAACATCAGTGGTTACTCCTCGATACTCGCGTTCATGGGCATGTGCATGTTTTTCATATCCTGCATCTCACCTTGGGTCCCAGCGCCAAGCTTCGGCGTTGACGGGCCGTGCATGTATTGCATAAGAATTGAGTTGTAGAGCGTCGGGCTGACCGAGGAGAAGTACTGCGCCGGATCGTTTTCGCTGGGCTTGACCAGCTCCGGGTAGTTGCTCTGGTCCAGCGTTTTCGGCGCGGCCTTGACCTTGGCGACCCAGTCCGCGAAACCTTTTTCCGAAGTGGCTATGGCTTGGAATTTCATGCCGGAGAAGCCGTCACCACTGAAATTCGAGGACAAACCATCGAACTTGCCTTCTTCGTTGGCAATCAGGTGCAGCTTGGTCTGCATACCGGCCATGGAGTAGATCTGGCTACCCAGTTGCGGAATGAAGAAGGAATTCATCGCGTTCTGCGAGGTGATCTGGAAGTTCACCGGAGTATCGGTTGGGAAAGCAATCTCATTGACCGTTGCAATACCTTGCTCGGGGTAGATGAACAGCCACTTCCAGTCCAGCGATACCGCCTGAATCACGATTGGCTTGACCTCGGAATCCAGCGGACGATAGGGGTCGAGCTCGTGGGTGGACGTCCAGGTCAGGGTGCCGAGTACCGCGATGATCGCGCAGGGCACCAACCACACCACCAGTTCGATGGGCGTTGAGTGGGACCAGTTCGGCTTGTAGGTTGCCTTGGTGTTGGATGCGCGGTACTTCCAGGCAAATGCCAGGGTCATCACGATGACCGGAATCACCACGATCAGCATCAATAAGGTGGAGGTGATAATCAGCGACTTTTCATCCATGCCCACCTGACCCTTGGGGTCGAGCAAGGTCATGTTGCAACCGCCGAGCATCAGCAGCGGCAGCCACGAAAGTCGTTTCAGGTATCCAAGGTACTGCTCAGTTTTCATCTTGCGGCCTTAATGGATAAATTGACCCCGTCGCCCCAGTCTTCTCTTACTGAGGTGACGTAGCCGACACCGTCCTGACAGCGTTAACTGCTGGACGCTTTTTTGCGCATAGCCAGCCGCCACCAGAATTCGGGCAAGCCTCTCCCGTCTAGTTCTCGCGTGGCGAAACTGAGTTGTGCGCTGTTTGGAATATTGTTAGTCAGCGTGTGCTATGACCCCTTAAGGGGCTTGCAGCAGACAATCCTTTGAAGTGAATGCCGCATGGCTAGCCGTGCGGATTTCGGCCATGGCGCGCAATGCCTGCGCGAGGAAAGCTTTCGGTCAAAGCGTGAGCTAGTTCACGGCTACTGATGAAAGATGGCAAAGACATTACAAATTATTACAACCGCAACTTCAAGTTACATATTTGCGGATCACCTTCGTGGGCGCTGAATCTGCGGCTTGTTTTTATTTGGGAAAAGCTGCAGGGCCACTATGTTTACTGGCCTGTAGCGCCTGGGCCAGCATTTTGGAGGGCTGCGTCAGGTGCGACACCGGGCCGCACTTTTGGGCTTCACTAGAGCGCTTGGAATTGATGCAGGTCAGCGGATTTTTCGTGCTTTGTTGGTAAAGGAAACTGCGCTTGAGCAGTTGTCGGGCACGAAAATCGAGGGGGAGGGTGAGGCAGGCGAGGCGCACAAAAGCTGCGTCTTATGTCGCCCGCCCCCGGTACTCAAGCGCTTGGTGGCGCTGTTTTTTTGCGCAAGGTGTCGAGCGCTAACAGATCTTCGTCACGCCAGGCCATTACCACCAGGCAGCCTGCAAATATGATCAACGACGGATAAAACAAAGCAGTGCTGCCGGTAAAGAACCAGCTCCATGGATCAATCACCGATTGCCACACAGCCAACAGAGTGGAAGCGCTGAGTAGCAATTGAATGGGGTAGACCAAGCGGCGCATAAACCCTGCAACAATCAGCAGGCCAACAAGCACCTGCAGTACGCCAGCCGCTTGCAACACGTTATCGAAGGCCAACAGACCGAAGTAGAACTTGTTGGCGACCGCCAGACCGTGCTCAATATTGACCACTTTATCGACGCCCCAGATTACCAGCAGCCAGCCCAGTGAGATGCGCAGCAGCATCAGGCTCCATTGTTTCATTATCAGATTTTCCTTGAGCAGTAAGAGAAGTACTGATGTGACTGGGTGCTCGGCAGTAAATTACAAGCGCCCTTGGCTAAAGGTGCTGTATTGGGCCGTTTGACGTGGCGGCGCGTGAGTGGCGCCCGCTGTAGGCTGGTGCAAATGACTCAGGTCAAGTGCCTGGAACCACTTCCAAAACGCAAATCTGATCCGGTTGCGGATAGTGCCAGCGTACCTCGACATCCCATAAGCGGGTGCCGTAGCGACGTTCAGGCTGAGGGGTTTGATAAGCCGGGCGCGGGTCTTGGGCCAGGCATTGTTCAATCAGCTCAAGCACGGGTTGCTGAAGCCGTTGGGCCTGTTCAGATGCCTGCTGTAAGGCTTGAGGTTGCCAGTTAACCTCGATCAAGCGCGGTGCTGCATCAGCCATGCTGTTGGTTGCGTTGCTGATGCAGTCGGCGTAGGGCACATAGGGTTTGATATCCAGCACCGGGGTGCCGTCGAGCAGGTCAATGCCCGACAAATACAACTTGCCTGGCTCGATCTTATCCAGCGCGACCACTGATTGGCCGATGCCATTGGGCCTATGTGTCGCGCGAGTGGCGAACACGCCCATCGACTGGTTGCCGCCCAGGCGCGGTGGGCGCACTTTCAGGCGGGGTTTGTCTTCAAGGGCCTGATGAAACAAGAACAGTAGCCAGACATGGCTGACGTGCTCAAGCCCCTGGATGGCTTCAGGCTGGTCAAAGGGCGCAACCAGTTCCAGCACGCCACGGGCTGCCGGCGCTAAATGCGGCTGGCGCGGAATGGCGAACTTCTCTTTGAAGCACGAGCGCACAAAACCGATGGGTGAAACGGAGTAAGACATTACAGGCGGCCACAACTGGAAGTCGCCTATCTTAAACCGCAAAGCGCGGCTGTTGGAGCCGCGTATCCACCTTAAAGGCTGAAGCCACCATCAATCGGTATGATATTGCCGGTCATGTAGGCGCCTGCGGTGCTGGCCAGACTGATCGCCAGTGCTGCCATTTCTTCTTCACGGCCCCAGCGTTTCATCGGGATGACCGCAGTGTCTTCAGCCATTGCCTCGTCATCATTGGCAATATGCTGGGTCATCTTGCTTGGGAAGCGTCCAGGCGCAATCACATTGACGTTGATGTGCTGTTCAACCAGTTCACGCGCGAGCATGCGCGACAGTTGATGCAATGCAGCTTTGCTCGGGCCATAGGCGTAGGCGTTTTCACCGAATGAGCTGATCCCAGCCACCGAGCCAATATTGATTATGCGTGCTGGATTGGCGCTGTTCCCGGCTTTTCGCAGCAGCGGCAGCAATTGCTGGATGCAACTGAAAACCGAGGTGACATTGAGTTGCATGACTTTTTCCCAGCCCTTGACCGGGTAGGACTCAAGTGGCGCGCCCCAGGTTGTGCCTGCGTTGTTAACCAGGATATCGAGCTGAGTGAGTTTGCCGCCAAGCGCTTGAGCGAGTGCCTGCACGCCTTCTTCGGTTGCCAGGTTAGCGGCTATGCCGTGGCAGGTGCCGAAGGCGCTGAGTTCTTTTGCAGTGTCACTGCAAGCCTGAGCGTCGCGGGCGCACACATAAACGGTGGCGCCTGCTTCAGCAAAGGCTTTGGCGATCATCTTGCCGATACCACGAGTACCACCGGTAACCAGTGCGGTGCGGTCTTTTAGAGAAAAATAAGGGTGCATGGCGAGTCCTTGGATCAACAGGTGCCATCACCCTAATCGGCCAGCGCCAACAGTGGATGCATTATTGTTGGCGCAAATACGGCGCCATGTGTGGCGCGCGATAGCCGGGTTCGTGCAGAGCCGACTAGCGCCGCGGCTCAAGCACTGTCCAACGGCTATTCCACGGCGGCTTGAGGGCGCTCGCGCAAGGTCAATCCCTTGAGGAAGTTGCGCAGGAACTGGTCGCCGCAGGTGCGGTAGTTGCTGTGGCCAAACTTGCGGAACAGGGCGCTCATTTCCGGTTTCGACACCGGGAAATCAACGCTTTGCATGATCGCGTGCATGTCATCTTCTTTCAGTTCGAAGGCCACGCGCAGCTTTTTCAGCACCATGTTATTGGTCATTGGCAGCTCGAATGGCTGCGCTGGACGGCTGTCGTCCTTGCCGCGCTTGAAGTAAACCAGGCCATCCAGAAAATGCGCCATCAGCTCATCGTCACAGGCGATAAAGCCATCTTCATCTTCTTTTTTCAGCAGTGGCTCAAGCTCGGCGCTGGTAACTGTCTTGCCGCTCAGGGCAATGATTTCAGCCAGTTTTGCATCGTTGACATCAAGCATATAGCGCACGCTGCGCAGCACATCGTTATTAAGCATCATCGATTCCTGATAAAGGCGCAGACAGGATTCAAGATTGTCTGCGCTAGAAAATATGGAGTTGGTGCGGAGTTTTGGGACCCTCTGAAAAAGGTAGCGAGCGCAGTAGTTTTTCAGCGGTTCCTCAGAAGCGTTCTTTCGCCGCTAGATAGCGCCATTGCCCCGGTGCGACTTTCGACATGGACACGCCGCCCACGCGTATGCGCTTGAAGCTCAAGACCTTGAGCCCGACTTCGTTGCACATAAATACGATCTGGCCGGGTATGGGGTTTTTCAGGGCGAAACGCAGGCGGGTTTCGTTCTGCCAGCTGACTTTGCAGGGCGGCAGGGCGTAGTTATTGAAGATCAAACCGTGATTGAGGCGCTTGAGATCACGCTCACTAAGCTCACCGCTGACCTCGACCACATACTCTTGCTCCATCTTGACGATGTCATCGCGCAGCTTGCGCTCGATACGCCAATCCTGAGTCAGTACATGCAGGCCTTCGGCACCCGCTTGCAAGGGAATGCAGGCGGTCAGGTTCAGCAGGTGGCCTTTCAAGGGGCGGATGCCTGAGGCGTCCTCGGGCCAGTGGCTGGCGGTGCTGAGCTCTTCGGTGATTCGCTCGGCGCTGTTGTGTCCAGGTGGGATATTCACCAGCAAGGTCACAGGGTCCAGCGGTGCGGCAATCGCGTTTGCCAGCAGTTCAACCTGCTGTTCGGCAACCTTGAAATGAGGCGCGTCGATCACCTCGCCATCCACCGTTACCCAGCCGCCCTCAATGTAAAGCTCAGCTTCGCGTCGGGAGCAACCGACCAGTTCGATCAGGCGTTTGGAAAGGCGTATTGGCTCGGTCATCAGGCAGTCATCAATAAAGTAATCCTCCTATTGTAACTGGCCGCAACCCTTGTGTGCGGATGGTGCGGCTTTTAGGTCGAAGATCGTCCCGCTAGAGCCCGGCGCCTGAGCCGTTGGTCGCCTAATTTGCTGGCCATTCCCACTGGATGGGACTGCTATTTCATTAAGTGAGAAAGTTCGAGCATCCTAAAAGTAAGGAGCGCCCATGAACTACAAAACCCCAACTGATCGCTTGCTACAGATATTGGTCGCCTTGGGTCAAGCCGACGAAGTTATCTCGGCCAAGGAATTATCAGAAAACCTGCAGCAGCCCTTGAGTAGCACTTATCGCCACCTGAAAACCCTGTTGCGCTGGGGCTTGGCCGAGGATAACGGTCAGGGGCGCTATCTGCCTGGGCCAACGTGCATGCAGTTGGCCAAGAAGTTTGATCGTGATGCGGTATTGGTGACATTGGCCAAGCCCGAACTCAAGCGCCTGGCTGAGCTGAGCCGGGAAAGCGTTGCCTTGATGGTGCCAATCAATGGCCAGGCGATATGCGTGGAGCTGGTCGATAGCCAGCAACCCTTGCGCTGCTGTTATCAGAAAGGCCTGGCCCAGCCCTTGTTGATCGGGGCATCGGCTCGGGCATTACTGGCCTTTATGGAGCCGGCACAAAGCCTGGCGATATTGGCAGCCAAAGGGGTCGAGGCGACGGCGCTGGACGACTACATGCGCAATTTCGATGAAATCAGACAAGCCGGTTATGCCGTTTCAAATGGCGAGATTGATGAAGGCGTCTGGGGCGTTAGCGCGCCGCTATTTGATAGTCGCGAGCGCTTGCAGGCTGTAATCAGCCTGATGGCACCGGCGATCAGAGCAGAGCAACGCAGCGATCAATTGATTCGTTGGACACAGGATGCGGCGCTGCGGGTCAGTGCACGTCTTGATTGAGTATTTAAGAGAGCCAAAGCATGACCGACACCGCTGATATGCAGGTATGGACCGGCCGCACCGATGCCGCCGAAGGCCAAAGCGCATTGCGCTGGCACCAGTGGGTTCAGCCCTATGCGTTACAACAGGTATCTGGCGTGACCTTGCTGGGTTTTGCCTGCGACGAAGGCGTCAGGCGAAATCAAGGGCGTATTGGCGCGCGTCAAGGCCCTCAGGCGCTACGCAAAGCCTTGGCCAATCTTGCCTGGCATGGCTCGGCGCCGGTTTATGACGCGGGCAATGTCTGGTGCGAAGCGGATAAGCTGGAGTCTGCACAACAGCGCTATGCCGCAACAATCACCGAACTGCTCGGCAATGGCCATCGGCCGTTGGGGCTGGGAGGTGGTCACGAGATTGCCTTCGCCAGTTTTACCGGGCTGGCGGATCACCTGCGCAAGCAAGAGCCCACGCCAAGGCTGGGCATCCTCAATTTTGATGCGCACTTTGATTTGCGCTTCGCTGCGCAGAGCAGCTCCGGCACGCCCTTTCTACAGATTGCCGAGTATTGCCAGGCAGCAGGCATGGACTTTGAGTACTGCTGCCTGGGGGTTAGTGAGCACAACAATACCCAGTCGCTGTTTGATCAAGCTCAAAGGCTGAATGTGCGCTATCTGCTCGACCGGCAAATGCAAGGCTGGAACCTGCAGGCCATCGAAGCATTTCTCCAAGGGTTTCTGAGCAGCGTTGACCACCTGTACATGACGGTCTGCCTGGACGTTCTGCCTGCAAGCCAGGCGCCGGGCGTGAGTGCGCCATCGGCCCATGGCGTGGATGTGATGGTAATCGAGCATCTGGTTCGACTTGCCAAGGCCAGCGGCAAACTGCGACTGGCTGATATTGCCGAACTTAACCCAAGCCTGGATCAAGACAATCGCACCGCACGCATTGGTGCCCGACTGTTGGCCAGCATGGTCGATTGAGGTTTTTGAATTCACTCACCTGGTCAGAATTTGATCAGCAATAACAATAGAGAAACTTGCCATGTTGACCCTAGAACTGGATGCATTAACCACCACCGCCTTGGCATTGCTACTGCTCGGGGCGGGATCATTCCTGAAAAAACGCAGCTATTGGCTCACTCAACTTTGTGTACCTGCACCGGTAATTGGCGGTTTTGGTTTTGCCTTGCTGGTGTGGTTGCTACGTAACCAAGAACTGTTGAGCCTGAAGTTTGATACGGCTTTGCAAACGCCCTTGATGGTTGCGTTCTTCACCACTGTGGGGCTCGGTGGCAGCCTTGGGTTATTGCGTAAAGGCGGCAAGGTTTTGTTTGTATACCTGGGCGCTTGCTGGTTTTTGGCATTGCTGCAAAATGCCTTGGGCGTAGGCGTGGCTAGCCTGCTGGGGATCGATCCGCTGCTGGGCTTGATGGCTGGCGCTGTTTCGCTTGAGGGTGGTTTCGGTGCTGCTGCTGCATTTGGCCCCGTGGCGGAAAGCCTTGGCGCGCAGGGTGCAACCACTGCCGCACTGGCTGCCGCAACATTCGGTATGGTGGCCGGTGGCTTGCTTGGAACGCCTGTTGCCCGCTGGTTGATCGAGCGCAAAAAGCTCGCCGTCGTGACCGAGCAGGTGGGGGCGCTAGGCTCACTGAAGCCTGGCGCGCAGGAGCCGGCTCAGTCCTTGGACGCGCCGACGCTTTTACGGTTGCTGGCCTGCATCTTGGTGATCATGGTGTTGGGCTTCTGGCTCGGCAGCGCCTTGAATGACCATCTGGGCATTGTTCTGCCGAGCTATGTGGGCGCAATGTTTGTTGCGGTGCTGCTGCGTAATCTGAATGATCGGGCGCGGGTCATCGAGATTCCTGATTCGGCCATCAGCACTGTCGGCGATGTGTGCCTGGGTATTTTCTTGACCATGGCGATGATGAGCCTCAAGTTCTGGGAACTGGAGCAACTTGGTTTGCCGCTGCTCGGCATCTTGGTCGTGCAGGTCGTGGTGATGGTCTTGCTGACGGTGTTCGTGCTGTTTCGTCTGCTGGGCGGGAACTATGATGCGGCGGTGTTGTGTGCAGGCTTTATGGGGCATGGTCTTGGGGCTACGCCAAACGCGGTCGCGAACATGGGCGCGGTGTGTGAGCACTACAAAGTGTTTTCCTACAAGGCCTTTATCATTGTGCCGCTGTGTGGCGCGGTACTGATCGATATTGTTGCGATCCCCTTGATCACCTGGTTCCTCAACGCCTTCGCCGCCGTCTGACCGGTGGCTAAGCATAGTCACTTTATATAAGTCACACCCATAAAAAATGCCGCTGAAATCAGCGGCATTTTTAGTTGCAATGAACTCGGTCAGCCGCCGAGATAGGCATCGCGTACTTTTGGATCGTTGAGCAGCTCTTCACCGCTGCCCTGCATGACGATACGACCGTTTTCCAGTACGTAGCCACGATCGGCCAGTTTCAAGGCCTGGTTGGCGTTTTGTTCAACCAGGAACACTGTCACACCATCTTCGCGCAGTTGTTCGATGATATCGAAAATCTGCTGAATGATGATCGGCGCCAAACCCAGTGAAGGCTCGTCGAGCAGCAGCAGTTTTGGCTTGCTCATCAGCGCGCGGCCAATGGCAAGCATCTGCTGTTCGCCACCGGACATGGTGCCGGCGCGTTGCTCAAAGCGTTCTTTCAGGCGCGGGAACAGGTGCAGCACCTTGTCCATTTGCTCCTGGAAATCAGCTTTGTCGGTAAAGAATCCACCCATGGCCAGGTTTTCTTCGACCGTCAGCCGTGCGAACACCCGGCGGCCTTCAGGAACCACGGCAATGCTTTTACGCATGATGTCTGGCGTTTGCATGCCGACCAGTTCTTCACCCTGATAACGGATGCTGCCGCTGGTGGCTTGCGGGTTGCCGCACAGGGTCATCAACAGGGTTGATTTGCCTGCGCCGTTGGCGCCGATCAGGGTCACAATCTCACCCTGGCGAACTTCAACGTTAACGTCGTGCAGTGCTTGAATCTTGCCGTAGAAAGTCGAAACGTTTTCGAAATAGAGCATTACGATTCCCCCAGATAGGCTTTGATTACATCCGGGTTATCGCGGATCTGCTGCGGCGTTCCGTCTGCCAGCGGTGTTCCCTGATTGATCACGAAGATGTGGTCAGAGATGCTCATTACCAACTTCATGTCATGCTCAATCAGCAGCACGGTGACGTTGTGTTCGTCGCGCAGCATGCCGATCAGTGCCTTGAGATCTTCGGTTTCCCGAGGGTTCAGGCCTGCAGCTGGTTCGTCGAGCATCAGGATGCTTGGACGAGTCATCATGCAACGGGCGATTTCCAGGCGGCGCTGCTGACCGTAGGCGAGGGTGCCTGCGGGGCGGTTGGCGAACTCGGTCAGGTTGACCTGGTCCAGCCAATGCGCGGCATAGTCCATGGCCTCGCGCTCGCTTTTGCGGAACGCCGGGGTCTTGAACAGGCCAGAGAGGAAGTTGGTATTGAGGTGACGGTGTTGCGCCACCAGCAAGTTTTCCACCGCCGTCATGTCCTTGAACAAACGCACGTTCTGAAAGGTACGCACTACGCCTTTGCGGGCAATCTTGTGGCCGGTCAGCCCCTCGATTTGCTCGCCATTGAGGCGCACGCTGCCGCTGGTTGGCTGGTAAAAGCCGGTCAGGCAGTTGAATACAGTGGTTTTACCGGCGCCGTTGGGGCCGATCATCGACACTACTTGTTTCTCGTGGACGGTCAGATTCACACCGTTGACGGCCAGCAGGCCGCCAAAACGCATGGATAAGCCGCTTACTTCCAGAATCGGGCGGCTCATTGTTTCAGCTCCAGGTGTGGGCGCTGCATGGGCAGCAAGCCCTGCGGACGCCAAATCATCATCAATACCATCAGGGCACCGAAGAACAACATGCGGTACTCGCTGAATTCACGCATCAGTTCCGGCAGCAGGATCATCACGATCGCGGCGAGAATCACCCCGAGCTGAGAACCCATGCCGCCCAGAACCACAATGGCGAGGATGATTGCTGACTCAATGAAGGTAAACGACTCTGGTGTAACCAGGCCTTGGCGAGCGGCAAAGAAACTGCCGGCAAAGCCCGCGAAACAGGCGCCAAGGGTGAAGGCCGAGAGTTTGATGACCGTTGGGTTCATGCCCAGCGCGCGGCAAGCAATCTCGTCTTCACGCAAGGCTTCCCAGGCCCGGCCAATCGGCATGCGTAGCAACCGGTTGATCACGAACAGGGTTAGCAACACCAACAGTAGGGCGATCAGGTAGAGAAAGATCACCTTGTTGATTGACTGATAAGAGGTGCCAAAGAACTCGTGGAAGGTTTGCATGCCTTCAGCCGCTCTGCGATCGAACGACAGGCCAAACAGGGTTGGTTTGTCGATGTTGCTGATGCCGTTCGGGCCGCCAGTCAGTTCGGTCATGTTACGCAGCAGGATGCGGATAATTTCACCGAAACCAAGGGTCACAATCGCCAAATAGTCACCGCGCAAGCGCAGCACCGGGAAACCGAGAATAAAGCCGAAGAAGGCTGCCATCAGCCCCGCAATCGGCAAGCACACCCAGAAACCCAGGCCGTAGTAATACGACAGCAAGGCGTAGGTGTAGGCGCCAACAGCGTAGAAGCCGACGTAACCCAGATCGAGCAGGCCAGCAAAGCCCACAACGATATTCAAGCCCAGGCCAAGCATTACGTAGATCAGGATCAGGGTGGCGATATCCACCGCGCCACGGCTGCCGAAAAACGGCCACGCCAGGGCAACCACGATCAGACCCAGAATGATCCAGCGTTGGGTCGAAGGCAGGGTAATGAAGTTGGATGCCTTGCTCGGAACACTTGGCAGCTTCGGGGCGTGGGACCAGGCCGCGCTGATCGGGCCGCGAAACAGCTGCCAGAAGAACATCACGATGGTGCATGCCGCGATAGTCCACAGAACAGCCGGACTGGCGTTATGAACTTCGAGCTTGATACCGACGGTGGTCAGCTTGAGCCCCAGCACTGGATAGGCCACGGCCAATACCAGCAGGGCACTGAAAAATGCCGTCTTGAGGTTTTTAGTAATTGCCGAACTCATACTTTTTCAACCTCCGGACGACCCAGGATGCCAGTCGGGCGGAACAGCAGCACCAGCACTAACAGGCTGAATGCGACAACGTCTTTGTATTGGTCGCCAAAGATGTCGGCACCGAATGCTTCAGCAACACCGAGAACCAAGCCGCCTAGAACCGCACCCGGAATACTGCCGATACCGCCCAGTACTGCTGCGGTGAAGGCCTTGATGCCCGCGAGGAAGCCCAGGTGCGGGTTGATCACACCATACTGCAAGCTCAGCAGTATCGAGGCGACGGCAGCCAGTGCCGCGCCGATGACGAAGGTCAGGGCGATGATGTTGTTGGTGTTGATGCCTAGCAGATTGGCCATCTTCAAGTCTTCAGCGCAGGCGCGGCAGGCGCGACCCAGGCGTGAGCGGGAGATAAACCAGGTCAGGCCGACCATGACCAGGAAGGTCACGATGAAAATCAGCACCTGCATATAGGAAATCACCACGCCGTTCATGCTGTTTTCGCCGAACACGAAGTTACCCGGAAGCAGGTTGGGGATGGCTTTGTCTTTGGAGTCCTGCGCAAGCAGTATTTCGTTCTGCAGGAATATCGACATACCAATTGCCGAAATCAGGGGGATCAAACGGTTGCCACCGCGCAAAGGCCGGTAGGCGACCCGTTCAATACTGTAGCCATAGGCGCTGGCGACAATGATGCTGGCCGCGAATCCTGCGATCAGCACAATGGGCAGGCTATGGATGCCAAACATGGCGAGACCGGCGACTGCGATAAACACCACGTAAGAGCCAATCATATAAACCTCGCCGTGGGCGAAGTTGATCATGCCGATGATGCCGTAGACCATGGTGTAGCCAATAGCAATCAAGGCATAAGTGCTGCCAATGGTCAGGCCATTAACCAGCTGTTGCAGGTAGTGATAAAGATCAGGCATTGCCTAGCTCCTGGGTCATTGCGTAATGCATCGCTTGTGGCGCCGCGCAAGACCGGGATTCTTCTGATAAACAAAGCCCACTGCGGCTGCAGTGGGCTTTGGGTTCGGACAGTGAGGCTTATTTAGCTTCGGTTTTTGTACCGTCCTGGTGCCATTCGTAAACCACGAAGCTGAAGTCCTTCAGATCGCCCTTCTCGTCGAAGGAAAGGTCGCCGGTTGGCGTCTTGAAGCTGTTAGCGCGCAGAGCAGCTGCCACTTTGTCAGTGTCAGTGCTACCGGCTTTCTCGATACCACCGGCAATCACTTGTACCGCTGCGTAAGCAGGGAATACGAATGGGCCGCTTGGGTCTTCGTTCTTGGCTTTGAACGCTTCAACCAGTGCTTTGTTGGCTGGATCCTGGTCGAATGATTTCGGCAGGGTAACCAGCAGGCCTTCAGAAGCAGGGCCAGCGATTGCAGAGATCTCTTTGTTACCCACGCCTTCTGGACCCATGAACTTAACTTTCAGGCCTTTTTCAGCAGATTGGCGCAGCAGCAGACCCAGTTCTGGGTGGTAGCCACCGTAGTAAACAAAGTCGACACCGGCTTGCTTGAGCTTGGAGATCATCGACGAGAAGTCTTTGTCGCCAGCGTTGATGCCTTCGAAGATGCTGACCTTGACGCCTTTGGCTTCAAGAGTTTGCTTAACGGCAGTGGCAATGCCTTCGCCGTATTGCTGCTTGTCGTGGATAACGGCAACGTTCTTCGGCTTGATGTGGTCAGCGATGAAGTTACCGGCGGTAGGGCCTTGCAGGCTGTCCAGACCGATGGTGCGGAAGATCAGCTGATAACCGCGAGCGGTAATCTCAGGGCTGGTCGAGGCCGCGGTAATCATCAAGATGCCTTCGTCTTCGTAGATGTCCGAAGCAGGCTGAGTGGAGCTGGAGCACAGGTGACCGACAACAAACTTAACTTCATCGTTAACAATTTTGTTGGCTACGGCCACGGCTTGTTTTGGGTCGCAAGCGTCGTCATAGACTACGCCTTCGAGCATTTCGCCGTTTACACCACCTGCCTTGTTAATCTGCTCAATGGCCATTTTAGCGCCGATGAACTGCATTTCACCGTACTGGGCAACAGCGCCAGTAACCGGACCCGCCAAACCGATTTTGATTGTGTCTGCAGCCATTGAGTAGCTTGCAACGCCGGCCATTGCCATGGCGGCTAACAGTTTGGTCATCTGCTGAGTTGCCTTTTTCATAATGCTCCACTCTTGTGTTTTTAGTTGTTGTAGTTCTCGCGGCCAAAGCTGCAGAACCGAGTCCTATCCCTCGGCCATACCCCTAGCAACTGTACCGGTACAGTGTAGAGCGCGGATTTGCGCCTTGAAAAGCCGGAAGCAGGGGACAATAACCGAAGTTGTCGCTTAAATATAAGAAATGTATAGAAAAACGGCGTGCCTTGGCTTCATTTTATGACGTCAGGCGAACTTGCCTGCCAGCATGCCGACGTTATCATGATGGCAATCAAAAATCGGCTAAAAAATAGGCACAACCATGACAGAGCAACCAAGCACCCTTTATGCCAAACTCCTCGGGCAAACAGCTGCGATTACCTGGCAAGAGTTGCAACCCCATTTTGCCAAGGGCGTCTTGTTGTGGATTGAGCCGGCACAGGATTTAATTGAGGTCGCGCAGGCCGTGGTCGAGAATGACAGCGCCAAAGTGTCGGACTGGTTGTCGAGTGGGCTTGTTACTAAAATGACCGACGAGCAAGCCCAAGGTGTATTGACCCGTGACCCGCAGTTGTGGGCCGTGGTGGTTGCACCTTGGGTGCTGGTGCAAGAACGCATGGATGCACCAAATAAGCGCTGAACGGTCAGATCGTCTCAGTGGTCGTACCCATTTAGATGCGTGATTAATTTTTACATGGAGTAGCACAATGTTTGAGCCCGGACACGTACATCGCACCAAGCAACGCGCTTCGAGCGATATACCTGAATTCAGTGTCGATATTTATTATGACGTGCACCGTGATGAGAACTTCAAGCCGATACTGTGCATGCGCATGGCCGGTAATGTTAACGGCTCAATGTTTGAAGAGTCCTTTGAGTTGGCCCGTGAAGAGGCATTCAATTTCGCAAGCGTGATTGGCCGCATCGGTAAAAAATACGGGGTGCCTGGCAGCGACGGCCTGATTGCACGCAACCACAAAGACTACGACCGGATGTACGCCGACATCAAAGCCAAGCTTGGCGTGCCTGTCGAAGTGCTGGAGCCCGAGACGGTCGAGGAGGCCGTACCGCCGGTTTCCAAATATACCGAGGGTCACCTGCACCGGGCCAACAAGGTCGCCAGCAATGGCTGCCCGGTCTACTCCCTGGATATGTACTACGACGTTCGCCAGGACCCAGTTGAAGGGCCGATGCTTTCGGTGCGTCTTGTTGGTAACTGCAATGGCAAGGACTTCGAGGAGAAATTCGAGCTACACCGTGACACCGCCTACAACTTCAGCAGTGTGGCAACCCGCGTCGTGGCCAAGCACGGCATCCCGGTGAACAACGGCATCATCATGCGTCGCCACAAAGAGTACGACTTGATGTTTGCAGATATCCGCGAAAAGCTGCAGCTGCGCAGTGGTGAAGCAGTAGATTTAGAACACTTGGCCAAAGACGGCCTGTAAAGGTATGCGTTGGCGCTGGGTTACTGGCTGACCCAGCGTTGACGTGCCCAGGCGCTCAACGCATCGACCGCCAGTACCAGCACCAGCATCGCCAGAATCACCGATGCAGCCTGAGCTTCCTGGAACAGGCTTAGGTGGAAGTAGAGCATTTGTCCCAGCCCCCCTGCGCCAACAAAACCCAATACGCTGGCCATGCGGATATTGTTTTCCCAGCGGTACAGGGTGTAGGCAATCAGTTGTGGCCAGACTTCCGGCAGCGTGCCGTAGCAAAAGGCAACAGCGCGCCCGCCACCGGCAAGGCGAATCGCTTGTGCGGGCTCATCACTGACGTTTTCCAAGGCTTCGGCAAACAGCCTGCCGAGCACGCCTGCGGTATGCAGCGCCAAGGCCAAGGTGCCTGCATTTGGGCCCAGCCCTGCAGCCAGCACCACCAGCGCAGCCCAGACCAGTTCAGGAATCGCGCGTAAGGCATTGAGTAGCAGACGGCTTAAGCTCATGGCGAAAAGACCAAAGCGTCCGGCGGCTGGAAGTGCCAGCAGCATGCCAAGCAGAGCGGCCAGTAGAGTGCCAATGGACGACATCGCCAGGGTTTCCAGCGCTCCTTTGCCTATAGCGCGCAAGTGCGAGGCATTAAAGTCAGGGCTGAAGAAACCATTGGCATAACTGGCCATCTGGCTCAAGCCGTCACCGGCAAACAGGGTTGTCAGGTCAATGTTCAGGTAGCTGAATGAGGCGAACACCGAAGCCAGCAGCAATGCCACCAGGCTGTAGTTGAGCAGGTACTTCATTGCAGCCTCGCCCTCAGCAATCTGCTCAGTTGGTCAGCAAGCAGCACCAACAACAGGAAGGTCAGGAGCATACTGGCGACTTCACCACCGGCGAACATGCGCAGTGACAAATCAATTTGCTGGCCGAGTCCGCCAGCACCGACAAAGCCCATGACCACCGATGCCCGCACTGCACACTCCCAGCGGTACACCGTATAGGAAAGCATTTCAGCCGCGGCATTGGGCAGCACGCCATACGCAAATGCCATTAGCCGTGGGCTACCAGCCACCAGCAGCGCGCGAGCGGGGCGCTGATCAACTGACTCGAAAATTTCGGCGTAGACCTTACCCAGCATGCCGCTGTAAGTAATGGCGATGGCCAGCACGCCTGCCGTTGGTCCAAGGCCCACCGCGCGCACGAATAATAATGCCCAAACAACTTCGGGCACGCTGCGCAGCACGATCAACACACCACGAACCGGCCAGCGCAGGGCCAGTGACCACCAGGCGGGGCGGCCATTGCGATGCGCTGCCGATAGTGACAATGCGCGGCTAGCCAGCAGCCCACAAGGAATCGCCAGTAACAGTGCCAGCGCCATGCCTGCGGTGGCAATCGCCAGTGTTTCAAGAGTGGCGCGCAGCAGTATCTGCAGAAACTCGGGATCATGGGCGGGCGGCCAGAAGCCACTGACAAAATTGCCCATGGTTTTGCTGTTTTCCGCGTCGAACAAGACCGCCAAATCAACTTCACTTAGCTTGATTCCGGGCCACAGGATTATTATCGCGAGCAGGGCCAGTGCCAGACGTGGCAGGGCGGCTGGATCGCGTAGTGCAGGTTTCAGCATCGCGGAATCTGCACCACAAGCGGGGTAGGCGTGAGCACGTCTGGCGCTGGCTGCAGTTTTTCGTTGGCGTAGAGGGTATCCAGTTGCTCAGGACTGATCTGGTCGCTTGGCAGGTCAAACATAATGCGTCCCGCGCGTACGCCAATTACCCTGGGAAAATGCGCCATGGCCAGATCGACCGCATGCAAGCTGGCAAGCAGGGTCACCCCACGCGCGGCAGCCTCGTTGTTCAATACGCTGAGTGTATGGCCGGCGAGCACAGGGTCCATGGCCGACACAGGTTCGTCAGCGAGAATTAATTGCGCACCCTGATACAAGACGCGGGCGATACCCACGCGTTGCAGTTGGCCGCCGGATAATTGGTCGCAGCGCTCGAACAGCTTGTCGGCCAGATCTAAGCGTGCCAAAGCGGTTTGAGCGCCAGCGATGTCGACTGGGTAAAACAGGTTGAGCAGGCTTTTAAACAGTGACCACTGGCCGAGCTTACCGGCGAGAATTGCGGTGACTACGCGTTGGCGCGGCGGTAGTGGCGGTGCCTGGTGGATCAAGCCAATACGTGCGCGCAAGCGTTGACGCTGGCTGGCGCTGAGCGCCCACGGATGCTGTTCAAGCAGGCTGATGGCGCCGGTGCTTGGCTGCAAGCTGGTCGCAAGCAAGCGCAGCAACGTGGTTTTACCAGCGCCTGAAGGGCCGATGATGGCGATGCGCTCAGTTGCTTTGACCGTCAAATCAATATCACTGAGCGCAACTTGGCCGTTGGCGTGGGTCAGACCCACGCCTTGTAGCGTTACAGTCACTTCAACAAGCCAGCTGCGCGTGCTGCTTGCTCGATGCCTTCATAGTTTTCAGGCTTGGTTTCGATGAAGCGGCTGGCTGCTTGCAGATCAAGAATGGCTTTCTGCTCAGGCACTGCTGGGTCGAGCGCCAGGAACGCCGCCTTGATCTTGGCTTGCAGCGCTGGATCAAGCGTGCCGCGCACAGTCCAGTTGTAGTCGTAGTAGGTTGGCGTGGTGGCGATTACCTTGACTTTGCTGGTGTCGACCTTGCCGCTGGCAACCAGTTTGTCCCAGACCGATGCATTGAGTACACCGCCGTCTGCTTTACCCGCCTGGACCCAGGCAGCTGTTGCGTCGTGGGCACCGGAGTAGGCAACCCGGCTGAAGAACTCTTCAGGCTTGATGCCATCTTGCAGCATGAAATAGCGTGGCATCAGGCTGCCAGATGTCGACGACACGGAACCGAAGGCAAAGGTTTTGCCTTTAAGGTCTTTGACCGACTTAACCGCCGGGTCGGCGCTGATGAATTTGCTGGTGAACTCGGCGTCCTGCTCGCGCTGAACCAGCGGCACGGCATTACCGGTTTTCAGTCGGGTCTGGACGAAGGTGAAGCCTCCGAGCCAAGCCATGTCGAGGCGATCTGAGGCCAATGACTCGACCACCGCGGCGTAGTCGGCAACCGGTACAAACTCAACCTTCATGCCCAGTTGCTGCTCAAGGTATTGACCCAGCGGCTTGAACTTGCGCAGCAGTTCAGTCGGGGCTTCATCTGGAATCGCGGAAACGCGTAGTACTTCAGCTGCATGGCTGCAAACGGCGGAAACAGACAGCGCGATGCCTGCGGCGAGCGCAAGGGTACGTTTAAACATGGCGGGTTCTCCGGTTAAATAGCGGGGAAAGCGAGCTAATTATAAGGGCAAGTCTTGGTAAATGTGGATGCGAAGCATAACGTGCTTGCCACTGGGGTACCTATAAATGTTTTATCTGCCGGGTGCTCCAAGGATCAGCTAGCTGGCAGCGCCCACACAGCAAACTCATTGCCGCTGGGTTCTACGAAGTGGAAGCGGCGCCCACCGGGGAAGCTGTAGATTGCTTTGCTGATTGTGCCTCCGGCAGCGCTGACTTTGGCCTGCGTGGCCTCAAGCTCGTCACTGAACAGGACGATCAGTGCGCTGCCGTTGGCGCAGGTCGAGCATTGGTCCGAGGCGAAGAATCCACCGTCGAGCCCCTGGTCGGAAAATGCCGCGTAGTCCGGGCCGTAATCGACAAATGACCAACCAAAGGCAGCGCTGAAAAATGCTTTGGTAGCGCTCAGGTCCTTGGCCGGGAACTCGACGTAATTGATTTTTTCATGTGCGGGCATTGGCGGCTCCTGTGTCGATGTTACTGGGCTCAAGCTAACCCCCCGTTTGAGAGTAGACCAGCTACCCAGGGTATTTTTCTTCAATCCTTGCGATTGGCCACTGTTTAGCCTTGCGCTTCTTGCATAAACAGTCGGGTGAGGGTTGGGTATGAGTGTTTGGTTGTCGATGGCGGCGTTTGCCCTGGCCAGTTCAATTTCACCGGGGCCGGTCAATATCATCGCCTTGAGCAGCGCGGTTCAGTTTGGTTTGCGGGCCAGCCTGCGGCATGTCACGGGTGCAACGCTGGGCTTCACTTTGTTGCTGGTGTTGACTGGACTGGGCTTGCATAAAGTCTTGCAGCTGTGGCCGTTTCTGACCGAGTTGATCAAGTTGGCTGGTGTTGCCTTTTTGCTGTTTATGGCATTCAAGTTGGCGACCGATAACGGCGAGTTGAATACGACGCATAAGGGGCGAGCGCCGTCGATGCTCTATGGGGCAACCTTGCAATGGCTTAACCCCAAGGCCTGGATGGCCTGTGTTGCTGGCATGGGCGCCTTTGTGGCGGATGGCGACGTGCAGCAGATTGCTGAGTTTTCAACGATTTATTTTATTGTCTGTTACCTGTCGATTGCCTGCTGGGCGGTGGCTGGGACCTTCTTGCAGCAGTACTTGAGTTCACCAACTGCCATGCGCGTGTTCAACCGCTTGATGGCGGCGTTGCTGGTGCTGTGCTGTGGTTATTTGTTGTTGGCTTGATCAGCCCCGGTATTGCCCGGGTGTGGCGGCCATAAACTGTTTGAAGGTGCGCTGCAGGTGCGCCTGATCGGCAAAGCCTGCCGCCAGCGCCGCATCGACAATCAATTCACCGCGCTTAAGCAGGCGTTGCGCAAGCTGTACGCGCTGGTTGGTCAGGTAGGTGTGTGGTGTCATGCCGAAATGCTGGCGGAATGCGCGAATCATGTACGAGCGGGAGAGACCAGCAGCGTCACTGATCTGTTGCAGGCTCAACGGCTGTGCGCAGTTTTCACGGATAAACGCAGCGGCCAATTCAAGTTTTGCGTGGGCCTGTTCGGGTTCGCTGGCCGCGCCAGCCTGCGGAGCAAGGGTGCGATCCATCAAGGCGAAGAACGCCAGTGCCGATGCCTGCTTCACCTCTGGTGTGAGCGAGGTGTCGAGCAGCTTGTCGTAGAATTGATTGAAGGCATCAAAGAGCGCTGGAGAAAGGCTCAGGATCGGCTGATAGCCTTGAAATTGCCCAGCTGAAAGCTCCCGCACAGAGGCCTGCACTCCGGCCAGCCATTGGCAGTCGATATAAAGCATTCGATACGACCAGGGTTGCTCGTCAATCGGGTTGCAGGCATGCACTGCCTGCGGATTCATCAGCACGGTCGTGCCTTGGCTGATAGCCTGGCGTTGCGCGCCGTTGATGTAGGTGCAGGCCCCGGCGGTGATCACCCCAATAGAAAAATGGGCATGGGCATGCAGTGCATAACAGACCTTGCGCCCATCAACGATCGAGCGTGCCTCAATGGCTGGCAATGCCGGATCACGGCAGAATTGCGGCACGCTATTGGTCATGACCTTTACTCTTTGATCGCCGCAACGACGGAAATTTCAACCAGCAGTTCAGGGCTGGCCATGCTGGCCTGTACACAGGCGCGGGCCGGGGCAAAACCGCTTGGAACCCAGTTATCCCACACGTTGTTCATGGCTGCAAAATGGCTCATGTCCTTGATATAAATGGTTGCAGAAAGGATCTGCTCACGGCTGCTGTTAACCGATTCCAGCAGTGCATCAACCTTGGCCAGCATGGTCCTGGTTTGATCCTCGATACCCGCGGTGCGGTCTTCAGCAACCTGGCCGCAGAGGTAGGCCGTATTGTTATGAACGACAACGCGGCTCATGCGTGCGGAGGTTTCTAAGCGAGTGATGCTCATGGAAGTCCCTTGGTCTTTTGACAGTGAAATGGGCGCAGTCGCAATATGCTGCGGCTTACTATGCCCGAAAGCCCATAGTCTAATCAGCTCGCGGCTGAATGACGACCATGCTTTGGGATTAAGATAGCCGCATAACCTTGGTCACGACTGGAGTTGATGATGTCTGCTGGTTTACACGCTTTAGCTTTTGCCGGAATTGGTCTGATGGGCCTGCCGATGACGCGTCGCCTGCTGGCGGCGGGTTATCCATTGACTGTGTGGAATCGCTCACCTGATAAATGCCAGCCGTTGATCGAACTGGGTGCAGCTTCAGTGGATCAACCGGCGCAACTCTGTTCCAAGGCTGACATCGTCATGTTGTGTCTGGCCAATACCGATGTGGTACGTGACGTTGTGTTCGGCCCGGGTGGCGTGGTCGAGACAGCAAGACCGGGCCAGTTGTTGGTCGATTTTTCCAGCCTTGACCCCGCGCAAACCCGGGACATGGCAGCCGAGCTTGAGCGTCGCAGCGGCATGCGCTGGATCGATGCGCCTGTCTCTGGCGGCACTGCTGGCGCGGAGGCGGGGTCATTGGCAATCATGGCGGGCGGTGCCCATGCAGATATCGAACAGATCAGGCCCGTGCTGGCTCATCTCGGCCAGCGTCTCACGCGCATGGGTGATGTGGGTGCGGGGCAGGTTACCAAGGTTTGCAACCAGATGATCGTTGCCTGCAACGCTCTGGTCATTGCTGAAGTCGTTGCTCTGGCTGAAAAGTCCGGGGTGGATGCCAGTTTGATCGCGCCAGCGCTAGCTGGTGGTTTTGCGGATTCAAAACCCCTGCAGATTCTTGCACCACAAATGGCGGCGAGTGAGTTTGAACCCATCAAGTGGCACGTACGCACCTTGCTCAAGGATCTGGATACCGCCGTTCGAGTCGCCCAGCAGACGGGGTCGGCAACGCCTGTGACTGGCTTGGCTGCGCAACTGATGCGTTTGCATGGTAGCCAAGGTTATCTGGAAAAAGACCCTGCCACTTTGGTCAAGCAATACCGTGACTGTGAGTAAAGCCTATGAAAATCTGCGCCAATCTATCACTGCTATTTACCGAACTGCCTCTGGTCGATCGAATAGTCGCCGCCAGCGCGGCAGGTTTTGACGGGGTTGAGATTCAGTTTCCCTATGAGGTCCCGGCTATTCGTTTGAAGGAGGCGCTTGAAGCCGCAGGTATGCCGCTGCGCGTGATCAATCTGCCTGCTGCGGATTTAATGACTGGCGGCGATGGCCTGGCGGCGGTACCGGCGCGCCAGGCCGAGTTTGATCAAGCGCTGGAGACTGCTTTGAGCTATGCGGCGATGGTCCGACCGGCGTTGGTTAACGTGCTGCCAGGGCGGCTGGCTGAGGGTGTCGAACGCGAGCACGCGTTGCAGACCTTGGCTGCCAACCTGCGCAAGACCGCCGACGCCTTTGCTTTACTGGGCATTGGAGTGGTCTGCGAGGCGGTCAATACAACGGATATGCCCGGCTTTTTAATCAATGGCAGCGCGCATTTGCAGGCTTTGCTGGAGAGGGTTGATCACGCCAACTGCAGCGCCCAGTACGATCTTTATCACATGGCCATGCAGGGCGAGGACATCAGCACGGGTATCCATCGGCTCAAGGGCCGTATCGGTCATGTGCAGTTTGCCGACTGCCCCGGTCGTGGCGAGCCGGGTAGCGGCAAGCTGGACTTTATGGCCGCGTTCAAAACACTCAGGTCCAGCGGCTATGGCGGCTGGATAGGTGCTGAGTACAAACCTGGAGCTCAGGGCACGCAGGCCAGTTTGAGCTGGCTGCGCGAGTGGCGCGCGCAGCTGGAACATGCCTGATTTGCGTGTTCAGGCGCTTATCTATAAATGATATGCAGCGCTGCTCTCGACCTTGAAGTCTGCGAGAAAGGTCAATAATTGCTGCATTGGAATGGGACGGCTGAGCAGGTAACCCTGAATGCTGTCGCATTTCAATCTGGCGAGCAGGTTCAATTGTTCGGGCGTCTCCACGCCCTCGGCGACCACTTTGAGTCGCAGTGAATGAGCCATTGCGATTATGGCCTGGACGATCTCCATGTCTTCATGGGCGCCGGGAATGTCCTGGATGAAGGATCGGTCGATTTTCAAAGTGTCGATGGGTAAGCGCTTCAGGTAAGCCAGTGATGAATAGCCGGTGCCGAAGTCATCAATGGATAAGCTGACGCCCTGGGCGCGCAGCTCCTGAAGTAGATCGACGGCTTGGCCGATATTTCCCATCAGGGCGTTTTCAGTGACTTCCAGTTCGAGTCGTTGCGCAGGAACTGAAAAGTGCGACAGCGCCTCGCTGACTTCCTCGGCCAACTCCTTGCGCCCCAGGTTTAGGGCAGAGCAATTCACTGCGATCTTGATATGCCCGTGCCCCTCATCGGCCAAGCGTGAGAGGTCGCAACAAGCGCGGCGCAGTACCCAGTTATCCAGCTCAGCGATAAAACCGTTGGCTTCAGCAATACCAATAAAACGGTCTGGGCTGAGCAGTCCGCGCTGCGGGTGTTGCCAACGCACGAGCGCCTCAAGTTTGCTGAGCTCACCGCTGTGCAGGTCGAGAATCGGTTGATAGAACAGTTGCAAACCTTGATCGTTGCGCAGCGCGCTGTGCAATTCTTCTTCGAGCAGCAACTCAACGCTGGCCCTGGCCTTTAGCGGCGAGCTAAATGAGTGCATCTGATTGCGGCCGCTGCCCTTGGCCTGGTACAGCGCCAGATCGGCATGCTTGAGCAGTTCATCCGGGGTGTTGCCGTCCTCGGGAAACATGCAGATGCCAATGCTCGAGGTCATCATCATGCACCGGCCATTGATCACTATGGGTTCTTTCATCGCCAGTAAAATGCGTCCGGCCAAAACCCGTGCTTCATCTTTGGATTTGAGGCTGGCTAGCACGCAGAATTCGTCGCCGCCCAGGCGTGAGAGCACGTCGTCATTGCGCAATGCGGAACCCACGCGCTCGGCGATTATCTTAAGCATGCTGTCGCCAATAGCATGGCCCAAGCTGTCATTGATCCGCTTGAAATGGTCGATATCGATAACCAATATGCCCAGCGGTGTATTGGTTTGCTGGTGCTTGAGCAGCTTCTCGGTGAATGCGAGATTCAGGCCCCGGCGGTTCAAATGCTGGGTTAGCACATCGTAGTTGGCTGCTTGCTGTAGTGATGTGCGGGCCTGATCAAGTTGGTTGAGCAAGCTATTTACGCGATGAACATTAAACTGGCTAACGACTTGGTGCTTGTCCCGCGCAGCAGCAATCAGGCTCGCGGCAAATCCCAGCAATGCCAGGCACGAGACAATCAGGGCCATGTGCGACTCAGCCATGAGCACCTCAGTTGGGGTCGCGCTTGCGAGGTCGGCGACTACTGCTTCAATACCGAAGCCATGCGTTAACTCGATCGCCAGTGCGAGCGCTACGCTGGCGGTAATCCGGCTCAACCGTGACATCGATGGAGTGGTCTGGGCATGTTGGCGGTCGTAGCTGTACAGGGCGGCATAGCTGAAGGCGCAGGCGAAGGTGAGTGACGCCATGATCAGTAGGGGCGAGTAAAACAGGGCGATCACTTGGGCATTCTGGGTTATCGCAAACACATGCAGCGTTGTGCTACTCAAGCCGATAAGCAATGAGCTGGTGAAGAGTCGTACTGGCTTGGCCTGACCCTTGGAGATGCTCAACATAACCACAAAGGCCGAGACCGTGGCGACACACAAGGAACTGAAGTTTGCCGACGCAACTACAGCAGTTTGTGCATATTCCGCTGCGGGCAACTGATTAATAAAGTGCAGTACCCATGAACCACTGCCCAAGCAGAGTGCACCGACTATCCGCCACAACCAGCGGCTCAGTGGCTGTTGCGCATGGCTGATGCGCTCAATCACTTCGAGTACGGTGTAGCAGGCAATACAGGCAAGTAGAAAAGCCAAGAGCATCATGCCCAGGCTTTGATGGCTGCTTTCCAGTAAGTGTCCATCTGGTGGAATATGCCGGGTAAATCGCAGATCAAACCAATCCATGATTATTTCTCCAGTACCAACAGGGTGTCATTAGCCTCGGAGTGGCCAAATGACACTGGCTCAGGCAAGTGTAGCCATTGGCAACTAATGCGCGAAAAAAAACGCTGGAAAACAACGATTATGCCGCTAGCACTGAGTGAGCGCTGGGCTAGGCCTCATGCCTTGGAGGGATCGGATAGGGTTGGGTTAGGGTCATGGATTCAGCGCGCGAATAGTCACAGACATAGGCCGCTATAGGCTCTAGCGTGCACCCAACATCGATAGTTGGAACGCTGTTTGAGGTTTCAGCAAAACAACAAGAATAATAGGAAACTTCGCATGCAACCCACTCAGCAGGCAGCCAATGCGTGGCGCATTTTGTTTTTGCTGTTTCTGGCCAATATGTTCAATTTTTTCGACCGCACCATTCCGGCGATCATTATCGAGCCGCTGCGTAAAGAGTGGAGCCTGAGCGATCTGCAGCTTGGTCTGGTGGGTACTGCATTTACCATTGTCTACGCCATTGCCGGTGTGCCGCTTGGGCGCATGGCGGATACCGGCGCGCGACGCAAAATCATGGGCTGGGGCCTGGCTGCGTGGAGCGGTTTGACTGCAGTGAATGGGATGGCCTGGAATTTCTGGAGCTTCTTGCTGATTCGCATGGGCATCGGCATTGGTGAAGCCAGCTATGCACCTGCCGCAAATTCGTTGATTGGCGATCTGTTTCCGGCGCACAAGCGTGCCAGGGCGATGGGCATCTTTATGCTCGGTTTGCCGATTGGCTTATTGCTGGCCTTTTTTACCATCGGCAGCATGGTGCGAATCTTTGACAGCTGGCGCGCGCCATTTTTTATCGCGGCAGTACCGGGTTTGCTGTTGGCGGTGATGATGTTCCTTATCAAGGAGCCAACGCGTGGCGCAGCCGAGCGCGTTGCAGTGGCAACTACGAAAGTTGAAAAGCCGCTGCGTAAAGTCTTGGCCATTCGTACCTTCTGGTGGTTGGTGCTGGCCGGTTTGGCGTTCAACTTTGCAACCTATGCGTGTAACTCATTTATGGTGCCGATGCTGCAACGCTACTTCTTGCTGCCGTTGGAGCAGGCGGCGGTGGCGACTGGCGTGATCGTGGGCCTGACTGGCCTTGTTGGCTTGACCCTGGGCGGTTGGGTCGCGGACAAAATTCACCAGCGATCGGAGACCGGCCGCTTGCTGTTTGCGGCCCTGAGCATGTTGATAGCAGCTCTGGCAACCGGCTACGCGCTGTTTTCAGGACGTATCGAAGTCGCTGTATTTGTCGGTGTATTCAGTCTTGGCTGGCTGTTTTCCTACAACTTCTACACTTGCGTGTACACGGCGATTCAGGATGTTGTTGAACCTCGCTTGCGGGCCACGGCAATGGCGTTGTTCTTTGCTGGTCTGTACTTGCTGGGCGGTGGTCTCGGGCCATTGGCGGTTGGTTTGTTGTCTGATCATTTTGCCCAGGCAGCCATGCTTGCGGCGGGAGCCAGTGAGATGAACGAGGCGTTCAAGGCAGTTGGCTTGCATGATGCGATGTATTTGATTCCAGTGGCGTTGTTCCTGACCATGCTGGCGTTGGTTCAGGCCTCGCTCTGCTTCGCTGCGGATGCTCAGCGTATGCAGCACAAAATGTCCGCCGATGTGCCGCTGGACGCAGGCGTCGCCTTAAGCTGAGTTTTTACGCGCCCAAAAAGAAGCCCGCGTCTGCGGGCTTCTTTGTTTGCCGCAGTCGATTAACCAGCAACCAACACGCGGATTGCTTCGAGGCGTAACGCCGCTTTATCAAGCGAGCTCAAGCCTTGCTCGCGCTGGCTGCGCAGGGTTTCGATCTCGCTGTCGCGCACGCTTGGGTTGACCGCTTGAAGTGCGGTGAGGCGCGCAAGTTCTTCATCCATATCAGCCGCTAGGCGACGCTTGGCTTCGGCAACACGCTCCAGATGGCGGGGCATGACTTTTTCTTCACCCACCGCGATCTGCGGGTTGAGCGTATCGCGCTGGGCCTGGACGAATTTATTGGCGCTGGCACGGGGCACGCTTTCCAGTTGATCGTTGAGCGTCTCGAAGGCCACTTTGCTGGCAAGGTCATTACCGTTGGCATCGAGCAGGCAGCGTAGCGCTGCTGGCGGCAGATAGCGACCCAGTTGCAGGGCGCGTGGTGCGACTACATCACTGACATAGAGCAGCTCAAGCAGTACGGTGCCTGGCTTCAGCGCCTTGTTCTTGATCAAGGCCACGCCGGTGTTGCCCATCGAGCCGGAACGCACCAGATCCATGGCGCCTTGCACCATGGGGTGTTCCCAGGTCAGGAACTGCATGTCTTCGCGGCTTAGCGCCAGGTTGCGGTCGTAGGTGATGGTCACGCCTTCGTCGTCGCCGAGCGGGAAGCTGGCGTCGAGCATCTTCTCGCTTGGGCGCAGAATCAATGCGTTTTCCGAGTGGTCTTCGCTGTCAATACCAAAGGCATTGAACAGTTGCTCCATATAGATCGGCAAGGCGAACTGGTCGTCTTGCTCTTCGATATCGGCTGCCAGGGTCTGGCCTTCACCTGCGCCGCCGGAATTGAGTTCCAGCAAGCGGTCGCGGCCTGCATGCAGCTCGCCTTCAAGACGTACACGCTCGGTTTTGGCTTCGTCAGCCAGGGCTTGCCATTCGTTGTCATCACCGCTTTCCAGCAGCGGCAACATGCGGCTGCCAAACTGATGCTGAAGGGCGTTACCTGTCGGGCAGGTGGCCAGAAATGCGTTGAGCGCATTGTGATACCACTGGAACAGGCGTTCTTGCGGGCTGCTCTCAAGGTAGGGAACGTGCAACTGAATCCGGTGCTTCTGGCCGATACGGTCAAGACGGCCAATGCGTTGCTCAAGCAGGTCGGGGTGGGCAGGCAGATCGAACAACACCAAGTGGTGGGCGAACTGGAAATTGCGGCCTTCACTGCCGATCTCGGAGCAGATCAGCACTTGGGCGCCGAACTCTTCGTCCGCGAAGTAAGCGGCGGCACGGTCACGCTCAAGAATGCTCATGCCTTCGTGGAATACGGTGGCGAGGATACCCGAGCGCACACGCAGCGCGTCTTCAAGGTCCAGAGCGGTTTCTGCGTGGGCACAGATCACCAAGACCTTGAATTTTTTCAGCATCTTCAAGGTGTCGATCAACCACTCGACCCGAGGGTCGAAGCGCCACCAGCGCTGCTCTTCGTCAACCTCTGCTTGGGCTTGATAGCTGACTTCCGGGTACAGGTCAGGATGCTCGCCGATCGGCAGCTCCATGTACTCATCCGGGCTCGGCAGCGGATAGGCATGCAGTTCCCGTTCAGGGAAGCCTTGGACAGCAGCACGGGTGTTACGGAATAGCAAACGGCCAGTGCCGTGGCGATCGAGCAGTTCGCGGATCAAGCGTGCAGAGGCTTCGCTGTCGCCGTCATTAACCGCCGCCAGCAGGCCTTCGCCTTCGGCACCAAGGAAGTCATGAATGGTTTTATGGGCCTCGGACGACAAGCGACCTTGATCCAGCAATTCTTGCACGGCCTCGGCAATCGGCCGGTAGTTGGCACTTTCGGCGCGGAAGGCTTCGAGGTCGTGGAAGCGGTTCGGGTCGAGCAGGCGTAAGCGGGCAAAGTGGCTGTCCTGGCCAAGTTGCTCAGGCGTTGCCGTGAGCAGCAGAACACCGGGAATCACTTCAGCCAACTGTTCAACCAGCGAGTATTCAGGGCTGGAGCGTTCAGGGTGCCAAACCAAGTGGTGCGCTTCGTCGACCACTAGCAAGTCCCAGCCTGCTGCAAATAAAGCGTCTTGGGCCTTTTCATCTTCGCGCAGCCATTCCAGGGCAACCAGCGCCAGTTGGCAGTCTTCGAACGGGTTGCTGGCGTCGCTTTCAATAAAGCGTTCGGCGTCGAATAGGGCGACGTCGAGGTTGAAGCGGCGACGCATTTCCACCAGCCACTGGTGTTGCAGGTTTTCAGGGACCAGAATCAACACACGATTGGCGCGGCCAGAGAGCAGCTGGCGATGGATCACCATGCCTGCTTCGATGGTTTTACCCAGGCCTACTTCGTCGGCCAGCAATACGCGCGGTGCAATTCGATCTGCAACTTCGCGGGCAATATGCAACTGGTGCGGGATTGGCTGCGCACGCACGCCACCCAGACCCCAGAGCGGCGATTGCATGTGGTTACTGGTGAATTCAAGCGTGCGGTAACGCAGGCCAAACCATGCCAGTGGGTCAATCTGACCGGCGAACAGGCGGTCGCTGGCCAAACGGAACTGGATGAAGTTGGAAAGCTGCGTTTCAGGCATTGTCACGCTTTGGTGTTGCGCATTGAGGCCGTGATAGACCAGCAGGCCGTCGATATCGTCGACTTCCTGTACGGTCAGCTTCCAGCCTTCAAAATGGGTGATCTCATCGCCGGGCGAGAATCGCACACGCGTCAGTGGTGCACTGCGCGCAGCGTATTGACGGGTTTCGCCAGTCGCCGGGTAAAGTACCGTGAGCATGCGACCTTCCTGCATGAGGATGGTCCCCAAGCCCAGCTCTGCTTCGCTGTCACTGATCCAGCGTTGCCCCGGTTCGTACTGCTGCGCCATGCCTGTCTCCCGCGTGAAAAGCCGGCTATGGTAACCGCAACGCCGGTTTAGGCCAAAGCCCCATTGATCTTTTTGCGTTTCGCTGGATATAAAAATCAGCCGTTGAGTCGAAAGTGTAGTGAGGCCAGGCTCATGTTTGCGCTAAAGCTGCCGACAGCCTGACCAAAGGAGGGTCCAATCGTGTTGCCACCGATCCCGCAGAGCTTGGTCCCCGTCACTGCTAGCCAGGATGTGGTCAAGCCCAAACCGCTCACCCCGCCGGTCATGCCCGTGGCAGAAACCAGCAAGGAAAGCGCGCTTAACCTCGACAAACGTCATCCGCAGGACGCCGAGGCGATATTGCGCGAAGAGCAGCGCCGCCAACAAAAGCGCTATGTTGCAGCTTTGCTGGCCGAAGCGGGTGACGAGGCGGTCGACGCCGAGCCCCAGGAGGACGGCGAGGAACTCCCGCGCCGGGGATTGTGGGTGGATATTGAGGTCTGAACAACCAACAATGGTCCGCACACCTTTGCCTTGAGTGAATAGCGCTGTGAGTTTGTTCGCTGATACCCCGCTGCAATTGCCTGATGCCGAGTTGGATTTTCGTCCGCAATGGCTCAGTGCCGAGCTTGCCGACCTCTGGTTGCTACAGCTATATCAACAGACGCCTTGGCAACAACCCCAGGTCAATTTGTTTGGGCGCCGCCATCCGGTGCCGCGCCTGCTGGCCTGGTATGGTGACGCTGGCGTTGGCTATCGTTATTCTGGCCTGTATCACGCGCCCCTGCCTTGGACGCCTCTGCTGGCCGAGATTCGTGCGCAACTGGTAACTTATGTGGGTCAACCGCTCAATGGATTGCTGCTCAATTACTATCGCGACGGCCAAGATTCCATGGGCTGGCACAGCGATGATGAAAGCGAGCTGGGTCGCGATCCGATTGTGGTTTCATTGAGTCTTGGCGGCAGCAGGCGTTTTGACTTGCGCCGTAAAGGCCAGCAACGCATTGAGCACTCGTTACACTTGGATCATGGCTCGCTACTGGTCATGCGCGGATCAACCCAGCATTATTGGCAACACCAGATCGCCAAAACGCGTAAACCCTGCGCACCACGGCTTAATCTGACTTTTCGTTATGTACTGGACGGGGGATGATTTTGCCCATGAGCAATGAAAACAACCTGATCGACTTTAACGTCGAGCGTGGCAAGCGGATTCACGACCTGCACGACAAGAGGCTCGATGAAATGCGCAAGGCATTCGAGCAGGCCTTGCCATTGCCTAAGGCCAAGAAAAAGTCGAAAGGCAAGTCGAAGAAGCGCTAAGTCTTTACAAGCCTCTGTTGTCTATTGATCTGGATCAGTGTCTGCTACTGATTCAGCCCCGCCCCGGGATCATTATTGATCCAAGTCAAGACCAGCCAGCCTGACATTGCGTAACTTGGAGCTATTCCAGATTACACGCCGCTCAGGAGGCAACCATGTTTATCGACACTGTCGTTCTTGCAGGTATTGGCACTGTATTGCTGATGTTCGCCTTCTTTGGCGGGGTTGGTATGTTCATTTGGAAAGACGCGCACAAGCGCAAGTAAGGCGGGTCTTTCAACTCGACTGCACGCAAGGCAGCTTCAGGCGACTTAGGTCGCCTTTTTTTATGGGTCATCGTCTGCAATGGGCATGGCCGAAGGCTAAGCTGACTGCCCAACCCCGCGCTTGAATCAGCTAAATTTGCAACCGCCGATTTTGCATAAATTTCGAGTATGGGCTGGACGAATTTAGTTAGCTGGCTAATAATTGTCACGCGAAAGGCTTCTACAAACCCTCCAGTGCAAAACCCAATTGCAGGATCACGGGTTACCAAAGCGGCTGCGCCGCCCGTGATCATCGATGAGCAATCAATACCTTGGGTGAAAGTTTTCAGAGGCGTGTTGGTGTCAATCCGCTATTTTCATATGTGAGCAATTCCTCGGACGCAGTTATGCCCCACGCATCGCTGGCCTTCATTGCGCCTAGCCGACAAGCCATACAATTTGCAATCAAAACGCTGCTCGGAGCAGGGCTGGCGCTGTGGTGCGCAATGCGCTTTGGCCTGGAGCAACCGGTGTGGGCCATGATGACCGCCTTTATCGTGGCCCAGCCATTGTCAGGCATGGTTGTGCAAAAAGGGCTGGCGCGAATGGTGGGCACCCTGGTCGGGACCATAATGTCCGTGGCATTCATCGGTCTTTTCGCGCAGACCCCTTGGGTGTTCATCGGCGCGCTGGCGGTCTGGCTGGCGATGTGTACGGCGTCTTCAACCATGCTGCGCAGCGCCTGGTCATATTCCTTTGTGCTGGCGGGCTACACCGTGGCCATCATTGGCTTGCCAGCAGTGGGCAATCCGCTGACGGTGTTTGATCAAGCAGTGGCACGCTGCACCGAAATATCACTGGGTATCCTTTGTGCCACTGCAGCGAGCGCAATCATCTGGCCGCAAAGGGTCGAGGTGCAACTGATCAAACAGGCCAATGTTGCCTGGCGCGCTGGCTTGAATGCGGCCTCGTTGGCTTTGGCGCAAGAGAGCCATGCACGGCAAGGCTTGCTGCAGGTGCTTGGGCATATAGTGGCGGTCGACTCACAGCGCGAACATGCCTGGTTTGAGGGCTCACGCGGGCGTCAGCGTGCTGCTGCGCTGCGGGTCTTGAGCCGTGACCTGCTCAGTATGTTGCGCCTCGCGCGCGGCGTGGGGCGTCAGTTGCGTCAGCTCAGTGCGCAAGAGCGGGAATGTATCGAGCCCTTGATTATCGCTGCCCGTGAGCAGTTTGATATGGAGCAGATGAGCGGTTTGGATGAGCTGGCCGAGCGGGTTAGATTGGCCGCGCTGAGCGAGCGATTGAATCCTGCACAACAGATCTGCCTGGAGCGCTTGTTGCTGTTGGTCACCCGCATGCAGGTTGCCGATCAATCGCTGCATGCTGTCGAGCAGGGGGTTGCCCCGCGCAATGCACCAGACCCTTTGTCATGGCACAGCGACTGGCAAACGGCATTGATTTATGGTGCCCGCAGCGCCTTGGCCTTCCTGGCATTTTCTGCGTTCTGGATGGCGACCGGCTGGACCTTCGCCTCCGGCGGTATCTTGATGACGGCGGTGGTCTGCAGCTTGTTTGCCAGCCGTGATAATGCAGCGCAGATCGGCATGATGTTCCTGCGTGGAATTTTCTACGCGATTCCAGTGGCATTTGTGGTGGGGGAACTTGTCCTGCCTCAACTGAGTAGCTTTGCCATGCTTTGTCTGGCCATGGGCGTGCCGCTGTTTTTCGCTGCGTTAGGCATGTGTAACCCGGCGATGGGCGCTACATCCACGTCTTTTGCGCTGCACTTCATTTTGCTTTGTTCGCCGCAAAACCAGATGAATTTCAGTGTCACTTATTTCCTCAACACCTCGCAGGCACTGATCATGGGTGTTGGCTTTGCCGTGCTGGCATTCAAACTGATCTCTATCCGCAGTCCTCGCTGGCTGGGCAGTCGGTTATTGGACGCAACATTGAATGACTTGAGGCGCTTGACCCGGCGCCCGCTCAATGGTGCCGAAAACTGGTTCGGCGGGCGTATTGCCGATCGGCTATTGCAGCTGGCGCGACATTACCCCGCGTTGCCCGACGCAACCCGCACGCGCTGGGATGATGGTATCGCCAGCCTTGACCTGGGTGACGAGTTACTGCACCTGCGTGCTTGTCTTGAGGCCGGTGACAAGTCAGTGGGTATCGCCGAGCAGCATTTCTTGCAGCAACTTGACCAACAGTTGGGCATTGGTCCGGCGCCCGAGCGTGGACAGGTATTGGATGCAGCCGTTGACGAATTATTGCAGGCGCTCAATGCCAATACCTCAAGTATTGATCGGCGTCTGGCGCGAGCCGCTCTGTTGCAATTGCAGTTAGGCTGGAAAAACTGGTGTGCTCATAAAGGAGAGCAATATGGGCTTGCATGAGTGGTCGATAGGCGGTGTCCTGCTCAGCCCGTTTCTTATTTACCTGGTGTTGGCGTTTGCAGTGACCGGGATCTTGCGGTTGTTGTTTGCACGCCTGGGGGCCTCGCGCTGGATCTGGCATGAAGCCTTGTTTGATACGGCGCTGTTTGTGTGTGTGTTGGCAGGCATTGTTGCGGTGCTTGGGCGTTAGTCATGGAGAATCAATTTATGCGTTCAACTATTCGTGTGTGTATCACCTTGGCTGTTGTGCTGGCAGCATTGTTTGCCGGCCACTGGCTGTGGAATTACTACATGTACTCGCCATGGACGCGCGATGCACGAGTACGCGCCGATATCGTCACCATTGCGCCTGATGTTTCCGGAGCCGTGGTGGGGTTGTCGGTCAAGGACAACCAGCGGGTTGGCGTGGGCGACCTGCTGATGGAGATCGACCCCGAACGCTATGACGTTGCCCTTGAGCAGGCCAAGGCGGTGTTGGAAACCCGCAAGCAACAATTGAATTTGCGTCAGCACGAAGCCTCCAGGCGTGCTCGTCTGGGGCCGCAGGCAATCAGCGCCGAGTTGCGGGAGAACTCGCAGATCAGCGCGCAAATTGCCTTGGCTGAATATCACCAGGCACAGGCTGAGGTGAAGCAAGCCGAGTTGAATGTCTCGCGCAGTCGATTGCTGGCAACACGTAACGGCTACATCACCAACTTGCAGCTGGCTGAAGGCAATTACGTGAACACCGGCCAGCCGGTGCTGGCGCTGGTGGATGAAGATTCCTACTACGTGCAGGCCTACTTTGAAGAAACCAAGCTGCCCAAGATTGCGGTCGGTGATGAAGTCGAGATTTGGCTGATGAGTTATCAGCATCCACTCAAAGGTCATGTGCAAAGCATTAGCCGTGGCATCACTGACCGCAACGCCAGCCCTGATAGCCAATTGCTGGCCAATGTCGAGCCGACCTTCAATTGGGTGCGCCTGGCGCAGCGTATTCCGGTGCGCATCCAGCTTGATGAAATGCCGGAAGATGTCTTGTTGAGTGCGGGCATGACCGCCAGCGTCAAGGTGCTGGACAAGCGCTAAGGAACCTCTGCAAATCCCGGAGGTTCCTTAAGTGCGGCGCCAAGTCGAGCATCGACCGTCTTGCGCATTGTCCTAGAATCGCGCCACCTTGGCGGGTGTGCGCTGCATGATCACCTTGCCGGCACGAATCGAGGTCAGGGCATAACCCTGGGTGCGGATCATCTCGTAGTCACTTGGCGCTGACAGCAGCAGCAGATTGGCAGGGCGGCCGACTTCCAGGCCGTAGCGCTCACCGAGGTTCAGGGTGCGAGCACTGTTGTCGGTAATCAGGTCCAGGGCGCGCTGCAAGTCAGCGTAGCCGAGCATATGGCAGATGTGCAGGCCCGCTTCGAGTATGCGCAGGATGTTGCCGTTACCCAAGGGATACCAAGGGTCGACGATTGAGTCCTGGGCGAAGCAGACATTCATTCCGGCGCGATCAATCTCGGCAACCCGGGTCAGGCCGCGGCGCTTGGGATAGGTATCGAAGCGTCCCTGCAGATGAATGCTCTCGGTCGGGCAGGAGATAAAATTGATGCCCGACATCTTCAGCAAGCGGAACAGCTTCGAGCAATAAGCGTTGTCGTATGAACCCATGGCAGTGGTGTGGCTGGCGGTGACCCGAGCGCCCATGCCGCGTACCCGGGCTTCTTCTGCCAACACTTCCAGAAAGCGCGAGTGAGGATCGTCGGTTTCGTCGCAATGCACATCGACAAGACATCCGGTACGCTCGGCCAGGTCCATCAGGAACTTGATAGAGCTGACGCCCTGGTCGCGGGTGTTTTCAAAGTGCGGAATACCGCCGACCACGTCGGCACCAAGTTCAACCGCTTGCTCCATCAGCGCACGACCGTTTGTGAACGACTCAATACCTTCTTGCGGGAAGGCCACAATTTGCATATCGACCAGGTGCCGGGTTTCTTCGCGCACCTCGACCATGGCCTTGAGCGCGCCCAGGGTGGGATCGGTGACATCAACGTGGGTGCGTACATGCTGGATGCCGTGCTCAACCAGCATGTCGATGGTTTTTTTGGCGCGCAACTTGGTGTCTTCGTGGGTGACCTGCGCTTTGCGCTTGCCCCATAGCTCGATGCCTTCGAACAGGGTTCCGCTCATGTTCCATGCCGGATCGCCCGCGGTGAGTGTGGCGTCCAAGTGAATATGTGGCTCGACAAAGGGAGCAATCACCAGGTTGCCGCCGGCATCAAGGTCGTTCGGCACTGCGCTGATTGTCGGGTTATGGGGGCTGATCTCAGTGATTCGGTCCTGTTCCAGGACGATTCGATATAGGCCTTCGCGACCGCGTAGTCGGGCATTAATAATGTTCATTCGGTACTCCGGGCAGGGCGTGAAGAAGACAGGCGCCAAATCAACAAGGCGATGCTGATGTTCAGGCGGTCGTGGGGGTTGTTAAATGAGCTGCCTGTTAGCGTTTCGATGCGCTGGGTCCGGTAACTCATGGTATTGCGGTGTACGCCCAGGCGTTGGGCCGCGAGGGCGAGATTACCGCTCTCGTGGAACCAGGCCTCAAGCGTAGGAATCAATACGGGTTCGTGACGGTTGTCATCACTGATGATGGGGCCGAGCACCTTGTTGACGAATTGGTCGAGCACACTGCGATCACGAATCGCGCCGAGCAGTTCAATCGCCCCCAGTTCGTTGTAGCTGCACACTCCCAGGCGTTCGGGGAATGACTGCGCTGCAACCAACGCCTGGCGGGCCTCGTGCAGGGCATGGGCAAAACGTTCCGGGCCATGACCCTCTGTGCTTAGGCCGAGATAAAGGCGCAGCGGTGCCAGTTCCGGGTTGAGCGCTTCGATCAGCGCCTGCATCGCTTGGCGATTACGCTGCTGGTCGAGCCTGGCGACAGCTGGGAGCAGGGCGATCCAGTGTTCGCCTTGGCATACGGGCGAAAGTGCCTGGCCAAGGTTGTCCAGAAGCTGTTGCAGTGCACGCTGCAGGCGTTCGCGGCTGCTTTGCAAGATGGATTCGGCCTGATCCGCGCCAAAGGCTTCGATCAGGCGTTCGCTGCCTTCGAGCTTGAGTAGCGCAACTTGCCGGGCAGTGGTCAACGGCAAGCCCAGGCTGTGCGCCCTTTGCAGCAAAGAATCGAGGGATTGCACATCACCTTCGAGCAGTTGCTCAAGCAAGTGCTGGCGCGAACGCCCAAGCATTTGTGCCTGGACCAAGGCCGTGCCAATAGCTTGCGTGACCACCACCATTTTCAGCGAGTATGGTTGCTCGATCAGCGGTACACCCAACTGCTGTGCAGCGTCGATAACGCTCTGTGGAATCTGCTTGATGTATTCCGGGCCAGTCAGGATGACCAGGCCGGCGGCAGCGCGTTCCTGTGCCTGGCGTACCAGCAGCAACAGGTTTTCTTCATTGCGTGGATGGTTGATGCCAGTGACGAAGACCAGCTCGCCGCCCATGATCCATTCGGCGATGCTGCTGTTTTCCGCCACATAAGGCCAGCGCACTGGATTGTTCTGCATGGCCTCGCCAGCCCGCAAGCGCATGCTTTCGAGGCCGGGGAGAGCCAATACATCGGCCAGGGTCAGGCTCATTTAGTTGACTGAACCTGAGGCGTTGATCGTGCCTGTCGGCATCGGGCTGATGATTTTAGACAGCAGCATGTAGGCAAATGCAGCTACGCCAATCCCCACAAGCGGGGCAACCCAAGGCGATACGTACGCGCACACCGCGCCAATCGCATAAGCGCCGAGGCCAATCCAGTTGAAGGCCGGTAGCTGCGTTTCGGCAAGCTTTGGATAGCGGCCTTTATGGCCGTAGAAAAAGTCAGCCATGATCACACCGCCAATCGGTGGAATGATCGAACCGAGCAGGATCAAGAACGGAATCAGCATTTCGTACATGCCGGCAATTGCCAGCAAGGTGCCAATACCCGCCCCGGCAACAGTGACCAGCTTGCGACGGTCAGTACGCAGCAAGTTACAGCCAGCGGCGGCGAAGTTATAAATGGTGTTGTCTTGAGTGGTCCACAGATTGAGAAACAGCATCACCACTGCGGCCATCGACAAGCCTTGCAGGACCAATACTTCTACAACGTCAGGCTGTTGGTAAACGATGGCGCCGTAAGCACCGGCAATAATCATCAAGCCGTTGCCGATAAAGAATCCGAGCAGGCTGGAGAGCATCGCCACACGGCCGCTTTTGGCAAAGCGCGTCCAGTTGGTGGCTTGGGTGGCACCGCTGACGAAGGTGCCAAACACCATGGTGATGGCCACGCTCAGGCTCATGCTTTCCTTGGGTTCGATCGCCATCAAGGCGCTCATGCCTCCGGCATCGCGAGTGGCAATCCACAATGAGCAGCCCAGCAGCACTATCATCGCCGGCACGGCCACCCGCGAAAGCATATCCAGGCCCTTGTAGCCGATGAAAGCGGTGATGCAGAAGCCAAAACCAAACAGCACCATCAGTGTTGTGGTTAAGCCTTCTGGCAGGCCGAGAATTTTCACCAGCACGATGGCGATGGTTGCTGTGCCCCAGGCGTACCAGCCAATCTGGGTAAAACCGAGCAGAACATCAGACAGCTTGCTGCCGACCTCACCGAAACAAAAGCGTCCCATCAATACTGAGTTCAAACCGCTGCGACAGGCGATCAGCCCCAAGACGGCGGCATAGAGGCCGAGCAGCAGGTTGCCTATGACCGCGGCCCAGATCAGTGATGTGAAATCAAAGGCCATGCCTATTTTGCCGCCAGCGAACATGGTGGCGGTGAAGAAGGTGAAGCCGAATAGCAGAATCGAGGTTGAGAACAGGCCTTTGCGGGCGCCTTGCGGAACTTCGCTAAGCGGGTAGTCGCTATCGTTGTTGGTTGACATGGGGGAACTCCACAGGGGGTAGTGAAGTATTCGGCATAGCAGATGGCGTGCCAGTCCGCTAGATTCTGAGAATGCACTTCACACAGAATGATTGTTACAAAGCGATTTGTGCATGATGCACAAAATATCGGTGGATATATTGACTAGGCTATGTGCTGGATAAATCTATAGGGTCAGGTAATGTGCATGCAGGTCCTGCATGCACAGCTATTGTGCATTGTCTGATGACTCATGCACAAAGCACAATATGTGTTCGTCAAACGCTATTGCTTTAGCTGACAGTAACCTGTGGCATCGGCGGCATCTCGACTGTTTGTTTCTTGCGTGGAGCCAGGATCTCGGCTTCGCCGTCAACCACCATTTCATCACGCTGGTTAACCACGCGAGTAGCGATGCGCACCCGGAACTTGGGTAGCTTCTCGAGAATTTCCAACTGCACAGTCAGGGTGTCACCGAGCTTTACCGGCAGGGTAAAACGCATGGTCTGGCCCAAGTAAATCGTGCCGGGACCGGGCAATTCACAGGCAACTGCTGCGCTGATCAAGGCGCCGCTGAACATGCCATGAGCAATACGCTCCTTGAACATGCTTTCGGCGGCAAACTGGGCATCCAGGTGAACTGGGTTGTTGTCACCAGAAACGGCGGCAAATAGCTGCACGTCACGCTCCTCGACGGTCTTGCTGTAACTGGCTTTTTGGCCGACCTCGAGTTCATCGTAAGGCGTGTTGCTAAGTTGGCTCATTGGTGGATCTCCTGGATCGTGGATCGAAATGGGCGTGGTTGGCCAAGGGTCTGCTCCAACCATTCAATAATAAAACTGTGGACTTCATCGCGATTGCTCTCGTTGAGCAATTCGTGGCGAGCGTCAGGATAGATTTTCAGTTCCACATTCTGCTTGCCGGCCTCTTTAAGTGCACCGGCCAAGTCTGCAAGACGTTTGCCTTGGCTTACCGGGTCACGCGCGCCGCCAATTATCAACAGCGGCAGGCTGGCTTCGATCTGGGCGAGCTTTGCTGGCGGGGTGATTTCCTGCAGGCCGGCGAGCAAGTCGAGCCACAGCTGATTGCTGCAACGAAAACCGCAGAGCGGGTCATGGATGTACTTGTCGACTTCGTCCGGGTCGCGGCTTAGCCAGTCAAATGGAGTGCGGTTGGGTTTGAATGCCTTATTGAATGAGCCGAATGAAAGAAAGTCGATCAATGCGCTGCGGCCCAATGGCCCTTGGCGCCAGGCTTCAAACCGGGCGATGGCCCGCGCGCTTTTATACAGCGCAACGGGTTGATAGTTGGAGCCGGAAAGCACAGCGCCATGCACACTGCTGCTGTGCTGCATCAGATAGGCCTGGCCGATATAGCTGCCCATGCTGTGGCCGAACAACAATATCGGGGCTTGCGCATGTTGATGGCGGATCAGGTGGTTGATGCAGGCCAGGTCATCGACCACCAGGTCCCAACCATTGGCGTCTGCATAGTGGCCAAGGATGCCATTTTCGGCTGTCTTGCCGTGGCCGCGCTGATCGTGCGCATAGAGTTCAAATCCATTGGCGACCAGCGCTTGGGCAAAACCTGCATAGCGGCCGCTATGTTCAGCCATGCCGTGGGCCAGCATGACGACCGCCTTGGGCGGCTGTTCGCCAAACCAGTGGTTGACATACAACGGCGTGCAATCAGTACTTTTATGCCAAAAAGCCTCGTGTTGCATGACGATTCCTTAGCAGGCGTGAGTGGCTATTGTAGGACCAGCCCGTGCGCTTTGACAGTCGAATAAGGTGAGCAAAGATTCATGTCATTGATGGAGCCTGCCAGGCTATATGCGTATTGATGAGTTACTGATAACGTTCATCCAACCCGCGCAGGCCTGGCTCGGCAATTACCCGCTACGCTTATTGCGTGCGCCACTCTATGCAAAGCATCCGTTCGCTGCTCGATAGAGGATGTATCGTCGCGGTGAACGCATCAGTCAACGGCCTGCTTGAACGGGCAGACATTTTTCAGGGGAAGGGGATAAAAATAATGCAACCTGAGTTCTGGAGCGGTAAGCGCGCCGCCGGTGTACCCGATGACATTGACCTGAGCACCTACCGCTCGGTCAACGAAGTGTTTGAAAGATCCTGTAAAAAGTTCGCTGACCGTCCAGCATTCAGCAATATGGGCGTGACATTGACCTACGCTGAGCTGGATCGCCTCTCAGGTGCCTTTGCCAGTTATCTGCAGAAAAACACCGATCTCAAGCCCGGCGACCGCATTGCCGTGCAGATGCCAAATGTCCTGCAATACCCCATTGCAGTGTTCGGTGCGATGCGTGCCGGGCTTATCGTAGTCAATACCAACCCGTTGTACACCGCGCGTGAAATGCGCCACCAGTTCAAGGACTCGGGCGCACGCGCACTGGTCTACCTGAACATGTTCGGCAAGCTGGTGCAGGATGTGCTGCCAGATACCGATATCGAGTACTTGATCGAAGCCAAGATGGGCGACCTGCTGCCTACGCTCAAAGGCTGGCTGGTCAATACCGTGGTCAAGAAAGTCAAAAAGATGGTGCCTGATTATCACCTGCCGCAAGCACTGGCTTTCAAAAGCGTGCTCAAGCAGGGGCAGGGCGGTGCACTGCATCCCGTCAGTGCCGGTCATGATGATATTGCAGTGCTGCAATACACCGGCGGCACAACGGGTGTGGCCAAGGGCGCAATGCTGACCCACGGTAACCTGGTTGCCAATATGTTGCAGATCGATGCCTGCATGCAGCAGCTCGATGACAATGGCTCGCCGCTGATGAAGCAGGGCCAGGAAGTGATGATTGCGCCGCTACCGCTTTATCATATCTATGCATTCACCGCTAATTGCATGTGCATGATGGTTAACGGTAACCACAACGTACTGATTACCAACCCGCGCGATATTCCAGGCTTTATCAAGGAGCTGGGTAAGTGGCAGTTTTCGGCGTTGCTGGGCCTGAATACGCTGTTTGTCGCCTTGATGGAGCATCCGGAGTTCAAGAATCTCGATTTCTCCAACCTCAAGCTAACCAATTCGGGCGGCACTGCCTTGGTCAAGGCCACCGCTGAGCGCTGGCACGAGGTGACAGGCTGCACTGTGGTCGAAGGCTACGGCCTGACCGAAACGTCGCCCGTTGCCAGCACCAACCCTTATGGCAAGCTGGCACGTCTAGGCACTGTTGGGCTTCCTGTGCCAGGTACGGCATTCAAAGTGATTGACGACGAGGGCGTCGAGCAGCCGTTTGGTGAGCGTGGCGAGCTGTGTGTGCAAGGTCCGCAAGTCATGAAAGGTTATTGGCAGCGTGCTGAAGCCACGGCGGAAGTGTTGGATGCTGAAGGTTGGTTCAAGACCGGTGATATCGCGGTGATCGATGAAGATGGCTACACCCGCATCGTTGACCGCAAGAAAGACATGATCATTGTCTCTGGTTTTAACGTCTACCCGAATGAAATCGAAGACGTCGTCATGAGCCATCCACAGGTCGCCAGTTGCGCGGCAGTGGGCATCGCTGATGAAAAATCAGGCGAGGCGGTCAAGCTTTTCGTGGTTGCCCGCGAAGGTGGCCTTAATGAAGCCGAGCTAAAAGCGTTCTGCAAAGAAAACTTCACTGCGTACAAGGTGCCCAAGCAGATCGTATTCCGCGATTCTCTGCCGATGACACCCGTCGGTAAAATTCTGCGCCGCGAGCTTCGCGATATCGCTTGATTTGTAGCGTTAGCCCTGCCTGAGTCTCAAGCTCAGGCGTCATTAAACAAGCTGGGCCATGGAGCATGTTGCTTCCGGGCCCGGCTTTTTTATTGCGCCCTTGGGCGCATTTGATTATTCGGCGCGCCACAAGGCAACCGGCGTAGAGTATTTGGCTGGGCTGTTTAAGCTAGGCGCGCATTGGCTAACGCGGCAAGTGCGTGACTGAAATAATTGTAATCGTATCAGTTGTGACTGATAGGGTTGTGTTTGGTGCTGGTCGATCTCAGGCAAAGCTGCTACTCTCGGCCCGCTTTTGGCCTGTGCGATGGTCAAGCTTCAGGCATATAAACAACAATACAACTGCCTAGACGGCAGTGATGAATAGATGTAACTGAGGAGTGGGCTTCCATGATCGAAAACTTCTGGAAGGATAAGTATCCAGTTGGGGTTGCTGCCGAGATCAACCCGGACCAATACCCTAATATCCAAGCGGTCTTGCAACAGTCCTGCCAGCGTTTCGCTGATAAGCCTGCTTTCAGCAATTTGGGAAAAACCCTGACCTACGGCGAGATTTACCAGCTGTCCGGTGATTTTGCAGCCTATCTGCAAAACCATACCGACCTTCAGCCTGGCGATCGTATCGCCGTGCAAATGCCTAATATCTTGCAATATCCGATTGTTGTGTTCGGTGCTATCCGTGCCGGTTTGGTTGTGGTTAATACCAATCCGCTGTACACCGCACGTGAATTGGAACACCAGTTCAATGACTCCGGCGCTAAAGCATTGGTCTGCCTGGCCAATATGGCGCACTTGGCTGAACAAGTGGTGCCCAAGACCGGCGTCAAGAGCATCATCGTCACCGAAGTGGGCGATATGCTGCCTATGTTCAAGCGCCTGATCGTCAACACCGTGGTCAAGCACGTTAAGAAAATGGTCCCGGCCTACAACCTGCCGCAGTCAACCAGTTTCCTTGACGCTTTGGCCAAAGGCCGTGGCCAGGCTGTGAAAGAGGCGAGCCCCGCCAATGATGATGTTGCCGTGCTGCAATACACAGGCGGCACTACAGGCGTGGCCAAAGGGGCGATGCTCACGCACCGCAACCTGGTCGCGAACATGCTGCAAGTCAGAGAGTTGATGGGCGCCAACCTCAATGAGGGTTGCGAAGTGGTGGTGGCTCCGTTGCCGCTTTATCACATCTATGCCTTCACTTTTCATTGCATGGCGATGATGCTGATCGGCGCACACAATATCTTGATCACCAATCCGCGTGACTTGCCTGCGGTGGTTAACGACCTGTCCAAGTACAAGTTCACAGGCTTCGTGGGCCTGAACACCTTGTTTGTTGCCTTGAGCAACTTCGAAGGCTTTCGCAAGCTGGACTTCTCTTCGCTCAAGTTGACTGTGTCCGGTGGCATGGCCCTGCAGCAAGCCACCGCCGAACGTTGGAAGGCGGTAACCGGTTGCGCGGTGTGTGAAGGCTTCGGCATGACCGAAACCAGCCCGGTTGCAACGGTCAACCCGTTCAGCGCTATTCGTTTGGGCACCATTGGTATTCCGGTGCCATCGACGCTTTGCCGAATTGTCGATGATGAAGGCAAGGTGCTTGAACTCGGTGAAACTGGCGAGATTTGCGTCAAAGGTCCGCAGGTGATGAAAGGTTACTGGCAGCGACAGGAAGCCACCGATGAAATTCTCGATGCCGACGGTTGGCTGAAAACCGGCGACATCGGTTTGATCGAGCCGGACGGCTACCTGCGCATTGTCGACCGCAAGAAGGACATGATTCTGGTGTCAGGCTTCAACGTCTACCCGAACGAGCTGGAAGATGTGCTGGCAACCTTGCCTGGAGTTCTGCAGTGTGCGGCCATTGGTGTGCCTGATGAAAAATCGGGCGAGGCAATCAAGGTCTTCGTTGTGGTCAAGCCGGGTGAAAGCGTCACCAAAGAGCAAGTCATGGCGCACATGCGCGCCAACCTGACGGGCTATAAAGTGCCGAAGTGCGTTGAGTTCCGCGACGTGCTGCCGACAACCAACGTGGGTAAAATCCTGCGTCGTGAACTGCGTGACGAAGAGCTGAAGAAGGCTGGCGCCCAATAAGCGTCGCTGGCTTTAGACAAAACCCCGCTGCTGCGGGGTTTTGTCGTTTTGAGCGAGGACAATTATCTGATCGCTTGCCCAGCCCCATCGCCAGTGGAAATCTGCGACAATTAGCGGTTGTTAGCCGGGGTTGAAACACGCCGCCGCCCAACCTCACCGAACGGTACCGATGACTGATCACACAGAACGCCTGCTGAAAAACCTCGATCAAGCGCTGATTATTGACCGTCATCGCTTGCGCAGACAGCTGCATGAACTGCGTAAACAACCTGATGAAGCCAAGCTTGCACAGTGGTTGCAACGCTTTCAGGCCTCAGCAGCCAAGGTTGAAGCGCGGCGCCTGAGCGTGCCAGGCATACGCTATGACGATGCCTTGCCCATCGCTGCTAAGCGCGACGAAATCAAGGCGGCCATCGCCAGCCATCAAGTCGTGGTCATTGCTGGTGAAACCGGGTCGGGTAAAACCACTCAGTTGCCGAAAATCTGCCTTGAACTGGGCCGCGGTATCCAGGGTTTAATCGGCCACACCCAGCCACGGCGACTGGCCGCGCGCAGCGTTGCCACGCGCGTTGCGGAAGAAATCGGCACTCCGCTCGGGGAGCTGGTGGGTTATCAGGTACGCTTCGAAGACCAAAGCAACGAGCGTAGCCTGGTCAAGCTGATGACCGACGGTATCCTGCTGGCGGAAACCCAGCATGATCGTTTTCTCGACAAGTACGACACCATCATTGTCGACGAGGCCCACGAGCGCAGCCTGAATATCGATTTCTTGCTGGGCTACCTGAAAACCCTGCTGCCTCGGCGCCCCGATCTCAAGCTGATCATTACCTCGGCGACCATCGACCTTGAGCGCTTTTCCAAGCACTTCGATGGCGCGCCGGTGGTTGAAGTCTCTGGGCGAACCTACCCGGTAGAAACCTGGTACCGGCCATTGACTGCCGAGCAGGATGAAGATGGCAACCGGGTTGAAGAAGACCTGTCGGTCGATCAGGCAATCATCGCAACCATTGATGAACTCAGTGCCTATGAACGCAGCGAAGGCAAACTGCCGGGTGATGTATTGGTGTTCTTGCCGGGTGAGCGCGAGATCCGCGATGCGGCGGAGATACTGCGCAAGGCCCAGCTCAAGCACACCGAGGTCTTACCGCTTTACGCCCGCTTGACGCCTGCCGAGCAGCAGAAAATATTCAAACCAATGCCGGGGCGCAAGATCGTCCTGGCGACCAACGTTGCCGAAACTTCGCTGACCGTGCCCGGCATTCGTTATGTGATCGACAGCGGCACTGCGCGTATCAGTCGCTACAGCTATCGCGCCAAGGTCCAGCGCTTGCCCATCGAGGCGGTTTCACAGGCCAGCGCCAACCAGCGCAAAGGTCGCTGCGGACGGGTTGAGCCCGGTATCTGTATTCGCCTCTACAGTGAAGAAGACTTCATTGCGCGGCCCGAATTTACCGATCCGGAAATTCTGCGCACCAACCTGGCCGCGGTTATTTTGCAGATGCTGCATCTGCGCCTGGGTGAAATCAGTGCCTTCCCGTTTATTGAGCCGCCAGATGGCAAGGCCATCAGTGACGGTTTCAACTTGCTGCAAGAACTTTCGGCGGTCAGTCGTGATGGGCAATTGACGGCGCTTGGGCGCCAGCTGGCGCGCCTGCCGGTTGATCCGCGTTTGGCGCGCATGGTGCTTGAAGGCGCCAGGCAGGGCAGTCTTGATGAAGTGCTGATTATCGCCAGTAACCTGTCCGTACAGGACCCGCGTGAGCGACCTTCGGATCGTCAGCAGGCTGCCGATCAAGCCCATGCGCAGTGGAAAGATGTCGACTCCGACTTTGCCGCTGTGATCAATATCTGGCGCGGTTTTGAAGAGCAACGCCAAGCCCTGGGTTCTAGCGCTTTACGCAGTTGGTGTCGCAAGAACTTTCTCAATTACCTGCGTTTGCGTGAATGGCGCGACGCGCACCGCCAGTTGACCCTGATTTGCCGCGACCTGCAGCTCAAAGGCAAGCCCCAGGAAAGTTCGACAACAGCGGCTAAACATGGCGCAAAAGCGAGCTTGGCTAAGGCCGATAGCAAGCAGGCCAAGGATGAGGCGCAGGCCAGATCAGTTGATTACCAGAAACTGCACAAAGCCATTTTGTCAGGCTTGTTAAGCCAGATCGGCCAGAAAACCGAGGATGGCGATTACCTCGGCGCCCGCCAGCGACGCTTCTGGATTCACCCTTCTACGGTGATTGGGCGCAAACGGCCGCAGTGGATCATGACCTCGGAGCTAGTTGAAACCACCAAGCTGTTTGCGCGTATGGTGGCCAAGATTGAGCCAGACTGGATTGAACCGCTGGCTGGGCACCTGGTTAAGAAAAACCACCTTGAGCCACACTGGGAAAAAAAGCGCGGCCAAGTGGTTGCCTACGAGCAGATAAGCCTTTACGGATTGATCGTGGTCGGCAGGCGGCCGGTGCATTACGGACCCATTGATCCGCCGGTGGCCCGTGAGATGTTTATTCGCGAAGGCCTGGTGCGTGGCGAGATCAACTCCCGTGCGCGGTGCCTGAGTGCCAATCGTCAGTTGCTTGAACGCCTCGACGAACTGGAGGCCAAGGCGCGCCGTCGCGACATTCTGGCTGACGAAGAAACCCTGTTTGACTACTACGCTGCACGTCTGCCAGCGGATATTTATCAAACCGCGAGTTTTGAGTCTTGGTACAAACGCGAAAGCGCCAAGGATTCGCAGCTGCTGATCATGCGCGAGGAGGATGTGCTCGCTCGTGAGGCCAACGAGGTCACCGCGGCACAATATCCGGATACCTTGCATTTGGCTGAGTTGCAATTGCCGCTCAGTTATCACTTTGAACCTAACCATCCCCGTGATGGGGTAACGGTTCGAGTCCCTGCGCCTTTGTTGCCGCAGCTTCCTGCCCAGCGTCTTGAGTGGTTGGTGCCGGGCTTGCTGGATGCTAAATGCATGGCGCTGGTGCGCGGCTTGCCCAAAGCCTTGCGCAAGAACTTTGTGCCGGTGCCTGATTTTGTAGCAGCGGCGCTGAGCAAGATCACCTTTGCCCAAGACAGCTTGCCGCAGGCGTTGGGACGTGAGCTACAGCGCATGACCGGGGCGCGAGTGCCGGATGAAGCCTGGGTTGAGGCTGCTGCGGCGATTGAAAGCCACTTGCGCATGAATATCGAGGTGGTCGACAGCCACGGCAAGGTGCTGGGTGAAGGTCGCGACCTGGCCGAGTTGACCGTGCGTTTCAACAAGGCCAGTCAACAAGCCCTGGAATTGCCGCAGGCAGCTAAAGCCGAGGCGCCAATCGAAGCCAAGGCATTTGCCGAAATCGCCGAGAAAACCCAGCACCAGGTTGCAGGGTTGTCCATGACGGTTTATCCGGCGCTGGTCGAGGAGGCCGGTACGGTTAACGAAGGGCGTTTTGCGACTCAGGCCGAGGCCGAGTTCCAGCATCGCCGCGCTTTGCAGCGCCTGCTCTTGCAGCAGTTGAATGAGTCGGCAAGGTTCATGCGCAGCAAATTGCCGGGTCTTACCGAGTTGGCGTTGTTGTATCGAGAGATGGGGCGCATAGATGCCTTGGTCGAGGACATTCTTCTCGCCAGTCTTGATTCCTGCATTCTCGATGGTCAAGAACCCTTGCCGCGCGACGGTGCGGCATTGGCGGCGCTGGCTGAGGCTAAACGGGGCGATTGGCTTGATCATGCTGAGCGGCTGGCACGGCTGACCCTGGAAATCCTCAAGCTCTGGCACGGCTTGCAAAAACGCTTCAAAGGCAAAATCGACCTGGCCCAGGCGATTGCTCTCAATGACATCAAGCAGCAATTAAGCCATTTGGTTTATCCAGGCTTTGTCCGTGAGACACCTGCGCAGTGGATCAAGGAGTTGCCGCGCTACCTGAAGGCGATTGAGCAGCGCTTGGATAAAATTGGCAGCCAGGTGCAGCGCGACCGTGTCTGGAGTGGTGAACTGGCAGGCTATTGGGAGCAATATCAAGCCCGCTACGCCAAGCACATCCAGGAAGCCAAGCGTGACCCAGAGTTGCAGTTGTATCGCTGGATGCTTGAAGAGTATCGCGTCTCCCTATTTGCCCAGCAGTTGGGGACCAAAATGGCGGTTTCGGATAAGCGCCTGAATAAACAGTGGTCGCAAACCGAAGCCTGATCCTAAGGCTGCGCCGCCTCAGTCTTTATAGACAAGGCGGCTATAGTGGTATGGGCAATGATTGGCTTTATTACGGCGCTTACGTATTCAAGGGACGCTCATGGGCATTGGTCGGACAGTCAAGTTACGGGTCTTAATCGTTAGCGCCATCGTGCTTTTGGTCAGCAGCGTGGGTGTGTTTATCGCACTCGGGGCTTATCAGCAGAGCGCCGCATACATCTACAGCAAAGCCTTGGTTGCTACCCAGCAATCAGCCAAACAAACGGCCATCGATTTCGAAAACTTAATGAGGCCGGTGCGCGCCAGTGTGCATCGCTTGGCGATCAGCCCTTATTTGCGTGAAGTAGGCTTTGATAACTGGCTCAAAGCTGTCCCGGCAATGGTCGAAGAGCTGCGCTCGTCACGAGGGGCTGTGTCGTTTTTTGCAGGTGATCAGCAAGGTAACTACTTTGTGGTCGCTGATATTAGGCGGCGCAGCGTCAGCCTTGGCCATCCCGAGCCGGCGGGCGCGGTTTATCTGGTGTATGGCATAGAACATCCGACGCTTGGGGCCAGCCGAACGCGGTTTTTGTATCTGGACAGCCAACTCAAGCAGATTGGCCCGGTGATCAAGCGTGACACCGCAGGTTACGACCCCCGGCAACGACCCTGGTATCAGCAAGCGCTGGGGCGCGGCGAATTGATTCGCACCATGCCTTATAAGTTTTTTAACACCGGAGACATTGGTTCAACCCTGGCTTTTGATACGGGGCACCATGGTGTGGTTGTGGGGGCGGATATTGGTCACAACGCGCTTGATCAACTCTTGGTACAGCGGCGCCTGACTCCCAGCAGCCAATTGGTTTTGCTTAACAGTGATGGGCAGGTGTTGGCGTCTGACCGGCCTGAGGTATTTCAGACGAGCACGCGCGGAGCACCCAAGGTTGAGCAATTGCAGCCCCCAGAGTTGGCGGCATTGGCGCCCATGCTCAAGCAGCTCAATGCGGAGCAGGATACTGACTTCAGGCTCAACAGCCTCGAGGTTGAGGATGATTTATGGCACGTCGAGTTGTTGCGTTTGCCCGACTCCGGAACGGCTCAGGTTTACTTGGGGATCACGGTTCCAAATGATGAGCTGATCGGCGCTGCCCGTAACATGCGTAATCAGATCTTCCTGCAGACCTTGCTCGTTCTGCTTTTGGCTGTGCCTCTTGCTACCTGGGCTTCAGGCTATATTGCTGCGCCGATCACCCGGCTGACACTCAAGGTCAAGGGTATTCGTAGCTTCAATTTCAGTGAGCCGATTGAAACCAAGAGCTTTATTACCGAAGTGCGGGAGCTGAGCGGCGCATTAAATCAGAGCAGTATCACCCTCGCGCGCTTTATGGACATCATCACCCGCCTTAGCGCCGAGCCTGACCTTGAGAAGTTCCTGCCGACATTGTTGCGTTTGACCAGCGAAGCCAGCCAGTCAAAGGGGGCCTTGCTCTATATGCGACTGACGCCTCAGTCGCCGTTAAAAATTGTCGCTGGACGTTGGTTGCAACAACCCATCGACCTGAGTGAGGTCGATCTCGACCAACAGTTATTCGCCGTGGCCCAATGCGCTGCTACAGGGCAGCCAATCGAGCAGGTCGCCGACAAGCCCGCCTGCGCGATTCTGGGGCTGCCTGAGATTGCCACCTTGAGTGTGCCGCTGTTGAGTCGTGAGCAGGAGTTGGTGGGCGTTCTGGTGTTGTTCAATGATCACGCCCTGGATGCAAGCCATGTGGAATTTATCCGTGTGCTTTCAAGGTTTGCGGCCATGGCGCTCGAAACGCGGGGCTTGATCGAGCAGCAAAAGGCCTTGTTCGAGTCGCTGATCCATCTGGTTGCGACCGCAATCGACGCCAAGAGCCCTTATACCGGCGGTCACTGTGAGCGCGTACCACAGGCCGCAAAGCTGCTGGCCGAAGCGGCCTGCAAGGAAACGCAAGGGCCATACGCAGGTTTCAGCATGAGTGAAGGCGATTGGTATGCGTTGCATATAGGCGCCTGGTTGCATGATTGTGGCAAGGTGACCACGCCTGAATATGTGGTTGATAAGGCCACCAAGCTGGAAACCATTTATGACCGTATTCATGAAATACGCTTGCGGTTCGAGGTGCTCAAGCGCGATGCCCAGATTGAGTATCTGACAGCAATCAATGACGGTGCCGACCGTGCTCAGGTCTTGGCCGCGCGTGATGCACAATGGCAATTGCTTGATGACGAGTTCAGCTTTGTCGCGCGTTGCAACACCGGCAGCGAGTACATGGGGGATGAGCAGTTACAGCGTTTGCAGCTCATCGCCCAAAGACGCTGGCTACGCACTCTCGACGACCGGCTGGGCATTTCCGGTGAAGAGCGCGTGCGTAAGGAAGCCCAGCCTGTGGTCGAGTTGCCGGTGTGGGAAAACCTGATCGCCGACAAGCCCGAGCAACAGGTTCCGCGTCCGGCCAATGAGACATTTGATAAAGACAATGTTTATGGATTCAACATGGCGATCCCGCCGTTTTTGTACGACCGCGGCGAGTTGAAAAACCTGTCGATCAGGCGCGGCACCTTGACCGAAGAAGAACGCTACAAAATCAATGAGCATGTGATTCAGACCATCAAGATGCTCAATGCCTTGCCTTTCCCCAAAGCCTTGAAGCAGGTGCCTGAGATTGCCGGAGGGCATCACGAACGCATGGATGGCCAGGGTTATCCCTGTGGCTTGAGCGGCGAGCAGCTGAGCCCGCAGGCGCGGATTATGGCGATTGCCGATGTATTTGAGGCGCTCACCGCCCGTGACCGACCCTACAAGCCAAGCAAGACGCTCAGCCAAGCCCTGCATATCATGCGTGGAATGTGTGAGGCTGGGCATTTGGATCGCGAGCTGTTTAGTATCTTTGTACGCTCGGGTGCCTGCATGCAGTATGCCGAGCAGTTTTTGCATGAAGATCAACTCGACACCCAGGAGTTTTAGAAATTCATACCTGCCAACCCTGAAGATGCCGGGTGTTGACAGGCCCATGCTTTGCACAGATGCACTGACACACTTTGGTTTGATTGATTACCCTCGTTGGCTTGAGCGGTCCTATGCTTGAGCCAATACTGAAACGATGCGCTAAGCTCGCAAAGCAAGATAAATCAGCCGCCCATGGAGGGCTCCAATGCGATTGATGTATGCCGTGCTACCAATGCTTGTGTTGACAGGTTGTTCATCGTACAAGACCCATCCTGACCAAATTACCCAGATCCCAGAAGACCGTATGTTCGAGTACCAGCGGGCCGATCAGGATGCCGGGAATATTATTATTAACCGAGACATGGGGTTTATTGGCGGCGGTTGTTATGTCGCCTTCAAGCTTGATCGCAAATTGGCTGCCCGTATTGGCATTGGCGAAACCGCCACTTTCTCGGTCGCCCCGGGGCGGCATATTGTCGGAATTGCGATTGATGAAGAAGGAGAGAGCCTGTGCAACAACGGCCGTCTCAATCGAGAAGTTGCAGTGACCGTGACCAAGGGTCAGGACGAGCATTTCCGCATTGTCAGTGAATCCAGCAGTGGCTTTGATATCCGCGCCGAGACGCCCTGAACAATAGGGCTCTGTAGCCTCACCTTGGAACTCAGGCCAGGGTGAGCGGGTCGTAGCGACTCTTGGTTTAAACTTTATGTTGGATTGGGCAGGGCATCTGTATTAATGGGGCGCAGGTGTCTGGCTTCTTCAAGAAAATTTCTTTATTGTCGCGGCCCCGCGCAAAAGACCTGAGTAATCATTATGTTAGAAAGCAATTTGAAGCAGTTGGAACAACTCGTCGGCAACCTTTTGCAAGACAACAAATCCCTGCTTGAGCGCAACGAGTCATTGGTCGAGGAACTGCAAGCGCTCAAGGATGAAAACGAAACATTGCAGCTAAGCGCACTTGAGCAGGAAGAACTGCAGGGCCAGACAGCGGCACGCATTCAAGCACTGGTTGAGTTGGCCAGCGCCGGTCAATCATCCGAGGCAGCATTGAATCAATGAACCGCACATCCATAGAGAACGTCTCGGTTATTAGCATCCTGGGGCGTGACTACAGCATCAAAGCACCGGAAGGTAAGAACGAGGCGCTGAGCGCTTCGGCACTGATGCTCAAAAAACTCCTGGCTGAAACCAAACAGGCATCGCCGACGCTGGTCGGTGAGAAGTTGTTGGTGCTGACCGCACTCAAACTCTGTGCCCAGCAACTGGAAATGCAACAGCAGCATCAGGCGCAGATCGAGCAGCTGGAAGCGCAAATCAGTGAGCGTGTCGCTGGCCTCAACAATTTGATTCGTGAAGCCTAGCTGATCAAGTCTTGCTCAGGCCTGGCCTGAGCAGAGGGTAAACCGAGCTTGTCATGGCGATTATTGGTTGGCCTGCTTTGCGGGGTTGCCGATTTTCCAGGCCCAGAAAAACACCAGCAAACCTGCCAATGCCGTGACCGCGCCAATGTAGCCGGTTGAGGTCCAGCCAAAGCCTGCGCTGATGGCCAGGCCTCCGAGCCACGGGCCAAGTGCATTGGCCACATTGAAGGCGGCATGATTGGATGCAGCTGCAAGTGTCTGCGCGCCATGGGCGACATCCATCAGATGGGTTTGCAGCGCTGGTGACAACGCAACCATGGTGCCGACGGCAAACACTGCCGGGAACACGGTCCAGGCCGATTGCGCGGCAATTGGGAATATCATCAGAATCGCTGCGCTCCAAAGCAGTAGCCAGGCGACCGCCTTGAATTGCAGTTTATCGAACAGCCAGCCGCCGCCAATGTTACCGATAATCCCGCCAAGCCCGAACGCCAGCAGCGAAAGGGGGATCCAACTGGGGCTCAGCTGGGTGACTTCGATTAGCGTCGGCGCCATATAACTGAACACACAGAACATCCCGGCAAAGCCAACCGAGCTGATGGCTAGCGCCAGCCAGACTTGTGGGCGGTTAAACGCCCGCATCTCGGACAGTGGATCGCTGCGCGGTTGTTGCTTATCCAATGGCAGGAACAGGGCGACCATGACCACGGTTAACAATGCAATTAATGCGACCATGGCAAATGCATACCGCCAGCTCAGCAACTGGCCAAGCCAGGTGGCAATCGGGTTGCCCACTACTATCGCGATAGAGAGCCCCATCAAGACTCGGCTGACTGCCTTGGCACGTTTATGAGGGGGCGCCATCGAGGCCGCGACCAGCATGGCGACACCAAAATAGGCACCGTGCGGGAGCCCGGCAAAGAAGCGGTAAATCATCAGCGTGTGATAGTCAGGGGCCAGGGCGCTGGCAAAGTTACCGACCGCGAATATCCCCATCAACAGCAACAGTAGGTGTTTGCGCAGCAAGCGTGAGCCGAGAATGGCCAGAATCGGAGCGCCCACAACAACGCCAAGTGCGTAGGTGCTGATGACGTTACCCACCTGCGGTTCGGTAATTGCCAGGTCCTGCGCGACATTGGGCATCAAGCCCATGATCGAGAACTCACCGGTGCCAATTGCAAAGCCGCCCAGGGCTAACGCCAGCTCAATCAGTAATATGGCGCGAGGTCGGAGTGTTTGCTGGCTGGAGTTGGGCATTGACGGCTTTCCACATACGGCGTGAATTTGGGCGCGGCATTATCGGCTTCTTTGGCGTGGAAGGTAAGTTAAATCCCGCTCTGGAACGGATGGTTAGGTGCTTTTGTTCAGCGAAGTTCAATCTCTAGCGGTAGGCTTTGAAGATTTGCTCGATTTCATCGCTTGCCTTCATCTTGGCGATGGTTGCAAGGATTTCTTGTGTAGGGACATCAGGGCTCTTGCGAACCATACAGCCGAGCTGGGATTGTCCTATCTGCTTGATTTTTTGGAACTGGGCTTCTGCTCGCTTGCCCTTGTTGTACCAGTCGACGCTGAATTCGTTGGACAGGGCAAAGTCATAGCGCTTGATCGCCAGCTTGTTAAGCACCTGGTCCTGAGTTCTGGCGTCGTCACGTACGAGTCTGCCGTTGGCAAAGTCGCTTTCCAGAGCGGGGTACTTATAGCCATGCACCGTGCCTATTAACGCACCTTGCGGTGGTTTCTTGCAGGATAGGGCGGTGCGCGTAATCAGCAGGTCAGATTGTTCGATAAAGGGCTCGCTCCAGGCATAGTCCGCGGTATTGCCTTGCATCCAGTCCTTGCTGACGAAGCAATGTACGTCGACTTTACCTGCGCGCAGTAATTGGATTACCCGCAGTCGCGGCACGATGATGAACCGGGCCTGACGATTGACGCGATCAGCCAGTCGGTTTTCCAAGTCATATACAAAACCCTTAGTTGCCTGGCCGCTGTCCAGGCCAACCAGCGGCATGCCCCAGCTGTCAGGTATGGAGAAGTTCAGTTGGCGCTGTTCAGCGTGAGAGCAGATGGCAGTCAGCGTCAAACAGAGCGCCAGGCAACTGCTTGCAACGCGCCTGTCCAATATGCGATGCATCACGCTATTTAACACTCGCTTAAAACTGAGCTCATCGCGTCATCGGTAAGGCGCTGCCGATGGCTATAAACATCACTGCGCAACTGCGATTAAAGCCTTTGCCGCTGCGTTGCAGCCATGGACGGATGCGCTGTGCCATACGCGCAAGCAGGTACTCGACAGCCCCCTCGACTATTACAAAGGTCAGCGCCATGACTGCAAATTGCAGCCAGATGTTGGCGTTGGGGTCGAGAAATTGCGGCAGGAAAGCGCCAAAGAACAAAATTACCTTGGGGTTGGAAAGGGCTGCGAACAGACCTTGGCTGAACAGTGATGTGGCCGGCCGCGCATGTGCATCACCGAGTGTGCTCAAGTTGGGCGGTGGTGAGCGCCACAGTTGGATGCCGAGCCAGATCAGATAAGCGCCGCCCAGCCATTTGAGTATGGTCAGGGCATTGGCCGATGCCTTGAGCAGGCTGTCGATGCCGAACATCGACAGCGCCATCAACAGGGTAAAACCGATCACCCCGCCCATCACAGTCCACATCGCGCGGCGGTGTCCATATAGGGCGCCGTGGGTCATCGCCAGCAAGCCGTTGGGGCCGGGAGTGAGTGACAGGCCGGTAATGGCAATCAGATAAAGCAACCATGTTTGAAGGGCCATCAATGCTCTCTATCTAGTCGTTGAGTGTGCCAAGGCTGGTTGAAGTGTGATTATTCCCGATCACATGACTGTTGCATCGAAGCTGTCAGGTTGCGCCATGGACCACATGCGTTCATAGAACTCGCCTTCAATCTTGCCACTCAACAATTCGCCAGGCTTGAGGAAAACGTGCTGCTGCGAAAACAACTTGATCTCAGTGGCGGAAATACGTCGCACCAGGTGCTTGGCATCCAGTTGTTTCGGATGCTCCAGGCCAGCCGCAGCGAGCATCTCTGCCAATGCATGAAGGGTGTTGTGATGGAAGTTATAGACGCGCTCGGCCTTATCGCCCACCACCAACGCGCGCTGACGCAGTGGGTCTTGGGTGGCAACGCCGGTTGGGCATTTGTTGGTGTGGCACGACTGGCTCTGGATGCAACCGATCGCAAACATGAAGCCTCGTGCGGAGTTTGCCCAGTCAGCGCCGATGGCCAGTACGCTGGCGATATCGAAAGCACTTACAATTTTGCCACTGGCGCCCAGCTTGATCTTATCCCGTAGGTTAAGCCCGACCAGGGTGTTATGCACAAACAGCAGGCCTTCACGCATTGGCACGCCAATGTGATCGGTGAACTCCACGGGCGCTGCCCCGGTGCCTCCCTCTTTACCGTCGACCACAATAAAGTCGGGCAGAATCCCCGTTTCGTGCATGGCTTTAGCTATGCCCATGAACTCCCATGGGTGGCCCAGGCACAACTTGAAACCGACGGGCTTGCCGCCGGACAGTTCGCGAAGCCTGGCAATAAACTTGAGCAGCTCGATGGGGGTTGAGAATTCGCTGTGGCTCGACGGCGATACGCAGTCAATGCCCATGGGGATGCCGCGTGTCAGCGCGATTTCTTCGGAAATTTTATGTTTTGGCAAAATCCCGCCGTGGCCTGGCTTGGCGCCTTGGCTGAGCTTGATCTCGATCATTTTTACCTGTTCTGACTTGGCCTGTTCGGCAAAGCGTTCAGGGTCAAAGGTACCGTCGGCCGCCCGGCACCCGAAGTAACCACTGCCTAGTTCCCAAATCAGGTCGCCCCCGTGTTGGCGATGATAAGGGCTGATGCTGCCTTCGCCGGTGTCGTGGGCAAAGCCACCGAGCATGGCGCCTTTGTTCAAGGCTTGGATTGCATTGCCGCTCAAGGAGCCGAAGCTCATCGCAGAAATATTAAATACCGAGGCCGAATAGGGTTGTGTACACAAGGGGCCGCCGATCGTGACCCTGAAGTCCTTGGGGTCGCTGACCGGGGCGGGGCGCATGGAGTGGCCGATAAACTCAAACCCGTCCTGATAAACATCAAGCAAGGTGCCAAATGGCTTGTCGCCCCCTTGGTTCTTGGCGCGCGCATAGACCAGCGTACGTTGCGCGCGTGAAAACGGCAGTTTGTCGCCATCTGCCTCAAGCAGGTACTGTCGTATTTCGGGGCGAATGCCTTCGACCAGATAGCGTATGTTGCCAAGAATCGGGTAGTTACGCCGAACAGCCTGCGGTTTTTGCAGCAAGTCGATCACCCCGATGATGCTCAGGGTTGCGCCGATAAAGATCAGGGGCCAAACCCATTCATGCTTTACAAACAGCAGGTTGATCAGGGTGAACAGGACACAAAACGCAAAAAATGCGTAGCGGCTCAGTAGAGACAGATTCATACAAGTTCCTTTTGTTGAAAATTTGCCAGCGCCTGACTGTGGATCATCTTGATGCGAGTGCTTGTAGATCTAAAATAAATGCTTTCAGGCGCCATGCTGCTGCTCCATAAGTCTGTGCTTGGTATAGGCTGGTTAGCAACTAAGTCACCAAACGATACGCGAAATTGAGTGGTTATTGCGACTTCAGGGGCAGGGTTTAGCCGATGTGTTGCCTATGATCACAATGAGTCACAGGCCAAGTTGATGGCATTTACACTGCTAATTGCATAATATCCGCACAATTGTTGGGCCCTTAATGTTTTCCTTCAGTCGAACGCTTATGGGTTCTGAGGACGAATTTGATTTGCTGTGGCAAAATCCGTGTTCGGATTGTCGGGTCGCACTGCCAAGCGAATCGCGCTGTATGCACCCGAATTGATGCTTGTGGCAAATGACTGCAAGCCAGCTAAAAATTGACCGCCACATGCGGCTGAGGACAACAGTAATGACCCTACATAACGTCGTAATCAGTGGAACGGGCCTCTACACCCCGGCTAATAGTATTTCCAACGACGAATTGGTCCAGTCCTTCAATAGCTATGTCCAACTGTTCAATGCTGAAAACGCGCAAGCCATCGCCCGTGGCGAGGTTGAGGCGCTAACCGAGTCGAACAGCGCATTCATTGAAAAAGCCTCCGGCATCAAGAGCCGCTTCGTCATGAACAAGGATGGCATCCTTGATCCGCAACGCATGGCACCGCGTATTCCTGAGCGCAGCAATGAGCAATGGGGCGTACTCTGCGAGATGGCCGTTGGCGCGGCTCATGAGGCCCTGGCGCGTGCCGGTAAGACCCCGGCGGATATCGACGGGGTGATAGTTGCCTGCTCCAACTTGCAGCGTGCTTACCCAGCGGTCGCGATTGAGGTTCAAGCAGCGCTGGGTATCCAGGGCTTTGGTTACGATATGAACGTTGCCTGCTCCTCCGCCACCTTTGGCATTCAGGCTGCCGCCAACAGTGTCCAGCTGGGCCAGGCGCGAGCGGTGTTGATGGTCAACCCCGAGATCTGCACCGGCCACTTGAATTTTCGTGATCGCGACAGCCACTTCATTTTCGGTGATGCCGCGACTGCAGTCGTGATCGAGCGCGCCGATCAGGCGACATCGAAATACCAGTTCGACGTGGTCAGCACCAAGCTGTTGACCCAGTTCTCCAACAATATCCGTAATAACTTTGGCTTCCTCAACCGGGCGGCTGAAGAGGGTATTGGCGCACGCGACAAATTGTTTGTTCAAGAAGGCCGCAAGGTCTTCAAGGATGTTTGTCCGATGGTGGCGGAGTTGATTGCCGGCCACCTTGAGGAAAACAAGCTTAACGTCAGCGACGTTAAGCGGTTTTGGTTGCATCAGGCGAACCTCAACATGAATTTGCTGATCGCTCGCAAGCTACTTGGCCGGGATGCCGACCCTAGCGAAGCACCGGTGATTCTTGATGAGTATGCAAATACCAGCTCAGCAGGATCTGTGATTGCCTTGCACAAGCACCAAGACGATCTGGCGGGTGGCTCCTTAGGTGTACTTAGCTCATTTGGAGCCGGCTATTCAATTGGCAGCGTAATTTTGCGAAAACATTAATGGAATATCCAGAAGATAGTGCGTTACTCGCCCGGCTTTTGAGCGGGGAAGAGAGTGCTTACAGGGAGTTGGTCGCGACCTATCAAGGCCCCATGCGGGCAGTGGCACTTGCTATTGTTGGCAGCCGTAATTCTGATGAAGTGGTACAGGATGCCTGGCTGGCAGTGGTCAACAGCTTGAAAGGTTTTCAAGGGCGTTCGAGCTTGAAAACCTGGTTGCTCACCATTACGGCCAATACTGCAAAAACCCGTTTGAAGCATAATCGTCGTGAAGTGCTGATGGACGACCTGCCTGGCCCGCACGGGACCGTGGGTGACGATCGTTTTGCCGATGACGGTCATTGGTTATTGGCGCCCCACGAGTGGCATCAGGACACGCCAGAAGCCATGCTCCTTCAGGAGGAGTTGCGCGAGTGCTTGGAAAAAACCGTTGGTAGTCTCTCCGACCTGCAAAGCAGTGTGCTGGTGTTGAGAGAACGCCAAGGGTTGGAGCTTGAAGAAATTTGTAATCTTTTAGAAATATCGCTCTCTAATGTGAGGGTGTTGTTGCACCGGGCACGCCTAAAGATGTTCGCCACCCTGGAGCATTTTGAGGAAACAGGTCAATGTTGAGCTGTAAAGAATTAGTTGCCAATTCCAGTGACTTTCTAGATAACCGCTTGAGCCTAAGCCGTGGGCTTGAAGTGCGCCTGCATTTGACCCTCTGTGTTAATTGCAGGCGTTTTGTAAAGCAAATGAAGATAAGCCAAGCGGTTTATCGCAAGATGCAGCTTGATCAAGTTGAAGACCTTGATGGGCTTGCACAGAAATTAGCAGAAGCCCAACGCTCGACCGATTAGTAGGTTTGCAGCGTTTCGGCTCGTTTTCCTGTTTTAATATAACCTTTTAAATCATGTGGTTATATGCTCTTGTAAAAGTGTGTCAAACCTTTATTCCTTATGGGTTTAAAAAGTTCCGCTGTCACCAAATCTTTATATATCGGCAACTTGCCTGACATCTGCTGACTCCAAGATTCCCCCCAGCACAAACGAGCACCAACGCTCGGGTGTTTTTGACCATTTGTCCAAAGGGGAATTTTCGATGATCCGTATGCAATTCGCGGGCGTCGCAGCCAGCATGCTGGCTCTTGCCATTTCAGCTCAAGCATTCGCAGGCACAGTAACCACGGATGGTGCTGATATTGTAGTTAAGACCAAGGGCGGTCTTGAAGTAGCGACTACTGACAAGGAATTCAGCTTCAAATTGGGCGGCCGTTTGCAAGCTGACTACAGCCGCTTCGATGGCTTCTATACCAAAAACGGTAACACAGCAGACGCCGCCTACTTCCGCCGTGCATTCCTTGAGTTGAGTGGTGTCGCTTACAAAGACTGGAAATACGTAATCAGCTACGACTTTGCCCACAATGCGGGCAGCTCGGATGATGGCTATTTCGACGAAGCCTCTATCTCCTACACGGGTTTCGATCCAGTAAAGCTGCGCTTTGGTCGCTTTGATCCGGATTTCGGCCTGGAAAAAGCCACCAGCTCCAAGTGGATCACCGCTATCGAGCGTAACGCTGCGTATGAAGTGGCTGATTGGGTCAATGGTCACGAAAACGGCCTGGGTGCCCAGGTCAGCGCCGTGATGGGCGACATGGCCTATATGTCAGGTAGCGTTTCATCCAAAGACGTTAACGATGATGACGGTGACAGCGTCAAGCAGTTCAACCTGCGTGGTGTGTTCGCACCAATGGCTGAGGCTGGCAACGTGCTGCACATGGGCGTGAACTACGCGTATCGTGATCTCACTGACACTGCAGTTGATGGCCGTATTCGCCCACGTCTGACCGTTCGCGGTGTTTCCACTAACGGTGGTAACTCAGCTGGTGACAATGGCAACCGTGCGACCTTCGGTGGCTTCGATGCCGCGTCTGGCGACTTTGATGATGACTCGGTATGGGGTGCTGAGTTTGCATGGGCTGCAGGTCCTTTCTCGGCCCAAGCTGAGTACCTGACCCGTACAATGAAATCTGCACGCAGCACGATCGAAGACGTTAAGTCTGATGGTTACTATGGCCAACTGGCCTATACCCTGACCGGCGAATCCCGTAGCTATAAGCTTGATGGTGCCAAGTTCGACAGCATCAAGCCTGAGAACAAGCAAATCGGCGCCTGGGAAATTTTCTACCGTTACGACCACATCAAGGTTGAAGATGACAACGTGGTTGTTGCCTCTCCAACGCGTGAAGTGGGTGACACTGAAGCAGACGTCAACACCATCGGTGTGAACTGGTATGCCAACGACGCGGTGAAAGTTGCAGCTAACTACGTTATGACGACCACTGATGGCATCACCAATGCCAACGGCGATGATGATGGCGATGCCTTTGTAATGCGTCTGCAGTACGTATTCTAAAACCTGCCTTGCAGACGGCTAAGGGGCTGGGGCTTATAACCTCAGAGCCGTTTGCTGGTTGGTGAATGAGTACCAAGGTTGTTCCTTTTTTAAGCCCCGCTCGATGCGGGGCTTTTTTTCGTCAGCGCGAAAGTCCAGACTGCACAGATGCAGACAAATACCTCTATTTCCCTTCCTGAACTTGATCCGGTTGATTGGGACCAGTTGGTCGCAGCCGACAGTCCGTTTCTCAAGCATGGCTTTCTCTCAGCCCTTGAGTTAAGTGGCAGCGTAGGTGCCCGCACGGGTTGGACGCCAGCCCACCAGCTTGTGTTCGATGTCGATGGCAAGCTCAGTGCCGCACTGCCCGCATATTTGAAAACCCATTCGTTCGGCGAGTATGTGTTTGATCATGGCTGGGCCGATGCCTGCGAACGAGCAGGGATCGATTACTACCCGAAGCTGCTGGCAGGCATTCCATTTTCTCCGGTCACCGGGCCGCGTTTGCTGGGTGATACGCAGCTAATCGGCCAAGTGTTAGATAACCTGACTCAAAGATTAGACAGCCAGGGTTTATCGAGCCTGCACATCAACTTCACAGACACGGCTGCCGACGCGCAGATGCGTGGGCGTGAAGGGTGGTTGGAACGGCTTGGCTGCCAGTTCCATTGGCATAATCGGCAGTACCGCGACTTTCAGGATTTTCTCGACTCATTGAGCTCACGCAAGCGCAAGCAAATGCGCAAAGAGCGTGAGCAGGTTGCCGGGCAGGGCATTGAGTTTGAATGGCGAGAGGGCCATCAGCTAAGCGAGTCCGAGTGGGACTTTGTCTATGTCTGCTACGCCAACACTTATCGCGTACGCGGCAGGCCGCCCTATTTAACCCGGATGTTTTTCAGCCTGTTGGCAGAAAAGATGCCGCAGTCGATTCGCGTGGTGATCGCAAGGCAGGGCTCGCAACCGGTGGCGATGGCATTCAGCCTAGTGGGCGGGGATAGCTTTTACGGTCGCTATTGGGGCTGTTTGGCCGAATTTGATCGGCTGCACTTTGAAACCTGTTTTTACCAGGGCATGGAGTACGCAATCGCCAGCGGGCTAGAGCGTTTTGATGCCGGAGCGCAGGGTGAGCACAAGCTGATTCGTGGTTTTGAGCCGGTCATAACCCGATCTTGGCATTACCTATGCCATCCGGGGCTGCGCGCCGCTGTGGCGCAGTTTCTCGACGAGGAACGTGAAGGGATCAATCGCTATGCCCATGAGGCGCGTAGCATGTTGCCCTATCGGCAAGCTGGTGGCTGAGCCTAAGCCCTTGATTCAGGGCTTAGGACCTAGGCGATCTGTTTAGACGTTGTGCGGGCCGTTGCCCCACTCCAGGAACTGGATCTTGTGAATCTCGCCTTTGCTGTCTTCGTAGACAACATTGACTGGGACTACGCCAACTTTTTTGGAGTTATCGGTGCGGTGTAGAACTTTGCTGATATCGACTTCCATACCGTATTGGTATTTCACCGCCGGAATGCCAGAGCCTGGTTCGCGGTCGATGTCTTGGGCAAATGCAGAAGGAGCAAGGCTGGTGATGAAGGCTGCTATGACTGACGCAATTTTCATAATGGTCTTTCCTCAATACTGGAAGTAACGCATTTACTGAATCTCGCAATTGTCATCGAGTGGGTCTGGATTACATTGATCCAGAAGCCTCAGATTCAATAGCTCGAGCAAAGCCCGAAGGCTTAAGCAAGGGTGTATAGCGCGTAGTGACTATTTGTCACACCTTGTTACAGAGATTATTGAATTTTGAGTTACGAAGCAAGCTATCTATAAGTCGTAAGGCAAAGGGCACGCTTCCCATTCGTCATGGGCTGGCTCAAGGGGGCAAAAAATTGCCCCCTTGAGCCAGCCGATCAGTGCCGCGGGCTATTCAACGCCGACAAACCCACCAGTCTGATGTTGCCAGAGGCGCGCATACAGGCCGCCTTGGGCAATCAGTTCAGCATGGGTGCCGGTCTCGACTATCTGGCCTTGATCAATAACCACCAAACGATCCATCCGGGCGATGGTCGATAAGCGGTGGGCGATGGCGATGACGGTTTTCCCTTGCATCAAGCTATCGAGGCTTTCCTGGATGGCTGCTTCAACTTCAGAGTCAAGTGCCGAGGTTGCCTCATCTAGCACCAGGATCGGCGCATCCTTGAGCAAAACCCGGGCAATCGCAATGCGTTGGCGCTGGCCGCCGGAAAGCTTGACGCCACGTTCACCGACTTGCGCATCGAAGCCCAAGCCGCCTTGGCCGTCATCCAGCCGCTCGATAAAGCTGTCAGCACGGGCTTTGCGCACGGCTTCATTTAATTCAGTGTCAGTAGCGCCGGGTTTGCCGTAGCGCAGGTTGTCACGAATTGAGCGGTGGAGCAGGGCGGTATCTTGAGTGACCACGCCAATCTGCGCGCGCAGGCTCTCTTGGCTGACCTCGGCAATGTTTTGCCCATCAATCAGAATGCGCCCGCTTTGCAGGTTGTACAGGCGCAGCAGCACGCTGACCAAGGTAGATTTGCCCGCGCCAGAAGGGCCGACCAAACCAATTTTTTCACCCGCTTTAACGTTTAGGCTGAGGCCGCCAATAACGCCGCTGGCTTTGCCGTAGTGAAAGTGGATATCGTCAAAATGCACGGTGCCATTACTGACCTTCAGTGGCGCTGCATCGGGTTTGTCAACCACCTGTATAGGCTGCACAATCGAGCGGATGCCATCTTGCACGTTGCCGATATTTTCAAAGATGCCGTTGACCACCCACATGATCCATTCGGCCATGTTGTTGATGCGAATGACCAGGCCCAGGGACAAGGCAATGGCGCCACTGGTGATAAGGTCCTGGCTCCAGAGCCACAGGGCCAGTGCTCCTGTTGAACCAATCAATAAGCCGTTAATGCAGGTTACGCTGACATCCAGTGCGGTGACGGTTCGGGTCTGGCTGCGTGCTTTATCCAGCAGGTGCTGCATGGCGCTGCCTGCATAGGCTTCCTCTTCCTGGGGGTGGGCGAACAGTTTCAAGGTGCTGATATTGCTGTAGCCATCGACGACTCGGCCCGTCAGCTTGGCGCGGGCGGAGGACACGGCCGCAGAATGCTGTTTAATCCGTGGCACAAAATATTTGAGCAACAGGCTGTAGGCGATGATCCAGATCAGCAGCGGAGCGATCAGGCGTACATCGGCTTCGGCAAAGAGGTAGATGGCGCTACCGGCATAGACGATCACATGCCAAAGCGCATCAACCACCTGTATGGCTGATTGGCTTAGCGAGGGGCCTGTTTGCATGACGCGCTGGGCAATGCGTCCGGCGAAATCGTTACTGAAGAAATTCAGGCTTTGCTTGAGTACATAGCGGTGGTTTTGCCAGCGGATCAGATTGGTCAGGCTCGGCGATATGGCCTGGTTGACCAGTAAGTCATGGAGGCCGAAAACCAGAGGGCGGATGAGCATGACCACGATCAGCATCCACAGTAGTTGCTGGCTGTAGTTGGCAAAGAACTCGCTGCTGGGTGTACGCTGGGCCATGTCGATCAACTGGCCGAGAAAGCTGAACAGCGCGACTTCGATCACAGCGGCAAAGAAGCCCACGACCAACAAGGCGCAGAGCAGTGGCCAGGCTTGCTTTAGATAATGCAGGTAGAAGCGCGCTACATCTTCGGGCGGGGGTTGATCGGGCGCTGGTTTGAAGACATCAATCAGAGATTCAAAGCGGCGAAACATAAGTGGCGTCCTGCCGGAGTTGGCCGGCCAGCTTAGCGCTTATGTGGTGTTGATTCGAGCGTTTCTGCGCACAGAACTGGGCGGACGACCTGTTGTCGTCCGCCAAAATTCTACAGCTGATGTTAAAGGCGCTTGATGTCCAAAATCATCACCGGCTCGCGCGGAACATTCTGCATGCCCGCACGGTTGCCGGTTGGTACCTGGGCCATTTCGTCGACCACGTTCATGCCTTTGATGACCTTGCCGAACACGGCATAACCAAAGTCGCGGCTGCCGTTGTCGAGGAATGCGTTGTCCTTGTGGTTGATAAAGAATTGGCTGGTGGCCGAGTCGCGTACTTGAGTACGGGCCATCGCCAGGGTTCCCCGCACGTTGTGCAAGCCATTATCAGCTTCATTGCGGATCGGCTGGCCCGTTTGCTTTTGCTGCATGTCAGCATCGAAGCCGCCACCTTGAACCATGAAACCTGGAATTACCCGGTGGAACTGGGTGCCTTTGTAAAAGCCGCTGTCGACGTAACCGAGGAAGTTCTTAACGCTGATGGGGGCCTTGTCGGCATTGAGCTCGACTTCAATGTCGCCCAAGGTTGTGCTGATCAAGACCTTGGGGTTGGTGGCTGCCCACAACGAGGAAGCAAAGACTAGGGTGCAGGCTGCGAGAATGATTTTCTTGAGCATTATCAGGGATCCTATTTTGGGGTGACGGCCGTTTCGACTTCGTTAAGAAACTCAAGCAGGCAGCTGTTAAAAAGTTGCGGTTGGTCCATGGGCGTTGCGTGGCGTGAGTCTTTGATCACCACGAGACGGGCATTACTCAACTGGTCCACATACGCCTGTTTTTGCGCGACCGTGGTGTAGTCTCGGTCGCCACTAATGACCAGCGTAGGACAGGTGATTCGTGAAATTTGTTCGCGCACGCTCCAGCCAATAATTGCGTCGAGGCTGGCCAAATACGCGCGTTTATCGTTTTGCGGCCAGCGCTGTTCTATTTTCGTACGCAGCTCGGCTTGTTCAGGCTTTGGAAACAGCAGTTTGCCCAATGCCTTGCCAATGGTTTCAAGACTGAGTACGCGCGACAAGGTCCAGCGCTTGGCTATTTGCACATAGTCGCTGATGGATTTGGCTCTGACTTCCGGGCCGCTGTTGATAATGGTCAGGCTGACGAGCAACTCTGGACGATCCACCGCCAGCTGAAAGCCGATCATGCCGCCCATGGAGATACCGACCAAATGAACCGGGCCCAGCTGGCAGTGCTCGATGAGCGCTGCCACGTCGTCAGCAAAGGTCGCCATGTTGTAGCGTTCATGTGGTTTATCTGAACGGCCGTGGCCCCGAACATCCATGGCAATAACCCGGTAATGCGCTGACAGTTCGGGGATCTGGTATTCCCAGTCGCGTGTGCTCGACCCCAAGCCATGGACCAAAACCAGTGGTTTGCCGTGGCCGTATACTTCGTAGTGAAGTTGGCAGCCGTCATTATCGAAATAAGCCATGCCCGACTCCTGTCAATTGGTTGGCTGGGGCGCCGCGAAACTGGTATTGAGTGGTGCCGCATCGAAGCCTTTGATCAGTTCAATAAGGATCTGGGTGGCTGGCCCCAGGGGCTTTTCCTTGTCGGTATACAGATAAAAGCTCGGGTTGCGGGTGCCGCCCTGGTCTAGCGGTAATGGCAAGAGTTGGCCATCTTTCAGCTCGCGCTCGATGATATGCCGGGGCAGCCAGGCAAAGCCCAGGCCATTGCTGACAAAGGAGGCCGCTGTGGCGAGGCTCGCAACTGTCCAGCGATGTTCCGCACCGAGCCAACCTACATCGCGAGGTTGCAGGCGTCCCGAATCACGAATGACCACCTGCATGTGGGTCTGCAAATCGAGAAAGCTCAGTTGGCGCTGCAACTTGTGCAGCGGGTGATCGGGGTGGGCAACGGCAATAAACTCGACACTGCTCAGCTCGCTGCCGAGAAATCCGGAGATGTTCAACCCGCTGATGGCGACATCGGCGGTGCCTTCACGCAAGACATCCTCGGTGCCGGATAACACCTCTTCACGCAGGCGTACCCGGCAGCCGCGGCTTTGCGGCATAAAGGCCGTCAGCGCGCGAACCAGCTTGGCGTTAGGGTAGGCCGCATCGACAACCAGCCGTACTTCAGCTTCCCAGCCCTGTTCCATGTGATGGGCAAGGTGTTCGAGTTGGCTGGCCTGGTTAACCAGTTGGCGTGAGCGGCGCAGCAATACGTCGCCTGCGTCGGTCAATACCGCCTTGCGTCCATCGATGCGCAGTAACGGCACGCCAAGTTGTTCTTGCATGCGCGCAACGGTGTAGCTAACCGAGGATTGTGAACGATGAAGGATTTCTGCGGCCTGGGCGAAGCCGCCGTTATCGACAACGGCTTGCAAGGTTCGCCACTGATCAAGGGTTACGCGAGGGGCTTTCATGTCGAGTCCTGTTCATCTGTAGCGTTCGGCTCTTGAATACCGGGTTATTTTTCTTGTTGCAGTGTTCAGGTTGCGCCCTCAAGCTGTTTGCGCGCTAAGCTGGATACACAATCGAGACTCCTTTGAAGAGTCCCTGCTGGAGATATGTTGCATGAATAAGCTGTGTTGCGCGTTGTTCGCGTTGTTACCAATTTATGCCTTTGCCTACCCGCTAGAGACCGAAAAACACCTTAACGGTGCCGAAATTACGGTAACACCCATGGACATTGACGACACCCTGGGTGCCGTGGGGCTATACAACTATGGCCAGACGGCTGCCGAATGCAAGGTGGTATTCCGCAATGGTCCTGAAGCGCCACGTACACGTAAAGCCCTTCTTAAACCCGGCGATGACATCAACTTATCCGTGCGATTCTCACGCCAAATTATCAAGTTGCGCATGGATGTGGAATGTAAGCCGAGCTAGAGGCTTGGCTTGTGATCCGCTTCAGATCCTAGAGTGGAAATAGCTATAAATCAAATTTATTGATATTTATAGGCGGTTTTTTGCGCTTTTCAATCGTAAGGATTGTTCATAATCTTTGCCCATCATCACTCAATGACCACTTGATGGAGCAAATTCAATGGCCCGTGTCCTCGTAATTGAAAGCAGTGCCCGCAAACAAGGCTCGATCTCACGCCAACTGACTGAGCAATTTATTGCCCATTGGCAAGCCAAGTACCCGGCGGATCAGATCAGCGTTCGCGACTTGGCGGTTGATCAGGTGCCCCACCTTGATATGAACCTGCTTGGCGGCTGGATGACTCCTGCAGAGCAGCAAAGTGAGGCCGAGCAAGCAGCCCTTGCTTTATCGAACACCCTGACTGACGAAGTATTGGCCGCTGATGTGCTGGTGCTTGCCGCGCCTATGTACAACTTTGCGATTCCGAGCACCCTGAAGTCGTGGCTGGATCACGTGCTGCGCGCCGGTGTGACCTTCAAATACACCGATACCGGCCCGGTTGGCCTGCTCAGCGACAAGCGTGCTTTCGTGCTCACGGCTCGGGGCGGCATTTATGCGGGTAGCAGCATGGATCATCAAGAACCCTACCTGCGCCAGGCATTGGGCTTTATTGGTATCCACGATGTCAGCTTTATTAACGCCGAAGGCCTCAACCTTGGCGGTGACTTCCAGGATAAAGCCCTGGCTCAGGCTAAAGAGAAATTAGCCGAGGTTGCTTGATGGCTTGATTTAACTGCCACGATCAACAGCAGAGCCCGCGCAACCGAAAGTTGCGCGGGCTTTTTCTTGCGTGCGTTTTGCTGATTGTTGATTGGCCCATGACAGGCTAAGGTCTGCGCCTGATTTTGAGGTGATCATGCGCTATTTGCTCGTTGTAACCCTATTGTGGGCGTTCTCATTCAGTCTGATTGGCGAATACCTCGCCGGGCAGGTTGATAGTTACTTTGCGGTGCTGACGCGAATCGTCATCGCTGGTCTGGTGTTTCTGCCGTTTACCCGCTGGCGCGGTGTTGCCGGTGGTTTCAAACTGTCGATGCTGGTCATTGGCGCGCTGCAGTTTGGTGTCACCTACCTATGCTTGTACCTGAGCTTTAGCGTTCTGAGCGTACCTGAGGTGCTGCTGTTCACCATTCTTACGCCGCTGCATGTGACCTTGATCGAGGATGCGCTGAACCGTCGATTCAACCCTTGGGCGCTGGTGGCTGCGGCCGTCGCGGTGCTCGGTGCAGGGGTGATTCGTTATGACCAAATCAGCCCCGATTTCTTCTGGGGCTTTATGTTGTTGCAGGTGGCCAATGCAACATTTGCCGCCGGCCAGGTGTTCTACAAGCACTTGTTGCCGCGCTATCCCTCGAGCATTGCGCCGTTCCAACGCTTTGGTTACTTCTATCTCGGTGCTTTGGTGGTCGCCTTGCCGGCCTACTTGGTATTCGGTAACGCCGCCCGCATGCCTGCCACCGTCACTCAGTGGGGCGTATTGCTCTGGTTGGGTGTGATGGCATCTGGACTTGGGCTTTACTGGTGGAACAAAGGCGCCAGTCAGGTCGATGGGGCAACATTGGCAGTGATGAACAATCTGCTGGTGCCCGCAGGTTTACTGGTTAACCTGCTGCTGTGGAATCATCAGGCGGACTGGTTGCGGCTGGGCTTGGGGGCATCTGTGATCGGCATGTCGCTGGTGATCAGCCATTTTGCACGTTCGCCTGTGGGCGAACAAAATTCGGGCGCGGCATCAACCAAGGCGCAGTAATGAATCTGTCAGGGAAAGGCGTCGGGCTTTCAGTTTTTGCCTCAATACTGTTTTCCATCATTCCCGGCTATGTCCAGTTGCTGGCCCCTCTTGATGGGGTGCAGGTTTTTGCTCAGCGGGTGTTGTGGTCGCTGCCTGCAATTGTGTTGCTGTTCGTCGCCACCCGGCAGTGGCGCTTGTTGGCGGCTGCGCTTGTTCGCCTGCGTAATGAGCCATTGTTGTTGGCAGCATTGCCCCTGGCGGCAGTGCTGATTGGCGTGCAGTGGGGCCTGTTTGTCTGGGCGCCGCTGGCCGGGCACTTGCTTGATGTCTCGCTGGGGTATTTCCTGTTGCCATTGGCGATGGTCCTGGCTGGACGCATGTTTTATGGGGAGCGCCTAAGGCCATTGCTCAAGGTGGCGGTGTTTTGCGCCATGCTCGGGGTTGTGCATGAGTTGTGGCGTACGCAGGCGTTTTCATGGGTGACGCTGGTGACGGTATTGGGTTATCCGCCGTACTTTATGCTGCGCCGCTGGATGAAAATGGATGCCTTGTCCGGTTTTTTGCTGGAAATGCTGGTGCTGTCGCCGCTTGCCATTTACCTGATAATTGCCTGGGGCCCGGTCGCGCCATTCAGTACGGCGCCGCAATTGTGGTGGCTGTTGCCGGGCTTGGGCATGCTCGGCGCCTTGGCTTTTGCGGCGATGATCGCATCGAGTCGCTTGCTGCCGCTGGGTTTGTTCGGGATTTTGAGTTACGTCGAACCGGTGTTGTTGTTTACGGTGTCGCTGGTGTTTCTTGGCGAAAATTTTGACAGTGCTCAGCTGTTTACCTATCTGCCAATATGGTTGGCTGTGCTGCTTGTGGCTTGGGATAGCGCGCGCTTGCTGACTAAACAATGGCGCACTGGCGGTCGGATCTAGCCGGCTGTTCACTTATTCAGAGGCAGTAATATGCGGGTAAATGATGACCTGTCGGCACGGGTGGTGGTCGACACTTCGCAGCTTGAGTGGTTGCCATCGCCGCTGCCGGGTGTTGAACGGCGGCCATTGGAGCGCTTTGCCGCCGAAAGCGGGCGCACGACCTCGGTGGTGCGTTATGCGCCAGGTTCTAGTTTTCGCAGCCACTTGCATCCCGGTGGCGAGGAGATTCTGGTGCTTGAGGGCGTGTTTGCTGACGAGCACGGCGAATACCCCGCAGGTTATTGGCTGAAAAATCCACCTGGTAGCCAGCATGCACCCTCAAGCGCAGCGGGTTGCTTGCTCTTTGTGAAGCTCTGTTATCAAGAGCCGGATGATCAGACGACGCTGCGCATCAATACCGGCGACAGCCATTGGCAGGCGGGGCTGGTCGAGGGCTTGAGCGTATTGCCCTTGGACAGTTTTGGCACTGTACACACCGCATTGGTGCGCTGGGCGCCGGGTACCGCGTTCAAGGCGCACCGCCACTTCGGCGGTGAAGAGATTCTTGTGCTTGAAGGGGTATTCCAGGATGAGTTTGGTGATTACCCGGCAGGTACCTGGCTGCGTAGTCCACATGGCTCGCAGCACAAGCCTTTCTCAACCGAAGGTTGCCTTATCTACGTAAAGGTCGGGCACCTCGAGGCATGCGACGCTGGGGCTCAATCCAGCACGTTCCTGAGCACTTCGTAAACGATCCCGGTGGCGATTGTGACCAGTACTACGTCGGTGCCGGCCTGTTTCCACTCGTAGCCATCGTAGTGCGGCAACTTGCCGATAAGACGGTTATCGAATTTTTTCGCGATACCCGGCGGCAGTGGCTTGCCGCGAGCAAGGTTCTTTTGGATACCCGGCGGCAGGGAGCTGACATTGCCGATCAGATTACGGTTGTCGCCCAGCACAATGCGTACTCGGCCAATATCCACCGAGGGTCCGTTCAGGTCTATGCGGACATCAGAACCCTGATCATTATGGTGCGGATTGCCTTTGTCATGCTTGGGCGCTGCCATGCTGCTTTGGCTTGCGAGTATAATCGCCAGAGCAGCGCAACTGGCCAATGAGCGGGAGGCGAGAGTCATGGTGTTCTCCATATGCTTCTTGTGGTTTTCCAATGTCATTTGAGCGCTAAATAGTCACGATGTTCAACTACAGATGACAAATCTCCGTGCACTTTTGCACAAAGCATTCGGCCCCAGCGCCGGAAAACGTTACGCTATACAACTGATTCCAGATTTTTTGTCGAGGTTACCCCGTGTTTTCCCAATTCGCCCTGCATGAACGCCTGCTAAAAGCTGTGGCTGAGCTTAACTTTGTTGAGCCTACACCGGTGCAGGTGGCGGCTATTCCTGCTGCGCTGCAAGGGCATGATCTGCGGGTAACCGCGCAAACCGGCAGCGGCAAGACGGCTGCATTTGTGCTGCCAATGCTCAACCGTTTGATGGGTGATCCAAAGCCGCGCCTGAGTATTCGTGCGGTGATCTTGCTGCCAACCCGGGAACTGGCACAGCAAACCCTGAAAGAGGTGGAGCGTTTCTCGCAGTTCACCTTCATCAAGTCGGGTTTGATTACCGGCGGCGAAGACTTCAAGGTCCAGGCCGCCATGTTGCGCCGAGTCGATATTTTGATTGGTACGCCGGGCCGCTTGATTGAGCACGCCAACGCCGGCAACTTGCTGCTCGACGAAGTGGAAGTGCTGGTGCTTGATGAAGCCGACCGCATGCTCGACATGGGCTTTGCCGAAGACGTTCAGCGTCTGGCTGACGCCTGTAGTGGCCCACACCAAACCTTGTTGTTCTCCGCAACCAGTGGTGGTTCTGGTCTGCGTGAAATGGTCAACAAGGTGCTTAAAGAGCCTGTGCATTTGCAGCTCAACAGCGTCAGCGACCTCAATGAGGGCACGCGCCAGCAGATCATCACCGCTGACCACAATTACCACAAAGAGCGTTTGGTCGAGTGGTTGCTGGCGAATGAGACTTACCAGAAAGCAATCATCTTCACCAACACACGCGTCCAGGCTGATCGCCTGTACGGCAAGTTGGTCGCCAAGGATGTCAAAGCCTTCGTATTGCATGGCGAGAAAGACCAGAAAGACCGCAAGCTGGCCATCGACCGTCTGCGCCAGGGTGCGGTAAAAGTCCTGGTGGCCACCGATGTTGCTGCGCGTGGCCTGGATGTGGACGGCCTGGATCTGGTGATCAACTTTGATATGCCGCGCTCTGGCGACGAATACGTTCACCGTATCGGTCGCACGGGGCGTGCGGGCGGCGAAGGCCTGGCTATCTCGCTGATCTGTCATAACGACTGGAACCTGATGTCGAGCATCGAACGCTACCTGAAGCAGCGTTTTGAGCGTCGCAACATCAAGGACGTCAAAGGCATCTATCAAGGCCCGAAAAACCTCAAGGCATCCGGTAAGGCCGCAGGTACCAAAAAGAAGAAGGTTGATCCGAAGACTGGCAAGAAAGTCGTAAAGAAAGCCGCCGCCAAAACACCGGGCAAAGCCAAGCGCAACACCATCAACAAGCCAAAAAGCGATACGCCACAGTTGGTCAGCCAGGATGGACTGGCGCCGTTGAAACGCCGTACGCCAACGGCTGAGTAAAGTCGCAGCTCGCTGCACCGAGCGATAAAAGCCGCCAACGAATCATTTCGTTGGCGGCTTTTTATTGGCTGTTGCGGGGAGCCTGGGTTAAGCGCAAATTTAGTTGTGTACCTTTTCAATCGGCGTTTCGGTGGGGGGTTCAACCGTTGCTTGTGCTTCGTCCTTGGCGGCAACCAGGCTGTCAGTGCGGGGCTCGGTCGTGACTCTAAACTCGTCTAGCACAATCGCTCCGTTACCCTGCCCGAGCAGGTGGAAGGAAAAGGCTTTACGCGTATCCAGATTATCGAAGCTAAAGGTCAGGCTGACTGGCTGATCTGTCGTGAGCTTGGGCAACGCAGGAATTGTGATTGCCACATCCCGGTCGTATTCCTTGGTCTTGAGCTGCAAGGTGGCTCCGGCGGCATCAAGGTTTACCGCACGAACCGTCATGGTCACTGTGGTTCGGGTGCCTTGGGGTAGCTCCAGGTATTGCGCGCCAACCAGATTGTCAGCCCAGTCGTCAGTTCGCTGTGGCTTGAGGTCAATCGGTTGGCGATTGGCAAACTGATAATGCTGGCTGGTATCCGCACGGCGTAAAGACTGGTTGAGCAACTCCGCCTGCTGACTGAGCAAGCGTGCAGGTTTGCCGGTAAAGCGCCCGAGGTAGTTTGATTTGTCGTTGATAAAACCTTCACTGGCGTAGCGCCTGCATACGTGCTGGAAATCGCACTCGGTAAAAGTGCCCTGCCCATCGTGCTGACGCAGCAAGCCGTTGGTGTAGGAAATTATCTGCCGACCACGGGTGTAGTCACGCAGCAGCGAACGACCGCTGATATTGCCCGGCACTGGCAGGGCAAAGTAATCAAGCACCGAGGCGCTGAGGTCAACGTGGCCGTAAACGCCTTGCTTGAGATGGGGCAACTGCTGTTGCTCGGGAGCCAGAATCAAGTTAAAGCCCCAAGCTGAGGCAAGCGGCAGGTTTTCGATGCCGTGGGACTCGTCAGAGGTAACTATGACCAAGGTGTCCTCAAGCACACCCTGTTGCTTGAGAGCATCGAGGAAATCACCGACGGCATCATCCAGGTACGCCACCGCCGCCAATTTGCTGTCCGGGAAACGCTCTAGGTAATCAGCTGGCGCCGAGTAGGGCTGGTGCGTACCCACTGTCATCAACGTCAGCATCCAAGGTTTATCCTGCTGGCGCAGCTGGTTTATGTAGGTGAGGCTGCCTTCAAAGAAGGCTTTGTCATCCATGCCCCAAGGGAAATTCAGGTGGGGCGTATTGGTGAACCAGTCGCGACCAAGGGTTTTGTCGAACCCCATTTGCGGCATGATCTGGTCCTTGGCCATAAAACGCAGGCCAGCGCCTTGTAGGTAATGAGTGCTAAAGCCGTTCTTGCGCATTTGCGCTGGCAGGCATTGTTCGCTGCGACTTGGGTTGTTGAGCAGTTCGACGCCCTTTGGCGTACCAGAGTCGAGTTTGCCAAAGTCGCCGCAGAGCATTGCGTACAAGCCGCGGATAGTTTGATGGCTGTGCAAGACATAATCGGCCGTGAGCATGCCGCGCTCGGCCCAGCGGCTCAGGCGCGGCATGGTGTTGCCGATATACGGGCTGCGCAAGGCATCACGGCTCGGGGCCAGATAGGCGCCGGGGATGCCCTCAAGCGTCACGATCAAAACGTTACGCGCCCGCCCGGCTTGGTTTAACAGTGGCGTGCCGTCCAAATCGAGTTGTTGAAGCCCCGCAATATTGACTGGCGCGCCTGGCGCTTGATTGTCCAGCCAACTTTGCAGGTCTTGCTCGCCGTTGCTAAAGCCTTCTGCCGCGAGCTTGTGTGGCAGGTTGAATTGAAACCATTGATTGCTTTCGCTCGGTGCGCGGTATTGCAGCACCGCGTGGACAGCGAGTAACGCCATCGGTAGCAACAGCCACGCACTGCTAATTGGCCGGCGTGTTGCGGCTTGCTGGCGTAATTGCAGCAACAGGTACAAACCGATGTTGATCAACAAGGCGAGGGCCAGTCCAGGATGGCTCAGGCCTGCGCCATGGGTGGAGCGACTGACAAACTGTGCATCGGTGAGGTAATGCAGGTCGGACGCCTCTGGCATGCGTCCAACCGCTGTAATCAACTCGACGTTGGCCAAGGCCAGGACGCTCCAGAAAATCATCACCGGCAGCGCGATGATCAGTGTGCGCTGGTAAAGCAATACGACCAGTAGGCCTCCTATGGCAATATCTGAAAGGTAGCCATAGGCGTGCGACCAGCCGAGCAGGCAACGGCTGATGACCGGAATAAATATAAACAAGGAGCAGAGCACCAGGCACTGTACGAAAAGTGCTTGAGTTGGCTGACGCTTGGTTAAAAAACGGCTCGCAATGCTCATGTACAATTTGTACGCAGCGCTTGCTGGCCGATTCTTGCCGCGCCGGACCAGTACTTGGTGGCTTTGGGTTGCGATCTGTAGGTGGTGCTGTGACAGCGGTTAAGAAAACGCACTATTACTCCTGGGCCAATGCCATTCATATTCAACGGCATCGCCGAATCAACCGCTGAAGCGGTCTGTCGTAATTTTGAAACAACTGTGTGCTAACCGCCAGTGCTGATATGAAAAATAGCGCTGACTTCGCGGCTGACTGCGAGACGGGAATGTTTCAGAGGGGGGGCGAAAGGGCAAGCGGGCAACAGATTCAAACCTGACAGCACTGCGCAGCGCTGTTTGGCGGTTGCCGTCACATTGCCCTAGAAGCAATAGAGCCTGGCGGCTCGTGTTACTTCTTGCCGATGGTGATCTGCTTGGTTGCGCCGTACACCTGGCCGCTGACGCCTTTGGCGATCTGCTGGATTTCACCACCCGACTTCAGGAAAGCTGCGATCTGCGCGTCAATCGAGGCGCTGGTTTCTACAGCCGGAGCTGGTTTGGATTTGGTGTTGGATGCTTTTACGCGCATGACGGCCATTAACCTTTACTCAAAATTAACTCGGTCGACCAGTATACATGAAATGCTTGACAATTATTCGATTAATAACGTCGAACTTTTATAAGCGAGAAAATAATAAAGTGATTTATTAAGCTATTAATTATCTAGATGAACCCTCCAAATAACTGTTTTTATTCAATTAAATATTAATATTTGATCAGGCTTTGATCGTTTTTTTGCCATTGGTCGGGAGGCTGCTGGAGGCCAATCACCGGGACGAAGGTGATTGGCAACGCCCAGCGAGAATACTGGCTGCAACTCGGTTAGAATGCAGGCATTGCAAAGAGGGTTGGGCACCATGGCGTTAATTGGACGAATGAATTCTTTACAGGTCGTAAAGCACACTGACTTTGGCCTGTATCTGGATGGCGGGGCTGACGGCGAAATTTTATTGCCCAAGCGTTATATTCCCAGCGACACCCCGAGTGAGGTGGAAGACTGGCTGAATGTATTTGTCTATCTGGACAGTGAAGACAAGCTGATCGCGACCACTGAAAAACCGAAAGTTCAGGTGGGTGAGTTTGCCAGCCTGAAAGTGATTGATATCAATCATGTTGGCTTGTTTCTCGACTGGGGCCTGCCAAAGGATCTGCTGCTGCCGCACTCCGAGGAGAAGCGTCCGCTGCAGGTTGGTGATTACTGTGTTGTCCATGTGTTCCTGGACAAGCGCAGCAAGCGTATTACAGCTACAGCGCGACTGGATCGCTATCTTGATAACGTCCCCGCGACATACAAGACGGGCCAGGAAGTTGACCTGTTGATTGCCGATGCCACTGACATGGGTTTCAAAGCCATTATCAATGGTAAGCACTGGGGCTTGCTGCACAAGAACGAGCTGTTCAAGTTTGTGCGCAGCGGTATGCAGGAGAAAGGTTTTATCAAGGAAATGCGCAGTGACGGCAAAATCAGCCTGAGCTTGCAGCCGATCGGTCAGGAGGCTGTTGGTAGCTTGAGTGAGCAGGTGTTGAGCAAGCTGCGCGACAACGATGGTGTGTTGCCGCTTAGCGATAAAAGCTCGCCCGAAGCCATTACCGCTTTATTTCGCGTCAGCAAGGGCAACTTCAAGAAAGCCATCGGCGGCTTGTACAAGCAAGGGCTGATCACCATTCACGAAGATCGTATCGAGCTGATCGGCAAATAGCGATTGCCGGTGATCGCTGCAAGGGAGCCTCTGTGGGATTGTGTTGTCTGATTTAATACAGTTCTCCACGCAGAGGCTAAACCCATGATCAAACTGAACATTTTGCTGAGCGCCGGACTGTTGTTCGGCGCATTCGGTATGGCGCAGGCCGATCAGGCGGGGCAACAGACGATCCGGGTGATCCCCAAAACCTATATCAGCCCCGGGGCGACGGGGAGTATCGGCCAGTCGCGCAGCTCGCAGCAGTACAATGGCTATGGCGGTTATCAAGTGCCGAGCGATTATGGCTCTGTCCACCAGCAAAACAGCAGTGCCAATCAATCATTCGAAACTCGCGGTGGCATCCGCCAAACCACTGTGTATCCCGGCGGCCACGAGGTTGAGCGCACGCCAGGCAGTTCAACCTATGAGCGACAAGGCAACCGTTGATCTTTTACTGCAAGCCATAAAAAACACCAGTCGAATGCCATTCGCTGGTGTTTTTTTGTGTGTTGGAGATTGTGGCTCTAGCGCTTAGCCTTTACTGCCCCAGATGTCTTCGAGTCGTGAGTCACGGCCGCAGGCGGTGCGGTAGTACTTATAGCGCAGCGGATTTTTCAGGTAGTAGTCCTGATGATACTCCTCGGCGGGGTAGAAGGTGGTGCCCGGCAATATCTCGGTGACAATCTTGCCTTCGAGTTTGCCTGAGTCCTGCAGTGCGGCCTTGGATGCCTGCGCGGCCGCTTTTTCGGCATCATCGCTGTAGAAGATTGCACTGCGATATTGGCTGCCGTGGTCGCAGAACTGCGCATTAGCGGTCAACGGGTCGATGGTTGGCCAGTAGGCTTCGAGCAGTTTTGCGTAGCTGGTCTTGCTTGGGTCGTAACTTACCAGTACCGCTTCCAGATGCCCGGTTCTACCCGATGAGACTTGCTCATACGTTGGGTTGTCGACTGAGCCGCCGATGTAGCCGGAAGTCGTCGATAAAACGCCGGGTACTTTGTCAAAGTCCGACTCGGTGCACCAGAAACAGCCGCCTGCAAACACGGCAACCCCTTGTTCGCCGGGCTTAAGGGCGATGCTCGAGGGTGTTGATGCGGCTTGCGCATTGGCAGGTTGCGAAGATGTTGGTCCGCAAGCGCTGAGCAGGGCACTTAGCAGCAGTGCCGCGCTGACAAGTGCGAAACGCTTGGTTCTTGCGAATAATTCAGCAGGCATCATTAGCTCCTTAAAGCAGGTAAGTCTTGGCCTTTAGCAACAAATTTCAGCGCAACGCCGTTGTTACACCAGCGTTCCCCACGCGGCGCTGGGCCGTCATTAAACAGATGACCCTGATGACCACCACAGCGGATGCAGTGATATTCAGTGCGCGGCCAAAGCAGCTTGAAGTCTCGCTTCGAGCCGGTGTGTCCGGCAATGGGTTGGGTAAAGCTTGGCCAGCCGGTGCCACTGTCGAACTTGTTCTCGCTGAGGAACAGCGGCAAGTAGCAGGCCGCGCAAATATAGGTGCCTACACGCTTTTCATGGTTGAGTGGGCTGCTGTTCGGGCGCTCAGTGTCTTCCTCAAACAGGACTGCGTATGCATCTTGGGCAAGTATTTTTCGCCACGCCTCGTGTGCTTTGTTCAGCGGGGTGATGGCTGATTGCGTTGTTGCTGTTTCAGCAAAGGCAGGTTGTATCAATGAGCCTAGCAGCGGTGCCGCCGGTAATAAGGCCAGACCGTGCAGAAAAGAACGGCGTTTCATGAGTATCTTCATCCTCTGTCATGAGCAATATAGAGGTTAAAAATGGACACTTGTTACAGGGCTCACTTGTCTTGGGTTGTGAGGGCGATCAACGGTTTGCTGCGTTGATAGCGTGTTAGCCGCTCATCAAGGGAGGCTGGCAACTGCACGGCAGGGCTAAAGCCCGAAGCCTGGTAAAAGCCATGCAAGGAGGGATGGCAGAACAACCAGACCGGGCCGCTGCAGGTGCTTGTAACCGCCTTTATAAGCTGTTTGGCAAGACCTTGCTGGCGGTGTTCGGGCGCCACGAATAAGCTGGTCAACCAGTGTCCGTGGGCAACAGGTCGCAGGCAAAGTGCGGCAATGATCTGTGATTGCTCCAGGACCCAGACCTGATCTTCACGGGTGGCCTTCATCTTTGAGCGATGCGCGCCGTAAAACTTGTTGGCCAAGGGTTTCAGCGTTTCAGGTAGGAGGCGAAGGCGGGTTGCAGGCATTGGCATTGAGGATGAGTCGATATGGGCCCAGCGCTGGCACTTGGCGAGCGCTGGGTGATTGTATCAGTTGTGTGCGGCGTGGCTGCCGAGCAGGGTTTGACCCTCATGCTTGGATTTTTTGGCCATGCGCTTTTCCTGAGCGGTTTTCAGGGGTTTCTTTTTGCTGTTCTTTTTTGAATCCATACCTTTGCTCATGATCTTTACCTCAGTGGGTGAAAAGTGAGTGAGCGTGGAGCATTTGGATCATTGCCACCTCCCTCCGATAAGCCTTGGTCGGATTCAGTCTACGCCCATTAGCCAAAAAAGCAGCTATTGCAATGCATCACTGCTGACCAGTGCTGCTGATGCGGCGTTCGGCAACTATTTCAGGCAAGTCGTTGCGCTGCATATACAGCTGGATTGGCAGGGTGATGTTCAGGCGTTCATCGATATGCTGGTCAAGCAGCAACTGGATGCGCGTGCGGTCTAGACGCATCTGGTTATCGCGATGCAGGCTCCAGACGAACTCGCTGGTTGCTTGTATTGAGTCCTGAAGAATATCCAGGCCAAAGGAGTCTTCACTAAACCGCACGATGTACTGGTCGGTCTTTTGATTAAACCCTACAAGTCCCTGTAGTTGATCGGCAGCGCTACAGATGTCGGCGGAGGTAATGCTCATGATGCTTGGCCTGTAATAAACGAAGGATGATCACAGGCTAATGGGCTTGGCGATGGGCTTATTGCTCAGGATCAATACCCTGCGCAATAAGCTCGACAAAGGGTTGGAATTCCCGCCAGGGCGTTACTGCTCCTGCTCCAGGCGCGCCACTGCTTCGGGGCCGCCCATGAGTTTTGCTGCGCTCAACGGCGTCACGCCGTTGTTGTCGCAGCTTTTGGGGTTGGCGCCGTGGCTGAGCAACAAGTCAATGGCGGCAACATTGTTAAACATCGCTGCCATCATCAGTGAAGTTTTGCCATCAGGCGTAGTGCCTTCAACATCTGCGCCATGCTCAAGTAGCATTTTGATAATGTCGAGGTTGCCTTTGAAGGCTGCGCCAGCCAGCGGTGTCTGGCCGTTTTGGTTGCGCAGGTCAGGGTCAGCCTTGGCCGCCAGGAGCATTTTCGAGGTTTCGATGTGCCCGTGATAGCTCGCCAGCATCAACAGGCTGTCACCTTTGTGATTGCGCAGGTTTACGGGTAGACCCTGTTCGATCATTGCCCTCAAGGTTTCGGTATCGCCACTGCGCGCATGATCGAAGACCCGCTCGGCGAATGCCAGGGTTTCGTCGTCAAGTGGTTCGCCAGCATTGCTCTGTTGTTCGGTCATTTAACCCTCCTTGATAAAAAAATCTTGGGCTTAGGCAGTTAGTCTGCCTACAGCATAACGGGGTTCGGGCAAATGTACCGATTGGCTTTATTGATCAAGGTGATTTATCCAGCTGGGCGTCGCCATTGAGTTTTCTAACCTCTGTCGGGGCTAAACTCGGCAGCCGTTTTAACGTTCTTGATCGAGTTGGACATGCTGTGATTCGGGTTGAGCAAGGCCTTGCGGATTTTCTCGTAATCTTCCATCGACAGGCTGCTGCGGCTCAGCACCTCAAGAGCGAACTGCTTGACTTCGGCGTCAGTGTAGGCCGGTTCCCTGGATTCAGGTTGCGCGGCACAACCGCTGAGAAGCACAGTTAAGACAGTAAGCAAAAGAGCGATTGAGCGTTTCATCTGGACACCTGTTGATCTGAGCATTTGGGGATGCGTATAGATTATTCAGGGGCGCTGGGCAGTAGAAATCGATCGTTCTAATAGTGGCTATTGAAGTTTTGTAAGGCTGATTTAGAGATTCGCAGTCCAGATGCCGCCAAGTGCTTGCAAAACATGCTCAGAAAGGAGCGGGGCGAGGTTATCAGGCCATGGCTTTTGCGCCTCTAGCCATTCGAGCTGCTCAAGCTCAGCCGCTGGATAAACCCTATGCGGCAGGGCGGCACGGTATACCGTTGCGGCAATGCGGGTGTTGACCTCGTTGGCGGCTGGCGCTGAAAACTGGCCGAGCAAACTGATGCTGCTCACATCGAGGCGCAGCTCTAGTTCTTCCAGCAGTTCGCGCTGTAGCGCGTTAAGCGAGCTTTCTCCTGGCTCGCATTTGCCACCCGGGAGCATAAAGGCTTGAGTGTCGCGCTTGCGCACCAGAAGCAAGCGCCCATTCAAATCGAATAAGCAAATAGCAGCGATGTTCAGGACCGTAAGTTCGTTTGGCATGCGCTGCTATTGGTTATGAGACATGTGGGTTAGCGCAGCGTGTTGGAGAACGCGCTAGTTTCGTCGAGTGATTGGCTGTTCATGCCGACCTTGACTGACATCAATGGCGAGTTATTGAGCCATACATCGTCGATCACAATGGTTTTTCCGATATCTTCGTTATCCGCTGCAACCAGCAGGTAATAGGTCCCGCTTTCGGGGGCTTCGCCTTCCCAGCCCATATTCACCTGACCAATATTGGTCGATGCATGGGATGGCTTGCTAGCTATTACCACGCCGTAGCTGTCGAGCAGCATGGCGCGCGGTTTGATGGCGAATTTACTCACGCCCAGACACGAGTCGTTGCAGCGAGAATTAACATTGAGATTGAAGTGTTCACCCTTTTTCAGGCTCAGTGAGAACACCCGGTAATTTGAAATAGAACTGCCAAAATCCAGGCGCGGCTGGTCGGCGGTGATTGTCCACGAAGGCACGGGGACACCCGGGTTTACCGGCAGGGGGATAACCTCGGCATTATGCAGTGCTTCAAGGGTGGTTTTCGCCATAGGGCTGGAACCTGCCGCGACCGAATGTTCGTAGGTCGACTGCGAGCTGACCTCGTTTGGAGCGGTGCTGGCGCATGCGCTAAGCAAGGCGCAGGCCGCGAGGATTAACAATTTGTGCAAAGCAAACTCCTGGGGATATCACGCTGGGGGCTGCATCCCGGTCCAATTAGAGCACCTTTGAAAAGTCACTGTTTCAAAGGTGATCCGGCGATGATCTTTACCTGCAGCGCCGTGCCGCTTTGGGCAAAACAGCCTGCCGGTCGCAGGCTGGATTTAACCTGCCAGGCCTACATAGACGTTTTGCACGTCATCGTGGGCATCGATCGCTTCGAGGAAGGCTTCAACTTCCTCAAGTTGTTCGGCGCTCAAAGTGGTCACCGGGTTCTTTGGACGGTAGCCAATATGCGCCGAGTTCACGGTAAAGCCGTGTTCTGGCAGCGCGCGGGACACAGCGTCCAGATCGGTAATTTCGGTGATGAACAGGGTGTTGCCTTCATCAGCCTCGGCAAAATCCTGGGCGCCGGCTTCGATTGCGGCCAACTCGGCATCTGCATCACCTTCAGGCGATGCCTCGATCAAGCCCACGTGGTCAAAATCCCAAGCCACAGAGCCAGACGCGCCCATCTGGCCTTTACGGAACAGTACCCGGACTTCAGCAACAGTGCGGTTGATGTTGTCGGTCAGGCATTCGACGATCACCGGCACTTGATGAGGCGCGAAGCCTTCGTAGGTGGTGCGTTCAAAGTTGACTGTCTCACCCAGCAGGCCAGCGCCTTTCTTGATCGCGCGCTCCAGAGTGTCCTTGGGCATGGAGGCTTTTTTCGCCTGGTGCACAGCAAGGCGCAGCTTGGGGTTCATGTCCGGGTCGGCACCATTTCGGGCCGCGATCATGATCTCTTTAACCAGGCGACCAAAAATCTTGCCGCGTGCGTTGGCTGCAGCTTCTTTAGGTTTGGCTTTCCACTGTGCGCCCATGGGGATTCTCTTGAGTCAGTAATAGAATAAGTTCACCCAAACGCAGCCGCCTTGCAGGCGTGGGGCTCGGGCATCAGAAAGTGAGTCGGATATTTTAATCGTTCCGAGCAAGGCTGGCACCCACCAAATTCACACAAGCTGGCGATTAAAAGCTCAAGCCCTCTAGCTTGGGGCTCTCGGCAAGTAATTACGGTTTTGGCAAGGACTTCGCGGGTTCACATGACAGCCGATCAAATCCAGAGGCACAAGCCTGTTTGGCCACCCGACAGGATTGGCCTGCTGAACCCAAGGGTTACTTGAGAGCAGCAGGCTTTGCTTTAAATCAGCTTTTGTTGGGCGGCTGCTTCAAGCGTGCTTTGCGTCAACTGGGTCAAGATATTATCCGCAGACTCATTGAAGGGCAGGGCAAACACCATCAGCAACTGCATCCAGGTGGTGATGGTTTCTTGCTTCTTGATCCGGCCAAGAACCTTGCCGTCAACATCCTTGAAGGTTGTTTCCATCGTCAGCTCGTTGGTGGCGCGAGTCGGAATCACAAACAGTGTCAGTCCTGTCAGCACTGCACTGAATAGATTGCTGCGTTCATGGTTGCTGATGTCAATGGTGATATACAGGTCTGCTGCCTGTTTGTTGGTTGTCACCGAGCTGAAACGTCCGCTGCTTTGATACTGCTTGAGTATCAGTGCCTCTAACTGAGTCTGATTAAAGCCACCGGCTCTGGCTTGGTCATTCAATAAGTATTGGGTATTGACGTTGATAAAGGCCGATGGCTCGTTGGTCTTTGAGGCTGCCGGAGGCCATTGCTCAACACTGGCGAGTTCATGGTTGGAGTATGAGACGCAGCCGCTCAGAGAGAGCAGCGCACAGGCGAAAATTGCTTCAACAAGCTGTTTCATGACGATGTCCTTATCCGTTGTTGGCAAGTTTTTGTGTGCTGTCTTGGATCAGTTGTTCGACCAATTCATTAACCTGGTCTGAACCTAGAGTCATGGTTATATAGTCGTCATCCCAGAGCCCGATGTTCTGCTCGCGCTTGATGACTTTGTGGCTCTGAGCGAGCAGCTTGCCTTGCGCGTCGGCAATCGAAAGCTCGCCTGCAAGGTCATATTTATCGACGTAGATAGGGCCGTTCGCCCAGATCCAGACCGTGAGCGTGAGCAACGCGCCGGGAACGTAGGCAGGGTGTGGCGTGCGCTTGGCCTTCAAGGAGCTGAAATCGAATTTGAGGGTTACATCGTCGTCCCCTAACTTGGCGGGAAAGCTCAAGACTTGTTTGAAGTACTCGCCTTGTTCAATGCGTCGTGCCAGTTGCTCTGTGAATTGATGGCTTAATGTCACGCGCAAGTCATTGTTGATCTGAGTATCTGAGATCACCACATCGCTGATCATTGCGGCACGGGGTTGAGTCTGTGCTGCTTTATGTTCAGGTGGGCCAATCGGCCCCGCCGGGGTGAAGGAAATACATCCGGTCAGGCTCAGGCACAGCGTGCCGAGGCAAAGGTATAGATAAGGCTTCATAAACGTCCTTGTTTTGGACAATGAGGTTTGGATGAACATTTGCGGGTGCTGTAAAAAACGGCGCGAATTCTAGCCTCAGCAAACAAATGATATCAAAACGACATCACATTTTAGTATTTTATTGGCGCTGTTTATTTGGCGTGCGAAGGTGAGTTTGCCTCGGTTGCCGAGGTTTTTAGCCGTTCTAATGATTTGACTCGAACGCAAATGCGCGTTTCTAGGCTATTGAGGTGCTTAGCGAGCGCGAGGGCTTGGTGCAGAGGGGGAGGAGCGGGAAGTTGAAGCAAACGCGCCGTTAGGCAACGGCGCGTAGCAGCGTCATCAGTCTTGGCGGTCTGTGACTTCGAGCAGGTGATAACCGAATTGGGTTTTCACTGGGCCCTGGACGACATTAACCGGAGCGCTGAATACGACAGTGTCGAATTCCTTAACCATCTGGCCTGGACCGAAAGTACCCAGGTTGCCACCGTCGCGGCTTGATGGGCAGCTGGAGTTGTCTTTCGCAACTTGCGCAAAGTCAGCTCCGGCTTCGATGGAGGCTTTCAGTTCATTGCATTTGGCTTCGCTGGAAACCAGGATGTGACGGGCAGTGGCTCGGGCCATGGGGGTGTACTCCTATCAGATAAGCTGCTGAGCCTACCGTAATTAGGTGGCGATTGCATCGCTGAGCGCGTTAGCGCTTGCCCATTGAGCGCCGCGTACCGTTGGGTGCTGGGCCGATTTTCTTCTCGTGGGCCGATTTATTGCCTTTGGCGTGCCACGCCTGGCCATCGCTCTTGCCCGGTGCATAGCTGGCGGGTGAGAACGGAAACTTGAAGGCCGGGATTGCGGGTTTGTTCGCGGCTTCGCCAGCGACCTCTGTGGCGGTTGATGCAACGGCCTGGGTGTCGAGGACAGGGGCTGGCGACTCAGTGGTTTTCATGGTGGTTTGCATACGACAGTAGAAGAGAGGGCGCGAGTATACGCGCAGTTCAACCGCTGCGTTGGGGAGAAGGCAGCGTCTCAGATGGCTGGAGGGCGCCGAGTATGGCTACTGCTGCTCAGCGGCGCTTAGCTGTTGCGCATTTTTCTGCCAGCCGCCCCCCCAGTGCCCGGTTTAGTGCGGTCCCGGCTTGCAGGCGGGCGAGTTGCAGCTGGGCTGTGTCGTCTTGGGCTGCATACAGCGTGCGTTGGCTATCGAGCAAGGTCAGCAGGGTTTCAGCTCCGGCCCGGTAACGTTCTTCGGATAAACGCAAAGCCAGGGTGGCTTGTTGTTGTACCTGGCTCTGCGCTTGTAATTGCGCCTCGATACCAGCCAAGGCGTTGAGCGCTTGCTGAACGTCGGCAAAGGCGTTGACGATGCCGGTGCGGTAGTTGGCCAATAGCTCACTGCGTCGCGCCTTGGTTAACTCATGTTGGGCGCTGAGCAGACCGCCATCGAAAATCGGGGCGAGCAGGGCTGCACCCAGTGAATAGACCGGATTAGACAGCAAGTCAGAGGCATGGCCGACATTGCTATCGACCGCTGCGCTCAGGTTCAGCCTTGGCAACAGGGCCGCACGGGCAGCGTTTACGTTTGCATCGGCCGCTGCCAGTTGGGCTTCAGCACGCGCCAGATCGGGTCGTTGGAGCAATAGCTGGCTGGGGATTCCCGCGCTGATTGTGGGCAACTGCAGGTTGCCCAACTGCTGTTCCGTCAGTGGCAGCGTGGCGCTACTGGTTTGTCCCAAAAGCACGGCTAAGGTGACTTGGCTGTCATCACGTTGCTGTTTCAGGCTGGCCAGGCTGAGGCGCTGTTGAGCGACAATCCCGCGTTGCTGAGCCAGTTCAAGGTTGGTCGCTGCACCGGCGAGCTGGCGAGATTCTACGATACCCAGCACCCGTTCGGCGTTGCTCAGGTTGAGCTGGGCGATGGCCACGCGTTGCTGCAAGCCGACTTGTTGCAACCAACTGGAAACGACGCTGGCACTTAGGGTGATTTGCAGGGCAGCGCGGTCGTACTGGCTGGCCCTGAGGCTGGCCAGGGCGCTGTCGTCAGCGGCTTGCAGGCGGCCCCAAAGGTCTACTTCGTAGCTCGCGGCAAGCCCAGTGAAGTAGCGATTACCATCGACTTGGCTGTCACCACTGAGGCGGCCATTGCGGCTTGCACCAAGGTTGGCATCCAGTTGCGGTAACAAGGGCGCGCCAGCAATCCGGGCGCTGGCTTGGGCCTGTTGTACCCGGGCCAGGGCAGCGGCGAGATCATAATTGTTGAGCAGCGCTTGCTCGACCAGTTGATCCAGCTCGCTGCTGGCAAAGCCGCGCCACCAGTTTGGGTGCGTGGGGGCTGTGCTTGCCGGTGCGTGCTGCCAGTTTTGTGGCGCGGCGGGCAACTCGTCGAGCACAGGCTCCTGGCGCGTACATCCGTGCAGGGCAAACAGAGCGAGCAGCACTAAACGAGCGTTCATGGGCAGGTACATTTTATTGCGACGCCAAGGCGTCAACCGGGTTGAGGGCCGCTGCGGTTCTGGCTGGCAGGTAGCCAAACAGCAGGCCTGTGGCGACTGCGCAGGCGAAGGCTGCAAGCATTGCGCTTAGGGAAAAGATCAACGGCACCTGCCACCAAATCAGCCCGGCGCCGACCAGCAAGCCCAGCAGCACGCCGATGCTGCCGCCGACCAGGGTGACCAACACCGCTTCGCCGAGAAACTGTTGGAGGATGTCGCGTTGTCGGGCGCCGGTGGCCATGCGGATACCAATTTCGCGGGTGCGTTCGCGTACTGTCATCAGCATCACATTCATCACGCCGATACCGCCAACCAGCAGCGATACTGCTGCGATCAGGCCGAGCATGCGGGTCATGCTGTCTTGGGTTTCTGCTTCGGCCTGAACCTTGGCGGCAGCGTTGTCCACGGCAAAGTCCTCGCGGCCATGACGGGCCAGCAATAGCTCGCGCACGGCCTCGCCAGCCGCCGTCACCTGGCGCGTCGAGACGGCGGTAAGGGTGGCGTATTCGGGGTCGAGAATATCTTGGTAAACCCGTGCCCGGCCCGATTTGTAGGGGATAAACACCATTTCGTCGTAGTAGTCTGCGCCAGACTCTTTGCCTTTCTCCGCCATGACCCCGATAACCTCGAATGGTGCATCGCCGATCAACAACTGGCGTCCCAGCGGGTTGGGTTCATCGCGGAAGAACTGCTGGCGAGTCTTGTGGCCGAGAACCACCACCGGCGCGAGGGACTGATCTTCAGTCGCATTGAAGAACCGGCCCAGTGCCAGTGGCCAATGGTGAATGGCGGGCAGTTGCTGGTTGCTTGAGTAGACATAGATGTCGCGCGATGTATTGCCATATTGCACGGTCAAGGCATTACCAATCACCGGCGTGGCCAGATCAACTTCGGGCAGCGCTACCACCGCTTGCATATCGGCTTCGGTGAGCACGCCCCATGGCCCGCCTTCAGGCGGCTGGGCGCTGTACAGGTACAGGGTGGTGGCGCCCATCGAGGCCAGTTGCGCCATGACTTTTTGCTTGGTGCCAAGACCAATGGCCAGCATGACGATCACCGAATCCACGCCGATGATGATGCCCAGTAGTGTCAATGCGGTGCGGAAACGGTTGAGCGCCATAACCCGCCAGGCCGAACGTGCCACTTCGCTTGTGGTTTGCCACCAGGGCAGGTTTTGCCGACGCTCGGCGTCCTGCATGTCCGGTGCTGGCAAGGCTTGGGCAGGCGTAACGGCGCCACTGTCGCTGACGATTTCACCATCGAGGATTTCGATTACCCGCTGCGCCTGAGCGGCTACGTCGCGGTCGTGGGTGATCAGGATGATGGTATGCCCGGCCGCCGCCAGTTCGCGTAGCAGGGCCATGACCTCTTGACCGCTGTGCGAATCGAGCGCGCCTGTGGGTTCATCGGCAAGGATGATGCGCCCGCCATTCATCAGCGCCCGGGCAATCGATACGCGCTGTTGCTGACCACCGGAGAGCTGGCTGGGCCGATGTTCAAGCCGTTCCGCCAGGCCAAGGCGAGCCAGTAACTGGCTGGCGCGTTGACGCCGTTGCTCAGCCGAGGCGCCCGCGTACAGCGCAGGAATTTCGACGTTTTCCCGGGCCGATTCAGTGGCGATCAAGTGGTAGCCCTGAAACACGAAGCCAAAGGCTTCGCGCCGCAGCCAGGCCAGTTGGTCGCTGTTGAAGTTGGCCACATCACGCCCGGCAAACCGGTAGGCGCCGGAGGTTGGGCGATCAAGGCAGCCGAGCAGGTTCATCAGGGTTGATTTGCCAGAACCTGAAGCGCCGACGATGGCGACAAATTCCCCGGCGTTGATGCTCAGGCTGATGCCGCGCAGAACAGTGACTTCCGGGGCGCCGTCACTGCCGCCATAACAGCGGCGGATGTTGCTTAGCTCAATGAGCGGTGCAGGGCTTACCACTGGAAACGATTCACAGCGGTGTCGGCCAGTTCAGCGGTGACCAGCAGTTCGTGTTCCTGCAAGCCCCCAACGACTTCAACCCGCTGACGGTTGCGGGTGCCGATCTGAATGTCGCGCCATTCGGGGCGACCCTTGGCATTGAGCACCCGCGCGCGGAACAGGCCTGCTTCACCTTCGACCGCTTGCAGTGCCTCCAGCGGTGCGGTGAGTACGTTTTGGGCCGAGGCGGTGATAAAGGTCACCTGGGCAGTCATCTGCGGCATCAGTTCGCCGTCCAGGTTGTCGACGTCAAACAACACCGTGTATTGCACGGCCTTGGTAGCTGGCGCAGGGGCACCTGCCTCTGCTGAATTAGTGCTGGCGACCTGCGGCGAGGGCAATATCTGGCGGATCTTGGCGTGCCAGCGCCTGCCGTCGCCGCCCAATGTGGTGAAGTACAGGCTGACACCGGTTTTCAGTTGGCGAATATCCGCTTCCGATACCTTGGTCCAGGCCGTCATTGCCGATAAGTCGGCAATCCGCATTACGGTTGGCGTCTGGTATGTAGCGTTGAGGGTTTGCCCCTGCTTCACATCGACGCCCAGCACCGTGCCGGCAATTGGCGCATAGAGTTTGGTGTAGCTCAGTTGTGCTTCGTTGCCCTTGAGCCGCGCCTGGCTTTCAGCGATTTGCGCACGCAATTGCTTGAGCTGGGCTTGGGCGGTTGCTAGTGCTGCTGCGGCAATCTGCACATCTTCATCGCGAGTGGCTTGAGCCTGTGCCAGGCGTCCCTGGCGACGGTGTTGCTGTTGCGCCAGGATGAACTGCGCTTGTTGAGCTTCAAGCTGGGCGCGCAAACCATCAAGCGCCGCACGGTCCGCCTCGACTGTGGCCTGGTGCAGGCTGGCGTCGATCTCGGCCAGCAACTGGCCTTGCTTGACTTGATCTCCGGCTTCGACATGCAGCCGGATGATCTGGCCGGACACCTGTGCGCCTACATCCACCGACTCACGAGGCTGCAAGGTGCCGATGGCGATGACCGTGGCTTCGATATCGCCACGGCGCACCGCTTCGGTCGCAAAGGCCGAGGCCGAGGTGCTTGGCCATAGCCACGCAGCAGCCAGCAGCAACAGCGGTACCGCCAGCAGCAGTGCACGCTGTAGCACTTTGGGGTGACGCAAACTCATGGGTTAGTCCTTTAACGGTTCCGGACTTAGCCGGCACTCCATAGCAACGCAGGCAGGCTGCCCAGAGCTGTCACACCCATTAACAAGGCGGCTGCTTTCGGGCGATAGGGCAGAAGAAAGACCAGAACCATTGCCGCCGCGCTCAGCAGGCCAAACCAGATGACCACGCCAACCGAGCTGCCCCAGACGCGGACGCATGGCCAGATGGCGGCTGCCAGCAGCAACCAGCCAATGGCGCGCAGGGCCTTTTGCCGGGTTGCGCCGGTGCGGTTCCAGACTTGGCGGTGGTGCCTGTCCATCGCCAGGCATAGCGCAGCCATTCCGGCGTAGCACAGGGCTGCGCCGAGCAGCAGGGCGAGTGTGATGTTCATCAAGCCACCTCTACTTTGGCGGTGTTCAAGCTGGGTTGCGGTGTCTTGCGCTCGACCTTTTGCCGGCTTTTCAGCCAGAGCTTGCGCGCGGTCCACAGACTCAATAGGCCGATAAACATGGCGGTCAACTCGACTGCAGCACGCTCGCCATCGCCTCGTTGCAGATAGCTGATGAACTGGTCGCCGACCACCAGCCAGTTGAGCAGCGGCAGGGCCAGGCACAGCGCCGCTACTGCTAGCAACTGTTCGATCCAGGCCCGTGTAGCCGGGCGTATGGCGGCATGCACGTAGGTCAGCAACCAGACCACGAAGAAACTGATGACTTCCCATTCGGGTCGGTCAGTGACACCCAGCGGGATCAGGCGATTGCCCCAGAAAAAGGCAATGCAGGCCAGGCTGATGCCGCTGATGGAGCCGATGTTGAGTACCTCGATGATTCTGTAAACCTGCGGTGTACGAGCTCCGAACTCATTCAGAGAACGCTGGCGACGCTTGACCATAAACAGGATTGCGCCGGTTGCCATCATCGCCGCACCCGCCAGGCCACAGATGAAATAGAGCCAGCGGGCGGTAAGGCCACCGAAGGCGGCAAAATGCAGGTTACGCATGACCGACTGCACATCCTGGGCCGCGCCGCCGCGCAATTCTCCCGGCGCCTGGATATCCTGCTGCTCGCCACTGACGCCATCGAAGAACACCTGGCCACCGCCATCGCCGAGCAAGCGGTATTCACCGGTTTTTTCGATAAAGCGGCCAAAGGTCACAATCGAGGCGCTGCTGTCACCGGGGTGTTCGACGCTGATAAAGCTGAGTGGGCGTTGCAGTTGTTTTTCGCTGCTGATCAATATCTGGTCGAGCGCCGTGACCTCGGCCTTGATGCCAGTCTCTTCACGCGGCGTCGGCTGGGTCAGCAGGTCGGCGAAGTAGGCATCGTCGGTGCTGTAGTGGGTCTCGATACCGGCGGGCATGTACAGCATGTAAAAGGTTGCCAGGCCGGTGTAGGCAATCATCAACTGGAACGGCAAGCTCAGCACCGACACCGCATTATGTGCGTCCAGCCAGCTGCGCTGCTGCTTGCCGGGCCGGAAGGTGAAAAAGTCCTTGAAGATGCGCTTGTGGGTAATGACGCCACTGACCAAGCCGACGAGCATGGCCATGGTGAAAAAGCCAACCAGCCAGATACCCGCGGTTCCAGCGTGGAACTCGAAGTGCATGTGCACGAAGTGGTGGCCGCCTTCACTCTCGCGCTCGGTACTGGCCTTGATCGGCTCACCGTTAGTCGCATCAAGACGCAGGTTCTGGAACTGCTCCTTTTCGTCCTGCCAGAAAACCCGCACAGCCGGGTCCGTGTCACTCGGCAGGCCGATGCCCCAGAAATGGCTGCTTGGCACATGCTCGCGCAAATAGGCCTGGCCGACACGCACGGCCAGAGGGCGGTCAACGCCGTCGTCCATGCCGCGAACTTCGCCAGCCTGCGGGATTTGCGGTTTCATCCAGCGGGTGATGGCTTCATCGAAGACCCCAAGGGAGCCAGTGATAAAGACTACAAAGAGTATCCAGCAGGCCCACAAGCCACCCCAGGTGTGTAGCCATGCCATCGACTGGCGCAGGCCTTCTTTCTTGACTGCCTGAGTCATACCATTCCCCTCCCAAGCCACCAGCCAAGTGGGGCCAGAACCATTGCCGGTAACAAGAGGCCGAGCCAGGCCCGACGGTTGTCCTGCACTGCGAAAACCCAAATGATGGCGGCGGTGTAGACCGCGAAGCTGGTCAATGAAGACGCCAGAATCGCCTGGCTTTTGGGCAGGGGCAGCACCGCGCCGAGAAAAATCACGCTGGCCGAGGTCAGCGCATACCCGCCGAAAATCGCGGCGGCGGTGCGTGACAGCAAGATGCGGCCACGGGAAGGGGAAGTCGATTTCATCAGCAAGCAGCCATCGTTTGGAGCAAGGGAAGTCCGTCGGCATGGCCGCGGGACGAAATATAATCTTAACAAGAATCAGTTACGTATAGCTTAAAACGAACGAGCACGACAAAACCACAAGGCAACACAATATTTAGCTGTGACAATATGTATCCGCAGACTGCCAGGCGGCCCTGCCTGGCAGTCTGTTGCGACTTAGAAATTGAAGCGCAACCCCAGGGTTGCATTACGTGGCGTACCGTAATAGCTGGAAGAGGTGCTGGTGTAATACTCCTCGTCAAGCAAGTTATTGAGGTTGAGGGTTGCGCTGAGTTGTTCGGTCAGCGGGTAACGCGCCATCACATCGACCAGGGCGTAGTCATCCTGGGTAAAGCGCACGCCCAGCGGGCCCATACCATCGCTGTAGATCTCACTCTGCCAATTGACGCCGCCGCCCAGGGTCAGGCCATTGCCGATGCTACGCAGGGTGTAGGTGGTAAACAATTTGGCGGTGTTTTGGGCGATATTGGTGTTGAGCTTGTTGCCGTCGCTGTCTTGTACGATGTTGCGGCTGAAGCTGGCGCTGGCTTCCCAGTCCGGGGCCAGTTCACCGGAGACTTCCACCTCAAAGCCACGGGTCTTGGTGCCGGACTCGGCTTTGTAAGCCTGGTTGCCATCTGGCGCGAGCACGCCGGGGATCGCCACGGCCAGGTTGTCTTGTTCGATTTGATACAGCGCCAGGCCGAGGTTGAGGCGATCATCAAAGAATGCCGCCTTGCTGCCAACTTCATAGCCCACGCCTTCGAGTGGGTCGATGTAGTTGCCTGTTTCGGTCATGTTGCTCTGTGGTTTGAAAATACTGGTGTAACTGCCGTAGAGCGACCAGTTATCGTTAAGGTCGTAAACCAGGCCGGCGAAGGGTGTCACCACGCCGGTTTCGGTGCGTTTGTCATCGGTGTCGGCGGCGGCCGGGTCGTAGTAATCGGTATTGACGGTGTTTTCCCAGTCGCTGACCCTGGCCCCGAGAATCACCGATAGCGCGTCGCTAGCCCGCAGTCTCAGGCTGCCATAGGCGGCGGTTTGGGCTTCTTCGTAATCGATTCGACTGGTGGCTGGCATCGCGGGTTTGCCCGGGTCCTGGCCGTCCCAGTTGTAGATGTTGTCAATCGAGTTGTCCCAGTCCGCGAAACGCCAAAGGGGATAACCGTTGGTGCGGTACTCGGTGTCTTGCTGGCTGTAGCCAAAGACCGCATCATGCTCGCGGCCAAAAAGGTCGAAGCTACCGGCAAAATTCAGGTCGATACTGGTTTGCACCGGCTTGGCCTCCCAGCGGCCCGCCCACAAGCCCATGCCCGCTCCGGTGGCCGGGTCAGGAAAACCACTGGCGGCGTACCCTATGACTTCATCGTATTCGTAGCGGCCCTGGTTGAGTGACAGCTTGGCTTTCCAGCGCTCGTTCAGACGCTGTTCCAGAGTGGCAAAGCCAGAGGTGAATGTACGGTTTGAGTAAGCCCAGGCTGCACCCGCTGAATCAGAGTCGGACCAGTCGGCGAGCGAGCCATCCTGGTTGTACAGCGGTAAACCGCTGCGCGCATGGTCATCGGCCTGATGGCTTTGATAATCCATGCCGACGCTGAGCAGGGTGTCGGGCGTAAGGTCGGCCTCGATCACGCCGTAGAAGACTTTCTTGCGTTCGTTAAAGCGGTCGATATATGACTCGTTATCCTGATAAACCCCAACCAGACGGCCACGGATATTACCGCTCTCGGTCAGCGGGCCACTGGTGTCCAGCTCAGTGCGCTGGTAGTCCCAGGAGCCGCCAGTGACACTGAGGCTGGTTTGTGGCTCGAATGTCGGTTTCTTGCGGATCATGTTCAGGGTTGCGCCCGGCGTTCCGATGCCATTGGTCAAGCCGGTGGCGCCGCGAATGATTTCAACCCGATCGTAGAGCGCCAGGTCGTTGCTTTGGATGATCGACTTATAGTTGCTGCTGAGCCACTGCACGCCGTCGACCTGATAGTTCTCCACGGCAAAGCCGCGCGAATAGATCTCGCTGGTATCCGAGCCGCCGTTACCGCTTTGGTTAATGCTCAGCCCCGGCACTTGGCGCACCAGATCATTAAGTTGGGTGAGGCCTTGGTCATCAATGCGCTGACGGGTCATCACGCTCACCGATTGCGGGGTTTCCCGGATCGACAAAGGCAGGCCTGTTGCGGTGCTGGTCGAACCGGTGGTGTAGGAGCCCGTGCCTTCGGTGGTTGCCCCAAGGCTGAGCCCGGTGACGTAGGTGGCATCCAGCTCCAGCGCGCTGTTGCTGCTGGCTTCAGCGGCGGTTGGTGGTAGCAGTGAATAGCTGCCATTGGCTTGACGTACCACCTTCAGGCGGCTGCCCATCAGCAGTTTTTCCAGCGCCTGATCATTGGTGTAGCGCCCCCGTAGGCCTGCCGATTGCCGACCTCGGATCAGTTCCGGGGTAGACGACACACTGACGCCAGCGGTAGCGGCAAAACTATTGAGTGCAGACTCCAGCGTACCGGGGGCGATGCTGAACTCCTGCTCTGTCACCACCGATTCGGCGAAGGCTGGCTGGACCTGCAAGGCCGTGGCCAGCGGTATGGCAAGCGCTGCGCCCAATACTGCACGATGAATGGCCACGCACAGTGGATCAGGCAAGGCGGAGTAAAGCAGCCGGGCGCGGCGCGTGACAGTCTGGAGCGGCATGGAAGGTCCTTTGATAGTTGTTCTGTGGTCCAGCGCCAAATAAGCGCTTTAACTACCAAGACGGTTGAGAATACGAATCAACAACTCCCAGCTGAAATATTTTTATCAAGGCTTAGGCGCGCTCAACACTCACCCAATAAGGGCTGACTCTACGAATGCGCAGCGCCAGTGTGGTGCTCAGGTTATCGAGAATCGCGTCGCTGTCCGCCAATTGGAAGGCGCCCGAAATACGCAGCTGACTCAGGTTCGGGTCGCAACGCAGCACGCCCGGGCGATAGCGGGCCAGCTCTGCGATAAATCTCGGCAAGGGCCAATCGCTGACGATCAACATGCCATTGACCCAGGCATCCGCATGGCTTTCCAACGGTTCTACAGCCAGCGCTTTACTGGCGCTGAAACGCAGTTGTTGGCCAGTTTCCACGCGCACGGGCGGTTGGTTGTCTGCTGTGCGGACTTCGACCGCGTGTTGCAGCACGCGAACTTGAGTGAACTCGCCTTCACGCTGGACTAAAAAGCGTGTACCCAACGCACGGATGCTGCCTTGCTCGGTGTGTACAACAAAGGGTCGAGCTTGTTGATCTACGGCGGTCTGGACCAGGATCTCACCCTGTAGCAGGCTGATTTCACGGAGCTGTTTGCCGTAGTCGACATTCAGTGCGGTGGCGCTGTTGAGTTGCACGGTGCTGCCGTCGTCAAGCCGGATATTGCGTCGCTCGCCGGTGGCGGTGCGTTGGTCGGCGCGCAGGCTGCTGAAGGTGGTCGATTGCCAGGCTAGACCCGATACGCCACCAGTTGCCAGTAACAAACCGAGCAGCTTGAGGCCCTCGCGCCGTTTATTTCCAGCAACCGACAGCGTGGGTCGTGCCAGGCTTGCAGGCAGGGTCGCCAGCTTGCCCTGGAGTTTTTCCAGGCGTGTCCAGGCTTGGCGATGGGCGCCATCGGCGGCCAGCCAGCGTTGGTGTGCGTCAAGCAGGGCTGTGTTATCCGGTGCTTCTTGCAGATCGAGATACCAGTTGGCGGCAGCCTGCAGAACGGCGGTAGACACAGGGGCGCTCACGCTTAATCCTCAATCAACAGCATGCACTGCGTCAGGGCGCGGACCAGGTGTTTGCGCACGGTATTGGTTGAAAGGCCAAGGCGTCGACCAATTTCGACCTGGCTCAGGCCATCAAGTTGGGCCAAGAGGAAAATCTCACGGCCGCGCGTGCCCAGGTTGTCGAGCATGCGGTCGATTTCCACTAGGGTTTCGAGGATCAGTACCCGGGTTTCCGGTGATATTTCCAGTTGCTCTGGCATGGCTGCCAAGGCTTCCAGATAGGATTTTTCCAGCGCCCGACGGCGGAAACCATCAATCATCAAACTGCGGGCAATGCTGCTGAGGTAGGCGCGGGGCTCACGCAGCTCTTGAGTTTGGCGGTTGGCCAATACGCGGACAAAAGTGTCTTGCGCCAAATCAGCAGCGCTTTCTGCGCAAGACAGGCGTTTGCGCAGCCACATTTTTAGCCAGGCGTGATGCTGGTGATAGAGCGAATGAAACGCTTGCTGGTTGGCCAGCTCGGAAGGGGGAGGAGGCGAGAACACCGCGGAGCCTAAATGATAATTGATATCATTTATTCTCTATGGATTGCAGCGTGCACGCAAGTGTCGTTATTTGGCTGGTAGGGCATTTAGACGAACTGGACGCTTTTGGCGGCTCGACGCACATCCATCAATCGTCTCGCCAATCACTCAATCCGCCTGTAGAAAATGCGCTCTGCGCCTCAGCTAAATCGCTTTCCGGCCGATATAGGATCTTGCGCAGTCGACGACAGGCTACCGCTGGTCTTGATGAGTCACACCATGTGATTTACGGGTGATGTCTTTTTGATATTATGCGCGCCGCGTCGCACCTTCCCTTCAGTGAGTTCTCCATGCTGGTCAGCAGTTACAACGGCGTTTTCGTCGTATTTTCTTTGATTGTTGCGATTCTTGCTGCCTATACCGCGCTGAATATGGTCGGGCGAGTTTCAGGCTCAAAGGGGCGCGCCGCAATCTTGTGGCTGATTGGCGGCTCATTTGCCATGGGTTTTGGCGTCTGGTCGATGCACTTTATTGGCATGCTCGCGTTCAGCTTGCCCATATCCTTGGGTTACGACCTAACGCTTACAGCACTGTCGCTGGTCATTGCGATTTTTTCTTCAGCGTTCGCCTTGTGGCTGGTTTGCCAGGAAAACCTGCCAAGCGCACGCCTGTGGTTGGGCGGCTTGTTGATGGGGTTCGGCATCGCCGCCATGCATTACACCGGCATGGAAGCGATGTTGATGACGCCCGGGATTGTCTACATTCCATGGCTTTTTGTGTTGTCGATAGCCATTGCGGCGGCGGCTTCCTGGGCATCGCTGTGGATTGCCTTTCGTTTGCGCCTGGATTCCGAGTTCAATACCTATGCGCGGATTGGCGCGTCACTGGTCATGGGCTGCGCCATCGTCGGCATGCATTACACCGGCATGGCTGCTGCACAGTTTCCCGTGGGCAGTTTCTGCGGCGCGGCCAACAGTGGCATTGACAGCAAATGGCTGGCGGTATTGGTGATAGTGGTGAGCCTGGCGGTGTTTGCCATTGCCTTGATTGTGTCCATGCTCGATGTACGCACCAACCTGTTAGCCACTTCGCTTGATCGCGCCAATACCGAGTTGGTGCAACTTGCCCTGCATGACAACCTGACCAAGCTGCCCAATCGGCTGCTTTTGAATGACCGCCTGGAGCAGGCGATCAATAAGTCTGCCCGGAAAAAGCATCAGTTTGCCCTGTTGTTTATGGACCTTGATGGCTTTAAAGCGGTCAACGACGCTTATGGGCACTTTACCGGTGACCGCCTGTTGATGAAGGTTGCACAGCGCACCCTCGACACCAAGCGCGCAGAGGACACCGTGGCTCGTCTGGGTGGCGATGAGTTCGTGGTACTGGTTGACCCCAGCGAACCGGGGGACGCCGCAGCGCTGGCGCAAAGACTGGTCGAAGTCATTGCCAAGCCTTACAGCATCGACGGCAACAGCCTCAATTTGTCCGTGAGTATCGGTATTGCATTGTTCCCCGATGACGGCGCCACAGCCCATGAGTTGATGGTCAATGCCGATGCCGCCATGTACCACGCCAAGGAAACCGGGCGTAACGGATATTGCTTTTTTGAAAGCACCATGAACGTCAACGCCCATGAGCAAATGCAGTTGCAGCAAGATTTGCGACTGGCACTTGAGCGCCAGGAGTTTTGCCTGCACTACCAACCCAAGATGCTTGCGCCCAATGGTTTGATGGTCGGGGTTGAGGCGCTGCTACGTTGGCAAAGTGCCGAGCACGGCCTGGTCCAGCCTGATGTGTTTTTGCCCATTGCCGAGCGCACGGGCCTGATCATTCCGATTGGTAACTGGGTGATCAATGAAGCCTGCCGCCAGCTACGTTTTTGGCATGATGCAGGTCATGGCAACTGGAGTATGGCGGTCAATCTGTCCACGGTGCAGTTGGCTCACGCAAGCCTGGTGGATGTGGTGCGTTCAGCCTTGGAGCGTTACGCCGTCGATGCGCGGTATTTGATCCTGGAAGTCACCGAGTCCACCGCCATGCGTGATGCCGAGGCCAGCCTGGATGTGCTCAATCGCTTATCGGCGCTGGGCGTGAATATCTCCATCGATGATTTCGGTACCGGTTACTCAAGCCTGCTGTATCTCAAGCGCCTGCCCGCGAACGAACTGAAGATCGACCGTGGTTTCATCATGGCCCTGGCGCAGGACAACGATGATGCGGCGATCGTCTCAGCGATCATTGCTTTGGGGCAAACCCTGGATATGAAGATTGTTGCCGAGGGCGTGGAAACAATCGAGCAAAAGGATCTGCTTACCCGCTTGGGCTGCAATACGCTGCAGGGCTTTCATTTAGGCAGGCCACAACCGGCTGATATGTTGCTCGCAAGCGTGGGTGTTGGAGCCTTGGCACCCTGCTAGCTTGCGCATGCCAGCAGGGTGGGGTGGGCCTAGACCCGGAAGCGACCGACCAGGGTGCTCAAACCGTGGGAGAGTTCTGAAAGGTGTTTGCTGGCTTGCGCGCTTTGTTCCGAGGTCTGCGCGGCTTCATTGGAGAGGTCACGGATATCACTGATATTGCGCGCAATCTCCTCGGTTACGCTGCTCTGCTCTTCGCAGGCGGTGGCGATCTGCGCGGCCATATCATTGATGCGCTGCACTGAGTCGCTGGTATCGGTCAGGGCTTGATCCACGCCTGCGGCCTGCTCAACACTCTGTTGGGCCATGCTGCTACCTGAATGGGTAGCCTTGACTGCATTCTGTACGCCAATTTGCAGGCGTTCTATCATCACCTGGATATCCTTGGTCGAATCTTGTGTGCGCGCAGCCAGTGCCCGCACCTCATCGGCCACCACGGCAAACCCTCGACCTTGCTCCCCAGCCCGTGCCGCTTCGATGGCGGCGTTGAGCGCGAGCAGGTTGGTCTGTTCGGCTATGCCCCTGATAACGGCGAGCACTGCGCCGATATTTCCAGCCTCCATCTCAAGGGTTTGAATGCTTGTTGAAGCGCTTTCAACTTCCCGGGCCAATTGACGAATAGACTCAATCACTCCGCCAACCACCTGCGCACCCTCTCTGGACTGGGCCTCGGCGCTGCGCGCGGCATCTGCGGCGCTCTGGGCATTGCGCGCCACTTCATGGACTGCCGAACACATTTCGGTGGCGGCGGTGCTGACTTGATCGACCGCGGCATACTCGCTGCTTATGAGTCGATCATTGGCGACTGCCAGGTTGGCCAGATTCTGCGCCGAACTTTCGACCTCGCCGGTGACCCGGCCAACCTCCTTGATCAGTGGTTGTAATTTATCGAGAAACCGATTGAATGCGTGGCTCAGCTTGCCCAGTTCATCGTTGGAGACAACATCCAGGCGCACGCGTAAATCGCCATCGCCGTCAGCAATCTGATTGATCCGATTGAGCAAATTGTGCAGTGGGCCAGTCACCAGAATCGGGAAGCCTATCACCAGCACCAGACATACACCCAAGCCAATGGCGATGATCAGGCCCTGCTGCCAACTCAGCGTTTTACCGAGATCGATAGCTGCAAGCCCCTCGGCATTCGCGGCTTGGTCATCCATTTCTCCCAGCTTGTCGATGGCTGTGCGCATGGCCTCGAACTGTTCTTCGCTGGCGCCAAAACTCAGGTTGCTCGCGGCTTCTGGATCACTGGCAACCAATTGCACGACCTGCTGCGAGGTCGCCTTCCAGCGTTCGAATCCAGCATCAAATTGCGCCACCAGCTGCATGGCTTCACTACCGGGTTGCATCGCGGCAAATTTGTGTACTCGGTCCTGTGCCTGCTGCATGTTTTCCGCGTGCGATGCGGTCAGGGCTTGCGCATGCTCGGCAACGGCCTCATCCAGCAAACTGCGTTCCGCTACAAATGCCTGGTAAAGATCACGGTCGGCATTGAGTAGCAGGCTAATGCCGGGCAAATAACGGTTGGTCAGCTTGGTGCTTGAGTCTGCAACCTGCGCAATGCCACGCATCCCCAGCACGCCCATTGTGACCAGCAGCACTGCCAATAACAGGATGGGCAATGCAATTTTCCAACGAAACCCCAAATCGGCGAAGGCACGAAGCATGTTGGTTCTCCCGAGTATTTACCTTGTGGCTTGAGTCTATACCACGTACAAAAAACCGGGCTGCCAGGACCTGCTTTTCTCACTCCAACGGGCGGTTGGCAATGCACCACTCAAGCCGGATGATGCTTGCAAAGGCTGCGGGGAAAGGGGTCTTTGAGTTGAAAGTACAGGGCCCAATCGGCAGGGCGGTTTGGCTGTATAAAACAAAGGTGTTTATCAGCGCTTATTCGTATTGCGCCTTGCATGAGTTGGGATATGATTCGCGCCCCTAAAATCCTGCTAATTCCCTCAGGTCATCATGCCCGGCAATGCTCTCTATACCGACTTGTCGGGTTATTACGATCTGATGTGCGCTGATATCGATTACCAGACGCAAAGCCAGTGCATTCACCGCTTACAGCAGCTATTCGGTAATGCTGGTAAGCAGCATCTTGACCTGGCTTGTGGTACCGGGCCCCATGTTCGTCACTTTATCGATGCGGGCTACCAAAGCAGCGGGCTGGACATCAATCAGCCGATGCTCGACAGAGCCTCGCTGCGTTGCCCGGAAGCACGGTTTTCCATGCAGGATATGTGTGCTTTCAAGGTGGCCGAGCCTGTGGATCTGATTACCTGCTTTTTGTACTCGATCCACTACAGCGCTGGCATTGACCGGCTCAAGGCGTGTATCGCCAGTGTCCACGGCGCACTCAAGCGCGATGGGTTGTTCTGCTTCAATGCTGTCGACAAGAACCTGATCGACAACCAGTCGTTTGTGTCGCACAGCGCTCATCAGGATAACAGTCTGTTCAATTTCAGCTCTGCCTGGCATTACCGCGGCGCAGGTTCGCAGCAATCGTTGAGGCTGCGTATCCAGAAGACCGTGGCGGGCGAAACCCAGGTTTGGCATGACGAGCACCCGATGGTGGCCGTGAGTTTTGCTGAGTTGCAGGCTCTGCTACAGCCCTACTTCGAGGTGCATATGCTCGAACATGACTACGGTACGATCATGCCCTGGAATACCGAGTCGGGAAACGCGCTGTTTGCCTGTGTGAAGCTCTGATCCGCCATTGGCTAAAGCGCACGCGGTTGAGCGCTTTAGCCAATGAGCGGTGTCTGTATCAGAGCAGGGGCAGGGTATAGCTGAGAATCAGGCGGTTTTCGTCAAGATCGTTGGTGAAGTTGGAACGCACCATCGCATTGCGCCAGCGCACGGAAAAGTTCTTCATCGGGCCTTGTTGGAATACATATTTCAGCTCGATGTCGCGCTCCCACTCTTTGCCATCACCTGCTGCTGTGCCCAGGTCGACGTTGTCACCGCTTAGGTAGCGGGTCATGAACTTCAAGCCGGGAATGCCGATGCCGTTGAAGTCGTAGTCGTAGCGCGCCTGCCAGGAGGATTCATCCTTGTTGGCGAAGTCACTGATCTGCACATAGTTGACCAGGAACGGATCGGTGCCACCGATATAGGCAGCGCCAGTATCACCACTCATTTTTTGATAACCAAGGCCGAAGCTGTGGCTCGCCAAGCTATAGGTAAACATGGCGCCATAGCTGTTGTTGTCGACATTGCTGCGGCCATCATCGGTGGAGCGTGCATAGCGCAAGTCTGCTTTGAGGCTCTGGCCTTCACCCAGCGACAGTTTTTGCACCAGGTTAAAGGCGTTCTGCTTGTACAGGTCTTCCAGGTTGGAGTAGTAGTACGAAGCTGTCAGGTCTTCGGTGATCCTGTAGCCGCCGCCGAGGAACTGAAAGGCGTCGCTGGTGTTGTCGCCGCTTACATTGATTCCCCGCCGGCCTCCGGAATTCACTCTCAAGTCTTCGAAGTCGCCTGAGTCACGATGGTTGACCTGGGTCAGGTAGCCGCCATCGATTAAGAGTCGGTCGATCTCCTTTGAAATCAATTGACCGCCCCTGAACACTTGCGGCAGCAGGCGACCATCGCTTGAGCTAACCGCCATGTTCTTGAACTGCATGCTGCCAACCCGCACAGCTGTATTCGAGTATTTAGCCTTGGCCGCAACAGCCAGGTCAGATGAGTTATCTTGCGAGCCGCCCGAGCGGTCAGGTACCAGCAAGTTGGTTCCTGCAGTCCCGCCGCCGCTGTCCAGCTTGAAGCCAAACATGCCGATGGCGTCTACACCAACACCTACCGGGCCTTCGGTATAACCTGAGTCCACGCGCAGGATAAAGCCTTGTGCCCACTCTTCACGCTTGCTCTGGCTAGCCCCTTCCTGGCGGAAGTCACGATTGAAATAGTAATTGCGTGCTTCCAGGGTGGCGGTAGTGTCCTTGATCAACTCAGCGTTGGCTGCTGAGCACAGGGACAGGCTGACAACGCCGGATGTGATGGCAATGTTGAGGCAGTGTTTATTCATCTTATTGCTCTTCATTTTCAGGGGGTGGTAAACCCCGCTGTCATTTTTGTTGTTGGCAGACAGCGTGGCGAGGGTGAATTGCAGGCAGCGCAATGGACGTCGTATTCACCACGGCGCGATACAAAGGGTTAAGCGGTGAGTCGCGGCAAGGACGTGATGCGCTGTCCTCGGCTGATTCCATGCGGCTTGGGCAGGGCTGTTGTCAGTGACCGTCGACCAGACAGGCGAGCTGGCACATCAGTCGCTGTAGGCCATTGTGTGGCAGCGGGGTATGGGCTGTTGCGCCCCTTGCAGGCAGTTAACGAATAGCTCGGTAGAGTGCTCATGATCGGCCTCCTTGCCAGGTTCTTATAGTTGTCCGGAAAGCTCAGTCCCGGACTCTAACGCAGCGCTCCAAGGCTCGATATTCACCATTCTCTAACACCCTGTTAGGCATTGATGAACTGCTGCTTTATTTGGCTGAGTCGCGAGGAATGGTCGCGGTTTCGCAATGCATGTCGAATGTTCGGCTGAGTTGGCCAAGGCTGATGTCGGCCAGGCGCCCCATCAAAAGTGACTCTGCCTCGTTGAGTGCATCCGCTACCGTTTGATTGACGACTTGCTCAATCAGGCAATCAGGATTGGAGTGCTCGTTACCCAGTGCAAATAGCTTTGTGCCACCGACTGCGCGATAGATATCGAGCAAAGATACCCGGTCAAGATCGCAGTCAATGGCCCAGCCTCCACCATGGCCTTTCTCCGAGCGAACGTAGCCCGCATCACGCAAGCCAGCCATGGTTCGGCGAATAACGGCTGAGTTGGTTCCCAGCATCATGGCAATCCCGGCGGATGTCATTGGTCCTTCGTGCCGCGCCATATGAATCAGGACGTGCAGCATTCGAGAAAGGCGGCTGTCATTGCGCATGGTCGATCCTTTGCATCTTGGTTGCCGTTGGCAGGTATGTTATTTCATGATACTTATAAAGTTACATGAAATAAAAGGGTTGAGGATATGCGCGAATTTGAGAATCCGGACCACTGGAACGCGGCGGCCAAGCACTACCAGCAGACTGCACATCCATTCACTGCACATTTTGCAGAGGCGGCTCTAGCCCGAGTCACGCTTACGCCAGGCAGTCAGGTGCTTGACGTGGCAACGGGCACTGGAGCACTGGCATTGGCTGCGGCGCGCACCGGTGCCGCGGTCATGGCGACAGACTTTTCTGAAGGGATGGTGGCTTGCGTGGCCAGCGCTGGGCTGGACAATGTCGAAGCGCGAGTGATGGACGGCCAAGCGCTTGACCTGCCTGACGCTAGTTTCGATGCGGTCTTTTCGATCTTTGGCGTAATTATGTTTCCGGACTGGCGTAAAGGCCTGAGAGAGATGCAGCGGGTTACGCGTCCAGGCGGCTACGGGATAGTCGCTACCTGGCGGGAGCAGGGCGCCGCGACATTTTTGCTGCTCGGCAATATACGCCGCAAGCTGTTTCCTGAGCGTTCATCCATGGCCATGCCCGACGCTGTGCAGGCGCTCAGTGAGCCGCAAGACTTTAGCAATGAGTTGATTTTGGCGGGCTTTCGAGACCCAGTGATTGAAAGCGTGACTTACGATTACCAACTCGATGTGGCAGCCCTTGCTGAACCCGACACCTTGTTTGGCATGTCGCCCGACTGGACCTGCCTGAGTGATTCAGAAAAAACGGCAGTAATCGCCGAGGTCAGGCGCATGGCCGGTGACCAGGCGTTTATGGCGATTCCGTCAACAGCGCTGATCGCTGTGGCGAAACGCTAAGGCTCCGAGCACACAAACGCTCTCTAGCAGCGTTTGTGTGCTCGGCAATTGCCTCAGTCCCGAAGCCGTCAGTTGTAGTCCAGTGTAATAATCGCAGCTTGCACAGACGTGCCGGATGTTTGCCTGTAACTCATGCCATTCAAGGGCGAGATGCTTGCAGAGGCAAGGCTGACACCTGAGTCACGCGCGCTTAAGGATGCATTGACCGGTGACTTGCACTCTGTCACCTGAACCTTTACTAGCTGCGTGCCAGACGGTTGCTCGACACTGACTTGGCATGAGGGTTCGAGTACTTTTCCAAAAATGCTGATGGCGTTTGCGGCAGTCTCTGCGAGTGTGACAGGGGAGAAGATAGCCAAGAGAGCCAAAGGTGCGAACCGATATTTATTGTTGTTCATGGTAATACCTTTCTATCGCATAAACGTAATTTTCCTAATTGGTTTATCGGCAACTGTAGAGAGTGCTTTAGTTTTTTTGCACAAGTAGAGGTCGCATAGGGATATGCATTGTTCTTCAGTTGCTGAAGTCCAACGTGCAGGGCCTGTTGCGCAGGCAAAGAAAAGCCCCGCATCAAGCGAGGCTTTCCATTTCGCAAACCTTGCGAAAAACAAGGTGCTTGCAGCGTTTAGCGCCTGGGCAGAATCAATCCCAGCTCAAGGCACCGCCGGTTTGGTACTCGATCACACGGGTCTCGAAGAAGTTTTTCTCTTTCTTCAAGTCCATGATTTCGCTCATCCATGGGAATGGGTTGGTGGCGCCTGGGTATTCTTCTTTCAGGCCGATCTGGGTCAGGCGGCGGTTGGCGATGAACTTGAGGTAGTCCTCCATCATTGCCGCGTTCATGCCCAGTACGCCGCGTGGCATGGTGTCACGGGCATATTCAATTTCCAGCTGAGTGCCCTGCAGAATCATCTGCGTGGCTTCTTCTTTCATCGATGCATCCCACAGGTGTGGGTTTTCGATTTTGATCTGGTTGATCACGTCGATGCCGAAGTTCAGGTGCATCGACTCGTCACGCAGGATGTACTGGAACTGTTCGGCAACGCCGGTCATCTTGTTGCGGCGGCCCATGGACAGGATCTGGGTGAAGCCGCAATAGAAGAAGATGCCTTCCAGTACGCAGTAGTAGGCGACCAGGTTACGCAGCAGTTCCTTGTCGGTTTCAACAGTGCCGGTTTCGAACTTCGGATCGGAGATCGAACGGGTGTACTTCAGGCCCCAGGAGGCTTTCTTCGCGACCGAAGGAATCTCGTGGTACATGTTGAAGATTTCACCTTCATCCATGGCCAACGACTCAATGCAGTATTGGTAGGCGTGGGTGTGGATCGCCTCTTCGAATGCCTGGCGCAGGATGTACTGGCGGCACTCCGGGTTGGTGATCAGACGATATACGGCCAGCACCAGGTTGTTGGCAACCAGGGAGTCGGCGGTGGAGAAGAAGCCGAGGTTGCGCATGACAATGCGGCGCTCGTCGTCGGTCAGGCCGTCGGTGCTTTTCCACAGGGCGATGTCGGCGTTCATGTTAACTTCTTGCGGCATCCAGTGGTTGGCGCAACCATCAAGATACTTCTGCCAGGCCCAGTCGTACTTGAAGGGTACGAGTTGGTTCAGGTCGGCGCGGCAGTTGATCATGCGTTTTTCGTCAACCGCAACGCGGGCCGAGGTGCCTTCCAGTTCAGCCAAGCCTTCAGCGACGTCGAGCTCGTCCAGTGCCGCCTTGGCACGGGCGATTGCAGCGCTGTCGTCAGCCGATACTGCGCGGGCCTCTTCAGCCGCTGCGCCGCCAACCTGATCGAGCTTGTCGATGTTCATATCCGCCATGGCGGCAGCGTTGTTAGCGGTAGCGACTGCAGTTTCTGCGTCGTCTTCCTTTTCGAATTCGTCCCAGCTCAACATAGTCGGTTGGCTCCTTTCAGGTGGGTGGACATCTGAGTCTGCTGCGTGCTGTTCATACTGCGTTAAACCGGGTAATCGCCTGCCTGTATACAGCTGGGCTCAACCCTGTTTGTCTTGCCTGAACGTCGCTGGCAATACTCTAAATCTGTAGTTAGAAACCAAAGGTTCTAACGCTGTATTTATCGCTAGCTGATAACCAAGCCTAGCAATCTTGCTGTGTTATTGCGCCGGGTCTGTTGATCTGAATCATCCGCACAAGCGTCGGTTTTCATCTTCATCACTTTGCTTACAACAGCCCAAGCGTGAGACTGAGAGAGTAGCCGCTAGGCGCCGACTGGCCCTGAACCCCTGAGCGTACGCATGTACGTGATGGGGCAGGGCCAGTCGGCAACAACGCGGATGCCTCTCAGCATCGCGCGTCACGTTCTACTTACTGGCAGGCTTCGCAGTCGGGTTCGTCTATGGCACAGGCTTTTGGCACTGGCGCTGGACCGGCCGCCATCTCGACTTCCGGGGCTGCCTTGCTTGGCGCTGCGCTCAAACCGTCGTTGCCGCCGCTCGATACTGCGTTGAGCTTGCCGGTGTTGACTGTCGATTTCTCGGTGCTGGTTGCGGCCAGGGCACGGAGGTAGTAAGTGGTTTTCAGGCCACGGTACCACGCCATGCGGTAGGTCACGTCGAGCTTCTTGCCCGATGCGCCAGCGATGTACAGGTTCAGTGACTGCGCCTGGTCGATCCACTTCTGGCGACGGCTGGCAGCGTCAACGATCCACTTGGTTTCAACTTCAAACGCGGTGGCATAGAGCTCTTTCAGTTCTTGCGGGATGCGCTCGATCTGTTGCACGGAACCGTCGTAGTACTTCAGGTCGTTGATCATGACCGAGTCCCACAGGCCGCGTGCTTTGAGGTCGCGAACCAGGTATGGGTTGATCACGGTGAACTCGCCGGAGAGGTTCGATTTCACGTACAGGTTTTGGTAAGTCGGTTCGATCGACTGCGAGACGCCCGTGATGTTGGCGATGGTCGCGGTCGGTGCGATGGCCATGATGTTGGAGTTACGAATACCTTTCTGTACACGGGCGCGAACCGGTGCCCAGTCGAGGGTTTCATTAAGGTCTACATCAATGTACTTCTGGCCACGCTGTTCGATAAGGATCTGCTGCGAGTCGAGCGGCAGGATGCCTTGCGACCACAGGGAACCTTGGAAAGTCTCGTAGCTGCCGCGCTCATCAGCGAGGTCGCACGAGGCTTGGATCGCGTAGTAGCTGACCGCTTCCATCGACTTGTCGGCGAACTCGACTGCCGCATCCGAACCATAAGGAATGTGCTGCAGGTACAGCGCATCCTGGAAGCCCATGATGCCCAGGCCAACTGGACGGTGCTTGAAGTTGGAGTTGCGCGCCTGCGGCACCGAGTAGTAGTTGATGTCGATAACGTTATCGAGCATACGTACCGCGGTGTTGACGGTTTTCTGCAACTTGGCGGTGTCCAGCTTGCCATCCACGATGTGGTTCGGCAGGTTGATCGAGCCGAGGTTACAGACCGCGATCTCGTCCTTGTTGGTGTTCAAGGTGATCTCGGTGCACAGGTTCGAGCTGTGGACCACGCCAACATGCTGCTGCGGGCTGCGCAGGTTGCATGGGTCTTTGAAGGTCAGCCATGGGTGGCCGGTTTCAAACAGCATGGACAGCATTTTGCGCCACAGGTCTTTGGCCTGAATGGTTTTGTGCAGCTTGATCTTGCCGTATTCGATCAGCGCTTCGTAGTACTCGTAGCGCTCTTCAAAGGCTTTACCGGTCAGGTCGTGCAGGTCCGGCACTTCGCTTGGCGAGAACAGGGTCCATTTGCCGTCATCGAAGACGCGCTTCATGAACAGGTCAGGAATCCAGTTAGCGGTGTTCATGTCGTGCGTGCGGCGACGGTCATCACCGGTGTTCTTGCGCAGCTCGATGAACTCTTCGATGTCCATGTGCCAGGTTTCAAGGTAGGCGCACACGGCACCTTTACGCTTGCCACCCTGGTTTACGGCAACGGCGGTGTCGTTGACCACTTTAAGGAAGGGCACAACACCCTGGGATTTGCCGTTGGTGCCCTTGATGTAAGCGCCTAGCGAGCGAACCGGTGTCCAGTCGTTGCCCAGGCCGCCAGCGAATTTCGACAGCATGGCGTTGTCGTGGATCGCGTGGTAGATGCCAGACAGGTCATCCGGCACTGTGGTCAGGTAGCAGGACGACAGTTGCGGGCGCAGGGTACCGGCGTTGAACAGGGTTGGGGTCGAGCTCATGTAGTCGAACGACGACAGCAAGTTATAGAACTCGATGGCGCGGTCTTCTTTTTGCTGCTCTTCCATCGCCAGGCCCATGGCCACGCGCATGAAGAACACCTGTGGCAATTCGAAGCGAATACCGTCCTTGTGGATGAAGTAACGGTCGTACAGGGTCTGCAGGCCAAGGTAGGTGAACTGGCCGTCGCGCTCGTGGTTGATGGCCTTGCCGAGCTTCTCCAGATCGAAGTCTTGCAGCTTCGGATCGAGCAGGTCGAACTGAATACCTTTGGCAATGTAGGCAGGCAGTGCCTTGGCGTACAGGTCAGCCATTTCGTGATGGGTGGCGCTGGTGGCGACTTCGAGGAAGGTCAGGCCTTCTGCGCGAATGTTGTCCATCAGCAGGCGAGCGGTGACATAGGTGTAGTTTGGCTCGCGCTCTACCAGGGTCCGCGCGGTCATTACCAGCGCAGTATTAACGTCGCTCTGGGCAACGCCGTCATAGAGGTTCTTCAGGGTTTCTTTCTGGATCAGCTCGCCATCGACCTCGGCCAGGCCTTCGCAGGCCTCGGTGATGATGGTGTTCAGGCGGCCCATGTCCAGCGGTGCAACGCTGCCGTCAGGATGAGTGACGCGGATGCTTGGGTGCGGCTCGGCAATGTTGCCGCTGACTTCGCGCTTACGCTCTTGCGAGCGCGATTCGCGGTAGATCACGTAGTCACGCGCGACTTTCTGTTCGCCAGCACGCATGAGGGCCAGTTCTACCTGGTCCTGGATTTCTTCGATGTGAATGGTGCCGCCCGAAGGCATGCGGCGCTTGAATGTGGTGGTGACTTGTTCAGTCAGGCGCGCAACCGTCTCATGGATACGTGACGAGGCGGCAGCGGTGCCGCCCTCAACTGCAAGAAACGCCTTGGTGATGGCTACGGTGATCTTGTCATCGGTATAGGGCACAACAGTGCCATTCCGCTTGATCACACGCAGCTGACCTGGCGCGGTTGCTGCCAGGTCTTGGGTGGCGTCAGAAGCCTGCGGCGCTTTGGCCTGCGGGTTCTCGCGATTGGTGTCGGTATGCATGGATGTCTCCGTGTTCTGTATTTATGTAGACCGGCATTTACAGTGGTTTACTGCAAGTCACCTGTCGTTCATTCCATTTCAACAACGCCATGCGCAGAACTGTGCGCATGGGGCTTGCAAAACAGGGCAGAGAAGGCGTGTCTGATAAACGCCTTCCTGGCTCTTTAAGTCTTGTGCCAATTTGTGGTTGGCGATACTAGATGTAGTAATTGGCCTGGTTCGATTTTGCAGCGCGGTCACGCTGGGTACGCTCTGCTGGCGTTATTCACACTGTGACCGCTGTGTACCGCTTTGAAACAGGTTGAACAGCAAATAAGGCGCACTTTTTCAGTTCAGGGCTGGATCTTTTAGGTGCAAATATGCTTGGTTGTTTATTCTGCGAAAACCCAATATGTAGGTGTTTATCTCGCGTGAGATACAAGATAGTGCGGTGTGGGAGGGATGGCAAGTCAACATATTGTGCCAGCCTGTGGATAAAGCTGTGGGTTAACCTTGGGTAGTTTTCGCAAAGCCCCGATATTGCTGGGATTTGTCTCGCTGCACCGTTCGTCGTTGTCGAAAATGTTTTTTTCAGTCTCTCAAAGAGAGTTTTTAGTCAATCACATAAACACAATATGTAGGGTTTTTATTACAGGAGTTGGAGCGCTTTATGCAGGTGCGGCGGCGCACTCTACGCGAGGCAGTATTCGCTGTGAACCCTGCAGCAAGAATGCAGGTGTAGCTGTGCTGATTTGATGCGTCTGGCATGCGGCGCCAGGAATGTGCACTATGCACCCAGCCTGTGACCTGTGCTGGTTGCTACAATCTGCACGCCAGTTATCTGGGCTCAATGGTGTTGTGGGCGTCTTTAAGGAGAAAGTTGTGGAGCAAGAGCCGCCGCGGGTGTTGATTGTCGAGGATGATCAGCGCTTGGCAGAGTTAACCCGCGATTATCTGCTGGCTAATGGGATGCAGGCCGAAATCGAGTCGGACGGCGCGCAAGCGGCTGAGCGGATAATCGTTGAGCAACCCGATCTGGTGATTCTCGATGTGATGCTGCCGGGCGAAAGCGGCTTGCAGATTTGCAGCAAGGTGCGCCCGGATTACGCTGGCCCGATCCTGATGCTGACCGCCCGCACCGATGACACTGACCATGTGCTCGGGCTTGAGACCGGCGCTGATGATTACGTCTGCAAACCGGTGCGGCCACGTTTATTGCTGGCGCGCATCCAGGCATTGCTCAGGCGCTTTGGGCCCAGGGCTGGCGCCCCAGTTGCTGGGGAGCGACGCTTGCAGTTCGGGCCGTTGGTGGTGGATAACGCGCTGCGTGAAGCCTGGCTGGCCGACCAGCCTATTGACTTGACCGGTGCTGAGTTCGACTTGCTCTGGCTGCTGACTTCCAATGCCGGGCGGATTCTGTCGCGAGAAGAAATCTTCACCGCCTTGCGTGGCATTGAGTATGACGGTCAGGATCGCTCGATTGATGTGCGTATCTCGCGAATACGGCCCAAGATCGGTGATGACCCTGAACACCCGCGTTTGATCAAGACGGTGCGCAGCAAGGGTTATCTGTTTGTGCCCGAGGCGGCTGCCCTGTACCAATGAACTCAATTTTCCTGCGTATCTACGCTGGCATGCTCGCCGTGTTGGTGCTGGTTGGGCTGCTGGGCGTCGGCACCCTGCACCTGGTCAACGAGGTGCGCAGCGATCAATACCGCGAGGACTTGGCGCGCGGCACTTTCAACCTGATGGCCGATAATCTGCAGCCGATGATTGATGTCGAGCGCCGCCGCGCCATTGCAACCTGGTCGCGGTTGCTGGGCATCCCGCTGCACATTGTTTCGGTGGCCGGCTCTGGCCTCGACAGCACCTCGCGCAGCCGACTGTTACGTGGCCAGGTGGTGGTCAAGCTCACGGGGCCGCATGCCGTCCAGGTATCCACCTTGATCAGTGAGTCGCAGCAATTGTTGCTGGTTGGCGAGGTGCGCCAGATCAGCGAACAACTGGCGCGTGCGACCATCTTTTTGTTGATTGATGAGCTGGTGCGCTTCCCGGTTGATGAGCAGCCCCAGCGCCTGGCTGATATCAAGCAGAGCAAGCAGTTTGGCTTCGACTTGCGGCTGATCCGCATCGAGGATGCCAACCTTGATGTTGATCAGCGTCGGCGCATTGATGAGAGCGACACGGTAATGGCCTTGGGCAAAGGCGGCGACAGCATTCATGTGTACTCCGGGATCGTCGATACGCCATGGGTGTTGGAGATTGGCCCGCTGTACCAGATGAATCCTTACCCGCCACAGTTGCTGGTGTTGATCGCCATGCTTGGGCTGAGTTTGATTGGCGTGACCGTGTACTTTCTGGTGCGGCCTTTGGAGCGGCGCCTGCGCGGGCTTGAGGGCGCGGCCAGCTTGATCGCCAGCGGCAAGCTGGATGCGCGGGTTGCGGCACACGGCGCCGACTCGGTCGGACGCCTGGCATCTGCGTTCAACGATATGGCCGAGCACTTGCAGCGCTCACTGGGTATTCAGCGTGAGATGGTGCGCGCGGTGTCGCACGAGTTACGCACACCGCTGGCGCGCCTGCGGTTTGGCCTGGAGATGGTTGAGGACGCCGGTAATGAGCAAGATCGCCAACGTTACCTTGAGGGCATGGACAGCGACATCCATGACCTCGATAAGCTGGTGGATGAAATGCTCACCTACGCGCGGTTGGAGCAGGGAGCGCCCGCGATCAACTTCCAGCCGGTCAATCTTCAGTTGTTAATCGAGCAAGTGGCCGATGAACTGGCACCGCTGCGTGCCGAGGTGCGGATTGAGTGCGGACCTTCATCCGCTGCTGCCGATGAGCCCGCCGTGTTGGTTGAGGCGGAACCGCGTTACCTGCACCGCGCGTTGCAGAATCTGGTGAGCAATGCATTGCGCCACGCTGAGTCGCGGGTGCGCATCAGCTATCAAATTGATGACGAGCGTTGTTGCTTGAGTGTCGAGGATGACGGGCCCGGCGTGCCAGAAGATGAATGGGAGCGGATCTTTACCCCGTTCCTGCGCCTGGATGACAGCCGTACGCGCTCATCTGGCGGGCATGGCCTCGGGCTGTCGATTGTACGGCGAATCATCTACTGGCATGCCGGGCGCTCACAACTGGGTCATAGCGAGGCGCTGGGTGGCGCGCATTTTAGTTTGGTCTGGCCGCGTCGCCAGGCCTAGGGCCGGCTTACCCATTGCGAGGGCGGACAACGCTTTTGTCCGCCAAGGCGCTAGCGCCTGCCGAAGATAATCAGCATCACGCCGCCAAGCGTAATAACGCAAGCCAGCATTGCCAGGGTGCTTAGCTGTTCATCAAGCAGCAGGTAGCCAAGCAGTAGCGCGACAACCGGATTGATGAAGGCGAAGGTCGAAACCAGGCTTGGCCGTACCTCGCGCAGCAGCCAGAAATAGGCGGGATACACGCCAAGGCTAACCGGCAAGACCAGGTAAGCCATCCACAGCCATGATTGGCTGCTCAGCGAACCAAGGTCGAGATTTTGCCAGTCACCATGCAAGACACCGAAGATCGCCAGCAACAGCGCGCCAATCAGCATCTGCAAGCTGAGCCCAAACCAGCTTGAACCAAAGGCTGGTCGCTGACGCAGCAGCCAGGCACCGGTGGCCCAGATCAAGGTGGCGATAACCACTGTTGCGCCGGCAAACCATTGGGCTGATGAAGCGCTGCTGTCGAGGCCGTTGCTCATCAACAGGACAATGCCGGCGCAGGCAATGGCCAAGCCGCACAGGACCCAAAGCGGCGGACGCTCGCCGAGTAACCATTCCAGCGCCACACTCCATAGCGGCAGTGTGGTGTAAAGCATCGCCACCATGCCGGTTGGCAGGTATTGGTTGGCGTAGATCAACGCGCCCTGGCCAATGGCGATCAGTGATAAACCGCCAATGAAAACGCCGCCGATATCACTGCGTTTAAACCTGAGTTGTCCGCTGGCAAGCACCCAGATCAGCGCCAGTGCGCCGGCCAGGGTGAAACGCAGGCTGCCAAGAACGAAAGGTGGCAGTTCACGGAGCAGGAAGTGATTGGCCAGATAGGTGGTGCCCCAGCCAATATAAATAACGCTGAAGGCGCCAATCAGCATCAGTGTGCGGGCGCGAGAGTCGGTTGTGGGCATGTTCAGCCTGGTAAATGCACACCGCTACTGAGCGGTGCAGGTCTATATGAAATGGATTGTTTAAGGACCCGGAAAGCCAGAGCAGCGGCTGTCAATGAGCGCCCGCGCTTGCCGCATTAGTGTTTACAGGCAGCTTCTTGGTCAATAGAACCGCTGTCATGCTGATGCACAAGGCAATGCCAATCCAGTGGAAGGCGTCATTGTAAGCCATGATCATCGCTTGCTCATGGGTGATTTGGCTGATTTTTGCCAAGGCCGCTTGCTCGCTGCCAAGTTTTTCCGTGAGCAAGGCCATGCGCTCTGCAACTTGCGGGTTGCTCGGCACCAGCGACTCGCGCAAGTAATCGAAGTAAACCTTGGCCCTGCTGTCGAGCAACGTGGCCAGCAGGGCGATGCCGATGGCGCCGCCGAGGTTGCGCAGAATGTTGAACAGGCTGGAGGCGGAGCCAGCATCTTGCGGCATGATGTAGGCCGTGGCGATCAGCGACACGGTGACCATTACCATCGGCTGCCCCAACGCCCGGATAATCTGGATGTGGTTGAACTGCTCCCCGGCGAAATCCGGGTTGAGCACCCCAGACAAAATACTCGCCGCGCCAAACAGGGCAAAACCGAGCGCGCAGAGCCATTTGGGGGAAATTACCTTCATCAGCAGCGGCACCAGCGGAATCAAGAACAGCTGGGGGATGCCCATCCACATGATGACCTGGCCGATCTGCAGGGAGTTGTAGCCTTGAATCTGCGCCAAGTACAACGGCAACACATAAATCGAGCCATACAGGCCCATGCCCAGGCCGACGCTGGAAATGCTGGACAGACCAAAGTTGCGCTCGCCCAGAATTCGTAAATTGATCAGTGGGTTGCTGCGGGAAAACTGCAAAATCACAAACAGGATCAAGCTGATGCTGGCAATGCTGCCAAGCCCGGCAATCAGGTTGGATTCCAGCCAGTCCTTGCGATGGCCTTCCTCAAGAAATACTTGCAGGCAGCCAAGCCCAATGCCAAGGGTGACAATGCCGGCGTAGTCAGTGCTTTTCAGCAACTCCCAATGAGAGGCTTTCTTTTCCAGGCCATAGAGCAAGCCTGCGATCATCAGCAAGCCGGGCGGAATATTGATGTAGAAGATATATTCCCAACCAAATTGCTCTGTCAGCCAGCCGCCCAATGTTGGGCCTATTGAGGGGGCAAAAGTGGCGGTCATGGCAAACAGCGCCATGCCTTTGGCGCGGTGATGTTCCGGCAGCTTGATCAGGGTCAGGGTGAATGCCAGGGGAATGAGAGCGCCGCCGGTAAAGCCTTGCATGGCGCGAAATACGATCATGCTGTCGAGGCTCCAGGCCATCGAGCAGAGTAGGGATGAAATCAGGAAGCCGATCGAAACCCAGACTGCCAGGCGCCGCGCAGACAGCAACTGCACGAGCCAGGCCGTGAGAGGAATCATGATGATTTCAGCAACCAGGTAGGACGTGGAAATCCACGAGCCTTCTTCAAGTGTGGCTGAAAGCGCGCCTTGAATATCCTTGAGTGATGAGTTGGTGATCTGGATGTCGAGCACCGCCATAAAGGCGCCCAGCATCACGCTCATCACCGCAATCCAGTCGCGCCTGCTGGGTTCGCCAGTCGGTCGGACGAGTTGATCACCCGCCATGGCTTTGGTCGTCGCTGATGTCTACGACTACTTCAACCGACATGCCGGGGCGAATCAGGCCATGCAGAGGGTTGTCCTTGTCGAACATCAACTTGACCGGGATACGCTGCACCACCTTGGTAAAGTTGCCGGTGGCGTTATCTGGTGGCAGCAGGCTGAACTGCGCGCCCGATGCGGCGAACAGGCTGTCGACCTTGCCCTTGATTGGTGTGTCGGGAAAACTGTCGAAGGTCAGTTCGGCGCTTTGCCCTGCGCGCATGTGGCCAATTTGGGTTTCCTTGAAGTTGGCCTGGACCCAGATGTCCTGGTCCGGTACCAGCGACATCAGGTAAGCACCGGTTTGCACATATTGACCATTACGAGCGGCACGCTGGCCGACGAAACCGCTGATCGGCGCGCGGATTTCAGTGCGGCTGATGTTGAGTTTGGCTTGTTCGATATCGGCGCGGGCACTGGCAATTTGCGCGTTGAGGCTCTTGATTTCAGCTTGCAGGGTGTCGATCTGCTGTTTTTGCGCCTGCAGGTCAGCTTCGGCCTTGGCCACCTGGGAGCGTGCAACGCTGCTGTCGGCATCAAGGGTGGTGACGCGCTCTTCCGAGATATAGCCCGACTGGCGCAGGGTGATAGCGCGCTGCATATCGATCTTGGCACGGCTTAGTGTCGCTTGGCTGGCACTGACATCAGCCTTGCTGGCCGCGATCATGCTGTCTTGTTGGCTGAGGGTGCTTTGCGTTTGTGCGAGTTGCGCTTCACGGGTGGCCAGGGTGGCTGCGGCGCGCTGCAATGCCAGCTTGAAGTCGCTGTTTTCCAGTTCGACCAGCAGTTGGCCTTGCTCGACATGCTGGTTGTCCTGCACCAGCACCTTTTCCACGCGGGCACTGAGTTGGCTTGAGACGCGGGTGATTTCGCCTTGGACATAGGCGTTGTCGGTCTCTTCGTGGAAGCGACCGATCAGCCACCAGTGTGCAAAAAATGCAGCCGCGATGACCGCAAGAATGGCCAAAAAGACAAACAAACGGCGTTTTAATTGGGCGGGCATGGTGGCTGACTCAAAGCGTCGACAATAATTCTTGCAAATCTAACAGTGTTCCTTTTCAGCCTCTAGCCGTTAGACTTCATAAACTTTGTTGCTTATAGGGAACAATCATGGGGCTAGATGATGCGCTGATTTTCACCCGGGTGGTTGAGCATCACAGCTTTACCCAAGCGGCTAACAGCCTGAATATGCAGAAATCAACGGTGAGTCGGCGCATTGTCTTGCTCGAAGAGCGCTTGGGCGTGCGCCTGCTGAACCGGACCACGCGTAAGTTGCGTCTGACCGAAGTCGGCGCGGCTTATTACGAGCGTTGCCGGCAGATCATGCTCGATTTCGCCGAGGCAGAGCAGGCCGTCATGCAGCTGCAGCAAGAGCCATCGGGCTTGCTGCGTATTACGGCGGCAGTTGAATTTGGCCAGCAGTTTCTTGGCCGCGTGCTGGGCGAGTTTATGCGGCAATACCCAGGCATCACGGCTGAGGTTGAGCTGACTTCACGCAATGTTGATCCGGTTGAAGAGGGCGTTGATATCGTCATTCTCGTCGGCCAGCCGCAAGACTCGACATTGGTTGCACGCAAGTTGTTTGAAGCGCGATGCCGCTTGTGTGCCAGCCCTGCTTATTTGGCTGCGCATGGGACACCCGCTTGCAGTGAGGACTTGGCCCAGCACCGCGCTATTCTCCTGCAGCGGGACGCGTCCCGGTATTGGCCCTTGCTTGATGACAGCATTGCCTGTGAACGGGTGTTGCTGTGCAACAACATTACCTTTGCTCGCGAAGCTGTATTGGCGGGTGCGGGCATTGCCGCGTTGCCGAATATGATTTGTGAGCTGGCGATTCGCGAAGGGCGGTTGATCGAATTGCTGCCAGAGGCTGCGTTGCCAACAGTTGAGGTCTATGCGATTTACCCGTCACGGCGCTTCCAGGCGATGAAGGTTAAGACCTTTCTCGACTTCTTGATGAAGAGCCTGGCCGAGCAACAAGCACGTGAACTGGAGCCAGCCATGGCAGGCCTGCTAATATTGGCAACCTGATCATCGCTTGAAGAGCAATGCAGCCTGTTGCGGCTGCCTGGCTCCATTGCGTCTCGCACCGCTTGCAAGAGAGCAACCATGAAAACTGTTCGTACCCGTATTGCGCCGTCGCCTACCGGTGACCCGCACGTAGGCACCGCTTATATCGCTTTGTTCAACATGTGTTTTGCGCGCCAACACGGTGGTGAATTCATTCTGCGTATTGAAGACACCGATCAACTGCGCTCTACGCGTGAGTCTGAACAGCAAATTTTCGATGCGCTGCGTTGGTTGGGTATTGAGTGGAGTGAGGGGCCAGATGTTGGCGGTCCGCACGGCCCATACCGGCAGAGCGAGCGTGGCGACATATATAAGGAACACACCCAGCAACTGGTCGACAAAGGCCATGCATTCCACTGCTTCTGTACTTCTGAGCGTCTCGATAAGCTGCGCGCCGAACAAATGGAGGCCAAGCAGACGCCACGTTACGACGGCCTGTGCATGAATTTGCCTGCAGATGAAGTCAAGCAACGCCTGGCAGCCGGCGAGCCAAATGTCGTGCGCATGAAGGTGCCGACCGAAGGCGTTTGCGTGGTGCCGGACATGCTGCGTGGTGATGTCGAGATCCCGTGGGATCGCATGGACATGCAAGTGCTGATGAAGACCGATGGCCTGCCAACTTACTTCCTGGCCAACGTGGTTGACGATCACTTGATGGGCATTACCCACGTATTGCGCGGCGAAGAGTGGTTGCCATCGGCGCCCAAGCTGATCTTGCTTTACGAGTACTTTGGCTGGGAACAACCTGAGCTGTGCTATATGCCGCTGCTGCGCAACCCGGACAAGAGCAAGCTGTCGAAGCGCAAGAACCCAACCTCGATTACCTTTTATGAGCGCATGGGTTACTTGCCGCAAGCCATGCTCAATTATCTGGGGCGCATGGGCTGGTCGATGCCTGACGAACGCGAAAAGTTCACCCTAGACGAGATGGTTGAACACTTCGATATCAAGCGCGTTTCTCTGGGCGGGCCCATTTTCGATCTGGAAAAACTGTCCTGGCTCAACGGCCAGTGGATGCGCGAACTCAGTGTCGAGGACTTTATAGCTGGCGCTCAGCAGTGGGCGTTCAATAGCGACTACGTCAAGCAGATTGCGCCCCACGTGCAAGGCCGTGTCGAGACGTTTAGCCAGATTGCGCCATTGGCGGGCTTTTTCTTCGCCGGTGGGGTCAATCCGGATGCTGCACTGTTCGAGCACAAAAAACTTTCGTCCGACCAGGTGCGCCAGGTGATGCAACTTATTTTGTGGAAGCTCGAAGCCTTGCGTCACTGGCAAAAAGACAATATTACGGGCTGCATCCAGGCCGTGGTCGAACATCTGGAATTGAAGCTGCGTGATGCCATGCCGCTGATGTTCGCTGCAATCACCGGCCAGGCCAGCTCTGTTTCGGTGCTCGACGCTATGGAAATCATCGGCCCTGACCTGACCCGTTTCCGTCTGCGTCAGGCGATTGAACTGCTCGGCGGCGTGTCGAAAAAAGAAACCAAGGAGTGGGAAAAACTGTTAAACGCAATCAAGTAATTACTTGGCCAGCCTGCGGTGATTGGTCATGTACCGGCGGGCAAGGGTAAGTGGTTGTTCTGTCAGCATAAAGAATAGTTGTATGGGTAGAATTTTGTTGACAGAGGGCGGGGCCGCACTTAATATGCGCCCCGTCCTTGAGATGGGGCTATAGCTCAGCTGGGAGAGCGCTTGCATGGCATGCAAGAGGTCGACGGTTCGATCCCGTCTAGCTCCACCAATCTCTTTAAAGCCGAAAGGCTTGCCACGGCCGGTTCATTGAACGGGTCGAGTTGTTAGAAGGGTTTTGCGTCCCCTTCGTCTAGTGGCCTAGGACACCGCCCTTTCACGGCGGTAACAGGGGTTCGAGTCCCCTAGGGGACGCCACTATTGAAAAAGCAGTTCCGCAAGGTACTGTGAGCCGAGAGGCGATAAATCTGGGGGTATAGCTCAGCTGGGAGAGCGCTTGCATGGCATGCAAGAGGTCAACGGTTCGATCCCGTTTATCTCCACCAATTTTGCAGTAGCACGTTTGTGTTTTAAATCTGCCACGGGCCAGCTATTTGCTGGCCTTGTTTTTCGAAGGATTCGTCCCCTTCGTCTAGTGGCCTAGGACACCGCCCTTTCACGGCGGTAACAGGGGTTCGAGTCCCCTAGGGGACGCCATTTTACCCGCCTGTCGGGTTTTAAAAGGGCCATTCTGCAAAGAATGGCCCTTTTGTTTATCTGCATTTTAATTTCCCTTTCCCCTTGGGCTGATACATGGCCTGTCGCTGACGTGCGCCTTGGCTCGGAGTGAATGCTTTGTTGTGTTGCGAGCGGCTAAGCCAGCCATGGATTGAGTGGCGCGGGCCCATTGCAGGGTGCTATGACAGGCGATAGCCATTGGTGTCGATGGTTGTTTCAAGCGCTCGGCTCTGGCAGTGTGCAAGGCTCAGAGATGAGGCTGGCTTGACCGGACTCATCAGCCATGACTTATTGATCGACTGCTCACGTATGCTTGTGGGCAGTGTGGAGCGGTGTAGATGAACTGGGATATGGCCAATCCATTTGTGATCGACATTATTGTGGGCGCAGATGATATCGACGGCCTTGGGCATGCCAATAACGCGGTCTATGTCAGTTGGCTGGAGCGCTGTGCGTGGCGCCACTCGCAATTTCTTGGTTTAGATCTGGTTGAGTATCAGCGCCTGGATCGAGCGATGGCGGTGACCCGTCACGAGATTGATTACCTGGCCAGTGCCTATGAAGACCAAGAGCTGCAGATGGCAACTTGGATTGTCGAGTCCGATCAACGCTTGAAGATGGATCGCCGTTTTCAGTTGGTTCGCCCGCAAGACGGGGTGACCTTGTTGCGTGCCAAGACAACCTTTGTCTGTATCGAGTTGTCCAGCGGCAAGCCCAAGCGTATGCCGCCGGAGTTTATTGATGGCTATGGACAGGCGCTGCAGCCGGTTTTCCCGATGGAGCTTTAGCTGTTTGGTTCTTGTCCGGGGCCGTTGCTGGGGGCAAGGAACAGGCTGTCCTGGTCAATCAAGACCTGGAAGTAGCGGGTTTCACCGGGTTTGATCAGCATCGACTGCTGGCTGCGCAGGTTGATGGAGCCGCAATAGCCAGCAGGTGAAAGAGCCAGCTCTGCATTGAAATTTCCCGCCGGGATATTCAGCTCAATCGACTCACCAACCGCCAGGGCCAAGGGCGCTTGGCCGGTGATCAGTATCTCGACATCGCAAGCGGTTGGTGCATTGCGGTCGCGGCTGATCACGACTTTTGCTGCATACTCGGGAATCGCTTCGAAATGAATCTCCGGCTGCTCTACTTGCGCCGCCTGGCTCAGGCAGCTGCTAAGTATGCCGGCGCATAGCAGGAGTTGACGTCGCATCTTGATCCTTGATTTTGCGTCTTCAGGTGGCCCTTGCAGGCGTTTAGCCAGTGTAACGGAAAGCCCGGATAAGTCTTTAACAAAGCGCCCTTGATCGCCAATATTTCAACTTGGGCGTGTAGCTGCGTACACTGCGCAACGTTTTTTTCGAGAGTAGCCCTATGCAAATCGCCTTGGCGCCCATGGAGGGGTTGGTCGACCATATTCTTCGTGACGTACTGACTCGCATTGGCGGCATTGATTGGTGCGTAACCGAGTTTATTCGCGTCACCGAGCGTGTACTGCCCGCTTCGGCCTATCGCAAGCTGGCGCCTGAACTGTTTACAGCTGCGCAAACCCGAGCAGGAACCCAGTTGCGTGTGCAACTGTTGGGCTCCGATCCGCAGTGTCTGGCCGACAATGCAGCGTTTGCCTGCACGTTGGGCGCGCCTGTCATCGATTTGAATTTTGGCTGCCCGGCGAAAACTGTAAACAAGTCGCGCGGCGGAGCGGTGCTGCTCAAGGAGCCTGAGTTGCTGCATCGGATCCTGCGTGAAGTGCGGCGTACGGTTGCACCTGACATTCCGGTGACTGCCAAGATGCGCCTGGGGTTTGACGATAAAGGGAGTGCGGTCGAGTGCGCGCAAGCGCTGGCCGAAGGCGGTGCAGAGCAAATTGTGGTGCATGCCAGGACCAAGGTCGAAGGCTACAAGCCACCGGCCCATTGGGAGTGGGTGGCGCTGATAAAAGAGGCGGTGAAAGTGCCGGTGTTTGCCAATGGCGATGTCTGGACGGTTGCCGACTGGCAGCGCTGTCGCGAAGTCAGTGGTGTCGATGACGTCATGATCGGTCGAGGCCTGGTGAGTCGTCCCGATCTGGCTCGGCAGATCGCCATGGTCAAGGCTGGCGAGCCTGTGGTCGAGATGACATGGCAAGAGTTCCAGCCGCTGCTCAATGACTTTTGGCTGCAGGCGCGCAAGAAGCTTTCGCCACGCTTTGCCCCGGGGCGCCTCAAGCAATGGTTGGCGCTGCTGACGCGTAATTACCCGGAGGCTGTGTTGTTGTTCAATCAGTTGCGACGCGAGAATGACTGCCTGCGCATTGATGCAATGCTTGGCGTTGAGATGCCCCTGAGCGCTGAACTTGTCGGTTAACTAGCTCCCCCGGTGGACAAGCTTCGCATTGTCTCACCCTACGGCTTGCTTGCGACTTGCGGAGTGATTGACGCTTTTCAACCACCAGTCTGGACTAGCGCTCAGCCTTCTAGCGTCCGCCACTGATATCCAGTAGTGCTCCACTGGCATAGGAGGCTTTGTCGCTGGCCAGCCAGAGAATCGCTTCAGCCACTTCCTGAGCGCTACCGCCACGTCCCATTGGTACGCTGGCGCTGACCCGGGCAACACGGTCTGGCTCGCCACCGCTGGCGTGAATCTCTGTGTCTATCACCCCGGGGCGTACGGCGTTAACGCGAATGCCCTGGCTGGCGACTTCCTTGGCCAGGCCCAGGGTCATGCTGTCGATCGCACCTTTGGCTGCTGCGTAATCAATATACTCAGCGGGGGCGCCGAGTTTGGCGGCAATCGAGGACAGGTTGATAATAACGCCGCCGTGGCCGCCATTATCGGTGGACATGCGCTTGACTGCTTCGCGCGCGCAGGCAAAGCTGCCAAATACATTAGTGGCGAAAACCCGCTGCAGGCGTGCGCTGTCCATCTGCTCAAGACGCATCTGTGGTTCGAGAATGCCGGCGTTATTGACCAACACGTCGATCCGGCCAAAGTAGCGGTCTATGGATTTGAATAGCTGCTCAACCTCGGCATCAACGGCAATATTGGCTTGCAGTGCAATGGCTTCACCGCCCGCAGCCTTGATCTCGGCAACCAGTGCTTCGGCCGAGGTGCTTTGTTGATGATAATTGATGCATACGGCGTAACCTTCGGCCACTGCCAGGCGTGCGGTTGCAGCGCCAATGCCGCGGCTGCCGCCGGTTATAAGCATGACTTTGTGCATAAAGGGTCTCCTGTACCAGGTGGGCAGCATTTTCCGCGGCTAGAGACGTCTTGATGGTGGCTTAGCTGCGTTTTTGCTGGTCGGGCAAGCGTTGCAACAACGCCTTGAATTCGTTGAGCGGGACCGGTTTGCTGAACAGGTAGCCTTGATAGAGGAAGCAGCCCTGGCTGTGCAGGAACTCAAGTTGCTCTTGTTGTTCAACACCTTCGGCAATCACAGTCAGGCCAAGGCTCTTGGCCATGGCAACGATGGCCCGGATGATTTCAGCATCGTTGGGGTCGGTCGTGGCATCGCGGATAAAAGACTGATCAATCTTAAGTACGTCGACCGGCAGGCGCTTGAGGTAGGTCAGTGAGCTGTAGCCGGTACCGAAGTCATCCATGGCGAAACTCACGCCTATCTCGCGCAGCTGGTTCATTTTCCGGATGGTGTCATCAATGTTCTCGATAATAATGCTTTCGGTCACCTCGAGCTTGAGTTGCGGCATGTTTTCGGGGTCCAGGCAGCTATGCACCAAGGCAACAAACTCGTCCTGGCGAAACTGGCGCGGGCTGATGTTCACGCAGAGGCTGAAGTTATCGCGATTGAATAAACCCTCAGCCAAAAGTTGTGCATACACCCGGCAGGCTTCTGCCAGCACCCAGCCGCCGACCTCGAGGATCAAGCCACTTTCCTCGAGGATGTGGATGAACAGCCCGGGTGATTGCGGCCCAAGGCTTGGATGGTCCCAGCGCAGTAGCGCCTCTGCGCCGATTATCTGGTTGCTGCGCGCATCGACTTGGGGTTGGAAGTAGAGTTCGAATTCACCGCGCACGTGAGCCATGCGCAAGTCATTTTCAAGACGTAGTCGTTCGCTCGCGGCTTCTTGCATGGAGTTGCGAAACAGCTGGATGGTGTTGCGCCCCGAGTCCTTGGCGCGATACAGGGCAATGTCGGCGCGTTTTAGCAGGTCTGCCGGCGTGTCGCCGTGATCCGGGATCAATGCGATGCCAATACTGGGCGTGACCTGCAGGCGCTGGCCGTCCAGCAGCATGGGTTCAGCCAGCAAGGTGCGGAATTGGTTGGATATCTCAGTAATCTGGCGCATGACCGCTTCTGTGTCGCCTTCGAGTCTTGAGATCAAGATGACGAACTCATCACCGCCCAGGCGTGCAACGGTGTCTTCCTGGCGTACGCTGGCTTCCAGGCGTGCGGTGATAAGGCGCAGCACGTTATCGCCGACCGGATGGCCCAGTGAGTCATTGATGTGCTTGAAGTGATCCAGGTCGATAAACAGCAATGCGCCGCGCAAATTGTGGCGCTTAAGCAGGGCTATCTGTTGGGTCAGACGGTCCATCAGCAAGGTGCGGTTGGGCAGGTTGGTCAGCGGGTCGTGATAGGCCATGTGCTGGACCTGAGCCTGGGCACTCTTGAGTTCACTCACGTCGCGGGCTGTCAGCAATAGGCATGGTGTTTCATTGAGCTCGATATTCTCGACCGAGACTTCAACGGTTTTTTGCGTGCCGTCGCGATGTTTGCCGCGCATTTCCATATGGTGGACATGGCCGTGGTGTGCCAGGTGCGTGAGCATCATCTGGCGCTCTTCAGCGTTGGCCCAGATATTGATCTCGTAGGCCGTCCTGCCGATGACGTCTTCTGCGCTATAACCGGTGAGCTTGCAAAAGCCTTCGTTGACTTCGATATAGCGGCCGCTGTCGCGCTCGGTGATGGTGATGGCGTCCGGGCTTGAGTGGAAAGCCTTGGCGAATTTTTCCTGGCTGGCGCGCAGTGCAGCTTCGGACAAAACGCGCTCGCTGATATCCCGGAAGGTGGTGGTGATGCACAGGCGACGATCAACCCGGATAAACCGAGTTGAGATGGCGCAGGTCAACAGCGCGCCCGAGCGATGGTAAAAGCAGGCTACCTCTTCATCTAGCGCTTGCTCGCGGTTGAGCTTTTGGTAGAGCCGTTCACGGTCACTCTGGTCTTTCCAGAAGCGGATATCCAGGCTGCTGCGATTGATGATGTCACTGTCTGCCCAGCCAAAGGTCTTGCTGAACTTGGGGTTTATGTTGATAAACACGCCGTCACTGACGCGAGTGACGCAGATGGGGTCCGGGCTGGCTTGGAACAGCTTGGCGAATTTCTCTTCCGAGGCCGCAAGGCGCTGTTCACGCTGAATGCGCTCGGTAATATCAAGCAATATGCCGGTCATGCGCAGGGGCGAGCCGTCGGTATCGCGATAGAGTTTGGCAGTGCTCTCGATGTAGTAAGTCACGCCGTCGGTATGGCGTGCGCGATAGATCACCTGGTAGGACTGGCGCACACCGCTCAGCAGTTCTTTATAGGCTTTGAGTATCGTGCGTTGGTCTTCGAGCGGAACATTGCTGAGCAATGTCTCGAAGTCGCCGTGGTAAGGCGTGGCGGCTAGTCCATGTAAAATCGAAGTGCGTTGCGAGCCGTAAATCAGATTGCTGGGAATATGCCAGTCCCAGGTGCCAAGGTCGGCTGAGTCGAGCGCCAGGTTCAGGCGCTCTTGGCTCTCGTTCAGCACCTGGTTCTGGGCGCGTTGTTTGGAAATGTCACGCACGGTCAGGATCAGGCAGGCTTGGCCGTTGAGGATGATCTCTCCGCCAAACAGCAGGTTGGTGCTGATGCTGCCATCGCGGCTGTGCAGGCGTACTTCAAGCTCATTGAGTTCGTTACGCTTTACGGCGTCGAGCATGCGCTGGCGACTGCCCTGGTCCGTCCAGATGCCCAGCTCAATCGAGGTGCGTCCGACGGCTTCGGCCTTGCTCCAGCCAAATCGGCGTTCAAAGCTTGGGTTCACTTCAACGAAGCGGCCTGTGCCAAGGTTGGTTATGACCACCGCATCAGGGCTGTATTGAAAGGCCTTGGAGAATTTTTCTTCACTGATGCGCAGTGCTTCCTCGGCGCGCTTCTGTTGGCTGGTGTCGGTGAAGGAGCTGAGCATGAACGGTTGGTTGTCCAGCTCGAGGTATTGGCTGGAGAGCACGCCGTCAAGGATGTCGCCGCTGCGAGTGCGCAGTTGAGCCTGCTGCACAATGGGGTCGCGCACCTTGTCGATGGTCCGCTTGAGGTATTGCTGTTCGGTGTCGTGCACCCAGATATTGAGTGAGTCGCAACTGCAACCGATCGCCTCTTCGGCGCTCCAGCCGAGGCTGTGCTCAAAGTGCTGATTCACCTCAATCAGGCTGTCATCGGTCAAGCGGACCAGCATCACAATGTCCGGGTTTAGCTGGAACAGGCTGGCAAAGCGCTGCTCCGAGCTGATCAGGGCGTCGGAGCGCTGTTTCTGGAGGGTGTAATCGCGTACCACGCCATACATCTGTGGCCGATCCTGATCATCGGATTTGAGGCTGCCGTTGACTTCGATCCAGTGCAGGCTGCCGTCTGGCCAGATAATCCGATGGCGCATGGGGCGCAATTCTGCGTTGCCATCGATAAGCCTGCGGAACAAGGACAAAACATGCTGGTGGTCCTCGGGCGGCACCAGGTCCAGGTATTCGAGACGCCGGTTTAATGGCCGATTTGGATCAAGACCATAAAGCGCCTGGGCGCCACGCGACCAACTGATTTGCCCGCTATTTATATCCCAGAGCCAAGCGCCCAGCTGGGCGCCGTTGAGTGCTGCAAGAAGGCGCGGAGCGTCGTCCCATGCCTGTTCGAATGCAGCAGGATCCAGTGCGGGGATGTGAGGCAAAATTACCGTGAGCTCATGATTGTTCGCCATCGGAGGCTCTATGGGTAAACGAAGTTGCCAGTGGCCTAGGCCGCGTACTGGCATTTAATAGTTATAGCTTCACGTTAGCCGTTATCGAGTTGCCGATGCAAGGTTGTCACCTTGGGTGTCGAGTAATTGCATAAATGCCCGTGCCGCATTTGAAAGCGTGCGCTCGCTGTGTGAAATGTAGCCTAGCTGCCGGCTCAGTTGGATGCCGGGTAGGGCCAGGCGATGAACCTGCTCATCAAGCATGGTGCGCGGTAGCACGCTCCAGGCCAGGCCAATGGATACCATCATCTTGATCGTTTCTAGGTAGTTGGTGCTCATGGCTATATTGGGGCTCAGCCCCTGGGCTTCGAACAGGCGCTGGACGATATGGTGGGTAAAGGTGTTGCCGCCAGGGAACACAGCGGGTTGCCTGGCTATATCGGCAAGTCTGACATCCGGCTGCTGAGCCAGCGGGTGCTCTGGTGCGACCACAAAATCCAGTGGATCATCCCAGACGGCGACTGCGCTCACCGGGGCTCGGGTTTCCGGTGCCAGGGTGATAACAGCCAGCTCGGCGCGACCATGTAGTATTTCTTCGTAGGCAACTTCCGAATCGAGAAACTGGATGTCCAGCGCCACCTGTGGATGGGTGCGGGTGAACTCACGTAGCAGCGCCGGTAGGCGGTGCAGGCCAATATGATGGCTGGTCGCTAGCGTCAATCGGCCACTAATTTCACCGCTCAGATTGGTCAAGGCCCGGCGTGTGTCATCCAGCACGTTGATGATCTGGTAGGCGCGAGGCAGCAAGGCGCGGCCCGCTTCAGTCAGGCTGACTTCACGACCCAGGCGGTCGAATAGGCGTACATTGAGCTGCTGTTCCAGGCTGGCGATTCGTTTGCTGACGGCAGGCTGGGTCAGGTGCAGGCGTTCGGCTGCGTCAGAGAAGCTGCCTACCTCGGCAATCGCGATAAATGCATTGAGGGTTGCCAGATCCATTTAGTATTCCTGTTTGTTATCCAATAGATGAAAAATATGAATTTGAGTAATTTATAGCAAGCCCATAAAATTGCCACATAAGCTAAAGGGATACTCCTGAAGCACAGAAATATGCTGATGAGGAAAACACTGATGGCCGGCAAAACGCTGTACGACAAACTCTGGGAAATGCACGAGGTCAAGCGCCGTGACGATGGTTCGTCACTGATCTACATCGACCGGCATATCCTCCACGAAGTGACCTCGCCGCAGGCATTCGAGGGTTTGCGTCTGGCCCAGCGCAAGCCATGGCGCATCGATGCCAACATCGCCACTCCGGATCACAACGTGCCGACCACCAAGGCCGAGCGTCAGGGTGGCCTGGAAGCGATCAGCGATGAAGTTTCGCGTATCCAAGTGCAAACCCTGGACGAAAACTGCGACGATTTCGGCATTCTCGAGTTCAAGATGAACGATGTGCGCCAAGGCATCGTGCATGTGGTCGGTCCGGAGCAGGGTGCAACATTGCCCGGGATGACCGTGGTCTGTGGCGATTCACACACCTCGACCCACGGCGCCTTTGGTGCCTTGGCCCACGGTATTGGTACTTCCGAGGTCGAGCATGTACTCGCCACGCAGTGCCTGGTCGCCAAGAAAATGAAGAACATGCAGGTCCGCGTCGAGGGCAAGCTGCCATTTGGCGTCACCGCGAAAGACATCGTATTGGCGGTCATCGGCAAAATCGGTACCGCTGGCGGTAATGGCCACGCGCTGGAGTTCGCCGGTAGCGCGATCCGTGAGTTATCGCTGGAAGGGCGCATGACCATCTGCAACATGTCAATCGAGGCGGGTGCTCGCGTGGGCATGGTGGCTGTCGATGAAAAGACCATCGAGTATGTCGCCAACCGTCCATTCTCGCCGAAGGGTGAGCAGTGGGATCAAGCTGTGACCCAATGGCGCGGCCTGGTTTCCGATGCTGACGCGCATTTCGACACCGTGGTTGAGTTGCGCGCTGAAGACATCAAGCCGCAAGTCAGCTGGGGCACCTCGCCGGAGATGGTCTTGGCGGTCGATCAGCATGTGCCGGACCCGGCAGCCGAGACTGACTTGGTCAAGCGTGACTCAATCACTCGCGCGCTGAAATACATGGGTTTGACCGCCAATCAGGCGATCACTGACATTCAGCTTGATCGCGTGTTCATTGGCTCCTGCACCAACTCACGCATAGAAGACCTGCGCGCAGCAGCTGCAGTGGCCAAGGGACGTAAAGTCGCGGCAACCATCAAGCAAGCCATGGTTGTACCGGGCTCTGGCCTGGTCAAGCAGCAAGCTGAAAAAGAAGGTCTGGACAAGATTTTTATCGAAGCCGGTTTTGAATGGCGTGAGCCAGGCTGCTCGATGTGTCTGGCGATGAACCCGGACAAGCTTGGCAGTGGCGAGCATTGCGCCTCTACCTCCAACCGCAACTTCGAAGGCCGCCAAGGCGCCGGTGGTCGCACTCACCTGGTGAGCCCGGCGATGGCTGCCGCTGCAGCTGTGACTGGCACTTTTATTGACGTTCGTGAATTGATTCAGGCCTGAGGAGACCGCTATGAAAGCTTTTACCCAACACACCGGTCTTGTTGCGCCGTTGGATCGCGCCAACGTCGATACTGACCAGATCATTCCCAAGCAGTTCTTGAAGTCGATCAAGCGTACCGGCTTTGGCCCGAACCTGTTTGATGAGTGGCGTTATTTGGATGTTGGTCAACCGAATCAAGACAGCTCCAAGCGCCCGGTGAACAAGGACTTCGTCCTTAACTTCCCGCGTTATCAGGGTGCAAGCGTGTTGCTGGCCCGTGAGAACTTTGGCTGTGGTTCAAGTCGTGAGCACGCACCTTGGGCGCTTGAAGAGTACGGCTTCCGGACCATTTTGGCCTCAAGCTTTGCTGACATTTTCTACAACAACAGCTTCAAGAATGGCCTGTTGCCGATCATCCTGGCTGAAAGCGAGATGGATGAGCTGTTTGAGCAGGCCGAGGCGAATGAAGGCTATCAACTGACGATTGACCTTGAAGCACAGGCAGTCACCCGTCCAGATGGTAAGCAGTACAGCTTTGAAGTCGATGCGTTCCGCAAGCATTGCCTACTCAATGGTTTGGATGACATCGGCCTGACCTTACAGGACAGTGATGCCATTCGCGCCTTCGAGGAAGGTTATCGTCAGCAGCAACCTTGGTTGTTTGGCGCCATCAAGTGATTCAAGCCTGCTCAAGCGAGACTTGATTGCAGGTTGAGGCAAGGCATATGAGTGATCACAATCAGGTTGTCGAGCGCCAGTTTGGCGAACAGGCCAACGCTTATTTGAGCAGTGCGGTGCACGCCCAAGGTAGCGAGTTTGCCTTGTTGCGCGAAAGCGTTGCAGCGCGGCCGGGTGCCCGGGTGCTCGACCTGGGTTGTGGCGCGGGCCATGTCAGTTTTCAGGTGGCGCCGCTAGCGGCTGAAGTGGTGGCATACGATTTGTCTCAGCAGATGCTGGATGTGGTAGCGTCTGCCGCCGCCGAGCGTGATTTGGCTAACATCCGCACCGAATGCGGCCGGGCTGAGCAGCTGCCCTTTGCTGATGAGCAGTTCGATTTTGTCTTCAGCCGCTACTCGGCGCATCACTGGCGTGATGTGGGTCAGGCCCTGCGTGAAGTGCGTCGGGTATTGAAGCCGGGCGGTGTGGCTGCATTCATTGATGTTGCTGCGCCAGAGTTGCCATTGCTGGACACGCATTTGCAGACAGTCGAGTTGCTGCGCGATACCAGCCATGTGCGGGATTATTCGCCGTCACAATGGTCGCGGCTGGTGGGTGAGGCGGGTCTGGTGCAGACCCGTTGCAGCCGCCAACGCTTGCGCTTGGAGTTCAGCAGTTGGGTCGAGCGCATGCGCACTCCGCAGCTGTTTCGCCAAGCCATTGTGGCTGTGCAGCAGGCGGTGGGCGAAGAAGTTCGCGAGTATTTTGAGATTGCCCAAGATGGCTCATTCAGTACTGATGTCTTGTTGCTCTGGGCCCAACGTTAAATAGATCAGCATTAAATATGTGTTGGCGCCGCTAGCGCCGTTTGAGAGGAAAGCATGAGCAAACAGATTCTGGTTCTTCCTGGTGATGGCATTGGCCCGGAAATCATGGCCGAGGCTGTCAAGGTACTGGAACTGGCGAGTGAAAAGTTCCAATTGGGTCTTGAACTGACTCATGACGTGATCGGTGGCGCTGCTATCGACAAGCACGGTGTGCCCTTGGCAGATGAAACCCTGGAACGCGCACGCAATGCTGATGCGGTATTGCTCGGCGCGGTTGGCGGCCCGAAATGGGACAAGATCGAGCGCGATATCCGTCCTGAACGTGGCCTGCTGAAAATTCGTGCGCAACTGGGCCTGTTTGCCAACCTGCGTCCGGCTATCTTGTATCCGCAGTTGGCTGATGCTTCGTCGCTCAAGCCAGAGGTGGTAGCAGGCCTGGATATCCTCATCGTGCGCGAACTGACTGGCGGCATCTACTTTGGCGCGCCGCGTGGCACGCGCGAACTGGAAAATGGTGAGCGTCAGGCTTATGACACTCTGCCTTACAGTGAAAGTGAAATCCGTCGCATCGCCCGTGTTGGCTTTGATATGGCCCGGGTTCGCGGCAAGAAACTCTGCTCGGTCGATAAAGCCAACGTACTTGCTTCCAGCCAACTGTGGCGCGAAGTGGTCGAGGAGGTTGCCAAGGATTACCCGGATGTCGAGCTGTCGCATATGTATGTAGATAATGCGGCGATGCAGTTGGTGCGCGCGCCAAAACAGTTCGATGTGATGGTCACTGATAACATGTTCGGCGACATTCTGTCGGATGAGGCCTCGATGCTCACCGGCTCTATCGGTATGCTGCCTTCAGCCTCGCTGGATGCCCACAACAAGGGCATGTACGAGCCGTGCCATGGTTCTGCACCGGATATCGCCGGCCAAGGCGTTGCCAACCCATTGGCGACCATCCTGTCGGTGTCAATGATGCTGCGTTACAGCTTCAACCAGGTTGAAGCGGCCAGCGCCATCGAGAAAGCGGTAAGCAATGTGCTTGACCAGGGCTTGCGCACTGGCGACATCCATTCGGCGGGCACCACCAAGGTGGGTACTGTCGCAATGGGTGATGCGGTCGTCGAGGCACTGCGTAGCTTGTAATTCTTCGCGCGGCTGACGAGTTTCAGTCGCGATTCATATAGGTGTAGTGGTTATGAAACGTGTAGGTCTTATCGGCTGGCGTGGCATGGTTGGTTCCGTGCTGATGCAGCGCATGCTTGAAGAACAGGATTTCGATTTGATCGAGCCGGTATTCTTCACCACATCCAATGTTGGTGGCCAGGGGCCAGCGGTGGGCAAAGATATTGCACCGCTGAAAGACGCCTACAGCATTGATGAACTCAAGGGGCTGGATGTCATCCTGACCTGCCAGGGCGGCGACTACACCAACGATGTATTCCCTAAGCTGCGTGAAGCAGGATGGCAGGGCTACTGGATTGACGCGGCATCATCGCTGCGCATGAATGACGACGCCGTAATCGTCCTGGACCCGGTCAATCGCAAGGTGATCGACCAGCAGCTCGATGCGGGCACCAAGAACTACATCGGCGGCAACTGCACCGTCAGCTTGATGCTGATGGGCTTGGGCGGTCTGTTCGAGGCGGGCCTGGTTGAGTGGGCAAGCGCCATGACTTATCAGGCTGCAAGCGGCGCCGGTGCGCAGAACATGCGCGAGCTGATCAAGCAAATGGGCACCATCAACAGCTCGGTGGCTGAACAGTTGGCTGACCCGGCGAGCGCCATCCTGGATATCGACCGTCGTGTCGCCGAAAGCATGCGCGGTGAAGGTTTCCCCGTCGATAACTTTGGCGTGCCACTGGCTGGCAGTCTTATTCCTTACATCGACAAGGAGCTGCCAAACGGGCAGAGCCGAGAAGAGTGGAAGGCGCAGGCTGAAACCAACAAGATTCTCGGCCGCTTCAAGAGCGCAATCCCGGTCGATGGCATCTGTGTGCGCATTGGTGCCATGCGTTGCCACAGCCAGGCGTTGACCATCAAGCTGAACAAAGATGTGCCGATCTCGGATATCGAAGGCCTGATCAGCCAGCACAACCCTTGGGTCAAGCTGGTGCCGAACCATCGTGAGCAAAGCATTACCGACCTCAGCCCGACTGCTGTCACTGGTACTTTGAGCGTGCCTGTTGGACGTCTGCGCAAACTCAATATGGGGTCGCAGTACCTGGGCGCATTCACGGTTGGCGATCAACTGCTGTGGGGTGCGGCCGAGCCGTTGCGCCGCATGCTGCGGATCCTGCTGGAGCGTTAATTAACGGCGCTTTTTGCACACAGGCATTAACCCGGCATAAAGCGAGCTAAGCAGCTATCGTATAAACGATTCCTGTTAAGCTCGCTTTATGCGTTTATAAGTTGCATTTTGCATAACTTGTGTCGGGCGGACAGCGCTTTTTGGTCCGCCATCATCCTTGGCAAAGACTCGGCAAGATCAATGATCCTCGGTGGACAAGCTTCGCGTTGTCACACCCTAGGATTAAGCTTCGCACTTTGACACCTTACGAGCAGGGGGATGTTTTTACCTTGCCGTGTTGATCAGTAACCTCGTGAGTTGAGTATGACCCCTAGCTTGGATGTAGCAGTAGTAGGCGCCACCGGCAGTATTGGTGAGGCGTTGGTGCAGGTTCTGGAAGAGCACAAATTGCCGATTGGCACTTTGCACGCCTTGGCGGGTACTGAGTCGGCTGGGCAAACGGTCAGCTATAAGGGGCGAAACCTGCGCGTTCGCGAGGTGCAGGCATTTGATTTCAGCACTGTACTGCTGGTGTTCTTTGCCGCAGGGCAGAGTGTGACTGCGCAGTACATCGACAAAGCTCGCGCTGCAGGCTGCATGGTTATCGACCTGGCTGGAGGCTTGCCCCCGGAACAGGCGCCGCGTGTGGTTCCGGAAGTGAACCCGCAGGCCTTGGAGAAGCTCGATGCGCCTTATGTGGTTACCAGTCCAGCGTCGGTCAGCGTGGCCTTGGGTTGCGTGCTGGCAGCGCTGCGGCAGGTCATCAGCGTGGAGCGAATCAACCTGACGGCTTGTCTGGCGGTTTCGAGCCGCGGCCGAGAAGGGGTCAGTGAACTGGCCCGGCAAACGGCTGAGCTGCTCAATGGTCGCGCGTTTGAGCCGCAGCTATTTGGTCGGCAAATGGCTTTTAATATGTTGGCGCAGGTAGACCAGCCAGATCAGCAGGGGCATGGCCTGCTTGAGCGGCGTGTGGCTGGCGAGTTAAAGGAATTGCTGGCTGAGCCGAAGTTAAGGATGTCAATAAACTGTATCCAGGCGCCGGTATTTTTTGGCGATAGCCTGAGCCTTTCATTGCAAACCACTAAAGCTGTTGATCTTGCTAAAGTTTGTGATGCCTTGCAGCGTGCTCCGGCGCTGGAGTGTGTAGAGTTCGAGGATTATCCGACTGTAGTCGGTGATGCAGTTGGCCAGGATGTTATCTATGTTGGGCGCGTTCGGGCGGGTCTCGACGATCCTGCAGAACTTAATTTGTGGATTGCGTCTGATAATGTGAGGAAAGGCGCAGCCATAAATGCTGTGCAGTTAGCTGAGTTATTGATAAAACACTATCTGTAAAAGATACTTAGCTGGTGATTTAAAGAATTTTTCGAGCTTGGCACTACGGGTTCGGAATGTATCTGGATGGGGAATCGCGTTTCGCGAATGTAGGCAGACACATTCTGGGTCGTTTTGTACGCCGAGATAAAAGAAAAAAACAAGGGATTAAAATATGCTTCGGGTTCGCAAACTGGTGCTGGCAATGGCAGCTGCTTCGGCGCTGTCCTCCGGTATGGCGCACGCGCTGGGTCTGGGTGAAGTCACTCTGAAATCCTCGCTGAATCAACCATTGGAGGCGGAAATTGAGTTGGTTGAAGCCAGAGATCTGGCCCCCAATGAAGTCCTGCCGAGCCTGGCGTCCCCGGAAGAATTCAATAAGGCGGGGGTTGAGCGTCAGTTCTTCCTGACTGACCTTAAATTTACCCCGGTGATCAAACCGAACGGTAAAAGCGTGATTCGCGTTACTTCAACCAAGTCGGTGCGTGAACCGTACCTGAACTTCCTGGTTGAAGTGCTTTGGCCAAATGGCCGGCTACTGCGTGAATACACGGTATTGCTTGATCCACCCCTGTATTCACCGCAAGCCGCTGCTGCTCCCCGTGCTGCGGTCACCGCCCCCATTGCACGTCCGGCCCCGCGTCCTGCTGCACGCCCAGCTACGCAGGCGCAAGCGTCACGCCCAGCAAGCAATAGCGCAGCCAGTACTGCTGCGCCAAGCACGGTTGCGAGCAATCAATACCGCACGCAGAAGAATGACAGCTTGTGGGAAGTTGCCCAGCGCTCGCGCCAGAATGGCAGCATTCACCAGGCCATGTTGGCAATTCAGGACCTGAATCCCGATGCCTTTATTGATGGCAACATCAACCGCATGAAAAGCGGTGAAGTGCTGCGCCTCCCAACCCAGGCTGATATCAATAAGCGCTCGCAAGCCGAGGCTCTGGCCCAGGTTAATCAGCAAAACTCCGCTTGGCGTGAAGGTCGCAGCGCGCCTGCCGGTGCACGCCAGCTTGATGCGACCAAGCGTGAAGTAGCGGGTGCAGCGCCTGCGAGTGCTGAAGCGCAAGACAAGCTCAAGCTGGTCTCGGCCGAGTCGGGCAAGGCAACTGCTGGCAGCGATAAAGGCCAGGCTGATAGCGACGCAGTCAGTAACAAGCTCGCCGTGACCCAGGAAAGCCTGGATTCGACGCGCCGTGCCAACGAAGAACTGTCCAGTCGCATGGCTGACCTGCAAAGCCAGGTCGATAAGCTACAACGCCTGATCAAGCTTAAAGACGACCAACTGGCCAAGTTGCAGGCAGATCTGGCCAGCCAAGGTGGCGCAGCTGCAACGCCAGGCGCCGCCACTGATGGTGCTGCAGCGCCTGAGCAAACACCACCTGCAACAGCTGCCGATGCCACCCAGCCTGAGCCGGCAGCACCCGTAGCCGATGCACCTGCCGCCCAGGTGCCGGACACAGCTCAGGAGCCTGACTTCAACTACAGCGAAGAGCCTGCTAGCCAGCCTGAAGCACCTGCACTCGCTGCGGCTCCAGCACCTGAGTCCCAGCCAGCTCCGGTCGATACCCCGGCGCCCGCCAAGCCAGTTGCTCCAGAGGCTCAGCCTGCTCCAGCCCCAACTTCGATGGTCGATGACCTGTTAGCCAATCCAATGCTGCTCGGCATCGTTGCCGCTGGTGGCTTGCTGGCTTTGCTGGTCGTGCTGATGATTATCTCGCGTCGCAAAGCGATGAAAGAGTCCGAGTCCGCTGACGACAGCCTGGAGTCAGACAATAGCTTTGCGGCAGAGTCTGATTTGCCAGACGATGATTTTGCCGGTTTGAATGATGATTTCGATCTGGGCAACGATCAGGCTGAAGTCGCAGCCGAGCAACCGACTATCCCGCAGACCTCGGATGTGCTGGGTGAAGCCGACATCTACATTGCTTATGGGCGTTTCAATCAAGCGGCCGAGTTGCTGCAAAACGCTATTAACGACGAGCCTGAGCGCAGTGATCTGCACCTCAAGTTGATGGAAGTGTTCGCTGAGATGGGTGACCGTGAAGGTTACGCTCGCCAGCAGGAAGAATTGCGTGAAATGGGTGGTGCAGCGCAAGAGGTTGCACAGCTTAATGCCAAGTACCCGGCAATGGTAGGGCTGGCAGGTGGCATGGCCGTGGCAGGTGCTGCTGCCGCTGACAATGAACTCGACAGCTTTAGTCTCGATGACTTGACCATGGATGACGTCGACTCAGCGGCTAATCCGCCTCAGGCTGCGGACGTTGATGACTCGTTCGATCTGAGCCTGGATGATCTTGAGTCCGAATTGGACAGCCAGTTGCAATCCAGTGCCAACACAGATCTGGATAGCACTGACCTGGATAGCTTTGATCTGGACGACGAACTTGGCCAAGCGGCTAATACGCCAGTTGCAGCCCAAGACGATGACCTGGGGTTCGAGCTGAGTCTGGACGAGGACGCTGAGAAAGATACAGGACTGGCAGGCGAGCTGGCTGACTTCGACTTTGATCTGGACAGCACGCCAGCCAGCGAAGCCGCTGTCAATAAGCCGGTAGATGCAGGCGCGGACGATGACTTCCTGCTGAGCCTGGATGATGCAGATCTGTCACCAAGCACTGATCCGGTATCTGACGCGACACTGCCGGGCGCGACTGATGATGGCTTCGACCTGTCGCTGAACGATGATCTGGCTGATCTTGCATCTGAGGAAAAACCTGATAACTTTGCCGCCCAACTGGATGAAGTCACGGCTGAACTCGATCAACTGAGTGAAAGCCTTGAGCAACAGAAAGCAGCTGATGAGCTTGATTTGCCAGAGTTCACCGAGGCGTCCTCTGTTGCCGCTTTTGAAGACGAAGATGATTTCGACTTCCTGTCTGGCACTGATGAGACCGCGACCAAGCTTGATTTGGCGCGCGCTTACATCGACATGGGCGACTCAGAGGGTGCACGCGACATCCTTGATGAAGTAGTTGCTGAAGGTAATGACGATCAACAGAAAGAAGCCAAAGAGTTGATCGATAAACTGGTTTGATAAATGTCTGATGCTCTACCTGCAACGGCGGCCGAAAGGGCCGCCGTTGGCGTTTTCAAAATAGCCCTTGGGGTTGAATACAAAGGCTCCCGCTATCGTGGCTTCCAGCGCCAGAAGGCAGGTGTGCCTTCTGTCCAGGAATCGCTTGAAAAAGCTATTTCGAAAGTGGCCGGCGGTGCGCCCATAACGCTAAGTTGTGCCGGACGCACCGATGCCTTGGTCCATGCCAGCGCGCAGGTGGTGCACTTCACCACCACGGTCGAGCGCAGCATGCATGCCTGGACCATGGGCACCAACATGAACCTACCGGGTGATATCAGCGTGGCTTGGGCCAAGAGCATGCCTGAGCATTTTGATGCGCGTTTTTGTGCCCAGGCCCGGCGCTACCGCTACGTCATCTACAACGACCAGATCCGCCCTGCGCACATGGCCGAGGAAGTGACCTGGAATCACCGTCCGCTGGATGTGGAGCGTATGCGTTCAGCGGCCCGGTTCTTTGTGGGTACTCATGACTTTAGTGCCTTTCGGGCGCGCCAATGCCAGGCCAAATCACCCATCAAGACCGTTCATCACCTGCAGTTGCTGGAGCATGGCCGTTTTATCGTGCTGGATATTCGTGCCAATGCATTCTTGCATCATATGGTGCGCAATATCGCCGGTGTGCTGATGACGATTGGGGCTGGCGAGCGACCTGTCGAGTGGGCCAAAGAAGTGCTTGAGACCGGAGTGCGGCGTACCGGAGGCGTGACGGCGCATCCTTATGGCCTGTACCTGGTCCAGGTTGACTACCCCGCGGAATTTGATCTGCCCAAGCGTTATCTGGGGCCGCACTTTCTCTCAGGCTTGCCAGATGTCATGGCTGAAGGCGAGGGTGGGGTGAATACCTAGTTTCAGCACTATTTATGATGCAGATGCCTCAGTCTGCACGTTAAGCTGTCAAATAGTGTGCCTTGTACCTGTCCCAAAGAGGAAATCAGTCGTTGTCAGTCGTTAGAAGCAAGATTTGCGGTATTACCCGACTTGAAGATGCGCGTGTTGCGGTGGCGGCAGGCGCAGACGCGATTGGTTTTGTGTTTTATGCCAAAAGCCCGCGAGCCGTCACCATCGAGCAGGCCCAGGCTATCATTGCGCAGCTGCCGCCCTTTGTGACAACGGTCGGCCTGTTTGTCGATATGCCGCGTGAGCAGTTAAGCCAGCTACTTGAGCAGGTGCCGTTGGACCTGTTGCAGTTTCATGGCGATGAAACCCCGGAGCAATGCGAGGGCTTTGCTCGCCCTTATATCAAAGCCCTGCGCGTTCAGGCGGGTGACGATATTGCCCGCCGGATTGCGGCTTACACTTCGGCCAGCGGGGTTTTGCTTGATACCTTCGTCAGCGGCGTGCCAGGTGGAACCGGGCAGGCATTTGACTGGTCGCTGGTGCCGCAAGGGCTGGAAATGCCGATTATTCTGGCTGGTGGGCTCACGCCTGATAATGTACAGGCTGCGATCAGGCAGGTAAAACCCTACGCAGTTGACGTCAGTGGTGGGGTCGAGGCGAGTAAAGGCCTCAAGGATTCGAGCAAGGTGCAAGCCTTTGTTCACGCAGTACGCAGCGCGATGTGACGGTTTATTGAGCTTGGCCGTCCATAAACCTATTGCATGTGCTGTAGTGCATGCCCCTGGCGTTGAGCGCCACGGGCGCCGGCTAGGCCGGGCACTGCAGGCGCCATTTGTTTGAATATGCAGTGTTGCTGACATATTCAGAACCACAGCTTGGGAGAGAAGAGCATGAGTAACTGGTTGGTAGATAAGCTGATTCCGTCGATCATGCGTTCTGAGGCGGCTAAGAGCTCAGTACCAGAAGGCCTCTGGCATAAATGCCCGTCTTGCGATGCTGTTTTGTATAAACCAGAGCTCGAGAAGACGCTTGATGTGTGCATCAAATGCAACCATCACATGCGCATCGACGCGCGTACGCGCCTGGATATCTTCCTTGATAAGGAAGGTCGCGAAGAGATCGGAGCTGATCTTGAGCCTGTCGATCGCCTGAAATTCCGCGACAGCAAGAAGTACAAGGACCGTCTGGTCGGTGCACAGAAGCAGACCGGCGAGAAAGACGCATTGGTCGCCATCAGCGGCACGCTTGAAGGGATGCCGATTGCCACCTGTGCTTTTGAGTTCTCCTTCATGGGCGGCTCGATGGGCGCCGTGGTCGGCGAGCGTTTTGTGCGCGCTGCCAATGTCGCCCTTGAAAAGCGTTGCCCGCTGGTGTGCTTCTCGGCCTCGGGTGGTGCGCGTATGCAGGAAGCCCTGATTTCCCTGATGCAGATGGCCAAGACCTCGGCGGTACTGGCGCGTATGCGTGAAGAAGGCTTGCCGTTTATCTCGGTGCTCACCGATCCTGTCTACGGTGGCGTATCGGCCAGCCTGGCCATGCTTGGCGATGTGATTGTTGCCGAGCCCAAGGCGTTGATTGGCTTTGCCGGTCCACGGGTGATCGAACAAACCGTGCGTGAGAAACTGCCTGAAGGTTTCCAGCGCAGCGAGTTCCTGATCGAACACGGCGCCATCGACATGATCATTCCGCGCAGTGAGCTGCGCCCACGTCTGGCGCGCCTGCTTGCGCAAATGCAGCACTTGCCAACACCTAGCGTCAGCAACTCTGTAGTCGAGACGGCTTCTGCATGAGCCAACGCTCTCTAGCTGATTGGCTGGCGTACCTGGAGCAATTGCATCCCAGCGCCATCGATATGGGGCTAGAGCGCGCTCGCCAGGTTGCGCAGCGTTTGGGGCTGGACAAGCTGGCCCCGTTGACCGTGACTGTTACTGGTACCAACGGCAAAGGATCTACCTGCGCCTTTATGGCTTCATTGCTTGAAGCGCAAGGGCTCAGCGTCGGGGTCTACAGCTCGCCTCATCTGCTGCGCTACAACGAGCGTGTGCAAATCGCCGGTGAGCTAGCCAGTGATGAGCTGCTCTGTGAAGCATTTGCCGCCGTGGAAGCAGCGCGTGGCGATATTTCCCTGACCTATTTCGAAATGGGCACCTTGGCTGCGTTCTGGCTGTTCAAGCGGCAACAGCTTGATGCCGTAGTGCTTGAAGTTGGGCTGGGTGGGCGTCTCGATGCGGTTAACCTGGTAGACCCGGATATCGCCGTAGTCACCAGCATTGGTGTCGATCACGTCGAGTGGCTGGGCGACAGCCGTGAGTCTGTATCCATTGAAAAGGCCGGCATCTACCGTGCTGGCAAACCTGCCTTGTGTGGTGATCTGGATCCGCCGCAGCCGCTGCTTGATTGTGTTGCTGAGCTTGATGCGCCTTTTTTCCTGCGTGGCCGTGATTACGATCTGGCTACAGGAGAGCAGGTTTGGACCTGGCGCGGTACCGATATACATGGCGCTGTGTTGGAACTTATTGACCTGCCATTGCTCGATTTACCCATGGAAAATGCCGCGCTGGCGCTGCAAGCCTATGCGCTGACGGGCCTTGCGTGGCAACCAGAAAAAATTCGCCAGGCATTGCTGCGCACGCGCGTAACCGGGCGCCTTGATCGTCGTCAGTTGATTTGGCAAGCAAAGCCACTCACGCTGTTGCTGGATGTTGGGCATAATCCCCATGCGGCCGAGTATCTGGCGCGACGTTTGGCGCTGAAGCCTGTCACTGGTAAACGTTCTGCCGTATTTGCTCTATTGGCAGATAAGGACTTGGCAGGTGTGGTAACGCCATTAATTCCACATGTTGCCCATTGGGCTGTGGCACCATTGCCGACAAACCGTACGCGACCGGCGGCAGAGTTGGCCCGGTATTTAATAGATTGTGCCGCGCCGGTAGCGGTATTTGATGATGTGTGTTCTGCATTGGATGCACAATGCGCTAAAGCCTCGGCAGGCGATGAAATTGTTCTGTTCGGGTCGTTTTATTGTGTGGCCGAGGCCTTGGAATGGCTGACGGGCCATACCACGGGAGTAGGTCAGGATGGCTTTGCTGGATAAAAACTTGCTGCAACGTATTGTTGGCGCTTTGGTCTTGCTGGCCTTGGCGATTATTTTTATCCCCATGCTGCTGTCTCGTCAGGATGACATGCAGCGCGTGGTGGTCGAGGCTCCGAGCATGCCGCAAGCGCCGGCGATGCCTGAAATCGAAATGCAGCCGGTCACAGTGCCCAAGCCGCAAATCATTGACGAGGCGCCTGAGCAGCAGGATCAAGGTCCGGAACCCATCACCGCGATCACTGACGAGCCTGAAATCAACCCAGTGCCGGCCACGCCGCCGCCAGAAGTGCGCGAACAGGCCAAGGCCGATGCGGCTGCACGTGCCGAGCAATCTGCTAAGCCTGCCGAAAAGCCTGCCCAGCGTCTGGACGCCAGCAGCCTGCCGGTGAGTTGGTCGGTTCAGTTGGCCAGTTTATCCAGTCGCAGCGGTGCGGAAAACCTGCAAAAGACCCTGCGTGCGCAAGGCTACAACGCCTATATCCGTACCTTTGAAGGCATGAATAGAGTCTTTGTTGGCCCTCTGGTTGAGCGCGCCGAAGCGGATCGCCTGCGGGATCAGTTGAACCGCAAGCAGAAACTAAACGGATTTGTTGTTCGTTTTAAACCAGAAAGCAGTTGATCGACCGCTTACTCGTAGCGCCTTGCTCTGTTAAAATACAGCGCCATTTCTGTTGGTAGCCTTAATCGTGGCATTTACCTGGGTCGATTGGGCCATTATCGCCGTTATCGGCGTATCAAGTTTGATCAGTCTGAGCCGTGGCTTTGTCAAAGAAGCCTTGTCGTTGCTCACCTGGATTATTGCGGGCGCCGTTGCCTGGATGTTTGGCGGCGCACTTTCGCACCACCTCGAAGGATTTATCCAAACCCCGTCGGCTCGAGTCATCGCCGCCTGTGCGTTGCTGTTCATCGCCACGCTGATGGTCGGTGCGCTGGTCAATTATCTGCTCAGTGAGTTAATTCGGGTAACTGGGTTGTCCGGTACCGATCGCTTCCTGGGCATGGTCTTTGGCGCGGCGCGGGGCGGTTTGTTGGTTGTGCTGTTGGTCGGGCTGGTGAGCCTGGCGCCGGTACAAGAAGATACGTGGTGGCAGCAGTCAACGCTGGTGCCTCATTTTTTATTGGTCGCTGACTGGTCTAAGAACCTTATTTTAGGAATGTCCAGTGAGTGGCTGGCAAGTGGCATCAGTGCTCCGGCTGAGCTGCCGTTTAAACAGGTTCTCACACCGCCTTGATAGGCTGTAATGAGTGCATTGCGATTTAGTTTGTTTCTCAACGTAGGGGTTGCGCCACATGTGCGGCATTGTCGGTATCGTCGGTAAATCGAACGTCAATCAGGCGCTGTATGACGGTTTAACCGTTCTTCAGCACCGCGGCCAGGACGCTGCCGGTATTGTGACCAGTCATGATGGTCGCCTGTTTCTGCGCAAAGACAATGGTCTGGTGCGCGATGTCTTCCAACAGCGCCACATGCAGCGTCTGGTAGGGCACATGGGCATTGGCCATGTGCGCTATCCAACGGCGGGCAGCTCCAGCTCGGCCGAAGCGCAGCCGTTCTACGTCAACTCGCCATACGGCATCACCTTGGCTCACAACGGTAACCTGACCAACGTTGAGCAACTGGCCAAGGAGATTTACGAATCTGACCTGCGCCACGTCAACACCAACTCAGACTCCGAAGTGCTGCTCAACGTGTTTGCGCACGAGCTGGCTCAGCGCGGTAAGTTGCAGCCAACCGAGGAAGATGTATTTGCCGCGGTCAGCCAGGTTCATTCGCGTTGTGTGGGCGGCTATGCAGTGGTTGCGATGATTACCGGTTACGGTATCGTCGGTTTCCGCGACCCGCATGGCATTCGTCCAATCGTCTTTGGCCAGCGCCACACTGACGAAGGCGTTGAGTACATGATCGCCTCGGAAAGTGTTTCCCTGGACGTACTCGGTTTCACCCTGATTCGCGACCTTGCGCCGGGTGAAGCGGTCTATATCACTGAAGATGGCAAGCTGTTCACCCGTCAGTGCGCGGATAATCCACAGTATGCGCCATGCATTTTCGAGCACGTCTACCTGGCGCGTCCGGATTCGATCATGGACGGTGTTTCGGTGTACAAGGCGCGTCTGCGCATGGGTGAGAAGCTGGCCGAGAAAATTGCCCGCGAGCGCCCTGATCACGATATCGATGTGGTGATCCCGATCCCGGACACCAGCCGTACCGCGGCGCTTGAGCTGGCCAACCACCTGGGTGTTAAATTTCGCGAAGGTTTTGTCAAGAATCGTTATATCGGCCGTACCTTCATCATGCCGGGCCAGGCGGCTCGCAAAAAGTCGGTGCGCCAGAAGCTCAACGCTATTGAGCTTGAGTTCCGCGGCAAGAACGTCATGCTGGTCGATGACTCGATCGTGCGGGGTACCACCTGCAAGCAGATCATTCAGATGGCCCGTGAAGCCGGGGCGAAGAATGTCTACTTCTGTTCTGCGGCGCCGGCGGTGCGTTACCCGAACGTATACGGGATCGACATGCCAAGCGCACATGAGCTGATCGCGCATAACCGCAGCACTGAACAGGTTGCCGAGCTGATTGGCGCTGATTGGCTGATCTATCAGGATCTTGAGGACTTGATCGATGCTGTCGGTGGCGGCAAGATCAAAATCGAGAAATTCGATTGCGCCGTGTTCAATGGCGAGTACGTCACTGGCGATGTCGATGAGTTCTACCTGAACAAGATCGAGCAAGCGCGCAATGATTCGACCAAGATCAAATCGCAAGCGGTCAGCGCGATTATTGATCTGTACAACAACTGATACCCTGGGGTCGCTTATGCGGCCCCAGTGCTTTGTTAGAGAGGAATAAAGATGTCTCAAGACTGGGATGCCGGACGTCTGGACAGCGACCTGGAAGGTGTTGGCCTTGAAACGCTGGCCGTTCGCGCCGGTCAACATCGCTCGCCTGAGGCGGAGCACAGTGAGGCGCTCTACCTGACCTCTAGCTATGTGTTCCGCACCGCCGCTGATGCAGCAGCGCGCTTTGCTGGCGAAGTGCCGGGCAACGTTTACTCGCGCTACACCAACCCAACTGTGCGCGCTTTTGAGGAGCGTATCGCGGCGATGGAAGGGGCCGAGCAGGCGGTTGCCACTTCAACCGGGATGTCTGCGATTCTTTCGATTGTCATGAGCCTGTGTTCGGGCGGCGACCATGTGTTGGTCTCGCGCAGCGTATTCGGCTCGACCATCAGCTTGTTTGAAAAGTACCTCAAGCGTTTTGGTGTTGAAGTCGACTATGTGCCGCTGTCTGATCTCGATGCATGGTCTGCGGCATTCAAGCCCAATACCAAATTGTTGTTCGTCGAGTCGCCGTCCAACCCCCTGGCTGAGCTGGTTGATATCGCCGCGCTGGCTGAAATCGCCCACGGCAAAGGCGCGTTACTGGCCGTTGACAACTGTTTCTGTACTCCGGCGCTGCAGCAACCGCTGAAGCTCGGGGCCGATATAGTGATGCATTCCGCGACCAAGTATATCGATGGCCAAGGTCGGAGCATGGGCGGCGTGGTTGCTGGTCGTGGCGAGCTGATGAAAGAAGTGGTCGGATTCCTGCGCACGGCTGGGCCAACGCTTAGCCCATTCAATGCGTGGATCTTCCTCAAGGGCCTGGAAACCCTCAGTGTGCGCATGCAGGCACACTGCGCCCGTGCACAGCAACTGGCGCAATGGCTTGAGCAGCAGCCGGGCATTGAGCGTGTTTATTACGCGGGTTTGCCGAGCCATCCGCAACATGAGCTAGCCAAGCGTCAGCAAAGTGCCTTCGGCGCGGTGGTCAGTTTTGAAGTCGCGGGTGGTAAAGAGGCTGCATGGCGTTTTATTGATGCCACGCGGGTCATTTCGATCACCACTAACCTGGGTGATACCAAAACCACTATCGCGCACCCGGCAACCACTTCCCATGGTCGCCTGTCGCCACAAGAACGTGCCAATGCAGGTATCGGCGATAACCTGATCCGCGTAGCTGTCGGCCTTGAAGATGTGCAGGATCTGCAAGTAGATCTGGCGCGCGGCTTGGCAGCGCTTTGAGTGATAACCCGCAAGCCGACTTGAACCTTGAAGTTGGCGCCCCGACCACTGGCAAGGTTGCGCTGGTGACCGGGGCTGCGCGTGGCATCGGCTTGGGCATCAGTGCCTGGTTGGTTGCCGAAGGTTGGCAAGTGGTATTGGCTGATCTGGACCGTGCTCGAGGCTCGGTTGTGGCCAGGGCGCTGGGCGAAAACGCCTGGTTCGTAGCCATGGATGTCGCTGACGAAGAGCAAGTTGCTTTAGGCGTTGCCGAAGTGCTTGGCCAGTTTGGTCGGCTTGATGCGTTGGTCTGCAATGCCGCGATTTCCGAGCCGCACAGTCTGGATCTCGAAAACCTCAACCTGGCGCGCTGGAACAAAACCCTGGCAATTAACCTGACTGGCCCCATGTTGCTGGCCAAGCATTGCGTGCCGTATTTGCGTGCTCACCGTGGCGCAATCGTTAACCTGACCTCAACCCGTGCGCATCAATCAGAAGCCAGTACTGAGGCTTATGCGGCGAGCAAGGGCGGCTTATTGGCCTTGACTCATTCGCTGGCGATCAGTCTTGGGCCAGATGTGCGGGTTAATGCGGTCAGTCCGGGCTGGATTGACACCCGTGACCTCAGCGAGCAACGCGCCGAGCCGTTATCGGCCTCTGATCATGCACAGCATCCGGTTGGGCGGGTGGGTAATGTGCAGGATGTCGCGGCGCTGGTGGCGTGGTTGCTGTCGAGTCGCGCCGGGTTTGTCACCGGCCAGGAGTTTGTGGTTGACGGTGGCATGACGAAGAAGATGATTTATCAATAAACGTCGATGTCGGCATCTGTAGCGGCTTGGCTGTCTCATCGGTTTTTATACGACTGCGCAGGACTAATTTGTACTGGCTTGATCAGCAAATGATCAGTCACCGATTCAGCGCTTTCAGATTTCAATTTATTTGCCCTGTTTTGAGAAAAACTTTAAGCAGGCTATTGACTTAGGTGCGACCCACGCGTAAATTTCGCGTCCTCGCAAAGCCAAGGGTGATTAGCTCAGCTGGGAGAGCATCTGCCTTACAAGCAGAGGGTCGGCGGTTCGATCCCGTCATCACCCACCACTTTGTGAATCTGGATGAAAGTCCGGGAAATGCGCAGCGGTAGTTCAGTTGGTTAGAATACCGGCCTGTCACGCCGGGGGTCGCGGGTTCGAGTCCCGTCCGCTGCGCCATATTTTCCATGACGAGTTTACTCGGCATGAGGTAAGCACAAGCCAACGCGGTTGTACTACCAGATGAAGTGACCTGTTTCAGGGTGCAAGCCCAAAGAACATGCAGCGGTAGTTCAGTTGGTTAGAATACCGGCCTGTCACGCCGGGGGTCGCGGGTTCGAGTCCCGTCCGCTGCGCCAAATACGAAACCCTCAGATAGCAATATCTGAGGGTTTTTTATTGCCCGCAATTTGCTGTCATGCAAGCGTCATCTCGACTTTTTAAACTGCATCCACGCGGGGTTGGCTCGCGTCGATCAGTGTAGGGGAGTCATGCTATGGAAGACTATCAAGACGAATTGCTGGAAGCGCAAGCCGTTGAGCTGGATGTGCCTGAGTTGGCTGAGGATGCGACCGAGTTGTAATCCCGGCGTGTCGTTTCAGTTACCTAGGCGTTGTGCTCGGCGAAACTCGCCTGGGGTTTGCTGGTTCCAGCGTTTGAATGCGCGCTGAAAGGCCTCTGCCGAGGCAAAGCCAAGCAAGTAGGCAATCTCGCCAAAGGCCAGTTCTGTATCGCGAATATAGGCCACCGCTAAGTCATGGCGCGTCTCATTGAGGATGGCGCGAAACTGGGTGCCTTCCTCTGCCAGCTTGCGGCGCAAGGTCCAGGTTGGCATTTGCAGGCGTGCGGCCACTTCCTGCAAGTCAGGCTCGCGACCGTGCAGCAGCGGCCCTAATAATTGAATGATGCGCTCACGCAGGCTGCGGGTGCGGGTCAATTGTTCCAGTTCGCGTTCACACAACTCTTGTAGATGCAGCCAGGTGCTTGGGCAGTGTTGCGGGTTGCGCAGGTTGAGCGTGGCCTGGCTCAGGCGCAGCTGGTTATGCTCAGCCGCAAACTCAACAGGACAGGCCAGTGCGGCTTGATAGGCGTCGCTGTAATGCGGGGCAGGGAATTCGATATGTGCCCGCTCCGGGGCGATGGGCTGCTGGGCAACCTGTTCCAGTTGTTGGGTCCAGCCGGCAAGCACCGAATCAATTACAAAGCGGTTGTAGGCGTTGTACGGGCTGATTGAGTAAAAGCGCAACCAGGCGCCTTGGTTGTCTTCAGCGAAGCTGGCGTGGCCGCGATAGTTCGAGGCATACAACGGCTCAAAGCGAACCAGGCTGCGCGCTGCCTGGCGCACGGTCGGTGCCTGGGCAGCGGTTACGCCAGCGAGGCCCAGTTGGCCTAGACGACTGAGTTTGCCCATGATCAGGCCCAGGTCCGGCTGGCCGGTTTGTTCTATGGCAGCGTGACCCAGGCGCATATAGCGCGGAATCGACAGGCGTGCCCGGGGTGTTGCCAGGCGTGCAGGGTCGAGGCCGTAACTGTCGAGAAGTGCGAGCGGGTCTTGCCCGCAACTGCGCATAGCCTCGGCCAGGCTGTCGACAAAACCCACCGAGAGGTCGCCAAGGCGGATGCGCGGGTTTGTTACAGCCATAGGTTTACGAGGTGGGCGCCGCGCTTGTCACCGGCAATTGCATGCTGCTTGCCATCACTTACAACGCTGCGTCCATCAATGCCCATGCGCCACAATTGGCCGCGCATAAACACCATGGCACCGGCGCGTGCGCCACTGTCTTGCAGGTGGTTGGGGATCGCCAATTGTTGCCAGGCTTGGCCCTCACTGACGCTGTTGTCGGCCAGTGTGGGTACCTGCGGTTTGACGGCGTGCTTGTAGCCTTTCCAGGGCTTGTTCCACTGTGCCTTGCCTTTGACGAACCCAGGCACCGCCAACAGCTCGGTGTCTAGCTTGGCGAGCGCTGCGTAGCTGGCGGGATACCAGCTGTCGGTGCCGATCAATACCGCTAGACGCCCGGCGGGGGTGTCGAATGTGTGCAATTGCTCAATGGGGGCTGCCGCGATGATGCTGCGTTCGCGGCTTGATGGGTAGACCTTGCGCTGCGGCTGGCCAATGGCTTTGCCGTCAGCGCCATAGACCACGCTGATGTTGTACAGCGGGCCTGTGCCGATCCGCAGGGCACCGTCTTCATTGCGTGGCTCTGGCAAGACAATAGAGCCAGCAACCAGGGTGATGCCAAAGTCCTTGGCCAGGCCACTGAACAGGCTCTGGTAATCAGCGGCCATTTGCTCGGCCTTGAGGCGAAACAGCGCGTCGCTGAAATCTTTATTGCTTGGGGTTCCGAGCAGGGCTTGCGGTACGCCGAGCGGGTGGCTGGCGGCTAGCCACTTGATGGCCTCTTGCAGGCTGTCACTTTTGTAGAACTCGGGTTTTTCCCCTGCGGCAACCAGCCAGGTGCCTATGTGTTCGGGCAGGATGGCAATGGTTTTGGCGTTGAGCAGGCCCTCTTCGCGCGCCTTCTCAAGATAGGCCGCAAGTTTGAGGTGCAGGCTTTCACGGCTCTGATAGTCACTGGCAAACAGCAAAGGCTGTATGCCAAGCAGGTTGCCGCGGTCAGCAGGCTGGCCCTGGTTGACGCTGATTTCGCTACTCAGGTCGGTAAGGATGATGCCAACGTCGGGACGCTGCTGTGCCCAGTAGACATAGCCACCGGCGCTGCCGAGCAAGAGGATAAGAATGCTGATAGTAATAAATAGGCGCATGGTCGTTCAGCGTTGAGGGTTCGGTTCTCAGGGTAGGTGAGCGCATGGCTGTTGCCAAGAGGGCGCTGCGCATTTGAATCAATAAGTTGTTAGTTAGAGTCATTGAGCTGTGCGCTGGGGCTATTTATCGTGCTCTGCATACCGATCGCGATTCATCCGCAGGCGGCAGAAGCATCGCGCAGGCAACTTGCCCTGTGCTGGGCGCCACCTGCATCAATAGAAATCGCGGCATACCGTGAATGCTTGATGTGGAGACTTCCATGAACGCTCTGTACCCGAACCTGCTGGCCCCGCTGGATCTTGGTTTTACCACCCTGAAAAACCGTACCCTGATGGGCTCGATGCACACGGGGCTGGAAGAGAAGCCGGGTGGGTTTGAGCGCATGGCTGCTTATTTTGCTGAACGTGCCCGTGGCGGTGTTGGCTTGATGGTGACTGGCGGCATCGGCCCTAACGTCGAGGGCGGGGTTTATTCTGGCGCCGCCAAGCTGACCACGGTTGAAGAGGCCGAGCAGCACAAGATCGTGACCCGTGCCGTGCACGAGGCGGATGGCAAGATCTGCATGCAGATTCTTCACGCGGGCCGCTACGCTTATAGCCCCAAGTCCGTGGCACCCAGCGCCATTCAAGCGCCGATCAACCCTTTCAAACCCACCGAGCTGGATGAAGAGGGCATCGAAAAGCAAATCCAGGATTTCGTCACCTGCTCAAAGCTGGCACAGCAGGCTGAGTATGACGGTGTTGAAATCATGGGTTCCGAAGGTTATTTCATTAACCAGTTCCTGGCCGCGCACACCAATCAGCGTACTGACCGCTGGGGTGGCAGCTACGAAAACCGCATGCGTTTGCCGGTAGAAATCGTCAGCCGGGTGCGTCAGGCCGTTGGTCCTAACTTCATCATTATCTATCGTTTGTCGATGCTCGATCTGGTCGAAGGCGGCAGCACTTGGGAAGAAATTGTGCAGTTGGCCAAGGCCATCGAGCAAGCCGGCGCCACTTTGATCAATACCGGCATTGGCTGGCACGAAGCGCGTATCCCCACCATTGCGACCAAGGTTCCGCGTGCGGCCTTCACCAAGGTCACGGCCAAACTGCGTGGTTCGGTATCGATTCCGCTGATCACCACCAACCGTATCAATACACCGGAAATTGCCGAACAAGTCTTGGCTGAAGGCGATGCCGATATGGTTTCAATGGCTCGTCCATTCCTGGCTGACCCCGACTTTGTGAACAAGGCGGCAGAAGGCCGTGCTGATGAAATCAACACCTGCATCGGCTGCAACCAGGCCTGCCTGGATCACACCTTTGGCGGCAAGCTGACCAGTTGTTTGGTCAACCCGCGTGCATGTCACGAAACCGAGTTGAATTACATTGCCACCAGCGCGGTTAAGCACATTGCCGTGGTCGGTGCAGGTCCTGCTGGTCTCGCCGCTGCTACGGTTGCCGCCGAGCGCGGTCATCAGGTCACGCTGTTTGACAGCGCTGCTGAGATCGGTGGCCAGTTCAACGTTGCCAAGCGAGTGCCGGGCAAAGAGGAGTTCTTTGAAACCCTGCGTTACTTCAAGCGCAAGCTGGAAACCACCGGGGTCGACCTGCGCCTGAACACCCGGGTCGATGTTGATGGGTTGCTTGCCGGTGGTTTTGATGAAGTGATACTGGCAACCGGTATTGCCCCGCGTACGCCAGAAATCCCTGGTATTGATCATCCCAAGGTCATCAACTACCTCGACGCCATCTTGCAGCGCAAAGCAGTGGGCCAGAAGGTTGCGGTCATCGGTGCGGGCGGTATTGGTTTCGACGTATCGGAGTTCATCACCCATGCCGGCACGGCTACCAGCCTGGATCGTGATGCCTTCTGGAAAGAGTGGGGCATTGATGGTCTGTTAGAGGCGCGTGGCGGTGTCGCGGGTATCAATGCCGAGCCGCATACGCCTGCGCGCCAGGTTTTCCTGTTGCAGCGCAAGAAGACCAAGGTGGGCGATGGTCTGGGTAAAACCACCGGTTGGATTCACCGTGCGGGTCTGAAGAACAAGCAGGTACAGATGCTCAATAACGTGCAGTACCTCAAGGTGGATGATGCTGGCCTGCATATCAGCATTGCCGATGCCGAGCCGCAGGTATTGCCGGTCGATACCGTTATTGTCTGCGCTGGCCAGGACCCGCTGCGTGAGCTGCAAGAGGGGTTGTTGGCTGCTGGCCAAAGTGTGCATCTGATTGGTGGCGCGGATGTGGCTGCCGAGCTGGATGCCAAGCGTGCAATCAATCAGGGCTCGCGACTGGCCGCTGAAATTTAATCGATAAGCCCAACTGAGGAGTAGAGATGACAGCATTAGCGGTTAAGCCAAATATTGCCCCAGTCATGCAGCAATGGCATGGGATGATTGCCAGCAAAGATCTTAGTGGTCTGCCAGCATTACTGCATCCGGATGCTGTCTTTCGCTCTCCCATGGCGTTCAAGCCATATGCTGGTGCGGACAAGGTGGCGATGATCCTCAATACCGTAATCAAGGTATTTGAAGACTTCACCTACCACCGTGAGTTGGTGTCGGCAGATGGCTTGAATGTGGTGCTGGAGTTCAGCGCCAAAGTGGCTGATCGTGAGCTGAAGGGCATCGATATGGTGCGCTTTAATGAACAGGGCCAAATTGTCGAGTTCGAGGTTATGGTCCGGCCCATGAGTGGCTTGCAGGCATTGGGCGACGAAATGGGCAAGCGCCTGCGCGGCGCGCTCTAGTCGGCTGAGCTGAGTCGGTACTTGGGTGGCATCGTGCGTGCCGTCCAAGTCGGGCTCGAAACTGACATAAAATGTCTCATGCTGACAGTTTGTACCAATCCCATCACAGTTTTGCTGTGCAGTTGAGTCGGATTGTTCCTGTGGCAAGACGACTGCCAACCCAGTCACATTGCTGATCTACTCTTTTCCCCTAGACTCGCTCAAACGGCTGTCATGTGCCTGACTGCTGGTGCGCGCCAGTTACTGGCCTGTGATTTTAGGCGTTATTATCGCCCGAGGATGTTCTGCTCCTCTGGGCTGGATACTGAGCCGCGCGCAACGTCAGATGAGTGTTGTCAATCTAGCTTTGAGGGAATCGGATGAGCATGCAGAACAAGCCGCAGATGGTTGATGCCGTGATGTTCTTCAGTGAACACGGTGGTGTCTGCAAGCAAATGTTCTTCACCGAGTTTGAAGCCCTGCTCGATGGCATGGTCAATATGCCGGAGTTCGCTGACCAGCAGGTGCGGGCGGCTTACTTGATGATCAATCCGCGGCTGCTGATTCGTTCGGTGGTGTTCTTCTACCTCGACTTCGATGAAAAGGGTGTTCCAGACAACGGTTGGAATATCCCGCTGCAGCATTTGGCTGAAAAGTCCGGGCGTGGTCCCGACATGGGCGCTGGCCCGATCCGCTTGGCATGTCGTAGCCAGTGCCCGGTGTCATGGCACCAGATGCACCTTTGGGACCCGAATCTGGCTCCTGGCCAGAATGATCTGGTGATTTTGCGCGACGTGGTCAAGGCCAATCAGCTGGGCCTGCTGATCGAGGATGACAGCGCCCAGTCGGTTGTTGCCGAACGCTTGCAGATGGTCTCGGATGACAAGTGGTACTCGGCTGATCCTGCTCTGGAAGAGGCGCAAAAGGTCGCTGAAAAGTTGAATCAGGAGCAGCGCCTGAAAGCTGCACAGCTGATCAAGCAGCAGCGCTTGCGTATCGGTAGCCTGAGTCTTCAGCACGAAGAAGAGCTGGCCAAGCTCAAGTTGGCCAGCGAGAAACACCGAGAAGTCATTGAGGCCAAAATGGCCCTGGTGCAAAAAGCCCTGGCGCAGCAGAAGGAACTCAATGCTGATCTGAAAAGGCAGTTGGCGGAACAAGCAGCCAGTTTTCAGTCATCACGGGAGAAGATGACCGAGCAACTGCGTACGCTGCAAACCAATGGACGCAGTGAAATCGACTTGATGCGCGCCCAGTTCGACAGTGAGATGCAGGCCAAAATTGCCTCGGCCGTGGTTGAGTACAAAGAGCAAATTGCCATTCGTGATGTCGAGCTGGCTTATCGTCAGGAGCTCGACGGTAAGCTCCAGCAGGAGATCGATCGCCTTAACAGCGAGCGGGAACAGCTGACGGGTCAAAGTGGCGACCAGATTCTCGAACGCCTGTCGAACCTGGGCATGGTATTTGTGGTTTATCATCCTGGGGCTGGGCACTTGACCGTTGCCCTGCAAGATATTGCTCGCTACCAGGAAAACCCGCTTGCCTATGCCGCATCCAAATGTTTCGTCTCAGAAGAACAGTACAGGCAGTGGTTGGCGCATTATCAACAGCCAAGCTGCGAAGCGCTGTTGGCCAATGGACAGCGTTGCGCTATCCGTATTGATCGAATCGATGCGCCAAGCCGCTTCAAGCCCGGAGACTCCAACTGTTGCGCCCGCCACAAGGATGCCGAGCGCATTAGCACCGTGGGGTGATCTGCATTGAAACGGCCTGAGTGGAGGCCGACAGCCCCCGTACAGCGACTAAACTTGTATTGGTTGGCAAACGCTGGGGTCGAAGTGGCGGTGCTGCGCCTTGACCTGATTGACCCGCAGGTCAGCGGCAATAAATGGTTCAAGCTGGCGCCCTATATCGAGGCTGCAGTCGAGCAAGGCGCCCAGGGCCTCATCAGTCTGGGCGGCGCCCATTCCAATCACTTGCATGCCCTGGCTGCAGCAGGTAACCGCTTTGGCTTTCAAACCGTTGGTTTGATGCGTGGAAATCCCCAGCAAACGCCGACCACCGCTGAACTCGAACAGTTAGGCATGGGCTTACACTGGCTCGGCTATGGCGGTTACCGTGGGCGTAATCTGCCAGGGTTTTGGCAGCCATGGCGTTCACGTTACCCGCAGCTGCTGCCCGTTCCGGAAGGCGGTGGTGGCTTGCTTGGCGCCCAGGGCTGCCAATCGCTGGTCGAAATGGTGCGCAGCCAGCTGCCGCAGCTTGATTGGCCTGATTATCACGCTTGGTGGCTGGCGGTGGGGACTGGTACCACCTTGGCTGGGTTGGTTCTGGCCGAAGCCGGAGCACACCCGGTCTACGGTGCTTTGGCTGTTCCGGCAAGGCATGGCGCTCAATTGCAGATTTCCAACGTATTGACCCAGGCACAGCAGGCCGATCAAGGGTATCGCTTGCTCGATGCCGCGCGCGGTGGCTTCGCCAAAGTCGATACGCTGTTGCTGGATTTTATGCAGGCTTGTGAAGCTGAGTCGGAGATGCTGTTCGAGCCGCTGTACACCGCCAAGGCACTACTGGCCTTGCGTGATCAAGTCGAGCAGGGCGCATTCCCCCGAGGAACACGGCTGATATTTGTCCATACTGGCGGTCTGCAGGGGCGCGCAGCCGCCTTGGCTAAAGGCTTGTAACGGAACTGTCGCGACTAAGCTGTCTCTGATCATTACACTGTCCGTATTTCAGGCTGTGTGGACTGTTTCAGTATCAGGGAATATGCGATGAATAAAATGATCACCCGTTTAGGTGCGGTTCTACTCGGTGTAGGCGCGTTGGCCCTGCAGGCAGAGGCGGCCTCGTTCCAGCAGTGCCTCACAGGTTTGCGCGGCAAAGCTGCAGCCAAGGGCGTCTCTGGTGCGACCTTTGACCGTTATACGCAAACGCTTGAGCCTGATATGAGCGTGCTTGAGCTGCTCGACTCACAACCTGAATTCAGCACCCCTATCTGGGATTACCTGGCTGCGCTGGTCGATCAGCAGCGTGTCGATGAAGGGCGGCAGATGCTCAAGCTGCACGCCGACACCTTGGCCAAGGTGTCGCGCACCTATGGCGTCGATCCGGCTACGGTGGTCGCGGTTTGGGGGGTTGAGAGCGATTACGGAAAAACCTTCGGCAAGCGGCCGTTGCTCACTTCGCTCGGTACATTGTCTTGTTATGGCAGGCGCCAGGCGTTCTTCCAGGGTGAGTTCTTTGCCACCCTGAAGCTGCTGCAATCCGGTGATATCCAGGCGCAAGAGCTGAAGGGTTCATGGGCGGGCGCCTTTGGTCATACCCAGTTCATGCCTTCAACCTATCAACGTATTGCCGTGGATGGCGACGGGGATGGTCGTCGCGACTTGGTAGCAAGTATCCCCGATGCACTGGCCTCAACTGCTAACTACCTGAAACGTTCAGGCTGGCGCACCGGCCAACCTTGGGGTTATGAAGTCAGGCTGCCTGCTGGTTTTAATACCTCGTCGACTGGCCGTAAAAGCAAGCGCCCGCTAAAAGACTGGGTCGCTCGTGGCGTGGTCAAGGTCGATGGCTCGGCGATCACGCCAAGCGATACCCCGGCTGGCATTTTGCTACCTGCCGGGGCAAAGGGGCCGGCATTTATTGTGATGCGCAATTTCGATGCGATCTATTCCTACAACGCGGCTGAAAGCTATGCGCTGGCCATCGCTCATTTGTCCGATCGCCTGCGTGGAGGTGACGAGATCGTTACGCCATGGCCAACGGATGACCCGGGCCTCAGCCGTGTTGAGCGCAAACAGTTGCAGGAGTTATTGCTTGCCCGTGGCTACGACATTGGCGAGGCGGATGGCTTGATTGGTACCAATACCCGCAAAGCTATTGTCGAGGAGCAAAAACGTCTGGGTTTGCAGCCCTATGATGGTCGCGCGGGTAAGAAAATCCTCAAGGCGATGCAGGCGCAATAAGGCGCGATGCAAGCACAAGCAGCCGGTTAGGCGGGTAGGTCATACTTATTCGCCTAACCGGGGCTGTCGGCTCATTTTGAACAGGGCGTGGTGGGCAAGCTTCGCGTTGTCGCACCTTACGCCTGTCAGCGGTAGGGCCTGAGTGTTTCTGGCCAGCTGTCGCTGACCAGAAACACGCGCTGTTGCTCCAGCCAATAGCCATCCGGGCTCTGTTCAAGGCGTACCAGCAATTGCGCATTGGTATGGGCCTCGAGCGTCGCGAACCAGATTTGCAGTTGCTCGTTGGGCCAATGGTCGGCGGGGCTGATTCGCGCGGGCGCCAGCCAGTCATGACGCGGCAGTATTTGCCAGCTGGCGCCTGGATATTGGGCAAGCAGTGCTGGCCAGTCGCGCTGATGCACCCAGTTGCCACGCAAATGCTCGGGGTGAGCATCTGTGGGCGGCAGACATCCGGCTGGCCATGGGTAAAACAAATAACCGGCAACCCACATCGCGGCTTGTACTGCCTGACTGTTGATTCCTTCCTGGGCCAAGGTGCTCAGCGCCTGCTCGGTTTTCGACAGGGGCAGCTGGTGTTCGGCGATATGGCTGAGTTTCAAATCCAGTCGGTCTCGGCTACCCGGGCCGAGCCAGTGGTGGTTGGCGGTGCCGCTGGCGTTTTGCTCGCCCAGATACAGCTTTATCGCCAGTTCGAGATGATGCAGGCCTTCGTCGTCACGCAGAATCAAATCCAGCTCACCCAGGGTGTGCCCTTCGCGACGAATAGGCAGGTTGGCGGCAAGAATCTCGACATCAGGCGCCGCATTCAGGGCAAATTGCCAGAGTCGCTCGTAATAGAGTCCAAGCCGGCGTACCGAACGCTCGGCAAGCCAATGGGTCAGGCTTGAGCAGTCATCGTCAAGCGTGAGTAGCCAGTCCGCCAGTTGTTGCGGCTCGTGGCTCCAGCGGCTGGCCGCCAGAGGGTGCCGCTGGCGTGTCGGGGCACGGCCCAGCAGTGGTGGGGCAAGTATGACCCATGCCAAGTCGCGCACTGCAGGTTGGCGCAGGCGCTGAGGCAGGTCAGTCAAGGATCGAAACAGATTCATGCCACGAGCATAGCGTTATTTACCCGCTTGCAAGCAAGCGCTGTATCCTTGCCAGCGGTTGTGAACGAGGCAAATGCCCCCATTTAACCAGCAGGTGGTCGTTGTAATGCCTGACCTTTCAGCCATGGCTGTCAGTGCAAGTTTGCTGCGCTTGCAGGCTTTCGACCATAATCTAACTCTTTAGCGATTCAGCCTGCGGGAGCACCATGGAGCAATTTCGGAATATCGGCATCATTGGTCGCCTCGGTAGCACGCAGGTGCTTGACACTATTCGTCGCCTCAAGAAGTTTCTGCTCGACCGCCACACCCATGTGATTCTGGAAGATTCGATTGCTGAAGTCTTGCCGGGCCATGGCTTGCAGACCTCTTCACGCAAGAATCTCGGGGAAATCTGCGATTTGGTGATTGTGGTCGGTGGCGATGGCAGCTTGCTGGGCGCTGCGCGGGCATTGGCGCGCCACAAAATCCCGGTACTTGGGGTCAACCGTGGCAGCCTGGGCTTTCTGACTGATATCCGCCCTGACGAGCTTGAAGTCAAAGTCGCCGAGGTGCTGGACGGCAATTACCTGACCGAAAACCGCTTTTTGCTCGAAACCGAAGTGCGACGTAATGCAGAGGCCATTGGTCAGGGCGATGCGCTCAACGACGTGGTCCTGCATCCGGGCAAGTCGACACGGATGATTGAGTTCGAGTTGTTTATCGACGGCCAGTTTGTTTGCAGCCAGAAAGCCGACGGCTTGATCGTCTCGACCCCGACCGGCTCGACAGCCTATGCGTTGTCTGCGGGTGGTCCGATCATGCATCCCAAGCTCGATGCAATAGTGATTGTTCCCATGTACCCGCACACCTTGTCGAGTCGCCCGATAGTGGTCGATGGCAACAGCGAGCTGAAAATCGTGGTGTCCAAAGACATGCAGATCTATCCGCAGATTTCTTGTGACGGGCAGAACCACTTCACCTGCGCGCCGGGCGATACCGTGACCATTCGCAAGAAACCGCAAAAGCTGTGCCTGATTCATCCGCTTGACCATAACTATTACGAGGTTTGCCGCACCAAGCTAGGTTGGGGCAGCCGTCTTGGTGGTGGAGGCGAGTAAATGCGCCTGGACCCTGAGCGAAGTTACGACCTGATCGGCGATATCCATGGCTGTGCGCGCACCCTTGCGCGCTTGTTGGATAAATTGGGGTATCGGCAACAAGCAGGCGTCTGGCGTCACCCGACGCGCATGGCCATCTTTCTGGGCGACCTGGTTGACCGTGGCCCGCGAATTCGCGAAGCCGTGAATCTGGTACGCGCCATGGTCGATGCTGGCGCTGCGGTGTGCATCATGGGCAACCATGAGTTTAATGCGCTGGCGTGGACGACACCGGCAAAGCCGGGCAGTGGTCGCCAGTTTGTCCGCGAACACAATGCCCGCCATGCGCGCATGATCGAGGAAACCCTGGATCAATATGCCGCCTACCCAACCGAATGGCGTGAAACCCTTGAGTGGTTTTATCAATTGCCGCTGTTTGTGGATGGCCAGCGTTTTCGCGCCGTGCATGCCTGTTGGGATGACGAGTTGATTAACCCGTTGCGCGCGCAGTTCCCGGATGGGCGAATCAACCAGGCCTTCGTCAAGGCGGCAGCCGAGCATGGCAGCTTTGCCAATACGGCTTTCAACCGCTTGCTGCGCGGTACCGATATGCGCTTGCCACACGGTATGACGCTGACCAGCGATGACGGCTTCACCCGCTCGTTCTTCCGCACCAAGTTTTGGGAAGAAAACCCGCAAACCTACGGCGACATCGTGTTCCAGCCCGATGCACTACCCGAGTTGGCGGCGCAAACGCCTTTGTCGGAAATGCAAAAGAACGAGCTGCTCAGGTATGGCGCCGACCAACCGATATTGTTTGTCGGCCACTACTGGCGCAGCGGCAAGCCTTCACCTATTCGCGCTAACCTGGCGTGCCTGGACTACAGCGCCGTGATGTACGGCCGCTTGGTCGCCTATCGCCTGGATCAGGAGCATCGTTTGGATTCGAATAAGTTTGTCTGGGTCGAGGTTGAAAAACCGGAGGCGCCGAAATGAGTCCCGTGGCGGTTTTACGCTTGCCAACACAAACCAACCTGAGCGGCTTCATTGCCTTGTTACAGCGCCTGAAGGTGCCGCATCGAGTGAGTGAGGAAGCCGGTGAACAAGTGCTGTGGGTGCCCGGCGAGTCATTGGCCGAGCAGGTGCGCGAACTCTACAGCCGGTATCCAGAGGGTAATGATGAAGCGCAGCTTGAGGTCTCGCCTGTGCCCGCTGCGGCTCGTCCCGGGTTTATTCAGCAAGCTAAAAGCAATCCCCTGACCTGCGCGGTGTTGCTTCTGACCTTTATCGTCGCGGCCATTACTCTGCTGGGTGATAATTTCTCGGCGATTCGCTGGTTGAGCTTCGTCGACTTCAAGATCCAGGGCGAGTACATCTATTTCGCCTCGGCCGAACACACCCTGCAGGGCGGCCAGTGGTGGCGCTTGATCACGCCCATGCTGATTCATTTTGGCTTTCTGCACCTGGCCATGAACAGCCTGTGGTATTGGGAATTGGGACGGCGCATTGAGTCCTACCAAGGTGCGCTGGCGTTGCTGGGGTTGACCCTGGTGTTCAGCCTGGCATCGAATGTGGCGCAATACAGCTTCTCCGGGCCGTCGCTCTTTGGTGGTTTGTCCGGCGTGCTTTACGGGTTGTTGGGGCACTGCTGGATTTACCAGCGACTTGCGCCTAATTCTGCATACCGTCTACCACCTGGCGTGCTGGTCATGATGCTGGCCTGGCTGCTGATATGCATGACAGGTGTCTTTGAGTTACTGCAATTTGGCTCCATCGCCAATGCCGCGCATGTTGGCGGGTTGGTGGCAGGTTGCCTGACTGGGTTGTGTGGTGGGTTGTGGCAGCGCGCCCGTCACTAACAGCCTGTTAAAATATTGGTTTTATGTGGAGGCGGGTTATGTCGTCGTTTTTGCAAACTATTGAAAACATCACCCCCGAAATCTATCAGAGCCTGAAATTGGCGGTAGAAATTGGCAAATGGCCAGATGGCCGCAAGCTGACTCAAGAGCAAAAAGAGTTGAGCCTGCAGGCGCTGATTGCCTGGGAAATCAAGAATCTGCCGGAAGACCAGCGCATTGGCTACATGGGCCCGCAAGAGTGCAGCTCTAAATCGGAGCCGGTGGCTAACGTGCTGTTTAAGTCTTCCGATACCCTGCACTGAATCTGAGAATGGCGGTTGTGAATGAATGAGTTGGGGCGCGGTGCGCTGAGCAAAATGTCGGCGCGGTTGGAAAGCCCGGTGCAGTATTCGTTTCGTCTGGATGATCAGTTGATTGCAGTCAATCCGCTGATCGGCAAGACCCTGCGTTTGGAGTTTTTGGGTGCGATTCACTGCAGCCACTGCGGACGCAAGACCAAAACCAGTTTTAGCCAAGGTTATTGTTATCCATGCATGCAGAAGCTTGCCCAGTGCGATGTCTGCATCATGAGCCCGGAGCGCTGCCACTATGACGCGGGCACCTGTCGTGAGCCGAGTTGGGGTGAGCAGTTCTGCATGACTGACCATGTGGTCTATCTGGCCAATTCGTCCGGGGTCAAAGTGGGGATTACCCGCGCCACACAAGTGCCGACACGCTGGATTGACCAAGGCGCAACGCAAGCGCTGCCGATCATGCGGGTGGCAACGCGTCAGCAGTCTGGGTTTGTTGAAGACCTGCTGCGCAGCCAGGTTGCTGACAAGACTAACTGGCGTGCGCTGCTCAAAGGCGATGCAGTACCAGTTGACCTGGAGGCCGTGCGCAATGAGATTCTCAGCGCCTGCGCCGAAGGCATGCAGCAGTTGCAACAACGCTTTGGTATACAGGCGATTCAGCCAGTCAATGACGTGCAAACGCTGCAAATTGGTTATCCGATTGAAGCTTATCCGCCAAAGATCACCAGCTTTAATCTGGATAAAAACCCAATCGCCGAAGGCACCTTGACCGGTATCAAGGGCCAGTATCTGTTGTTTGATACCGGCGTTATCAATATTCGCAAGTACACCGCTTATCAATTGGCGGTGAGCAGCAGCTGAGGCTGCAATCGATTCAAGCTGTGCAGGGCTGGCTGTATCAACCGAGGCTTTGGCACAATCAATTTTTTGCAAGGAATCGTCTGAAAGAGTTAGCGCAGTAGTTTTTCAGCGATTCCTAAGCAGCTCAATCAAGAGAGGCGACCATGCGCACCGAACAACCGAAGATGATCTACCTCAAAGACTACCAGGCGCCGGATTATCTGATCGATGAAACGCACCTGACCTTCGAGCTGTTTGAAGACCACAGCCTGGTCCATGCTCAACTGGTGATGCGCCGTAATCCGGCATTGAGTCCAGATCTGCCTGCCCTTGAGCTGGATGGTCAAGAGCTTGAGTTGATCTCGATTGCACTCAATGACCGCCAGTTCACGGCTGCGGACTATCAGCTGACGGATGTGTCGCTGACCTTGCAGCCCGACAGCGCCAGTTTTGTGATCGATACCACGGTCAAGATTCACCCGGAAAGCAACACCGCGCTGGAGGGCTTGTACAAGTCCAGCGGCATGTTCTGCACCCAGTGCGAGGCTGAAGGTTTCCGCAAGATCACCTATTACCTCGACCGCCCGGATGTGATGAGCAAGTTCACCACCACCCTGAGCGCGCAGCAGCATGATTATCCGGTGCTGCTGTCCAACGGCAACCCGATTGCCAGCGGCAGCGAGGAAGACGGTCGTCACTGGGCAACCTGGGAAGATCCGTTTATGAAGCCTGCGTATCTGTTCGCCCTGGTCGCCGGTGACCTGTGGTGCATCGAAGATACCTTCACCACCATGAGCCAGCGTGAAGTGGCGCTGCGCATTTATGTCGAGCCAGAAAATGTCGACAAGTGCCAGCACGCGATGGACAGCTTGAAGAAGTCGATGCGCTGGGATGAACAAACCTATGGCCGTGAGTACGACCTCGACATTTTTATGATTGTTGCGGTCAACGACTTCAACATGGGCGCCATGGAAAACAAAGGGCTCAATATCTTCAACTCCAGTGCCGTGCTGGCACGAGCTGAAACAGCAACCGACGCTGCGCACCAGCGGGTTGAAGCGATTGTCGCCCACGAATACTTCCACAACTGGTCGGGCAACCGCGTCACTTGCCGCGACTGGTTCCAGCTGTCATTAAAGGAAGGCTTCACGGTTTTCCGTGATTCGCAGTTCAGTGCCGATATGAACTCGGCCACGGTCAAGCGCATTGAAGATGTTGCCTACCTGCGCACCCATCAATTTGCCGAAGATGCAGGTCCGCTGGCGCATTCAGTGCGTCCAGACGCCTTTATTGAAATCTCCAACTTCTACACCCTGACCGTTTACGAAAAGGGGTCAGAAGTGGTGCGCATGATCCGCACGCTACTCGGTGCTGAAAACTTCCGTAAAGGCAGCGACCTGTACTTTGACCGCCACGATGGCCAGGCTGTGACCTGTGATGACTTTATCAAGGCCATGGAAGATGCCAGTGGCGTTGATCTGACTCAGTTCAAACGCTGGTACAGCCAAGCCGGTACGCCGCGTCTGGCGGTCAGCGAAAGCTACGATGCAGCCAATAAGCGTTACAGTCTGAGCTTTAAGCAAAGCTGCCCGGCAACGCCAGGCCAGAGTGAGAAGCTGCCCTTCGTCATTCCTGTCGAACTGGGTTTGTTGGATGCCCAAGGCCGGCCTTTGGCCTTGCAGCTTGAAGGGGAGCAGGGCGGTGCTGATGCGCAAAGCCGTGTGTTTGCGATTGACCAGGCCGAGCAGACGCTGACCTTTATCAATGTTGCCGAGCAGCCATTACCTTCACTGCTGCGCGGTTTCTCGGCGCCGGTGAAGCTGAGCTTCCCTTATAGTCGCGACCAACTGATGTTCCTGATGCAGCACGACAGCGATGGCTTCAACCGTTGGGAAGCAGGTCAGCAATTGTCGGTGCAGGTGCTCCAAGAGCTGATTGCCCAGCAGCAGGCGGGTGAATCGCTGGTTATGGATCAGCGTTTGATCAGTGCGTTGCGCACCGTGCTCGAAGATACAGAACTGGACCAAGCCATGGTTGCGGAAATGCTCTCGCTGCCTGGCGAGGCCTATCTGACTGAAATCAGTGAAGTGGCAGACGTAGAGGCCATTCACCATGCCCGTGAATTTGCTCGCCAGCAGCTGGCTGAAGCGCTGCATGATGCACTTTGGGCGCGCTATCAGGCCAATCGCGAGGTTTCGCGCAGCTGTGAATATATTGCCGAGGCCGAGCATTTTGCCCGCCGTAGCTTGCAGAATATCAGCCTGTCTTACTTGATGCTCAATGCGACGCCAGAGGTGCTGGCGGCCTGTCTGGGTCAGTTCGAGAACAGCGACAATATGACCGAGCAATTGACCGCGCTGGCGGTGTTGGTCAACTCGTCATTTGCTGATGAGCGGGCCAAGGTGTTGGCAAGCTTTGCCGAGCACTTCAAGGACAATGCGCTGGTTATGGATCAATGGTTCAGTGTCCAGGCGGCCAGTGGTTTGCCAGGTGGCTTGGAGCGGGTCAAGGCGCTGATGGAACACCCTGCATTTACCTTGAAAAACCCGAACAAGGTTCGTGCCCTGATCGGTGCGTTTGCTGGCCAGAACCTGATCAACTTCCACAAGGCCGATGGCAGCGGTTATCGCTTCCTGGCTGATCAGGTCATTACCCTTAATGCGCTAAATCCGCAGATTGCGTCACGCTTGCTGGCTCCGCTGACCCGCTGGCGCAAATATGCACCTGAACGTCAGGCGCAGATGAAGGCTGAGTTGGAGCGCATTGTTGCCTCCGGCGATCTGTCGAGCGATGTGTTTGAGGTAGTTAGCAAGAGCCTTGCATAAAAGCGACATATCCGCCTAAGCGCGTGGCGCTTAACAGGCCCGGTTTAGAGCAATTCTGATCGGGCCAATGCCCTGCTTGCAGGGCATTACATGAGTCAACCCTGAAGTGTTACCGGCGCAAGCTAGTAACACTTTTTTGTTACTCAAAGGAATGAAAATCCCACCCTTTAGATCCGAAGGCTAATAAAACGCCTTTGCTTGGATTTTTCCAGAGGACGCGTCTTTTTAATTGGGTGTGTCTAGATCGGTGCTTTAGTGACTATTCGGGCCAGATTGTAGGACGTGGCTTAAAAACAACGCCTTAAATCTGACGTTTTTAAGCTTGGTCATAGAGTCACGAATCGAAACAGCCACAGAAAGTGCTTTTAAATAATACGACTGTTTGAATTGGCATCATGGTTGCACTGCTCCTGAAGATTGAGCCTCGCGATGGAACTTTTCTTGAAGCGTGGGCGTGAAACCACAGGGGGGATTGTGGTTTTCCGGTTTTGCAAAAAAGGTCGTCATCAGTACGACTAAACCGCGACCTGAACAGGGCGCAATAAAAAGAATGATCTGCCAGGAGTAATTTTCGATGGGTATCAAGTCTCGCCATCCACGGGTGTGCTTTGCACCAGTGAAGGCTGGTTTTGCGTTTGCCGGAATTCTACCGCTGCTTGTGGCCGCCCAAGCCCAGGCTGTCGAATTCAGTTTTGCCGATAACGAAATCAATGGCTCCATCGACACCACCGTGTCCTACGGCCAGTTGTGGCGTGTCCAGGGCCAGGATAAGAGCAACGACGATATCAACGGCAACGACGGTAACCGTAACTTCGATACCGGTCTGGTTTCGGAAGTTTATAAAGTCACCTCGGATCTTGGTGCCACCTACAAGAACTACGGCATGTTTGTCCGTGGTAGCGCGTTCTACGACACCCAGATCATGGATAAGCGCAACGATTTCTACGACGCCAGCGGTCCTGCGCAGCCCAGCCAGAGCTTTCCCCGTGACAATAGCTTCACCTACGAGACGCGGCACAAGGCCGGTCGTGATGCGCAGATCCTCGATGCCTACGTTTATGGCGATTGGGATGTTGCCGACATGCCGGTGACCGCGCGCCTGGGCAAGCAGGTATTCAACTGGGGTGAAGCGCTGTTCTATCGTGGCGGCATCAACACCACCAACCCGGTCGACGCAGCCAAGTTCCGCTTGCCAGGCGCCGAGCTCAAAGAAGTGCTGGTGCCGGTTGAGGCGCTTAACTTCAGCGTCGGCCTGACCGACAACCTGTCGCTTGAGTCGTTCTACCAGTTCAACTGGAAAGAAACCGCGATTGACCCGGCCGGCACCTTTTACTCCGAAACCGACCTGTTCGCTGACGGTGGTAACACCGCTTACAGCACGCAGTCTGCCCTGGCGCCGGTACGCGGCCTTTATCAGCAGTTGAGCGCGGGTAACTTTGCCGGTTTGCAGGGTAATGACTACTTCGATCAAAACGGCGTGATCAAGGTGGCCAACATTGGCTCTGACATCAATGCCAGAAACGATGGTCAGTTTGGTGCAGCGCTGCGCTATATCGCCGAAGATTTCAATAGCACCGAGTTCGGTTTCTATTTCGTCAACTATCACTCGAAAGAGCCGCTGATCAATGCTGACCTGAACAGCACCTACGCTGGCCTCAATATCGACCAGTTGGCTGGCCTGGGCGGTTTTGCCAGCTACGACGATCTGCAGGCAGCGGCCGCCAGCGGTAACGCCGGGGCCGGGCAAATTCTGGGTTTGGTTAACGGTGCTGCAGCGGTCGATGTGGCCAACCAGGTTAACGCACGCCGTGAATACGTTGAAGACATCCGCATGTACGGCATGAGCTTCAATACCACGGTCGGCCTGGCTTCAGTGTTTGGTGAACTGTCTTACCGTCCAAACTTGCCGATCGGTATTTCGACCACCAACGACCTGCTCGGTGACCTGCTGACGCAAGCGGCGCCTTTGGCCGGCGGCGACAAGATTAACATCGCCGGGCAACAGGTTGGTCTGGAAGACGAGATCCACAACTATGAGCGCGTTGAAGCCTTCAATGCCTCGCTTGGGACCATCTATAACTTCGGCCCATCACTGGGTTTTGACTCGCTGTTTGGTGTGGCCGAACTGGCCTCCGAGCACCTGCGCGGCAGTGACCTGCAATACACCGCCCGTGACGGCTCGACCCGCTACTACTCCGGCCGCGGAAACAGCGCCTACATCGATGACAATGATCGTAACGACCAGGTCAATAAGAATGCCTACGGCTACACCATGGTCCTTTCAGGCACCTGGAACGATGTCTATGCGGGTGTGAACCTGTCGCCTTATGCGGTTTACCGCGAGGACTTCGAAGGTAACTCCTACCAGACCGGCAACTTTATCGAAGGTCGCAAGGCTTACACCTTGGGCGTCAAGGCCAACTACCTGAACAGCCTGGAAGCGGAGCTTGCCTACACCGAGTTCTACGGTGCCGGAGGCAACAACTCCTCGCGCGACCGCGACAACATTGGCCTCAACGTCAAGTACTCATTCTGATAGCCGAGCCAGTTGCCGTGCGTAGCAGCATGGCAACTGTGGCTCCAAAGACAACTGAACTGGGCGCCAGCGGGCGCTCGGAGGAGAAATAGGATGCTGAACAAGCACAGATTGATCGGTACCGCGATTGCACTGGTGTTATTCACCGGTAACACGCTGGCGGCCGTTTCAGCCGAGGACGCAGCAAAGCTGGGCACCAGCCTGACCCCTTTTGGCGCTGAAAAAGCCGGCAACGCCGCCGGAACCATTCCAGCCTGGACCGGCGGCATCACCAAGGTGCCGGCTGACTACAAGGCGCCGGGCCAGCATCATCCTGACCCATTCGCGTCCGACAAGCCGCTGTTCACTATTACCAAGGCCAACCTGGACCAGTACAAGGCTAACCTGACGCCAGGCCAAATTGCCTTGTTCGACACCTATCCAGACAGCTATCAGATGCCGGTTTACCAGACGCGTCGTTCGGGGTCTGCGCCGCAGTGGGTGTATGACAACACGCGCAAGAACGCGACTACGGCCAAGCTGCTCGATGGCGGCAATGGTTTCGCCGATGCTTATGGCGGTATTCCGTTTCCGATCCCGCAGAACGGTGTCGAGGCGTTGTGGAACCACATCGCCCGCTATCGCGGCACCTATATCGTGCGTCGCGCTTCGGAAGTAGCGGTGCAGCGTAACGGTAGCTACTCGCTGGTCACCTCGCAGCAGGAAGCCTTGTTCAAGTATTACGACCCGAAAGGCTCGTTCGCTGACCTGAACAACATCATGTTCTATTACCTGTCCTTCACCAAAAGCCCGGCGCGCCTGGCCGGTGGTGCGGTGTTGGTCCACGAGACCCTCGACCAAGTCAAGGAGCAGCGTCAGGCCTGGGGCTACAACGCCGGCCAGCGCCGCGTGCGCCGTGCACCAAACCTGGCTTACGACACGCCAATTGCCGCGGCTGACGGCCTGCGAACCGCTGATGACACCGATATGTTCAACGGTGCGCCTGATCGCTACGACTGGAAGTTGCTGGGTAAAAAGGAAATCTACATTCCTTACAACAACTATAAAGTCACCAGCCCAGACGTGAAATACGATGACCTGCTCAAAGAAGGGCATCTCAACCCGGTTTACACACGCAACGAATTGCACCGTGTATGGGTGGTTGAGGGCACGCTCAAGAGCAGCGCACGGCACATCTACTCCAAGCGTACCCTGTACCTTGATGAAGATAGCTGGCAGGCAGCGGTGGTTGATCAATACGACGGCCGTGGCGAGTTGTGGCGCGTATCGATTGCCTACCTGAAGAACTATTACGAGCTGCCGACAACCTGGTCTGCGCTGGATGTGTTCCACGACCTGCAAGCGCGTCGTTACTACGTGCAGAACCTGGACAACGAAGAATCGAGCACTATCGACTTCAGCCAGCCAACGCCGGACGATGGCTATTTCAAACCAGCGGCCTTGCGCCGTCGTGGTACACGTTGATTCACGTGTAGTCTTGCCCAAAAGCCGCTACAGTCGTAGCGGCTTTTGTGTATTAGTGAAACCTATAGAGCGTCAATCACGCAGGTTTGCTTTAACAAAACATAACGTCGTGCTCATTGTCAGGGCCTTCTAAAGCTAAGTAGCATAGGCAAACTGCTAAGAAACCTAGGTTTGCCGAGGTTCCTTAAATCGCAGGAACTATAAAAATAAAAGGGGGAAGGTTTATGAGTGAGCCCGTAATGCGGCGCACCTTGTCCGGTGGTGTTGCGAGGTCTAGTCGCACGCCGGTGTCGCGCATCTATTCGCCGCTGGGCAAAGCGCTCTCGCTGTGCAGTGTGCTGTCAATCCTAGCGTTTACCGTTGCGCCACTTACTGTGCAGGCCGCCGAGCCCGCCAGCCTCTATTCCATTGTGTCTGAGCAAGCACAAAGCTCGTTGTTGCTGGATATCACCGTCGCTGGCAAGCGTCTGGTTGCCGTTGGCGATCGCGGCCATATCCTGTATTCCGATGATAATGGTTCCACCTGGACCCAGAGCAAAGTCCCCACGCGCCAGTTACTCACCTCTGTGTATTTTGTCGACGACAAGCACGGCTGGGCTGTTGGTCATGATGCGCAAATCCTGGCAACCACCGATGCTGGCCAGACTTGGGTCAAGCAGTTCGAGGACCTCTCACGCGAGGCTCCGTTGCTGGATATCTGGTTCAAGGATGATGCCAAGACCGGTTTTGCAGTCGGCGCCTATGGTGCTTTGCTGGCCACGACCGATGGCGGCGCCAACTGGGAAGATGTCAGCGATCGGATGAACAACGAGGATGGCTATCACCTCAACTCGATCACCGCAGTCAAAGACTCTGGCTTGTTCGTGGTTGGCGAGCTGGGCGTGATGTTTCGTTCGGCTGACTGGGGCCAGACCTGGGAAAACGTAGAAAGTCCTTACGACGGTTCACTGTTCGGTGCGGTAGCGACTAAAGAACCCGCCACCTTGCTGGCGTACGGTCTGCGTGGTCACTTGTTCCGCAGCAGCGATTTTGGTGATTCCTGGCAACAAATCGAGATCAATACCCCCAATAACGGCCCATTGGAGTTCGGTCTGGCTGACGGCGAGTTACTGGCTGATGGCTCGATTGTGGTGGTTGGGCATGGCGGTACTGTGCTGAAAAGCACGGATGATGGCCGCAGTTTCAGTTTAGTAAATCGCGCTGATCGGGTTTCTCTGAGCAGTGCTGCAACTACGGATAACGGCAAGCTGATTCTGGTCGGGCAGGGCGGTGTACACGTCGCTTCGCCAACAGGCGCCGATCTGGGCCAACAATAATAAGCCGGGAGTGTTTGCATGAGTAAGCATCAACAAAAACCTGCGTCTTTTCTCGAGCGGTTGATTTTCAATAACCGTCCAGCCGTTATCGTGCTGTGCGTGTTGATCAGTGCCTTTTTGTTTTACCAAGCTGCGCAGGTTCGCCCGCAAACCAGCTTTGAAAAAATGATTCCACTGGGTCACCCCTACATCCAGAAGATGCTTGAGCACCGTAACGACCTTGCCAACCTGGGCAACACAGTGCGGATCTCGGTTGAAGCGGTTGAGGGTGACATCTTCAGCAAAGAGTACATGGAGACCCTGCGCCAGATTAATGACGAGGTGTTCTACATTCCTGGCGTTGACCGCTCAGGCCTTAAGTCACTCTGGAGTCCAAGCGTGCGCTGGACCGAAGTGACCGAGCAAGGCTTTAGTGGCGGTGAAGTGATTCCGCAGACCTATGACGGCTCGCCAGAAAGCCTTGAGGATTTGCGCGATAACGTGCTCAAGTCAGGCCAGATCGGTCGCCTGGTGGGTAACAACTTCAAGTCGAGCATCATCGATGTTCCATTGCTTGAGGCGTATCCAGATCCTAAGGACCAAGGCAAATTGGTGCCGCTGGACTACCAGAAGTTCTCTCACGAGCTTGAAGAAAAGATCCGCGAGAAGTACCAGGCACAAAACCCTAATGTGAAAATCCACATTATCGGTTTTGCCAAGAAAGTTGGTGACTTGATTGATGGCCTGCTGGGTGTGGCGTTGTTCTTTGCCGTGGCAATCGGCATTACCTTTGTCTTGTTGCTGTGGTTTACCCGTTGCTTCAAAAGCACCCTGGCGGTGGTATGTACCACGCTGATCGCAGTGATCTGGCAGCTCGGTTTGCTGAAAACCCTCGGGTTCGGGCTTGATCCGTACTCGATGCTGGTACCTTTCTTGGTCTTCGCCATCGGTATTTCCCATGGCGTGCAGAAGATCAATGGCATTGCGATTGCGTCGGGCGAGGCCACTGACTCGCTGTCGGCAGCGCGCATGGCTTTCCGCCAGCTGTTTATTCCGGGTCTGGTGGCCTTGCTGTCTGATGCGGTGGGTTTCGTTACCTTGCTGCTGATTGATATCGGGGTGATTCGCGAGCTGGCCATCGGCGCATCCATGGGTGTTGCGGTGATCATCCTGACCAACCTGATCTTGTTGCCGGTGATGATCTCGTACATCGGTATCAGCAAGAAGGCAGTCAAGATCAGCCGCGAAGATGCGGTGCGTGACCATCCGTTCTGGCGCTTGATTTCCAATTTCGCTCACCCGGTGGTGGCGCCTATTTCGGTGGTGATTGCCATTGTCGCGCTGGCGGGTGGTGTCTGGTATGGCCAGAACCTGAAGATCGGTGACCTTGACCAGGGCGCGCCGGAGTTGCGTCCCGATTCACGCTACAACCTGGACAACGACTTCGTTATTCGCAACTACTCAACCAGCTCCGATGTACTGGTGATCATGGTCAAAACCGCGGCCGAAGGCTGCTCGACCTACCAGACGCTTTCGGCGATGGATCAGTTGTCCTGGACCATGGAGAACACGCCGGGCGTGCAGTCGGCGATCTCGATGGTCACTGTCTCGCGTCAAGTCATCAAGGGCATGAACGAAGGGAGCTTGAAATGGGAAACCCTGTCGCGTAACCAGGACGTACTGAATAACTCGATCGCCCGTGCCGATGGCCTGTACAACGCGGACTGCTCGGTGGCGCCGTTGTTGATATTCCTTAATGACCACAAGGCTGAAACCCTTAATCGCGTGGTCGCCGAAGCTGAAAGTTTCATCAAGGAAAACAACAAGGAAGGTCTTGAGTTTATCCTCGCGGCGGGTAACGCCGGTATTGAAGCTGCAACCAACGAAGTCATTGATCAGTCCGAAACCACCATGCTGCTTGCGGTTTATGCTGCAGTTGGCCTGATGTGCCTGATTACCTTCCGTTCGATTGCCGCGACACTCTGCGTAATGCTGCCGCTGGTGCTGACTTCGGTGCTGGGTAATGCATTGATGGCTTACATGGGGATCGGGGTGAAAGTTGCGACCTTGCCGGTAATCGCCTTGGGCGTGGGCATTGGTGTCGACTACGGCATCTATATTTACAGTCGATTGGAGACTTACCTGCGTCAAGGTTTGTCCCTGCAGGAGGCGTATTTCGAGACGCTCAAGTCGACAGGTAAAGCCGTGCTCTTCACTGGCGTGTGTCTGGCCATTGGCGTTGCGACCTGGATCTTCTCGGCGATCAAGTTCCAAGCGGACATGGGCCTGATGCTGACCTTCATGTTCCTGTGGAATATGTTCGGCGCCATCTGGTTGTTGCCAGCCCTGGCTCGCTTCCTGATCAATCCAGAGAAGCTGCGTAACAAGGCTAACGCCTGATACACCCCATGCACGCTGCTGGATAAGCAGCGTTGCAGGTACAAAAAAACCGCGACCATTTAGGTCGCGGTTTTTTTATTGTCGCTGATTGGCTTCAGCTTACTCGTTCAGATGAGAGCCGCGGAATTAAGCGCCCCAAAGGCTGGTCAACGATGTCATCAAGGGTTCGCTCAGGCCTTGCTTGCCCAGGTAGTCGAGTAGTGTGGGGGCGAACTTGTTCAGGGTTTCTGCATTCATGCCCAGGTTGTTGAAGGCGCTGGTGACATCACCCATGTCCTTGGTGTTGTTCAGCAGCGAAGTGATGCTGGTGGACTCAGAGCCTGAACCCTTGCCCAGCAATGAGCTGGCCTGGTCAAGCAGTTCGCTGTTTTGGGTCAGTTGCTCAAGGCCCGGTACAGACTTGGTCAGCTCTGAGAACTGGCTGGGTTCAAGGTTGTTTTTTGCCAAGCCCAGCAGTGCCGCGGTACCGCCTGTGGCTTGGGGCTGGGTCACTCCAAGTTGGCTGGACAGGGCCTTGAGCATTTGTCCTGTTTCGCCTGTCGCTTGAGAGTTTCCAGTCATGCTGGACACGCTGTTGACAGCATCACCGAGGTTGAATGCAAACACCGGGGTGGCTGCAAGTGTCAGGCTGAGCAGTAATACTTTGGAAGGTTTTAACATGGGGATCGTTCCTCTAATGATTGACATACCATGGTTTGGACTGCGGACAGGCCAGGGGCATTTCCAGGAAACCCCTGACGGTAACAGTGTTGCTATGAATAGACTCGTGTTACCCAGGCAGGTTCCTGGCCGGTCTTGCATGAGCGGTTTTTACTAGCGCGGGTAAAGCGCAGGCAAGGCACTGGTGTCGGCGTTGTTGGCCACCTCGCCTGGAGCGAGAGGCGGCAATGAGCGCACCGCCTGCCACAAGGCCTCCCCCTGCCAGTGCTGGGCCGTTTCGCTGTAAAGCGCGCCATTGAGGCTGTGCAGTTCATCAGACAGGGGCTCGTATCGCGCTGCCATTTCGGCCAGTGTTTCTGGCTGCTGACGCGCCCAGGCATCGAGCGCGGCGCGGCTAGCCTGGGTGTCGTTAGCCAGGCAGGCGCGCTTGATGTCATCAAGCAGCGTGCGTGGGCTTGGTCCGGTTGGAGTCACACGGGTAATTGCAGGCTGATGACGTGCATACCACCACAGGGCAAAGCCGATCAAGGTGGTCAGGCTCAATATGAAGCATGCCAGTTGCCACGGCCAAATGGCTTGCCCGGTTTGAGTCGTTGCGGGTAGGGCTGCAGCCGGTACCGGGTCGGTGCTGATCTCGCTGTTGGCTGCAATCTCAAGTGTGTGTCCAGGCACGCTGGTGCGTTCGAGTTGATCTTTATCGGTGTTCCACCACACCACTTCAACCGGTGCCAGTTCAACTTTGCCAGCCTGATTGGCGACCAGGGCCTCACGCTCCTCGCGGCTGCCGATGATGCCCTGTTCACTGGTTTCATTGCTCAACTGGGGTTTGTCTGGGTAACGTTTCAGACCCTTGGATTGAGTTTGCGGCAGGGCTGGAAGCTGTGCGCTGGACAAGCCCTCGGCTTTGAGCATTAAAGTGCGGGTCAATGAGTCTCCGACCTTGGCCTTGTCTGGTTCCGGAGACCAGGACTCAGCCAAACTCAGCGCGCTGGCGGGCAACCAGGGGGCATCGCTTGGGTAGCTGGCCGGCTTGGCTTTGACCGTCAGCGGGATAACCGATGATTTAACCCGGGCAACTTTGCCTGGGCGAGGACCAAAAGGGTTGAAATCATTGGGGTTTGCGCGACCAACAGTGGTGGCGGTGAACGTTTGTGCAGGGATGTTCAGGGTGCCGCTTTTTTGAGGAAAAATGGCGTAGCGCAGTTCAATCACACCGTGGCGCACCCCATTGATTTGCTTTTCGTAGGTGCGTGGTTTGCCCAGAGGCTCGACCCGTGCATCGGCAATTTCCAGCGGCGTCAGGCTGCTGTCATCGTAAAGTGAAACCGAGTGATAGATGCGCAGGGTGAGAATTGCCTGGGCCTGGACGTAGACGCTTTCTTTATCAACGCTGGCGTCGATGAATACCGGCGCCATTTTACCCTTCTGATTGCTTGTGGAGGCTTCGAGTACGTGCAGCGTGATCGGCTCGGTGGTTTTGTCGCCAAGACTGATAGGTGGGATGACCACATAGCCACTGTGCTTGGGCGAAATGGTCACAATCCAGCGAGTGGTGGCGTGTGAAGCACCATCGACGCTGGTCAGGCGGTTGACCTGGCGCGTGCCGTATACATCGAATAACTCATTGAGCGGACTTAGGTCCGGCTTGCCGAACAAGGTTGTGTCATCAGACTCCAGTGTCAGTTCAACCATTTCTCCACTGTCGATCTGGCTGCGGTCTACGCTAGCAGTAAAGTTCTCGCCAGCTTGCGCCGTGAAGGCGAGCAGGCAGAGGAGAAAAGTGCAAAACAGGCGTTTCATCGTTGGGTTTCCTGACGCTGTTGCTGTTCGTACCAAAATTTGCGGCGCAGCAATTCGCCCGGGTCATCGGGGATCTGTCGCAACCACTGTTCCATTGCCTGGCGACGCTCGGCGTCGATTGGGCTGGTTGATTCACCCGCGACCTTGGCTTTAGCTTGCTTGTCTGCCGCGCTTGCCTGTGCGCCTTGCTGCTTTTTGTCCTGCTCGCCGGGGGCTTGAGTTTTGTCAGCACCTTGCTGTTTGGCGGGGTCGGAAGGCTGATCAGACTTGGATTTTGAGTCTTGCTGCGATGAGTCCTTGGCTTGCTGGCCGGGATTTTGCGAATTACCAGTTTGCTGGTCCTGGTTTTGGCCCTGTTGTTGCTGTTTATCCTGATCCTGCTGATCCTGCTGGTTGTTTTGGTCTTGTTGGTCTTGTTGGTCTTGTTGCTGCTTTTGCTTGAGCATTTGCTCGATCAGGGCTTTGTTTTTCTGCGCTTGGGTTAAGTCCGGCTGCAATTCAAGCGCCTGGTTATAGGCTTCGATTGCGGCTTCCAGCTCATTGCTCCGGGCTAACGCATTGCCTCGGTTGTAGTGGGCGGCAGCGCTGTCACTGGTGGCAAAGCGCTCTGCTGCGCCAGGGTAGTTACCTGCTTGGTAGAGTGCCTGCGCTTGCCACTGCGGATCAGTGAAGTGCTTGGCCGCTTCTTCTGGCTGGTTCTGTTGCAGCAGTTTCTGGCCCTGTTGGTCTGGACGAAGCCACAAGTCGTCGAAAGAAAAGGCGTAGCTAGGTTGCGGCATGCACAGCAGCAACAATGGCAGGCACATCAGCCAGCCGCGCCGCCCCGCAAAAGCAGCCAGCAGTAGCAGAGGTAATAACAACCAGTGTCCTTGGTCTGCCCAGGCTTGCAAGCGACTCTGTTGGCCGTTGTCGCGCATCTGGCTGGGGCCGTCGAGCAAACCAAGGCGCTCAATGTCGTTATCGCTGATGGTGCTGCGTTGGTAGCCTGCGCCAAGCCGTTGCGCGAATTGGCTAAGGCCCTGGCTATCGAGGCGCGGAATCAGAATTGCGCCCTTGGCATCCTTGAGGAAACTGCCGTCTTCCTGGGTAATAGGCGCACCTTGCTTGGTGCCAACGGCCAGGATGCTCAAGTGGCTGGCAGAGCCACGCATGGCGCTGGCGATGCCGTCTTGTTCCTGGCTACTCAAGCCGCTGGTGATCAGCAGCAGGCGGCCATGGCCTTGGCCACCTTGCTTGAGCAAGTCGAGCGCCTTGCCTATTGCCAAGTCAGCGCGGTGGCCTGGCTCTGGCATGATCGAGGGTTTGAGGGCTTCGAGCAGGTTGCGCGAAGTGGCCAGATCATCAGACAGCGGCACCACTGTATGGGCGCTGCCGGCATAGACCACAATGGCTGATTGCGCATCGCGGCGCGCTTCGAGCAGGTCGATGATCTTGCGTTTGGCGTGCTCGAGCCGGTCCGGGGACAGGTCGGCGGCGAGCATCTGGGGCGACAGTTCAAGCATCACAACCAGCGGGTCAGCAGGCTTGAGCGTATTTTGTTCAATCTGTTGCCAGCTTGGCCCGATCAAGGCGACCAATGCCAATAGCCATGCGCAGGCGAGCAATAACCAGGGCAACCGGCTACGACGACCATCGCCGCCGCTGAGCAGTGCAGCGTGGAAGGCTGGAGGGAGTATCTTTTGCCAGCTCCCGGCGTGTTTTTCACGGCGCCACAGTAACCACAATAATGCACACAGCAGCGGCAGCAGCACCAGCCAGTAAGGTCGCAGCCAGTGCGGCCAGGCTTGATCCAATAACTCAATCATTGCGGCCTCGCAGAAGCGTCTGGCTCATGGCCTGCTGGATTTGTGGCCAGACTTCGCTAATCACCAACAACAGGCTCAAGAGCATGGCAACGCCGAGCGGCCAGGCATAAAGCGCTTTAGCGGGTCGAGCCAAGGTTGGCTTTTGTTCCACCGGCTCCAGTTTGTCGAGCGTGGTTTCAATGGCTTGCAACTCGTCACTGTCGCGGGCGCGAAAGTATTCGCCGCCGGTAAGGTCGGCGATGCCTTGCAGGGTGGGTTCATCCAGGTCCAGGCCAGGGTTCAGGCCAAACATGCCCATGATTCCGTTTTGTTGCGGGTCCGCACCTATGCCGATGGTGTAGATGGTCACGCCAGAGTCGGCAGCCAGGCGCGCAGCCTGCATTGGTTCGATTTCACCACCGGTGTTCGCGCCGTCGGTGACCAGCACCAATACCCGGCTGGTTGCCGGTCGTTCGCGCAAACGCTTCACTGCCAGGCCGATGGCGTCGCCGATGGCTGTGTTTTTGCCAGCGATGCCAATGACTGCCTCATCGAGCCAGGTGTGTACGGTTTGTCGGTCGAATGTGAGCGGTGCTTGCAGGTAGGCCTGGCTGCCAAACAGGATCAAGCCCACGCGGTCTCCGACTCGCCCTTGAATAAACTCGCCCATCAAATGTTTGACCAGCGTCAGGCGGCTGACATCGTTGCCGTCCATCTGCATGTCGGCGTATTCCATGGAGCCGGAAATATCCACGGCCACCAACAGGTCTCGACCACTGGCGGGCAAGGGCAGCGGCTCACCCACCCATTCGGGGCGTGCTGCTGCGCAAAGCAGGCAAATCCAGAGCAGGGCGAAGGGGGCTTGGCGTCGCCACTTGGATAAATTGGCTCGCGCCTTGCGGCCGCTAAGGCCTTCAAGTTCGCTCAGGTAGCTGATGTTCAGCGCCGCTTCGCCGCTGTCGGCAACCGGTAATACCATGCGTAGCAGCCAGGGCAAGGGCGCCAGCAGGAAAATCCAGGCCCAGGTGAATTCAAACATGTTTGCGAATCCAGATATCAACGGCGCTGTTGAGGCCTTCAATCGCCTTGTCGTCAAGTATGCAATTGGGTTTGTAATTGCCCTCGACCAGCACCATCCAGCGCGTGAGCCCTGCGGCCGGGCAGCGGTTGTCGAGAAATGCCAGCCACTCACGACCGCTAAGCACATGGCTGTTGCTGTCGGGATAACGGTGTCGGCACAAGCGTTTGAGCACGCCGTTCAGCTGCTGCAACCAAGGCCCGGCAGCCACCCCGTAATAGGGTTTTTGCAGTTGATTGAGTTCGGTTAGCGCGGCGAGGCGAACGGGGTCCAGGGATGAATCCGTGCGTTTCTTTTTAAGTCTGGGCGTCCGACGTCTATAGGCGCGTATGGCCCAGGTCAACGCCGCCAGAGCGAGCAATAGTAGCAGCCACCAACCCGGCGCTGGAGGCCACCAACTGACTGCTTGCGGTGCGATCAAGGGTTCGAGTTGGTCGAGGGGGTTCATGGCTGCTTCCTGCTACGCTGGCCGTTCAGGTGGTCGCGCAGTTGATCAACCATTTCACGCTCTGTGGTCAGTGGCAACAAGGGCACGCCGAGCTTCAGTGAAAGCCGTTGCCAGCGCGCTGCACGGGATTCCCCCTGGGCTTGGTAAGCCTTGCGCAGCTCCTTGTTATGGCTGTCCAGTTCTAGCTGGGCAGCCTGTTGGGCGAAGCGCAGCCGGCCGGCTTCAGGCAACTGTTGATCGAGTGGATCGGAGATCGGCAGCAACAGGATTTCAGAGTGACGGGCAAGCAGGCTAAGCTGCTGTTCGCTGGCGTCATTCAATGTGCGTTCATCGCAAATCACCACGACCAGGCTTCCTGGTCGCAGCACTTCGCGGGCGCGGCGCAAGGCGAGGCCAAAGGCGTCGCGGGTGTTTTGTATGTCGCCAGGCAAGGCTTGATTGGCCCGGGCCAGACGACTGAGTAATTGCAGCAGACTTTGCTTGCTACGCCGTGGTTTGACTTCGTGGTGCTCGTTGTTGCCAAACACCAAGCCACCCACGCGATCGTTGTGATCCAGTGCTGCCCAACCAATCAAGCTGGCCACCTGCGCAGCCAAGACCGACTTGAACATCAGCCTGGAGCTGAAGAACAAGCGCTGACTTTGCTCGACCAGAATATAGATGGGGCGCTCACGCTCTTCATGGAACAGTTTGGTGTGGGGTTCCTGCGTGCGGGCTGTCACTCGCCAGTCAATGGTGCGTACATCATCGCCAGCCTGGTAGATACGGACTTGATCGAAATCGACGCCGCGCCCGCGCAACTTGGAGTGGTGCAGGCCAATTAGCGGGCTGCGCCTGGAGGGTGAAGAGAACAGCTGTACTTCACGCACACGATGGCGCATCTCGATCAGTTCCGCGAGATTAACGCGGATTCCAGGCTGGCTAGGGAGTGCGTGCATAGTCTCAGGCAACTGCTACTACGTCGAGAATGCGCTGGATAACGCGATCCTGGTCGATACCCGCCGCCTCTGCCTCAAACGACAAAATGATGCGGTGACGCAGTACGTCAAACAGCACGGCTTGCACATCTTCCGGGCTGACAAAGTCACGGCCAGCAAGCCAGGCGTGGGCACGGGCGCAGCGATCCAGCGAGATAGTGCCCCGAGGGCTGGCACCGTAGGCGATCCATTCGGCCAGCTCCGCATCGAACTTGGCCGGGGTGCGCGAGGCCATGACCAGCTGCACAAGATATTCCTCTACCGCTTCAGCCATATACAGGCCGAGAATCTCGGTGCGTGCGGCAAAAATGGCTTGCTGACTGACCCGATGTTCAGGCTTGGCCTCGCCGTTAAGTGCTTCGCCACGGGCCTGCTGGAGAATCTTGCGCTCAACCACTGCATCCGGGAAGCCAATTTTTACGTGCATCAAGAAACGATCAAGCTGGGCCTCGGGCAGCGGGTATGTGCCTTCCTGCTCGATTGGGTTCTGCGTGGCCATGACCAAGAACAGCGGTGACAGGTCATAGGTGCTGCGGCCAACACTGACCTGGCGTTCAGCCATTGCCTCTAGCAAGGCCGACTGGACCTTGGCCGGCGCACGGTTAATTTCATCAGCCAGTACCAGATTGTGGAAGATCGGCCCTTGCTGGAACACAAAGCTGCCGGTTTCCGGGCGGTAGATTTCGGTGCCGGTGATGTCGGCCGGGAGTAGGTCCGGGGTGAACTGTATCCGGTGAAATTCCGCCTCGATGCCTTCGGCAAGCTCTTTGATCGCCTTGGTCTTGGCCAGACCTGGCGCGCCCTCAACCAGCATGTGGCCATCGGCGAGAAGGGCTATCAGCAGTCGCTCGACGAGTTTTTCCTGGCCGAGGATCTGGCTTGAAAGAAAGTGGCGTAATTCATTCAGTGCAGCCCGGTGATCCGGGCCTTTCGCGGTTTCTGTGTTTTCCAAAATACCAATCCTGTACCAATCGAGGTGTTACAGCTTGTTCAACGCACCGCAGGTAAAACTATTGGGTTTAGGCCGCTACCAGTGCGCGCCGCTCTGCACTCGCAACAATAGCCACATAATCGCATAACAGTGTCAGGCCATAGCGGCTGATTTTGAGCGATTCAAGCGCTTACCGGAAGTAAGTTTTGCCTATGCAGTGCATATGGTGGCGCCGAGCGATAAAAACCAGGGGTGGCCGCAAAAACATTGTCCTCATCAAGCGCAGTCGCTTGGCCAATGCCGGACCGCAAAGTTTTACGCTCTGCCTAAGCATGGGTGTAGTGACATTTCGCCGCATTCCCAGGCGGGAGCCACGTGCTTGATGTCAAAGTCCAGAGCAAAAATAGGCAAGGCCGATCCTAGTGCAGTGCTTGTGAACGTTGTGTCAACGTGCCGCAGATACTAGGCAGGGACGTTGATGTCCGCTGTATGGGAAAACACGCAGGCTTAGTGAAAGAAAATGTCGCAGCGTGGCAAGCGCTTGGCCGTGCTCCATCGGTAAGCTGGGCTGGCAAATGTGACCCGCTGGTCTCGAAAGTCGCCAGATATAGAGGTGCCACCGTAATGCAACAGGCGTCTCGTAGACTAACGTTACTACGTTGGGGCACTAAACCTTACTGACACTGCCTTAGTTTCTTTACAAGCCAAACGGAGCATACAAGCCATGGCGTTCTTTACGGCGGCCAGCAAAGCCGACTTTCAGCATCAACTGCAAGCGGCGTTGGCTCAGCACGTTAGCGAACAGGGGCTACCACAAATAAGCCTTTTCGCTGAGCAATTTTTCGGAATTATTGCACTTGATGAGCTGATCCAGCGTCGATTGTCTGACCTGATTGGCTGCACATTGTCATCCTGGCGATTGCTTGAACGTTTTGACCCGAGCGAACCGCAGGTTCGTGTATTCAACCCTGATTACGAGAAACATGGCTGGCAGTCTACCCACACGGCTGTCGAGATATTGCACGCGGACACCCCATTCTTGGTTGACTCGGTACGCATGGAGTTCAACCGTCGTGGCTACAATATTCATACCTTGCAGAACAGCGTGTTCAACGTTCGCCGCAACAAGAAAGGCGAGCTGCAGGAAATTCTTCCCAAGGGCACGACCGGTAAGGACGTTACCCAGGAAGCACTGATGTTCCTGGAGATTGATCGCTGCGCCAACAATGCAGAAATGCAGGCCTTGGCCAAGTCACTCCATGAAGTCTTTGCTGAAGTGCGCGCCAGCGTTGAAGACTTCTTGCCAATGAAGGCCAAGGCGCAAGAGCTGCTGGTTTGGCTGAGCAAAACCAAGCTCAAGGTTGAGCCCGCCGAGCTTGAAGAAATCAAAGTCTTCATGAGCTGGTTGCTCGATAACAACTTCACCTTCCTCGGCTACGAAGAGTTTACCGTTGTCGATGCGCCTGGCGGCGGCCAGTTGGTGTATGACGAAAAATCCCTGCTGGGCTTGTCCAAGGGCCTGCGCACTGGCCTGAGCAGCCAAGAGCTGCACATCGAAGAAGAGGCCGTAAGCTACTTGCGCGAGCCCAAGCTGCTGTCCTTTGCCAAAGCCGCAGTGCCAAGCCGGGTTCACCGCCCTGCGTATCCGGACTTTGTCTCAATCCGTGAGCTGGACAGCAAAGGCAAGGTGGTCAAAGAGTACCGTTTCATGGGGCTGTACACCTCGGCGGTCTACTCCGAAAGCGTGTGGAAGATCCCTTACATTCGCCGCAAAATCACCGAGATCGAGCAACGTTCAGGCTTCGACAGCAAGGCTCACTTGGGCAAGGAGCTGGCGCAGGTTCTGGAAGTATTGCCACGCGACGATTTGTTCCAGACCCCGGTCGACGAGCTGTTCTGCACGGCAATGTCGATCGTGCAGATTCAGGAACGCAACAAGATCCGTGTATTCCTGCGCCGTGATCCTTATGGCCGCTTCTGCTATTGCCTGGCCTATGTGCCGCGTGATGTTTACTCGACTGAAACGCGGGTGAAGATTCAGCAAGTGCTGATGGAGCGCCTCAACGCGACAGACTGTGAATTCTGGACCTTCTTCTCCGAGTCTGTGCTGGCACGGGTGCAGTTTATTTTGCGGGTGGACCCGAAGAATAAATCGACCATTGATCCTGCGCGTCTTGAGCAAGAAGTGATTCAAGCCTGCCGCTCGTGGAAGGACGACTACGCCAGCTTGATGATTGAAAGCCTCGGTGAAGCCCAGGGCACCAACGTGCTGGCTGAGTTCCCGAAAGGCTTCCCGGCCGGTTATCGCGAGCGTTTTGCACCGCATTCGGCGGTGGTCGATATGCAGCACCTGCTCAGTCTCAGCGCCGAGCGGCCGCTGGTCATGAGCTTCTACCAGCCATTGGCGCAAGGCGATAACTTGCTGCACTGCAAGCTCTATCACGCCGATACGCCGCTGCCATTGTCCGATGTGTTGCCGATCCTGGAAAACCTGGGCCTGCGAGTGCTGGGCGAGTTTCCGTACCGCTTGTTCCAAAGCGATGGCAAGGAATACTGGATCCACGATTTCGCTTTCACCTATGCCGAAGGTCTTGACGTCGATATCCAGCAGCTCAATGACACGCTGCAAGACGCCTTCGTCAACATCGTCAGCGGCAATGCCGAGAATGATGCGTTCAACCGCCTGGTACTGACAGCGGCCATGCCATGGCGCGAAGTCGCCTTGCTGCGGGCCTATGCACGTTACCAAAAACAGATTCGCCTGGGCTTCTCGTTGAGTTATGTAGCGGCAACCCTGCTTAATCATGCGGATATCGCCAAAGAGCTGGTGCGCTTGTTCCGTACGCGTTTTTACCTGGCGCGCAAGCTCACTGCCGATGACCTTGAAGATAAGCAACTGAAGCTCGAGCAGGCCATCATTGGCGCGCTGGACAATGTTGCGGTGCTTAACGAGGACCGCATCCTGCGGCGCTACCTTGACCTGATCAAGGCGACCTTGCGCACCAACTTCTACCAGACGGACGCCAGCGGCCAGAACAAGTCGTACTTCAGCTTCAAGCTGAACCCACGGGCTGTTCCGGAAATTCCGAAGCCGGTGCCAATGTTTGAAGTCTTCGTCTACTCGCCACGTGTCGAAGGCGTGCATTTGCGCGGCGGCAAGGTCGCACGGGGTGGCTTGCGCTGGTCCGACCGCGAGGAAGATTACCGTACCGAAGTGCTGGGCCTGGTCAAGGCGCAGCAGGTGAAGAACGCGGTCATCGTTCCGGTCGGCGCCAAGGGCGGCTTTGTGCCCCGTCGTCTGCCGCTCAATGGCACGCGCGATGAGATTCAGGCCGAGGGCATTGCGTGCTATCGCATCTTTATCAGTGGTTTGCTGGATATCACCGACAACCTCAAGGAAGGCGAGGTCGTTCCGCCAGCCAATGTTGTGCGCCATGACCCGGATGATCCTTATCTGGTGGTGGCAGCTGACAAGGGCACCGCTACTTTCTCCGACATTGCCAATGGCATTGCTGCCGAATACGATTTCTGGCTGGGCGATGCCTTTGCCTCGGGTGGCTCTGCAGGTTATGACCACAAAGGCATGGGCATTACTGCCAAGGGCGCTTGGGTATCGGTGCAGCGTCACTTCAGTGAGCGCGGTATCGACGTTCAGACCGATCCAACGACCGTAATCGGTATTGGCGACATGGCCGGCGACGTCTTCGGCAACGGTATGTTGCTTTCGGATAAATTGCAGGTCGTGGCGGCATTCAACCACTTGCACATCTTTATCGACCCGAATCCGGATGCGGCAAAAAGCTTTATCGAGCGTCGGCGCATGTTCGATCTGCCACGCTCAAGCTGGACGGATTACGACACCTCGCTGATTTCTCAGGGTGGCGGCATTTTCATGCGCAGCGCCAAGAGCATCGACATCAGCCCGGAGATGAAGGAACGCTTCGACATCAGCGCAGACAAGCTGGCGCCGACCGAGCTGCTCAATGCATTGCTCAAGGCGCCGGTGGACCTGATCTGGAACGGCGGGATCGGCACCTACGTCAAGTCGAGCAAGGAAAGCCATGCCGATGTGGGCGACAAGGCCAACGACGTATTGCGGGTTGACGGGCGTGAGCTGCGAGCCAAGGTTGTGGGCGAGGGCGGTAACCTCGGCATGACCCAGCTGGGCCGTGTCGAGTTTGGCCTGCATGGCGGCTCCAGCAACACCGACTTCATTGATAACGCCGGTGGTGTTGACTGCTCCGACCATGAAGTGAACATCAAGATCCTGCTCAACGAAACCGTGACCGCAGGTGACATGACGGGCAAGCAGCGTAACAAGCTGCTGGCAGAGATGACCGATGCCGTCGGCGCGCTGGTGCTGGGTAATAACTACAAGCAAACACAGGCATTGTCGGTGGCTACCCGCCGCGCCCGTGAGCGTGTAGGTGAATACAAGCGCTTGATGTTGGTGCTTGAAGCCGCAGGCAAATTGGACCGCGCGCTGGAGTTCTTGCCAACGGATGATGAACTCAATGAGCGTACCGCCAACGGTCTGGGGCTGACCCGTCCGGAGCTGTCGGTATTGATCTCCTACAGCAAGATCGACTTGAAAGAGTCGTTGTTGCTTTCTCGGGTGCCTGATGATGAATACCTGGCGCGCGAAATGGAGAGTGCATTCCCGGCGCTTTTGGTCGACAAGTTTGGTGAGTCGATGCGTCAACACCGCCTCAAGCGCGAGATCGTCAGCACCCAGCTTGCCAACGATCTGGTCAACCACATGGGGATCACCTTCGTCCAGCGCCTGAAGGACTCAACAGGCATGAGTTCGGCCAATGTGGCCGGCGCCTATGTAATAGTGCGTGATGTGTTCCACTTGCCGCGCTGGTGGAAACAGATCGAGGCGCTTGATCACAAGGTTCCTGCCGAGCTGCAATTGCAGATGATGGATGAGCTGATGCGCCTGGGTCGTCGTGCGACTCGCTGGTTCTTGCGTAGCCGTCGTAATGATCTGGATGCCGCGCGTGATGTTGCTCACTTTGCACCACGGGTTGAAGCCTTGGCGCTGAGCCTGAAGGACTTGCTTGAAGGCCCGGCGCGTGAGCAATGGCTGGCCCGCTTCCAGGCTTATGTCGAAGCCGGTGTGCCGGAGGAGTTGGCGAGTGTGGTTGCAGGCACCGGTCAGCTCTACACCTTGTTGCCGATCATCGAGGCTTCGGATGTCACCGGACAAGATCCGGCGCGTGTTGCCGAGGCTTACTTCGCGATTGGCGACAGCTTGGAACTGTCCTGGTACTTGCAGCAGATCAACGGCTTGCCGGTTGAAAATAACTGGCAAGGGCTGGCCCGTGAAGCCTTCCGTGACGACCTGGATTACCAGCAGCGCGGAATCACTGTCTCGGTTCTGCAAATGACCGATGCTCCAAACGATATCGAGGCGCGTGTTCAGGTCTGGATTGAAGAGCATCGGCGCATGGTCGAGCGCTGGAAGTTCATGTTGGCGGAACTGCGTGCCGCGACAACCACCGACTACGCCATGTATGCAGTGGCTAACCGGGAGTTGATGGACCTGGCGCAAACCGGCAGTTCAAATTAAGCCCAAGTCATTTTGACTTATGAGCCCCGCCAAGTGCGGGGCTTTTTTATTGGGCTTAAGAACCACGGGCGCAGCTGTAGTGGTCCTGGCCACAAGGTGTTGGCGCTATTGGAGCTTGATGCCGAACAGGGTTTGCACGGGTGGTTGCTTTAATCTGTGGCGAGTTTTTGCAGGTGCGCAGCTACGTCAGTGGCGCCAGCGATTAATAAACCTTCGCCCAGGGCGGAGGCTTGCGCCGATTCTTTGGGCAGCAGGAGTATTTCGGTTGCGCCAGAGCGGCCGTTGAAGGCTAATCGCGAGTAGGGCACTTCAAGTAGCAACGCCATGAAACCAGCATCACTCCAAGCGGCGGCTGGCATGGCCAACACATGATAGTGCAGGTCCAATTGCTGCAAACCTTCGCTGTCGACTTGATAGCTGGTCATCAGAGTGGGCATGCTGACCTCCAGTTCGCGTCGTCTGGCATAGACAATAGCGCTGGCGAATGCATCGCCATTGCTGTCACCGCTCCAGAACAGGCGTGCGCCTTGCCAGCTGGCTTGCTGCAACTGGACTGTTTCTGCAGCGAGGAAGCGCGGCAGGGCAAGGCTGATGGTTTTGACGAAGTCTTTGTAGCTGATGATTCGTGCCTGGCGGCAGTAATCCGTGGCGGCAAGCTGTTCAAAGCTGTCAAGGCGTGAGTGTTCTGATGGGCAGTGAGCGAGGCCGTCTACCTTGCGCAGGTCGAATGAGTCCAGGCTGTGCTGTTGGGTCTTGATGACCTTGAGCAGCATTGATCGCGCATGGGCCTTGTCTTCTTGCACGGGGCCGGATAAGGCACTTCGCGGCAAATCGAGCAGGTAATGCCAGGGGATGCCTTGCTCCCAGCTAATGGTGTATTCGCGCTTGGGTATCTCATTGAAAGGAAGCTTTAAAGCACTGGCGCGTTCAAGGATTTGTCGTGGGCCACGGCCAATAAGGCCCAAACGCTGGGCGAGGGCGGTGAGACGAGCGCTTATGGTGTTGGTTGGGTCGTGCGGGCTCATAGCCAATTACATACTCTGTGTGCGCCAGAGCCAGTGTGGCAGACTCGCAGGCCTGCTGCACGTAAAACGCTGTGTTGCCCGGATGCGCCGGGCCGCGCCTGTATCAATACCATCAAAAAGGAGCCTCCATGCCTAGCTTGCTGCTGGATATAGCGCTTTCCAGGCAAACACTTCAATTGTATTACCAAGGTGATGCGAATCGCCTTGTGCTGACCAGTCGCGAGGGGCGGCGAGTCAACCTGCCGATCCATCACTTGCGTCCCTTTGTCACTCACTTGGGGATTAATGGTGTATTTGAAATCGAATTCAATGAATTCGGCAAGCTGCTCAGTTTACGTCGTTTGAGCTGAGACACCAGAGTTAGAGGCTGTGAATTAGATTTTCTTGGCCTGTTGGCCAGGTTGTGCAGCTACCTCATGGGCTGGCTTTGTTGATGGTTCCTCGCTGTGCCCCGGGTCTGTATAATCACCGCCTTTCCAACTCTGATAAATCGAGCTGAGCCTGCCCATGTATAACTTGGCCCGCGAGCTGCTGTTCAAGCTTTCCGCTGAAACCTCCCACGAACTGTCTATCGACCTGATTGGTTCTGGTGGCCGCTTGGGCCTTAACGGCTTGCTAACCAAGGCGCCTGCCAGCTTGCCGGTTAATGTCATGGGGTTGCAGTTTGCCAACCCGGTGGGGCTGGCAGCTGGCCTGGATAAAAATGGCGATGCCATTGATGGTTTCGCTCAACTGGGTTTTGGCTTTGTCGAGATTGGTACAGTGACCCCGCGTGCGCAGCCGGGAAATCCTAAACCGCGCTTGTTTCGTCTGCCCGAGGCCGAGGGCATCATCAATCGCATGGGGTTTAACAACCATGGCGTTGATCATCTCTTGGCGCGAGTGCAAGCGGCAAAATACAAAGGTGTTCTGGGCATCAACATCGGTAAGAACTTTGATACCCCGGTCGAGCGGGCAGTCGATGATTACCTGATCTGCCTGGACAAGGTTTATCGTCACGCCAGCTACGTCACTGTCAATGTCAGTTCGCCAAACACGCCGGGGCTGCGCAGTTTGCAGTTCGGGGACTCGCTCAAGCAGTTGCTCGAAGCGCTGCGTCAGCGCCAGGAAGACCTGGCCCAAGTACATGGCAAGCGTGTTCCGCTGGCAATCAAGATTGCTCCAGACATGACCGATGAGGAAACCGTGCAGGTTGCCCAGGCGCTGGTTGAGACAGGTATGGATGCGGTTATCGCAACCAACACCACACTCGCGCGCGAAGGGGTTAAAGGTCTTGAGCATGCTGATCAGGCGGGTGGTTTGTCTGGTGCACCGGTACGTGAGCAAAGCACGCATATCGTCAAGGTGTTGGCGAGTGAACTGGCGGGGCGCTTGCCGATTATCGCCGTAGGCGGTATCACCGAGGGCAAGCATGCCGCCGAGAAAATCGCTGCCGGTGCGAGCCTGGTGCAAATTTATTCAGGCTTTATTTATAAAGGCCCGGCGCTGATTCGTGAGGCGGTGGATGCTATTGCGGGGTTGCCGCAAAAATAAAAAGGGCTCCTCGATAGGAGCCCCTTGGGCTTAGCCCGACGCCCGATTGGGGCGTGCTTGATTGAGTCGGTTATGTCCTGTAATTAACCGACCGCATGAAGTTCGTTGAGTCTATGGATACCGGCAGTGCCTGTTAAACCGTCCCAGTTGTCTCCGCGGCCCTCTCGCCAGCCGTTTAACCAAGCTTGGCGAACTGAGGCAAGGGTGAATGGACAGAGCTCTCGAGATTTACCATGAATACCGTACTGATAGCCGCGTAAAAAAGCTTTTTCTAGAGGATCACGCTTAAGTCTTCTCATAGGGTGTTGCCCTCACTTGTTGACTGTTTATGTCCTGTAGATCTCATGGTGAGATCAGGCAGAAATGGTCTGCCGATGGAGTCCGCTGCCGGCGTCGCGAGCCTCCTGTGTTTTCGCCGTTGCGGCGATAACCTAGGTAGATTTCTAACCAATGCGTGAGCCTGTGTGAATGATCGTTTTGTCATAAGGGCGTAACAGTTTTGATGGTATGGCCATAAGGCAACTTGGCCCGATCATTCGTTTGTTGACACAGCACAGGCCGGGCGGGGCTTTGCTGATGCTTTACTAGTAATCTGCCATCGCGAACTGATCGCGATTGCGACTGTTATTTATTCCGACGAAGGGTCGCGCTGAGACTTTTTGTCACTTATTTTGGTTGTGCACATCTGCTTGCCTGCCACTAACGGCGTTAGCCACTGGAAATTCTCATGTCGGATCGTTACGAACTCTTCCTTACGTGCCCAAAAGGTCTTGAAGGGTTGCTCCTTGAAGAGGCCAGCACACTGGGCCTCGAAGAGGTGCGCGAACACACTTCTGCCGTTCGCGGTTTTGCTCAAATCGAGACTGCATATCGCTTGTGCCTCTGGTCTCGCCTGGCAAACCGGGTGCTATTGGTGCTCAAGCGTTTTCCGGTGAAAGACGCCCAGAGCATGTACGAGGGCGTACTGGAAGTTGACTGGTACGAGCACATGGAGCCAAACGGCACATTGGCCGTCGAGTTCAGTGGCAATGGTTCGGGCATTGATAACACTCACTTTGGCGCGCTCAAGGTCAAGGATGCGATTGTCGACAAACTGCGCCAGAAAGACGGCACGCGGCCATCGGTGGATAAGCTCAACCCGGATTTGCGTATTCACCTGCGCCTTGATCGCGGCGAAGCAATTCTGTCGCTTGACCTGTCCGGGCACAGTTTGCATCAGCGCGGTTATCGTCTTCAGCAAGGTGCTGCGCCACTCAAGGAAAACCTTGCAGCCGCGGTATTGATCCGTGCTGGCTGGCCGCGCATTGCGGCTGAGGGCGGCGCCCTGGCTGACCCCATGTGTGGGGTCGGTACGTTTTTGGTCGAAGCGGCAATGATGGCGGCTGACGTGGCGCCGAACCTGACGCGCGAACAGTGGGGCTTTAGCAAATGGTTGGGCCACGTGCCGGCGATTTGGAAGAAATTGCAGGCCGAAGCGCAAGAACGCGCAGACATTGGTATGGCCAAGCCGCCATTGTGGATCCGCGGCTACGAAGCCGATCCACGCTTGATTCAGCCAGCCAAGAACAACATTGATCGGGCAGGTCTGAGCCACTGGATCAAGGTCTACCAGGGCGAGGTGGCCACCTTCGAGCCACGTCCGGATCAGAACCAGAAAGGTTTGGTCATCTGCAACCCGCCTTATGGTGAGCGTCTGGGTGACGAAGCCAGCCTGTTGTATCTCTATCAAAACCTTGGCGAACGCCTGCGCCAGGCCTGCATGGGTTGGGAAGCAGCGGTATTTACCGGCGCGCCAGACCTAGGCAAGCGCATGGGCATTCGCAGCCACAAGCAATACGCCTTCTGGAACGGTGCATTGCCGTGCAAGCTGTTGTTGATCAAGGTCCAGCCTGAGCAGTTTGTCACCGGCGAGCGGCGTACGCCCGAACAGCGCGAGCGCGAGCGTGAGCAAAATGAGCTGGTTGCCAGCGCCGCGCCAGTCGTCGCAGCCAAGTCCGCAGCACCTGCTGCTGTGCCGGTTGAGCAGGCGCGTTTGAGTGAAGGCGGGCAGATGTTTGCCAATCGCCTGCAAAAGAACCTCAAGCAACTGGGCAAGTGGGCGCGCAAAGAAGCGGTGCAATGTTATCGCTTGTACGATGCCGATATGCCTGAGTACGCGCTGGCCGTCGATCTCTATGGCGACTGGGTCCATGTGCAGGAATACGCCGCGCCACGCTCCATCGAGCCAGAGAAGGCCCAGGCGCGCCTGTTTGATGCGCTTGCCGCTATCCCGCAGGCGTTGAATGTCGACAAGAGCAAGGTCGTCATCAAGCGCCGCGAGCGCCAGAGCGGTACCAAGCAGTACCAGCGCCAGAGTGCTCAGGGCCAGTTCATGGAAGTCAGCGAGGGCGGGGCCAAGTTGCTGGTCAACCTGACCGATTACCTCGATACCGGCTTGTTTCTCGATCACCGGCCACTGCGCTTGCGCATTCAGCGTGAGGCCGCAGGCAAACGCTTCCTCAACCTGTATTGCTATACAGCGACGGCTTCGGTTCATGCGGCCAAGGGCGGTGCTCGCAGCACCACAAGTGTGGACTTGTCCAAGACTTACCTGGATTGGGCGCGGCGCAACCTGTCACTCAACGGTTTTTCTGACAAGAACAAGCTGGAGCAGGGTGATGTCATGGCCTGGCTGGCCGAGGATCGCAACGAATACGAGTTGATCTTCATTGATCCGCCGACCTTCTCCAACTCCAAACGCATGGAAGGTATCTTCGATATTCAACGTGATCATGTGGCCTTGCTGGATCTGGCAATGGCGCGTCTGGCCAGCGGTGGGGTGCTGTATTTCTCCAACAACTTCCGCAAGTTCGTCCTCGATGAGACCCTGACTGCGCGTTATCAGGTCGAAGAAATCACCTCTTCGACCCTGGACCCGGACTTTGCCCGCAATAGCAAAATCCACCGCGCCTGGCGTATTACCGCACGTGGCTAAGCGCCTGGCTGTTTAAGACCAACCATGGAAAAGGCCACGCTAAGCGTGGCCTTTTCTCTTTGGCTGGGCCCGGTCTAGCGCGAGGGTTGCTTTTGCAACTCGAGCAGGACCCGGTCGAGCACGGACGACGCGCCCCAGGGCTTGGGATCGTTGATGATCGCAACCACCGCCCAGCTCTTGCCTTTGTTGTCGCGGCTGAAACCAGCAATTGCGCGCACGTTGTTCAAGGTCCCGGTCTTGATATGCGCTTCGCCGGCCATCGGTGTGTTGCGCAGGCGCTTGCGCATGGTGCCGTCGCGACCCGCCAGAGGCATAGAGCTGATGAACTCTGCCGCGTAGGGACTGTTCCAGGCTGCTTGCAGAATTTTCGACATTTCACGCGCACTGACACGTTCAGCGCGTGACAAGCCTGAACCATTTTCCATGACCAGTTGTGACGCGGTAATGCCCTTGCGCGCCAGCCAGGCACGGATGACCCGCTGTGCGGCCTTGGCATCGTCAGGGTCCGCGCTGGTGCGGAACTTGGCACCGATACTGAGGAATAACTGGCGGGCCATGGTGTTATTGCTGTACTTGTTGATGTCGCGGATGATTTCAGTCAGGTCAGGCGAGTAGGCGCGGCTCAGCAAGCGGGCTTTGCTCGGCACAGGTGCTTGGCGGTCCTTGCCATCTATGCTGCCACCTAGTTCCGTCCACAATGCGCGCACCGTGCCTGCGGCATAGTTGGGCTGGTCGAGCAGGGAGATGTAGCTCTGGGTGGTGCAGCCATCAGCCAGCTTGCCTTGCGCGGTTACCGTGAAGCCGGTCGCGGTGGGCGTTGGCGTAAAGCGGATACCGTCTCGCCACGAAGGGCATTTGCCTGATTTAAGCGCGGTTACCTGGTTAACGACGCGTACATTGGCAATCGGCGGCTCGGTGGTGATCTGCACCCGACCGCTTTCAGAGTGGGCGATAAAGCGCAGCGCCTTGAAGTTGATCAACAGTGCATCAGGGGCCACCAGATAAGGCTTGTAGCTATCGCCTGAGTCATCGTTGAACGGTGGCAGTTGTGGTTGGATGAAATAGCTGCGATCAAGCACCAGGTCACCGGTAATACGCTTGACGCCATTGGCCCGTAGGTCACGCAGAAGCAACCACAGCTTCTCCATGTTCATCTTTGGGTCGCCGCCACCCTTGAAATACAGGTTGCCCTTGAGCACGCCGTTACTCAGGGTGCCATCGGTGTAAAAGCTGGTCGCCCACTGGTAATTTGGGCCGAGCAACTCCAGTGCGGCGAAGGTGGTGATCAACTTCATGGTCGACGCTGGGTTAACTGAAACATCAGCGTTGTAATAGGTGCTATTACCTGGACCGTTGAGCGGGATGGTGACGAGGGAAAATGATTTTGGACTGACTTTGTTAGCTTTAAGCGCCTGTTCAACTTTGGTCGGAATAGTGGCGTTGACGGCAGCGTACAGAGGTAAAGAAAGAGGTAGTAACAAACTGACAATGGCTAACTGGCGCAGTTGTTTGATCATGATTTACGCCCCCTGGGCGTAGCTTGAAAAGTGACTTGTAACGTGCGAGATACCGCTACGATGTATGTTTCATACATGACACATTATGCCGCAAGCATAGGTTTATGCGAAATATGTGAACAAGATTGCACATCAATTGAGTGTTTTAAGGTAGGTCGGCAGCCGATGCATTGCAGAGTTTCGGGCATAAATAGGCTGGAACTGCTAAAGTGCGCGGCGATATCACTTTTGAGGATTGTTTCATGGCTACTAATCGTTCCCGCCGTCTGCGCAAAAAACTCTGCGTCGATGAATTTCAGGAGCTGGGTTTTGAGCTGAACCTGAATTTTAAAGACGATTTGACCGATGAAGTCGTTGACGCTTTCCTTGATCAGTTTCTGAAAGAGGCAATGGAAGGCAACGGTCTTGGTTATGTGGGTGGCGATGACTACGGCCTGGTTTGCCTTGACCAGCGTGGCTCGGTCAGCGAAGAGCAGCGTGCAAGTGTTGAAGCCTGGCTCAAGGGCCGCTGTGAGCTGGCTGATTTCAACGTCAGCCCATTGCTCGACGTTTGGTACCCGGAAAACCCAATCAACAAGGCTTGATGCCTAAAGCCGGGCACGCGCAATGCGTGCTCGGCTATTGATTGAGTTGTGCTTGGGGTCAACGACTAGGCTTTGCGTTGTCGACCCCAAGACTTAATCAGCAAGTCCCGCTTTGATCAGTGTCTGCGTTTCATCCACCTCGTCAATTTGTTCAGGCTGCATAAAGCGCTCTGCGTATTGCTTATAGATCTGCTTGCGGATAAACAGGCCGAACAGGTCTGGGTCAATGTGCGCGCCTCTACACATGCCAGCCATGATCGCAATCGCTTCAGACAGAGACTTTCCTTTCTTGTAGGGGCGATCGACTGCTGTCAGTGCTTCGAAAATGTCGGCAATTGCCATCATCCTTGCCGGTAGGCTCATTTCTTCGCGGCGCAAGCGTTTTGGATAACCGGTGCCGTCCATTTTCTCATGATGCCCGCCGGCAATTTCAGCGACGTTCTTCAGGTGCTTGGGGAAGGGCAGGTGATCAAGCATGAGTATGGTTTGGACGATATGGTGGTTGATGATGTAGCGCTCTTCGGCGGTCAAGGTGCCGCGCGCGATGCTCAGGTTGTAGAGTTCGCCGCGGTTGAACTTGTAGCGCGGCACTTCAAGCTTGAAGCCCCAGCGATTGTTCTCGGCAATCAATTCGCTGGCAGGTCGTTCAACCAAATGCCGAGGCCGGTCGGCCAGCAGGTTTTCCAATACGGGAAGCTCGACTGTCGGGGTGCTTTCCATCCGTTGGCTTTCTTCCCATGACAATCCGAGTCGGTCATCCAGGGTGCGCCACCATTTTCGCTCTGCGATACGCTGCAGGCGTTGGATATCGTCTTCGGCCATGGCTTCGCCGCCAAGGTTGCAGCGTGCTACAAAGCTGAACTCCTCGTCGAGCTCAGCCAGTAACTGGTCGCGTTGAGCGAGTAATATCCTGTCGTCGCCGCCTTCTGCGCGCGCTTGCCAATAGCTGATCCAGGCATCGCGCTTGAGGATTTCAAAACGGCTGCGAATTTCATGGATGCGGTCGTACAGGGTTTCAAGCTTGGTGGCTTTGTCAACCACGTACTCCGGCGTGGTGACCTTGCCGCAGTCATGCAGCCACGCTGCAATATGCAGCGCTTCCCATTCTTCGTCGGTGGGGCAGTAGTCGCGAAAAGCCGGGGCATGGCTGTTGGCCGCGGCCTTGGCCAGCATCATGGTGATTTCAGGCACCCGTTGGCAGTGGCCCCCGGTGTAAGGGCTCTTGGCGTCGATTGCGCCGGCAATCAGTTGAATAAAGGCGTCGAGTAGTTGTCTTTGTCGATCCAGCAGGCGCTGGCTTTCAATACAGAGTGCGGCAACCCCAGACACGGCTTCGACAAATGCGACCCGTGCAGGACTCTGGAACGGGATGTCGGCTTCGGTGCCGCTGTCTTTGTGCAACAGCACCAAGACTCCAACTGTATCGCCCTGGCGATTATGCAAGCCCGTGGCAACGATATGAGTGCGTGGCGAGTCCATCGCTTGCAGCAGTTTTTGGTAGTCGCCTGCTTGATCAAAGCCGATCGATGCAATGCTGCTTGCGCCTCCACGTACCGGTTTTTTGAGCCAATCTGGCATGCGTTCATCGTCGATTGCAAAGCTGCTGATTTTCAGCTCTGCGAGGCTCATGGGCGGGCCGTCGAGATACAAGCCCTTGGCTTCAAGGTGCTTGCCTTCGGCGTCACTCAGGTAAATCAAGCCCGCGTGGGCCTGGCTGATTCCAGCGGTTTCTTCCAGCACGCGTTCGAGTAGTGCCTCAAAGCGTGTTTCAGCCGAGAGGCTGGCAGCGATCTCAAGGAAGCTGGAAATGGTTTCCTTCATACGCGCCATCGCCACGGCAAGGAGTTCGATCTCGAGCACTGGCGAGCTGGCGCTGGCAGGGTGTTTAAAGTCGAAGCGGCGTATCGCTTCCGCTTCACTGAGCAATCCTCGTAGAGGTTTGACCAGTAAGCGGGACAATGCCCAGCCCAGCGGAATGCACAGCAATAAAATGCCGAGGGTGATTACTGCGCTTATCCAGCGCATCCGGTAAGCATCAGCCAGCAGCTCGTCTTCAGGCGCCAGAATGGCCAGGCGCAAACCCTTGGGACCGCCCATGTTCAGCTTCTTCTGGGAAACCAGCCAGCCGCGCTTATCAAGTTCAATCGAGCCCTGAAGTGAGCCATCTGGATCTTTGTTGCTGAGGCTGGCAGTTACTGGGCTGAGTTGTGCAAAGTTGGCGCGATTGGATTTGTCGTGGCCAGTAATGAGTTTTGTGATGTCTGGGTAAGCAACGGCCAAACCATCTGGGCTGTACAAGGCGACTTCGGTCGAGGGGGTGATCTTGTGTTTGGCAAGTGTTTGCGAAAGATCCGCCAGGGTGATGTCCGCACCAATAACGCTGCGGCCCATGCTGACCCGCGAAACCGTGGTGCCAACATCTCCGGAGGAGAAGAACACATAGGGTTCGGTGGTAAACATAGCATTGCTATGCATCGCTTCCTGGTACCAAGGTCGGGTTCGCGCGTCATAGGACTCGTTGCTGATCTCGCGATCACCGAGGTAGTTCAGCTTGGCATCAAAGTAGAGGTGCATCGCCTTGATCGGAGCTCCTTTAGTGCGCTCGATACTCCACACCTGAAAGGCAGCATTGTCTGGGGTATTGAAGATTTTTTTCAGTTTTTCGGTGCGCAATGGGCGCACCATAAAGAAGTCACCGTCGGTATAGCCAAGGTACAAGGAGGCCAGTTTCGGGTGGTCTTTGAGGGCTTGGGCAAACACGGGCAACATTGACAAGCGAGCGTCGCGAGTCTCGCCCATGTTGCGCTCATCCAGCGCGAGCAGATTGAGCAGGTTATCGACAGGGATGTAGGTATCGCGCAGATCGCGATCAACTTGATCGCTGATGTGCTCGAATAGTTGAAGACTGCTTGAAAGAATAATTCGGCTGGTTTGTTGATAATTAAAAATACCCAGCACGATACCGGTGCTAAGCAGTAGCAATGTAAATAAAAAACTAATATGAACGTGAAGTGGAAAGCGCCTATTCCCGGTTAGTTCACTGACTTTCATGCAGAATTGCTCCCGAAACTGCGGTGATGGCAGAATGAAAGCATAGTGAATAATGAACTATGCGCTAATAGATTTAATAGTTATTTTTCAAGGCCTTCACTGATGTGCTGAAGCCCTGTTTTTTATTCTGATAAAGCCCTTGTTTAGTGCATAAATAAGCACTGCCACCGCCAACGAGATGGCCACGCCAAACAAGCTATTGAACAGGCGTTGCGGTGCGAGTTGCCAGTCGAGTGAAAGGCTTTCGACCAGCACCATGAAGCAGACCAATAGCTGCAGCAAGTAAAGCCCATAATGATGGGCTTGGAAGGTTCGGCACAAGATTATCAGCGCTAAGGTTGCGCTGACCATGATTACCGGATCCTGCACGCTGTAGCCAACCGCAATCATGATTGCCGCGAGCGAGAGGCTGACCAAATGGGGTATCAGCAGGCGTTTAAGGCTGTTGGATAACTCAAACTGCAAGGTGCCAATCACTATCATGGTCAGCCAGTAACCGTGGGGCAGGTTTTCCAGGCTGACGAGTAAGCCAGCTAAGCCAAACGCCAGCGTGCAGCGTAATGCATGTTGGCGCCAGCGTTGTTCTGGCAGCCGTTTCGCATAGCGCTTGAGAACCTTGACGATGCTTACTACACGAGGGGCTTGTGGCCACATGCGCAAGCCATGCACGCCCCGCAAGCCAAAAGCCAAGAGGGTGACCCAAAGCCCGCCAAGAATAAAAAGCATGGCGATTGCATAGGGGTTATTCAGGTGACTTCCCGCTGTTTCCCCCTGGCCTAGGCACATGCACACAGCCAGGCCTGCACCGAGTTTTCCGGCTTCGGCGCCAAAGCGCTGCAGCCAGGCCAGGATAAAGCCAAAGGCTGCAAATACAGCAAAACTCAGACCCGGATACGCCGCCGCCCAGAATCCCCAGCCGGCGCATACCGCGCCGAGGAAAATGATCAGCAGCATGCGCAACATGCCAAGTCGGTGCAAAGGGTTGATCTGCGCCGCTTGAAAGGCACCGGCCGATGCCCACAGAAACCCCGGGTGGCCGCTGAACAACCCCAATAACAGCGGTAGCGCACAGCCCATACCAGCGATTATCGCCGGTCCCATGGTGGGAGGCCCCGTCAGTCTTTGGTGTGGTGATCTGTGTTTATTTGCCATGGATTACACCGGACTTGAGCGTCCCGTCATTTCACGGGCCATTTCAGTAGCATAGCTGTCAGTCATGCCTGCGATGAAATCGATCATGCGCAAGAAGGACGTGTACAACGGCCCATTAGGGTCGGGTGCATTGTTGCCAAGCAAATCAAGGATGCGTCGATGCTTGAATGAGGGGGTACGGCCGCCATGTTGTTCCAGGGCCGCGCCGCAAAAGGCATTGAGGAGAATCTCCAAGGTGGTATAGGCGCCGATTTCATGCAGGGTTTTGCGCTTATCCTGGAAGATTTTCTGGCGGGCCATATTTTTCGCGCTCTGCACGCAGCGTTTAGCCGGGCCGTGCATATGCTCGACAAGATCCCCCTGCAAGGTGCCGGCAAGCAGGGCATCGTGCTGTTCGACAAATGCATGGGCGGCGGCATTGGTCAGGTGTTCGATGGCTTTGCCCCGCAGGATGGCAAGTTTGCGTCGACGCGAGTCATTGGGGCCCAGTTGACGGTAGGTCTGCGGCAGGTCATCGCCAACCAGATCCAGCAACACCGCCTCAACCTCGCTGTATTCGAGCAGCTCCATTTCCAGGCCGTCTTCAAGGTCAATCAAGCCATAGCAGATGTCGTCTGCTGCCTCCATCAGATAAACCAGCGGGTGGCGTGCCCAGCGCTGTTCTTCGATTTGCGGCAATCCGAGCTTGTTGGCGATTTGCTCAAGTAATGGCAGCTCGCTCTGATAGCAGCCGAACTTGTGTTTCTTATAACCCTGGGCTTCGGCATGGCGAGCCGTCCAGGGGTACTTCAAGTAAGTGCCCAGGGTCGCGTAGGTCAATCGGGTGCCACCGTCGAACTGGTGATATTCGAGCTGGGTGAGCACACGAAAGCCTTGGGCGTTGCCCTCGAAGCTAAGGAAGTCACTACGCTCGACGCTTGTCATCGAATCAAGCCAGCCACGCCCGGCCGCTTGCTGAAACCAATGCCGAATCGCGTCTTCACCTGAGTGGCCAAAGGGTGGATTACCAATGTCGTGCGCCAAGCAGGCAGATTGCACGACCATGCCCAGGTCGCTGGGCTCGCACCAGTCGGGCAGTTTGTCGCGAATCATTTCGGCTACGCGCATACCCAGTGATCGGCCCACGCAGCTGACTTCAAGTGAGTGAGTCAGGCGCGTATGGATGTGGTCGTTGCTGGAGACGGGATGAACTTGGGTTTTGCGACCCAGGCGACGGAATGCGCCTGAGAAAATGATCCGGTCGTGATCTTTATGGAACGGACTGCGGCCTAGTTCTTCAGCGCTATGAGACGGCTTGCCCAGTCGTTCGCGGTTTAACAGTGTTTGCCAGTCCAAGGCAGCTCCTCGCCGTTACGTGGCTAATATTGCTAGCTTCAGGGTAGCAGCGTCTCCCTGCAAGGGGGTAGTCGGAGAAATGCATGCAAAAGAGTGATTTAAAAACCAGCGGCGTCAATATCGACCAGTATCAACCGGTTGTTATCGATAAATTTACCTGCGGTTAGGCAATACTGGTTGCTGGTCGCATCGCGGTAGACCGTTGACAGGATCAGGCGTCGCTCATCCCAACCCTCGGCAAGCAATTGGTAGAAATAAGGTCGCCACGACCAGTTGTGGCCAACATAACGGCTATCGGTGTGCCAGCCTGCGTTTCGCCACTCATGATTGGGGGAGAGCTGTGTGCCTTGGCTGTCGCAGATAAAGACTCGTCGCAACCAGGGATAAGCGTCCGGCGCGGGCAGTTGTTCACGGCTGGCTCCCCTGTGCGCCCACAGGTATAGCTCTGCCATCAGTAAACTTAGATGTTTGCGTAATTGCATAAGCTGTGCGCGCTCATGCAGTTTGTGTTTGACGTACTGATTACGTAGCTGGGCAAAGTGATCGACAAAGGCGTCGGTGGCGAAGAATTCCAGTTCTGGTTTGGCAAACAGGTATCCCTGAACGTAGCGTGCGCCGCACTCCAGGGCAAAGCTGAGTTCTGCTTCGGATTCAACACCCTCGGCGATGATCCAGCATCCGGTGCGCTCGGCCATCTGTGCCAGTGCCTTTACAATTTGTTCACTGGGGCCGCCAAGCGCTGCGGCCTTGAACAAGCGCATGTCAAGCTTGAGGATGTCAGGTTGTAGGGCCAGTACTCGATCAAGCTGCGAATAGCCGGCGCCAAAGTCATCAATCGCAACCCGCGCCCCGGCTGCCCGGTAGGCCGCTACCACCGCTGGCAGGCGTTGGCTGGCGCCTCCCAATTCGGTGATTTCGAACACCACGCGTTCAGGTGCAACACCACTTTGTTGCAATTGTTTGAGGCTGGGCAGCGGTTGACCAATGCGCAAGCGGCTCACCCAGCGTGGTGAGATATTCAGGCTGAGGAACCACTCGCCAGGCGCTTGGTGAAAACGCTGCAGGGCTTGCTGGCGGATGGTTCGGTCAAGCCTGCGCAAGCCGGGTAGAGGTGTTTTGGGGTCGCTGAAAAGAGGTCCGGCCGAGTGCAGTTGCCCCCTGTCGTCACGGAGCCGTGCGAGCGCTTCAACACCTGCAATCTGCCCGGTAGCAGTGTCGATAAAGGGTTGAAATACAACAGTGGGTTGACCGTCGAGCACGCAGGCATCCTTGGTTTAGGGTCTTAAAACAGCGCCAAGACATTAAGCTGCCGAGGCGACATTCAAGAGCTAAAGCAAGAACGTGGCCAATCTGCAAGCAGCAGGACACAAAGACTGAATGGCGTGCGCTAGTGGCTCGCTGGGGGCTGGTGCCGGGGAGGGGTACGGCGTAACAGTGGCAGGGCAATCAGGGCGATTTTAATCCAGCGCCGCCAGTTGCTTTTCTTCAGGCCCAGGCCCGCAAGCAGCACTGCGCCACCGGTAATCCACAATGATGAACCGCCGCCTCTCAACTGGCTGCCAAAGCTCTTGGCCTTGCGCAGTGGTTCCAGCATTACCAAGGTTTCGTGGCGCAACTCCTGGCGATGCATCTCCAGGCGCATGCGTAGCATGGCTTTGCGCAGTTCACGGCGTGATGCATTTACAGGCAGTTGCGGCAATGGCGTCTGGTTCATGGCAACAATTGCTCACGGTCACGTGCAAGTTCTTCAAGGCTTGCACTAAAAGGACTCGGGGCGTTGCGCAGATAATTGATCAGTGTCACCAAGCTAATGATCAGTGCCACTGAGTAAAACACACACAAGCCAATTATCACTGGGATGCGGTAATCATCCCAGAAGCAGATCAACAGGGTTGCCGATAATCCTATCACCAGCAGCAAGCCAAAAACCAAGCTCAAGCTGGTGAGCAGCAGAAGGCGAACTGCGTGAGTCTGCTGCTCCTTGAGCTCTTCTCCGAACAGGGCCGCATGGCCCTGCAGGAGCCCTAACAGGGCACCTGCAAATCTGCGGGGTGAAGGATTGTTCCCGGTACTGGGCTGTGATCTGGCTTCCATGTAATAGAGATGTCCGTTTAGCGTTTGGTTATCAACATACCCAGTAGCATACCAACACCGGCAGCGATACTAATAGATTGCCACGGGTGGGTTTGTACGTAGCCTTCGGTTGCGTCGACGGCAGCTTTACCGCGCTCTATAACGGCTTCTTCAGCTGAGTGCAGGGTGGAGCGTGCGCGATTCAAGCTGTTGCGAATCTGATCACGCAGTTCTTCGCCTTGATCGCCTGCGAGGTTAGCCGATTGCTGGAGCAGTGACTCAGTGTCACGTACCAGTGCCTGGAATTCGTTTAGCAGTTCATCTTGGTTCGAAGCGGTTTTTTTACGTGCCATTTCTACTCTCCTTGATGTTTTAGAACGCCTGTGTACTTCGAGTGGCATTCGTTAGAAGGGTTCAATCTGATATCACCAGGCGACCCTGTTATTTGTTTGGTACAGCGCTTGCATTGTCCTGGTGCGAGCCTGGGCGCATGCGCGCCTAATTGGGGCTTTTAGATCGCTCGGCTTAGTGCTTTGGTGCAAAGCTAACCCATTAATAAATAAAGACTAAGTGCAATTTAGCTAAATTCGGGCAGCACGCAATTGGCGCATCTGGAGCGATTGTTCTGATTCGCTTTTAATTCAGACCGCCTCTTGTTGGTGCGCGTGTTAATAAAAAGATCCGAATTGGTGCTCTTGGTCTGTAGACGGAGTTTTACTTGCCGATGGAAAACATCAACAGTGCTGTAGAGACGCTGATTCATGGTTCCAACACCCTGTTTATTCTGCTGGGTGCTGTCATGGTTTTAGCGATGCATGCCGGATTTGCCTTCCTTGAAGTGGGTACGGTACGTCAGAAAAATCAGGTCAACGCCTTGTCGAAAATTCTTTCCGACTTTGCGATTTCTGCATTGGCCTATTTCTTTATAGGCTATTGGATCGCATACGGCGTGACATTTTTTCAGCCTGCAACGGTGCTGACCGAAGGCAATGGCTATGCCTTGGTCAAATTCTTCTTTCTATTGACCTTCGCTGCGGCAATTCCGGCGATCATTTCCGGTGGTATTGCCGAGCGGGCAAAGTTTGGTCCGCAACTATGCGCAACGGTGCTGATTGTTGCGTTCATCTATCCCTTCTTCGAGGGGCTGATCTGGAACAGCAACTTTGGCTTTCAAGCCTGGCTTGAAGCACAATTTGGTGCGGGTTTTCACGACTTCGCCGGTTCCGTGGTGGTCCATGCAATGGGCGGCTGGCTAGCATTTGGCGCGGTGATTTTGCTGGGGCGCCGGGATGGACGTTATCGTGACGGCCGTCTGGTGGCATTCGCGCCGTCGAATATTCCCTTCCTGGCGCTGGGCTCCTGGATATTGATTATCGGCTGGTTTGGTTTCAACGTGATGAGCGCACAAACCCTTGGCAGTGTCAGCGGTCTGGTTGCAGTCAACACCTTGATGGCGATGGTCGGCGGCACCATTGCTGCGCTGTTTATCGGCCGCAATGACCCAGGCTTTTTGCACAACGGCCCGCTGGCTGGCTTGGTCGCCGTGTGTGCAGGCTCAGACCTGATGCATCCGGTAGGGGCCTTGGTGACGGGCGCCATCGCCGGTGCCTTGTTCGTCTGGGCATTCACTGCAGCGCAGGCAAAGTGGAAAATTGATGACGTGCTCGGTGTGTGGCCCCTGCATGGCTTGTGCGGCGTTTGGGGCGGCATTGCCTGCGGCATATTTGGTCAGCAGGCGCTGGGCGGTCTTGGCGGGGTAAGCATGATCAGCCAGTTGCTCGGTACCGGTCTTGGCGTGGTTGTGGCCTTGATTGGTGGTTTTGCTGTGTACGGTTTGCTGAAAGCGACCATGGGGATTCGCCTGAGCCAGGAAGAGGAATACAACGGTGCCGATCTGTCGGTTCACAAGATTGGTGCTGTAAGCCCGGATTGATGATTCACAGGCAATAAAAAGCCCGGTCATCCCGGGCTTTTTATTGTGTTGCCGCTTACTGCAAGGCCAGTGTGTAGCTGACAATCAGGCGGTTTTCATCCAGGTCATTGGCAAAGTTGTTGCGTACTGTGGCGTTACGCCATTTGATTCCCAAGTCCTTCAATGGACCGTCTTGGAAGACGTAGGCGATGTCGGTGTTGCGCTCCCACTCTTTGCCATCTTCATTGGTTGTCGCACTGAGTTGGTCGATATTGTCACCGCTGAGATAGCGCGTCATAAAGGTCAGGCCGGGAATGCCCAGGCCAGCAAAGTTGTAGTCAAAGCGTGCCTGCCAGGATTTCTCGTCCTTGTTGGCAAAATCACCGATTTGCACATAGTTGACCAGAAACGGATCGGTGCTGTTGATGTAGGCGTAGCCGGTGTCGCCACTCATTGACTGATAACCCAGGCCAAAGCTGCTGGAGCCAATGGCGTAGGTGAACATGGCGCCGAATGCGTTGTTGTCGACGTTGGTATTGCCATCGTCCGTGGAGCGTGCATAGCGCAGGTCAGTTTTAAGACTTTGCTTGTCGCCAATCGGCAATAGGTGGACCAGGTTGACGATGTGCTGCTTGTAGATTTCTTCCAGCTCACCATAGTTGTAGCCGGTGGTGAGGTTGTCGGTCCATTTGTAGGAAACCCCGGCAAAATTGAAGTCGTCTGCTTGGCTGCCGCCCAGGTCAAAATTGCGCTTGCCGCCGCCGTTGATGCTCAGGTCTTCAAAGTTGGATGAGTCGCGCTGGTTTTGTTCCTTGATTACACCGCCATCAATATTCAGGCCGGCAATCTCTTGTGAGTTGAGGTGCCCGCCGAGGAAGGTTTGCGGCAGCAGGCGCGAGTCGTTTGCCGAGATGGTAGGCAGTTTGGGGGTCAGGCCACCAAACTTGCCGACAGTCTTGGATATTCTCACTTTGGCGGTGGCGGTGGCTTCGGAATAATCATCTGGCGCTTCATTGCCGAAACTTCCGGGTAGCAGGCCGCTGCCTGTGCGATCAGGTGATGAATCAAGCTTCAGGCCAAGCCCTGCATAGGCATCAAGACCAAAGCCGACAGTCCCTTCGGTAAAGCCTGACTCGGCTTTAACAATAAATCCCTGTGCCCATTCTTCGCGTTTTGACTGCTGGGCTGATGTGGTATCACGCAGATCACGGTTGAAGTAGAAGTTACGAGCCTCGATGGTAGCTTTGCTGTCTTTGAAAAATTCAGCATGGGCAATCGTAGGCAATGCGCAGCAAGCGCCTAGCGTGGCTACAGCCACAGCACGGGCAAGGGGAGTTCGAATCATTATTGTTTTCTCCTCAAGTGGGTGCGGGACCATCTGGTACGGCGCTGTTGAATAAAGCATGAGATTTGGCGGTCTGCTTTTAGACTTTAGTCGGCGTGCCCCTTGCCCAGTATTTGCGGTGCTTGCCAGCAGGTCATTTGCAGGCATTTAGCAGTTCGTCGGGTTGGCTGCAGAGCGCTGCGGCTTTGCCGTTAAAGTTTTCCGTGAAGCAGCCGTCAACGTTATTTAGAGCGCTAGGGGAAAGTTCAAAACCCCGGTTTTGCACTGTCTGGCCGGGTGTATTGATTGGGCGGGCGATAGCAGGTTCCTGGATGTATTGGGCGGCAGCTGTGTTTAAACTGCTGGCTTCAAAGCCTGAACTGAAACAGGAGATCCTCAAATGCTGCCCGAATGCCAACTCTTTGGCACCCTAGGATGCCACCTGTGTGATGTGGCCGAAGCATTGCTGATGCCTTTTGTCGAGCACGGTCTGCTGGTCGAGCTGGTCGATATTGCCGAAGACGAGGTATGGGTCGAGCGCTACGGTTTGCGCATTCCAGTACTACGCCGGTGTGATACCGGGGCTGAACTGGATTGGCCATTCGAGGCTGAACAGGTGGTCGCATTTCTGAGCTGAATATTCCGCTCAGCATTATTTAAGGACCAAGGGGAGTGACGCGGTGAGTGCAGTTTTAGGAGATTCCTTATCGCTGCTGTTGTTTCGTCTGCACAGTGGTCGTTTATTGGGGATTAACCTGCTTAAGGTTAATGAAATTATTGCCTGCCCGACGTTGACCAAGTTGCCTAACCGGCATCCGCATGTGCGGGGCATTGCCAGTTTACGCGGCGCCTCACTGACCGTTATTGATCTGGCCCGAGCCATAGGTGAGCGCGGTAATAACGCGAGCCAAGAAGGCTGCCTGATCGTGACCGAGCTCAGTCGTTCACGCCAGGGCCTGCATGTGCAGAATGTAGAGCGCATCGTGCAGTGCTCGACCCGGGATGTTAAGCCGCCGCCCGCCGGGTCCGGGAGCCGTGCCTTTATCACCGGAGTCACCCAGATCGACGGTGCAATAGTGCAGGTGCTCGATATCGAAAAAGTGCTGCATGACATCGCCCCGGCTGAACCCGAGGAAATTGATGATTCGCTGATCTCCAGTGCTGATCTGCAAATGCTGGAAGGACGGCGGGTACTTGTGGTCGATGACTCGCACGTGGCGTTGCATCAAACGGTCAATACCTTGCGCAAACTGGGTCTTGATTGCCAGTCAGTGCGCAGCGCTGGTAGTGCATTTGCAGTATTGCAGGAGCAACACCAAGCGGGCACGCCGATAGAGGTTTTGGTTTCAGATATTGAAATGCCAGAGATGGATGGCTACAGCCTGGTGCGTGAGATTCGCAAGACCGCTGACATCGGCCACACCTATGTGTTGTTGCACACATCGCTCGATAGCACGATGAACACTGAGAAAGCGCGTTCTGTCGGGGCAAACGATATGTTGACTAAATTCTCAACGGTAGACTTGAGCAATGCACTGGTCAGGGCATTCCAGGCGCTCAGCTAGGCGGGGTACAACTGCACAACCGAATGCTGCCTGTGCAACATTCGGTTGTGGTAGATGCTTACAGCTCTTTAACGGTGCGGACTTCGTCTTTGTTGACGCGTGCGCGCTTGCCATCAAGTTGCTCGAATTCGTAGAAGCCTGTGTCATCATCAAAGTCAGGCTCGTCAACAGTCTGAATCTCACGACCGTCGTTGAGGGTGATTACCGTCGGTGAAGCGCAGCCTGCCAGAGTTGCGAGGCCCAGGGTCAGAAATAGTGCTGCGATTGTCCGTTGGCTCATGGTGGATCTCCTCATGGGTTTGAAATTGCGTACCAAACTTAAGATAGGCTGCTGGCGCCAAAGTTCCGTCAATTTCCGCGATATTGCTTGATCGTGGGGGTGTCGAGGAGCTCGGGCGTATTTATGTTGGCCAGCCGCGGATCCTGATCAAGGCAGTCCAGGGTGCGTGGATCGAGGCTGCGCAACCAACGCTGCGGGCTGCGTTCACCGGCCAGCCATGCATTTTCCAACTGATTGCTAAGCTGGCCTGGAATCACGCTAAATAATGGCTCCAGGTATTGCCCTTGGCGCACCACCGCAGGCGCATCCCCGGCAAGCGCCATCAGATCCGTTAGCAGCTTTTGATCGAGCATCGGCGCATCACAGGGCAGCACCAGCATATGTGTGTGGCGTGCCACTTTCAGCCCTGCGCGGATACCTGCCAGCGGTCCTTGGAAATCGTTGTCGTCATCCGCCACGATCTGGTCGGCATAGGCTGCGTACTGGGCGTTATTGCGATTGCAGGAGATGATCAGGTCATCGCTCAGCGGGCGCACCAGGTCATGTAGCCAAGCAATCAGTGGTTGCTCATGCCAGAGCACCAGCCCTTTATCACGGCCGCCCATGCGTTGACCGCGGCCACCAGCCAGCAGCAATATCGAGCAGGCGTTGATTGGGGGTGGGGTTGACATAGTGCAGTCTCTCAAAGTGAGCCTGTGATATAACATTGCCCCATTATTTGAACAACCGGAAGTCTGTTATGGGCCATAAACTCGACACCGCATTTGTCCCGTTGAACATCGCCGTATTGACCGTTAGCGACACCCGCAGCCTGGATTCGGACACCTCGGGTCAGACCTTGATTGATCGTCTTGAGGCGGCTGGCCACACCCTGGCGTGCCGCGTGTTGCTCAAGGACGATCTGTACAAGATCCGTGCACAAGTGGCGACCTGGATTGCCGAAGATCAAGTGCAAGTGGTGTTGATCACCGGTGGTACGGGTTTCACCGCACGCGACAGCACGCCTGAAGCGGTGAGCTGCTTGCTGGACAAGCAGGTTGATGGTTTTGGCGAGTTGTTCCGGCAAATCTCGGTGCCCGATATCGGCACCTCGACTATTCAGTCCAGGGCCTTGGCCGGTTTGGCCAATGGCACCTTGGTGTGTTGCTTGCCGGGCTCGACAAATGCGTGTCGTACCGCGTGGGATGGGATCCTTGCCGAGCAATTGGATGCCAGCCACCGCCCTTGTAATTTTGTTCCCCACCTCAAACAAGCTGCCGCTTGCGAGAGCCGTGGATGAGCGGTTGTGATCAGCCGGGATTGCTGCCGGTAGAAGTTGCTCTGGAGCGGTTATTGGCGATGGCGGATGCGACGCCGATCGACCAAATAGAATCGGTAACGCTGGAACAGGCCGATGGTCGAGTGCTCGCCGAAGCGCTGATTTCATCACTGGATTTGCCGCCTTGGGCAAACAGCGCAATGGACGGTTATGCGCTGCGCCTGGCTGACTGGCAAGGCGAGCCACTGCCTGTCAGCCAGCGTATTCTTGCAGGCACCTTGCCGTCAGCCCTTGAGCCCGGCACCTGCGCCCGGATATTTACCGGTGCGCCTTTGCCAGCAGGCGCGGACGTCGTGGAAATGCAGGAAAATGTGCAGTTGGGCGACGATCAACGCGTCAGTTTCAGCCAGAACATGCGCTTCGGCCAGAACGTTCGGGCGCAAGGCCAGGAAACCAAAGTCGGCGACTGCGTCTTGCCAGCAGGTACACGCCTGGGGCCGATCGAGCTGGGGCTGGCGGCATCGCTGGGGGCTGACCGCCTGATGGTTTATCGACGGGCTCGGGTTGCGGTGTTGTCGACTGGAGATGAGTTGATCGAGCCAGGCCAGGCGCTGGGTCCGGGACAGATCTACAACAGCAATCGTCGCCTGCTGTGCACATGGTTGCAGCGCTTGGGCTGCGAAGTGGTTGATGCCGGGATTCTGGCCGATGACCTGCAGCTAACCCGTGACGCATTGGCTGCGCTCAATGATGTGGATCTCATTCTTTCAACCGGCGGCGTTTCGGTGGGCGAGGCTGATTTTCTCGGCGCTGCACTGCGCGAAGAAGGCGAGCTGGCGCTCTGGAAGCTTGCAATCAAACCGGGTAAGCCGCTGACCTTTGGCGCTTTTCGAGGCGTGCCGGTGTTGGGCTTGCCCGGTAACCCTGCTTCTACCTTGGTGACTTTTGGTTTACTGGCGCGCCCTTATCTGTTGCGGCGCATGGGTGTTTCCAAGGTCGAGCCGCTGGGTTTCCCGATGCCTGCCGGATTCGTTTGGAGCCATGCTGGTAACCGCCGTGAGTACGTGCGTGCGCGGATCGAAAATGGCCGGGTGGTGATGCATCCGAACCAGAGTTCCGGTGTGCTGCGCAGTGCGTCATGGGCCGAGGGGCTGGCTGAAATCCTAGAGGGCAAGACCTTGGCTGAGGGCGATAGCCTGCGGTTTATCCCAATGAGTGAGATTCTCGGTTAGCGGGTGGGGCGATGCGCTTGCCGATATTCGCCAGGCGTTTGCCCCGTCCAGATTTTGAAGCTGCGGTGAAACGAACGCGATTCACTGAAACCCAGGTAGCTGGCGATCTCTTGCACCGGCAAGTCGCTGCGCAGTAAATAGTGCTCGGCCAATTCCTGGCGCAACTCATCAAGGATTGATTGATAGCTTGTACCCGCTTGTTGCAAATGCCTTTGCAGGGTGCGCACCGTCATATCGAATCGCTCGGCAACCCGCTCTTTACGCGGCAGCCCATCTTTGAGCAGCAGGCGCAGCGCGCCCTTGACCCGTGCCGTCAGCGGCTGGTCATCATCCAGTTTTGCCATCAACGCCAGCGCATGCTCTTCCAGCGTGCGCAGCAGGTTTGGATCCGCCTGGCGCAGCTCAATGGCGAGTAATTGATTGGGAACTATCAGCGCATTGCAAGGTTGTTCGAACAACACCTTGCAGCCAAATGCCGATTGGTAGACTTCATGCTGCATGCCGTTCGGCTGGGCATGCTCAAACCATACCGCTGCAGGTGAGTAGTCCTTGTCGGCTATCCAGCGGGCATACAGCAGCCATGACGCCAGTACATTTTCAACCATGTGCCGGCGGATGAGGGGGGCGTCGTGGCGGCAACTCCAGATCAGTCGGGTGTACTCGGCATCGCTTTCAACACGGCTGACACCCATGTCGCCGACCAGCTTTTCGTAGGGCACTATTCGGCTGATTGCTTCACCCAGCGTGGCGCAGTTGAGGGTGATATAGCCCAGTACGCTCCATGATCCCGGCTGCACATAGCGGGCACTGTGCAGGCCAAACAATGGGTCGTCACACTGGCTCAACAGATACTTGAGCAAGCGTTCATGGCTGTCACCGGGGATGCGTTTGGCGTTGTCGTTCAGGTCTTCGCGGGACAGGTGTGCAGCCTGCAAGGCCAGGTCGGTATCAATGCCCAGAGACTCGGCATGACGCAGGTACTTAAGCAGGGCAGGCGCTGCAGTGAAACCAAGGCTGTTCATGTTATTAGGCTCAATCGCCAATCCGATTGTTGGCTGCGGGCCAGTATAAGCAAATAGATCTAAATAGCCGAGTGGTGCCTCCAGCCGTCAAGTTGGCTGGAGGCTTGTGCAGGCAGTAAAGCGCTGGTCATGCAACGTCCACCAAGACAATTTCAGTGTCTTCGGTCGCTGTTACATGCAGTACATCAATGTCACGAACAGCAACGCCATCGCGAGTTTGAGCAGCAACACCGTTGACCTCGAACGCACCTGATGAAGCCACCAAATAGGCTTTGCGCTCAGCACCAAGTACATACTCAGTGGATTGGCCGGCCTTCAAGGTCGCAGCGGCTACTCGTGCATTGGCCCGGATAGGCAGCGCATCCTGGTCGTCGTTGTTACCGCTTGCCAAGGTCACGAAACTGCCAGCGCGGTCGCCTTTGGGGAAAGGTTTGGCGCCCCATGATGGCGGTGAATCAAACTGATTCGGTGTGATCCAGATCTGGAAGATTTTGGTTGTGCTGTCTTCCAGGTTGTATTCACTGTGGGCAATCCCGGTGCCTGCACTCATTACCTGTACATCACCTGCCTCGGTACGGCCATGGTTGCCCAGATTGTCTTTATGGGTAATCGCACCCTGGCGCACATAGGTGATGATTTCCATGTCGCGGTGTGGGTGCGGTGGAAAACCCGAGTGCGGGGCGATTTCATCATCATTCCACACCCGTAAATCACCCCATGCCATACGCTGCGGATCATAGTACTCGGCGAAAGAAAAATGGTGGCGAGCGTTCAACCAGCCGTGCTCGGCGCCGCCGAGATCTGCAAAAGCGCGAACTTCAATCATTTCGATATCCTCAGTGAGTGATACGCAACCGGCAAGCGGTGGGCGTTTGGTCATGAGGCTAGTTTCTATCAGTTTAGCTGTTGCTAAAAGCGCTGTTTTTGCATTATATGAATCGAATTATTCGATTGTTTTCTTGAGTCATCACAGCTTTGACTCAGGCTTGGGCGAAGAATGTGCTTCCAACGCTGAAGAATATTCGGCGGGCAGAGACAAATGAGCGCCGCTGTGGTCTGTTAACAAGGTATATGGGCATTTGTTCTTTATCGTATCTACCTACCGAGCTTTAGGTTCTACAAGGAGCAGTCAATGAGTGAACGCAAAGCGCTGTTGATTTTGCATGGCAAGCAGTCAATGAACGAAGTATTGCGTGATGCCATCTATGCCAAACGCAAGCAGGGTTGGGAGATTGCGGTCAGGGTTACCTGGGAAGCAGGTGATGCGCAACGCCTGGCCCGCGAAGCGCTCGCCGAAGGCTACCAGACACTGATTGCCGGTGGTGGCGACGGCACTTTGCGTGCGGTTGCCGAGGTGATTGCACTTTCCGACAGCGATGCCAGTTTGCTTTTGCTGGGCTTGGGCACTGCCAACGACTTTGCCACGGCTGCCGGTGTGCCGATTGATCTGAACGAGGCCCTTGATTTACTCGACATTGAGCCTACAGCCATTGATCTGGGCGAAGTGAATGGGCAGTTGTTCCTTAACATGGCCACCGGTGGCTTTGGCACCAGTGTGACAACAAGCACCCCGGAAGACTTGAAGAAATTGCTCGGCGGCGCGGCCTATTTCCTGACCGGGTTGAGTCGCTTCGCTGAAGTCCACTCGGCGTTTGGGCGTTTCAAGGGGCCAGATTTCAACTGGGAAGGCGAGTTTTTAGCGTTGGGTATTGGCAACGGCTCCCAAGCGGGCGGAGGCCACGTGCTGTGTCCGAAGGCGCGGATCGATGACGGTTTGCTCGATGTGTGCATAGTGCCCGCTGCGCCAGACGTGGTTGGCACGCTGGGGACTATGTTGTCAGGCTCCATGAATGGTGTCGAAAGTGTGTCGCAGATGGCTCGTGTCGCCTGGCTTGAGGTGGAGGCGCCAGAAGGCCTGGATCTCAATCTTGATGGCGAGCCGATGAGCGCCAGCAAATTGAGCTTCAAGGCCCGCGCCAAGGCGCTGCGTGTGCATTTGCCAGTCTACTCGCCACTATTAAGTCATTGAAAAACGCCCTGCACTTGCAAATCTTGCAGTGCAGCGGCGGCTTGCAGGCTGATGGATTTTTCCAGGGCGCGCTCCAGTTATGCAAAGGGCTGCCGATACAGCATCTGTAGTCGGTGTTGATGCCTACATAACAGGAGCTTGCAGTGGCCGGAATTCTCGATTCGGTAGACCAGCGTACGCAGTTGGTGGGTGAAAATCGTCTGGAAATTCTGATGTTCCGTTTGAACGGACGTCAGCTGTTTGCGATTAACGTTTTCAAGGTGCAGGAAGTCCTGCACATGCCCAAGTTAACCTTGATGCCCAACCGTCACCGCTGTGTTTGTGGGGTGGTTAATCTACGTGGCAAAACCTTGCCCGTGATTGATCTGTCGCAAGCGATCGGCATGCGCCCAATTGTGCCAACCGAGCAAAGCACCATCATCGTGACCGAGTACAACCGCTCAATCCAGGCGTTTCTGGTGGGAGGGGTCGAGCGCATCATCAACCTCAATTGGGAGGCTGTACTGCCACCACCGGGTGGAGCAGGGCGTCAGCATTACTTGACGGCCATTACCAAGGTTGAAGAACAACTGGTTGAGATCATCGATGTCGAGATGGTCTTGGCCGAAATTGTGCCTTACAGCGCCAAAATCTCAAGTGATCGCCTGAATGACCCGCTGCTCAATAACGCGCGTGGGCGCGAGGTGCTGCTGGTCGATGATTCCAGTGTTGCGCTGTCTCAGTTGCGTGAAACCCTCGGGCAGCTGGGAGTGAAGATGCATGTCGCCAGTGATGGGTTAAAGGCACTGAACATGCTCAAGGGCTGGGCCGATGCAGGTGAGGTGCTGACGGACAAGCTGCTGATGGTCTTTACCGATGCGGAAATGCCAGAGATGGACGGCTATCGCCTCACCACCGAGATCCGCCAGGATCCGCGCTTGGCCGGTTTGTATATCGTATTGCACACCTCGCTGTCGGGCAGCTTTAACGATGCCATGGTCAAGAAGGTGGGGTGTGATAATTTCTTGTCGAAATTCCAACCCGACAAATTGGTTGATGTGGTGCGTCAACGCCTCGAACTGGATGCCTGAACCCTTCAAGAACCGCGCGGCCGTTTAAGGCCGCTTGGCTAATGCCTCGCGGATCGTTTCAATGCGCTGGCGATTCACCCCCAAGTCTGAGTAACCCAGGCGTGATGCTGAGCGCACCTCGACTTGATGCTCGCCAACCAGGAATTCAACATCATCGACAAAGCGCAGCACTGCGCTGGTGAACTCAAATCGCAGGTAATTGCCCTCGGCTTTGGTCAGCGTCGCCCGGGGTTGCTTGGCAATAACCTGCAGCAGCAGAGCCTGTGTTTCGGCGGGGTCGCCATTGAGCGCCAGGGGCGCAATCTTATGTTCACTGTCGCTTGCCTGGCTGTTTACGCAGTTTGGCGAGCTGGGGCATGGCTCGAAGCGCCCGGCATGGACGCCTAGGCTGGTCGGTGGGCTGGCGCTGCAAGCACTGAGTGCCAGGACCATCAGCAGTGGTAGTTGCCCTTGTAAAATCCTGCGCGCACCCCTGCCATGTGCTGTTTTTGGCGTTATTGGAGGCTTGTGAGCGTCGACGCATGCTCGTATAACAAGGTTTTCAGTTTTGGAGTGCTGGCTCATGTTGCATCTCTCTGGTCTTTACCGTTATCCGCTTAAGTCTGGCGCTGCCGAACCGCTGCAAGACACTCAGTTGGATTCGCTGGGTGTGCAAGGTGATCGTCGTTGGATGGTAGTCGATGCGCAGAGCGGGCGCTTCATTACCCAGCGCCTTTTAGGCCAGATGAATCAGATAAAAGCACGCTGGCAAAATGCTGATGAGTTGCTTCTGAGCGGCCCAAACATGCCAGATCTACCGGTTGCGGTGCCGCAGGGCAGCGAAGATTTGCGCGGTGTGCATATCTGGCGTGACAGTTTGCGAGTACCGGACGCCGGTGATGCCGCCGCGCAGTGGTTGAGCCAGTTCTTGCAGCGTGATTGCCGGCTGGTGTACGTCGCGCCAGAACGGGCCCGGCAGATCGACCCGGTGTATGCTGAGATTGGCCAGAAAGTGGCTTTCCCTGACGGTTTCCCATTGTTGCTGATTGGCCAGGCTTCGCTGGAGGATTTGTCCAGTCGGGTAGGGCGTGACCTGGAAATGCTGCGTTTTCGTCCCAACCTGGTGGTCGAAGGCAGCGAGCCTTACGCGGAAGACAGCTGGAAGCGGATCGCCATCGGTGGTATCGAGTTCAAGGTCGCCAAGGGTTGTTCACGTTGCATCATGACCACCCTTGACCCGGTGACAGGCGAGCGCAGCGTCGACCGCGAGCCACTGACCACCTTGAAAACCTATCGGCAGGTTGAAGGCGATGTGTTCTTTGGGCAAAACCTGATTGCCTTGTCCTCGGGGGCGTTGGAACTTGGCATGCCCGTTGAAGTGCTCGAATAAACACTGGTGCAGGCTGTAAAAGCAAAAGGGGCCTTTCCGGCCCCTTTTTGCTGCTGATCAACGCTTATTGATCATCAAAGTACCGCTCATGCCAGGCGATCAATGGCTGTGGTGCGTTAAGTTTTTCGCCATAGATGACGGCATATGAAAGCACGTTCTGCACGTATTGACGGGTTTCGTCGTAGGGGATGTTTTCAACCCAGACATCGTAAGGCAGATGGTCGGCGCCACGCAGCCACTGACGAACACGACCAGGTCCCGCGTTATACGCCGCAGTCGCAAGCACTCTATTGCCGTTGAATTGTGCGTAGATCTGGCTCAGGTAGGCCGCGCCAAGCTGAATGTTGACCGAAGGGATCAGCACGTTGTTCGGGTTGCTCAGCGGAATATCGTAACGGCGCGCAGTTTCCTTGGCCGTTGCGGGCATCAACTGCATCAGGCCCATGGCCCCGGCAGGAGATTTTGCATCCTCCATGAAGGCGCTTTCCTGGCGGGTGATCGCAAACACCCAGCTGGAATGAAGGCCGCGTTTCTTGGCTTCATTGTTCAATGAGGAGCGATGGGTGATCGGGAAGCGAACATCGAGATCATCCCAGTACTTGGCCAGGCTAATGGTGCGGATTGCCGGGAAGTACCATTTCAGCTCATAACCCAGGCGTGCTTGAGCGACCAGCTCGTCGCGGCTGAACTGGCGGCTAACGTGATACCACTCACGGCGGCCATCGACAATCTGGCCTCGATCGTGGAATTCCAGGGCACGCTGGATGCCCGGTGTATTGCGCACTTTCTTGACGACATTAGGGTCCAGTGCCAGCGGCTTGTTATTGAACTTGTAGGGCACCTTGACCTGATCGGCAGCCATAAAACCGTAGAAATCGCGTTCAGTCGCCAGGCTACGGTAAAGCTTTGCCGGTTGCGCGCTGTCGGGCTTGGCCAGTTGCAAGCTGCGCGCAGCCCAGTAGCGCCAGCGGCTGGTGTGGGCCAGTTCGGTCGGCATTTGCTGAGTCAGCTTGTAGGTTTCCTCCCAACGGCCCAGGCGCATCAGCAACCGTGCGCGCCATTCGCTGACAGTGTCGTTTTGCAGCTTGGGGTCGTACTTGGCCATGACGGCAAGCGCCCGCGGGTCAAAGTTTTTGGCGAGGGACAAACCCACTTCGCGAGCGATTGAGAGCTTCTCCGCATCAGAGAAGTGCATGCGCTCGGCATAGCTATCGAGCAGGCTCAGGGTTTTTTCCGGGTCTTGGCGTGCCAGGCGGCGCAAACCCAGGCCGACAATATCGGACATTGGCTCATCGACTGGGGTAAAGCGTGCGGGATTGCTTAACAGTTGCGGCTTTTGCGCAACTTCAATCAGCAACTTGCCTTCTTCGCTGAGTGTCGGGGAGTTTTTCGTCAGGTAGCTGGTGAGGCCATAGTTACGAACTTCAGCGGCCAGTTTGGCACGCTGCCAGCGTTTGCTTTCGGTCAACTGGCCAGCCGCTGCCCATTCGTCGAACAGGCGATCACAAGCCTCGGGTTGCGACTTACCCACCAGCCAGAGTTTTTCCGCTGCGGCGTAACCTTCAGCTACCTTGCCGTGGCTCATCAGGTAGCGGCCATTGAGGCAGTCGAGTTCGGTGAAGTTCAGCCCCGGGTCGTAATATTTTGCAAAGGTCGCCCAGTCGCCACGCTCGGCCAGCCAGCGTAGCCAGCGCAGTTTCATCCAGTTGGCCTGGGGCAAGTCGCCGTGATCAGCTAGAAAACGCTCGATTTCGGCATTGCTGGCAGATTTCAGTCGTGCGGTCAGTTCGGTGTAAGCCAGATAGGGCTCAAGTGGATAGTCACTCAGAGCACTTGCATAACGCCGGTACGGACCGCTGTCACCTTTATCAAGGGCGCGCTTGGCCTCATCGTAATATAGGCGTTGCTGGCTCAAGCTTGCGGCCTGTGCAGTGGACAGCGCTGTGGCCGAGACAATCAGGCAAGAAAGTAGTTTTAACAATCGGCGGGACATGACACTTCCGGGTGTGGGGTCAATTGAGCACCGTGCATCTTGGTGCTTGATTGCCCTAGCTTAGCTGTTTGCCTGGGGTGGGCGAAAGCCGGTTGGCCGCTTGCAGCGCTAATAATGAAAAATGCCCGCAATTACTAGGCTCAACTCGGTTAGAATGCGCGCCCAGTTTTTTATCGGCGCATTAAGGCCCCGATAATCAAATTTCGCGATGCGAACACTGTATTCAAAGGCGTTACCCGCAGTTGCTGACTAAATTGCGGTTTTTCTCCGAACAATAGTGCTAGCGCATTCGTTGCATAAATGTTGAGGCGTACCATGACCCTGCTTAAGTTCACCGATGTTTCCCTGGCGTACGGCGCCATGCCGCTGCTGGACAAGGTGTCTTGGCAGATTGCCAGAGGCGAGCGGGTTTGCATAATTGGCCGTAATGGCACAGGCAAATCAAGCATGCTGAAGTTGGTCAAGGGCGACCAAAAGCCCGACGACGGCGCTGTGTGGCGCGCGCCCGGACTTAAAATTGGCGAGTTGCCACAAGAATTGCCCCGTGCCGATGGTCGTACCGTATTTGATGTGGTGGCCGAAGGTCTGGATGGCGTCGGCGCGTTGCTCGCTGAATACCATCACCTGAGCCAGAACATCCACAGCGATGCTGATCTCGATAAGTTGATGCATGTGCAGCAAGACCTTGAAGCGCGCGATGGCTGGCGCTTGCAGCAATTGGTCGACAGCACCTTGAGCCGCTTGCAGCTGCCAGCTGACAAGACCCTGGCTGAGCTTTCCGGTGGCTGGCGCCGCCGCGTGTTGCTGGCCCAGGCATTGGTTTCTGAACCTGATTTGCTGTTGCTCGATGAGCCAACCAACCACCTGGATATCGGTGCGATTGCCTGGTTGGAAGAGGCGCTGGTTGGTTTTCAGGGTGCGGTGCTGTTTATTACCCACGACCGTTCATTCCTGCAGAACCTGGCTACACGCATACTCGAACTGGATCGTGGCGGCCTGATCGACTGGAACGGCGATTACGCAAGCTTTCTGGTGCACAAAGAGGCCACGCTGGCCGCTGAAGAAACCGCCAACGCCCTGTTCGACAAGCGCCTGGCGCAAGAGGAAGTGTGGATTCGCCAAGGCATCAAGGCCCGTCGCACCCGTAACGAAGGCCGTGTACGGGCGCTCAAGGCTCTGCGTGTCGAGCGCAGCGAGCGTCGTGAGCGCACCGGCAAGGCCAATATCCAGCTTGAAACAGCCGAGAAGTCTGGCAAGCAGGTGATGGTTCTTGAAAATGTCAGCTTCGCTCATCCTGACGGGCCGATGCTGGTCAAGGATTTCTCCATGGTGCTGCAGCGCGGCGATCGCATTGGCTTGTTGGGGGCTAACGGCACAGGCAAAACCACCTTGCTCAAGCTGATGCTGGGCGGCTTGCAGCCAACCAGTGGTTCGGTCGTGGAAGGCACGCGCATTGACGTGGCTTATTTTGATCAGTTGCGTCATCAGTTGGATCTGGAAAAAACCGTTATCGACAACGTTGCCGAAGGTCGCGACTTTATCGAGATTGATGGTCAGAACCGTCACGTTCTTAGCTACCTGGGCGACTTCCTGTTTAGCCCGCAACGTGCGCGCACGCCGGTCAAGGCCTTGTCCGGTGGTGAGCGTGCACGCCTGCTGCTGGCCAAGTTGTTCAGCAAGCCTGCCAACTTGCTGGTGCTGGACGAACCGACCAACGACCTCGACGTTGAAACCCTTGAATTGCTCGAAGAAGTTCTGCTGACGTTCCCGGGCACCGTATTGATGGTCAGCCACGACCGGGCATTTCTCGACAACGTAGTGACCAGCACCCTGGTGTTCGAAGGCGAGGGCCGCGTGCGTGAGTACGTCGGCGGCTACCAGGATTGGATTCGCCAAGGCGGTTCGGCCCGGTTGCTGGGTGTTGGTGAAAGTAAAGCAGGTAAGCCTGAGCTGGCCTCGGCAGTGGTTGCGGCCCCTGAACCGGTTGCTACGCCCGCACCAGAGCAGAACGCTCCCGCCAAGAAAAAGCTCAGCTACAAACTTCAGCGTGAGCTGGAGGCATTGCCGGCACAGATTGATGCTGTCGAGCAAAAGATGGCTGCGATTCAGGCGCAAATCTCTGATCCGGCTTTCTACCAGCAGCCTGCTGAGACAACAGCCGAGGTCCTGGCTAAATTGCCGGTGCTGCAAGAGGAACTGGATCACTTACTGGAACGTTGGGCAGAGCTGGAAGGCTAATTCTCCGATAGTCTGGGCTGTCTTGAATATAAGGTCCCAGTCCTCGTCCTAGAGGGCTGGGCATGTATGCAGTCGTTGACTGTAGCGCTTACATATGCCGGAGAGTTTCATGTCTATCGAGTACCGCATTACTCTCGACGACAGTCATCAGTTTAGTTATCGCATTGAGCTGGATCGTGAATACGACCCCGTTGAAGCAAGCAGTGCCCCGGCCTGGACTCGCCTGAGCAACCAGCAATGCAGCAATTGCCCTTTGAGCAAAGACAATTTCAGTCATTGCCCGGCAGCGGTCGACCTGCATCGCGTGGTTGAGGATTTTCAAGGTTTGCCAGCCTTCACAAAGGCTATGGTCTGGGTGCGCACGCCTGAGCGTGAGTACACCAAGCATGCGGGGCTTGAAGAAGGCCTGCGGGCTTTGCTTGGGGTGATAATGGCAACCAGTGCTTGCCCGGTACTGGGTAAGTTGAAACCGATGGCGCAGAATCATCTGCCCTTTGCCAGTAATCAGGAATTTATCCTGCGCGCATTTTCGCTCTATTTGTCTCGCCAGTACTTCAATTCGCGAGAAGGGCGCCATGCTGATTGGGAGTTGAAGGGGTTGGTGCGCATGTTCCAGCAATTGCAGCTGGTCAATCAGGCCTTTTGGCAGCGCATTCACGATACCTGCAAGGGAGACTCCAACTTGAAGGCGTTCCTGACCTTCTTTTCGATGTCTTCGAGCATGACCTATTCGTTGGAGACGCAACTGCAGAAAATCCGGCCAATGGTGATGAGCGCAGGTGAGAGTCCAGAATAAACTCGCCTGGGCCTGCTGGCCCAGGCGGTATCCCGGGTTTTATTCGGGTTTTTTCAAGCGTACTGCAAGTACATCGCATGGCGCACCGTGAAGCACGTCATTGGCGGTGGAGCCCAGCAGCAGGGCGAGGCCGTGGCGACCATGACTGCCGACGATGATCAGGTCACAACCCTGTTCTTCGGCCAGGCGATGGATTTCCTGGCGCGGCTGGCCGTAGGTCAGGTGGCGCTGGTCAGCAGCCAGTTCGTTGTATTTCACGGCAAATGCATCAAGGCGCTCGCGGGCTTGATCAAATTGCTGTTGTTGCAGCATCGACAGGTCCATTGGCACGTCGCCACCAAACGCCATGGCCATTGGTTCGACGACATGCACAACCGACAGCTTCGCTTGGTTGTTGCGTGCCAGTAATTGCGCGCGGCTCATGACCGGGTCGCATTCTTCGGTAAGGTCAACGGCGACCAAGATGTGTGTGTAGGACATGAGAGACTCCTTAAATGGACAGTCGATGAATATAAGTATGAACCTTAATGAGTGCTTGCGGCAGGCTTTTACGGCAGAGATATAACCTATGACCTTGTGGATTGTATTGGCATTGCTTTTTTGTATGCTCAGCCCCTTGGCGATGCTGATGCCCTCCAGGCGTTTGCGTGGACGCATGGATGTGCGCATGCAAGCCAGGCAGTTCGGGTTGGCCATGAACCTCTCGCAACAGCAATGGCCGCACTGGCTGCAGCGCGGGCAGGGGACGTCGTGCCCGCAGTATCATCTGGCGCGTCGCCGTGGGCATCAAGACAGCTGGTGTTATTGGCAGATAGAGCCTGGGCAGTGGTGCAATCAGTGGCGTGAGCCCTGCACGGACAACGAGCTTGCGCAGCGTTTGGCGAGTTTGCCGGCAGATGTCTACAAGGCTGAACTTAGCCCGCAAATGGTCGCCGTGTGCTGGGGCGAGCATGGCAAAGGGCAGGGCCTGGAAGCGATCAGGGACTTTCTCAAAAGCTATTTCTAGCAGGCAAAGAAAAGCCCGATGCAAGCACCGGGCTGGAAGGTTGGCCAGGCAGGCCGGTAAATTCTGTGTGTGCATATCGACGCGACTCGGTGGCATTGTTGCTTGGGCGCTTAGGTCGATGCTGCTGCGTACTGCGAGGATAGCTGCTCCAGCTCTTCAATGATGCTATCGGAGTACTTGCTAACCAAGAAGGGTACACTGTTTTCATTGTAATTTTTCAATGATTTTTCAATGTAATGCCATTTGGTGCCTACATTGTTCAGCGTTTCAGTGGTCTGGGCAGTGTTCTCGGGGGCTTGGCTGAGCGCCTTGAGGGTGGTGGCAAACTCATTGACCAGCTCTTCCATGCTCCGGCTATCGCCGCCACCCATAAACGTTGCGCCCACCGATGCACTGCGCGATGAGTAATCCACTGCAATCGCCTGCATCAACAGGCTTTGCTTGCGGCTTTGTTGAATTAACAGCGGCACGCTGTAGCCACTTTCCTGCTCTATCTTTTTGTAGAGCTCCTCGCTCAGGGCCATGATTTTCTGATTCTGTTCAGCCAGGTCGGCCACCGGCTGCAAGTCGGTATAGCCCTGGGTTTTGAGGGTGTTTACCAGATTGTTGAGGTTGTGCTGGTAGCCATTCCAGAGCCCAACCAACTGCCCGCTAAGGGCTTTGGAGCTGTCGCCGTTCAGATCTTGCAAGCTAGACAAAGCCTGGCTGGCTTCGCTGAGCGACTCATTAATCATTTGCGCATAACGCTGGTCGCCCTCCATGTTGTTGTACATGTAGAAGCTGCTGAGGCTTTTTTGGGTGTCAAGGCGCATCTGGTGAAGCGTTAGCAGGCTATCTGCCGGAGGGGGTGCTGCATGGCTGAATGTGCTGATCAGGAGCAGGGCGGATGCGAATAAAGTGCGTAGGGAAATGGCAAGCATATGGCTTGTCATGCGGTGCTCCATAGACCCTTTGCTAGGGTTCGTTGTTGTTTTGGGTGGCAACTCAGGATGAATCCTTGCGCGCCATCTGCGGTCAAATGTACCGGGCCTCAGAGTGATTTGCTAGCCTGAACGCGTACTAGTTTGCTTGGCTGCTGGTGCTGAATTATGCGCTAAAAGATTAGCTGATTATCCTTTGCAAGCCCCGGCGTAACAGTCTTTTTGCTGGTTTTAGCGCGCTTTTGCCAAGCCGTGGTCGCAGATCGACAATTGACAAGTTAAGTCTTTTCCCTGAATGTGTGCCGACCCAAATCAAACGGGCGTATGAATTGAGCGTTTGTTTGTAATAAACAGCGCCTTTACTGCTCGAATATCGCGTCAGTGGGTGTGCCAGGCATTTTAACGCTACTCTGGACGGCTCAGCCGCGGAGCAGCTTGCTGGTTGGCTCTGACGTGTACTGTTTAGCTTCCATATCGTGGAGATCAGTTGATGATTTACGAAGGTAAAGCCATCACGGTTAAAGCTCTTGAAAGTGGCATCGTCGAATTGAATTTCGACCTCAAGGGTGAATCCGTCAACAAGTTCAACCGTCTTACCCTGAACGAATTGCGTCAGTCCGTAGATGCAATCAAGGCCGATGGTTCGATCAAGGGCGTGATTGTTACCAGCGGCAAAGACGTATTTATCGTCGGTGCCGACATCACCGAATTCGTTGAGAATTTCAAGCTGCCTGACGAAGAGTTGGTCGCAGGCAACCTTGAAGCCAACAAAATCTTCAGTGACTTTGAAGACCTTGCTGTTCCAACCGTCGCCGTTATCAACGGTATCGCTTTGGGTGGTGGTTTTGAAATGTGCCTGGCTGCGGATTACCGCATCATGGCCACCAGCGCTAAAGTTGGTCTGCCAGAAGTCAAACTGGGTATCTATCCGGGCTTCGGCGGTACCGTGCGTTTGCCGCGTGTTATCGGCACTGACAACGCTGTTGAGTGGATTGCCGCCGGTAAAGAAAACCGTGCCGAAGATGCACTCAAAGCTGGCGCTGTCGACGTCGTTGTTGACGCTGATAAGCTGCAAGCAGCTGCCTTGGACCTGATCAAGCGCGCCATCAGCGGCGAGCTGGATTACAAGGCCAAGCGTCAGCCTAAGCTGGAAAAACTCAAGCTCAACGCAATTGAGCAGATGATGTGCTTTGAAACCGCCAAGGGTTTCGTTGCAGGTCAAGCTGGCCCGAACTACCCGGCGCCGGTTGAAGCGATCAAAACCATTCAGAAAGCTGCAAACTTCGGTCGCGACAAAGCGCTGGAAGTTGAAGCCAAAGGCTTTGTGAAACTGGCCAAGACGCCGGTTGCTGCAAGCCTGATTGGTCTGTTCCTGAACGATCAGGAACTGAAGAAGAAAGCCAAGCACTACGACGAAATCGCAAAAGACGTGAAACTGGCTGCCGTACTCGGCGCTGGCATCATGGGGGGCGGCATCGCCTACCAGTCGGCTGTCAAAGGCACGCCGATCATGATGAAAGATATCCGTGAAGAGGGTATCCAGATGGGCTTGAACGAGGCTTCCAAGCTGCTCGGCAAGCGTGTCGAAAAAGGTCGTCTGACCCCGGCCAAAATGGCTGAGGCGCTAAACGCCATTCGCCCAACCATGTCTTACGGTGACTTCGGTCACGTTGATATCGTGGTTGAAGCAGTGGTTGAAAACCCGAAGGTCAAGCAAGCTGTGTTGGCTGAGGTTGAAGGCGTGGTTCGTGAAGATGCGATCCTGACCTCCAACACCTCGACCATTTCCATCAGCCTGCTGGCTAAGGCGCTGAAGCGCCCGGAAAACTTCTGTGGCATGCACTTCTTCAACCCTGTGCACATGATGCCGCTGGTTGAAGTTATCCGCGGTGAGAAGTCTGGCGAAACCGCCATCGCTACTACCGTTGCTTACGCCAAGAAGATGGGCAAGACCCCGGTTGTGGTCAACGACTGCCCTGGTTTCCTGGTCAATCGCGTGTTGTTCCCTTACTTCGGTGGTTTCTCCAAGCTGCTTGAGTTCGGTGTTGATTTCACCCGTATCGACAAAGTCATGGAAAAGTTCGGCTGGCCAATGGGCCCGGCGTACCTGTCTGACGTTGTTGGCATCGACACTGGCCACCACGGCCGTGACGTGATGGCTGAAGGCTTCCCGGATCGCATGGCTGTTGAAGGCCGTACTGCGGTTGACGTGATGTATGACGCTGATCGTCTGGGCCAGAAAAATGGCAAAGGCTTCTATGCCTACGAGACTGACAAGCGCGGTAAGCCGAAAAAGGTCGTTGACCCTAAAGCTTATGAACTGCTTAAAGAAATCGTGCGCGAAGAGCGTGAGTTGACTGATGAAGATATCGTCAACTTCATGATGATCCCGCTGTGCATGGAAACCGTTCGCTGCCTCGAAGATGGCATCGTTGAAACCGCTGCAGAGGCCGATATGGGCCTGATCTACGGTATCGGCTTCCCGCCGTTCCGTGGTGGTGCACTGCGTTACATCGATAGCATCGGCGTAGCCGAATTTGTAGCCCTGGCCGATAAGTACGCCGATCTGGGCGCGTTGTACCAGCCAACTGAAAAGCTGCGTGAAATGGCCAAGAACGGCCAGACGTTTTTCGGTTAATCGCGCAACGATTTAGCGAGGGTAAAATGATGAGCTTGAACCCAAGAGATGCAGTGATTGTTGACTTCGGTCGCACCCCGATGGGGCGCTCCAAAGGCGGCATGCACCGTAACACCCGTGCCGAGACCATGTCGGCAAACCTGATTCGCGGCGTCCTGGATCGCAACTCGAAGATCGATCCGGCCGAAGTCGAAGACGTGATCTGGGGTTGTGTAAACCAGACGCTGGAACAGGGCTGGAACATCGCACGCATGGCGTCGCTGATGACTCAGATCCCGCACACCAGTGCAGGCCAGACCGTTAGCCGTCTGTGCGGCTCTTCCATGAGCGCTTTGCACACTGCCGTGCAGGCGATTCAAACCGGTAACGGTGATGTATTCGTGGTTGGCGGCGTTGAGCACATGGGCCACGTTGGCATGATGCACGGTGTTGATCCAAACCCGCACCTGTCGCTGTACGCGGCCAAGGCGTCGGGCATGATGGGTCTGACCGCTGAAATGCTCGGTAAAATGCACGGTATTACCCGTGAGCAGCAGGACGCGTTCGGTGAGCGTTCGCACCGTTTGGCGCACAAAGCTACAGTCGCAGGCAACTTCAAGGATGAAATCATCCCGATGGAAGGCTACGACGAGAATGGCTTCCTCAAGGTTTTCGACTACGACGAGACCATTCGTCCGGAAACAACCCTTGAGAGCCTGGCTACACTGCGTCCAGCGTTCAACCCAAAAGGCGGCACCGTCACTGCAGGGACTTCCTCGCAGATCACTGACGGCGCTTCATGCATGATCGTGATGTCGGCGCAGCGTGCCCAGGATCTGGGTATCCAGCCGATGGCTGTGGTCCGTGCGATGGCCGTTGCAGGTGTTGATCCGGCAATCATGGGTTACGGTCCAGTGCCTTCGACTCAGAAAGCGCTCAAGCGTGCTGGCTTGACCATGGCTGACATCAATTTTATGGAGCTCAACGAAGCCTTCGCGGCTCAGGCCTTGCCTGTGCTGAAGGACCTGAAAGTGCTCGATAAGATGGATCAAATGGTCAACTTGCACGGTGGCGCGATTGCGTTGGGCCACCCGTTCGGTTGTTCCGGTGCACGTATCTCCGGTACCCTGCTCAACGTAATGAAGCAAAACGACGGCGCTTTGGGTGTCGCGACTATGTGTGTGGGCCTCGGTCAGGGCATCACCACCATCTTCGAACGGGTCTAATCGTTCAGGGTGCGAAACCGGGGCCTTGTGCCCCGGTTTTTGTTTGTTGGGGGGTTACTGAAAAATCAGGCGGTCTGATTTTCAGAAATCACTTTGCGAGAATTTTTATTTTTACAGGAAATGTGTGATGCAGATAAAACCCGGTCTTTACCGCCATTACAAAGGCCCTGAGTACCGCGTTTTTGGTGTCGCCCAGCATTCCGAAACTGAGCAGCAGGTCGTTGTTTATCAGGCGCTGTACGGTGATTATGGGCTTTGGGTTCGTCCGCTTGAGATGTTTTGTGAGCGTGTTGATGTTGACGGCGAAAGCGTTCCGCGCTTCGCTTTGATCGAGGCTGAAACGCCGCTTTTTGGCAAACCTTGAAGCGCTTAGTCAAATACCTAAACTTGACCTTGCCTTGAGCGCCACTATATATAGCGGTGCCAGACAAGGCGTCTCCTGCCTTTTCTTTTCTTCACATTCAGGAATTTTCTGATCCATGGGTAAATCGCTGGTCATCGTGGAATCCCCGGCCAAGGCCAAGACAATCAACAAGTACTTGGGCAACGAGTACGTGGTGAAGTCGAGCATCGGCCACATCCGTGACCTGCCTACTAGTGGTTCGGCAAGTGCGGCCAAAGAACCGGCCAAACGCGGAAAAGCTGCTGCAGGCGAGGCTCCGGCCCTGTCGCCAAAGGAAAAAGCCAAGCGTCAATTGGTGGCGCGCATGGGGGTTGATCCCGAGCATGGCTGGAAAGCCAAGTACGAGATCCTCCCGGGCAAAGAGAAAGTCGTTGATGAACTGCGCCGCTTAGCCAAAGACGCCGACACCATCTATCTCGCAACCGACTTGGATCGCGAGGGGGAAGCTATTGCCTGGCACCTGCGCGAATCCATTGGTGGCGATGACAGCCGTTATAAGCGCGTGGTGTTCAACGAGATCACCAAGAAAGCCATTCAAGAGGCATTCTCCAAGCCGGGCGAGCTCGATATCAATAGAGTTAACGCCCAGCAAGCCCGACGCTTTCTCGACCGCGTTGTGGGTTATATGGTTTCACCGCTGCTGTGGGCCAAGATCGCACGCGGCCTGTCTGCAGGTCGTGTGCAATCGGTAGCGGTCAAGCTGGTGGTTGAGCGTGAGAAAGAGATTCGTGCCTTTGTCCCGGAAGAATATTGGGAAGTGCACGCTGATCTGGCCACAGACAAAAAAGACACTGTGCGTTTTGAAGTGGCCCGTGAAAACGGTGCAGCATTCAAGCCGCTCAACGAAGCACAGGCTACAGCTGCGCTGGAGACGCTTAAGTCGTCCAGCTACAGCGTCGCCAAGCGTGAAGACAAACCGACCAGCAGCAAGCCTTCAGCGCCCTTTATCACCTCCACCTTGCAGCAGGCTGCGAGCAACCGCCTGGGCTTCGGTGTGAAGAAGACCATGATGATGGCTCAGCGGCTGTATGAGGCTGGCTACATCACCTACATGCGTACCGACTCGACCAACCTGTCGGCTGATGCGGTGAGCATGGTGCGCGGTTTTATCGAAGATGAATTCGGCAAGAAGTACCTGCCGGAAACGCCAAACATGTACAGCAGCAAGGAAGGCGCGCAAGAGGCCCACGAAGCGATTCGTCCCTCCGACGTCAATACCAAGCCGACCCAGTTGAGTGGCATGGAGCGTGACGCTGAGCGCCTGTATGAGCTGATCTGGCGTCAATTCGTTGCGTGCCAGATGCCACCGGCGCAGTACCTGTCGACGACAGTTACCGTCGAGGCGGCTAATTTCGAGTTGCGCGCCAAGGGCCGTATTCTCAAGTTCGATGGCTACACCCGTGTATTGCCACAGCTGAGCAAGGCCGGCGATGACGCTGTGTTGCCTGAGATGAAGCAGGGCGAGACACTCAAGCTGATCAAGCTTGATCCTAGCCAGCATTTCACCAAACCGCCTGCGCGTTACTCCGAAGCCAGCTTGGTTAAAGAGATGGAAAAGCGCGGTATTGGTCGTCCGTCGACCTATGCGGCAATTATCTCGACCATTCAGGATCGTGGTTACGTTGCACTGCATAACCGTCGTTTCTATTCGGAAAAGATGGGCGACATCGTTACCGAGCGCCTGTCTGAAAGTTTCTCCAATCTTATGGACTACGGCTTTACCGCTGGCATGGAAGAGCATCTCGATGATGTTGCCCAGGGCGAGCGCGAGTGGAAGAACGTGCTGGACGAGTTCTACGGCGACTTCAAGAAAAAGCTTGAAGTGGCGGCTGACGGTGACACTGGCATGCGTGCCAATACGCCGACCTTGACCGACATTGCCTGTCGCGAGTGTGGTCGTCCTATGATGATTCGCACGGCCTCGACCGGTGTGTTCCTTGGCTGCTCTGGCTACAGCTTGCCACCTAAAGAGCGTTGCAAGTCCACCATCAACCTGGTGCCTGGCGATGAAATCGCCGCGGATGACGAGGGTGAATCGGAATCCTTGGTGCTGCTCGGCAAGCACCGCTGCAAAATTTGCGACACCGCAATGGATGCCTACCTGCTCGATGAAACGCGCAAGCTGCATATCTGTGGTAACAACCCCGATTGCGCAGGCTATGAAATCGAGACCGGTCAATACCGGATCAAGGGTTACGAAGGTCCGAGCCTTGAGTGCGATAAGTGCGGTAGCGAGATGCAACTGAAAACCGGCCGCTTCGGCAAGTTTTTTGGTTGCACCAATAGCGCCTGTAAAAATACCCGCAAATTGCTGCGTAGCGGCGAGCCTGCACCGCCGAAGATGGACGCGGTGAAGATGCCGGAACTCAAGTGCGAGAAGGTGGATGACACCTATGTGCTGCGCGACGGTGCTTCGGGCCTGTTTCTGGCCGCCAGTCAGTTTCCAAAGAATCGCGAAACCCGTGCGCCATTGGTGATCGAGATCCTGCCGCACAAAGATGAAATCGACCCGAAGTACGAATTTCTGTTCAGCGCGCCGCAGAAAGATCCAGAAGGCCGTCCGGCAGTTATTCGTTACAGCCGCAAAACCAAAGAGCAATATGTACAGACTGAGGTTGAGGGTAAGCCTACAGGCTGGAAAGCATTCTTTGACGGCGGCAAGTGGAAGGTCGAAGACAAGAAGCGTTGATCAAAGCAGCCGTGCACGCCTTGGGCTTGTACGGCTGGGCCTGTAGCTGGCCTAGAGTCAACCTGGCCGGGCGGGTTCAGCCCGGCCGGGTGTTGATCGCTGATTTGTCGAGGAGTGGTGAGTCATGGCTAACGAGTTGTATACCCGCACCAACCAGAAAATCTTTTACGCGGGCCTAGCGCTTGAATCATGGCGCAAGGCTGAAGAGTCACGCGCAATGAATGTCCAGGGGTTGGTCCAGGCTGAGCGCGAGGCCACCTTGTTCCACCTGTTTGGCGCTGTATTGGGCCTGTGTCACGAGATCGCCGGTTACTACCGCTTGGCCAACAGCCAGTCGACCCAGATTGAGGTTTTGCTTGATGCCTCGATGCTGCAGGCTGCGCCAAGCCCTGAGTTTTCCGAGTTAGTTGAATTGGCTGCCAATCCTGAAACCTGGCTTGCTCAATTGCTCGAGGCTTACAAAGCCCTGCACAAGCCGCCACAAATGCAACAAAAGGCCAAGGTCGATCCGACTACGCCATTGATAGTGGCGGTCAGTATTGATCAGGAGCAAGAGCCGCTTGAGCGCGAAACCCTCGAGGCTTGGCGCAAACAGATCACTGCGCTGGCGCGACGTTTCCGCGAAACGCTCAGTGAGTGGTAGGTCCTTCTTGATAAGCGGGCTAGGGTGACGCTCCCGTCGGCTGCTACAATGCGCAGCTAACGTGGAGACTCAAACCTATGCCTACTTCGTTTTTAGAAATCGTAGAACTACCAGATGGCCGTATCGCCTTGCGCCGTGCAGACGATGAGGAGGCGCTTGTAGTGCTGGATTTCTCATCAGACGCGAAGTCATTCCTGCAAGGTCAGCACGTGGAAGTGGCCAAAGCCATGCTCAATGTAGGTGTGCAAATGGCTGGCCGCCTGGCTGAAAATGATTTTCAGCATGAAGGCGAAGTTCGCGTTCTGCACTGAAGGGCTCTTGGCTGCAGATACAAGCGTCGCCGTGTCTGCATAAGGTTTTTGGGTGACCAAGGACTAGAAGCTGGATAAATCCATTACTGTCCCGTGATTTCAAGATGACGTGCTGTTTGGTAAGCCACTTGAATCATTGCGTTGGGCCGTGGACAGAAAATTGCTATCCAACTCGGATTTACCCGAGGCTGATATTCAGGCTTTGCGCAGCCCCTTCGCGCGCAGCATTTTCCAGTGTCTGGCGCGCAGCACGCTGCAGCGGATGAAACCAACTGACCACGGTGTGGCTGCGACCCAGCTTCAATGCTTCTTCAGCCAGTTGCAGTGCACTTTGTTCGCCGCGTGGGTGCAGTAACAGGATGCGCTCACGGTTCAGTCCGGCCTCGCGCAGCCAGCTTTGGGTCAGGTTGCTGGGCGGTGCAATTAACGTCAGCCAGCGTTCGCTGTCATTTTCGCTGAGTTCACGCAGGATCGGGGCAAGCAGGGTCAGGCAGTGTCTCGTAGCGCCTCTGAGCGACAATTCGCTAAATGCCTGGGGCTGGTCCTGCCAGGCATCGTTGAGTGCTTCTTGCGGCAGTGCGGGGGCGCTGGCAGCCATAAAAGCCTCGAACAGTGGAAGTTGTGTCTGATTTAGCGGTTGAGACAGCTGCATAAATACTCCATTAGCGGCGGATAACGCCGACACTTAGCCCTTCAATAACCAGTTCCTGCTCTTCGAGATTGACCTCAATTGGCGCAAACTCCGGGTTTTCAGCAATCAGCCAGACTTTGCTGCCCTCGCGCTTGAAGCGTTTTACTGTTACTTCATCATCAATGCGCGCCACTACCACCTGGCCATTGCGTACTTCACGGGTTGTGTGCACGGCCAGCAGGTCGCCATCGAGGATGCCGATGTCCTTCATGCTCATGCCGCGAACGCGCAGCAGGTAGTCTGCCTTGGGGTGGAAGAACTCAGGGTTGATGCGGCATGAATCTTCGATGTGCTGCTGCGCTAGAATGGGCTCGCCAGCAGCCACCCGGCCAATGACGGGCAGGCCGTCTTCTTCAGCGTTAGGTTCGAAGCCAGGAATGCGAATGCCGCGCGAGGCGCCGGGTGTCATCTCAATTGCGCCTTTGCGGGCCAGCGCCTTGAGGTGTTCCTCGGCGGCGTTTGGAGATTTGAAGCCGAGTTTCTGGGCAATTTCCGCACGAGTAGGCGGGAAGCCGTTGTCTTCAAGGCACTGCTTGATGAAGGCGAGAATCTCAGCTTGGCGGGGCGTCAGCTTTATCATTGGGTTGGCTCTGTTTTTATATACAGTGACTGGGATTATATACAGTAGAGGCGGCTTGGCAATCATACTTTTGCAATTGGTTAATTTAATCGTGCTATTTTCTCTTCGTGGCCCTGTTACTCGATTGCTTTGCTGAACGTCTTGCATAGGTGTGATTCTTCAATCGTGAAGGTCGATGCAAAAGACAGCATTGCAATGCTTGACAATGCATGGAGCTGAAACGTATGTTTCAAACAAGTGTTTGTTAGGTGATGGATAATGGCCCAGTCGGAAACTGTTGAACGCATTCTGGATGCCGCAGAGCAACTGTTTGCCGAAAAAGGTTTTGCGGAAACGTCGTTGCGCTTGATTACCAGCAAGGCTGGGGTGAATCTGGCTGCGGTGAACTATCATTTCGGTTCGAAAAAGGCCCTGATACAAGCGGTGTTTTCACGCTTTCTTGGGCCTTTTTGCGCAAGTCTTGAGCGCGAGCTGGATCGTCGCCAAACCAAGCAAGACACCCAGGTGTCACTCGAAGAGCTCCTTGAGCTGTTGGTAGAGCATGCGCTTGCGGTCAAGCCGCGCAGTGGCAACGATCTCTCCATTTTCATGCGTTTGCTCGGCCTGGCGTTCAGCCAAAGCCAGGGCCACCTGCGCAAATACCTCGAAGAAGTCTATGGCAAGGTGTTCCGCCGCTACATGATGTTGGTTCATGAAGCTGCGCCGCGTATTCCACCGCTTGAACTGTTCTGGCGTGTGCACTTTATGCTCGGCGCTGCTGCATTCAGCATGTCGGGGATCAAGGCATTGCGTGCAATGTCGGAAACAGACTTCGGGGTCAACACTTCTATTGAACAGGTGATGCGCTTGATGGTGCCGTTTCTGGCAGCAGGCATGCGTTCAGAGTCTGGCTTGAGTGATCCGGCCCTGGCAGCTGCGCAGCTGCGTCCACGGGTTAAAAATCCGCCTGTTGCAGCCAAGGTTTAAAGCCGGGTGGCTGTGCGTAGCGGGGCTGATCCGCTAAGCTAGCCGCCCATGGCTACTCTTGATTTCATACATATCTCTATTGCTGATCAGCGCCTTTATGGTTTTGCTGATGGGCGACTGTTGTTGCGTCTGCCAGTATCAACGGCTCTCAACGGTGTTGGCGAGCAAAATGGTTCTGGCTGTACGCCTCGTGGGCGGCATATCGTGCGCGCCAAAATTGGCGCGGACTTACCGTTGGCCGCTGTGCTGCGAGGTCGCCGCTGGACCGGAGAAATTTGGTCGGCAGAGCTGGCATCAGCGTTTCCGGGGCGAGACTGGATTCTGACCCGGATTCTCTGGCTCAGTGGCTGCGAGCCCGGGCGCAATCGCTTGGGCAGTGTCGATACCTTTCGCCGCTACATCTACCTGCATGGCACACCGGATACCGAGCCGATGGGGGAGCCGCTTTCCCATGGCTGTATTCGCTTGCGCAACGTCGATATAGAGCAACTGTTTCCTCAGGTGCCGGTCAACTGTGCGCTGGTGATAGATGAAGCGCCGCGCCCTGACTGGGCCGCTATATCTCTTGATTAAGGAATTCTTGTGAGCTCACCTTTGCAAGGCTCGTTGATGCTCGACATCGATGGCACCTGGCTTACTGCTGAAGACCGGCAGATCCTGCGTCAACCGCAAGTGGGCGGTTTGATTTTGTTTGCGCGCAATATTGAAGACCCGCGCCAAGTACGCGAATTGAGCGCGGCTATTCGACAAATTCGCCCGGATTTATTAATTGCTGTCGATCAGGAAGGCGGCCGTGTTCAGCGCTTGCGCCAAGGTTTTGTCCGCTTGCCAGCCATGCGGGCGCTTGCTGACAATCCCAATGCCGAGCAGCTTGCTGAATACTGTGGCTGGATCATGGCTATCGAAGTATTGGCCGCTGGCTTGGACTTGAGCTTTGCGCCGGTGCTGGATCTCGACCACCAGCGTAGCGCAGTGGTCGGCAGTCGCGCTTTTGAAGGTGATGCACTGCGAGCGACGCAACTGGCCAGTGCCTTTATTCGTGGCATGAGCCAGGCGGGTATGGCCGCTACGGGCAAGCATTTCCCGGGGCACGGTTGGGCCGAGGCCGATTCACACGTAGCGATTCCTGTGGATGAACGCAGCCTTGAGCAGATCCGCAGCCAAGACATGCAGCCGTTTGCCCAATTAGGCAATCAATTGGCGGCTGTAATGCCTGCCCACGTTATCTATCCAAAAGTGGATGACCAGCCTGCTGGCTTCTCGCGTCGCTGGTTGCAAGACATTCTGCGTGGTGAGCTTGGCTTCAAGGGTGTGATCTTCAGTGATGACCTTTCAATGGCGGGTGCCCATGTAGTGGGTGATGCCGCATGCCGGATTGAAGCGGCGTTCAATGCAGGGTGCGACATGGGCCTGGTCTGCAATGATCGCGCCGCCGCCGAGCTGGCCTTGAGTGCTGCTCAACGCCTCAATGTGGTTGCGCCTGAGGGCTTGGGGCGGATGCGTCGTCAGGCGTTCCCGGGTGTTGAATACCGTCAGAGCCCGCGTTGGCTTGAGGCTATTGGCGCGTTGCGCGCTGCACAGTTGGTTGAATAAGGATAACGAGATGACTGTCTACGCGATTATCGGCGGCACTGGCCTGACTCAGTTGCAGGGCTTGACCATTACCGCTGCGCTGAATATCGATACGCCATTTGGTGCGCCGTCCGCGCCGGTGCTGCGAGGTGAATACGCAGGGCGTGAAGTGCTGTTTTTGGCGCGTCACGGCCATCCGCATCGTATCCCGCCGCATCAGGTCAATTACCGGGCAAACGTGTGGGCGTTGAAAGAGGCGGGCGCTCAGGCAATTCTTGCAGTCAATGCCGTCGGTGGTATTCACATGGCCATGGGGACTGGTCATTTCTGCGTGCCGCATCAGGTCATCGATTATACCAGTGGGCGCGAGCACACTTATTTTGCCGGTGAGTTGGAGCACGTCACCCATATCGATTTCAGCCATCCCTATGATGAAGCGCTGCGCAACAAGCTTTGCCATGCGTTGGCTGCGCAGCACTGTGCATTCAGCAGCCATGGTGTTTATGGCGCGACCCAAGGCCCGCGCCTTGAAACTGTGGCCGAGATTGCCCGCATGGAGCGCGATGGCTGCGATATTGTCGGCATGACCGGTATGCCGGAAGCGGTATTGGCGCGTGAATTGGCGCTGCCTTATGCCTGCTTGTCGTTGGTGGTTAACCCGGCGGCGGGCAAGAGTAATGAGCTGATTACCATGGCCCAGATCGAACAGGCGCTGGTCGAGGGGATGGATAAGGTCAAGGCTGTTCTGGCTCGGGTGTTGAGCGCCTGAAGGGAGGCGCGGACCACCGGCGCCTAGTGTTGGTCGTGTAGGGTGTGACAGCGCGAAGCTTGTCCATCGAGTCAAGCGGGGAAATGCTTAACGCCGAGCAGGCTTCCTGAATGCTTATTACGGACAATGGCGGATAAAAGAGCGTTATCCGCCCTGCATGTTGTTGGCATTGCATGGTGTGACAACGCGAAGCTTGTCCACCATGCAGGTGAGTTTACTCAGGGCGAACTCGGATCAGCATGCCCAGGTTACTGTGGTCGATATAGTTGAGCTTGTGCGTTTGCAAGGTGCTTGACTGTTGCAGGCGTTCACTGCGCGAAACCAGCCCGCCAGGCTCAAACTGGTTGATCCAAAGATCGACCTTGGCCTCCAGCGAGCGGTCTTGCTTGAGGGTCAGGGTGCCTTCGATAGGTGCATGACCTAGCTGCATATCGCCACTGCTGAAGGCCAGGGTTTCATCGCTGGATTGGGTCCAGGCCTTGTGCAACAGAACCTGATAATCGCCGCCATCATTGAGCTTTTCAGCTTCGTCATTAAGCGCAGTGGCGCGTTCCTGATCGGGTTCAAGCAAGCGTGCGCCCTGGCGCCAGTCATCGGGCGCGCGCTTGCCGGAAATCAGGACTTCACCGGGCTGGCGGAAGACAATCACTTCAATTTGATAGCTGTCGGCGGCCACAGCTGTCGGGCTAAAGGCGCTCAACGCCAATAAAGGCAGCAGGGCAAGGCTGCGAAGTGCACGCATATTCACGTATTGGTCCTTCAAGAGGGTGGTGTCAGGCGCTCAAACAGCGCTTCAAGTATGTTGAATCGTTCTTCCGGGCGTTCCATGGGGACCTGGAATTTGAATAGCGTAGCGCCTTCGAACTTGTAGCGGTCGGGCTGGCTCTGGATCAATTTGATCAGTGTCAGCGGGTCAACACAGGTGTCCGCAGCAAACTCGATGCGACCGCCTTGTGGCCCTGCATCGACTTTCTTGATGCCCAGCGTTTCGGCCTTGAGCTTGAGCAGGGTGATGCGCACCAGGTTTTTGGTCGGTTCTGGAAGCAGGCCGAAGCGATCAATCATTTCAACCTGCAACTCCTTCAACCCATCCTCATCGACCGCCGAAGCGATGCGTTTATACAGGATAAGGCGTGCATGTACATCAGGCAGGTAATCGTCTGGAATCAGTGCGGCGACACGCAGGTTGATTTCCGGGCCACCTCCCAAAGGTTGGTCCAGGTTCGGTTGCTCGCCTTTACGAATGGCTTTAACCGCGCGTTCGAGCATTTCCATGTACAGGGTGAAACCAACCGCCTGGATTTGACCGCTCTGCCCATCGCCGAGCAACTCGCCAGCACCGCGAATTTCCAGGTCGTGGGTGGCCAGAACAAAACCGGCGCCGAGATCCTGGGCATTGGCGATGGCTTCGAGGCGTTTCTGGGCGTCGTCGCTGAGCTGCTTGCGCGGCGGCGTCAACAGATAGGCATAGGCCTGGTGGTGGCTGCGTCCGACGCGACCGCGTAATTGATGCAGTTGGGCCAGGCCAAACTTGTCGGCGCGCTCGATGATGATGGTGTTGGCGCTCGGTACGTCGATACCGGTTTCGATGATGGTCGAGGCAATCAGTACATTGAAGCGCTTGTGATAGAAATCACCCATCACCTGTTCCAGCTCGCGCTCACGCATCTGGCCGTGACCGATACCAATACGCGCCTCCGGCACCAGTTGGGCAAGGTCGGCGGCACATTTTTCGATGGTCTTGACATCGTTGTGCAGGTAGTAAACCTGACCGCCACGCAGTAGCTCACGCAGCAACGCCTCTTTTATCACGGTGTTTTGCTGTTCCATGACAAAGGTGCGGACCGACAGGCGTCGTGCCGGAGGCGTGGCAATAATTGACAGGTCGCGCATCCCGGCAACCGCCATGTTCAGCGTGCGCGGGATTGGTGTCGCGGTGAGCGTCAGAATATCGACCTCGCTGCGCAGTGCCTTGAGCTGTTCTTTCTGGCGCACGCCAAAGCGGTGTTCTTCGTCGATGATGACCAGGCCAAGATTGTTGAACTTGACGTCGTCCTGCAGCAATTTGTGGGTGCCGATGACAATATCGACCTTGCCTTGCGCCAGTTGCTGCATGGCTTCGCCAACTTCCTTGGCACTCTTGAAGCGGCTCATGACTTCGACTTTTACTGGCCAGTCGGCAAAGCGGTCGCGGAAGCTGTTGTAGTGTTGCTGGGCGAGCAAAGTGGTCGGCACCAGGATCGCCACTTGCTTGCCGCCGTGTACCGCGATAAATGCGGCGCGCATGGCCACTTCGGTTTTGCCGAAGCCAACATCACCGCAGACCAGGCGATCCATGGGTTTGGGCGCAAGCATGTCGTCGCGCACTGCATCAATTGCAGCTTGTTGATCTGGGGTTTCCTCGAAGGGGAAGCCCGCACTGAAGGTGGCGTAGTCAACCTGTGGGTCGGCAAAGGCGTAGCCTTCACGCGCGGCGCGGCGCGCATAGATATCCAGCAGCTCGGCGGCAACGTCACGGACTTGTTCGGCAGCTTTGCGTTTGGCTTTTTGCCAGATTTCCGAGCCCAGGCGGTGGAGCGGGGCAAGGGCGTCGTCGCTGCCGGTGTAGCGGGCGATTAGGTGCAGGCTGGCAACTGGCACGTAAAGCTTGGCTTCTTCGGCATACTGCAACGATAAAAACTCAGCATTCTGGCCATCAATCTCCAGTGTAACCAAGCCTTGATAGCGACCTACGCCGTGGTCGATATGCACCACGGGCGATCCCTCACGCAGCTCGGTGAGGTTCTTGATGACGTTTTCGCCAGCGTCACGGGTTTTTTCGCGACGACGGCGCTGCATGACGCGCTGGCCAAACAGCGGGCTTTCGGCGATGAGTGCTACATCCTCAAGCTGCAAGCCTTCATCAAGCGGGGCGATGGTAATCCCCAGGCGATCTTTGCCGGCGACAAACGCTGGCCAGCCATCGACCTCCTTGGGCTTGAGTTTCAGCCGTGCGAGCAACTCGAGCAGGACTTCACGGCGACCGGCAGACTCGGCGCAAAACAGAATGCGGCCCTGGTATTCCTCGATAAAACGCCGTAGCGCAGCCAGTGGCTCACTGGCCTTGGCTTGAATCGCCAGGTCAGGCAGTGGCTGTGCGTTGAAGCGCAAGCGGCCAACCCCGTCCTCGATATCGTCCTGGCTGACCACCACGCGGGGCCAGTTTTTCAGGCGCGCGAAGCAGTCTTCGACCGGTAAAAAGATGTCCGCGGGCGGCAATAGTGGTCGCTCAGGGTCAACCCGACGTTCTTCGTAGCGGTTGCGGGCGTCATTCCAGAATTGTTCGGCGGCTTTTTCGATGCCGGGCAGCGAAAACACCTGGGTGTCTTGCGGTAGATAGTCGAATAAGGTCGCGGTTTCTTCGAAAAACAGTGGAATGTAATACTCGATGCCCGCCGGGGTGATGCCCGTGGAGAGATCTTGATAGATCGGGCAGCGGCGGAAATCGACATCGAAGCGCTCGCGAAAGCGTCCACGGAAATCAGTGATGGCTTTCTTTTCCAGCGGAAACTCACGGGCTGGAAGTAGCTTTATGGATTCAACCTTGTCGATTGACCGCTGGGTTTCCGGGTCAAAGGTGCGCAGGGTTTCAATTTCGTCATCGAACAAATCAATCCGATACGGTTGTTTGCTGCCCATGGGAAATAAATCAATCAGGGCGCCACGCACGGCAAATTCGCCATGCTCATAAACCGTGTCGACGCAGCGATAACCCGTGGCTTCAAGGCGACTGCGCATGTCATTGACATCAAGTGTCTGTCCAACATCCAGGACCAGGCTGCTGCCGAGCAGGAAGCGCGTCGGGGCCAGGCGATGTAGGGCCGTGGTTATCGGTACTACCAAAACGCCATGTTTTAGTTCTGGCAGGCGATAAAGCGCAGATATGCGCTGGGAAATGATGTCTTGATGTGGCGAAAAAAGGTCGTAAGGCAAGGTTTCCCAGTCAGGGAAGTGCAAAACCGGCAATTGCGGGGCAAAGAAACTCAACTCCTGTTCGAGCCGTTCGGCGCTTTGGCTGTCGGCGGTCAGCAGTAAAGTGAAGCGATTTGCTGCGCTTGCAGCCTCAGCAATTGCTAGGCTTAGCGCAGCACCGGGAAGGTTGCCCCAGTGTTGTTTGCCGGCAGCAGCGGGCAGGGACGGAAGGCGCAGTACGGACACAGGCGGCTCACGGTCAAGATACGAGGCTGGCGATTGTAACGGGCGAAAGTGTCTGCTGTCAGTTTCGACAGGCGACATTGCCCCCACGCTCGCGGATCGGCATAATGTAGCCCCTTTTTTCAGCCCCTACATATGTGGAAGGTACTGCCTGTGAATCAGAAGCCCGACCAGTGTCTTGGTGAGTGGATCGATCGAGAAGCCCTTGCGGAAGCGATGATTCCGATGATCGGCCAGCTCTATCGCAATAACAACGTGGTCACATCGATCTATGGTCGTAGCCTGATCAATCGTTCTGTTATTCAGATACTCAAAGCTCACCGTTATGCTCGCCACCGTCTTGATGGTGATGTTGAGCTGTCGGTACACGACACGTTCCAGGTTCTCAAAACCATGGGCGAGCTCAAGCTGGGCGCTGCATCGATCGATCTCGGTCGCATGATGGCCAAGTTCGGAAAAGAAGCCAACGGCCGTAGCCTTGAGCAGTTCGTCCGTGAAGAGCTAGAGAGCGTAACCGGCCAGCAGAATGTTGCAGGGCGCAAAGGCACGGATGTTGTGCTTTACGGCTTTGGTCGTATCGGTCGCCTGTTGGCACGTATCCTGATCGAAAAAACCGGTGGTGGCGACGGTCTGCGTCTGCGCGCCATTGTTGTGCGCAAAGGTGCCGACAATGACCTGGCCAAGCGCGCCAGCCTGCTGCGTCGTGATTCGGTGCATGGTCCGTTCAACGGCACCATCACTGTCGATGAAGCCAACAACACCCTGAGCGCCAACGGTAACCTGATTCAGGTTATCTACTCCAACGACCCGGCGTCGATCGACTACACCGCTTACGGCATCGAAAACGCACTGCTGGTCGATAACACCGGTAAGTGGCGCGACGCTGAAGGCCTGGGTCAGCACCTCAAGTGCCCAGGCATCAACCGTGTGGTTCTGACTGCACCGGGCAAGGGCGAGCTGAAGAACATCGTTCACGGCATCAACCATGCTGACATCAGCCCGGACGACAAGATCATCTCTGCTGCGTCCTGCACCACCAACGCCATTGTGCCGGTGCTCAAGGCTGTCGATGACAAATACGGCATCGTTAACGGTCACGTTGAAACCGTTCACTCCTACACCAATGACCAGAACCTGATCGATAACTTCCATAAAGGCAGTCGTCGTGGTCGTTCTGCAGCGTTGAACATGGTGATCACCGAAACCGGCGCGGCTACTGCTGCGGCCAAGGCTCTGCCTGTGCTGAAGGGCAAGCTGACCGGTAACGCGATTCGTGTTCCGACGCCGAATGTGTCGATGGCCATTCTCAACCTCAACCTTGAGAAGTCGACCACTCGCGAAGAAATCAACGAGTACCTGCGCTACATGGCGCTGCATTCGGATCTGCACAAGCAGATCGACTATGTGAACTCGCAAGAAGTGGTTTCGACTGACTTTGTCGGTTCGCGTCATGCCGGTGTTGTCGATGCCGAAGCCACCATCAGCAACGATAACCGCGTTGTACTGTACGTTTGGTACGACAATGAGTTCGGCTACAGCTGCCAGGTCGTCCGGGTGATGGAAGATATGGTCGGGGTCAACCCGCCAGCATTTCCTCGCTAAGACGCCTTAGTTGCACAAGAACGGGAGCCCAGGCTCCCGTTTTTTATGCCCTGATTTTGCCGGGCATCTGCGGGCTGCTGACTGGCTGGTCGCGAAATTTAGCCCGTTGGGTGATAATGGGCGGATTAGGTTTTGATATGAGCGCGGCTGTACAGGTGCTTTAGTCGTATTCACGGTGCGGATTGATTTATCCAAACTATGAGCTTGTCGCCTCTTGTTACGTATCGCCTAAAAAAAGCCAATGCTTGGGTGGTCAGTGGCAGGGGCCGTCTTTATAATCAAGCGGATTTTTTACCCGCGACCGATGCCGTCCATCATGCTGATTTATCTCAGTGTGTGCTTGCCTATTGGCTTTCTGGCGTCGTCCGTATTCTAAGAAGATTTCTAATATCAGTGGTTAGGCAAACCTATGATCAAAATTAAGAATGGGCTCGATTTGCCCATAACTGGCGCGCCGGCGCAACGTATCGAGGCCGCAAGGCCGGTACGTAGCGTCGCCGTCATAGGCTACGACTATCATGGTATGAAGCCTACGATGGAAGTCCAGGTGGGTGATCGGGTCAAGCTCGGACAAATACTGTTCGCTGACAAGAAAACCCCAGGGGTGGTCTATACCGCACCTGCAGCAGGCGTGATCAGCGCGATTCATCGCGGTGAGCGACGTGTACTGCAGTCAGTGGTGATTGACATCGAGGGTGATGAGCAAGTGACCTTTGCTCAGTATCCGGCCAGCGAACTGGCTGGACTTAGCCATGAGAAAGTCCGTGAGAACCTGCAACAGTCAGGCCTGTGGACTGCCTTGCGCACACGTCCGTTCAGTAAGGTGCCTGCCATTGATGCGGTTCCTAACTCGATCTTCGTGACCGCGATTGATACCCATCCTCTGGCTGCTGATCCAGCGGTTGTGATCGCTGAGTACGCCACAGATTTTGAAAGTGGTCTGCAGGTGCTTAGCACCTTTGCCAAGGTATTCCTGTGCAAAGCCGATGGCGCCAATGTGCCTGGCGAGCAACTGCAAGGCGTGCAGGCTGAAGCCTTCGCAGGGCCGCACCCAGCGGGCTTGGCTGGCACCCATATTCATTTCCTTGATCCCGTTACCGCGACCAAGAACGTGTGGTCGATTGGTTATCAGGATGTCATTGCCATCGGCAAGTTGTTCACCACCGGGCAACTGTGGACTGACCGGGTTGTCTCGCTGGCAGGCCCGGTTGTCGAAACCCCGCGCCTGTTGCGTACACGTCTGGGTGCAAACCTTGAGGAACTCACCGCCGGTGAGCTCCAGCCTGGCGAAAACCGCGTCGTTTCGGGTTCGCTATTGGGTGGTCGCACGGCGCAGGGCGCTTTTGCTTTCCTGGGGCGCTATCACCAGCAGGTTTCTTGCCTGGCTGAGGGTAATGACCGGGAAATGCTGCATTACCTGCGCGCGGGTGTGAATAAGCACTCGGTGCTGAATATTTTCGTATCCAAGCTGGCGGCGGCGAAGAAGTTTGCTTTTTCGACCACCACCAACGGCAGTCCGCGGGCGATGGTTCCGGTGGGCAATTACGAAGCGGTAATGCCACTGGATATTTTGCCGACACAACTGCTGCGCTACCTGATCGTTGGCGACACTGAGATGGCCCAGAAGCTGGGTTGCCTGGAGCTCGACGAAGAAGATCTGGCGTTGTGCACCTATGTCTGTGCTGGCAAGTATGAATATGGCCCGATCCTGCGCGATAACCTCGCAAGCATCGAGAAGGAGGGTTAATCGTGGGTATCCGTGCTTTTCTCGATAAAATCGAGCACAACTTCGAATCTGGCGGTAAGTACGAAAAGTGGTACGCCTTGTATGAGGCCGTGGACACTTTTTTCTATCGTCCTGGCAGCGTAACCAAAACCACAGCTCACGTGCGCGACGGCATCGACCTCAAGCGCATGATGATCACCGTCTGGATGTGTACCTTCCCGGCGATGTTCTTCGGCATGTGGAACACCGGCTACCAAGCCAACCTGATCTACAGCGCAAGCCCTGATCTGCTGGCTGCTCAAGAGGGCTGGCGCTTTGCGTTGATCAGCTCCTTGGCAGGCTTCGATCCGGCCAGTATCTGGGATAACTTCATCCAGGGCGCGGCCTACTTCCTGCCTATCTATGCAACTGCCTTTATTGTTGGCGGTTTCTGGGAAGTGTTGTTCGCCTCGATCCGCCGCCATGAAGTCAACGAAGGTTTCTTCGTGACCTCGGTGCTCTTTGCCTTGATCCTGCCGCCAAGCATTCCATTGTGGCAAGTGGCACTGGGCATCAGCTTCGGCGTGGTCATCGGCAAGGAAGTGTTCGGCGGTACTGGCAAGAACTTCCTCAACCCGGCGCTCGCGGGTCGTGCATTCCTGTTCTTTGCCTATCCGGCGCAGATGTCCGGTGACGCGGTATGGACTTCGGTTGACGGCTTTGCCGGCGCGACCTCGCTGGGCCTGGCCGCCGTTGGTGGTGTTGAGAATGTGATTGGTAACGGCATCAGCTGGATGGACGCCTTTGTTGGCACCATCAACGGCTCCATTGGTGAAACCAGCACACTGGCACTGCTGATCGGTGGCGGTATCCTGGTCATGACCAAGATTGCTTCGTGGCGCATCGTTGCTGGCGTAATGCTCGGCATGATCGGCCTGAGCTCGCTGTTCAACCTGATTGGCTCTGACACCAACCCTCTGTTCGCCATGCCGTGGTACTGGCATATGGTTGTGGGTGGTTTCGCCTTCGGTATGTTCTTCATGGCCACCGACCCTGTGTCGGCCTCCATGACCAACACCGGCAAGTGGATTTTCGGTGCCCTGATCGGCTTTATGGTGGTGTTGATCCGTGTGGTCAACCCTGCATTCCCAGAAGGCATGATGCTGGCGATTCTGTTCGCCAACCTGTTTGCACCGCTGATCGACCACTTCGTCGTTCAAGCCAATATCAAGCGGAGGCTGGCGCGTAATGTCTAGTCAAAAAGAATCCACCGCACGCACGTTGCTGGTGGCCCTGTTGGTTTGCCTTGTGTGCTCGGTATTTGTTGCCGGCGCCGCTATTGCGCTGAAGCCAACACAGCAGGACAACCGCCTGCTGGACAAGCAACGCAGCATCCTGGCTATCGCCAGCCTGGGTAATCCGGGCATGAGCGGCAAGGAAGTAAAAGCGTTGTTCGACCAGCGCATCACGGCAAAGATTGTTGACCTGCAAACCGGGACCTTCAGTGACGCCAAAGACCCGCTCAAGTACGAACCGCTGCAAGGCGCTAAAGACCCGAGCGAGTCAGTTGCCCTGACGCCCGAGCAAGACCTTGCCAAGCTCAAGCGCCGCGAGCGCTACACCATCGTCTATCTGGTTGAGACAGACGGCAAGCTTGATAAAGTGGTGTTGCCGATCCGTGGCCAGGGCCTGTGGTCAACCTTGTATGGCTTTATCGCCCTGCAAGCTGATCTGGACACTGTGAGTGGCTTTGGCTTCTATCAGCACGCCGAAACCCCTGGTTTGGGTGGTGAAGTTGATAACCCGAAATGGAAAGGCCTGTGGCCTGGCAAAACCATTTACTCAGACGATGGCAAAGTGGCTATCTCTGTAGTTAAAGGTGGTGTTGACCCGAAAAGCCCGAAAGCAGAGCATCAGGTTGATGCACTGGCTGGAGCGACACTGACCAGTAATGGCGTTGATCACCTGTTGAAGTTCTGGATGGGTGAACAAGGCTTTGGTCCGTTTCTCACTAAATTACGCGCAGGGGAGGCTTGATCATGTCGCAGCCGACTATTAAAGAAGTCCTGCTCAATCCGATCTTCAACAACAACCCGATTGGTTTGCAGATTCTGGGTATTTGTTCCGCCTTGGCGGTCACCTCGAACCTCAAGACCGCACTGGTTATGTCGATCGCTTTGACCCTGGTAACCGGGTTCTCCAACCTGTTTATCTCGATGATCCGCAGCCAGATCCCAAGCTCGATCCGTATGATCGTGCAGATGGTGATCATTGCGTCCTTGGTAATTGTGGTCGACCAGGTACTGAAGGCCTATGCCTTTAGCCTGTCGAAACAGCTGTCGGTATTTATCGGCCTGATCATCACCAACTGTATCGTGATGGGCCGTGCTGAAGCCTTTGCCATGCAGAACCCGCCAGTGCTGTCGTTCTTCGATGGTATCGGTAACGGCCTGGGTTACAGCGCCATGTTGATTGCTCTTGGCATCATCCGTGAGCTATTTGGTGCCGGTAAGCTGCTGGGCTTTGAAATCCTCCCGGTGATCAATGACGGCGGCTGGTATCAGCCGAACGGTATGCTGTTGTTGCCACCTTCGGCGTTCTTCCTGATCGGCCTGTTTATCTGGGGCATTCGCAGCTGGAAGAAAGATCAAGTGGAAAAGCCAAGCTTCAAAATGGCGCCACAGGTCTCGAATAAGGAGGCTTACTAATGGAACATTATCTGAGCCTTCTGGCTAAAGCAGTGTTCGTTGAGAACATGGCCTTGGCCTTCTTCCTGGGCATGTGCACCTTTATCGCAATCTCGAAGAAAGTAGAGACTGCGATTGGCCTGGGTATTGCGGTAATCGTGGTGCAAGTCATCACAGTTCCAGCCAACAACCTGATCTACACCTACCTGCTCAAAGACGGCGCGCTGGCCTGGGCTGGCCTGCCTGAAGTAGACCTGAGCTTCCTTGGCTTGCTCAGCTACATCGGTGTTATTGCGGCCATCGTGCAAATCCTGGAGATGCTCCTGGATAAGTACGTGCCTGCTCTGTACAACGCCTTGGGCGTGTTCTTGCCACTGATCACAGTTAACTGCGCGATCATGGGCGGTACGCTGTTTATGGTGCAACGTGACTACAACCTGGCTGAAAGTACCGTTTACGGTTTCGGTTCGGGCTTGTCTTGGGCGCTGGCGATTGCTGCTCTGGCAGGGATTCGCGAGAAGCTCAAGTACAGTGACGTACCGGCGGGGTTGCAGGGTTTGGGTATTACCTTCATCACCATCGGCTTGATGTCTCTGGGCTTCATGTCCTTCTCTGGCGTGCAGTTGTAAGGACGGGATGAACAGATGAATTACGAAATTTTTCTCGCAATAGGTATGTTCACCGCCATCGTTCTGGCGTTGGTGGTGATTATTTTGATGGCGCGGGCCAAGCTGGTATCCAGCGGTGACGTGAGCATCGAAATCAATGGTGAAAAGACCATCGTAGTCCCAGCAGGCGGCAAGTTGCTGCAAACCCTGGCGGCCAACAATGTGTTCTTGTCATCTGCTTGCGGTGGCGGTGGTACCTGCGCCCAGTGCAAGTGTGTGATCCTTTCCGGCGGCGGTGAAATGCTCTCCACCGAAGAATCACATTTCACCCGTCGTGAGGCCAAAGAAGGCTGGCGTTTGTCCTGTCAGGCTGCGGTCAAGCAGGACATGAAGATCGAAGTGCCGGAAGAGGTCTTCGGCGTCAAGAAGTGGGAATGCACCGTCGAGTCCAACCCTAACGTTGCCACCTTCATCAAGGAATTGACCCTCAAATTGCCAGAAGGCGAGAGTGTTGATTTCCGTGCTGGCGGCTATGTGCAGCTTGAGTGCCCACCGCACGAAGTGCATTACAAAGACTTCGATATTCAAGAGGAGTATCGCGGCGATTGGGACAAGTTCAACCAGTGGAAGTACGTGTCCAAGGTTGAAGAGACGGTTATCCGTGCTTACTCGATGGCCAACTACCCAGAAGAAGTCGGTCTGGTTAAGTTCAACATCCGTATTGCATCGCCGCCACCGGGCAAGGATCACTTGCCACCTGGCCAGATGTCTTCTTATGTGTTCAGCCTCAAGCCGGGTGACAAGGTCACTGTATACGGGCCATTTGGTGAGTTCTTCGCCAAGGATACCGATGCAGAGATGGTCTTTATCGGCGGTGGTGCGGGCATGGCGCCCATGCGCTCGCACATCTTCGACCAGCTCAAGCGTTTGAAGTCGACGCGCAAGATCAGCTTCTGGTACGGCGCACGCTCCATGCGTGAGGCGTTCTACAACGAAGAGTACGATCAGCTGCAGGCCGAGAACCCTAACTTCGAGTGGCACCTGGCGTTGTCGGATCCGCAACCTGAAGACAACTGGACAGGCCTCAAAGGCTTCATTCACAACGTGCTGTACGAGAACTACCTCAAGGACCATCCGGCTCCTGAAGATTGTGAGTTCTACATGTGCGGCCCGCCAATGATGAACGCCGCAGTGATCAAGATGCTGGTTGATTTAGGTGTAGAGCAGGAAAATATCCTCCTCGATGACTTCGGCGGTTGATCATGAAGCATGCTGTACTTCAGCCCGTTATTGCTGTCGCCTTGGCGGCAGCCCTAACGGGCTGCTGGTTTTCGGACCGGGTAGAAGAATTTGGCGGCCCAACCATGGGCAGCAGCTACAGCGTCAAGTACGTTCATACTGACGCCACACCGGATGTCGCCGAGGTCAAGCAACAGACCGAAGCGATTCTGGCTGAGGTCGATAAGCAAATGTCGACCTACCGTGATGATTCCTTGGTCTCCAAGTTCAATCAGTCTCCTGCAGGCAGTTGCATGCCGTTGCCAGAGGGCATGCTTGAGTTGGTCAAGGTCGGCGGCGAGTTGTCCGAGCAAAGTGATGGTGCCTTTGACCTGACTCTTGAGCCATTGCTAAATCTTTGGGGCTTTGGTCCCAAAGCCAGGGCTGAGAAAGTCCCAAGTCCTGAGCAGGTAGCCGAGGCGCGCAAGCAAATTGGTCACCAACACCTGCATATCGACGGGCAATCGCTGTGTAAAGATGTAGACATTCAGCTCGACTTCAACAGCATTGCTGCTGGTTATACGGTCGATAAGATTATTAAGCGGCTCAACGAACTGGGTATCACCAGTTATTTGGTCGAAGCGACTGGCGAGCTGAAGGCGGCAGGCAAGAAGCCTGACGGACAGCCTTGGCGTATCGCCATCGAGGCGCCGCGTGACGATGAGCGGGTGTCGCAAAAGATCCTTGAGCTCGACGGCTACGGTATTTCTACCTCGGGCGATTACCGTAACTATTTTGAAGAAAATGGTGTGCGCTATTCACACACCATTGACCCGCAAACGGGCGCGCCTATCACCCACAAGTTGGCTGCGGTAACAGTGGCAAATCGCTCAACCTTGATGGCTGACGGCTTGTCGACGCTGTTGATGGTGCTTGGGCCAGAGCGCGGTATGGCTTACGCTAAGAAGGCAGGGATAGCTGCATTCTTCGTGACCCGAGGAGTCAATGGCTTCGTCACACACACTAGCCCTGCATTCGAGCAGCTTTTTGCTGCAGGAGAAGAGCAATGACCTTTGTAATCGTTTTTTTAGTTATGTTGCTGGTGGTCTCGCTGATGGCCGTCGGTGTCATCATGGGCCGTAAGCCCATCGCCGGTTCGTGCGGCGGTATCGCTAACCTGGGCATCGAGAAAGAGTGCTCGATTTGTGGCGGTAGCCGTGAGAAGTGCGAAGAGGTCAACAGTGTCGATCCAGCCAAGCAAACCACGCTGGCCTACGACGCAAGCAAGCTTTAACAGCGGTATAGCAACAGATGAGTTTCTGATTGCCGCGCTGCGACTGGCAGCGTCGGCCCTGCCGCGAGCGCATAGATAGCGCTGCGGCGTGATCTGAGGAGTAAACATGGCGGTCTACAACTACGATGTAGTGGTGTTGGGTTCCGGCCCAGCGGGTGAAGGCGCAGCAATGAACGCGGTAAAAGCCGGTCGCAAGGTTGCTGTGATCGACAGTCGCCGTGAAGTAGGGGGCAACAGCACTCACCTGGGGACAGTGCCATCCAAGGCCTTGCGTCACTCAGTTCGTCAGATCATGCAGTTCAACACCAACCCGATGTTTCGCCAGATTGGCGAGCCGCGTTGGTTCTCTTTCCCGGATGTGCTGAAAAGCGCCGAGCGGGTTATCTCCAAGCAGGTTTCCTCGCGCACCGGTTACTACGCGCGCAACCGTATTGACGTGTTTCATGGCACCGCAAGCTTTGCCGATGAGCATTCGATTGAAGTGGTTTGTGCAAATGGCGCGGTTGAGAAACTGGTTGCCAAGGACATCGTCATTGCCACCGGCTCGCGTCCATACCGCCCTGATGGCGTTGATTTCACTCACCCTCGGGTTTACGACAGCGACACCATCCTGACCCTGAGCCACACGCCACGGCGTCTGATTATTTACGGAGCTGGGGTGATTGGTTGTGAGTACGCATCGATTTTCAGCGGCCTGGGCGTATTGGTCGATCTGATCGACAACCGCGATCAACTGCTGAGCTTCCTTGACGCTGAAATTTCCGATGCCTTGAGCTACCACCTGCGTAACACCAACGTATTGATTCGCCACAACGAAGAATATGAACGCATCGAAGGTGTGGATAACGGCGTTGTCCTGCATCTCAAGTCAGGCAAGAAGATCAAGGCCGATGCGCTGCTCTGGTGTAACGGTCGCACCGGTAACACCGACAAACTGGCCCTGGAAAACATTGGTCTGAAGGCCAATGGTCGCGGTCAGCTCGATGTTGACGAGCATTACCGTACGGCGGTGCCAAACATCTATGCAGCCGGTGATGTGATTGGCTGGCCGAGCCTGGCAAGCGCTGCATTTGACCAAGGTCGTTCGGCCTCTGGCAGTATTGTTGAGAACGATAGCTGGCGTTTCGTCAACGATGTGCCAACCGGTATCTACACCATCCCTGAAATCAGCTCGATCGGTAAGAACGAGCGCGAGCTGACCCAGGATAAAGTCCCATACGAAGTGGGCAAGGCGTTCTTCAAGGGTATGGCACGCGCCCAGATTTCCAGTGAGCCGGTTGGCATGCTGAAGATCCTGTTCCACCGCGAAACCCTTGAGGTTTTAGGGGTGCATTGCTTCGGTTACCAGGCCTCGGAGATCGTGCACATCGGCCAGGCGATCATGAACCAGAAAGGTGAGGCCAATACCCTCAAGTATTTTGTTAACACCACCTTTAACTATCCGACCATGGCTGAAGCCTATCGGGTTGCTGCGTTCGATGGTCTCAACCGGCTTTTTTGAGCGGCTCCGACCGGTGGCCTGAGCCGGTTGGGGATGACCCGTTCAGTAACTCAAAGGATTGGCAGTGGCCGAATCGGGAGAGTTACTGATTAGGCTGAAATAAAAAACCGGCAACTATTGCCGGTTTTTTATGGGTGCAGCTTTTGTTCAATTGCACTCGGCTTGCCGCTGAGGCCTTTGCTTAAACAGCGGGGTCAGCCTGGATAATCCACTCAGCAGCGCGTTCAGCAATCATGATAGTGCCGGCGTTGGTGTTGCCGCCAACCAATGTTGGCATCACCGAGGCGTCAACCACACGCAGGTTCTCGATGCCTTGTACACGTAGACGGCTATCAACCACTGCGTTGTCGTCATTACCCATTTTGCAGGTGCCAACCGGGTGATAAATGCTGTCTGCTCGCGAGCGGATGCTTTGCAGCAGTTCTTCGTCTGTTAGTTTGTCGGTGCCGTATATATCTTTCAGTTGATAGGCCGCCATCGGCGCTTGCTTGATGATCTCTTGCGCCATGCGATAGCCCTTGAGCATTGTTTTCAAGTCATCTTCATGGCCGAGCAGGTTAGGATCGATTTTCGGCGCAACTGCCGGGTCGCTGGAGTTCAGGCCAACGCTACCGACACTCTTTGGACGCAGCACGCAGATATGGCAGCTGAAACCGTGGCCCCAATGCAACTTGCGGTTGTGGTCATCGAGCAGCGCGATCACTGAGTGCAACTGGACATCGGGGCGATCAAGCGTTGGGTCGGTCTTGAGGAAAGCACCGCCCTCGGCGCAGTTACTGGCAAATGGTCCGGTTTTACTGCGCGTGTATTGCCAAAGCGCTTTGCCCATCTTGGGTGAGCCGGTAATGGACACCCCGAGCAGCGAGGTGTCTGGGCTGCGGTAGGAGATCACCACGTCAGGGTGATCCTGTAGCTGCTGGCCAACTCCGCGCAGCTCATGCAGCACGGCAATGCCGTGGGGTTCCAGGTCTTCCTTGCGGCCAATCCCGGAAAGCATCAGCAAGTGCGGACTGCCAAATGCTCCCGCGCTAAGCAGCACTTCTTTACGGGCTTTGAGCTGTTGGCTTTTGCCTTTGTGCCGGATGGATACGCCAACGGCTTTCTTGCCGTCGAGAATAATGCGTTCAACCAAGGCGCCGGTAATCACCTTGAGGTTACTGCGCTGCTCGCGGATAGGCTTTAAAAATGCAGTGGCGGTGCTCCAGCGACGGCCGTTATGAATAGTCACATCATAGGCGCCAACGCCTTCTTGCTGTTCGCCGTTGAAGTCTGGGTTGTAGTTGTGGCCGACACTGATGCCTGATTCGATAAAGGCTTTGGTCACGGCATGGGGTGTGAGCTGATCAACAAAGAGCTCACCTTCGCCGCCATGAAATTGATTCGCCCCACCGTGGTAGGACTCGCTTTTGCGGAAGTAGGGCAGTACGTCGTCATAGCCCCAGCCCTCGTTGCCCAGCGCTTTCCAGTCGTCGTAGTCACTGCGGTCGCCACGAATGTAGATCATGCCGTTGATCGAGCTGCTACCGCCCAGGGTCTTGCCACGGGGTTGGTAGCCAATTCGGTTGCCGAGACCTTTCTGCGCGACGGTGTCGAATGCCCAGTTAACGTGGCGAGTTGGCAAGATAGCAGCAACGCCCACCGGGGTATGGATAAGCGGGGAGGTGTCTTCAGAACCTGCCTCAAGCAGACAAACGGACACTTCAGGGTTTGCACTCAGTCGGTTGGCCAGTACACAACCTGCTGAGCCAGCACCAATGATGATGTAGTCAAATTGCATGAGCAGATCCCAGTTTTAATTGTTGTAAGCACATTGCAGGGTAGGCAATGCAGTCATTGTTCGTGGGTCAATTGTTCGCTTCCCTGTGATAAATTAATTGATCTTTGATGACTTTTAATTGATTTTAGGTGACATGACCGCACTTATTCGAACGACTTCATTTACGGGTTTCCGAGAGCTTGTCGGGCAACTGGGAGGCGATCCGCTGCTGCTGTTGGAGCGGTTTCGGGTGCCTGTACATTTGCTTGATGAAGAAGACGCCTCGGTGCCGCTGCGCACGCTGATTGAATTACTTGAGTGCGCGGCTGAGGAGTTCGACTGTCCTGATTTTGGCCTGCGCATGGCTGAATACCAGGACATCCATATTCTCGGGCCGGTGGCGATTATTGCGCGCAGTTCTGCTACGGCGGGGCAAGCCCTGGCTGAGTTGGTGCGCTTTATTGGTTATCACAGCCCGGGTATCGAACTGGATTTGGATTTGTCCCAGGCTGACGCACCGCGTATGTCAGTTGATATTCGCCTGCCCGGTGTACACATGCAGCGGCAAATGGTCGAACTGGCAATGGGAGCGGCGCATAACATCATGAGGTTGCTGTTTGGCAGCTCTTTCGCGGCTCAATCGGTGTTACTCAGTGGCATCAGCCCCTTGCCGCAAGCACGTTATCGACGCTACTTCAAAACCTCTGTGTATGACGCCCAGCCAGTCAATGCGTTTGTGCTGACCCATGAGCAGCTGGGGCGCCGGATTGAGCAGCAAGACCCCAGCCTGCACCGAGCGATGGTCCAGTACCTGAGCCAGATAGGGGCAGAGAAGTCCGTGAGCCTGGCTGAGCAGGTTGAACGCTTGATTTTCCGGCTGCTACCGACCAACCGCTGCCGACTTCTGATTATTGCCGCGCAACTCGGCATGCATCCGCGCTTGCTGCAGCGCCGCCTTGCTGAAGAAGGACACCGTTTTGATGAGCTGGTCGAGCAGGTTCGCCGTAACCGGGCTGAACACTATTTAAGTGAGCGGCATATGCCTATGTCGCAAGTGGCGGGCCTGCTCGGTTACAGCGAGCAAAGCGTTTTCAATCGCTCTTGTAAACGCTGGTTTGGCCTGACCCCGGGTGAGTATCGCCGTCAGTTGCTAAGCTGCTAAGACGCTGCATCTGAATTCACTGGGCACTGGTTGGCATTCAGCCAATTTTGTTACCTAAGACTATGAATTTATTAGGCTTTTATTGGTCGGTAGGCTTTTGCTTGTGCCCTATAATTGCCTGTGGCCCAGGTGAGGGCTTTTTTATTTTTGCGGGTCATGGTTGATGAAAACAGTCGCAGTCATTTTATTTCCCGATCTACTTTTACTCGATGTCGCCGGGCCGGTAGAGGTTTTCTCTATTGCCAACCGATACCTTGAGCCTCAAGACCGTTACGAGATTCTGACAATCGCCTCGGACAGCCTGGCGGTCCGCACCTCAAGTGGAATAACGCTCACCGCGGACACCCATATCGACCAAGCCAGTGGTTTCTACGATGTGTTGATCGTCCCGGGTGGTCCAGGTGCCTACAACCAGCCATTCCCGGCGTTGCAATGCTGGTTGCGCAAAGCAGCCAGCCAGGTTCGCCTGTTTGCCTCTGTCTGCACGGGCGCATTTATTCTGGGGCAAGCCGGCCTGCTGGATGGACGGCGGGTCACTACGCATTGGAACTACACGCAAAGGCTGGCAGCAAAATACCCCGATGCCCAGGTTGAAACCGACCAGATATTTGTCAGGGATGGCAACCTGATCACCTCGGGTGGCGTGACCACCGGTATTGATCTGGCCTTGTCGATCATTGCTGAAGACCATTGCAAAAAGGTCGCCTTATCTGTTGCCAAGGTGCTCTTGGTGGTGATGCAACGCCAAGGCGGGCAAATGCAATTCAGCCCACTGGTGGCCGATGTAGCCAAGGATGACTCGCCTATTTTCAGAGTGCGCAACTACGTCCTGGAAAACGTCGCAGAGGAATTCAGCGTTGAACGCATGGCCAGCCTGGCGGCCATGAGCCCCCGTCACTTTGCGCGAACCTTCACCCGTGAATTGAATATGACGCCTATGGAGTTTGTCCAAAGTGCCAGGGTCGATAACGCGAGGCGTCTTCTTGAAAGCGGCAACTTGCCATTAAAAACAGTGGCTTATCGAAGTGGCTTTGGCAGCGCTCGGCATATGCGTCATTTGTTTGTGGAAAAACTCGGGGTGCCGCCCAGCCAATACCGCCGGCAGTTCAACTAGCGCTTATGTGTCCGTATTGGGCATCTCATTGGCAGTATCGACCCCCTTGTGTGGGCGTTGTTGTCTTAAATCTTTGCCAGACTACTAAGGAACCCTTCAGCAGGAGGAGCGCTGGCCTCTTGGCGAGATGTGACCATCAAGCGCTTGCAAGGAATGAGTACACTCAGAAGTCTCTGTTTGGATGAGATACGCCGATTCGGCTCGTTCAGTTTCTATGTGCAGCGTCGCGTTGTATTGGAGGGCGATCGGCCGCTTCGGGTCGGCAGCAAGGCGTTGGAAATCCTGCACCTGCTGATTGAAAATGCCGGGGCGGTGGTCAGCAAGGAGGCGATCATTGCTCATGTGTGGCCAAGCACTGTCGTCGAAGAAACTAACTTGCGCGTGCATATTGCTGCACTGCGTCGGGCACTGGGCGACGGTCTAAATGGCCAGCGTTATATCGTCAATGTTCCGCAGCGCGGCTACAGTTTTGTCGCCGATGTGCAGTCCACGGCCGTGGATATTGCTCCAAGCCCCGAACCGGCTGTAACCGTCCCCGCCAAACTGCCCGCGCTCCTGACCTCGATCAAGGGCCGCGATGCGGTTATCGATCATCTGGTCAGGCAATTACCCGGCCGGCGACTGATGTCCCTGGTGGCCGATGGCGGCATGGGCAAGACGGTGGTGGCGGTTCGCGTTGCCGAGTTGCTTTGCGAGTATTACCAGGATGGCGTGGTTTTTGTTGATCTGGCAGCGGTAATCCACCCCTCGTTGTTACCTGCGCAGGTTTGCTGCGCACTGGGCCTGAGCTTCGACCAGCAACAACCGCTTGAGTGCCTGCATGAGTATTTGCACGGGCGTCACTTATTGCTTTTGCTGGACAACTGCGAGCACCTGATTGACGCCTGTGCCGAGCTGGTTGAGGTCCTGCTCAAGAGCGCCCCGCGCTTGTCGATCTTGGCAACCAGTCGCGAGCCACTCTTGGTTGCGCTGGAGAATGTGCTGCGCCTCCCCGCATTGACCTTCGCACTGGATGCTTCAGGGGTCAGCGCCGCCGATGCCATGGCCTACAGCGCGATACAGCTGTTTGTTCACCGCGTCGCAGCGCACCAGCAAAACTTCAGTCTCAATGTTGCGGATGTGGCGGCGATTGTGGACATCTGTCGGCAGTTGGAGGGCTCGCCCTTGGCCATCGAGCTGGCAGCGAGCTACGCCAGCGTATTTGGCTTCAAAGGTATGTGCGAGCAATTAAATGGCAGTTTCCTGTTAACCATGCAAGGCCCGCGCACGGCCTTGATGCGCCAGCATTCGCTAGGAGCTTCCTTGGACTGGAGTTATGGGTTGTTGACGCCGACGGAGCAGGTGATTTTGCAACGTTTTGCACTGTTTAACGGGGCTGTAACACTTGAGCAGGCGATTAACCTCATCCATTGCAAACGGGTCAGCGAGTCAGCCATTTTCGAGGCTGTTGTGCAGTTGGCGGCCAAGTCATTATTAGTCGTTGAGATGGGCGAGGAGGCCGTGCATTACCGGCTGCTCAACGTAACTCGCGTCTATGCCTTGGAGAAGCTCAAGGCCAGTGAGGACTTCCCGCTCTTGCGTGCACAGCACATCCAGCAACGCCAGATGCGGGTGATCGAACAGGATCGCGATTACTGTTGAGTTGTTGCCCTTTTTTTTCGCGGGGCGCTCTGGCACCGCAAACTGAAGCCAGCCTGGTCTGTGTGCTTCATCAGTAAATCCCTGCCTAACGACTATTAACAACCCTTAACTCGCGCACCTGTTGATTCGGGCTGAATATACAGCCAGACCAGCAATTTGCGTCGTGCGCAAAAGCTCAGCGAGTCGTCGCCACCTTGTGGTTCAACGCTGAACTGATCAAGCAACTGAAGTAAGGGCAAACACCACAGCGTTCCCACTTATTTTGCAGAGGATTTTCAGATGAGCACCATTACCACTCGTGACGGCGTTGAAATTTATTACAAGGACTGGGGCAGCGGCCAGCCAATAGTGTTTAGCCACGGCTGGCCTTTGACGGCTGATAGCTGGGAGTCGCAGATGCTGTTTCTGGCCGATCAGGGTTATCGGGTGATCGCCCATGACCGTCGGGGGCACGGCCGTTCCAGTCAGCCATGGGAGGGTAATGACATGGATCATTACGCCGATGACTTGGCTGAGCTGATCGAGGCGCTTGATCTCAAGAATGCAGTCTTACTGGGCTTTTCGACTGGCGGTGGCGAAGTCGCCCGCTATGTCGGTCGTCACGGCACGGCGCGGGTGGCCAAGTTGGGGCTTATCTCCGCCGTACCGCCGTTGATGTTGCAGACACCCGATAATCCCGAGGGTGTTCCAATTGAGGTGTTCGATGGAATACGTGCAGGTTCTATCGAAAACCGCTCGCAACTCTATAAAGACCTGGCTGGCGGGCCATTCTTTGGTTTCAACCGTCCAGGTGCTGTGGCCTCCCAAGGCATGGTCGACTGGTTCTGGATGCAGGGCATGCTCGGCGGCCACAAGAACACCTACGACTGCATTGCAGCCTTTTCAGCCACGGATTTTACCGAAGACTTGAAGAAGTTCGATGTGCCAACCCTGGTTGTGCATGGCGATGACGACCAAGTCGTCCCTATTGGTCGGGGCGGCCAAGCGTCAGCCAAGTTGGTCGCCGGTGCCAAGCTGCTTGTATATCCAGGCGCACCCCACGGCCTCACAGACACGCACAAGGATCAGCTAAACGCAGATTTGCTGGCGTTTATCAAAGGCTGAGCCAGTGAGTGCTGAGCCAGGTTAGCTGGCCTGTAATGATGCTTTTGATTGGGCTCTATCGTTTATGCGGCGTCTCACGCCTATTGCTGCTTCCCACGCCGCTGTATTTCGACCCGGCGGCGCGGGTCATATGGCCTGGGTGCAGCGCTGAAGTGCCAGCGGTATTACCGGGGGATGCAATGGAAGAGCTCGATATTGTCACTCTGATCGTGCGCCACCGAGTCAAATCGGCGCAGCAACCCGCTTATGAGAAGTGGCTGCGACGAACCACGCAGATAGCCAGCACATACCCCGGACACCTGGGTGTCAATGTGATGCGTGATGCTGGCCAGTTTATCTGCGTACTGCGTTTCGCCGGAACCGCTGAATTGCAGCACTGGCTGGACTCCAGTGAGCGTCGTCATTTGATCGAGGAGGTGGCGCCACTGCTCGACGAGGGCGATCAGACCCAGATAGAGACCAATCGTGAGTTTTGGTTTATCCCGGCCAATACCCGGCCAGCGCCGCGCTGGAAGCAGGCATGCATCACCTTCATGGTGATATTGCCGCTCAGTTTGCTGGTGCCCTTGCTGTGGCAACCGCTTTTCCTACAGCTCCCAATCCTGGCGGGTTACTGGGCCAGCAATGTGTTGATCACGCTGAGCATTGTTCTATTGGTGGTTTATTTCTTTATGCCGCGGGCGACGGCTTTATTTGCCCGTTGGTTGAGCCCGAACTGAGGCTGAGGTAGCTCGGTTTAGTGACAGCTGCTTCAAGCGCCGCGACTGCTGGCGTATCACCCAACATATTTGAAGGGAAGAGCCATGAGCGCTGATCTGATTCTGTTCAACGGTCGTTTACACACAGTCGACCGTGAAAAACCCGAAGCCACTGCGGTCGCGATCAAGGATGGACGGTTCGTTGCGGTCGGCAGTGATGCCGAAGCGATGGCCTTGCGTAGCAGTACCACCCAAGTGGTCGACCTCCAGCGGCGTACGGTAGTGCCTGGCCTCAATGACTCGCACCTGCACCTGATACGCGGCGGTCTTAATTACAACCTTGAGCTGCGCTGGGAAGGCGTGCCATCACTGGCTGATGCCTTGCGCATGCTCAAGGCTCAAGCCGATATTACGCCCGCGCCACAATGGGTTCGGGTAGTTGGCGGCTGGAATGAATTCCAGTTCGCCGAGAAGCGCATGCCGACCCTTGATGAACTCAATCAAGCGGCGCCGGATACACCGGTATTTGTTCTGCATTTGTACGACCGTGCGCTGCTTAATCGTGCGGCGCTGCGGGTTGTGGGGTACGGCCGCAATACGCCAAACCCTCCGGGTGGCGAGATCCAGCGTGATGCCAATGGCGACCCAACCGGCATGCTGGTGGCCAAGCTCAACGCAATGATTCTCTACTCGACGCTGGCCAAGGGGCCGAAGTTGCCGCTGGAATACCAGGTCAATTCTACACGTCAGTTCATGCGTGCGCTCAATCGCCTTGGCGTCACCAGTGCGATTGATGCCGGTGGCGGTTTCCAGAATTACCCAGACGATTATGCGGTGATCGAGGAGCTGGCCAAGGCCAATCAATTAACCGTGCGCATCGCCTACAACCTGTTTACTCAGCGGCCCAAGGAGGAGCTGACCGACTTCAAGAACTGGACAGGGTCGGTGAAGCTGCATCAAGGCGACGATTTTCTGCGGCACAACGGCGCCGGGGAAATGCTGGTGTTCTCCGCCGCTGACTTCGAGGATTTCGTCGAGCCGCGTCCAGATCTTGCGCCCGACATGGAGGCTGAACTGGAGCCTGTTGTGCGGCACTTGGTCGAGCAGCGCTGGCCGTTCCGCTTGCATGCAACCTATGACGAATCCATCTCGCGCATGCTGGATGTGTTCGAGAAGGTTGACCGGGATATTCCGTTTAACGGGTTGCCCTGGTTCTTTGACCATGCCGAGACCATCACGCCCAAGAATATCGAGCGGGTGCGCGCCCTAGGCGGGGGGATCGCCATTCAGGACCGCATGGCGTTCCAGGGCGAATACTTTGTCGACCGCTACGGCCAGCAGGCCGCCGAGCAGACGCCGCCGATCCAGCGCATGCTCGCCGAGGGTGTGCCGGTTGGCGCAGGCACTGACGCTACCCGTGTTTCCAGCTACAACCCCTGGACTTCGCTTTATTGGTTGGTGAGTGGCAAGACGGTTGGCGGCATGGCCTTGTACCCCGAAGGCTTGTCGCGGGCTACGGCCTTGCAACTGTTTACCCATGGCAGCGCTTGGTTTTCGTCGGAGCAGGGAAAAAAAGGCCAGATCAAAGTAGGGCAACTGGCAGATTTGATTGCCTTGTCGGCGGATTACTTCTCGGTGGATGAAGAAGCGGTCAAGTGGATTGAGTCAGTGTTGACGGTGGTCGGCGGCAAAGTGGTGTATGCCAGCGAAGAGTTCAACAAACTATCGCCGCCTTCAGTACCGGTCATGCCGGACTGGTCGCCAGTGGTCAATGTGCCGGGGCATTGGCGACCGAATGCGCCCTTGGCGGCACAGGTTCACCAATGCGTTGGCGCCTGTTCGGTGCATGCGCACAGCCATGAGCGGGCGCGTTTATCCAAGGTTCCTGTGAGCGACTTCCAGGGTTTTTGGGGCGCATTCGGGTGTTCCTGCTTTGCTTTCTGACACAGGGGTTAAATCATCGGCCTGGAGCCCGTTGGGTTACACAACCTTCCGGTGGCTGTGGCTGGCCAGCATTGCCTCGAACATCGGCACCTGGATGCATGAGGTGGGAGCGGGTTGGTTGATGACATCACTTTCAGCCAGCCCGATGAATGTGGCGCTGGTGCAGGTTGCGGGCTCGGCGCCTATGTTCTTCCTGGCGCTGCCAGCAGGGGCGATGGCCGACATTGTTGACCGGCGACGCTATTTGCTTGGGGTGCAATTGTGGATGGCGGCGGTCGCTATGACGCTGGCCTTGCTGACCCTGAGCGGCCAGATGACAGTGACCCTGTTGTTACTGCTGACCCTGAGCATGGGGATTGGCACTGCCTTGATGATGCCTGCATGGTCGGCCTTGACTCCGGAACTGGTGGATAAATCCGACCTGCCAGCGGCAATTGCGCTGTCCAGTGTCGGCGTCAATGTTGCGCGGGCGATCGGCCCAGCCATTGCAGGTGTTTTGGTCAGCTTGAGTGGGCCTTGGGCGACATTTGCCCTTAACTCGCTGTCGTTCTTCGCCGTTATCGTCGTGTTGCTATTTTGGCGCCGCGAGGTTGTGCCAGCGGTACTGCCGGCTGAGCGCTTGTGGGGCGCAATTCGCGCAGGCTGGCGTTACAGCCGCGCATCAAAGCCGTTGCAGGCGGTGTTGTTAAGAGCCTTGGCGTTCTTTCTCGGCGCCAGCGGGGGTATGTCTTTGTTGCCCCTGATTGTCCGCCAGGAACTGCATGGCAGCGCTGCAGACTTTGGCTTGTTGCTGGGCAGCGTCGGTGTCGGCGCTGTGATCGGCGCAACCTTGTTGCCCAAGGTGCGCGATAAAGTCCAGGCAGATGCCTTGGTTGCCGGCGCTAGCCTGCTTTATGCGCTGGTGATTGTGGCCTTGGCTTTTGTCCGTGATTTACCCGTGCTCATTGCGGTGATGTTTATCAGCGGTACGGCCTGGATAGCAGTGCTCTCGACCCTGCAAGTGGCGGCGCAGACGGCCGTTCCCAGTTGGGTTCGTGCGCGCGCTTTGTCGGTTTATATCCTGGTTTTCTTCGGCAGCATGGCCTGTGGCGGGCTGTTATGGGGCTTTGTGGCCAGCTACAGTTCAATCGCCACTGCCTTGTGTGGTGCGGCAGTCGCATTGTTGCTGGGGATTGGCGCGACCTTGCGCTTCAAGCTGCCAGTAACTGATGCCGAGGACCTTGCGCCTTCACTGCACTGGCCAGTGCCGGTGTTGCTCGATCAACAAGATCCTGATCATGGCCCGGTCATGATCACCGTTGAGTATCAAGTCGCAGCCGAGAATTGGCTGGCATTTCAACAGGCGATGAATGATGTGCGGCGCATGCGTCGGCGCAATGGTGCGTTTTCCTGGGCACTGGTCCAGGACACTGAGAATCTGCAGCGCTGGCTTGAGGTGTTCTTTGATGAGTCCTGGCTTGAACACTTGCGCCACCACAATCGCGTTACCCGCGCCGAACAACGGATCGAAGCAAAGGCCCGGCGTTTACAGATGGACGGCGTGCCGGTGCAGATACGCCATCTGCTGGCCGGGCAGGGCCAGCATCCATGATTTTCTGCTATTGGCGAGACACATTCGTGCTGGAACGCTCGCCAATAGATATACCCGCAACCAGCAATCCAAGGAGAGTCACCCATGAGTACAGTAATGCCCTATTCGCGCCTCAATAAAGACGACGCAGTTGTGCTGTTGGTCGACCATCAAACCGGCTTGATCTCTCTGGTACAGGATTTCTCGCCCAATGAATTCAAGAACAACGTACTGGCCCTGGCGGATCTGGCCAAGTTCTTCAAGCTGCCAACGATTCTGACCACCAGCTTTGAAAGTGGCCCGAACGGCCCCATCGTTCCCGAGTTGAAGGCCATGTTCCCGGATGCGCCTTACATTCCTCGTCCAGGGCAGATCAATGCCTGGGATAACGAGGATTTCGTCAAGGCGATCAAGGCAACTGGCCGTAAGCAGTTGATCATCGCCGGGGTGGTCACCGATGTGTGTGTGGCTTTCCCAACCCTGTCGGCATTGGCTGAAGGTTTTGAAGTCTTTGTGGTGACCGATGCATCTGGCACCTTCAACGAAACCGTGCAGCAGGCCGCCTGGAACCGTATGAGCGCGGCAGGTGCGCAGATGATGAACTGGTTTGCCGTGGCCTGTGAGCTACACCGTGACTGGCGTAACGATATCGAAGGCTTGGGCAACCTGCTTTCCGAGCGTATCCCCAACTACCGCAACTTGATGAACAGCTACTCGGCGCAAACCAAGTAAGACCCAGGCGCCAGCCTGCGGGTTGGCGCCACTTATCTTCAGCCTGAATAACTGGACGTGGGGCGAGGCGATGAATCGCAATGACATGCGCAAGGTTGACCTGCACCTGCTGATCATTTTTGAAGTATTGATGCTTGAACGTAATTTGACCCGTGCCGCCGAGAAGCTGTTTCTCGGTCAGCCTGCGATCAGCCATGCGCTGTCCCGGCTCCGGGACTTCTTCAACGATCAACTGCTTATCCGCACCGGTCGCACCATGGAGCCAACCAAGCGTGCGCTGGAAATATTCGAACAACTGCGTCCGGCGCTGGATGCAATGTCCAATGCCTTGAGTTACGCGCAGGAGTTTGATCCCGCCACCAGCAAGCTGACGATGCGCATTGGCCTTTCCGATGACGTCGAGTGTGGCTTGCTGCCGCCGCTGTTGAACAACCTCCGACAGCAAGCGCCCAGCCTGGTGTTGGTCATTCGGCGTACCAATTTCCTGTTGATGCCCAGCCAGCTTGAATCGGGTGAAATATCTGTGGGTGTCAGCTATGTGATGGATTTACCGGCCAATGCAAAGTGCCGGACCTTGCGGCTGATCGATACCAAGGTGCTGCGCGCCGATGACCGTCCTGGCGCCCTGACGTTGGATGAATATTGTTGCCGCCCGCACGCGCTGGTGTCCTTCTCAGGCGACCTCAACGGCAACATTGATCGCGATTTCGAGCGGATCGGACGTTCTCGGAACGTGGTCTTGGCGGTGCCGCAGTTCAATGGCTTGCGCTCCTTGCTGGCTGGCTCAGAGTTGCTAGCGACCGTGCCCGACTACGCCGCTGCGGAACTGGTTTCCGGGGGTGGCTTGCGTGCCGAACCTGCGCCTTTTGCAATTTCGCAGTCAAAGCTGTCGATGGTCTGGAGCAGCGCCCAGGACAACGATTGTGCCGAGCGATGGTTGCGTTCAAAAATCGTTGAATTTATGGGCAGTGAGCACTATTAGATTTATGACGACGCTTGGTCAGTTGGTTGCTCTGCACTATAGTTAGCAACCTATTCATCCTTTGTGGGCCTTGACCTGCATTTACTGACGAGGCGTGCATGAGTGCCAGCAGCGCAACGCTGTCGAATCCTAGTCATCCAGTCAAAGGGATTCTGCTTATCCTGTTGGCAACGTTTTTGTTCGCCAGCCATGATGCGTTGTCCAAGTACTTGTCGGGCTTCTATCCGATCGTGATGGTGGTGTGGGCACGGTATGTGGTGCATACCCTGCTTATGGCTGCGATCTTCCTGCCGCAGTCGGGGTTGCGTGTACTGCGAACCAAGCGCCCGGGGCTCCAGGCTCTGCGCGCGAGTTGCTTGCTGGGAACGAGCCTGTTCTTTACCAGCAGTCTGCTGTTCATCCCCTTGGCTGAGGCAACAGCGGTAAACTTCCTGGCCCCGCTGTTGGTGACGGCCCTGTCGGTGCCCTTGTTGGGTGAATCGGTAACCCGGCGCCAGTGGGCGGCTGTCCTGGTGGGCTTTGCCGGGGTGCTGGTGATCGTGCATCCGGGCGGTGAAATGTTTACCCCGGCGATCATATTGCCGTTCTGTTCAGCGATGTGCTTTAGCTGCTACCAGATACTCACCCGCAAACTTAGCGAGGTTGATTCCCCGACCACCAGTAACTTCTTCGCCGGGTTGTTCAATACCTTGCTGGTCAGTGCGTTGGTGCCTTTTTTCTGGGAAGTTCCAAGTTTTACCCATGGTTTGCTGATGCTCGCGCTGGGTACATGCGGCATGTCTGCACACCTGTTCCTGACCCAGGCATTTCGCCGTGCACCACCTGCATTGCTGGCGCCATTTGGCTATTGTCAGATTGTCTTTGCCGGGCTGCTGGGATTTTTGGTCTTTTCCCACGTGCCTGACCTGAGCACCTTGATCGGTATTGTGGTTATTTGCATGAGTGGCCTGGCGGCTGCCTGGCAACAAAGACGCCAATAGCCTGCTTTCAGGCGCCGCCAGGCTGTTGGAAACACAGGCAAATGGCTAGTTGTGAATATTTCTGTGGCTGCACTTAAGAAAAAATCGACGGCGCCGACTACTTGATCATGCCCCGTCAATCTGAGTGAGTAGCGCCGCAATGTTCAATCGTAAGATGAAGCAGGAATTGGCAGAGTTGCGGGAGGCCTACTCTCGGACTCGGCAGATTAAAGAGTCTATCTATCAAGAAATGCTGGTGCTTGAACTCGATGCTCAATGCCGCATCTTGTTTGTCAACGACCTGTTCCTTGAGGAGATGCGATACCGCCGAGAAGACCTGATCGGGCGTGACCTTGAAGACTTGATCCCCGGTTTTTTCCGCAGCGATGTCAATTATCAAAAATTGAAAAATGCCTTCGCCCAGGGTGAACACATCAGTGGTGCGTACCGGCTGCTCTGCGGTAACGGCGACGATGCCTGGCTACGTGCAATCTGGCAGCCGCTGCGCAATGGCAGCGGTGTAGTTGAAGGCTTTACCATGTGTGCGAACAACCTGACCCGCACCATAGAAACCTCTAAAGAACATGAAGGCCTGATCAATGCCTTGCTACGTTCCACTGCGGTCATCGAGTTCAACCTCAAAGGCGAAGTGCTGACGGCCAACGAGCGCTTTCTCGGGGCCATGGGTTATCGCCTGGAGCAGATCCAGGGCAAGCACCATCGCACCTTCTGTGAGCCCGAGGAATACAACTCGTCGGAATACCAGGAGTTCTGGGAGCAACTCAACCGCGGGAAGTTTATTGCAGATCGCTTCAAGCGGGTGGATGCACACGGTCGCGTGGTGTGGCTTGAGGCCTCTTACAATCCGGTACATGACGCCCACGACGTGCTCTATAAAGTGGTCAAGTTCGCAACCGTTATTACCGATCAGGTCAACCGCGAGGATGAAGTCGCCCAGGCGGCCAATATCGCCTACAGCACCTCGCAGCAGACCGACTCTACGGCAAAGAAGGGCGCTTCAGTCGTAAGCCAGACCGTGGCGGTGATGCACCGTATTGCCGAGCAAGTGCAGGAAGCTGCCGAAGGTATCGAAGCCCTGGACAAGCAGTCACAACTGATCAGTTCAATCATCAAGACCATCAGCGGCATTGCCGATCAAACCAACCTGTTGGCGCTCAACGCTGCTATCGAGGCGGCTCGTGCAGGTGAGCAAGGGCGCGGTTTTGCGGTGGTTGCCGATGAGGTGCGCCAATTGGCGGGACGCACCAGCCAGGCGGCTGAGGAAATTGTCGAAGTGGTGCAGAAAAACCAGACCCTGGCCAAGACTGCGGTGGGCAGCATGGCGAGCAGCCGTCAGCTCGCGGAGCAGGGGCTGGACCTGGCCAATGAGGCGGGTGCGGTGATTGTCGACATCCAGGATGGCGCGCAACATGTGGTCAGTGCAGTTGGCCAGTTTGCAAACCAGCTGAAGACCTGAGGTTGACGGGCTGGGTGGCATGAATCGACATGCTTTTCCAGCAGATGCCTGCTTTTAGGCTGGTTGCCTGGCGCTAAGACCATGGTCGAATGGCCTGCAATGGGGCTGCTGGTCACACAATGGGGTATAAGAATAACCAATCCTATTGTGTCGCAGGAGTTGTTGATGAGTGCTGTGAACCTGTATCCCGTGAGCCCAGAGGCAGCGGCTAAGTCGCTTACCGATGAGGCAACCTACAAGGCCATGTACCAGCAGTCCGTGGTTAACCCGGATGGTTTCTGGCGTGAGCAAGCGCAACGTCTTGACTGGATCAAGCCGTTCACCAAGGTCAAGCAAACTTCATTCGACGATCATCATGTCGATATCAAGTGGTTTGCCGACGGCACCCTTAACGTGTCCCATAACTGCCTTGATCGCCACCTTGAAGAACGTGGCGACCAGGTGGCAATTATCTGGGAAGGGGATGACCCTTCAGAGCACCGCAAAATCACCTACCGCGAACTGCATGAGGACGTCTGCAAGTTCGCCAACGCATTACGCGGCCAGGACATCCATCGCGGCGATGTAGTGACCATCTACATGCCAATGATCCCCGAGGCGGTCGTGGCCATGCTGGCCTGTACCCGCATCGGTGCAATCCACTCGGTGGTGTTCGGTGGCTTCTCGCCCGAAGCGCTGGCAGGGCGGATTATCGACTGCAACTCCAAAGTGGTGATCACTGCCGATGAAGGGCTGCGCGGCGGTAAGCGCATTGCGCTCAAGGCCAACGTCGACGACGCCTTGACCAACCCCGAAACCTCCAGCGTGACGAAAATCATCGTCTGCAAGCGCACCGGCGGCGATATCAAGTGGAACCAGCATCGCGACGTCTGGTACGAAGACCTGATGAAGGTTGCGGGCAGCTACTGCGCACCCAAAGAGATGGGCGCCGAGGAAGCCTTGTTCATCCTCTACACCTCGGGTTCAACCGGCAAGCCAAAAGGCGTGCAGCACACCACAGGTGGTTATCTGCTCTACGCGGCGCTGACTCATGAGCGTGTGTTCGACTACAAGCCGGGTGATATCTATTGGTGTACTGCCGACGTCGGTTGGGTGACCGGGCACAGCTATATCGTCTACGGCCCGCTGGCCAACGGCGCGACCACCTTGCTGTTTGAAGGTGTGCCGAACTATCCGGATATTACCCGGGTGTCGAAGATCATCGACAAGCACAAGGTCAATATCCTGTATACGGCGCCAACCGCAATCCGCGCGATGATGGCTGAAGGCGAAGCTGCCATTAAGGATGCCGATGGCTCCAGCTTGCGCTTGCTTGGCTCGGTGGGTGAGCCGATCAACCCGGAAGCCTGGAACTGGTACTACAAGACCATCGGTAAAGAGAAATGCCCGATTGTCGATACCTGGTGGCAAACCGAGACGGGTGGCATTCTGATCAGCCCGTTACCGGGTGCAACGGCGCTCAAGCCTGGTTCTGCGACTCGTCCGTTCTTCGGCGTCCAGCCAGCCCTGGTTGATAACCTGGGCAATCTGCTGGAAGGCGCCGTTGAAGGCAATCTGGTGATCATCGATTCATGGCCAGGCCAGGCGCGCACGCTGTATGGCGACCATGACCGTTTTGTCGATACCTACTTCAAGACTTTCCGTGGCATGTACTTTACCGGTGACGGTGCTCGCCGCGACGAAGATGGTTACTTCTGGATTACCGGGCGTGTCGATGACGTACTTAACGTCTCTGGTCACCGCATGGGCACCGCCGAGATCGAAAGCGCCATGGTTGCCCACCCGAAAGTGGCCGAGGCGGCTGTTGTCGGTGTGCCGCACGACATCAAGGGGCAGGGGATCTACGTCTATGTCACCCTGACTGGCGGTGTGGAAAGCTCTGAGCAGCTGCGCCAGGAGTTGAAAAACTGGGTGCGCAAAGAGATAGGTCCAATCGCCTCGCCTGATGTCATTCAGTGGGCGCCAGGGCTGCCGAAGACACGTTCGGGCAAGATCATGCGCCGCATCCTGCGCAAGATCGCCACCGCTGAGTACGATGGCTTGGGCGATATCTCGACCCTGGCTGATCCAAGCGTGGTGCAGCACCTCATTGATACGCACAAGGCCATGCAGAGCGCTTGTGCCTAGCGAGTCATCTGCAGTAAACGAAACGCCCGGCTCTTATGAGTCGGGCGTTTTTTTTGGCATCGCCAATTCGCTCGACAGTCGGCGCGGATTGCCAGATGCAGTCTAATGGCCCTATGACCAGTCACCAATCGCTAGAGTGTCGGTAACAGTGCTGCATTCAAATGGGGCGCAGAGAAACACATTACGCTTATAAAGTGCTGAAAATAGTTAGGTTTTGAAATAAAATTAGCGGATTGGCCCAGTGAATCAAGGGGGTCAAAAGAAGTGGCGTCAATATTGCTTTGAATATTGGTTAGACTTCAATTCTTCTCTGGCATTTTTTGCTTGAGATGTCAATCGCCAGGCTGGGTGCCTCAGGTGCATTTGTAATTACTTGTCGCATTGAAGAAATATACAGTTTCAGCCTCTCGTTAGAATGCCGCTCACTCAGCCGAAGCCGTACATTGCCTGCGCCCAGCGTAGTCTTGATGGCGAGTTAACTATAATTCATGCATAGCTGAATGCATTTACTCACTGCCATCCGTTGCCATTCCCTTTCGAAGGAGTCACAAGATGAAGAAGATTGCACTTCTCGGCGCATTGGCGCTATCCGTTCTGTCGCCGCTGGCCATGGCTGATGATGCAAAACCGCTACGTATTGGCATTGAAGCCGCTTACCCACCCTTTGCTTTCAAGACTCCAGACGGCAACATCACCGGTTTCGACTACGACATCGGCAATGCCTTGTGTGAACAGATGCAGGTTAAATGCACCTGGATCGAACAAGAGTTCGACGGCCTGATCCCGGCCCTGAAAGTCCGCAAGTTCGACGCGGTCCTGTCTTCGATGACCATCACCGAAGACCGTTTGAAGTCGGTGGATTTCTCCAAGAAGTACTACCACACCCCAGCCAAGCTCGCCATGAAGGCCGGTACCGAGATCAAGGATCCGCTGGTTGACCTCAAGGGCAAGAAAGTCGGCGTGCAACGTGCTTCCATCTACGATCGCTATGCCACCGATGTACTGGCGCCTGCCGGTGTCGAAGTGGTGCGCTACAGCTCGCAGAACGAGATTTTTCTTGATCTGACTGCAGGTCGGGTCGATGCAACCCTGGCCGATGCTGTCAACATCGACGATGGCTTCCTCAAGACTGACGCCGGTAAAGGTTTCGCGCTGGTAGGTCCGGATTTTAACGAGAAGAAGTACTTCGGCGAAGGCGCTGGTATTGCCGTGCGCAAGGGCGATACTGAGCTTGCTGACAAAATCAGCGCTGCGATTCAGGACATTCGCGCTAACGGTAAGTACAAGGAAGTTCAGGACAAGTACTTCGACTTCAACGTCTACGGTGATTAATCGCCTCAACTGAAAGTGGCGCACACGGATCCAGTGCACATCTCAATCCGTTGGTGAACGTACACCGTGCAGTACTCTGGATTGCACGGTATGCGCCACTTTTCTATGCACTCTTCGGCGCCACCCGGTGCCTGCATGAGGAAACTAGAGCATGCTGAATGGCTATGGTTCGACCATTCTTGACGGTGCTTGGCTAACCGTAATTCTGGCCCTGACCTCAATGGCGGTGGCCACTTTTCTTGGCTTGTTGGGCGCGGCTTTTCGTCTGTCGCCCATCAAGTGGTTGGCCATTCTGGGTGAAACCTACGCCACGGTGGTTCGCGGTATTCCTGACCTGGTACTGATCCTGCTGATTTTTTACGGCGGCCAGGACATGGTCAACCGTGTCGCACCGATGCTTGGTTATGACGACTATATCGACATCAACCCCTTTGTGGCGGGTGTCTTCACCATGGGCTTTATCTTCGGCGCGTACCTGTCGGAAACCTTTCGTGGCGCTTTTATGGCGATCCCTAAAGGACAGGCGGAGGCAGGCGCTGCATATGGGATGAGCAACCTCAAGGTGTTCTTCCGCATTCTTGTGCCGCAGATGATCCGCTTTGCCATTCCCGGTTTCACCAACAACTGGTTGGTATTGACCAAAGCCACGGCGTTGATTTCGGTCGTAGGCTTGCAAGACATGATGTTCAAGGCCAAGAGCGCAGCAGATGCCACGCGTGAGCCCTTTACCTTTTATCTCGCCGTCGCCGCGCTTTATCTGGTGCTGACCAGCGTTTCACTGCTGGCTCTGCGTTATCTCGAAAAACGTTACTCGGTCGGCACTAAAGCCGCTGATCTGTGAGTAGGGGAGCGCACGCATGATTTTCGATTACAACGTTATCTGGGACAGCCTGCCGCTGTATTTTGGCGGCGTATTGGTGACGTTAAAGTTACTGCTGATCTCCCTCTTTATTGGCCTGCTGCTGGCAATTCCACTGGCCTTGATGCGCGTGTCCAAGTCGGTGTTTATCAACTTCCCGGCATGGCTTTACACCTATGTGATTCGCGGCACGCCGATGCTGGTGCAGCTGTTTTTGATCTACTACGGCCTGGCCCAGTTCGAGCTAGTGCGTGAAAGCGCGCTGTGGCCGTATTTCTCCAATGCATCCTTCTGTGCCTGCATGGCCTTTGCGATCAACACCAGCGCCTATACCGCAGAAATTCTCGCCGGCAGCCTCAAGGCCACGCCCAACGGCGAGATCGAGGCGGCCAAGGCCATGGGCATGTCGCGGGTCAAGCTCTATCGCCGTATCTTGCTGCCATCGGCTATTCGTCGGGCGCTGCCGCAATACAGCAATGAAGTGATCATGATGCTGCACACCACGAGCCTGGCCTCGATCGTAACCCTGATCGACATTACCGGCGCAGCGCGCACGGTCAGTTCTCAGTATTACTTGCCGTTTGAAGCATTTATTACCGCAGGCGTTTTCTACCTGTGCCTGACTTTTATCCTGGTGCGCCTGTTCAAGCTTGCCGAGCGCCGTTGGTTGGCGTATCTGGCGCCACGCAAGCATTGAGGAGAGGTTGATGCAACGTATTGATCATCTATTGCCTTGGAGTACACCCGGTACCGAGCGCCGCCTGTCGGTGTTCAGCTTTGGTAGCGGCGAGCGCAAGGTCTATATCCAGGCTTCCCTGCATGCCGATGAGCTGCCGGGTATGCGTGTTGCGGTAGAGCTAAAGCGCCGCTTGCTTGAGCTTGAGCAGCAAGGCCAGCTCAATGCCGTGATCGAACTGGTGCCCGTGGCCAATCCGATTGGCCTTGGGCAGATGGTGCAAGGTCAGCATCAGGGTCGCTATGAACTGTGCAGCGGGCATAACTTCAATCGTGATTTTGTCGACCTTGCCGAAGCCATTGCTCCGCAGCTAGAAGGACAACTGGGTGCCGATCTGGCAGCCAATACGCAATTGATTCGTGTTGCCATGGTGGATGCGCTCAAGGCCCTTGCTCCAGCGCAGTCCCAGCTCGAAGCCATGCAGCGACTGCTGCTGCAGCACGCCTGTGGTGCCGACGTGGTGCTCGACCTGCATTGTGACTTTGAAGCGGCTGTGCATCTGTATGCAATTCCCCAGCACTGGCCGCAGTTACGCTCGCTGGCGGCTCGCCTGCAAGCGGGCACCGTACTGCTGGCTGAAGATTCAGGTGGGTCATCCTTTGACGAGGCTTGCTCTGGCCCATGGCTACGCCTGGCCCAGCGTTTTCCGCAGGCTGCAATTGAGCCCGTGTGCGTGGCTTCGACTGTTGAGTTGGGTGGCATGGAGCGCACCGGACGCGAGCAGGCCAGTGCGGATGCTGAGTCGATCCTGGCGTTTCTGGCAGAGCAGGGCTTGATCAATGGCGATTGGCCTGCTGCACCGGAAGACTGCTGCGATGCTGTGCCGTTTGCCGGCACTGAAATGCTTTATCCGCCGCATGCGGGTGTGGTGAGTTTCCTGCAGCCTGCTGGTGCTTATGTTGAGGCCGGAACGCCGGTATTTGAAGTGATCGATCCGCTCGACGATCAGCACAGCGTGGTTTGTGCGGGTACATCAGGTGTGATTTTTGCGATTGAGCGCATGCGCTTTGCCCAGCCGGGGCGCTGGCTGGCGAAGGTGGCCGGTCATCAATCTATACGTCAGGGCCGCTTACTCAGCGACTGATTTCACTGCATTCGAGAGTCGACACCATGTACAAACTTGAAGTCCAGGACTTGCACAAGCGTTACGGTAGCCACGAAGTGCTCAAGGGTGTTTCGCTGGCAGCCAAAGCCGGTGATGTGATCAGTATTATTGGTTCCAGTGGTTCAGGTAAAAGCACCTTCCTGCGTTGCATCAACATGCTTGAACAGCCCCATGGCGGCAAGATTCTGCTCAATAATGAAGAGCTCAAGCTGGTCACCAGTAAAGATGGTGCGCTCAAGGCAGCCGATCCCAAGCAACTGCAGCGCATGCGTTCACGCCTGGCCATGGTGTTTCAGCACTTCAACCTGTGGTCACACATGAGCGCCTTGGAGAACGTCATCGAGGCGCCGGTCCATGTGCTGGGTGTGTCGAAGAAAGAGGCGCTTGAGAAAGCTGAGTATTACTTGAACAAAGTAGGGGTTGCGCATCGAAAAGAGGCGTACCCCGCACATATGTCCGGCGGTGAACAGCAACGTGTGGCTATTGCCCGGGCGCTGGCGATGGAGCCAGAAGTCATGCTGTTTGACGAACCCACTTCAGCGCTGGACCCAGAGTTGGTCGGTGAAGTGCTCAAAGTTATGCAGGACCTCGCCCAAGAGGGGCGTACCATGGTGGTTGTTACGCACGAAATGGGCTTTGCCCGTGAAGTGTCGAACCAGTTGGTGTTTTTGCATAAAGGTGTTGTTGAAGAACGCGGTTGTCCACGTGAAGTGCTGGCGAATCCTCAATCTGATCGCCTCAAGCAGTTTCTCTCCGGTAGCCTAAAATAAGCACCTTAATCGAGTGGGGTCACTGGCGAGTTTTGCTCAGTGGTCGCATAACAGAGCTAAACTGCCCCGAATGAATGCCCACCGAATTGGCTTCCTGATCTGGCCCTCCACCAAGCCGTTAACCCTGGCGATGGCTGAAGAGGCGCTGCGCGTTGCGCAGCGTGTCCACCCGGAAGTGGTCTACGAATTGACCTTCCTGCAAGCCGAGCCCCAGGCAGCGGCCGATGGTTGGACGCTGCCAAGCGAGCCTTGGCCGGGCAAGCTGGAAGGCCTGCAGCGTCTGTTCCTGCTCGCTGACGAGCCGCCAGCAAACATTGCGCTGGGGTTGTCGAGCGCGATCAAGCAATTGGTGCGCAGCGGATGCGTGATAGGCGCCATTTCAGCCGGGGTTTATCCCTTGGCGCAAATAGGGCTGCTCGACGGTTATCGCGCCTCGGTGCATTGGCGCTGGCAGGATGATTTCGCTGAGCGCTTCCCCAAGGTGATCGCCACCAGCCATTTGTTCGACTGGGACCGCGACCGCTTGACGGCCTGTGGTGGCATGGCGGTGATGGACCTGATGCTGGCATTACTGGCGCGCGATCATGGCGCCGAGCTGGCCGGTGCAGTCAGTGAAGAATTGGTGGTCGAACGTATTCGTGAGGGCGGTGAGCGCCAGCGCATTCCGCTGCAAAATCGCTTGGGTTCGAGTCATCCGAAGCTGACTCAAGCGGTGTTGCTGATGGAAGCCAATATCGAGGAACCGCTGACCACGGATGAAATCGCGCAGCATGTTTGCGTGTCGCGCCGCCAGTTGGAGCGTATCTTCAAGCAATACCTGAACCGCGTGCCGAGTCAGTATTACCTTGAGTTGCGCCTCAACAAGGCGCGCCAACTGTTGATGCAAACCAGCAAGTCGATTATCCAGATTGGCTTGTCCTGTGGCTTCTCGTCCGGCCCGCATTTCTCCAGCGCTTACCGCAATTTCTTTGGCGCGACCCCGCGTGAAGATCGCAACCAGCGCCGCAGTAACAGCCCTTTCGAGCTGACTTCGACGCCGATTGAGCGCGGCTGACGTGGCAGGCGATATCCTCTGGAATTGAGCACCTGCTGACGTCTTGCCGACTCGGCTTGCTTAACTTACCACCACTTGGTCACGTCGCTTGTTGCGCCGCTTTAGGCTAACGACGATAAACAGCACCACGAGCCCAAGCACGCTGAAGAAAATGGTGTTGAACCAAGGGAAGGGCTGCGCCCGGCTGTTGGTCGCTTCGATGTGGGTGATATTGGGGAAGACCGAGAGTATCTGTATCCGCCAGCCGTAATAGCGAATAAGCGCCAGTTGCTGGGCGTCACGAGAATAACCCTGGGCTTTGGCTTGCTCATCGGCGGAGTCGAACTTGAAGTACCAGGGGAAGCTCCAGCCAGTATCTTCATTGCGATAGACCACGACCTTCTTGCTGTCCGGGTCTTCGGTGTTGATAAAGTAAACGTCACGGGTCGGGCCGTCAGCCGGGTTCTCGGCATTGATGACCCCGTCATCGTCGACGCGTTTGACTTCCACGCCTGTGACCAGGACGACTTCGTGCCGGGGCAGGATGTAAAACAGACCCAGCGCACTGGCGCCAACCGCCAGAATAACCACGCCCAGTACCAGTCCTTTTAACCACTTCATGTACAGACTCCGTTAGTAATTAATCGAATATTGCCTGATTTTCTCGGCCAAGGTCAGAGGTTCCGCTGGGAATAAGCGTCCAATATGGGTTATAGACATTGGATGAAACAACTTTACTCCGCTGTCATTGAGTGGAGGGGTGCGGGGCGGCGCGTCAATTAGACTCATTGGCAGCTGCAAGGCGTCTGTTGCAAGGTGATGTTGCCTGCAGGATTCGTTGATTTATTAGTTGTAACAGTCAATTGATACAAAGTTTTGCTGGTCGTTTTAGTCAACAGGCAAGCTGATATTATTGAGCGCGCACACTAACCAAACGGACACCTATGCACGAGCACTGGCTCACCAAGCACACTTCACTGGATTGAAGACCCTTCTAACGGATTCAGCCGCTAAATCATGCAGGCAATTCCTTCTTCCCCCTTGGAGATTAGCAGTCACTGCCTTAAGCAGGCGAGTTACTGTGAACGTGCACATTAATAGGAGCTCCAGATGATTTGGTTACTCGAAGGGCAGTCCAGTCAGCGCGACATCATTGCAGGTGTACGCGAGGCATTGCCCGAAGGTGTGAAGATTTTTGCCTCCCATCGTCAGTCACGACCCGAAATCACCGGGCTCGCTGACGTTGCGCTGATAGAACCTACGGATAACCAAGAACGTATCGAGTGGATCCTTGAGACCGCTCGGGCGAACGCTGTTCGCGTCATAGTCGCCGGGCGCGAAGGCCATCTGCTTGAGCTGGCCCGGGCGCGTTTCGAAGCCGCTGACCTGACGCTTGTGACCGGCGGGCTGTCGATTGATGCGCTCAACATGGTCGATGACAAAAGCCTGTTCACGGCGCAAGCCGAACGTGCGGGCTTGGATTGTGTGCCTGCCATCACCGTAACGGATAGCCGGCAACTGAGCGATGCTTATGCAAGGCTTGCGGCGCAGGGCGAGGTTTGCATCAAGCCGGTTGTGGGGATATACGGCGAGGGTTTCTGGCGCTTCAAGCAAGACGCCGATCCATTTCGCTGCTTTGCCAAGACAGGCATGCGCGAAGTGAATTTCGACATGTACCTGCAAGCTTACGCTGGCGCTGAAAACCGCCCGCCAATGCTGGTCATGCCCTATATGGCCGGAAGCGAGTGCTCGGTCGATATCGTGTGCGAGGCAGGGCAACCTGTTGCATTCGTCGGCCGGCGCAAGTCAGGCCTGTACCAGACTTTCGAGCGCGAAGGTGCGGCAGTCGAGTTGGCACTCAAGGCTGTGCAGCATTTTGCCTGTGACGGGATAGTCAATGTGCAGACCCGGGATGATGCAAACCACAAACCCCATTTGCTGGAAATCAATCCACGTTATTCCGGAGGGATTGGCTATACCCGGGCCACTGGCGTCAATTTGCCTGGCATCTTTGCGACTCGCCGCCTGGGCTTGGTGGAGCCTGAAACGGTTTGGCGAGCAGATGTGAGAGTCAAGGCGCTCACCATTGCCGTGCCTGTGGCAGCTTGATAATAAATGACGATCAGACGCTCAGCCTTGCCTTGCAGTACTGCGCTTGTCTGCGTGATTATCGGGCACAGAGCATGAATGCTCAGGGAGAGCCTAGACAATGATGTTGCTAACCCCCGGCGCCAACGCCCCAATATCGGCTAGCCGCAGTGAGTGGACGCTGGAATGCGCTGACGCCAGTGCTTTTGGCGAGTATGCGGCCGTTGCACTATTGCCGGTTGACGAGAAGCGTCAGCCGAAAGGCCCGGCTGCGCTATTCCAGACCGAGCGCGAATGGATGGAGTGGAGTGGCGGACCGGAAAAGGTCGGCTGCGCGCTCAATCTGGCAGCGTTGCCAGCTGGCGCTGATCGAGTGCTTCTGGTCGTCTACAGCTATGCCGCAGCCGGGCCGGTCAGCGCGCTCAAAACCCTGCACTTGCAAATCGATGGACAGATCGAGTGCAGGCTTGATCTTGGCGAGAACGGCGAGTCTGCGATCATTATTGGCGAATACTACATTCGCAATGAACAATGGAAATTTCGCGCCCTGGCTGAAGGTTCGGCCTACGGTTTGGCGGCAATGGGGCGACGGCTTGGGCTTGATGTTGATGATGCCCATCCCAAGGGGCGCACCATGCCCTCGGATTCTGGTCGAGCAGCAGGCAGTGCAACCGGCACCGGCTTTGCGGTTTCAGCCAACCATATATTGACCTGTGCCCACGTTATCGAGGGGATGCAGGAGATTCACATCGCCTCTTTCGAGGGGCGTTATCGGGCCGAGCCCGTGGTGGTCGATCGCAGCAATGATTTTGCCCTGCTCAGGGTTCTTGAGTGTCCGGGACTGAAACCGGTGGTATTCAAGGATGGCGCTGGTTGTGACCTTGGTGCCCCGGTGGTTGCCCTTGGCTTTCCGCTCGCTGGCCTGGCTGGCGGTGGCGTGCATGTTACCCAGGGCGGTGTCTCGGCATTGTTTGGGCTACACAACGACTCAAGCCTTCTGCAGTTTACCGCGCCTATTCAGCCGGGCTCGAGTGGTAGCCCGTTATTTGACTCAAGCGGCGCAGTGGTCGCGATGGTGACTTCAACCTGCCCGGACACGCAAAACATGAACTTTGCGGTCAAGGGCGCCTTGGTACTTTCTTTCCTTGAGGCTTGTCGTATCGATGCAGACAAAACGCCAAACGCAAGAGCCCTGAATACAGCTGAGTTGGCGCGTGAAGCCCAGCCTGCTTTATGGCGAATCGAGGCGCGAAACCTGTAATTGCACAAAGCCCACGGAACCGGCGCTGGGTAATCTGCCCAACGTCAATCTAGGAACATTGTTAATGGCTGGTAACACCGCAACACATATGCTTAGTGCGCAACTGATGCGCGGCCTGCTCGAAGTCAAGGTCGAGGGCTGCGTCGGTGCGCCTGATGAATTGTTCGGCTTTGCCGAGCGGCACAATCCCAAGCGTGCATTTTTGTTCGTTTCAAAGGTATTAGGGCGTCATATTCCAGTTCGTCCTGCAGTGATGAATGCAAGTTTTGAACATTTGGCGGCCAAGATCCCGGCTGACTTACCCGGCCCGGTTGTGGTGATCGGCATGGCCGAGACCGCTGTTGGCCTTGGTGCGGGTGTGCATCGTGCGTACAGCCGCACCCGGCCGGACACGCTTTATATGGTCAGCACCCGTCATCCGACCGGCACCGAACTCTTCACTCGATTCGAAGAAGAGCACAGCCACGCCAGTGCGCACTTGATCCATATGCCGGTCGAGCCTGAAGCGCTGTTGAACGCCCGTTCGCTGGTGCTTGTCGACGACGAAGCCTCCACAGGCAAGACATTCATCAACCTGCATCGCGCACTGGTCGATGCGGGTATGACCCAACTTGAGCGTGTTGTCACATGCGTACTCACCGATTGGTCGGGCAATGCCGTTCGTGACAGCATTGGGCCGTCGGCACAGCAAGTATCCTTGCTCCAAGGCTCCTATCAGTTCAACGAAGATGTTGAGGCGCCACTGCCGCAGATGCCCGCAGTGGGAACCGTCGCAGCAGGCAACTGGCCGCTGTCCTCAGGTAACAATTGGGGGCGCTTGGGCGTGCGTGAAGTACAAGACAGCTTGGCGCCTGGCTTGCAGGTCGAGCCAGGTGAGCGCGTGCTGGTGGTTGGCACCAGTGAGTTTGTCTGGCGGCCATTCCTGTTGGCCGAGCGCTTGGAGCGGGCGGGCGCTGATGTTCACTTCAGCTCAACAAGTCGTTCGCCCATCGCCCTTGGTCATGCCATCGGCCATGCGCTGTCGTTTTCCGATAACTACGGCCTTGGGATTCCCAACTTCCTCTACAACGTCAGTCCAGGCCAGTTCGATCGCGTGCTGATTTGCTCGGAAACACCGGCGCAAGCCGTCTCGGCACAACTGCTGGAAGCCCTTGGCGCCGAGGTGATTGTCGATGAGCAGTAATCGTCCGCTGGTCTTGATCGACCTTGATGACACCTTGTTCCAAACTGCGCGCAAGATGGTCGAAGGAACGCCTCGGCATACGGCCACGCTCGACATCCAGGGCCAGCCAAATGGCTACATGAGCCCCGTGCAGAAGTCTTTTGTCGAGTGGTTGCTCGCCAGTGCCGATGTGGTGCCTGTGACTGCGCGCAGTGTTGAAGCCTACAGCCGCGTACAACTGCCTTTCAGCCAAGGCGCAATCTGTGCCCATGGCGGCATCATGCTCGATGCCACCGGGTCGCTTGACCTTAATTGGCAGGCGCACATGACCGAGGTTCTGGCCGATTACCAAGAGCGCCTGCCGAACCTGAGCCAAGCGACGCTTGAGATCGGCAAGGCGCTGGGCATTTCGTTACGTGGCTGGGTGGTTGCAGAGCACGGTCTGCAGCATTACGTGGTCACCAAGCACAATGAATCCAGTGATGAAGTGCTGAATACGGTCCTGGCTGAAGTCCAGGCGCGCGGCTTGCTCGATGGCATGCATATCCACGCCAACAGCAATAACCTGGCGTTTCTACCTGTGGGCCTGTCCAAGCGCGTAGCCGTCGAGGAATGGTTGCGCCGTGACCGCCAAATCAATGGTGAGCGGCCGGTATTGGGCTTTGGTGACAGCATTACCGACCTCGGGTTTATGGACGCCTGCCATATGTGGGCAACCCCGGCTCGCAGCCAACTCGCCAAGCTTGTGGAGCGCTGCCTATGACGCTGTCTCTTGTTGAGCTGGACACCGTCGGCAGCGGTAGCTATGCAACTGATGACGTGCACTTCTTGCTGCAAGCGGTGCAGATCGAAGTGACCGATGTCGAGGAAAAGGAACGCCTGATCCAAACCAGGCAAAAGCATTATTCCGAGATGATCAGCCAAGAGCACGCGCCGACGCCGGTACACAAGGCGTTATACCAACGGGCACTGCAACAGAGCGGCGAGCGCATGGCTGCGGATGTGCAATCCTTGGCCTTGGCATTGAACCAAGCCTGTACTGGGCCGTCGATAATATTGGTGTCCTTCGTGCGTGCGGGGCTGCCATTGGGGGTGTTGTTGCGTCGCGCCTTGATCGAACTGGGCCGCGATTGCCATCACTATGGAATCAGTATTGTTCGCGACCGCGGCATAGACAATCTAGCGCTTGAGGCCATTATTCAGGCCCATGGCGCCGAGAACATCGTGTTTGTCGATGGATGGACAGGTAAAGGCGCTATATCGGCTGAAATTAGGCGTAGTCTCAAGGACGACCCACGTTTTGCGGCCGAGCCGCGCCTGGTGGTGCTTGCAGACCCTTGTGGCCGTGCCTGGCTATCGGCTTCGGCAGAGGACTGGATCATTCCGTCGGGGATCCTGGGCGCCACCGTTTCGGGTTTGGTGTCGCGCTCCATCTGGCCCGCTAATGGTGGGCTGCATGGATGCGTTGTGTACGATCATTTGACCGAGCACGACGTGACACGCGAGTTCATCGAGCACATCGAAACCCAGCGCCGAGCACTGGCTCCGGTCGCCCCGGCAACACCCTGGAGCGACGATCAACGAACAGCGCTGCAGGCGGCAGCCCGGTCCGTCGTCGAGTCCTTGGCTGAACGGTTTGACATCAGCAACCTGAACCGGGTCAAACCAGGGATTGCCGAAGCGACTCGCGCAGTGCTGCGACGGGTGCCCGACCATGTGTTGGTGCGTGACCGCAATGACAGCGATGTTCAGTTGCTCATGCACCTCACCACGTCCGTTGGTGTTACGGTGGAAGAAGTTGGCAGCGCGCTTGGACCCTACAGGGCGGTGACCATCATTCGGAGTCTGAGCTAATGAATAAAGTGTCGCCATACGCCCTCGGGGCCACCCTATACATGCCGGCTACGCGCAGCGACCTGCTGGATATAGTGTTTGGCACCAAGCTGCCCGAACTGCGTTCGCTGGTCGTGTGCCTGGAAGACGCAGTGGCCGAGGTCGATGTGTCCACGGCGCTGCAAAACCTCAAGGTCTTGCTCGACGCTATTGCTGCCCGTGGCGGACGTCCAGCTGGCGCGCCGCTGATGTTCGTGCGCCCGCGCGATTCGGAAATGGCAGCAGTGCTCAATGACTGGCCTTTGATGCGCCATGTCGATGGCTTCGTCGTGCCAAAGCTGACGCTGAGCAACCTGCGGGCATGGGAGCAGGCCGTGACCAATGCGGACCTGTACCTGATGCCGACCCTGGAGACACCTGAGGTGTTCAATCCGAATGCGATGGTCGAGTTAGGCCAGGCGCTCAAGGCCAGCCTCGACCAGCGAGTCATTGCCCTGCGCGTTGGCGGCAATGATTTGATGGGTTGCCTGGGGCTGCGTCGTATGCCGGCTACAACGCTCTACAGCACGCCGATGTCCTACGTGATTGCGATGCTGTCGGGCGTCATGGGCTCGCAGGGCTTTGCCTTGACTGCGCCAGTGTTCGAGCAGTTGGCCAAACCCGATTTGCTCAAGGCGGAACTCGAACTTGATATCGCCCATGGCATGGTCGGTAAGACGGCGATTCATCCAAGCCAAATCAGCATCATCCAGGATTCGCTGCGCGTCAGCCTTGAAGATTTCAACAGCGCAAAGCTGATCGTCAGCGATCTGGCCCCAGCGGTGTTCAAACACAACGATGTGATGTGCGAGCCGGCGACTCACTACAAGTGGGCAGTCAAGATTCTTGAGCGAGCTCGCTGGCTCGGCGTTAAACAAACTGAGATCGGCAGCGGTGAAGCGCCGGTCCTACTGGCTGGAGCGGCTCGATAATGCATGAGATGTTGGGTGCTGATGCGGATGACGAGCGGGTGCTGTCGGTCTTTGACTTCGATGGCACGCTGACACGGCGTGACAGTTTTGTCCCGTTTCTCAGGTTTGCTTTCGGTAGAACTGAGTTTATCCGCCGGATTTTTACCCTGGCGATACCCAGCTTGCGCTTCCTCTTCAGGCATATGAACCGTGATGAACTCAAGGCCCATTTGATCGCCAAGTTTCTGACCGGTGTCGAGGCGCAGTGGGTTGAACACAAGGCAGTGGCATTTTGCGACCGCTATTGGACCCGGCTGATGCGTCCATCGGGCTTGTCGTCGGTCGCCGCCGAGGTCGAGTCAGGTGCCGAGGTTACGCTTTGCTCGGCGTCTCCAGCCTTGGTCCTCGGCCCGTTTGCCAAGCGTCTTGGGATCAAGTTGATCGCCACCGAGCTTGAGGTTGTCGACGGAGTGTTGACGGGCCGTATCAGCGGCAACAACTGCCGCTGCGAAAACAAGGTGATCCGGCTTGAGGCGGTCTACGGGCTCCTCAGCGAGTATCGGCTCAGGGCCTGGGGTGACACCCGTGGTGACCTGGAACTGCTGGCTGCAGCGCAAGACGCGCACTGGCGGCACTTTCACTCCGCCTGGCGTCGTGGACGCAAGCGCAGGGCCAAGAAGCGTAAAGAACAAGCGAGCGTTGTACAGCTCAAGTCCGAAAACCAAGCAAATACTGACGATCAACAAGGAGCGTAACCATGGCACTCACGCTGAGCAAAAACCAAACGATATCCCTGGAAAAAACTGCTGGCACTGGCCTGAGCAAAATCAGCCTGGGCCTTGGTTGGGATGCGGCAAAAAGCGGGTTCTTCGGCAAGTTGCTGGGCAGCGGCGGCGAGATCGACCTCGATGCTTCCTGCATCCTGCTCGACAGCGAGCTGAAGGCCATCGACCTGGTCTGGTTCCGTCAACTCAAGTCCAATGACGGCTCCATCCAGCACTCCGGTGATAACCGTACCGGCGAAGGCGACGGTGATGACGAAACCATCAAGGTCGATTTGCAGCGCCTGCCTGAAGCAGTCAAGTACCTGGTGTTCACAGTCAACAGCTTCACTGGCCAGACTTTCGAGAAAGTTGAAAACGCCTACTGCCGTATCGTCAACGCCAGCAACAACAGCGAACTGGCCCGCTACAACCTGTCCGAGCGTGGCGGTCACACTGGCATCGTAATGGCCAGCCTGTCGCGTGAAAGCTCGGGTTGGGAGTTCAAGGCAATCGGCGTTACCACCAATGGTCGCACGGTCGATGACCTGGTTTCCCTGGCTGTGCAGGCGGTGCGTTAATGGTTGCTCTCGTACCGGGGGGTAATGCGCCAGTTGCGACCGGTCAACTCAGTGTGGATATCAACTACACCCCGATTCCTGGGGCGGACATTGATGTCTCGGCTTTTATCTTGAACGCTGCGGGTAAAGTCCGTGGCGATAGCGATATGTGTTTCTACGGCCAAACCAGTGTGCTGGGCGGTGTCGTGCAGATGACCGAATCATCTGCCGGTCGGGCCGTATTCACTGTTGACCTGAGCAAGCTCGAGCCTGTGGTTGAGAAAGTGGCGTTGACCGCCACTATCTACGAGAACAAAGCCAGTTTTGACCGTGTTTCCCAGCTTTCGCTGAACATCGCGGGCGGTATCGAAGCTCAGCTTGCTACTGCGGGGATGCAGGAAACTGCGCTCATCCTCGGGGAGTTCTACCGACGCCAGGGCGAGTGGAAGTTCCGCTGCGTGGCACAGGGCTTTGCAGGCGGGCTTGAACCATTGGCCAAGCACTTTGGGGTTGAAGTTGCGGCGCCAGCGCCAGCGGCCACCCCAACGCCGCCCCCGGCTCCAGTACCTCCAACGCCGCCTGCGGCTGCAAAGTCATCGGTCAGCCTGAGCAAGGTCACGCTCGACAAGACGCGCACCACTATCAGCCTGGAAAAAACCGCTGCCGGTTTTGGTGAGATCAAGGTCAACCTGAACTGGAATCAGCGGCCGGCCAAGAGCGGTGGTTTCTTTGCCCGCAGCAAGTCCATCGACCTCGATGTCGGCTGCTTGTATGAGCTGCAAAATGGCCAGAAGGGCGTGGTTCAAGCGCTCGGCAAGGCATTCGGAAGCCTGACGCACGAGCCTTATATACAGCTGATGGGCGACGACCGGACTGGCTCGGTGGCCGGTGGCGAGTGGCTGCACATCAATGGGGCTAAGTGGAGCGAGGTGCGGCGCATCCTGTTCTTTGCCTTCATTTATGAAGGTGTTCCCAACTGGAAGGAAACAGACGGCGTGGTGACCATCTACATTCCCGGCCAACCCGACATTGAGGTACGCCTCAACGAGGAGGGTGGTCGTGAAGGGGTATGCGCCATTGCCTTGCTGGAAAACGTAAATGGTGCAGTAAAGGTCACCCGTCAGGTTGATTTCCATCGCGGCCATGCGGTGATGGACAAGGCCTATGGCTGGGGCATGCGCTGGACCGCAGGCTCAAAATAATATTCATGGCGCAGTCATCTGGCTGCGCCTGTCGAGGAGAACTCAAATGCTTGAGTGGCTAAAAACAAATGCGACAGCGGCACGTGACAAGCTGACTACAGAGGTCAGCAAGTTTCGTAATCAAAAATTCATGGATGCGACCACGGCAGGTTGTGCATTGGTCGCGGCAGCCGATGGTGATATTTCCTCGGCGGAAAAATCCAAGATGGTCGGCTTTATTACTAACTCGCCCGAGTTGAAAGTCTTTGACCTCAAGGACGTGATCAACTCCTTCAACGATCACTGTGCCAAGTTCGAGTTCGATCAACAGATCGGTCGGGCTGAAGCGCTGAAGGTCGTTGGCAAGCTTAAAGGTAATGATGGCGCTGCTCGCCTTCTGGTCCGCGTGGTCTCTGCCGTTGGTGCATCGGATGGCAACTTCGATGACGACGAGAAAGCGGTATGTCGCTTGATTTGCCTGGAGCTGGATCTCAATCCAGCTGACTTTGACCTTTAAGGAACTCTAGACGTGGAAACACAAATTGGATTCCCACCGCTGACTATGGCGGTTTTCGTGGGGATCGCTGTTGGTGCGCTTCTCCTCGACATGATTACCCATCGTGGCGACAAGCCAATTTCACTGACCAAGGCATCCGTCTGGTCGGTGTTCTGGGTTGCAATCTCCCTGGCTTTCGCCGGCTTCCTGTATGTCCAGCATGGCCCTGAAGTTGCCAGCCTGTTTGTCACCGGTTATGCCCTAGAAAAAGTCTTGAGCGTGGACAACCTGTTCGTATTCATGGCGATCTTCGCCTGGTTCAAAGTGCCGGATGGCTTGCGCCACCGGATACTTTACTGGGGCATTATCGGCGCCATCGTGTTCCGCGGGATCTTCGTCGCAATCGGCACCGGGCTGCTCGCATTTGGCCCTTGGGTCGAGATTGTATTTGCAGTGATCGTGGCCTGGACCGCCGTAATGATGCTGCGCGCCGGTGGTGACGACGAGGAAGAAGAGGATTACTCCAAGCACATTGCCTATCGCTTCGCCCAGAAGCTGTTTCCGGTATGGCCGAAGCTGTATGGCCATAACTTCTTCGTCTCGCGCAAGCATCTCGAGACAGAAATTCAGAAGCCTGAAAACGCAGGCATGACGCTAGCGGCTAAAGGCGCGATTTTCGCGACGCCACTGTTCCTGTGTCTGGTAGTCGTGGAAGTGTCCGATGTGTTGTTTGCATTCGACTCGGTGCCTGCGGTTATCGCGGTCAGTCGTGAGCCGCTGATCGTCTATTCGGCGATGCTGTTTGCGATCCTGGGTTTGCGCACCATGTACTTTGTACTGGAGGCCCTGAAACGCTACCTGGTCCACCTGGAGAAGGCGGTCATCGTGCTGCTGTTCTTCATCGCCGTTAAGCTCGGCTTGAATGCAACCGACCATATGTTCCATCACGGTTACACCATTGATGCCAACACCAGTCTGATGATCGTCATGATTGTCTTGGTCATAGGCGTCGTCGCGAGCTGGATCTTCCCCGGTAAGGAAGATGTACAGCCCGAAAACAACTGAGCAACAGTATTAACCATCCAGAAAGGAGCTTTACCCATGGCACTGACTCTTCAAAAAGGCGGTAACCTGTCACTCACCAAAACCGATGCGAGCTTGACCAAGCTGCTGATCGGTCTGGGTTGGGATCCACGCGCCACCGACGGCGCTGATTTCGACCTGGATGCCAGCGCCTTCCTATTGGGTGCTGACGGCAAGGTCCGTGGCGACGCCGACTTCATTTTCTACAACCAGCTGAAGAGCCAAGACGGCTCGGTTGAGCACACCGGTGACAACCGCACAGGTGCCGGTGATGGCGACGACGAAGTGTTGAAGGTCGACCTGAGCCGTGTCGCGGCTGATGTCGATAAAATTGCCTTCGTCGTGACCATCCACGATGCCGATTCGCGCAAGCAGAACTTTGGCCAAGTGGGCGGTTCGTTCATTCGCATCGTCAACGAAGTAACCAGTGCTGAAGTCGTGCGTTATGACTTGGCTGAAGATGCATCGACCGAAACCGCAATGGTTTTCGCAGAACTGTATCGCAACAACGGCGAATGGAAATTCCGCGCCGTTGGCCAAGGTTATGCGGGTGGCCTGAAAGCATTGGCCAACTCCTATGGCATGAACTTCTAAACAGTCGATGACTTGCTGGCGCCATTAATAGCGCCAGCGAGTTTTACCATTCAAAAAAGCTCGAATTTATTGAGCAAGGAACTTGCAAATGGCTATTAGTCTGTCCAAAGGCGGAAACGTCTCGCTGTCCAAGGAAGCACCAGGGTTGAGCGAAGTAGTGGTTGGCTTGGGCTGGGACCCACGCGTTACCGATGGCTCGCCATTCGACCTTGATGCTTCGGTTTTTATCGTCGGTGAGAACGGCAAGGTTCTCGAAGACGCAGGTTTCATCTTCTACAACAACAAGAAATCCGCCGATGGCTCGGTTGAGCACATGGGCGACAACCAGTCGGGTGAAGGCGAGGGTGATGATGAACAAGTCACCGTCAAGCTCAACGGCCTGGCTGCTGCTGTCAAGAAGCTGGTTTTCTCGGTGACCATCCATGAAGCGGATCAGCGCAAGCAGAACTTCGGTCAGGTTGCCAATGCTTACATTCGTGTGGTGAACAAAGCTGACGGTAAAGAGTTGGCGCGCTACGACCTGAGCGAAGATGCATCGACCGAAACCGCAATGATCTTCGGTGAAGTCTATCGTGCAGGCGAAGAGTTCAAGTTCAAGGCAATCGGCCAGGGTTTTGCAGGTGGCTTGAAGCCATTGGCTGAGGCCCATGGCGTCAGCATCGCCTAAACGGCACGGTTGAACTGCAACAGTTCGACTATTGCTTGCAGGTTTCACCCGCTGAAACCTGCAAGCTGGATGCTCCGGCACAGTGCCAAGCAGTCCGGTCAATTACCCTGCCTGATCGCCTTCGCGGGGGTACAGCGGGTTGCCGCAGCGATTACAGAAGGCTGCATTGGGTTCGTGTGTATCTTTTTTGCAGCTTGGGCATTCGCGCTCCAGTAATTCGCCGCCGTTCATGGCGCTTGCCAGTTCAGCAGTGAAAATCCCAGTAGGCACGGCAATAATCGAATAACCAGTGATCATCACCAGGGTCGACAGAAACTGCCCAAGCACTGTCTTAGGGACAATATCGCCAAACCCGACGGTGGTAAGGGTGACCACCGCCCAGTAGATGCCTTTGGGAATACTGGTAAAGCCGTGTTCGGGGCCTTCAATCACGTACATCAGGGTGCCGAACACCGTGACCAATATGGCGATGCAGGAGAAGAACACGATGATCTTCTGTTTGCTGCCGCGTAGCGCGGTCATCAAGAAATTGGCCTGGCGCAAATAGGGGCTGAGCTTGAGCACCCTGAATACCCGCATCATGCGGATCACCCGGACGATAAGCAGGTATTGCGCGCTGGGGAAGAACAGCGTCAACAAGCCGGGCAGGATGGCCAGCAGATCGATCAAGCCATAGAAGCTGAAGATATAGCGCAAGGGTTTGGGCGAGCAGTAAATCCGCACCAGGTACTCAACTGCAAACAGCGCGGTGAACATCCACTCCAGGCCAGACATCCAGGCCCGGTATTGGCTGTGTATGGCTTGGATGCTGTCGAGCATTACCACGATAAGGCTGGCGACAATGGTAATCAGCAGAATATTGTCGAAACGTTGTCCGGCCGGGGTGTCGGTAAAGAAAATGATCCGGTAAATCCGGCGGCGCAAACTCAATGTGTTGTCCATATGTTGCTGGCGTGCTCCCTTGTTGGCGATATTCTAATCGTCGCTGTTTGTCAGCCTAGGGAGTTTAGCCTGCTTGATGCAAGTATTGCGCGGGGCGGTGTGAGCCGCGCCTTGTTTGAGCAGGCGCTGGCTGGCGCTGATCAGCCAGCAGGCGAGGATAAACGGCATGGTCAAGGCGGGTAGGCCGAGTGAGGTAAAGCCTGGCTGTAATACAAGGGCCAGGAAAATCGCCAGCAAAGGCAAAGCCATATTGCGATTGACCTGGCTGACGGCAATTGCCGCCAGAGCTGCGTTGTAGCCATACAGGCCAGCGAGGGCGCTGTGCTGCTCCCAGCCTTGGTAAAGCGCAAAACCCAGGCCGCAGGCTGAACCGATTAACCCCCAAACGGCGGCGCGACTGTCCGCGACAAACAGGCCAAGCAACAAGCACAAGCCGGACAAGGGTCGCTCAATAAACAACACTTGCCCCAGTCCACGGGCCATGGCCACCATACTGTTGATCAGATCCAGATGCTGTGGCTCTACTGCGATGCTTGAGCGCAGTTGCAGTTGTAACGGCGTTGCCAGTTCGAGCAACAGCCAGCTGAGTGCGACAAAGGGGAAGGTGAAGGCTGGCAGCCATTGGCGATTGCGCATCCGCGCCATCCACGGGGCAAGCATCAGGCTCGACAGGCCTGCGCTGACGATAATCAGCAACGGCACGCTCGCCGACCATTGAAACTGCATGCTGATCAGCATACCCAGCAGTACGCCGTTGTAGCCATACAAACCTTGTTCAATGTCGGCGCTGGCATAGCCGCGACGTTGTGCCGTGAGCGTGCCGGTTAAAGCGCCGAGCAGTGCGCCGCCAAGCAGCTCTGGAGCGCCAACTGCGATGCCCAGCAAAATGAGCAATCCACAACCCGGATCGTTTTGCAGGAATACCTGGCTGAAGCCGCTCAATAATGCTCTGAAGCCGCGCAGGGCTGGCGTTGGGACTGGCCGGGTGGGCATCTGTTAAACCGCTCGGATGAGTTTGCTGTTAAATCAAAAAACGCCCGCAGTTGCAGCTGCGAGCGTTCGGTATTCATGTTTGTGCGGCTTGTCAGTCTTAGGTGAACATCCCTGTCCGGTGGAGCCTTAAGGTGTCCTTCCCTTGAGGCGCCGTGAAGCAAACAACGTTGTTAGTGCAGTGTTTCGATCCGCAGGCTGTTGGTGCTGCCAGGTTGGCCGAACGGTACGCCAGCGGTAATCACCACGGTATCCCCGCGCTTGGCCATGCCTTGCGCCTGGGCGATTTCAAGTGCGGTGCTGGTGATTTCCTCGACCTTGTGCAGGCGCTCGTTGACCACGGAATAGATGCCCCAGGCAAGGGTTAGGCGGCGCGCGGTATTGAGGTTCGGCGTGAGGCTAAGAATCATCGACTTTGGCCGCTCACGTGAGGCGCGCAGGCTCGATGCGCCAGACTCGGTGTAGTTGACCAAGGTGGCGACTGGCAAGATGGCGTTGATGCGCCGGATCGCGCAGCTGATTGCATCCGATGCAGTGGCTTCGGCATGGGGACGGCTGACGTCCAGCTGGGCTTGAAAGTCAGGGCCGTTTTCAACCTGGCGGATGATTTTACTCATCATGCTGACCGCTTCCATCGGGTAATCACCCGAGGCTGTTTCAGCAGAAAGCATGACTGCATCTGCACCTTCGGCAACTGCGTTGGCCACGTCGGTGACTTCAGCGCGGGTTGGGGCCGGGGAGAAGCGCATGGATTCGAGCATTTGCGTGGCGACAACGACTGGACGGCCCAACTGGCGGCAGGTGCGGATAATATCTTTCTGGATACGCGGCACGTTTTCAGCCGGTACTTCAACCCCGAGGTCACCGCGTGCAACCATGATCGCATCGCACAGCTTGGCGATCTCCTCAAGGTGTTCGACAGCCGATGGCTTTTCGATTTTAGCCATCAGGAAGGCTTTGTCCTGAATCAGCTCGCGTGCTTCGATGATGTCTTCCGGGCGCTGCACGAAAGACAGCGCGACCCAGTCGACACCCAGCTCTAGGCCGAAGCTCAGGTCACGGCGATCTTTCTCGGTCAGCGGGCTCAACTGCAAGACCGCCTCGGGTACGTTGACTCCTTTGCGGTCGCTCAATTCGCCGCCGGCAATCACCGTGGTATCCACCGCATCGGCGTGCTTGGCGGTAACTTGCAGGCGCAGGCGACCATCGTCGAGCAGCAGGCTCATGCCCGGTTGCAGGGCTTCGATGATTTCCGGGTGCGGCAGGTTCACGCGCTGGGCCGTACCCGGTGTTTTATCCAGATCCAGGCGCAAGCTGTCGCCGCGTTGCAACATGACCTTGCCGTCGGCGAAGCGCCCGACCCGTAACTTTGGACCTTGCAGGTCCATCAGAATACCGATCGGGTAGTTCAGCTGTTTTTCGACTTCACGAACCCAGTTGAAACGTTCGGCATGATCGGCATGCTCGCCGTGGCTGAAGTTGAGACGGAACAGGTTGACGCCTGACTCGACCAGTTGACGTATATCGTCAATGCCTTTGATGGCCGGGCCCAGTGTTGCGAGGATTTTTACGTTCTTGTCAGGTGTCATTGGTCAGTGCTCTCAAGAATCAAAATAGCGCGGAAATCGTTCACATTGGTTCGGGTTGGGCCGGTCATGATCAATTCATCGAGCGCCGCGAAGTAGCCGTAGCCATTGTTGTTATCCAGTTCGTCGCTGGCGCTGAGATTTTGTAACCCTGCGCGGGCGTAGCTGAAGGGCGTCATGATGGCGCCGGCGTTGTCTTCGGAGCCGTCGATGCCGTCGGTGTCACCCGCGATGGCATAGACCCCCGCCATGCCTTTGAGGCTGTCGGTCAGGCTCAGCAGGAACTCGGCGTTGCGTCCGCCGCGACCGTTGCCGCGCACGGTGACCGTGGTTTCCCCGCCGGACAAGATGATGCACGGCGCTTTGATCGGCTGGCCGTACAAGCGAATCTGCTTGGCGATCCCGGCATGGACCTTGGCTACTTCGCGCGATTCTCCCTCAAGATCACCCAGGATCAACACCGGGAAACCGGCGGCCTCGGCCTTGGCAGCTGCGGCATCGAGGGACTGTTGCGGCGTGGCGATCAGCTGGAAGTGGCTGCGTGCAAGGCACGGGTCGCCGGGTTTGACGGTCTCTGAGCGTGGGTCTTGCAGCCATTGGCGAACATTGGCGGGAATCTCAATGCTGTAGCGGGCCAGAATCGCCAATGCTTCGGCGCTGGTGCTGGGGTCTGCAACCGTTGGGCCTGAGGCGATGACCGTGGCTTCATCGCCGGGGACATCGGAGATTGCGTAGGTGTTCACCGTGGCGGGCCAGCAGGCTTTGGCCAAACGACCGCCCTTTATGGCGGAGAGATGCTTGCGCACACAGTTCATTTCTCCGATGGTGGCGCCGGATTTGAGCAGGGCCTTGTTGATCGCTTGTTTGTCTTGCAGGCTGATGCCTTCAGCGGGCAGGGCGAGCAGGGAAGAGCCACCGCCAGAGAGCAGGAAAATAACCCGGTCGCTTTCAGTCAGGTTGCTGACCATCGCCAATACGCGCTTGGCGACACGTTCACCAGCGTCATCCGGAACCGGGTGTGCAGCCTCGACCACTTCAATTTTCTTGCAGTTGGCGCCGTGCTCGTAGCGCGTCACGACCAGACCAGACACCTCGCCTTGCCACTCTCGCTCAATCACCTCGGCCATGGCTGCGGCCGCTTTGCCCGCGCCGATGACAATCACCCGGCCACTGCGGTCTGCGGGTAAATGGTCGGCCAGCACGTGACGAGGATGGGCTGCGTCAATGGCGGTGTTAAAGAGGTCACGCAACAGGTTTTGCGGGTCGATGGACATGGCAGACTCTCTTATTTCTAAGGGGCGAATTTGTTGTCGTTAGAGTGTTTAAGCTTTTGCGCGTACGGTTTTGTCGATTGCAGTCCGCAGGCGTCATTCAAGACGACTCTGGATTGGAATCGACCCTCCCGGTTTGCAGGCCGTGACACCGCGCCCCGGGGAGGTCGAAAGGGTCAGGCGACTTGTCCAACCTACCTTGGACGCACCGCCTGATTTGTTGCTCTGTTGCGAAGCCCTGAGCGGGGAAGTTTTACCTTGTCCCGCCCAAGGGTGCAGATGTCGCTTTCGTAGGGTGGGCAACGCTTTTTTCGGCCACCATTTGTACAAGCAATCTTCGAGTTGCCATGCATTGCGGTGGACAAGCTTCGCGTTGTCTCACCCTACGGGCCTTACTTGTCGCGGATCGAGAAGTTGGCCATGTGCTCCAGGCCTTTGATCAGCGCGGAGTGGTCCCAGTTGCTGCCACCGATCGCTGCGCAGGTACTGAACACTTGCTGGGCGTTGGCGGTGTTTGGGAGGTTAAGGCCCAGCTCACGTGCGCCAGCCAGTGCCAGGTTGAGGTCTTTCTGGTGCAGGCTGATGCGGAAGCCTGGGTCAAAGGTGCCCTTGATCATGCGCTCGCCGTGTACTTCAAGGATCTTCGAGCCAGCAAAGCCGCCCATCAAGGCTTCGCGCACCTTGGCTGGGTCTGCGCCGTTCTTGGCCGCAAATAGCAAGGCTTCACCAACTGCCTGAATATTCAGGGCAACGATGATCTGGTTCGCGACTTTAGCGGTCTGGCCATCACCATTACCGCCAACGCGGGTGATGTTTTTACCCATCGACTGGAACAGCGGCAGGACGCGCTCAAAGGCTTTTTCACAGCCACCGACCATGATCGACAAGGTCGCTGCTTTAGCGCCCACTTCACCGCCGGACACTGGTGCGTCCAGATAAGCGGCGCCGGTTGCCTTGATCTTTTCAGCAAAGGTCTTGGTCGCGCTTGGCGAGATCGAGCTCATGTCGATCACGACTTTATTGGGGCCAACGCCATCGACAACGCCATCTTCGCGGAACAGTACGTCTTCAACATGCGGGGTATCCGGAACCATGACGATGATGAATTCAGCTTCCTGCGCCACTTCCTTTGGGTTGGCCAGCGCGATAGCGCCTGCGGCGACCAGGTCAGCGGGGGCTTCGTCGTGGTGGGTTGAAAGAAACAGTTGGTGACCTGCTTTTTGCAGGTTTTCGGCCATGGGCTTGCCCATGATGCCAGTACCGAGAAATCCGATTTTAGCCATGACAGTGCTCCTTAAATTGCGTTATGCGCTTTCATCCAGCCGAGGCCGGCAGCGGTGGTGGTGGCTGGCTTGTATTCACAGCCAATCCAACCCTGGTACCCAATGCGGTCCAGGTGTTCGAACATGAAGCGATAGTTGATCTCGCCGGTGCCCGGCTCGTTGCGGCCCGGGTTGTCGGCCAGCTGTACGTGATTGATCACAGCAAGGTTGTCGCTCACGGTGCGGGCCAGATCGCCTTCCATGATTTGCATGTGATAGATGTCGTATTGCAGGTACAGGTTGCTGCTGCCGACTTTGTCGCGAATCGCCAGGGCTTGGGCCGTGGTGTTCAGGTAGAAACCTGGAATGTCGCGGGTGTTGATCATTTCCATGACCAGCTTGATTCCGGCGTCAGCCAGTTTTTCGGCGGCAAACTTGAGGTTGTCGACAAAGGTCTGCTCGACGGTGGCGCAGTCGTAACCTTGCGGACGAATACCGGCCAGGCAGTTGATCTGGCTGTTGCCCAGTACTTTTGCGTAGGCAATTGCGGTGTCGACACCGGCGCGGAACTCCTCAACCCGGTCCGGGTGGCAGGCGATGCCACGCTCACCCTTGGCCCAGTCTCCGGCGGGCAGGTTGAAAAGCACTTGTTCAAGTTTGTTGTTGTCGAGCTCGACTTTGATATCGCCCGCAGCGAAGTCGTACGGAAACAGATACTCAACACCGCTGAAACCGGCATCGGCGGCGGCAGCGAAACGCTCCATGAAATCCACTTCAGTGAACAGCATGCTCAGGTTGGCAGCGAAACGAGGCATAAATGACTCCTCTGGTTGGCTCCCTCTCTGGTGGAAGAGGGAGGTTTGATCAGTTTTAGTCGAGCATGGAGATGGCGGTCGGCGCGTCAGCACCACGCGCAGCCAGCTCTTCAAACTCGTTAATTGCGTTGATTTCAGTGCCCATGGAGATATTGGTTACGCGCTCCAGAATCACTTCAACCACAACCGGTACACGGTGTTCTTCCATCAACGCCTTGGCTTTGGCGAACGCAGCTTGCAAGTCATCAGGCTCGAATACGCGAATGGCTTTACAGCCCAGGCCTTCAACCACTGCAACGTGGTCGACGCCGTAACCGTTGAGTTCCGGGGCATTGATGTTCTCGAACGCCAGCTGCACGCAGTAATCCATCTCGAATCCGCGCTGCGCCTGGCGAATCAGACCCAGGTATGAGTTGTTCACTACAACGTGGATGTACGGCAGGTTGAATTGCGCGCCGACAGCCAGTTCTTCAATCATGAACTGGAAGTCATAGTCACCAGACAGCGCGACAATGTTGCGACTTGGGTCAGCCTTGGCCACGCCCAATGCCGCCGGGACTGTCCAGCCGAGCGGGCCCGCTTGGCCACAGTTGATCCAATGACGCGGCTTGTAGACGTGCAAGAACTGTGCGCCCGCAATCTGCGACAGGCCAATGGTGGTGACGTAGCAGGTGTCCTTGCCGAAAAACTCGTTCATCTCTTCGTATACGCGCTGCGGCTTTACTGGCACGTTTTCGAAGTGAGTCTTGCGCTGCAGGGTGCGCTTACGCTCGCGGCAGGCATCAACCCAAGCGCTGCGGTCCTTCAGTTTGCCAGCGGCTTTCCATTCGCGGGCAACCTCAAGGAATGCATCAAGCGCTGCGCCTGCATCCGAAACAATGCCTAGATCCGGGTTGAATACACGACCGATTTGCGTCGGTTCGATATCGACGTGGATGAACTTGCGACCTTCGGTATAGACCTCAACGGTGCCGGTGTGGCGGTTAGCCCAGCGGTTACCGATACCGAATACCAAATCGGATTCCAGTAAGGTGGCGTTGCCGTAGCGGTGCGAGGTCTGCAGGCCAACCATGCCAACCATCAGCTTGTGGTCGTCCGGGATCGAACCCCAACCCATCAATGTCGGGATAACCGGCACGCCAGTCAGTTCGGCAAATTCGACCAGTTTGTCAGCCGCGTCCGCATTGAAAATACCGCCGCCGGCAACCAATAGCGGACGATCCGCCTCATTGAGCATTGCCAGGGCTTTTTCAGCTTGTACGCGAGTGGCCGCTGGCTTAGCCAGAGGCATTGGCTCGTAAGCGTCGATATCAAATTCGATCTCGGCCATCTGTACATCAAACGGCAGGTCGATCAGCACAGGGCCGGGACGACCTGAGCGCATTTCATAAAAGGCTTTCTGAAATGCACGCGGCACCTGGCCAGGCTCCATCACCGTGGTTGCCCACTTGGTGACTGGCTTGACGATGCTGGTGATATCAACGGCCTGGAAATCTTCTTTGTGCATGCGTGCACGCGGCGCTTGGCCGGTGATGCACAGGATCGGGATGGAGTCTGCGCTGGCTGAGTACAAGCCAGTCACCATGTCGGTGCCTGCCGGGCCGGAAGTCCCGATGCAGACGCCGATATTGCCAGCGTTGGTGCGGGTATAGCCTTCGGCCATGTGCGAAGCGCCTTCAACGTGACGGGCCAGGACGTGGTCGATACCGCCAACTTTGTTCAGTGCTGCGTACAGCGGGTTGATTGCAGCGCCGGGGATGCCAAACGCGGTGTCAACACCTTCGCGACGCATCACCAGTACGGCGGCCTCGATTGCTCTCATTCTGGCCATTTCTTGTGCCTCTTTTATTGTTAAATTGTATACAAGTTGCTGTGGCCTGATTCTATTCATGACATGACTTTGTGGTCAACTATTTTTGAGTAGATAGGGGTTTTAAGTGGATTCTCTTTTAAAACGGACGTTTTAAAGCAGGATTTCGCAAGATTAGTTAGCAAGCTTATAAGTTGTATACAATCGTGAAATAAATTGTATTTAGGTGTTGAGTTTTTTGTATCTGGTGCGATAGTGAAAACGATTTTTGATTGTCTTACCGATCTGGTGGGTTTGTAGGGCGTTTCTTCTATTTCGTTCTTGATAAGGATGGCTTTGCCATGAACAACTTGACCCTGGACATTGCTACAACCATTAGCCAGCGGGCGCTGGCGATCGCCCGCGAGATCAAAACTGCACCCTTGACGGTTGCGGTGTTGGACGCAGGCGGCCACTTGATCAGTCTGCAGCGTGAGGACGGCGCGAGTTTGTTGCGTCCGCAGATTGCAGTGGGCAAAGCCTGGGGGGCGCTGGCGTTGGGCAAAGGCTCGCGGGCCATTGCACTGGACGCACAACAGCGTCCGGCATTTATCGGCTCGGTCAATAACCTGGCGGATGGCAATCTGGTGCCAGCGCCGGGCGGCGTGCTGATTCGCAGTAGCGGCGGTGTGATTCTCGGGGCAATCGGGATTACTGGCGATACCTCCGATATTGACGAGCAATGTGCGATAGGTGCTGTCGAATCGGCAGGATTACAGGCAGATGCTGGCGCTGCAGCTTAACGGGCAGGCAGGTCGAGGCGCTGGCATCGACCTGTATTAGTCGTGGTTCAAGCCGCTGTGCAAGGCTGCGTCCCACGGCGGCACTGGACCAAAACGCGACTTCAGGAATTCCAGCAGCAGTCTGCTTCGCGAACCGGTTTCGCGGTCCAGGCGCAGGGCATAGATGCCGCTGGGCTCGGGCGCGGGGAGTCCGTCATCACAGAACAGTGGCACCAGTTCGCCACGCAGCAGATGCTCGCTGATCAACCAGCTTGGCAAGTGGGCGATACCAAGACCGGATAGCGCGCTGAACAGTAAGGTTTCAGCATTGTTGGCGGTCATGCGCATGCGTTGGGGCTTGAAGATATTGAGCTTGCCATCTTGCTCGAAGCGCCAGGCGTAGGGCGGTGCCAGGCTGTCCCAGTCGAGGCCGTGGTGTTCAATAAGCTCGCTCGGTTTGCGTGGCACGCCGTGCTGCTCAAGGTAGTCGGGGCTGGCGCAGACAATCCGTACCAATGGCGACAGCGCGGTGGCGACCAGGCGTGTGTCCTGCAATGGACCAATGCGCAACACAACATCCACTTCCCCCAAATGCGCGCCGTGCAGGTCTACAAAGCTGTCGATCAGGCGCAGTTGTACATCCAGCCCAGGGTAGGCCTGCAGGAAGTCGGCAATCGCCGGGGCCAGGTGCCGGCGGCCAAAGGGTGAGGGCGCATCAATGCGAATCAAACCTTCTGGCTCGCTGCTAAGGGACACCGCTTCGGCGCGGGCCAGATTCAACTCATTGAGGATGCGCTTTGCCCGCTCGGCGAAGGCGATGCCGGCTGGCGTTACCCGTACCGCGTGAGTGGTGCGGCTAAACAGGCAACTGCCCAACGACTGCTCCAGCGCATCAATGCGCCGGGCGACAGCTGAAGGTGTCAGCGGATGACGTCTTGCGGCTGCCGAAAAGCTGCCGGTTTCGAGCACGTCAAGAAAGATAATCAGCTGATGGGTGAGGGCGTCGGGGTTCATCTCAAGCTCGCTTGTGCGAATTGTGCATAGCCATTGTGCGCTGTTGTGCGTTTCCGGAGTAGTGGCAAGGCTATAGCATGTGCAGCATCTTCACCAGAATGCAGAGAGTTATGAGCCTGTTTGATTTTGCGATAAATGTTGTATTGGGTGCCATGCTCGGCTCACTTGGCGGCCTGTTCGGCATCGGCGGTGGTTTGATCGCGATTCCTGCGTTGGGGATCTTGTTCGGCCTCGATCAGCAATTGGCGCAAGGCACAGGCTTGGTCATGGTTGTGCCAAACGTATTATTGGCGCTCTGGCGCTACCACCAACGCAACCGTATCGATATCCGCCATGCCTTGATACTGGCCGTCAGCAGCTTTTGTTTTGCGCTGCTCGGTGCGGGTTGGGCTGTAAATATCGATGCAGAACGCATGCGGATTGGCTTTATTGTGTTTTTGTTGGCGCTGGCAGCGTACAACGTTTCGCGCTTGTTCTATCGGCCCGTGCCAGGCAGCACCCAATTGCGTCACCCTTGGCCGTGGCTGGGAGTGTTGGGTGGTGGCGCTGGTTTGCTGGGAGGTTTGCTTGGCGTCGGCGGGGCAGTGGTGGCCACGCCAATATTGACCAGTATTTTTGGTACCACGCAGGTGGTCGCTCAAGGTTTGTCTCTGGCGCTGGCGGCGCCAAGCACCGCGGTGACATTGGTTACTTATGGGTTGCACGATCATGTTGACTGGATGATGGGCTTGCCGCTGGCCATTGGCGGCTTGCTCAGCATCAGCTGGGGGGTCAAGCTTGCTCACGCCCTGCCTGAGCGGGTGCTACGCGCCATGTTTGCAGGTTTTCTGGTGGTCTGCGCGGTGCTGCTGGCGTTTAAAGTTTAAAGCCTTCGATGATGTGCTCCGCCAGCGTTTCAGTCACGGGTGAGTGATGGCTGCCATTGCGCAAAAGCACGATACTGGCCATCGGCATTGCTGGCAGGCCCTCATGCTCACCGAGAATTCGCATGTTGGGAGTGATCAGGCTCTGCAACTGTGCGGTGATGGCAAGCCCGGCACTGACCACCGCCATTATGGCTGACAGGCTTGGGCTGGTATAGGCCATGCGGTATTCGCGTTCAATCGAGTCCAGGGCATTGCAGGCCCATGAGCGGCAAAAACATTCGGAGTTGAACATTGCCAGGGGCAGCGGCGTTTGTTCATGGGGATTGAACCCTTCCGCCTCGGCCCAGACGATACGCTCCTGGCGCAATAGCTGGCCAATTTCGGTGCCCGGCTCGCGGGTGACAATGGTCAGGTCCAGATCCTGGCGTTGCAGCAACTGGAATGAGGGCTCGCAGTGCAGCTCGACCTGGATCAGCGGGTATGCCTGGGCAAAGCGCGAGAGAATCCCGGGCATAAAGCGCATCACGTAGTCATCTGGCGTGCCAATGCGCACTGAACCGACCATATGTGGCTCGCGCAAGGTGGTCATCACCTCACCATGCAGTTTGAGAATCCGCCGCGCATAGCCCAGCAATACATGGCCTTCGGCAGTGAGACTGAGTTGACGACCATCGCGCTGGAACAGCGGGCGCTGCATCACATCATCCTCAAGGCGCTTCATTTGCATGCTCACCGCCGACTGGGTGCGATTCACCACCTCGGCGGCCCGGGTAAAACCGCCGTAATCGGCAATGGCGACGAAGGTACGCAACAATTCGCTGTCGATGCTGGGGTAGTTGGCCATTGATCAATCCTGGAGATGTATTGCATAAGAAACATTCGTTGGATTGATCATAGGGCAAGTTGGAGACTGTCGCCATCCCCAAAGGAGGGCGACAAAATGAAAGCTCAAAAAGGTTACGCAATCGCAAGTGTAGGGTCGGTAAAAGGCTTGCCAGTTCGCGCTTATGTGAAGCTGGTTTGGGCGCAAATCAAGCGCTGGAACCAACTGGCTAAAGAGCGTCATCAACTGGCGGCATTGGGAGATCACGCGCTTAAAGACATAGGCTTGAGCCGTGCCGATGTCATGCAGGAAGTCGAGCGACCATTCTGGGATGATCCGCTCAAGCACCGCTCTTAATGGGTGCCTGTAAACCTGAACAGGCGCGCCTGCTTAAACCAGCTGCGTCTGTTCAGTTGTGCTTCGCTCAGCTAGGGTAAAGCGCTCAGCTGAGGAGAGCCGCATGCGCGAAACCCAATCGCTATCACTCAAGCAGGCACGCCGTCTGGTATTGGCTGCCCAAGGCTTCAATACGCGACAACCCAGGAGCGTCAAAGCTGCTCACCTCAATGCCACAATCGAGCGCCTCGGCGTGGTGCAAATTGATTCGGTTAATGCGTTGGTGCGTTCGCACTACCTGCCGCTGTATTCGCGTCTCGGTCATTATTCGCCAGCACTGCTTGAGCAAGCGGCCTGGAGTTCCGGACGCCAGCGAAAACTGTTCGAGTATTGGGGGCATGAGGCTTCCTTGCTGCCCTTGTCGTTCTATCCGCTAATGCGTTGGCGCATGCAGCGTGCAGAGCGCGGTGAAGGTATCTACAAACAGTTGGCGACATTCGGTCGCGAACAACAGCCCTTGATTCGTTCAGTGTTGCAATCGGTCAGGGAGCGCGGTGCTTTGGGCGCCGGCAGCCTGGCAGCGGGTGATAAGTCGAAAGGGCCTTGGTGGGGCTGGAGCGATGAAAAACATGCGCTGGAATGGTTGTTCGCTGCCGGGCATGTCACCGTCGCCGGGCGCAATGGTTTCGAGCGTCTATACGATTTGCCGGAGCGGGTTTTGCCCGCTGCGGTACTTAATCACGCGGAGATAGATGAAGCCACGGCGCAGCGCCAATTATTGATGCATTCAGCGCAGGCCCTCGGCGTTGCCAGTGAAGTTGATCTGCGTGACTACTTTCGCCTGGACCCGCGTGACAGCAAGGCGCGCATCAGCGAACTGCTGGAGTCTGGCCAACTGACCGAGATTGCCGTGCAGGGCTGGAGCAAGCCCGGTTATCACCCGAGCGATAGTTTAAAAATTCCACGCAAGGTGACCGCAAGTGCATTGCTGTCGCCGTTTGATTCATTGGTTTGGCAGCGTCAGCGCACCGAGCGCCTGTTCGATTTTCGCTACCGCTTGGAGATCTATACCCCGCAGCACAAGCGGGTGTATGGCTATTACGTGCTGCCGTTTTTACACAATGAACAACTGTGCGCACGGCTGGATCTGCGTGCCGAGCGACAGAATTCTTGTCTGGCCTTGCATGGATTGCACAGCGAGCCGGGTGGGCTGGATGACAGCGCCATTGCAGCCATGGCCGAGCAACTGCAGAACATGGCGGGGTGGCTGGGTTTGTCGCATGTGGCGGTCAGTTGCCCACGGCCCGAAGCCAAGCGATTGCAGGTGCAGCTGCGTCTTATGGGTGAGTAGTTGGTCAGCGTCCGATCAATGAGGCGGTAACTGGCGTACGGTTCGGCTACAATGCGCGGCGAAATTGACCACGAGAGCCCGACTATGTCCGACTGCCAGACTCCAATCATCGTTGCTTTGGATTTTCCGACCCGTGACGCCGCGCTTGCCCTGGCTGATCAGCTCGATCCTAAGCTGTGCCGGGTCAAGGTCGGCAAAGAGCTGTTCACCCGTTGCGGGCCTGAAATCGTTTCGGCGCTGGGCAATAAAGGTTTTGAAGTCTTCCTTGATCTTAAATTCCACGACATTCCCAACACCACGGCCATGGCGGTCAAGGCCGCCGCTGAAATGGGGGTGTGGATGGTCAACGTGCATTGCTCTGGCGGCTTGCGCATGATGAGCGCCTGCCGCGAAACCCTAGACAGCCTGGGCGGGGCGAAGCCACTGTTGATTGGTGTGACCGTGCTGACCAGCATGGAGCAGCAGGATCTGGCTGGCATCGGCCTTGATATTGCGCCGCAGGAACAGGTGTTGCGTCTTGCCGGTCTAGCGCAGCAGGCGGGCATGGATGGTTTGGTCTGCTCGGCCCAGGAGGCCCAGATCCTCAAACAGCGTTTTGCTCAGTTGCAGCTGGTCACCCCTGGTATCCGTCCAGCGGGCAGTGCCCAGGATGATCAGCGCCGTATTTTGACGCCAAGCCAGGCAATGGCGGCGGGGTCGGACTATCTGGTAATCGGTCGTCCAATCAGCCAGGCGGCCAACCCCGCGCAGGCGCTGATTGACGTTGTTGCCGAGCTGTCTTAATCGCTGCACGATTCCTAGGTAATAGATATGCATCCTGCTGCTGAAGATTCGCCGCTGGGTAAATCCAGCGAGTACATCGCCACCTATACACCCTCGTTGCTGTTTCCAATCCCGCGCGCGCCCAAGTGGGCCGAGCTGGGTTTGAGCGCCGAAACACTGCCTTATCAAGGTGTGGATTTCTGGAACTGTTTCGAACTGTCCTGGCTGCTGCCTTCAGGTAAGCCGGTGGTGGCCATTGGTGAGTTTGCAATTCCAGCTGACTCCCCGAACATCATCGAATCAAAGTCATTCAAGCTGTACCTCAACTCGCTGAATCAGAGCGTTTTTGCAAGCACTACTGAACTGGTTGATGTGCTGAGCAAGGACTTGTCTGCGGCTGCCGGTAAGCCAGTGTCAGTCAAGGTGCGTAGCCTTGATGATGTGGCCGCCGATGGTGTCGCATCGCTGCCAGGTTTGTGTATTGACGATGCCGACATCAGCATCAGCAACTACGAGCAGCCTCAACCGGAGTTGTTGCGTTGTGATGCGCAGCGTGTGGTCAGCGAAACCCTGTACAGCCATTTGCTCAAATCAAATTGCCCGGTCACTGGGCAACCGGATTGGGGCACAGTGGTCATCGAATATTGTGGCCCCGCGCTGGATCAAGGCAGCTTGCTGGCTTACTTGGTGAGCTTTCGCCAGCATGCTGACTTCCATGAGCAGTGTGTCGAACGGATATTTCTCGATATCCAGCGTTTGCTCAAGCCGGATGCATTGACTGTATATGCGCGTTATGTGCGCCGTGGCGGATTGGATATCAATCCTTATCGCAGCACTGGAGCGGTTAATCCGGATAACCGCCGGCTGGTTCGCCAGTAAGCAAAAAGCCCAGCAAATGCTGGGCTTTTTCTTGGTTTCACCGCATATCTGGCGAAGATTAAATGCCCATGTTGGCCAGGCTCTGCACAATATTGCGCAGGGTGCCCGCCAGGGTTGGGTGGCTGACTTCAAAGCGCTCAACTGCCAGGTTGACACCATCAACAAGGGTCGCATCAGGCGAAGCAGCTGCCTCGCGCGCTAGTTGCAGTTCGATCTCCTGAGACAGAACGTAGAGTTCAGCACGCTCTTCCTCGCTCAGGGGTGAATCTTGGGATAGCTGCTCACGCAGTTCATCGAGTTGCTGCTGCAAACGGCTAGCAGGCATAGGGTGCTCCCTTTTCAAATAGATAAAACAATAGACCTTAGGCAGCTGCGAAAGATCCTTGCCTACAGCATCAGGATAATCCACCCGCAGCTGCTTTGCTTGTTTGGGATCAAGCTTTGACACAATTTAGCCAGGGCTGGTAACCAGCGCTGCAGAGTTGTGCTGTCAGTTTGCAGCCAGCAAGGCTTTCTCAATGCAGGGATAAAAATATTCAAGATCTGGGGTTTTCATCTGCGGGTCTTTGCCCATGTCGTCCAGGCGCCGCAGGGTGAGTGCATCCTGCGCGTAAGGCGCGCGCAGAAAGGCCTCTATCTCGCGATCATTAAAAGGCCCGCCTTGCAGTTGCAAGCTATGGTGTGATGCGTCGGACAAACCTGCGTGGTACAGCGGGTCTACTGCGCATAAATAGCGCTTGGCGGCGACATGCAGGCGAATGGGTTGCCAGACTGAGTCGGCAAACAGCGCGCGCAGCAGCTCGGCGCCACGCTCTTCATGGCGCAAATCTTCATGCAAGCCACTTTCAGGGTCATCAAGCAAGTGGCCAATGTCGTGCAGCAATGCGGCGACGATCAAGCTGTTACTGCAGCCCGAACGCTCAGCGAAGGTTGCGCACTGCAGCGCATGTTGGGTCTGGCTGATGGCTTCGCCATAGGGCAGACTGCCGCGGTTTGCGAATAAGGTGCTGATTTTCTTGGTAAATTGTGTCAGGCACAGGCTCATGGCCGCTCTCCCTTGAGCCTACGAAGATTAAGATCACTCAAGCATGGGCCCAGCTCTGTGAGTTGATCGGTCACGGCGTGCACGCCAAGTCGATAAAGCGCCAGGGTTGCTTGGGCGCGCAGTTGTTCGCGTTCTGTGGCTTCAAGTGCCTGCCAGTCGCTCAAGGCTTTACCGCAGAGTTGGCCACAGGCCGCCAAGCCAACGGTCCACAGCCCCGCATTAAGGCCCGCTTGAAGTAAACGTGGCTCGCTACTGATAAGCACACAGCCGTCGAGTTGATTGACGTTCAGTGCCATCAATGCCTGCCAGCAGGCATCGGGGGCTGGCCAGGCGCGAGCAGGGCGCTTACCGGCTTGGATCCACTGGGGCAGTTGGCTGCTCAGCTGGGTGCAAGTCTGATCGGGTAGTTCATCAAGCCAGGCGCAGGGGACTTTGTGCTGCTGCAGATTATTGAGCAGTTCATGGGCGCCGGGGGCTAATTCGGCATGGCGGGTCAACTCGGCGTTGGCGTCCGTGCCAGCGCCAAGGCTGAATGATTGTGCGCGGGCACCAAAATCGACCAGGCAACCGCTCAGGCCGAATAAAACCGCTGTGAATTGAGGGTGATTTGCTGGCGCGTTCATTCCGTCATCCTTGAAATGGTCTAGTCCAGAGATTAAACAGCCAAGGTGACGGGGGGATGAACGGTATGTGACAGAATTAAGTCGCTTGGCCTGTGCCCAGTGTGTTGAGTTCAAGGCGCAAGTGCTCGGGCAGGGGGACGGACGTATTACTGCTGTGGTCAACCCAGACCAACTTGCAGTGACCTTCGCCGTACTTGGTTTCAGGCTCTTCCAGGGTCGATAAGCGATGTTCCAGCACCAGGCTGCTACGACCTATTGCGCCTAAAAACAGCTCGACTTTGACTGTGGCTGGATGGGTGACCGGTTTCAGGTAGGTGTGTAATGTCTGCAATACCACCGGTGCAATGGTGCTGTTGGTGAGACTGATCCCGGCGCATTCGAACCAGGCGACCCGGGCTTCTTCCAGGTATTGCAAGTAAAGGGTGTTGTTGACGTGACCGTAGCTGTCCATGTCGCCCCAGCGAACCGGGATTAATGCCGTGTGAAGTACTTGCTTGTATTCAGTCATCTGGAAAGGTCACTATGCTGCCACGCTAAGGTGATAAGCATTATACTGCGCGGTTTTAAATGCAGGCTCCGACAGCGGCGCTTAATTTTCAAGGAGATTGATTAATGCGAGAGACCACAAAGAGCTGGTTGGAGCGACTGAGCCTGTGGACTGCCTGCGCGAGCGTGGCGTTGTTCACTGTTGCAGCGCAAGCCTCGGAAGAGGATGACCCCTGGATTGGTTATAACCGTGTGATGTTTGACATCAATGACACGATTGACACCTACACTTTGAAACCATTGGCTAAAGGCTATCAGGCGGTGACCCCGCAGTTTCTAGAAGATGGCGTGCATAATTTTTTCAATAACATCGGTGAAGTCGGCAACCTGACCAACAACCTGCTGCAAGGCAAGGTTTACGATGCCGGCATCGATACCAGCCGTTTTATCTTCAATACCACCCTGGGTTTGCTGGGTTTTGTCGATGTGGCAACGCGCATGGGCTTGCAACGTAACGATGAAGACGTCGGTCAGACCCTGGCCGTCTGGGGGGTTGGTAGTGGCCCGTACCTGGTGTTGCCGTTGTTTGGCCCAAGTACCGTGCGCGATGCCGCAGCCCGTGTGCCTGACGGCTTGTTGGCCACCGGTTTGTTCATTGATCACGTGCCGACGCGTAATGTGGTCTATGGCGTCAACCTGATCGACACTCGGGCGAGCCTTTTCCCGGCTGAACGTTTGATTGTCGGCGATCGCTATACATTTGTGCGCAACGCCTACCTGCAGAATCGTGAGTTCAAAATCAACGATGGTGTGGTTGAAGACGATTTTTAATACGTGATGGCCGATAGAATCGGCTCAATAACAAAGGCGCCTGCGATGGCGCCTTTTGCATTTTTACGTTTTGAAAATATTTAGCTGGCTGATCAGCGCATCGATAACACGTTCACACCGATGATCTGCTTAGCGTCATCGCTGCTGTTGACACGCACCACTTCGGCTTCAGCCGTCAGGCCTTTCAACTGTGGATGGTCGGACTCGATACTGATTTTAACCTTGTCACCGACCTGCAGATTGCAAGCGGCTTCCAGCTGCATCCCCGTGGCAGAGAGGTCTCGGCAGAGTGCCGGGATGGCCTGGCCAGCATGGTGCAGTGTGGCGGGCGTTTCTACCTGCATCCGAATGTATTCGCGTTTTTCACTGTAATCGTGATTGCTTTGGCTCATACGGGCTATTCTCTTGTCATTGGGACTTGTACCTAGGGTTTATAGCCCCCGTGTGTTTAGGGTGTAAAGTCACTTATTGCCGCTCGGGGGTGCTTGAATCGAGGTACGGATGGGAGTACCGTCTGCGCCTTAATCCGAACCGAGTGCGCGCGTACCGGTTTTGCTTTGACGTATAGGTCAAACCACCGCGACGCAGTTTGCCTGGATACCCCATGCAGAAAACCAGTTCTACACTGCTGATCATTGATGATGACCAAGTAGTCCGCGCCAGTCTTGCGGCTTATCTAGAAGACAGCGGCTTTATTGTCTTGCAGGCCTCGAATGGATTGCAGGGGTTGGAAGTCTTCGAGCAGAAACATCCAGACTTGGTGATTTGTGATCTGCGCATGCCCCAAGTTGATGGCTTGGAGCTCATCCGCCGCATTAATGCCTTGGGCTCCGAGACGCCAATCATTGTGGTCTCTGGCGCCGGTGTGATGACCGACGTGGTCGAGGCTCTACGCCTTGGCGCTGCGGACTACCTGATCAAGCCCCTCGAAGACCTCGCCGTGCTTGAGCATTCGGTCAACCGTGCGCTTGATCGCGTTAGGTTGCGCCTGGAAAACAAGCATTACGCCGAGCAGCTTGAAGCCAGTTTGCACCTGTTGCAGGAAGACCAGAATGCTGGCCGTCAGGTGCAGATGAACATGCTGCCTGAAACGCCCTGGGAAATCAGCGGTGTGCACTTTGCGCATCAGATAATCCCATCGTTGTACTTGTCGGGCGACTTTGTTGATTACTTTCGTGTGGATGACCGGCGAATTGCCTTTTATCTGGCGGATGTGTCCGGGCATGGAGCCTCATCAGCTTTCGTCACCGTGCTTCTCAAGTTCATGACCACGCGCCTGCTCTACGAATCAAAAAGGGCTGGGCGCCTACCTGAGTTCAAGCCATCGGAAGTGCTTGGGCATATCAACCGTGGCTTGATTAACTGCAAGCTGGGCAAGCATGTGACCATGCTTGGCGGGGTCATTGACGAAGAAACCGATACCTTGATTTACAGCATTGGCGGGCATTTGCCGCTGCCAGTGATCTTTAGCGAAGGTAAGGCCAATTACATCGAAGGTCGCGGTCTGCCGGTTGGTTTGTTTGAAGAGGCAGAGTACAGTGATCAAACTATGCAACTGCCGAAAAGCTTCAGTCTGACGTTGTTGTCCGATGGTGTTCTCGACTTGTTGCCAGGCGACACCCTGAAAGATAAAGAAACGGTGCTTCCGCAGCTCATTGAAAAGGCGGGCGGCACCCTTGAAGGTCTGCGGGATGTGTTAGGACTGGCCAACTTGGCAGAGATGCCGGATGATATTGCATTGCTTGTGTTAAGCAGGAATCTTGCATGAACCCTGGGATAGGCCCTGGCCGCATCCAATTTGCAGAGCAGGACGGAACATTTGTCCTCAAGTTCATAGGTGAAGTACGTCTGACCCTGTGTTCAGCGCTCGACTACACGATCGAGAAAATCTTCACTTCAATGAATTTCTCCGCGATCGTTATTGACCTTACCGAAACGCGTAGCATCGACAGCACCACGCTGGGCTTGCTGGCGAAGCTGTCGATTTTGTCGCGGCAGAAGGTCGGTTTGTTGCCCACGGTTGTTACGACTCATGCTGACATTACTCGGCTTTTGCAGTCGATGGGTTTTGATCAGGTGTTTAATATCGTCGACCGACCGATTCCTTGCCCAGAAGCCTTGGATGATCTGCCTTCCCAAGACCAGACCGAAGAGGTGGTTAAAGCCAAAGTGCTTGAAGCTCACCGGATTCTGATGGGCCTGAACGACTCCAACCGCGAAGCCTTCCACGACCTAGTCAACGCTCTGGAACACAGCTAGCCGAACTCGCATATAAAAACGGGGCATTGAGTTGATCAATGCCCCGTTTTTCATTCCGTAGATTCATCTGTAGGGCGCAAGACGCTTCATTCTTTCACCATAGGCCACCGCGTCTGGATGCACGGTGGACAAGCTTCGCTTGTCGCACCCTACGGGCCTTGATGCGTAGGGTGGAAGGCGCTTCATCCTTCCACCAATGGCTGCCGTGTCTGGATGCATGGTGGACAAGCTTCGCTTGTCGCACCACTACGAAGTGGTCCTTGGCTAGCTGCTCAGCAGTTGCTCCAGTTTTTGCTGGTCTTTGGCAAACTGGCGAATGCCTTCGGCCAGCTTTTCAGTGGCCATCGGGTCTTCGTTCATTGCCCAGCGAAACTGTGCTTGCGTCAATGTTAGCTTGGCTTCACCCGCGGCGCCGCTATTAAGCTTGCGCTCAAGGTTGCCTTGGTCATCGGCAAGTTGTTGCAGCAAGTCCGGGCTGATGGTCAGGCGGTCGCAGCCTGCCAGTTGTTCGATCTGGCCCAGGTTGCGGAAGCTGGCGCCCATGACCACAGTGTCATAGCCATTGGCTTTGTAGTAGTTGTAGATGCGTGTGACCGATTGCACGCCGGGATCAGCCATGCCAACAAAATCGCAGCCTTCTGCTTTTTTGTACCAGTCGTAAATACGCCCCACGAATGGCGAGATCAAAAACACGCCAGCATCCGCGCATGCCTGGGCTTGGGCAAAAGAGAAGAGCAGGGTCAGGTTGGTTTGTACGCCTGCCTTCTCAAGCTGCTCGGCTGCCTGTATACCTTCCCAGGTGGATGCGATTTTGATCAGGATGCGCTCGCGTCCAATCCCGGCTTGCTCGTACAGATCGACCAAGCGCTCGGCGCGGCGCAGCGTGGCCTCGGTGTCGAACGACAGGCGTGCATCAACTTCGGTAGAAATACGCCCCGGAATGATTTTCAGGATTTCCTGGCCAACGGCAACCCCAAAACGGTCGCAGGCAAGGTTCAGGTCGCCATTGCAGCCTTCGACTGAGCTTTTCAGCAGCTCAGCGTAGCGCGGCATGGCGGCGGCTTTAAGCAGCAGCGATGGATTAGTGGTGGCATCAACCGGCTTTAAGCGGCCAATGGCATCTAAATCGCCAGTATCAGCGACAACTGTAGTGAACTGTTTGAGTTGATCCAGCTTGCTAGTCATGACGGAACCTTGTCGTTGCGGATTCCCTGACATTACCCGAGCGTGAATCCAGGCTCAATGTCCTTCGAGCAATTGAGCGGCCTGATCGAAGAGTTCCAGCGGATTGCTGGCCTTGTGAATATCCACCGAGAGCAACTGGCGAAAACGTCTTGCGCCCTTGAAGCCCTGGGCCAGGCCCAGCATATGACGCGTGACGTGATGCATGGCCGCGCGTTCTTCCTTTAAATGACGGGCAATGTAATCGCGCATGCTCAGCATGGCTTCAAAGCGACTCATCACCGGGGCGTCGCTGGAAAATAGTGTTTGATCAACCTGGGCTAGCAAATAGGGATTGTGATACGCCTCGCGGCCGAGCATCACGCCGTCGAAGGTTTCGAGATGCGTTGCGCAGTCTTCCAGCGTCTTGATGCCGCCATTGAGGATCAACTCAAGATCGGGGAAGTCCTTCTTTAATTGCGCCGCTACCTCATAACGCAAAGGCGGTACTTCACGGTTCTCCTTCGGCGACAGGCCGGAAAGAATTGCGATTCGTGCATGTACGGTGAAACTCTTGCAACCCGCATCGCGAACCGTGCCTACAAAGTCGCACAGCTCTGCATAGCTGTCACGGCCATCAATCCCAATGCGGTGCTTGACCGTGACCGGGATATCGACCACATCGATCATCGCTTTGACGCAGTCGGCGACCAATTGCGGGTGAGCCATAAGGCATGCGCCAATCATATTGTTCTGCACGCGATCACTCGGGCAGCCCACATTGAGGTTCACCTCATCAAAGCCCGCCGCCTCAGCCAGCTTGGCGCACGCCGCTAAATCAGCTGGCGAGCTGCCGCCCAATTGCAGCGCAAGCGGATATTCAGCCTCGTCATGGCGCAGAAACCGTTGCGTATCACCATGCAGCAGCGCCCCGGTTGTCACCATCTCGGTGTAGAGCAGGGCATTGCGTGACAGCTGACGCAGAAAGAACCGGCAATGACGATCCGTCCAGTCCATCATCGGCGCAACGCTAAAGCGGCGGGATAGGGCGGAGTTTAAAGTTGAATCAATGGGCATGGCATGTGATCTATCAATACCGGTTTGCTGTTTAAGCATGAATTTAGCAACCTGTTGCGATCAGGGTAATCAAACAGGCAAGTAGTAAATCGATTACGTAGCTAAAGCAAAACCGAGAAACGGGTTACACCGTGCAGCATCCGTGCAACGGAGTGGAGAGCTAGTTTATCAGGAAACCTTGGTGTTTAAGCGGGCGAACAGATCAAGCTCAAAAGAACTCTGAAGAGAAACGGCAAGAGAAACAATTGGGTACAGACCGCGATTATAAAGAGTCTAAACGTCCACGCCTGGCTGGAACCTACGTTGAAAACCTGTCGTGGCTTGAGTGCGCTGAGCGCTACGACCGTCCGCACACCTTTCATTACATGGACCCGCCGTACTGGGAAACCGAAGGCTATGGCGTGGACTTCCCCTACGACCAGTACTTGCGATGGCTGACTTCATGCGGCGCTGTAAAGGCAAGGTGATGGTCAGCATCAACGATCACCCGGATATCCGCAAAGCGTTTGAAGGCTTTCACATGGAGAGCCTGGATATCCGTTACAACTGCACAAACCAACGCCAAGGCGTAGCCGAAACCACGGGGGAGCTGGTAATCACAAACTGGAAACCGGCTGATCTGGGCGGGCTGTTCGATGGCATCTGATTCGCTTGCTATGTGTTCGCACCAGAGCGGGGGTAGTCCACTGCAACTTGATATGCGCTCACGTAAGCGCTTCGACTTCAAATGCCCAATCGAAGTTATAGGCAAGGTGATGCAGGACGCCATGGCTATGCGATATGATGCTCCAGCGTCAATTCAATAGCCGTGTTGCACTCAGCCTCTGCAACCGCCTGTAATAAACGGCTTATAGTTTCAACATTAAACGTGTCGAAAACCATCGCGGCGATACCGCAAACGCTCACTCAAAGGGACTTGATATGAAATCCATCGTATTTGTAGCGCTCACTGCTTTTTCATCACTAGCCCTCGCGGACAACTGCGATAAGGCGCGGGATGACTTTGACAACCTGTACTGCCTTAACAAGGTCTATCAGGAAGCCGACAAAGAGCTAAACAGCGCCTATGGCAAGCTTCGAGCGCAACTTAATGACGAGCAGAAAAACACACTAAAACGCACTCAAATTGCGTGGATCAACCAGCGTAATGACGCCTGCAGTCGCCGCGAAGGTTCGAGTTTTTACGTGAATATCCGTTGTGCTAACGACCGCACTGTCGCCAGAACCAACGAAATCAACGACCGCATTCGAGAGTGCAAATCCACTGGTTGTCAGGCCAGCAAACTGTAGCCACGCGAGTACATAGGCTGCCTACGCGAGCAGCCTATGTGTGCTTGTTACTGACGCATATCCAACGATTCATTTCGGCAACCTAGCCGTTGGCGCAGGCGACTTATTTCGATGTCTCTTAATCTACATGAATATCTATGCAACGTTTGCTTTCGCAAGCCTCCGAAGTAGTTAACTGGGCATCGATGCTGGATAAAGGCCGCACCAGTAAGCATTCATGAATGCGTCTAGCTCGGGGGTAATTCCCCGTTTTTAGTATTCGCCAGAAATAGAGGCCAGGCACGTAAGTGCCAATTTCTGTTTTGGGGTGATGCCTCCCAGGGCCATATTTGGCCGTTCGTGATTATATGTCCAGACCTAGCGAGTTGCATGCTCATGCACTTCAGCGATGGACTCGAACAAGTAATGCCCGAGCCAGTCGTAGCGCAGCGTGCGGTTGTAACGTTCGACATAAGCGTTCTGCTGCGGATTGCCAGGCCGGATATGCTCCAGGCGGATGCCATGTTTTTCAGCCCACAGCAAGATCTTGCTGCTGATGTATTAAGGCCCGTTGTCGCTGCGGATAGCTAGTGGTTTTCCGCGCCATTCGATCACTTGATCTAGTGCACGTACCACGCGCACTGGGGCTGAGGCAGGTCAACATCCATGGCCAATGCCTCGCGATTGAAGTCGTCGATCAAATTGAACAGGCGAAAGCTGCGACAATATGGGCCTTTCTGTGTATATATAGTGCCGGTACCAAGAGCCGAACGCGGGAACGACTGATTACAAGGCGGCCATGTAATCAGTCGTTTACCTGACTTGTCTTTAAGAGATTACTTAGAACCTAAAACGAACACCTACGGTGCCATTAAGACCAGTATTGTCTCCAAAATTGTCTAGGCTCGAGTCAACTGATACTTCGCCGTAAAGGGAGGCTCTGTCTTCGTTCCAATTATAGCTACCGCCCACCCCAACATCGGCCATCATGCGTGCAGGGCGCTCGGTGAATTTGACGTTAGCAACATCTACCTGAGTACCGTCAAGGAATTCGTAGTAAAGGTTACTGAGTCCATAGACATGGCTGCGACGTAGTTGATTCGCATCATCCTTCCACAGGGTACTGTGATCCACTGAAACCCCTACGCGTGCGCGTAAGCTATCGGCATCATCCAAGGCAACATCAGCGCCGAATGGGTCAGTGAAGTCATCAAAGTCAACTTGAGAATAGATCAACTGTGCTTGGGGAGTTACAGTTACCTCATTGTCTATTTGTAGTTTTTTACCGGTTTCAATTGATACTGCGTAACCGATGCCGTCGTTGCCATCAGTCAGGCCGCGGTCTGCGGTGTCAGAGCTTATATCTGTGTCGAACCATGTTACAGCTGCTTGGCCGTCAACATAGAACCCATCGTCTCTAAGCCAGGTAAGGGTAGTTCCAGCGCCATAGCCACGAATATCAATGTCACCGTCACCGTGAAAAGAGTCGATTTCACTGTTCGATTTAGCGTAATGAGCGGTAAGGCCACCCAATAACTTGCTACCGTCATTATTTTCATTAAGCAATGCGTCGATACCTGCTTGCATTCTAGAGCTATTGCTAACTGAGTCTGACTCTGTAGTTGATACGTTATAGCGCTCACGCCTATGGCTACCTTCTACTCGAATCCAGCTGGCACCGTTTTGAATGCTTGGTTCATCGGTCTCAAGACCCTCAGTGCTTGGAGCAAGGGCATTTTGTTGAGCAGCTATTGGCCAATAGCGATTACCTACCCGCTGCTGCATAGTTGGCAAGCTGTTCATGTTGAGGAGTGCTTGGCCATATTGCTCGTAAAGTGGCGTGCCTGCGCTGTAGCGTGGGCCGGATGGTTGGACTGGGGTGGTGGGTGGAGTTGGAGGAACTGGTGTAACAGGGGCCACAGGCGTACCTGGATCAACAGGCGTAACAGGATCAACAGGTGTAACAGGATCAACAGGTGTAACAGGATCAACAGGCGTAACAGGATCAACGGGCGGTATGGTTGCCGGAACTACCAGTGAGGTCAAATACCAGTCACCGTCAGCTGCATCAGCTGGGCTGTTTTTTTGTAGAGTATAAGCATATGCACCACCAACCACGGCTTGCTGGTTGTCCGATGTTACATAGTCACCGTTGAGTGCGAATGTACCGCTTGATGCTCCATCAACCTGTACAACCTGTATGCCGTTAACTGTCGCAGCGCCAGTACCGCCAATATTGTTGACGCTTAATGTAGTTGTGCCAGATGTATTGCCTTGAACCACCAGTTTATCGGTAAGAGAGTTGTCATCACCTAAGACTGTGTCGATTTTTAGGTCACTGTTGGCGGAGTAATTTCCCGAGGCCCCGCTTGGTCCATTCGGATCAAGAGCAACCAGGAGACGATCACCGGCAGAGCCATTTTGCAAGTTGATGCTGCCATTGTTATGCAGATCACCCATAACGGTAAACAAAGGCTGGCTGAAAGAGAGTTCCGAGCCGGATTGAATGGTTAAACCCAGTGCTTCACCTGCTGCATCAGAGCCACCTCCAACGAGTAGGTCGCTACCTGAAAAGACAAAGTTGGAGCTCCCATTGAGAAAGATCGATTCCCAGTTGGTTAAGGTATTGGCATTCAGCGTGCGTTCGCCGCCGTTGAGCGTCAGCGTGTCAATGAAGTTGTCAGCGCTATACACATCATCACCACCATCAAAACCACTCACTGCATTGATGTCAGCGGTGTTGGCGACGAAGACAGTATCTGAGCCTCTGCCCATATTTATGGAGCCGCTCGTAGCGCTGGTGGTGCCTAGAGTCAGTTGGTCATCACCTGCATTGGTGTTGATATCACCGTTCAACTGGCCAAGGGAGTTTATCAGCACACTGCCATTTCCATCAGTAATTGCAATACCAGATGCGGCACTTACACTTGCCGTCTGCGCGATATCAATCGTACCGGTACTGGAGTTACTGGTTGCGATACCCGATGCAGTGTCGGAGCCCCCGGTTACAGTTCCAGCAATGTCGATATCAAATATGCCGCCCGATGAAGTTTGCGCACGAATACCATCAGATTTTTTTCCGCTGGCATTAATTGCAGTATCTGCTCCCATATTAATAATTGCTGACCCCGCTCTTGTGGAGGCATATATACCATGAGAGGTCTCGCCTGAAGTTGTTATGCTACCGCTTATCGTTTCGATTAACGCATCACCTGTGCCGGTATTTGTTACATAGATACCATGGGCATTGCCTGTGTATGTAGTATTCGGGTTGAAAGGAGAAAGGCTCTCACCGCCGATAGTAGTTATAGTCCCGTCAATCAGTCGGGCAATAGCCGCTGCAGAGCTTGAGGTGTTCTGAACAGAGGACCGCATGCCATGGCCATATGTCGCTGAGGTTAATATAGAGCCGCCGCTAACTTGCGCAAGAGCTTCGCCAAGGCCACTATTGCGGGCATAAATACCTTGAGTGAAAGATGAGAGTGTTGATATTTCTCCTCCGGTTAGGAGTGCTGTCGATGCGGCTGAGGATCTAGCGTGACTAATAACTGAGGCTACTCCGGCGTTACTATCTGATAAACTGGAGTCGCCGCTGTTAATGCTAAGGGTACCTCCGTCCATTTGAGCGAGCGTATTCCCTAGGGTATAGTTTAGTGCGTAAACACCTGTATGACCTGATTTACTAGTGCCATTGAGCACAATGTCCCCACCAGTCATTCGTGCGGTAACTGAAGATGTACTTGTATCCGTTGATCCTAATGCATATATGCCTTTGACGGTGTCGCTCCCACTACCACCAGTAGCCTGAATACTACCTCCGTCCATTTGCGCTAACACACTGCTATTGCCATAAACGGTGCTCACACGGACGCCAGCTACATGCTTTGTGCCCTCAAGAGTTACGCTTCCGTCTGACATGAGTGCAGTTGCACTCTCTGTGCCGCTGGTGGGGTTGGTAATCCAGCTTTCTACACCAGTAACATCGTAGCCTTTAACCGTTATCGTACCGTCAATGAGATGGGTTAGTGCTGAACCTGTTTCTCGTGCCCCTGAATATATACCTTTACGATTATTCGCATAATTACCTACTGGGGTTATAGATATAGTGCCACCGGTCATTTCCGTTTTGGCGAATGATGTCGGGCTGTACGAGGATACACCAGTGCCTAGGTTTCCAGATATTGATCCCCCTTCAAGTCGAGCTAAGGCATCACCACTTCCATAGTTCCTAGCCCCCATACCGGTTGGAGTAGCTATTGTAGATGTATCAGTACCAATAAGCTCACCGCCCGTCATTAGTACACTTGCTGTCCCTGTAGCTTTGCTGTTGTCTACCAGGGAGTAAAGGTGAGGGGTGGAGTATGATTTAGTTATTGTAATTCGCCCGCCTTCCATTTTAATAGATGCGCCCCCCAGGCCGGAATTTAACGAGCTGAGTCCAGCTCGAATGCTAGTGATTTCTCCTTCCTTCATATTGACTGAGGTAGTAGCCTGGCTCTCTGTATTGATAATACTTGCCACTACCCCTACGCTGCTTAGAGTTCCGGTATCTACAGAGCCAAAATTATTACCTGAAATAGTGATGTCACCTGTACCAGACGATGATGATGACGCAATAATCTGCTTGGTTATCACCAAGCTGGGAGAATCAAATACCAACTCCAGTCCATCGGAGTCTTTATATGTAATTCCGTTAGGAAAAGATCCGGTTGTGCAGGAAACTGTGTCACGTCCAACGCCGTCAATACCGCATTCGTTTGCCGCATTTGCAACGCCTGCGCCTCCCATAAAAAACACTGCTAAGCCTAGTGCTGATCGAATAGATGTGGCCAAAAGGCTATGCATAAGGTAGCTGTTGGGGTGTTTAAGCTCCGAGTGGTAATGAGGGGTGCTTATAATGTTTGGCACGGTGATATTCCTTTGATGTTCGATCTTGATATAAAGATGATTTGTTACAAGCGCGACAGTTTAAGTGTAGTCTTATAATTTTAATTGCGATGCAATTTCGATTGAATTTAATAGTCCAGCTTTTTAGTCGGCTGGCGTCAGAATCTTGGCTTTTATCCGGTAGAGCTTTGACCATTGGGTCTCACTCCGCGTAGGGTTCGACGGACTGCAAGTCTTATTTTTAGGCAGCTAAAAATCGACTGTGGTGCGCCTGAGCACAATCCAGGTGAGATCACTGCATGAGGTAGCAATTTCTAGAGCCAGGAAGTGATTTAATACGAAGGATTCCTGTGTTTGTGCGCACTACAGTCTGAAATCATACCGGTGTTCATATGGCGCAGAAGTTTCTTGTGAGATTTGTTCAGATTCTTTAAATGCATAGGGTGCAGATCTGTCGGTAGTGCGTTCCAGTACCCTGAATAGCCCCGGGTTTTTATGTATTTTATAAATATATTTTAAGTATCTTTAGGATGCCCTGACGGGTATGTGTTATGGGGTTTTTAAAACACAGCGCATCATTGCTCAGTTTACAGCTCTAATACTCCTAATTGAGCGAAGGTCTAGCTATTCGAGTGTCAGACTTTATTTTTATTTGGCAGCTCGTACAGGTTGTCGGATTGGAATAAAAATGCCGCCCATTGAGGCGGCATTTTATTTACCGAGTTGTTGGTTAGTTACTGCTGCCGCGCACGTTCTGCATTTTTTGCATGGCACCATCAATCGCTTTCTTCATGCTGAGTGTGTCAGCACCTTGGCTTGGCGGATAGTCAGCTAGACTCTTCAGGTGTGCTGCGAGGAAAGGCACGGCAGCTGTTGGAGCCCAGAGTTTTTGGGCAACGAACTTACGTCCCGCGTAGCCATACTCCTCGGAGTCCGGGGTGACTTTCTCCATTGGGTCCATCAGCAGGTTCACCACGTAAGGCACGCTTGGGTAGGATTTCTCGTCGAACCAGTTGCCCTTGTGCTTAACGCCGATATGCATTTTCCAGCCATCTACGCGAACAGCCATCAAATCAGTTTCGTCGTAGTAGAACAGTTCACGACGTGCTGACTTTTCGGTTTTCCCGGTCCAGTAGTCGAGGTTGTTATAGCCATCGAGATGCACCTTGTAGTTAGTGGCTCCCAGCTTGTAGCTCTTGAGCAAATCTTCCTTCAGGTTTGGTAGACCAGCGGCAGCGGCCAATGTCACGTAGAGGTCCTCGTGGCTCTGGATGCCATTGCCTTCACGGCCAGCAGGAATATGGCCCGGCCACTTGATCAGCGCAGGAACCCTCAGCCCGCCTTCCCAGGTGGTGCCTTTCTCACCGCGGAACGGGGCGTAGCCACCGTCTGGGTAGAACATGAACTCATTACCGTTATCGGTGCTGTAAACGACGATGGTGTTGTCTTCTATGCCCAGGTCTTTGATCTTTTGCAGGATCATGCCCACCTGATCATCATGTTCGAGCATTCTGGCGCGCACCAGATCTTCCTCGGCACGTCCTTCGTCAACAGCTCTTTGGATGTATTCCTGTTTTGGGTGGGACCAGATATGGATGGCCGTGGAGTTGAACCATAAGAAGAAAGGCTTATCGCCTTTGCCGACCTTGTCCATGTACTTGAGTGTTTCATCGGTCACTTCTTGGTCGATGGTTTCCATCCGCTTGCGGGTGAGAGGGCCGGTATCTTCGATTTTCTGTTTGCCTACACGGCCAAATTTAGGGTCGACAGTGGGGTCGTCTTCGGTTGTGGCCCAAGCGTGCAAAACCCCGCGAGGTCCAAATTTTTTCAAATACTCAGGGTTCTTCTGGCCTGGGTAATCGAGTTGTTCTGGTTCCTCTTCTGCGTTGAGGTGGTACAAATTGCCAAACCACTCATCGAAACCGTGGACAGTCGGCAAAAATTCATTGCGGTCACCCAAATGGTTCTTACCAAACTGGGCTGTGGCATAGCCTTGGGATTTCATCACCTCCGCGAGTGTCGGATCGCTGGCCTGGATGCCTCGTTCCGAGCCCGGAATACCAATGGTTGTCATGCCTGTGCGCACTGGCATTTGGCCGGTAATAAACGCAGCGCGACCAGCCGTGCAACTGGGCTGGCCATAGTGATCGGTAAAGATCATGCCGTTTTTGGCAATTGAATCGATATTTGGGGTGCGGCCCATCATTCCGTGGGTGTATGCACCTACGTTCCACATGCCGATGTCGTCACCCCAGATAACCACTATGTTTGGCTTCTTCTGACCTTTATCGGCGGCAGGGGAATCCGCCGCCATTGCAGGTGAAATAATCCCCAACCATGCAGAGCTGAGTAGCAATAGTGACCGAGAGATTCTGCCCAGTCGCGGCTTTAATTTATCCATTAATCATGCTCCTTCACGAACACCGTCAATTTTTAAAACGATTCCAATATAACCTTGCAAGAGAAAGCGTGTTGGTCAGCGACCAATTTAGTAATTATGTAAGATTAAACCTCCTTTGTATCGTCACTTACTTCATTTACTAAATGGATAGATGCGTTTCCACTCGCTTGCCATGTCCACAACTATCCAGTTGTTTTTCAGAGCCTCATCAAGGGCCTTATTCAACTGACCTATTTTGCTGCCGCGGTCGTAGGCCCATTCACGATTAGCATCAGTGTGATGTACTAAACCAGCAAAGCGCTTGCCCTTGCCTGCCATCGTCCATTGCAGCATTTGTAGATCGCCGTCTGAGTTACCAAACGCCAGAATGGGTCGGCGGCCTATTACAGACTGAATACTTACCGGTTTACCGGGGCCATCGTCATTAAGCGCAAGCTTAGGCTCACGCAGGATTGAGTAATGGCCATCCCGATCCTGAAACTGGGTGACGAAGGTTGTCCCTATAATCTGCTCGGGTGGTATACCGTAAACTTCTTCAGCGAAGGCCCGCATGAACTCCACTTCTCCACCAGAAACTATGTAGGTTTTAAAGCCGTTGGCGCGGAGATAATCAAGCAACTCCAACATCGGCTGAAATACCATTTCGGTGAAGGGTTTATCGCTTTGGGGATGTTTGGCAGTGGCTAGCCAGCGCTTTGCATTCTCACTAAACTCATCAGTGGATACGCCTGTATGAGTGGCGCCAACAATTTGCATTAGGCCATCCATACCGCTGGCAGCTAATGTCTTTTGGTCGTTCTCAAGCACAGCTTTAAAGGGTTGCTCGGTTTTCCATTGCGAACGCTCCGGAGCCAAGCGTTTAACTTCACTGAAAGCGAACAATACTTGAAAGTAAATAGGCTGCTCGCTCCACAAGGTGCCGTCGTTGTCGAAGACTGCGATGCGCTCAGCAACCGGCACATAGTCCTTACTGCCTTCTTCTGTAACGGCCTGAACGAATCGCTCAATAGCTTGGCGCGAGGGGCCCTTGTTCCATGACGGTATTGGGTCAGCTGCCTGCGATAGTAGCGGCAGCATGAGCAGCAAAAATAAAAAATAATGGAGCTGATACGATGATTTTTTTTGCTGCATGATAGAAACCTTCAATTAGGTCGGGCCGATTTGTACGCTCAGCTATTTCTCTAAGGGAGCCAAGTGCATATTAGCCTCGGCATCGCTAAGTACAAACTCGAAGCATTGTATTTGCTCAAAGCCGATGGAGCTGTAACGAACGTTACTTTCAACAGAAGGAAGTGAGATGGATTTTCAGAAAGCCTCTTCCATGCTACGAACCAAAGGTTGGTTAGCTCAAACTCCAAAGACCTTCCAAAAGGAGGTGCTGAGTCTTTGTACGCTGCAATTCTATGCGCAGGGAGAGGTGATACTGCGTAATGGGACAGAAGGGGACGCCATTGTTGGACTGGTTAGCGGAAGTCTTGCTTGTAGACTTCCCCCACGTTCAGAGTGCTCCAGCTTGATCCACTTGTTTCCGCCCGGCGCTTGGACAGGGGAGCTAGCATTTTTTGCCGGGGGCGTTCGACGGGTCGACACCGTCGCTCATGCTGATAGTTACTGTCTTCGACTTACTAAGACAAGCATGAATAAGATTCTCGATAAGAATCCCGGGTATTGGCGCTGGTGTAATATTCTGACAGTGATGTCGTGCGATGTAGCCCTTCATGCGCTTGAAGCAGTTACAGCTCTGGACGGTAAGTCACGAGTTGCTAAGACACTGGTGAGGTTGGTGGCTATTAACGAGCAAAGCTGTTTGCTCAAAACTTCTCAAGCGGATATTGGCGCAATGTGTGGTCTTTCCCGAAAAGCTGCGCATGAGGTACTTAAGCATTTTGAGCAGCAAGGAGTATTGAGGAGGGGGCACCGCAATATTGAGGTGCTGTGCCATACGAAACTACTAGCCATTGCATTAGGTCTGTGAGTTGCTGACTCTACAGATATTATGCATGCACCTCCGTCGCATAAAGTGCGCACAGTGTCTTGGTTAACGGGTTTTAGTTGTACAAAAGTGGTACTCGAAATTATTAGGCGTTCTGAAAACTTTTATTTTGAGACTCTGATTTTTAGTTGTTCCAATTCATTTTTTGAGGCTTTGTCATCCCTTTTACCTAGTTTTCGCTTCTCCAGTCACGCTATGCGGAGTGACACTGTGACATTCAAACATTGACTCTCTGATAGCTGGGTCGAGTATAGGAAGGGGACTGCTTAGCAGTAAAGATATCCCAGTAATTGATTGGGTAGATCCGCCCTTGCTTGAATTTTGCTACAGCAAAACAATTAGAGATTCTAACCTGCTGAAATGCATTGGTTTTTTATTTTATCAGCCCGATCCATCAGCGGGGCAGTGCAAAAGCGGTGGGAAAGCTTGGGTAATCCGTTTTTTTGCATAAGTGTCTCACGTGCGTTCAGGGGCATAAGCGTAATGGTCCTTGCTCATCAACCAAGGCCGCGAGGGGAGGTTTGAAATCGCATCAATATTAATTGATTGGTCAAGCATTGCCTGCCAAAAAGACTAAGCCCATTCTTGCTAAAAAATCCGAACAAGTCTTTATGTTGGATAAAAAAATGCCGCCCGTTCAGGCGGCATTTTCATTTCTTCAGTCACTTATCAGTTGCTGCTACCGCGAATGTTCTGCATTTTTTGCATAGCCCCATCAATCGCTTTCTTCATGCTGAGTGTGTCAGCGCCTTGGCTTGGCGGATAGTCAGCAAGACTCTTCAAGTGTGCAGCCAGGAAAGGTACGGCAGCTGTCGGAGCCCAGAGTTTTTGGGCGACGAACTTACGTCCCGCGTAGCCATACTCTTCGGAGTCCGGGGTGACTTTCTCCATTGGGTCCATCAGCAGGTTCACCACGTAAGGCACGCTTGGGTAGGATTTCTCGTCGAACCAGTTGCCCTTGTGCTTAACGCCGATATGCATTTTCCAGCCATCTACGCGAACAGCCATCAAATCAGTTTCGTCGTAGTAGAACAGTTCACGACGTGCTGACTTTTCGGTTTTCCCGGTCCAGTAGTCGAGGTTGTTATAGCCATCGAGATGCACCTTGTAGTTAGTGGCTCCCAGCTTGTAGCTCTTGAGCAAATCTTCCTTCAGGTTTGGTAGACCAGCGGCAGCGGCCAATGTCACGTAGAGGTCCTCGTGGCTCTGGATGCCATTGCCTTCACGGCCAGCAGGAATATGGCCCGGCCACTTGATCAGCGCAGGAACCCTCAGCCCGCCTTCCCAGGTGGTGCCTTTCTCACCGCGGAACGGGGCGTAGCCACCGTCTGGGTAGAACATGAACTCATTACCGTTATCGGTGCTGTAAACGACGATGGTGTTGTCTTCTATGCCCAGGTCTTTGATCTTTTGCAGGATCATGCCCACCTGATCATCATGTTCGAGCATTCTGGCGCGCACCAGATCTTCCTCGGCACGTCCTTCGTCAACAGCTCTTTGGATGTATTCCTGTTTTGGGTGGGACCAGATATGGATGGCCGTGGAGTTGAACCATAAGAAGAAAGGCTTATCGCCTTTGCCGACCTTGTCCATGTACTTGAGTGTTTCATCGGTCACTTCTTGGTCGATGGTTTCCATCCGCTTGCGGGTGAGAGGGCCGGTATCTTCGATTTTCTGTTTGCCTACACGGCCAAATTTAGGGTCGACAGTGGGGTCGTCTTCGGTTGTGGCCCAAGCGTGCAAAACCCCGCGAGGTCCAAATTTTTTCAAATACTCAGGGTTCTTCTGGCCTGGGTAATCGAGTTGTTCTGGTTCCTCTTCTGCGTTGAGGTGGTACAAATTGCCAAACCACTCATCGAAACCGTGGACAGTCGGCAAAAATTCATTGCGGTCACCCAAATGGTTCTTACCAAACTGGGCTGTGGCATAGCCTTGGGATTTCATCACCTCCGCGAGTGTCGGATCGCTGGCCTGGATGCCTCGTTCCGAGCCCGGAATACCAATGGTTGTCATGCCTGTGCGCACTGGCATTTGGCCGGTAATAAACGCAGCGCGACCAGCCGTGCAACTGGGCTGGCCATAGTGATCGGTAAAGATCATGCCGTTTTTGGCAATTGAATCGATATTTGGGGTGCGGCCCATCATTCCGTGGGTGTATGCACCTACGTTCCACATGCCGATGTCGTCACCCCAGATAACCACTATGTTCGGCTTTTTGCTCTCTTGACCTTTGGCCGCAGCCTCGGCAGCTAAAGAGGGCGAAACCATACCTAGCCATGTAGAACCCAATAGCAGTGCCGACAGTGCAAACTTACATAGCCCCGGTTTAGAGGTCACCATAATCCACGCTCCCTTGTGAAGACTTAAAAAATTGATCAGTTCCAGCAGAGTAAATCTAGTAGACCGGATGCTTTTGGCAAGTCGATTTGCCTGTAAGAATCGATTCTGATTCAACTAGATATGTGAGATCGATGGAGGCGGTAGGTACAAAAAGGTACACAAGCTTAGGGGGAGATATGCAAACTACTATTTACAAGGGCAATGAGTTTAACGCTTATAATATTTAGAAGAGCAATAAATTTAAAGCTTAAAAATCATAATTGGACGTTCCGTTATTTTCTTCAGCACAGTTTCGTTTTTCTAGTAGCGCCAGGCGAAATGAAGTAGATAAACGCCAGCATTGATTATCTGATAGTTGGGTTGCGTATGAGAAGTTGCTTAGCAGGGAAGTTCGGCCAGTAATTTATTGGCCAGTTTCGGCCTTGCTTGAATTTTGCTACAGCAAAACAATTGTATATTCTAACCTGCTGAAATATATGGATATTTCTATTTAATCAACTCGATCCATCATCGGCGCAACGCTAAAGCGGCGGGATAGGGCGGGCGGTGTGGAGTCTGCTGCCGTGGGTGAAGCAATACGCATGGTGATATTCCATCAGTGCTGGGTAAAGGCTGTGCAGGGCAGCATAAGAGTATGGATATCAAGGTTGATGTATCCGGAAACAATGTAGCCAAGGCCCGCGGTCGTACAAGTCCGGGGAATGGGTGAACATCCTGGCTCTCGTTGTTGTCTCTTTGCAGCAACTGGGAACTATACTACTTTTGGTCCAGTCGCTCCTTAAGTAGGAGCCTTGCGCAGCATGTGATTTATCAGTCCGACGGATAGTTCTTGTCCGCGTAACAGCAAACGGAGTTTGAGATTTATGAAGTATAGAGTTGGCTACACCCTAATCGCCCTGGCCCTCAGCGCTTCTCTGGCAGGGATAAGCCATGCGGCAGAAAATTCAGCAGGTAAGACTGCAACGCAAGTAGCGGGCATACCTGCCGGCACAGTGATCACGCCCGCCAGTGCTGCGGTTATCGCCCAGGACACCTATCTTTGGGGATGGCCACTGGTTAATGCATTTAATCGTCGCGCCTCTTTCGCCTCTGCACCTAAACCGGGCTTGGTTGGTGGTATTTTGCCAGCCGCGCCGACTGGTTATGTTGCCATGCTGAGTAACTATATTTCGCCAGAGCAACGTTGGGTCGCACACCCCAATCAAGATGTTGTTTACGGCTTTGGCTATGCCGCAGTAGACGATGACCCTGTTGTGCTGCAAGTTCCAGATTTCGGTGATCGTTATTGGGTCTATGCGTTGTATGACGCTCGCAGCGAAGAGTTCTCGCAGATTGGTAAGCAATACGGCACCAAGCCTGGTAACTACTTGGTTGTGGGGCCTAATTGGAAAGGCACCGTTCCTGATGGCATTACTGCTGTAATCAAAGCGCCGACTGAGCTGGTTGCGATGGGGCCGCGGGTGTTTATGGATGACAGCAGTGAAGATCGTAAAGCAGTACAGACAGTGCTCAACGGTATGTCGATCTATCCACTGAGCACCTATGACGGCAAGATCAAAAAAATGGATTGGAAAAACCTGCCGCATTTCCCTGCCGGTGAGAAGACCTCGACAGAAACATCTTGGGTCGATCCTGCCAAGTTCTTCGATCAACTCCCTGAAGTTTTGGCCAAGGTTCCTCCATTAGCGGGTGAAGAAAGTCGCTATGCGATGATGAAAGCCTTGCTCGAAGCCTCTAAAGATCCGGCTGTGAAAGAGGCAATGGTCAAGGCGGCGACTGAGGCAGAAGAGAAGGTTGTTTCTCCGTTGTTTAGTTTTCGTACCAATGGATCGGTTTTGCCCAACGGTTGGAACTCGCCCACTAATGTTGCCCGGTGGGGTAACGATTACCTGACACGCCTCGCCACGGCAAAGTCTAATATGTACACCAATCAGCCGGAGGAGACGCGCTACTTCTTCTTAGAGGTCGACAGCAGTAATCAGCGCCTGCATGGTGATAATCGCTACACCGTGACCTTCGCCAAGGGGCAGACGCCTCCAGTCAATGGTTTCTGGTCGTTAACCATGTATGACCCGCAACACTTCTTTGCGCCTAACAATATGGAGCGTTACTCGGTTGGCACCAAGAACGTTAAGAACATGAAGTTTAATGCAGATGGTTCGCTGACCATCTACATCCAGCACGATTCACCAGGTAAAGACAAGGAAGCCAACTGGTTGCCGGCGCCTGAGTCTGAGTTCGAAATGACGATCCGCACCTATTGGCCAAAACCTGAAGTGCTCAGTGGTAAGTGGACGCCACCAGCAGCAGTTCAAGTTAAATAGCAACAGAGAGACGAGATAAGCCGCTTACTTCTTACTTGAAGTGGGCGGCTTTTTCTTGCTGTGCTGGTTGGGCGAAAAGCCTGGCAAGAATACAAAGAACCTGAGGTTGAACAGCGATAACCAAAACACGGGAATATAGTGTTTCTCTGGTTTGGACGGTGTGTAAGCGGTACAGCAATTAAAGCAAGTGCAGTGACTACTTCATGCCGCTCATCAGTCCTCTGCGGGAGTGACTGAGTCTTGTGTGGCTTGAGCAGCAAGTTTCAGCCGGTCTGCCTTGCTAACGTAAGTGGATTTTTTTCGTGGTGCCTTTTTAGCGTTAGCCTTTTTGGCATGGGCTTCTAGTAGCTGCTTGATTTTTTTCCGACGATTCATGGTTTTTCTACTTGATGTGTAAGTTATTCAACGGTCACTACTCAATCAGTGCCTGTTTCTAGCCCTGTTGCACGATGAATGCAATCAGCCTGTGTTTGCTGACCGGGCTAGCTGTCTGCGCCCAATATGCCGAGTAATTCATACGCCACCTTAACCCGGCTCGGGATTGGGTAGTTCTTGTTAGCCAGCAGAACAATGCCGATTTGCTTGGCCGGTATATAGACGACGTAGGCACCGAAGCCATTGGTTGAACCGGTTTTGTTTATCAAGGAATTGACCTGAGGCGGACGGGGTGACTTAAACCAGTTGGCTTTATGTGGCTCAAGTGCCATCTGTGCTGAATTCCCCTCCAGCAATGTATTTAGCGCAACCGGATATTGGTAAAGCTCCCAGCCCAGGCTTTGGATAAGCGGCCCGGCTTGGTAGTAGCCAGTGTGCGTCAAGTTGATCGCCTGTTGCAGTGCAGAGTCGAGTTTCTGTGGCTGCAGGTTCATGCGAACAAAGTGCAGCATGTCCTTGGCTGTAGTCTTCACGCCATAGGCTTGCGATGCCATCGCGCCCGGGCCAACTCTGGCGGGGCTATTATCCTTTGTATAGCCTTGGGCGTAGCGGCTCATGTGCTCTTGTGGAACCTGGATGTAGCTGCTCTTGAGGCCCAGCTTGGGGAACAGCGTTTTTTCCATCAGGTCGTCAAAAGGTTGTCCAAGGCTTTCGGCAGCCGCGTAACCAAACAGGCCCAGGCTTGGGTTCGAATACAGCCGTTGTTCGGAGGGCGCAAAGCTAGGCTGCCACTGTTGGTAATAGCCCATCATTTTGTCCGAGGCGTCGGCTTCACTCGGAAACTGCAATGGCAGCCCGCCAGCGGTGTAGGTTCCCAAGTTAAGCACGCTGATATGGTCAAAAGCGCTGCCCTGTATCTGCGGCACGTAATGGCTGGCGTTGGTCGACAAGGATAACTTGCCTTTGGCGACGGCGTAGCCGGCGAGTGTCGCGGTGAAGGTCTTGCTGATCGAGCCGATTTCAAAGAGGGTGTCGGGCGTTACCGGCTGATTATCGGCTTTGGATGCAACACCGTAGCTGAAATAATGCGCCTTGCCATCGACGAGCACCGCCACGGCCATTCCGGGAATGCCCTGGCTTTGCATCAGCGGCTGGATAACCGAATCTACAGAGGTTTTCAGTGTGTTCGATGAAGTCTGCGCGGCAAGGCAGTTACCGGCACCCAAGGTCCATAAGGCGCTGGTTAACAGGGCAACTGCAAAGCGATTTTTACTGAGCATGTTCTCGCAAGTCTCCATTCATTACTGAGCTGATCAATGCAGCCATATTGACTCTTGCCAGCAGGGCAGGTGGGTAAATCATCGTCTATTTAGCCTGTTAACCCAAGCCTTCGAGCAAATGTGCAACACTGGAATTTGAACAAACCAATAATGGAAGCGGTATGCAAAATATTGGGGTTTTGGGAGTAGGGGCGCTCACTGAGAAGGTCGTCCGCGGCTTGCGGCGCAGTGGCTACAGCGGCGCCATAAGGCTGTCTCCGCGTAACCAGCAACGTGCGCAGGCATTGTCTGAAGCGTCTGGCTGCCACGTGATGCCAGACAACCAATCAGTGATTGATCACTCGGATATTCTTATCCTTGGCGTTCGCCCTGACGTCGTTGAGCAGCTTGCTGAAGAAGTAAGGCTCGCGCCTGGTAAAACCCTGATCTCGCTGGTCGCGGGCATGAAGCTCGCTGCCTTGGCGCAACACTTTCCCGGGGCGCAAGTGGTTCGGGTGATGCTTTCCTATGCGGCCGAGATCAATAGCACCACGGTTGTCATCCATCCACGTAACGACCATGTTCAGGAGTGTATGGCGCCATTGGGAACCACAGTGGTTATGGACGACGAGGCTGCTTTTGAACTGGCGACTGTCGCGGCTTGCATGAATGGCTGGTTTTATTTCTGGCTACAGGATCTTCAGCAATGGTTTGTTGATCAAGGGTTGCCAGAAGCCCAGGCAAAGCAGTTGGTTCTTAGCAATATGCAGGACTGCCTTGCCAGCGCTCAACACAATCCCGATGCAGACTTGGCATCCATGGGCAATGCTATCGCGTCCCCGGGCACGTTCACCGCAAGGGGTGTTGAGTTGCTTCGAAATCATGAGATGAGCCGACCTTGGTCCACCGCGTGCGACGCGACGCTGCAATGGCTTACGGCAGATGCAAGTGACAGTGTTGAATGATGACGATGCCCTGGGTTGCAGGGCATCGGTAAACGGGTCTACATCCAGCCTTGTTCTTTGTAGTAACGCACTGCGCCTTCATGCAGAGGTGCAGTAAGGCCGACTTTGATCATGTCTTGTGCCTTGAGGTCCTTGAACGCTGGGTGCAAGCGCTTAAAGCGTTCAATATTGTCGAACACCGATTTAACCAACTGGTAGACCAGTTCTGGGTCGGTGGTCGACATGGTTGCCAGTACAGCTTTGCCGCCAATCGAGGGTACCGGCTTGTCGACACCTGGATAAATGCCAGCAGGGATACTTTCCTTGCTGAAGTAAGGGGCTTTGCTCAATAGTTTGTCGATCGCAGGGCCTGTGACCGGAATAAGCTGAGCATCGACATTGACCAAGGCTTCCTGGATTGCGCCGCTTGGATGGCCAACCACATAGGTAATGGCATCCAGGTTGTTGTCGCCGAGCGCCGCCGCCATCTCTGCAGGCTTGAGTTCAGCCGCAAGGGAGAAGCTGGCGTTTGTCCAACCTTCAGCGGCCATGACTTCATCGACTGTATCTCGGCTACCCGAGCCAGGCACACCAATGTTTACGCGCTTGCCCTTGAGGTCTTCGACGGTATTGATGCCGCTGTCTTTGCGGGCGACGATGGTCAGGATCTCGCTTTGCAGCGAGAAGAGTGCGCGTAGCTTGGTTTGTGGGCCGAGCTTATCGAAAGGCGCTAGACCTTTCTGGGCCTTGTATTGGTGGTCGGACTGGATAAAGCCAAAGTCATATTCACCGCCATTGAGCGCGACAATATTGCTTACGCTGCCTGCCGTTGAGGTGGCGTTGCATTTGATGGGTGGCTGCACGTCTGCGCGATTGAGAAACCTGCAGATGGATTGGCCACCGGTGTAATACACACCGGTTTGCCCACCGGTGCCAATGGTTACATAGCGTTCTGCTGCGAAGGTTGGGGCGGCCAGACAGAGTCCGGCTAGCGCACTGATAAGAAACCGGGTTTTGTTATTTTTCATCGGTATGTCCTCTCGTTTTAATAATAGGAACAGCGTTTTGTTGTGTTCAGTTTCAACGCTCTAAATGAGCAAGGCCTACTGCGTTTAAACAGACTCATAAACCCCGCCTGTAAGCATTTGCCGCGCCACAGGCTGGGCTGGCTTATTGCTTACGGGCGGCAATAACCATAATTTCAACCAGCACGTCACCTGAGGCCAAGCGCGCTTCAACGGTTGCCCGGGCTGGCGCGCAGCCTTGTGGCAGCCAGTTGATCCACTCCTTGTTCATCGCTGCAAAATCTTGCTCAATGTCTTTTAGCCATATTTGTGCACTTAACAATTGGCCGCGATCAGAGCCCGCTTCTGCCAGCAAACTGTCGATTTTGGCCAAAACTTCAAGGGTTTGACCCGCCACATCAAGCGAGCGGTTCGTGGGGACTTGGCCTGACAAAAATACCAGTTCGCCAAAGCTTACGGCGCCTGACAAGCGGTCATTGGTTTGCATGCGTTGGATATTCATAAAGTTCCCTATTACGTGATGATGACTGAGTTATGTACGCGTGAGACCGTCCAGAGCGATCGGGGCGGGTGAGCCGGCAATCAGGTGCGCCAACACGTCGGCACTGCCGCAGGCAAGGGTAAAACCCAGGCTGCCATGACCCAGGTTTAGCCAGAGGTTGTTGATGCCACTGGCCCCAAGCCAAGGTGTGCCTTGCGGAGTGGCCGGGCGTAGTCCTGCCCAAGGCGTTGCTGTCTCGAAGTCGCCAGCCTCGGGAAAGCTACGGGCAGCGAGGTCGCGTAATTGCTTGATTCGACTGGCATCTAGCTGGCTATCCCAGCCGCCGACATCAACCATGGCCGCGACTCGAAGTTGGTCGTCCAGGCGGGCGTAAACGACTTTGTTGTCGTAGTCGGTAACGTTGGTTTCAGGCACCGCTTTGGCGTTATTGAGTTGCAGGCTGAGGCTGTAGCCCTTGAGCGGGTAGAGCGGTACATCAATACCCAGGGGCTTGAGCAACGCAAGGCTATGAACGCCTGCCGCGACCACAAGATGATCCACCAGATGGTCATCGCCGCCATTCAATTGCAGCGCCTTGACCTTGCCATTGCTGATGCGCAAGCCTTTAACGTCGTAGTTGGCGTGCAGCTTGAATGCGCTATTGGCTTGAAGTCGTTTAAGCAATTGCTGGCAGAATCGATAACAGTCGCCGACTTCATCCCCGGGTGCGTAAACGCCGCCGAGCAGTTCATTGGCAATCCCAGCAAGTGCGGGCTCGGTATTCAGGCACTGCTCAGCGCTGAGTAGCTGGCGGTTATCGTCCTCAGGCGCCTTGTTCGCTTTGGCCCAGCTAGCAGGGGTGCGGTAAACCACCAGCTTGCCGTTTGAGCGCCAGCCGAAGTCATCGAGTTCGTCTTGTTCGCGCCAAGTACTCAGTGTTTCTTGGCTGTGCAGGGCCAAGCGCAACAAGTGGGCTGTGTTGCGTTGGTTGACCGAGCGCCTGCACGCCGCCAGAAATTGCAGGCACCAGCGCCATTGCTGCAGATTGAATTGCGGTTTGAAGCGCAGGGGCGCGTCGCTGCGTAACATCCAGCTCAGCGCCTCCAGTGGCACACCTGCATCGGCCAGCGGAGATACATAGCGATAACTAAGCTGGCCACCATTGGCGAAGCTAGTCTCCAGCCCGACCTCGTCACGTCGCTCAATCAAATCGACCTCATGACCTTGGCGTATTAGGGCATAGGCTGTCGTTAAGCCAATGACGCCTCCTCCGATCACCGCGACTCGCATGCATACACCTCATACCAAATTGATTTTCAGGGTATGTAAATGCATTGGCTTGAAACCAATGAAAGATTGCAGGTAGCCCATAACCAAAAGCTATGCTATTGCCCTGTACTTGGAGGAACACAGCATGCACCTGCGTCATATCGAAGTGTTTCAGGCCATTTTGCAAACCGGCAGCGTCACTGCGGCCGCAGATTTGTTAAATATTTCTCAGCCGGCAGCCAGCAAAGCGTTGAAGCATGCAGAGCAGCAGCTGGGTTTTAGGTTATTCAATCGCGTGCGCGGCAAGTTGGAGCCAACTGTTGAGGCGAGAATCCTGCGCAACAAGACTGAAAGCCTGTCGGCGGACTTGCAAAGCCTGCGGCGCTTGGCTGGCAATCTCAGGCGAGGGGCAGAAGATAGCCTGCGCCTGGTCTCTACTCCGGCCCTGGCGCAGCAGCTTTTACCTTTGGCGTTGAGCCAATGGCGTGAGCGGCACGCAGGCGTCAATTGCGAGTTGGCGACCCAGCACTCTGCCGAGATGATCCAGCGCTTGTTATTGCGCGAGGCGGATATTGGCTTGACCTTGCAGCTTGTTGAGCACCCGGGCTTGCAGTGCAAGGTGCTTGCCCTGGGCTGCATGCAGTTGATCGCCCCCGCAGGGAGTTGGAGTCAAGAGCAGTGCATGGAGCCGGTTTATTTGCAGGACCTTGCTGGCGCGGTGCTGATTGGCTTGGATACGCGCGATGCCTTGGGCGGCTTGATAGGCGAACACCTCCGCGCGCTGCAACCTGCACCACAAATCAATACCTGGGTTCAGACCTATCAACTGGCGGGTGCCTTGGTCACTGCGGGGCAGGGCATGGCCTTGGTCGACCCGCTGACGGCAAGAGTTGCAGCCATGGGCGGCGCTCAGGTGCGTGTGCTTGAGCCAAACCTGATGGTTGGCCTGTATCTCTTGCGCCGAGCGGGCGAAGAGTGTCCTAAGTCTCAGCAAGCGTTGATCGAACAGATCAGCCAAGTCGCGGATCGGCTGATGAGTGAAAGAAACCTTGGCTAGACTTCTTATTACGGTTAATGGGTTCGCTGAAATAGATAGCATGTTTGAGTAAGGCCGCTTGACCGCAGTTTGTTGTGGGGCAAGCGCATTTATTGCGCAGGCGAGGCTGCTGGTTGCGCAAACAGAGCCTTTTCAGCAGCGGTTTATTTTAAGTTCACGGCGATGAACCCTTGCTTGTTGATTTAGTCATAAAGTGAAATAAATCGAGAGGTAAGCGTCATGAGTAAAGGTTCCGTTTTTCGTCGACTAGCAGCAAGCCTGGCAGTATTCCATCTGCTGATGGTGGCCCAGGTGCCGCTGGCCAATGCATCGATGATCGGCACTTCTGAAGTCTTGGCTGAACATCAGCAACAAGTTGATCGCCAGCAGTTGCTGAGCATGCTCGATGAGCAAGGTGTGCAGGATAAATTGCACAGCCTCGGAGTTGATCGCAACACTGTTGAAAAACGCATCAATAGCCTGACCAATGCTGAGTTGGCCCAGTTCAACCAGCAACTGGATCAGGCGCCTGCGGGCAGCGGTGTTATCGGTATTATCGTGTTGTTCTTTGTGATCTTCATCGTTACCGATATGCTCTGCGCTACCGACATCTTCAGTTTTGTGAAATGTATAAATCGATAATCAGGCTATTGGTTCCAAGCGTACTCACTATCATCCTTTCAGCTTGTGCGCAGTCTCCGGTGTTATCACCGCAGACTGCGCAGTTGCCTGAACGGGTTGAACTCAGTGATGTCCCTTTTTTCCCGCAAACCAAGTACCAGTGTGGCCCGGCAGCGTTGTCGACCATGCTGAATCAGCGGGGCGTGGCAACCAGCCCCGGTTTGCTCAAGGACCAGGTTTACATTCCAGGTCGCGAAGGCAGCCTGCAGATAGAAATGGTGGCAGCTGCGCGGGCGCACGACATGCTGGTGTATCCGCTGCAGCCAAAGCTGGAGTCAATACTGAGCGAAGTTGCTGCCGGTAATCCGGTGTTGGTGCTGCAGAACATGGCGTTTGACTGGTATCCGCAGTGGCACTTTGCGGTGGTTGTCGGCTTTGATTTGCGTGCCAAAACCCTGATTCTGCGCTCCGGCACGACGCGTCGCTGGATCACCGATTTCGCCGGATTTGATGAAAGCTGGGCGCGTGCCAAGCGTTGGGCGGTGGTGACAATGCCGCCCAACAAGTTGCCTGCCAATCCAGCGTTGCAAACTTGGTTGAAGGCGGCGAGTGATCTTGAGGAGACTGATCACAAGCAGGCAGCCCTGAGCGCTTATCGCACAGCAACACGGCAGTGGCCGAATGAAGCGCTGACCTGGTTTGCCATGGCCAACAGTCGTCATGCCAGCGGGGATGTTGCGGGGGCAGAGGCGGACCTGCGCAAAAGTGTGCAGCACAAACCGGACTTTGCTGCCGGCTGGTTCAACCTGTCTCAGGTCTTGGCCGAGCGCGGCTGTGGCCAGCAAGCGGCGCAGGCGCAGGCGTGCGCAAAACAGCTGGCACCCAAGGATGAGCGCTTTAGCTCGCCATTGAAGGTTGCTACCCAGGCGACGGGGCAGTGCTCGGTATTACAGGCTTGCTCAGCTACGCACTAGTGTTTTGAGCGCTATAAAAAACGGCGCCAATTGGCGCCGTTTTTTGTTGGCAGTGCTTAGAAACCAAGCCTGTCACGCAGGCTGTAATACCAAGCGCCCATTGCCGTGAAGGGTACGCGCAGCAAGCGGCCACCTGGGAATGGGTAATGCGGTAGCCCAGCAAAGGCATCAAAGCGCTCCGCTTGGCCGCGCAGCGCTTCGCCGAGCACTTTGCCCGCAAGGTGGGTGTAGGTGACACCGTGTCCGCTGCAGCCTTGTGAATAGTAAATGTTATCGCCAATACGGCCGACTTGCGGCAAACGCGAAAGGGTCAGGAGGAAGTTACCGGTCCAGGCATAGTCAATCTTCACGTCCTTAAGCTGCGGGAAGGTTTTGATCATGTTCGGACGAATGATGGCCTCGATATTGGCCGGATCGCGAGCGCCGTAAACCACACCGCCACCAAAGACCAGGCGCTTGTCGCCTGTCAGGCGGTAGTAATCGAGCAGGTAGTTGCAGTCTTCTACGCAATAGTCTTGCGGCAGGATGCTTTTGGCCATTTCATCTGACAGTGGCTCGGTGGCAATAACTTGAGTGCCGCACGGCATCGATTTTGCGCTGAGTTCGGGCATCAGGTCGCCCAAATATGCGTTACCTGCGACCACCACAAACTTTGCCTTGATGCGGCCTTTTGGCGTGTGCACCACGGGATTTGCGCCACGCTCTATGCGTGTAGCTGGCGATTGTTCGTAAATAACACCGCCCAAGGACTCAACAGCCGCAGCTTCGCCCAATGCCAGGTTCAGGGGGTGGATGTGCCCGCCGCTCATGTCGAGCATGCCACCGACATAGTTGTCTGTGGCAACCACTTCACGAATGCGCTTGGCGTCCATCAACTCCAGCTGCGTGTGGCCGTAGCGTTCCCAGAGCTTCTTTTGCGACTCAAGGTGGGCCATGTGCTTGCTGGTATTGGCCGCAAAAACACCGCCGTCCTTGAGGTCGCACTGGATGTTGTACTTGGCGACTCGTTCACGAATGATGCGACCGCCTTCGAATGCCATCTGGCCAAGTAGTTGCGCTTGCTTGGGGCCAACGCTGCGCTCGATTACGTCGATATCGCGGCTGTAGCTATTAACAATCTGGCCGCCGTTACGGCCGGAGGCGCCAAAACCGACTTTTGCAGCTTCGACAATGCAGACTTTGAAGCCATTTTCGAGCAACGAGATTGCAGTCGATAACCCCGTGTAGCCAGCGCCAACAATGCACACGTCAGTTTCGACGTCACCATTGAGTTCAGGGCGGGCAGGGACGGGATTCGCGGAAGCCGCGTAATAGGATTGTGGATATTCCGTGTGCGCCATTTTGCAACCTCTGTTGTTTATTTTTTACGAATACTCAGATGCTACCCGAGTTGAAAATGCCCGGCTAGTGGTCTTTAAGAAATCTTCAACAGCCCTTTTATGGCTAAAAAATGCCTTTATTCAGTCGGTTAGCGAAAAAACTATTGACAGTTTTGCGCTCGGACGTAGAATGCGCACCCATTGCAGGCACATAGCTCAGTTGGTTAGAGCACCACCTTGACATGGTGGGGGTCGTTGGTTCGAATCCAATTGTGCCTACCAAACAAACCGCTCTAGGGCGGTACTTAGAAGGGCAACTCGAAAGGGTTGCCCTTTTTTGTTTTGGGAATATTTTGGGCAAACGATTTGCGATTTAAAATCTTAAGCCCGGCAGATACCTTCTGGAAAACCACTGATTTTTCGGTGTGCCTGTGCCGGTAGCGCGCACTCGTTCTCGTTCTCGTTATAGCTTGATGCACTGGTGTCAGGAGTTGAGTGCTGGTTTGATGGGGCTGACTGTTGCTCGCATCATGCGGGTACGGCCTTGGTGAGGCTCGCCTGACTCAATTTTGTTGAATGCGCTGAGGTCGAGGCCAGACCTTGGATGCAGTCATCCAAAGTCTGGCTGCGTAGAGCGGGTTACTTGGCGTCGATAAATGGCAGGGTCCCGTTGGGCAGGACTGTGGTTGGAAGCACACCATTCCATCTTTCTGCCTTAGTCAGTTCCACGAGGTTTTGATTGCTCGCCAGGGCCTGGGCGCGGGCCTTGATTGCATCCGCTTCAGCTTCGCCGCGCAGACGAGTTGCTTCTGCATCGGCTTTGGCCTGGGCAACTTTGGAGTCAGCTTCAGCTTGAGCTTGGGTTACGCGGATCTGCGCTTGAACCTGCTCGGTGGCCAGCATTTGTTCGCGGGTCTTGACTTCCACCTCGGCTTTCATGCGTTGGGCAATTGAGCGTTCATAGTCATCGCTGAAGTCCATGTTCTCGACTTGAACACTGTCGATGACCACTGGCCCCTTGATTGACTCGGTGATTGCCTTGGAGACATCGGCACCAAACCGACCGCGTTGCTGTACTGCGGTTACCGCGTTGTATTGGCCGAATACATTTTCGATTTGCGTGCCTACCTGGCGAGATATCAGTCGGGTCAAGAGCCCGTCAAGATCCTTGTATTGGGTGTAGACCTTGGCCACTTCACTGGCTGGGACATGCCAAGAAATCGATACGTTCAGCTCGGCGGTTTGCTGATCCTTGCTGTACGCCTGAACCTTGTTAAAAGTGGTGGCTTGGCTTTGGATGGAGATGAAGCTCACTGATTCAATAAAGGGCATCTTGAACGATAGGCCTGGATCAACGATCCCGACCAGTGCGCCGTTGCGCAATAGAACACCGCGCTCAGTTTCATCAACGGTGTACCAGCTTCCAAACAGGACGCCAAGTACCAGAAGGCCAACCACAAAGGCGACTACATAACCAATGATGGATTTGGGTTTTAGTTCAATGGGGTTCATCTTAATTCCCTTTATTAGTCGTTTTGGCAGAATGAGCAGGTTTCAGTCTGGAAGGTCGATCGATGCAGCAGTGCACTGTTTCATACCTGTTCGCCGGGCTGTGCTTCCGTTGCCTACGCCTGCGGTGGCGCAGGGTACTGAAGTTTGCTTTTGTCGTCGATGCGTTTGGTTTGAGTTGTGAGGCAGGTCGCTGCGCATCTCATGCCTGATGCGGCTTGAGGTGATTGATGTGCAGGCTGGATAATCTGAAAACTGCCATGAGCATTAGGTTTTAATGTTATAGTGCGGCCCTGACTGCGACGGCATATCTTTTTCTTTGCGTTTCAGTCGTCTAGGTGTGCTTGCAGGCGTTTTCAGCAATGCTGGCGGGTATGCTTAAAGGTAATTACTAAAATGGTCGCTTAGGCGGCCGTTTTTTGTGTTGTATGTTCACGTTTTTCGTTACGTAAACCTCCAGTGACTGCGGTTCGATCAGGTCGGCTTAATGCCGCTGCCATAGTAAGGCAGGAATTCCGCCGAATCGCTTACTGGCTCATCCCAACCCATGTGGCCTTTGGTAGAGGTCACCACTAGGAGAGGAGGCGCCATGCCCATCATTACTCTTCCCGACGGCAGTCAACGTCCATTCGATCACCCGGTATCCGTACTTGAGGTGGCGCAATCTATCGGTGCAGGTCTGGCTAAAGCCACTGTTGCCGGCAAGGTTGACGGTAAGCTGGTTGATGCCTGTGATCTGATCGATCACGACGCAACGCTGCAGATCATCACGCCAAAAGACCAAGAGGGCGTTGAGATAATCCGCCACTCGTGTGCGCATTTGGTCGGTCATGCGGTTAAGCAGTTGTTCCCGGAAGCCAAGATGGTGATCGGTCCGGTCATTGATGACGGCTTTTACTACGATATCGCTTCGCCACGTCCTTTTACTTTGGAAGACGTAGCGGCGATCGAAAAGCGCATGCAGCAGTTGATCGAAAAAGATTACGACGTGATCAAAAAGGTCACGCCGCGCGCTGAAGTCATTGAGCTGTTCAAGTCCCGCGGCGAAGATTACAAGCTGCGTCTGGTCGAGGACATGCCTGACGAACAGTCGATGGGCCTGTACTTCCACGAAGAATATGTCGACATGTGCCGTGGCCCGCACGTGCCGAACACGCGTTTTCTCAAAGCCTTCAAGCTGACCAAGTTGTCGGGCGCCTACTGGCGTGGCGATGCCAAGAACGAGCAATTGCAGCGCGTATACGGCACCGCTTGGGCGGATAAAAAGCAGTTGGCTGCTTATATCCAGCGCATTGAAGAAGCTGAAAAACGCGATCACCGCCGCATCGGCAAGCAGCTTGACCTGTTCCACCTGCAGGAAGAAGCGCCGGGCATGGTGTTTTGGCATGCCAATGGCTGGACCCTGTATCAGGTGATCGAGCAATACATGCGTCAGGTGCAGCGTGAGCACGGTTACCAAGAGATCAAGACGCCACAAGTGGTAGATCGTATTCTGTGGGAGAAGTCCGGGCACTGGACCAACTACGCGGAAAACATGTTCACCACTGAGTCGGAAAGCCGCGATTACGCGATCAAGCCAATGAACTGCCCGTGCCATGTGCAGGTGTTCAACCAGGGCTTGAAGTCTTACCGTGACCTGCCGCTGCGCTTGGCTGAGTTTGGCGCCTGCCACCGCAATGAGCCGTCTGGCGCGCTGCATGGCATTATGCGTGTACGCGGCTTTACCCAGGACGATGCGCATATTTTCTGCACCGAAGATCAGGTCAAGCAGGAAGCGGCTGACTTCATCAAGCTGACGCTGCAGGTCTATGCCGACTTCGGTTTCACTGACATCGCCATGAAGCTGTCTACACGACCGGCCAAGCGTGTGGGTGCTGAAGAGTTGTGGGATCGTGCTGAAGGTGCGCTGGCCGATGCTTTGAATGAGTCGGGTCTGGAGTGGGAATACCAGCCGGGCGAGGGGGCTTTCTACGGTCCGAAGATCGAGTTCACTCTCAAAGACTGCTTGGGTCGTAACTGGCAGTGCGGTACTTTGCAGTACGATCCAAACTTGCCAGAGCGTCTTGATGCCAGCTATATCGCCGAAGACAACAGTCGTCGTCGTCCGGTGATGTTGCACCGTGCAATTCTGGGTTCGTTCGAGCGTTTTGTCGGAATGTTGATCGAGCAATATGCTGGTGCATTTCCAGCGTGGCTTGCTCCAGTTCAGGCTGTGGTGATGAATATCACCGATAAACAGGCCGATTTTGCCCTTGAAGTGGAAAAAACTCTCAATCAAAGCGGCTTTCGTGCCAAGTCTGACTTGAGAAATGAAAAAATAGGCTTTAAAATCCGCGAGCATACTTTGCTCAAGGTTCCTTATCTCTTGGTTATTGGAGATAGGGAAGTTGAAACGCAAACTGTCGCCGTGCGTACCCGTGAAGGCACTGATCTGGGCTCAATGTCCCTATCCCAATTCGCTGATTTCGTTACGCAGGCGGTTTCCCGGCGTGGTCGCCAAGATTTGGAGTAATCACTATTAAGCGTGAAATGAGACAAGATAAACGAGCTGCACCCAAAGCGCCGATCAATGAGAATATCTCGGCACGCGAGGTTCGGTTAATAGGCGCTGAAGGCGAGCAGATTGGCATCGTCTCTATTGATGAAGCGCTACGCATAGCTGAAGAAGCTAAGCTGGATCTGGTTGAGATTTCTGCTGACGCTTTGCCCCCCGTATGTCGCATCATGGACTACGGCAAGCACCTGTTCGAAAAGAAGAAGCAGGTAGCAGCGGCGAAGAAGAACCAGAAACAAGTACAGATCAAAGAAATCAAGTTTCGTCCAGGGACGGAGGAAGGGGATTACCAGGTAAAACTACGCAACCTGGTACGTTTCCTTAGTGAGGGGGACAGGGCCAAGGTTTCATTGCGATTCCGTGGTCGTGAGATGGCGCATCAGGAGTTGGGCATGGAGTTGTTGAAGCGAGTTGAAGGTGACTTGCTTGAATACGGCACCGTTGAACAGCACCCGAAGATGGAAGGACGCCAGCTTATTATGGTCATCGCCCCCAAAAAGAAGAAGTAATCAACAGGGCACGGCAGGCCTTGCGATTATATTTATTAACTGAATGCGGAGTATCCGAACATGCCAAAAATGAAAACCAAGAGCGGTGCAGCGAAGCGCTTTCTGAAGACAGCTTCAGGCTTCAAGCACAAGCACGCTTTCAAGAGCCACATCCTGACCAAAATGTCCACTAAGCGTAAGCGTCATCTGCGCGGCAGCACCATGGTGCATCCGTCTGACGTGGCAAAAGTGGCGCGCATGCTGCGCGTTCGTTAATTCGGTTAGGTAGAGGAAATAACTCATGGCTCGTGTTAAGCGCGGCGTAATTGCTCGTAAGCGTCACAAAAAAATTCTGAAACTGGCTAAAGGCTACTACGGCGCACGCTCACGCGTATTCCGTGTTGCCAAGCAGGCTGTGATCAAGGCAGGCCAATACGCCTACCGCGACCGCCGTCAGCGGAAGCGTCAGTTCCGTGCCCTTTGGATCGCTCGTATCAACGCTGGCGCACGTGTAAACGGTCTGTCTTACAGCCGTTTCATTGCTGGCCTGAAAAAAGCGTCCATCGAGATCGACCGTAAGGTATTGGCTGATCTGGCAGTGAACGAAAAAGCGGCGTTTGCTGCGATTGTCGAGAAAGCGAAAGCCGAACTGGCTTAAGTCCCCGACAATCACCGGGCTCGCCCGGTGCAAGAGCGGGGTCAAGGGCAGTAGTCCTTGAACTCGTTCGAAACGTCACCGATAGGGGAAGAGCTTTAGCTCTTCCCCTATTTCGTATCTGGAGTCTGTAAATGGAAAATCTGGATGTGCTGGTCTCGCAAGCGCTTGAGGCCGTGCGCAACACCGATGATGTGAATGCCCTGGAGCAACTGCGGGTTCACTATTTGGGTAAAAAGGGCGAGTTGACTCAGGTGATGAAGACACTGGGCAGCCTGTCTGCAGAAGAGCGCCCGCAAGCCGGTGCTCTGATCAATGCGGCCAAAGAGCGTGTTCAGGAAGCCCTGAGCAGCCGCAAGGATCTTCTGGAAAACGCTGCGCTGAGCGCCAAGCTCGCCGCGGAACGTATCGATGTCACCCTGCCAGGCCGTGGCCAGACCTCGGGTGGCCTGCACCCGGTTACGCGCACCTTGGAGCGTGTTGAGCAGTTCTTTACTCGGATAGGCTACGGCATTGCTGAAGGCCCCGAGGTCGAGAACGACTATCACAACTTCGAGGCGCTCAACATTCCCGGCCACCATCCGGCGCGGGCAATGCATGACACCTTCTATTTCAACGCGAATATGTTGTTGCGCACCCATACCTCACCGGTACAGGTACGCACCATGGAGTCGCAGCAGCCACCGATCCGCATCGTTTGCCCAGGTCGTGTGTACCGTTGTGACTCGGATATCACCCATTCACCGATGTTCCATCAGGTTGAAGGGTTGCTGGTCGATGAGGGCATTAGCTTTGCCGACCTCAAAGGCACTATTGAAGAGTTTCTCCGTGTGTTCTTCGAGAAGCCGCTGGGCGTGCGTTTCCGTCCATCATTCTTTCCCTTCACTGAGCCATCGGCTGAAGTCGACATGCAGTGTGTGATGTGCAGTGGCAAAGGTTGCCGGGTGTGCAAGCAGACGGGTTGGCTTGAAGTGATGGGCTGCGGCATGGTTCATCCGAATGTTCTGCGCATGAGCGGCATCGACCCGGAAAAATACTCCGGCTTTGCATTTGGCATGGGTGTTGAGCGTCTGGCTATGCTGCGTTACGGCGTTAATGACTTGCGCCTGTTCTTCGATAACGACCTGCGATTCCTAGCGCAATTCCGCTAGCTCTACCGCTGTAAGTAGTTAATCGAATTGATGAGGAAGGCAGGATGAAATTCAGTGAACAGTGGCTGCGCAGCTGGGTTAACCCTCAGGTCAGCCGTGAAGATTTAGTCGCTCGCCTGTCAATGGCGGGCTTGGAAGTCGACAGTGTCAGCGCCGCAGCAGGCGAGTTCAGCGGCATCGTTGTTGGTGAAGTATTGAGCACCGAGCAGCATCCGGATGCCGACAAGCTGCGTGTATGCCAGGTCAGCAATGGTGCTGAGACATTCCAGATCGTCTGCGGCGCACCGAATGTGCGTCCAGGCCTGAAGATCCCGTTCGCCATGATTGGTGCGGAATTGCCGGGCGATTTCAAGATCAAAAAGGCCAAGTTGCGCGGCGTTGAGTCCAACGGCATGCTCTGCTCGGCTGCTGAACTGCAAATCAGCGAAGAAAATGACGGCCTGCTTGAGTTACCGGCTGATGCGCCAGTGGGCCAGGATGTTCGCGAGTACCTGAATCTCAACGACGCCAGCATCGAAGTCGACCTCACGCCTAATCGCGGTGACTGTCTGTCGCTCGCTGGCCTGGCGCGGGAAATTGGTGCGCTTTATGCCGCGCCAGTTACACGTCCTGAAGTGACTGCAGTCGGCGCCGTCCATGACCAGGTGCGCCCGGTTGAAGTGCTGGCCCCGCAGGCTTGCCCGCGTTACCTAGGCCGCGTTGTGCGCAATGTTGATTTGTCCAAGCCCACACCGCTGTGGATGGTCGAGCGTCTGCGCCGTTCGGATATCCGCAGCATCGATGCGGTGGTTGATGTCACCAACTATGTGATGATCGAACTTGGTCAGCCAATGCACGCGTTCGACCTTGAGCAGATCAATGGCGGTATTCGTGTACGCATGGCGGAAGAGGGCGAAAAGCTTGTTCTGCTCGATGGCCAGGAAGTGACTCTGCGCAGTGATACGCTGGTTATCGCCGATCACCAACGCGCCCTGGCAATCGCCGGCGTGATGGGTGGCGAACACAGCGGTGTTGCCGACACCACCCGTGACCTGTTCCTTGAAGCTGCTTTCTTCGACACCATTGCGATTGCCGGTAAAGCGCGATCCTATGGCCTGCATACTGATTCTTCGCACCGCTTTGAGCGCGGCGTTGACTCGCAACTGGCCCGCGAGGCCATGGAGCGCGCGACCGCTCTGTTGCTCGACATCGTCGGTGGCGAAGCCGGTCCGATTATTGAAGTGGCCAGCGAAGCTGATCTGCCCAAGGTTGCCCCGGTCACGCTGCGTGCCGAGCGTATCGAACAAATGCTCGGCTTGAAGATGGATGATGCCGAAGTGGCGCGCTTGCTGACGGGGCTTGGCCTTGATGTGAGTGCTGCCGGTGCAGGTCAATGGCAGGTTGCTGTGCCAAGCCATCGTTTCGATATCAGCCTTGAGGTTGACTTGATCGAAGAGCTGGCGCGTCTTTACGGCTATAACCGTTTGCCGGTGCGTTACCCACAAGCGCGTCTGGCTCCGCAAACCAAGGCCGAGGCTGCTGTCGAGTTACCGGCGTTGCGTCGTTTGCTGGTTGCCCGTGGTTATCAGGAAGCGATCACCTACAGCTTCATTGATCCGAAAATGTTCGAGCTGTTCACGCCGGGCGTTGAGCCATTGATGCTGGCTAACCCGATCTCGGCCGATATGGCAGCGATGCGCTCATCCTTGTGGCCTGGCTTGATCAAGGCGCTTGAGCACAACCTCAATCGCCAGCAGCCGCGCGTGCGTTTATTCGAAAGCGGGCTACGCTTTGTTGGCCAGTTGGAAGGGCTCAAGCAAGAGGCAATGTTGGCGGGTGTTATTACCGGGCGCCGCTTGCCTGAAGGTTGGGCGCATGGCCGTGATGATGTTGATTTCTATGACATCAAGGCTGATGTAGAAGCGCTGCTGGCAAGTGCCGGCGCTGCAGATGCGTTCAGTTTTGTATCAGGCGAGCATCCGGCGCTGCATCCGGGTCAAACCGCACGTATTGAGCGTGATGGCTGCCTGGTTGGTTATGTGGGTGCCATTCACCCTGAGCTGGCTAAAAAGCTCGATCTCGACCAAGGCGTGTTCATGTTCGAGTTGGTCTTGAGCCAGGTTGTTCAGGGACGTATGCCGGCATTTGCCGAGTTGTCGCGCTTCCCAGAAGTGCGTCGTGACTTTGCACTGGTGGTTGATCGTGAGGTTCCAGCGGCTGCTTTGCTGGGATTAATCCGTGAAACAGCAGGGGAATGGCTAACAGACCTCAAGCTATTTGACGTGTATCACGGTAAAGGTATTGATCCTCATAGAAAAAGTCTTGCAGTTGGCTTGACCTGGCAGCATCCATCGCGCACTCTTAATGACGATGAGGTGAGTACCACTACACAGAATATCCTCACCTCCCTAGAACAAAGGTTCAACGCCACGTTAAGGAAGTAGCGTATGGGGGCTCTGACGAAAGCTGAAATGGCCGAACGTCTGTATGAAGAGCTAGGCCTGAATAAACGGGAAGCCAAGGAGTTGGTTGAACTGTTTTTCGAAGAGATCCGGCAAGCGCTGGAGCTCAACGAACAGGTCAAGCTTTCAGGGTTCGGCAACTTTGACCTGCGCGATAAGCGTCAGCGTCCCGGTCGTAATCCAAAAACGGGGGAGGAAATTCCTATCACGGCTCGCCGTGTAGTGACTTTCCGTCCCGGCCAAAAACTTAAAGCCAGGGTTGAGGCTTATGCTGGAACCAAGTCATAACGACGAATTACCTGTCATACCAGGCAAACGGTATTTCACGATCGGCGAGGTTAGCGAACTCTGTGCTGTCAAACCGCATGTATTGCGGTATTGGGAGCAGGAGTTTCCCCAACTTAACCCGGTAAAAAGGCGCGGCAATCGCCGGTATTATCAGCGTCAAGACGTGCTGATGATCCGTCAGATTCGTGCGCTTCTTTACGACCAGGGCTTTACGATTGGCGGCGCGCGACAGCGCTTGTCAGGTGATGAAGCCAAAGACGACACCACTCAGTATAAGCAGCTTATCAAGCAGACTATTACCGAGCTGGAAGACGTTTTGCATGTGCTTCGTCATTAGAGAATCGAAAGCAAAAGGTTCCATAATTCAGGACCTTATTGTATGATTCTCGACGTTTTCAAGGTTAGGGTAAAAGCTGATCTCACCTAGTCGGGGCGTAGCGCAGCCTGGTAGCGCACTTGCATGGGGTGCAAGGGGTCGAGTGTTCGAATCACTCCGTCCCGACCAAATTATAAAGAGGGATCAAGCACTTAGCGGCTTGATCCCTTTTTTGGTTTAGGGGGCGCGAAAAACTTGCGCAAATGCGCGCAAAACTATCCAGTGATTTCACTGATATTTAGGTCAGGGATTGCATCAGAGCAAACGATTTCTGCGTGGTCTTTCTGGTAGTTTTTTGTCATCCCCTCGGTTGTGTGCCCCGCAATCTTCTGCCCGTCCTTACCGGCTTTCTTGTACAGGTGAAGAGTGTAGTGGTCTAATGAAACCGGACACCCATTTAGGCGAGAATACTCGTCAGAACGAGGTGTCATATGACCAAGCAACGCCGTACCTTTTCCCCTGAATTCAAACGCGAGGCTGCTGATCTCGTGCTCAAGCAAAACTACAGCTTCATCGAGGCCAGTCGCTCACTGGGTATTGGTGAGACAGCTCTGCGTCGTTGGGTCGATCAGCTCCAGCAAGAGCGAACAGGCTTGACGCCTAAAAGTAAGGCGCTGACTCCAGAGCAGCAAAAAATCCAAGAGCTGGAAGCTCGGATTGCTCGGCTCGAGCGAGAGAAATCGATATTAAAAAAGGCTACCGCGCTCTTGATGTCGGAAGATCTCGAGCGTTCGCGCTGATCCATCAGCTAAGCGCCCATGAACCTGTTGACTGTTTGTGCGAGGTGTTCGAAATCACCCGCTCGACTTACTACGCCCATCGCCTCAGGCGGCGTTCTCCGGGTGTTGAGAGAATTCGATTACGCAGTCGAGTCAACGAACTGTTCACCCAGAGTCGAAGCGCTGCTGGCAGCCGCAGTATCGTGTCGATGATGCAGGAAGAAGGTGAACAAATCGGGCGCTTCAAGGTGCGTGGTTTGATGCGGGAGCTGGGGTTGATCAGCAAGCAGCCGGGCTCGCATGCCTACAAAAAAGCAACGATTGAGCGACCTGACATTCCAAATACGCTGAATCGTGAGTTCAACGTTCCCGAGCCAAACAAAGTTTGGTGCGGTGACATCACCTACATCTGGGCGCAAGGGAAATGGCACTACTTGGCCGTGGTTATGGATCTCTATGCTCGCCGGATAGTGGGTTGGGCGTTGTCAGGAAACCCGGATGCTGACTTGGTCACCAGGGCGCTGGATATGGCCTATGAGCAACGCGGGAAGCCTCAAGGGCTGCTGTTTCATTCGGATCAGGGGTCGCAATATGGAAGTCGCCACTTCCGTCAGCGCCTGTGGCGGTACCGCATCAGCCAGAGCATGAGTCGCCGGGGCAATTGCTACGATAACTCGCCGATGGAGCGTGTATTTCGAAGCTTGAAAACCGAGTGGATACCTTCAGTGGGTTATATGTCGGTTCAGCAGGCGCAACGGGACATCAGCCATTACTTGATGCATCGCTACAACTGGATACGGCCTCATTTATTCAATGGCGGGCTAGCGCCCGCTCAGGCTGAGCAGAAACTTAACGTCGTGTCCGGGATTAGTTGACCACTACAACTTCGCCTTGGCACCGAACAATATAGAAGCGATCACTAGGCCCATGCCGATCAGATGGCCTGCAGACAATAACTCGCCCAATACGAGCATGCCGATCAATGCTGCACTGACAGGCATCACCCCAGTGAATAGGCCTGCCACGTTGGCTGGGACTTCTGAGATACCCCTGTACCACAACAGGAAGGACAGCACGCTAGCGGTAATGGAGTAGAGCAGAACCCAATACCATAGCTCTGCGTCAGGAGCGCTCCAGTCAAAAGCAATTGCCTGGGGAATAGCGAGAGGAAGGAAAAGCAGTGCGCCTACGAGGTTAACGCCAAACGCCATGCTCCAAGGGTGAACAGACAATGACAGGCGACGAGAGAAAACCGCAAATAGTGCTTCAGCAAGAACCGCGCCTAGTACAAGCGCGTTACCTAACATGCTGCTCTTTCCAGAGGAGCTTGCGTCTTGCAAGTTCAAAAGAGAAATGCCGAGCACAGCAAGTGCGATAGCAATTGCGCCTCTACCATCTACTCGTTCACGAAGCCATAGCCATGCTAGAAGCGCGATTACTGATGGAAGTGCGCTTGTGATAATCCCTGCGCTTGTCGCCGACGTATAAACTACACCGTAGAGCATAAAGAGACTGAACAGAAAGCAGCCAAAGAATGACTGCATAAAAAGTCCGCCCCAACTAGACGTGTTAAGCCCTTGGCGAAATGCCGGCTTTAGCATTCCTGGGGCAAGAATGAGTGTTGCAATCGAAAATCGCAGAGCCGCGAAGAGAAACACGGGAAGCTCTGCTACAACTATCTTGCCGATACCGATATTACTACCCACCATGCACATTGAGAGCGCAAGACATATATAGGCTATTATTGGCATCTTAGAAATTCCCTGTTGCATGACTCTCCCTATGCATCTATAGGCTTGCCTGTATACAAAGCTAGTTTCTCGCCCCGAGGATTTTTGCTCCCACTCGCACCATGGTTGCTCCATGCGAAACTGCGCATAAATAGTCGCTACTCATACCAATGCTAAGCTCGGGCAGCCCATATGTATCCTTGACTCCCTTCATACGCAAGAAGTATGGGGATGGATCAAGACCTGCCGGGGGAATGCACATAACCCCAGATATGTTCAGGTTGTAGTCCTCCGTGCATATACGAAATAATTTTTCGAAGTCCTCTGGTAGCACGCCCGATTTTTGTGGCTCTTGGCCGATATTAATTTGAATCAGGCAACTGACATTTCTACCTTGCATGTCGATTTCTTTGGCGACTCGCATTGCAGTTTCTGGCCTATCTATGGAGTGGATTACATCGAACAGTTTGACGATATCCTTAACCTTCTTTGACTGCATCGCGCCTATGTAATGGAGACTAACGTCATTGAATTCCATTGCAAGGACTGACCACTTTTCCTGCGCCTCCTCTAACCTGCTTTCACCGAAGGTGCGATGGCCATCTTCAAGCAAGGGACGGATCCGCTCAACACCGTGAAATTTTGATACTACGACTAACTGCACTTTCCTAGCTTGCTCCGTTCGGCCTTCGAGTTCGGAGCTGATCTCGCTATTGACAGTTCGATAGTTCCGAATTACGTCATTCATTGGCTAGCACCTGGACGCCAGCTTCAGCTACGGATATCTTCATTATGGTCTTAACTGTGATACCGGTCTCTTTGAGAACCCGTTCAACTCCACGGTTGTCGACCTTCTCTACCACGCAAACAACTTCGCCAACAGTTCCACCGGCTTCACGAATTGCCTTAATTAAGGCAATCAATGCACCACCTGTGCTTATGGTGTCATCAATGATCGCGACGGTATCTCCCGGAAGCACGCCATTTAAGTACAAGTCACCTCGAAAGTATTCGGATTCAATCTTTACCTTTACCTCGTTGTGAGTACCCAGGCTATAGGGATACCAGCGAGCAATAGCCAGCGGAGTGTTTGTCATGACAGAGACCAGCGTGGCCAATGGCGCACCTTTGTCTTCCTCCGTCACGATCTTGTCCACATTGAAATTGCCAGCCTTGACCACCTCCAAAGCGGCTTCCCAGAGCACCTTGGGCCGTAGTGCAGGCAGCTGATCTGTGAACTCGTTGACTGTCGTGAAATGATTACCTGATTTAACTACTTTGGCAGATGTGTATACGTCCTTGAGAAGCATATATCCCTCCTTAGAGCATCAATATAAACTTTATTAGCTACCGTTATATTCAGGGTAAACCCCTGACCAACGACTCTTATATTTCCATGCAGAGTCGAAGAATAGAGTCACTATCACTTTGCCTGTGATATCTCTGGAAAGCTGTTCACAGACATACAAGTTAGCTCCGCATGTAGGCCCTATGCCAAGCTGCTCCTCCTCAATGAACTGCTTCATTCGGCTCCACGAGTGAGTACCGTCGACGACAACTACCTCGTCGATGACTTGCTCATTGGTATTGCAAGATAGTACGCCCGCGCCTAACCCCATCATATTGTGAGGCTTATGCTGGAAATCTAATTTATTCTTCTTAGCATACAAAGGTGCGGATTTATCTACCTCAATACCTATAGTTTTTATATTGGGATATCTAGCTTTGAGAACCTCAGATATTCCCGAGAAAGTACCGCCAGTCCCAATTGAGCACACAAAATAATCGGGCGTTACTTTCTGCTCTTCTAGCTGGGCGACAATTTCGTTGCCACACTGGGTCCAAGCTGACTTATTGAGTAAGCTAGAGCCTTGATCCAAGAAGTAGAATTTGTCTACGGGCTTATCTGTAACGTAGTCTTTGGCGGCCAGCACCGAACCGCTTAGAAACTGATCCTTGTCGGTTTCTATTATCTCAGCTCCAAGCTCGCGAATTTGATTCTTACGTTCTTCGGTCATTCCCTCAGGCATAAAGATCACGACGCTATAGCCTTTCATCTTTCCAATCCATGCGAGGGCAGCACCACCGTTTCCGGTGGAGCAATCAACCAGAGTCATTCCTGGAGTGATCTTGCCAGCAGCTTCAAGCTCCGCAACCATGTGCAGGAACGTTCTGTCTTTATGGCTCCCTGTTGGATTCATAAACTCGCATTTTGCAAAAATTGTGTTGCCATTTGCATTGGCGCTATTCACTCGATGCAGTTGAGTGTTGCCGACGTGGTGAAGCTCAGCCTTTGTTAGCATAAATGTATAACTCCATCGTCCTTGATGACTCGAGCGACTCAATATGCAGTCCATAAAAAGCCGGACCGAACCTTATTAAAGTTTCGTTATTGGAGGTTTTAATGAGATGGATCTTCCTGGCCATGAGCGCATTGCGGAGGTCAAATAGGCAAAGTGGAAGATCGCAGGGCTAGCGGGGAAACTAGTCATTGGGTACATCCTTGATTTCTCCTGCCTGCAAATTTCGCAGTGGCTGGAAGCTCAATTCCTATGAGACTTAAGTTCGTATCGTGCCTGATACAACTGGGCGCAAGACTGGAGACGCCGCAAATTCGGACAGCTACTCGGGAGTCACCAGCTTTTGCAAAGTGACATTTAGGTGCACCGGGATAGTTCTCTATTTTTTTTCAAAACACAAGATAAGAAATTACTTGTCGCATTATGGCTACAGAGGCTATAGCGATTCACTTACATGCGAGTGGTTCCATTTTAGCGCCGGGGTCAGCAACAGGGGGGATATTCGACCCACACGCGCTGCTGATGAAATGCCTGATCGACGATCCCGGGCATTATCGCTAAGGCGGCGTGGGCGTGATGAAGGGGATCAGGTGGTGCATATGGCCCCACCAGCCAATCGCGTGAGTAAGCTAATGCGCGATCTACTGCATTAGCTGGGAATAACCGATCAGCCCCCGCTGATTGCCAGTTGCGTTTTTCACTACGAGTTCGAATTTATCGATCCCTTTTCCGATGGTAATGGGCGTATGGGACGCCTGTGGCAAACCTTGATTCTGAGCCGTTGGCAGCCACTAATCGCGCATGTGCCGGCAGAAAGCCTGGTGTACGCGTATCAAGCCGAGTACTACGCGGCTATCAATGACAGCACCCGGCAAGCCGACAGCGCGCCGTTTATTGTGTTTATGTTGAGCATGTTGCGCGATGCGATTCTAAGTATTACTCCCCAAGTCACACCTCAAGTCCCCCCCCAAAAGTCGCTGGGCTGATCAAGTATGTGGTCGGCGAGGTCAGTTGCGAGGAATTGCAAGCCGCGCTGGACTTGGCTGACCGCAAACCTTTCCGTGAGCGCTATCTGCGCCCAGCGCTGGATGCCTAGTTGATTGCCATGACATTACCTAACAAGCTGATTAGTCGCTGGCAACGGTATTACCTGACTGAGTTGGGTAAGCAGTGGCGAGGGCGATAGCCATGCGGACTATTTCTTTTGCAGGATGGAGAGCTACCCGTACCTTTGTCATTCGGCAGGTTTCATTCCTGGCTCCCGGAATGTCAGGTGGTGCCTCAGTATCTGGCCAATTTTGTCGTTCGTAATGGGCAGCAACTGCCCAATAGAAGCTGAGCATCTGAACAGTCCACAACTCATATTGCTCTTGGGTTAGGGAGGGGGGGGGCGTGCGCGCTCAGCTTGTGAAGACGAGGGTGAATGGTTAATATGCGAATACTTCTCAAATGCATTTTATGCCGCGCGTGATTATCTGCGCATAGGGCGGGTGTTGTGCCGCTGTTAACGGCTTGCAGAGCGTCCGCATCTGCTTTTCTCCGCGTATGTGTGATGTCAATGAGATCCAGGTCTGGCTTCGCGCTGGCCGAGCAGCTATTGGCCTGTTTGAGCCGCTGAATAACCGTAAAAACTGTGACACCTAAGAAGAAAAAACATGACTCCCCGAACCCTGCGTAATTGGTATCTGGTGCACAAGTGGACCAGTCTGATCTCGACGATCTTTCTGTTGATGCTGTGCTTGACTGGATTGCCGTTGATTTTCCATGAGGAGATCGAGCACTACTTTGAGCCGCACCCGGAGCTCAAGCCAATCACCGCACAAACACCGGCGATTGACTATGACGAGGTTATGGCCCGTGCCCTGGCGGCACGTCCCGGTGAGGTTGCGCGCTTTGTATTCTTTGAGAAGGATGAGCCGATAGGGGCGGTGCTGACTGCGCCGACGCTAGTGCCGCCGCCGGAGAATGGTCATATCCAGCCGTTCGATGCGCGCACCGGCGAGTTCTTTGATCCGCTGCCGCCGCCCGGTGGCTTTATGTACATCATGCTCAAGCTGCATACCGACATGTTCATGGGGCTGCCGGGTTATCTGTTTCTAGGTTTCATGGGCTTGTTGCTGGTGGCTTCCTTGGTGTCTGGCGCGGTGGTCTACACCCCCTTTATGCGTAAGCTGGACTTCGCCACTGTACGTACCCAGCGCAGCAAGCGCCTGAAGTGGCTCGACCTGCATAACGTACTGGGCATCGTTACCCTGGCGTGGGTACTGGTGGTCGGTTTGACCGGGGTGATCAACACCTTGTCGATCCCAATTCTAGGCTTGTGGCAGACGGGCCAGTTGGCTGAAATGACCGCGCCATACAAGGATCAGCCACCGCTTAAATCGCCGGGCTCGTTGCATGCGGCGCTTGAAACGGCGCGCAAGGCTGCGCCGGACATGGCGGTCAGTATCGTGGCTTTCCCGGGCACTCAGTTCAGCAGTCAGCATCACTATGCGGTATTTATGCGCGGCGCCACGCCGATCACTGAACGGCTGCTCAAGCCTGTATTGGTGGATGCCCAGACCAGCGAACTGACTGATATGCGAGAGATGCCGTGGTACGTAAAAACCCTGCTGCTCTCACAACCCCTGCATTTCGGTGACTACGGCGGCATGCCGCTGAAAATCATCTGGACCCTGCTGGACGTGATTTCAATTGTCATTCTTGGCAGCGGCCTCTATCTCTGGCTGGGTCGGAGAAAGTCATCTCTGGAGAAGCGCTTGGCAGAACTGGATGCAGGTGGGTTGGTCGCGGAGGGCAGGCAATGAGACGCGGAGTTTGGATGATCTTCCGTTGGCCGTTGCTGCTGGGATTGCTCAGTCTATTCGGTCTGGTCTCGGCGCTGGTTGGAGATGAGGTCTACGACTTGCTCTCTTGGCTGAGTCTGGGGCTGCCGCTGCTACTGGTTGGCTGGGTGTGCTGGTGTTTGCCGCGCCGCACTTAAATACACGGCAGCGTTGTTGCTCGGCGCTGCCGTGTTACTTGTTCCAGTCGCTTTAACTGCACAAATCTTCTAAACAGGATTTTCCCTAGCAAGGTAATTTAGACTTTCGCGCAGATTAAGCTTAACGCCCAGCACTGGAGTCATTCGTGGATAAACGCAACTGGATCGAGCTGGCCCAGGATGCCGAGACCGGGATTGAATCGATTCGGGCTCATTTTCAGGGTCATGCCTACGATCCGCACTGGCACGACAGTTTTCTGGTCGGCGTGACGGGTCAGGGCGTGCAGCAGTTCAACTGCCGGCGGGTTCGCCATCTGAGCACGCCCGGCAAGATATTCATGCTGGAGCCGGGTGAAATCCACGATGGCCATGCGCCGACCGAGGAGGGTTTTACCTATTCCATGCTGTACCTCGAACCGCATTGGCTGGAACGAGAGCTGCGCGCACTGTTCGAGCAGGCGCCGGCTGACAGTCAACTGGGGTTTGCCTCCATCCTGAGCCAAGACCCAAGGTTGTCGACAGCCATTAACCTGGCCTTTGATGCGTTGCATACCGGCGATTTACGCATTGTGCGTCAGAGCAGGATCGACGCCTTGCTGGACTCTCTCACCTGTCACCTTGATTGGCGAAAGCGTCAATATCGGGACCCACGCCTGCCATTGGTCGCCCAAGTTGCCCGTGATTACCTGCATGCCAATATCTGTGAAGACATCGGGCTGGATGATCTGGCGCAGGCCTGCGCAGTTGATCGCTTCCGCCTGACCCGGGCCTTCAAAGCCGCCTTTGGCTTGGCGCCACATGCCTATTTGATCCAGCTGCGCTTGGCCAGGGCCCGGCAATTATTGGCCCGCGGCGAGTTACCTGCACAAGTGGCCAGTGCGCTTGGCTTTGCCGATCAAAGCCATTTGGGTCGCTGGTTCCGACGAGCCTATCAACTCACACCTGCGGATTACCGCAAGCGTTGCTCAAAGCTTCCAGACTGATCGCTACAGGCTTGCAACCATGGGCTTCCTTATTGAATCGGAGTCCTTGCCATGGAGTTTTTGCTGCCTTTTTTGTTGTTTGCCTTTGTGGCTTCAGTCACGCCGGGGCCGACCAATATTCTGGTGCTGAGCCATAGCTCCCGGTTTGGGCTGGGGGCCACGTTGCCGATAATCTTGGGTGCGTGCATGACGGCGGCGCTTATCGTGTTGGTTGTCGGCCTAGGCGTGGGTGAAACACTGCTGCGCTTTGCGCGCGTACAGCAGGTGATGACTTGGTGCGCCGTGTTGTGGTTGAGTTGGTTGGCTTGGCAGATTTTTAACAGCCCGCCTGCGTCATTTGAAGTGAATGCGCCACGGAGCAAAGGTGTCAGTGTGCTCAGCATTGCAGCTCTGCAAGTGGTCAATCCTAAAGTCTGGATGATGGCGGTGGCTGTGGTGAGTGTGTTTGCCGGCAATGATGACAGGAGCGTGCGCGTGTTGCTGTTGGCGCTGTCCTTTCTGCTGGTCTCCTTGCCATGCATGACGTTGTGGGCGGTACTTGGTTTGGGCAGCGCTCAGCTTTTGAGTTCGCCACAGGCACAGAAGCGGATGAATCAGGTGCTGGCGTTATTGCTGTTCATGTCGGCCTGGTTGCCGCTATTGATCTAGATCAGAAAGGCCACGACCCTAAGGCCGTGGCCAGGCGCTTACTTGACGAATGTAGCGCCGCGGGTGTTGACGAAGATCGAGTAAATCGAGTGGCTGCTGGCCATAAACAGGCGATTGCCTTGCGGGCCACCAAAGCACAGGTTTGCACAGCGTTCTGGCAGCGATATGTGGCCTATGGCTTTGCCTTGTGGGTTGAATACCCGCACCCCATCAAGCTCTTCAGGCTTGCCCTGTGGCGAGCCATTGCTGCCCCAGCCGCACCAGAGATTGCCGGCTTCATCGCACTTGATGCCATCAAGCGCGCCGTATGCGCTGGCTTCAATGTGCTTCTTGCGCCCGCCCAGGGTGCCGTCGTCATTGACCGGGTAGGCCCAGACGAGTCGGTTGGGTTTGGCGCGACCTTCGACAATATAAAGCGTCTTTTCATCCGGCGAAAAGCACAGGCCGTTGGGGCCAGCAAGTTCATTGATTACCTGGGTGATTTTCAGGCTGTCGCCGTCGATGCGGTAGACGCCATGGGGCAACTCAGTCTGGATTTTATGACCTTCATATTCGTTGCCGGACTGGAAGGGTGGGTCGGTGAACCAGATTGAGCCATCACGCTTGACCACGATGTCATTCGGCGAATTGAAGCGTTTCCCTTCGAAGTTGTCCGCCAGCACAGTGATGCTGCCATCGTGCTCGGTGCGGGTCACGCGCCGACCTAGCTCGTGGGTGGTTGAGCCTTCGCAGGTTATCAAACGACCCTGGTTGTCGCAGGCCAGGCCGTTGGAGAAGTTCGATTGGTCGCGGTATACGCCAAGCGACTGGCTGATTTCGTCCCAGCGCATAATGCGGTTATTGGGAATATCACTGAGCAGCAGATAGCGACCTGCGCCCATCCAGACCGGGCCTTCAGCCCAGCGCAACCCGGTAGCCAGTTTCTCGACGCTGGCATTGAACAGGCGCAGGTCGAGAAAGCTATCATCCAGCGCTTCAACAGCAGGGTCTGGATAACGGGCGCTTAATGGCTCCGCTGCACGGGCAAGTTGGGGCAGTAAGGCACCCATACTGACGGCGGCAGCCGAGTAAGCGAGGCTGTGTTTGAGAAACAGGCGGCGAGAGTTGCCGATGATTGGCTTATCGTTCATAGGTATCCCTTTTGTTTTTATTGATCTGCGTAACGGCATAAGGCGAGAGTAAGGATACAAGATGTACGATGACTTGGTTATTTGTGGCGCGATATGTAAATTATAAATTAGTAAGCGCCTGAATATTAATGAATTAATCCTGATTGTTGTATGATGACTATTTGATTTTCCGCATAAATCGCATAGCCCTCGATGGCTATACCTATGACGCTGGTATTGCTTTAAGCAGGAAATCCCCAGTTCCAACTGCTGTGGGCAACTGCATCATGGGCATGCAAGCTTTCAGCATGAGTAACTTTAAGCGTGAAGCCGGTAATGCCCGGTTGTTCGCGCAGGGTTAGATCAAGGCGTCGAGCGGCGTCTTCACAGAACATCAAGTTTTGCCCGTTTGCCAGGGCAAATGCCTGTTCATCTGCGCGCTTGACGGCGGTTTGTACCGGCGTGCCCAGTGCTCGCTCAGCTCGATCAATGACGCTTTGTATCGCAAAGTCGGTCATTTGTGGTTCCAAGCGCAGCCGCATGTGGGCGGTGCTGCGTTGGCTGTGTGGAGTGGCGAGAATGCCGTCGGTGCTGCCGAGCCAGGCATGGACGTGCTCGAAGTCGATAGTCGCCGAGTTGAAGTCACGGGCAAAGCGTTGCTGGATCAATTGCCGCGCCAGTGCTGCCGAGCAGGGGCAGGTTGAGGAGTAGGCCAGTGTCAGCCCGAGTTCCAGGTGCAGGCCTTTGCTATCGAGGTTGGCGTCAATGGTGATTGGATAGGCTTTCCAGCCTGATAAAGCACTGATCAAGGCCGGGCGCTGGAGCAGCAGAGCCGAGCTGATTCTCAGTGATGCGCGCTGCGACAAGCCGGTATGACTCAGCAGGAAGTCGTTTAGGACTTCTTTGATCAAACAAGGTGAAAGTGGTTCTTGCGCAAGCTTTTGCAGCGCAAGGTACAGGCGCGACATATGGATACCACGCGCAGATTCATCATCGAGGCTAACGCCTGCATCCACCTTGCCGCTTGAGGGTTGCCCTTCGATCAGCAACGGCACATCGATATTACTCATCCCGACCCAATCCAGCGTTTGGCGTGCAGAGGCTGTTTGCGCTGCGATATCAGGCATTGTCTGGTGGTACATGGCTTGGCTGTTCATTGGAGGCTCTGGATGATCAATATGAAAAGGTATGGAATTCAGCGCCCGGCTGCTTGTATCCGCTGGCGACTTAAGTGCAAACAGGGCGCTAATTAGGCTTTGCTCAGGTGTTTTTCTTTCTGCTCCTGGCGTTCCTTGGCTTCGACGCTGAGTGAGGCCGTAGGACGGAAAAGCAGACGCTTGAGGCCGATGGGTTCGCCTGTCTCAATGCACCAGCCATATTCACCACGTGCTAAACGTTGCAATGCTTGGTCAATCTTGTTTAGCAGCTTTTTTTCGCGTTCAAGCAAGCGCAGTTGCCATTGGCGCTGCTCTTCGGCGCTGCCGACATCCATTGGGTCGCTGTTGGACTGTTGCTCGCGAAGCACCTGCATTTCCTCTTCAATGCGCTGCTGCAGCGCCAGGCGCTGGCGGTTTAGCAGTGCATAAAAGAAGGCCTGTTGGGCTTTGTTCATATAGGCATCGGCCGGTTGCTTGAGCAGCTGTTCCTCGGTCAAGCAGGGCTGTGTTGGGTGTGCGCAGTCGTCAGGGATGCTCATGTGTGTTCCGGCTCTAGTCGGGTTGCCAATATTCAGGTTAATTAGGTTATAACATAACAAAATCAAAGCCACGATAAAGCTTTTATGCGCTGTTCCTTGGTGGCTTGGTTTGTTGGCGGTTGATGATAATTGGCGCAAGCCGGGTCGATTTCGCGAGTTGGCGAGATCGACCTGCTTGGTTAAGTCAGTGTTCTAGGGGCGTGCCGGGTTTAGATCCTTGAGGCTTTTAACGGCGATACCGGGGAAGTCGGTGATGATGCTGTCGACCCCGAAATCGGCCAGTCGACGCATAAGTGCGGGTTCGTTCACGGTCCAGACAGACACATGCAAGCCAGCTTTCTGTGCTTTGGCCAAACGCTCCGGGGTGCAGATGGTCCAGTTGAGCACCAGATACTCACACTCATAATGCTGTGCAACCTTGATCGGGTCGAGCCAGGAGTATTCTGCGACCAGGCCGCGTGACAACTGCGGAGTCAGGCGCTTGAGTGCGCTGAGCACTTCCCGCGAGCTTGAGGTGACAGTGACTTTATCGCTGAGGCCGTATTGCTCGGCAAGCTTGGCGATGGCTTCGACTGTGCGTGCGGCGCGGACTTTCGAGGCGCTTTTGACTTCAAGCTGCCAATGCTCGAAGGCGCAGTGCTCAAACAGTTCACTCAGGGGGGGAATTGGGCAACTCTTGACCCAGCCTGGGCCGCCTTTGCGTGCATCGTAAGTGACCAGTTCATGGGCGTCGTGCTCAACCACTTTGCCTCGCCGGCCAGTGGTGCGCTTGAGGGTTGGGTCGTGGATGACCATCAGCTCGCCGTCACGCGACAGGTGCAAATCCAGCTCGCAGCGGTTGACGCCATGCTCAAGGCATTGTTGAAAGCTGGCCAAGGTGTTTTCAGGGGCTTCGCCTTTTGCGCCACGGTGTCCATAGATCAGCGTCACAGTTGCTCCTTGAGTTCGGGCTGATCACGGCGTCAGCGATGCTCTATTGATAAAGCCAGTTGCGCAGCGGGTCAAGCGCGCAGTGCGCTAATTCGCGGGATGTACAGGCATGTGGCGTACGCTATCGACGACATGGTCATACTCAAAATACACGCTGAACTCGCGGTAGTCCCAACGGGTGATCGGCGGCTGGCCGACAGGCTTATGTTCTTCATCGGCCAGGCCATAACGATTAAGCACTGAACTGCGTGATTCGCCACGCTTGGGCAGTGATTGCGCCTGGCTAGCGTCGCCTTGTTGGCCAACTGGAATGGTCAGGTTTTCGGCAAAGCTGCTGGTCAGTGGCAGCATCAGGCTAAGCGCCAGCAGGTTAGGCAGTAGGCGAGGCATAGCAGGATATCCTATTGGGTTCGTCAGCTTGGATCGGGTTGTTCAAGCGCCTGTCGACGCTCCAGGGCTTGACGTTGAAGGATATGCCGAGCGAGCAATTGGCGCTGTGCGTCGGTCAACGATTCGAACTCGGTACCGATTTCAAATTGACCGTCGTCAATGGCTTGGCAATGGATGACTTTGGCGCGCAACAACAGCCCCAGCGCCTGCGGCATTAGCACCAATTTAATTGCAAGGTGTGTCCCGGCTTCAACCGCTTGTGCGCTGTTGAAGCTCACGCCTCCTTCGGAGATTGTGACTTTTTTTGGCGGACCAATATCGCCCAAGAGGCTCTGTGCCACGGCTTGACCAAGCAGGTCGATACGTTTGTTGATCACCTTTAAATAGCTGGCTAGCGTGCGGTCGCGCTCGCTGATATGGCGTAGCAGATGCTGCGATTCAAAGTCGAGCACATGCAATTCGCTGAGCAGGTTAAACAGCGGGGAGTTGTCATGCAGTGCCTCGCCTGACAGCGCTTGAGTGTCTGAAAGGCAGCTAAATTCCAGTGCTAAGGTATCTTCGATACGATAGTATTCACGGCGATCTTGATCATCTTGAGTCGACATGGCGAACCCGTAGCAGCAGTGGTTGTCTGAGTGTAAGGCTGCTGACCCGACCTCGCCACATGGACGTTTCTCTTTTCTTCGAACAAGCCCTCAAAAATGTTCAAACCCCTGTTCGTATTTATCGGTACGCGATACACCCGCGCCAAGCGTCGCAATCATTTCGTTTCGTTTATTTCCCTGACGTCCATGATCGGGCTGGCACTGGGTGTGCTGGTGATGATCGTGGTGTTGTCGGTCATGAATGGTTTCGACCATGAGATGCGTTCGCGCGTGCTGGGCATGGTGCCCCACGCCACTATTGAAAGCCCAACGCCGATTGATGATTGGCGCAGTCTGGCTGGCAAGGCCGAGAACAATCCGCAAGTCTTGGCGGTTGCTCCCTTTAGCCAGATGCAAGGTCTGCTGACCCACGACGGCAAGGTGCAAAAAGTTCTGATCAACGCCGTCGACCCGAAAGAGGAGGCCAAGGTTTCGATCATTGATAACTTCTTCAAGCAAGGCAGCTTGCAGGCCTTGGCGCCGGGCGAATTCGGCATCGTCATTGGTGACAACGCGGCGAAGAAGCTCGGTGTTGGCCTTGGCGAGAAAATTACCTTTGTCTCACCTGAAATGACGGTGACGCCTGCCGGGATGTTCCCGCGGCTCAAGCGCTTTACTGTGGTTGGCATTTTCCATGTCGGGGCGGGTGAGATTGATGGTTATGTGGCCATGACCCATATTGAGGACTTGGCCCGCCTGCAACGTTGGAAGCCGGGACAGGTGCAGGGTATCCGCCTGAAGTTTGCTGATCTGTTCCAGGCGCCACGTACGGCCTGGCAGATATCGCAAAGCTTGGGTAATGGTGAGTATTACGCTCGTGACTGGACGCGCACCCACGGCAATCTGTATCAGGCGATCCGCATGGAAAAAGCCATGATCGGCTTGCTGCTGCTGCTGATTGTGGCGGTCGCCGCGTTCAATATCATTTCGACCCTGGTGATGGTGGTCAATGATAAGAAAGGGGATATCGCCATTTTGCGCACACTCGGCGCCACGCCGGGGCAGATCATGCGCATATTTATGGTGCAGGGCACTGTGATTGGCGTATTTGGCACCGCGATTGGCGCTGTGCTCGGTATCTTTGCCGCACTGAATGTCAGTTCGGCAATCGCTGGCCTTGAGCATTTGCTAGGCATCAAGTTTCTTAATGCCGATGTCTATTTCATTGACTATCTACCCTCGCAGCTATTGCCCGCGGATGTGGTGCAGGTCTGTGCTGCTGCGCTGGTGTTGAGTTTCCTCGCTACCCTGTACCCGGCCTGGCGTGCTGCACGCACCCAACCTGCAGAGGCATTGCGATATGAGTAATCAGATTAAAGGTGAGCACGTCATGCAGGATCAGGCTGTTCTAAGTTGCCGCAACCTCAGCAAAAGTTACGATGAAGGTCCGCAGTCGGTTGTGGTGCTTGATGACTTGCAGTTGGAATTGTTTCCGGGTGAGCGCGTGGCCATCGTTGGCAGCTCAGGCTCGGGTAAAAGTACCTTGCTCAATATGCTCGGCGGTCTTGATACGCCAAGCACAGGCAGTGTCTGGTTGGCCGGTGAAGAGTTGTCGGCGCTGAATGAAAAGCAGCGTGGTTTGTTGCGCAATCGTTCGCTGGGTTTCGTTTACCAGTTTCACCATCTGTTGCCAGAGTTCACCGCGTTGGAGAACGTCTGCATGCCGCTGCTGATCGGGCGTACCTCAATCAGCGAAGCACGCAGCCGCGCCACGCAATTGCTCACGCGTGTCGGACTTGGGCATCGCCTGTCGCACAAGCCTGCGGAGTTGTCCGGTGGTGAGCGCCAGCGCGTGGCAATTGCCCGCGCCTTGGTAAACCGCCCTGGACTGGTGCTGCTTGATGAGCCAACCGGTAACCTTGATCACCACACCGCAGAAGGTATCCAGGAGCTGATGCGTGAACTGAGCAGCTCTTCGCAAACGGCATTTTTGGTGGTGACCCACGACCTGGAGCTGGCCCAGCAGATGGATCGCATCCTGCGCCTTGAAGACGGCAAGTTGGTGGCTAACTGATGTTTCGCCCGCTGAGTATCTTTATCGGTGCCCGCTACACGCGGGCTAAACGCCGCAACCATTTTATTTCGTTTATCTCGCTGACCTCGATGATTGGCCTGGCGCTCGGCGTGCTGGCCATGATTGTGGTGCTATCGGTGATGAACGGCTTCCAAAAAGAGATGAGTTCGCGGATTCTCGGCATGGTGCCGCACGCCAGTATTTCAGCGGTTACACCGTTGGATAACTGGAAAGTCGTGGCTGATGCGGCGCAAAAGAATCCTGAAGTGATTGCCGCTGTCCCTTTTGCAGAATTGGAAGGGATGTTGTCCTTTCGCGGCGCCATGCAGCCCATTCAGTTGCAGGGAATTGACCCGCAACTTGAGCCCAAGGTGTCGATCATCGGCGATCACATGGTCAAAGGACGCTTGGCGGACCTGAAGCCAGGTGAGTACGGCGTGGTGATTGGTGAGATTACCGCTCGACGTTTTCGTTTGAATATCGGTGACAAGCTGGCGTTGATCGTGCCTGAGATCAGTTCGGTGCCGGGCGGTATTACCCCGCGCATGAAGCGCTTGAATGTGGTGGGCATCTTTAAAGTTGGCGCAGAGCTGGACAGCTCGCTGGCGCTGATTAACGTTGCCGATGCCGCAGACATTCAGCGCTACAAGCCGGGGCAGGTCCAAAGCGTGCGCTTGAAGGTCAAGGATCTGTATGCCGCGCCGCAGGTTTCGGCAGCAGTTGCCGCCAGCTTGGGCGCTGATTACCGCGCCAGTGACTGGACGCTCACCCAAGGCAGCCTGTTCAGCGCCATGAAGATGGAAAAGACCATGATCGGCTTGTTGTTGCTGCTGATTGTGGCCGTTGCGGCATTCAATATCATCGCGACATTGATCATGGTGGTTGCGGATAAAGGTGCGGATATCGCCATCTTGCGTACCATTGGCGCAACGCCACGGCAAATCATGGGTATTTTCATCGTTCAGGGGACTGTGATCGGCACTGTTGGCACCTTGATTGGCTGTGCGCTTGGCATTGTTGCCGCCCTGAATGTCAGTCAGTTGGTCGGCTGGATCGAGCGGGTCAGCGGCCAGCACGTATTCAGTTCTGATGTGTATTTCATCAGCAATCTGCCTTCGCAACTGCAGCTGTCCGATGTACTGCTGATTTGCGCAGCGGCATTTGGCCTGAGCTTTCTGGCGACGCTGTATCCATCCTGGCGTGCATCGCGCATTCAGCCTGCCGAGGCCTTGCGTTACGAGTAAGTTGGCAGGGTTCCAGACATAAAAAGCCGCTCATTTGAGCGGCTTTTTTGTTTCAGTCTGATTGCTTGTTGCGACGACGCTCCTGGCGTTTACGCCAAGCGTGCCTGACCCACCAGTGCCAGTATGCGTTGGTGGCGAAATAGCCGATAACAGCCAGGATCACACCGAGAGTGAAGGAGCCTAGGAAAAGTGGCTGCCAGTGGGTTTGTAGCACCTGGCCAACCCAGGCGAGGGTGACGTGTTCCGGAATATGCAGGGTCGGTGTGTCGATTAACCAGGCGCCGAATTTGTAGCTGCAATAAAACACCGGCGGCATGGTCAGGGGGTTTGTCAGCCAAACCAGGCCAATGGAGATCGGCATATTGGCGCGGGCAGGAATAGCAGTTAGCGCCGCTGCCAGCATCTGCATGGGCATTGGAATCATGGCCCAGAAAAGCCCGATAGCCATTGCCCGCGAGACTGAGTGGCGATTGAGGTGCCAGAGGTTCGGGTCATGCATGAGCGTCCCCAGAAAGCGCAGGGATTTGTTGCCCTTGATTCGATCTGGGTTAGGCATGTAGCGTTTGAATAAACGACGCGGCATGAAGGTTCTCTGGCAGGCTTGAGCGGCAATATTATGCACACATTCATCATGAGGTGCCGCCTCAGATTGTGAGACTGTCTGTTACACAACCGAATTACGCCGGATTTCATGGAAGAAATCCTGAGGGCAGGCAAGGATGCTGGCACAGATGATAGCGCTGATTGCGGGTCTACTCACGTTAAGCTTTTTACCGCATTTACCTGAACCTTGGATTTTGCTCCTGGCGTTGCTCTTAGCACTGCTGCTTTGTTTGCGTAAGCGATTGCTGCCGGCGTTGTTCTTGCTGGGTTTTGTCTGGGCTTGTGTCTGTGCGCAATGGGCACTTGATGATCGGTTGAGCCCGCAATTGGACGGTCGAACCTTGTGGCTGCAAGGCAAAGTGGTTGGCCTGCCTGAGCAAGATGGCAAGGTCATCCGCTTTCAATTGGCAGATGCCTACTCGCGACGAGCTACGCTGCCAAAACGGCTGCGCTTGTCTTGGTTCGGTGGGCCGCCGCTTGCTGCGGGCGAAACCTGGCGACTGGCGGTACGCCTGAAAAGACCCCATGCATTGGTCAACCCACAGTCGTTCGACTATGAACTCTGGCTGCTCGCCCAGGGCATTGGTGGCACCGGCACCATTAAAGCGGGTGAACGCCTGAGCGCTGGTGATGGTATTGCAACCTGGCGCCAGCGGATTCGTCAGCGCATTCTGGCCACCCCGGCCTATGGCCGCGAAGGCGCCTTGACTGCATTGGTGCTGGGCGACGGCTCAGGCCTGAGCACTGATGATTGGCGCACGCTGCAGCATACCGGCACGATTCATTTAATGGTCATCTCCGGACAGCACATTGGTCTGTTGGCCGGGCTGCTTTATGGATTGGTCGCAGGGCTCGCACGCTTTGGCTACTGGCCTGCAGCGCTGCCTTGGTTGCCTTGTGCCTGCTTGTCCGGCTTCGCTGGCGCTATCGCTTATGGAGGATTGGCAGGCTTTGAGGTGCCGGTGCAGCGCGCCTGCATGATGGTCGGCATGCTGTTGTTATGGCGCTGGCGATTTCGTCATCTTGGCGTGTTGCTGCCTCTGTTGTCGGCGATGTTGGTCATTTTGCTTTGGCAGCCGCTGGCAAGTCTGCAACCGGGGTTTTGGCTGTCATTTGGTGCTGCAGGCTTGCTTATGCTGGTGTTTGGCGGGCGGCTGGGCAAGTTGAACGGCTGGCGTTCGCTGGGGCGTGCGCAATGGGCAATGACCCTGGGCTTATTGCCTTTGTTGCTGGGCCTGGGCTTGCCGGTCAGCATCAGTGGCCCGCTGGTCAATTTATTTGCTGTACCCCTGGTTGGGCTGGTGATTGTGCCGCTGGCATTGCTGGGCACCTTGTTGTTGCCGTTGCCATGGCTGGGAACTGCAGTACTGGGTCTTGCCGGTGCCTTGCTTGAACTGTTGTTCAAATCACTGGAGTTTGCAGCCCTGTGGTTACCGGCTTGGCTCCCGGCAGGTTTGCCGCTGTGGGCCTGGTTGCTGGTAGCCATTGCGCTGTTGCTGTTGCTGGCCCCACGGGGCATTCCCGGGCGCAGCCTGGCGTGGTTTTTAGTCTTGCCATTGTTCTTTACCAAACCTCCCTTGCCACCTGAGGGACGGGCGCGGGTGGTCATGTTCGATGTCGGACAAGGCTCCTCGGTGCTGGTGCAAACCCGCGAGCATGCGTTGCTGTATGACGCAGGGGCGCGCTCGCCTGGGTTTGATATCGGTGAACGCGTGGTATTGCCGTCGCTGAGAACGCTTGGGTTGAGTGACCTGGATATCTTGCTGATCAGCCATGCGGACAATGATCACAGCGGTGGCGCCTTGGCGATCCACCAAGGCATGACGGTGGGGCGAGTGGTTAGCGGGCAACCGGCAGATTTGCCCGAGGCGCTTGATGCCCAACCTTGCACACCCTCCGCTTGGCAATGGAATCAGGTGCGCTTCAGTACCTGGCAATGGCCAGACGCCACTGAGTCCAACGCTTGGTCATGCGTCTTGATGGTTGAGGCATCTGGCGAGCGCCTGCTGTTGACCGGTGATATCAATGCCGAGGCCGAGCGTGCATGGGTGCGCCAGGGGAATGATTGGCGCGCGCAATGGCTTATGGCGCCGCATCACGGTAGCCGCAGTTCGTCATCGCAATTGTTCATTGATGCCGTTGCCCCGCATTCGGTATTGATCGCCCGGGGAAAGCATAACGCCTATGGTCATCCGCACCCGGATGTAGTGCGGCGTTATCAGCAATCAGGCGCCACGCTTTATGACAGCGTGGAGCAGGGGGCGGTGATTATTCAGCTGGGTTCTTTGCTGCCAGCGCAAGGAATGCGAAAAATACCGCGATTTTGGCGAGAAAAATGAGAACAGCGGCGGTCGGCGAGGTCACAGCCCTATGCTAGAGTGACGCCAATTTTGTTGAGGGGATACGCCACCGTGTGGGAATTGGTTAAAGCTGGCGGCTGGATCATGCTGCCGATCATCATGTGTTCTATCGTTGCTGCAGCCATCGTGGCTGAGCGCCTATGGACGTTGCGGCCCAGCCGTGTCACCCCGCCAAACCTGTTAGGCAAGGTCTGGCAATGGATCAAAGACAAAAAGCTCAACAACCAGAAGCTCAAGGAGTTGCGCGCAGATTCGCCGCTCGGTGAGATTTTGGCTGCGGGCCTGGCTAACTCCAAGCATGGTCGCGAGATCATGAAAGAGTGCATTGAAGAGGCGGCGGCTCGTGTCGTGCACGACATGGAGCGTTACCTCAACGCACTTGGCACCATCGCCGGTATTGCGCCGCTACTCGGCTTGCTCGGTACGGTGCTTGGCATGATTGAGATTTTCAGTTCGTTCATGGGCGCTGGCATGGCCAATGCGCCGGTGCTCGCTGGCGGTATTGCCAAAGCCCTGATTACCACGGCGGCGGGCCTGATCGTGGCAATCCCTGCGCTGTTCTTCCACCGCTACCTGCAGCGTCGAGTCGACGAGCTGGTGGTTGGCATGGAACAGGAGGCAATCAAGTTGGTTGAGGTGGTGCAGGGCGACCGCGAAGTTGATCTGGGTGGAGATAAGGCGTGAAGTTCCGGCGTAAAGCGCGGGAGAACGTCGAGATCAATCTGGCGCCGCTGATTGACGTGGTGTTTATCCTGCTGTTGTTTTTCGTGGTGACCACGACCTTCACTCGTGAAACCCAGATGAAGGTCGATTTGCCCGAGGCGGTTACTGGCGCCCCGCTAACGGATGCTGAAACCAAGCCGCTGGAGGTCTTGATTGCGGCGGACGGTAGTTTTTCAATCAATGGCAAGGCCTTGCTGAAAAGTGACCTGGAAACCTTGATCGCCGCATTGCAAAAAGAGGCGGCTGGCGATTTCAATCAGCCGTTGACCATCAGTGCTGACGGTAAAACCCCGCACCAATCGGTCATCACCGCAATGGATGCTGCGGGCAAGTTGGGCTTTGCTCACTTGCGCATGACCACAGTCGAGGCGCAGCCAAAGCCTTGATGGAGAATGCTTGATGGCTCTGTCTGATCGTCTGGTCGATGCCTGGTATAGCGGGCATCGGGCGCTGGCTCTTCTCGGGCCGCTGGAGGCCTTGTACCGCCAGGTGGTGCAGCGCAAGCGCGCGCGATTTGTCGCGGGCGAGGGCGAAATCTACCGTGCGCCGGTGCCCGTCATTGTGGTGGGTAACATCACGGTCGGCGGCACTGGCAAGACTCCGATGATTCTCTGGCTGATCGAGCAATGCCAGCAGCGCGGCCTCAAGGTCGGTGTGGTCAGCCGGGGCTATGGCGCTAAACCGCCGTCCTTTCCCTGGCGGGTGGCGGCAGAGCAGAGCGCAGCGGTGGCTGGGGATGAGCCGCTGTTGATCGTCCAGCGCAGCGGCGTGCCCTTGATGATAGATCCGGATCGCAGTCGCGCGGTGCAAGCCTTGCTTGAGGCTGAGCCGCTAGACCTGATCCTCAGCGATGACGGCTTGCAGCATTATCGGCTGGCCCGGGATCTGGAGCTGGTGCTGGTGGATGCCGCGCGAGGTTTCGGTAACCAGCGCTGTTTGCCTGCCGGGCCGCTACGTGAGCCGATAGAGCGCCTGCAAAGTGTCGATGCGCTCCTGTACAACGGGGCTTCCAGCGATCCGCAAGACGCTTTCGCATTTACCTTGCAGCCGACCCAGTTAATCAATTTGCGCAGCGGTGAGTCACGCCCGCTCAATCACTTTCCGGCGGGACAGGCGCTGCACGGTGTCGCAGGAATCGGCAATCCGCAGCGTTTCTTCAACACGCTTGAAGGGCTACACTGGCGGGTAAATACGCATGTTTTTGCCGATCACGCCGCCTACAGTCGTGAGCTGCTGAGTTTCAGCCCAGACTTGCCGGTGGTCATGACCGAAAAAGATGCAGTGAAGTGCCGCGCTTTTGCAGCGGATGATTGGTGGTATCTGGCCGTTGATGCGCAGCCCTCGCAGGCATTCGCTAACTGGTTTGATGCACAATTGAAGGCTTTATTGCCAGCTCGCTAGCTTTATACTGGCAAGCTGTCTGCACGCCGTTTTACCTCAAGGATCACCCATGGACCCGAAATTACTCGATATCTTGGCCTGCCCGCTGTGCAAAGGCCCGTTGAAGCTGGTGAGCGACAAAACCGAACTGGTGTGCAAGGCCGATGCGCTGGCGTTTCCAGTGCGCGATGGCATTCCGGTAATGCTCGAAACTGAAGCCAGGACCCTCAACGTAGACGAGCGTCTGGACAAATAAATGAGCCAAGCATTCAGCGTTGTCATTCCTGCGCGTTACGCCTCGACCCGCCTGCCGGGCAAGCCATTGCAGGATATTGGCGGTAAGCCGATGGTCCAGCACGTCTGGGAACAGGCATGCAAAAGCAACGCGCAGCGCGTGGTTGTGGCAACCGATGATGCGCGCATTGTCGAAGCCTGCAAGGCATTTGGCGCGCAAGTGGTGCTGACCCGGGTTGATCACAACTCCGGAACAGATCGCTTGGCTGAGGTCGCAACCGCGCTGGGCCTCGAACCCGATGCCATTGTGGTCAATGTGCAGGGCGACGAGCCGATGATCCCGCCTTCGATCATCGACCAGGTAGCAGCTAATCTGGCAGCCAACCCGCAAGCGGCGATCGCCACGCTCGCTGAACCCATTGATGACGTTGCCGCGTTGTTCAACCCCAATGTGGTCAAGGTCGCCACCGATGTGACCGGCTTGGCGCTGACTTTCAGCCGCGCGCCGCTGCCATGGGCGCGTGATGCATTCGCCGCCAGCCGCGAACAACTGCCAGCTGATGTGCCTTATCGTCGCCATATCGGCATTTACGCTTATCGCACCCAATTCCTCCACGACTTCGTCGCTTGGGGCCCGTGCTGGTTGGAAAACACCGAGTGCCTGGAACAGCTTCGCGCGCTCTGGCATGGCGTGCGCATTCATGTAGCTGATGCGCTTGAGGCGCCACCTGCCGGGGTTGACACCCAAGAAGACCTCGACCGTGTGCGTCAGTTGTTGAGCCAGTGATGCGCGTTTTATTCGTCTGCCTGGGCAATATTTGTCGTTCACCAACGGCCGAGGCCGTGTTTCGCCACAAGCTGGAACAGGCCGGGCTCGCAGAGCTGGTGCAGGTCGATTCGGCGGGCACCGGCGACTGGCACGTTGGCAAACCCGCGGATACCCGCACCCGGCGCGCGGCGCAATTGCGTGGCTATGATATGTCCGCTTTGCGCGGTCGCCAGGTTGAAGCCGATGACTTTCAGCGCTTCGACCTGGTGCTGGCCATGGATAACAGCAACCTGGGCAACCTCAAGCGTCTGCGTTCAAGCAATGAAGGCGCAGAGTTAGACCTATTTCTGCGTCGATACCAGCTTGAAGTAGACGAGGTGCCAGATCCCTATTACGGCGGCGAACAAGGATTCGAGAACGTACTCGATCTGATCGAGCGCGCCAGCGATGCCTTGCTCATCGAAGTAAAGGGACGCTTATGAGTCTGCACGTCGAGCGCGGGGTCTCGCTCAAACCCTATAACAGTTTCGGTATTGATGTGCTCGCTGCGCAATTTGCCGAAGCGCGCAGCGATGATCAGGTTCGCGCCGCGATTGCCTATGCCGAGGTGCAACAACTGCCGCTGATGTTGCTCGGTGGCGGCAGTAACCTGCTGCTCACCGCTGATGTGCAGGCATTGGTGCTGCGCATGAGCGGCCTTGGTATTCGAATTCTCAGTGAAGATGACCAGCATGTTGTGGTGGAGGCCGAAGCAGGTGAGCCGTGGCATCCATTTGTGCAGTGGACCCTTGACCAAGGCTTGGCCGGGCTGGAAAACCTCAGCCTGATCCCGGGCACGGTAGGCGCTGCGCCGATGCAGAATATCGGTGCCTACGGCGTTGAGATCAAAGACGTTTTTGTCGGCCTTACGGCCCTTGATCGACACACTGGCGAAGTCAGTGAATTCAGCCTGCAAGACTGCCAGTTTGGTTACCGCGATAGTTTGTTCAAGCGCCAAGCTGGGCGCTGGATCATTTTGCGTGTGCGTTTTGCCCTGAGCCGCGCCGCGCATTTGAACCTGGCTTATGGCCCGGTCAAACAACGCTTGAGCGAGCAGGGTATCGACAAACCGACAGCCCAGGATGTCAGCCGTGCGATCTGTGCGATTCGCAGTGAGAAGCTGCCGGATCCAGCGGTGTTGGGCAATGCCGGTAGTTTCTTTAAAAACCCCGTGGTCTCAGCCCAGCAAGTAGAGCATTTGCGCCAATTGCATGCTGATCTGGTGGCATATCCGCAGGACGAAGGCCAGTTCAAGGTCGCTGCTGGCTGGCTTATAGAACGGGCGGGCTGGAAGGGCTTTCGTGATGGCGATGCTGGTGTGCACAAGTTGCAGGCCTTGGTGCTGGTCAATTACGGCCATGCCAGTGGCGAGCAGATACTCGACTTAGCCAAACGCATCCAAGCGGACATCAAGCAGCGCTTCGCCATTGAGCTTGAGATAGAGCCCAACGTGGTTTAACTCTGCAAGCCAGGCAAAAAACAGGATTAATTACTGACCGACCCGGCTGCACCTAAAGCTGCCTGGAAAGTTGAAACATAACTGACTATGTTATCGATAACATTATGCTGTTAGAGTAGCGCTCACTGTTATTTTTGCCTTGGAGTGCTGGCCATGCTGACGTGTGGAGAATTGTTGGTTGAGATGTTGGAAGACTGCGGTGTGGATACTGTTTTTGGTATTCCCGGCGTGCATACCGTAGAGCTTTATCGCGGTCTGCCATCGACCAATATCAACCACATTACGCCGCGCCATGAGCAGGGCGCGGGCTTTATGGCCGACGGCTATGCGCGGGTCAGTGGCAAGCCGGGCGTGTGCTTTATCATCACCGGGCCAGGCATGACCAACATCACCACGGCCATGGGCCAGGCCTATGCGGATTCGGTGCCGATGCTGGTGATTTCCAGCGTCAACAACACCGAGCAACTGGCTATGGGCGGCGGTCGCCTCCACGAGCTGCCTTCGCAAAGCAATCTGGTCTCAGGCGTTGCCGCGTTCAGTCATACCCTGATGCGCCCGGATGAGTTGCCTGAAGTGCTTTCACGGGCATTTGCCGTCTTTAACAGTGCGCGGCCGCGTCCGGTGCATATCGAGATCCCGATTAACGTGATCACCGCGCCTGCCGACCATGTCAAACGTAAACTGGGTGCCGTACCCAGCCGTCCAGCGCCATGCCCGGATGCGATCTCCCGCGCGGTACAGATGCTTAAATCCGCCAAGCGGCCGTTGGTTCTGCTCGGTGGCGGTACTGCAAGTGCCAGCGCTGAAGCGGTGCGCCTGGTTGAGGCGCTGGACGCACCAACCGCTTATACCGTCAATGCCAAAGGTGTGTTGCCCAAGGGGCATCCGCTGGCACTGGGCTCGAACCAGTCATTGGTGCCGGTGCGTGAGCTGGTGTTGCAATCCGATGTGGTGTTGGCAATCGGTACTGAACTGGGCGAAACCGATTATGACGCGGTGTTTGATGGCAATTTCCGCATCGACAGCCAGTTGATCAGGATCGATATCGACGCCGAACAGTTGAACCGCAACTATCCCGCCGATATCGCCATTCTCAGTGATTCACGCCTGGCTATTCAGGCATTGTTGGCAGGACTGGGCGAGGGCGCAGCTTTCAATGCGGACAGCCCCGGTTGCAAGCTGGCGGCGAAGGTGCGCAAGCAGCTCGAAGCCTTGATTCCTGATGCATGGCATGCGCAGAAGCGGGTGTTGGATGTATTGCAGGACACCTTGCCAGATATGATTTTTGCCGGTGACTCGACGCAGATTGTCTACTCCGGCAATCACCTGTTTGAAGCCAACTCGCCGCGCACCTGGTTCAACTCGTCCACTGGTTACGGCACCTTGGGCTACGGTTTACCGGCTGCAATCGGCGCCAAACTGGCCGCGCCACAACGGCCAGTTGTTTCACTGATCGGCGATGGCGGCATCCAGTTCACCTTGCCTGAGCTGGCTTCGGCAGTTGAGGCCAACGCGCCGGTTATCGTCTTGCTGTGGAATAACAGCGGTTACGGCGAGATCAAGCGCTATATGCAGAACCGCAATATCCCAACCATTGGCGTTGATATCTACACACCGGATTTCCTAACGCTGGCCAAGGGCTTCGGTTGCAATGCCGAACGCGCCGAGAGCTTTGCTCAACTGCGTGAGTTGCTGCTGAGCGCGGCCAAGGCCGATCGGCCAACGGTGATTGAGATTCAGGAAAGCGCGGCCTTTCTGGCTGCTTGATCAATATAACGACTGGCCGCGACTGGTTCACGGCCAATCTGCAATGGTCGCCAGCATGGCCGGCATGGATAATAGCCGCACTTGGAATAGGCAAATACCACGGGGCCAATGCGTGACCAAGAACAAACCAACCGTACAGGATGTTGCACGGTTAGCCGGTGTCTCCGGCATGACCGTGTCGCGGGCGCTGAGCAAGCCCGACAAGGTTTCACAAGCCACGCGTGAGCGCATCGACCTGGCGGTGCGTGAGCTTGGCTATGTGCCCAATCTCGCGGCCAGCGCCTTGGTGACGCGACGCAGCGGTGTGGTCGGTGCGCTGATTACCACCATCACCAATCCAATTCTGGCGACCACCATTGAAATCCTGCAGCAGGGCTTGAGCAAGGCTGGCCTGCATATGTTGATTGGTGAAACCCGCTTCTCACCGGAAGAAGAAACCAAAATGCTCCGTGCTTTTCTGGGGCGCCAGTTGGATGGCTTGATTTTGGCCTACGGTTATCACACGCCTGAAACTTACGAACTGTTGGCGGCGGCGCGCATTCCGGTGGTTGAACTCTGGGATTTACCCGAGGGCGATAACCCGCGCCAGCCCGTGGGGCAAGTTGTCGGATTCTCGAACTGGCAGGCGGGCGCTGCAGCGGGGCGTCATCTGGTTGAGCGTGGTTATCAGCATCCCGCCTTCTTTGGTTTTGATGATGCCCGTGAGGACTTGCGTTGGCAGGGCTTTCGCCATGCGGTGATGCAAGGGCTGGCTGTCGAGCCGCTGCGCTTCAAGACTTCGGCGATCCCGCATATTGATGATGGTGTCGATGTAATCGAGCGCTTTTCGCGTGGTGAGCTTGAGTTTGACGGGGCGTTTTTTACCAACGACATGCCCGCCATCGGCGCTCTGTTCAGTTGTCAACGTAAAGGTATCAATGTGCCGGGTGAGCTTGGTATCTGCGGCTTTGGCGACTTGCCTATTGCCCGTGTTGCCACGCCAACGCTGACCAGCGTCAAGGTGCCTGCCGAGTTGGTTGCCAATGCGACGGTCGAGTTGCTCACACAAATGATCAAGGGCGAGGGCGCAGGCTTGGGGCTGATTGATGTTGGCTGTGAATTGATCGCCCGCGAATCAACTGCGCGCTAGTCGGTCAGCAGTATATGCACGGCCCTTGGCCCATGTGCGCCGTAGAGCAATTGTCCGCCAATATCCGCAGTGCTTGATGGGCCGGTGATCAGGTGTACCGCTTGTGGTATGCGCTCACTTGGGCTGCTGAGCAGCGGCCAGAGCTGTTCGAGCTGGCTGAGCAGGTGTGACCTGGCCAACACAACCAGATGATACTCGGGCAGGAAGTTGAGCCCGGCAGGGTTATCTGCGTTTGCCAGCATCACCAGGCTGCCGGTCGCAGCAATACCGGCAAAGGCTTGAGCAACACCGATAGGGTGATGGCCATGAGTGGTGCCGACGTCTATCTGCAAGCCAGTTTGTTGCCAAGGCAAACTGGCCAGGGCTGGGGCAATCGCCAGCGGGCCATGCAATTGATGTTGGGTGCAGAATGTTGCAACGGCCTCGGGAACCTGGGTGATGTCAGTCAGTTCTTCCAGTGTCACCCCGGTGACTTTCAGGCGCGCGAGAAACTGTTGATACAAATCGACGCTGGCCTCGCTCAGGGCGATGCGTTCGTGATAAGGGTGCGGCTTGATGACTGAATACGCCTCTCGCCCCAGCGCCTTGCGCACGTTGGCCAGAATTTCCTGGCGTGAGCTGCTCATTGTTCACTTCCGTTTTGGTCAGCTTGGCGTTGCTGCCAGAGTTGTTGGAATGTCGCGCCTTGCGGTGCGGGCATGTCGCGTTGTTCAGTCCAGCTGCGCGCAAGTGGCAGGCGGCTGAAGCGCCCGCGTTTGTTACTCGCCCAGTTCATGGTGCGTGCGGCCATTGCTGTCAACAGTCGATAAAGTCGTGGGCGGCGGGCCAGTGCTGCCCAGAGGCCAATACCCCAGCGCGTGGTGGTCGCGGTTAGTTGTTTTTGCCAGTGCTGGCTGCGCAGTACACGCATCATGTCGGGCAGAGGAATTTGCATAGGGCAGACCTCCGCGCAGCGACCATTGAGGGTGCAGGCGTTAGGCAGGTCGACCGTTTGCTCCAGGTTGGTAAGTTGCGGCGTCCAGATTGAGCCCATCGGCCCTGGATAAATCCATCCGTAGGCATGGCCACCGACCCAGTTGTACACCGGGCAGTTATCCATGCAGGCCGCGCAGCGGATGCAGCGCAGCATTGGCCGGAACTCACCGGCAAGCATTTCACTGCGGCCGTTATCCAGCAGGATGACGTGGCATTGCTCGGCACCATCGAGTTCAGCGTCAGTTTTCACTCCGCCGTAAAAGGTGGTGTAACTGGTCAGGGGCTGGCCGGTGGCGCTCAGGGCCAATAGCTGTAAATGAACCCCGGCATCTGCTCGGGTTGGCAAGACTTTCTCTATGCTTGCCAGAACAATGCGCACCTTCGGCAGGATGCTGGTGAGATCGCCGTTGCCTTCATTGGTGACCAGCACATGGCTGCCGTCTTCGGCGATCAGGAAGTTGGCTCCAGTAATACCGACCTCGGCTTCGAGAAAACGCTTGCGCAACAAGCGCCGGGCTTCGGCGAGCAAATCAGCAGGCTCGCGCAGAAAGCCTTCCCGGCCAAGGTTGTGATGATGTTCATGGAACAAGGCCTGCACCTGCTCCAGGGTTTTGTGGATAGCAGGGCCATTGATATGGCTCGGCGGCTCATCAGCCAGTTGCAAGATGTACTCGCCAAGATCAGTTTCGTAGCGTTCGATACCGGCGCGGGCAAGGGCATCGTTGACCCCCATTTCCTCGCCAATCATGGTTTTACCCTTGATCACGCTGCGCGCATCAGCCTGGCGGCAGATATCGAGCACGATTTGTTGCGCCTGTTCCGGCGTTTGTGCCCAGTGCACCTGAGTGCCTTGCCTGATTGCGGCCGCTTCGTAGCGTTCGAGGTAATGATCGAGGTGAGCGAGGGTATGGTCCTTGATTGCCTTGGCTTGTGCACGCAAGCCCTGAAAATTAACTGTCGCGTCGACTTGCACGCGAACATGGGCGGCAAATTTGCGGTTCTCGGCCATGGCCGCCTGTAGATTTGGCTCATGCAGCGCTGCGCGTGCTGCAGCTTTGAAATTAGCAGACGAGAGTTGCATCAGTGCACCTCTCCTTCGCCAATGGCCGGGATCTGGGTCATGCCAGCCAGCACTTCGGCCACATGGAATACTCGTACCGGGCTGCCCAGGCGGGTGAGTCGACCGCTGATGTTAAGCAGGCAACCGAGGTCACCGCCGGCCAAGGTGTCGGCGCCGCTGGCCTGGATATTACTGACTTTCTGGCTGGCCATGCGGGCGGAAATTTCCGGGTATTTGACGCAAAATGTTCCGCCAAATCCACAACAGGTCTCAGCTTCTGGCATTTCAACCAACTTCAGCCCTTGCACCTGTTCAAGCTGCTTGCGCGGTTGCTGTTTGATACCCAGTTCGCGCAACCCCGAACAGCTGTCGTGATAGGTCACAGTGCCCTGATAACTGGATTGCAAAGCGGTTGTATTCAATACATCGATAAGAAAACTGACTAATTCAAAGCTGCGTTCAGCCAGGCTTTTCGCCCGTTTCAGCCACTGCGGATCATCGCTGAATAACTGCGGGTAATGCACTTTGACTTGGCTCATGCATGAGCCGGAAGGGCCTACCACATAGTCGAACGCTTCGAATGTCTTGATAACCTGGCGCGCCATCGCCCGTGCCTGAGCAAGGTTGCCACTGTTGAAGGCCGGTTGACCGCAACAGGTCTGCAAGCCCGGAACCTGCACCTCGCATCCCGCTTGCTCGAGCAGTTGAACGCTGGCGAAGCCAATACTTGGACGATAGAAATCAACCAGGCAGGTGTGAAGAAGCCCGATTAAAGGCTTGGTTCTGGGACTGGTCATAGAGGCCATTCGGCGATTTATAGAAGGGAAATGAGTCTATGTTATCGATAACATTTCTGTCAATTTGTCGCCCTAAATGGCGTTGGTAGGGGTTTAGCTAGTTGTTATCCGCAGGGCTTGACTGGGGGAAGGGTTAGGCCTGCTCGCGCCATTGCAGCAGCCATTGGGCGAAATGGTTGGCCTTGGCGTCACGGTTCAACTTGGGGGTCACCACGTAATATTCGCCACAATTGAGCGGGGTTTTGCAGGCAATTTTCAGGCGTCCGGCTTCCACATCCTGGGTTACAAAGAGGCGCGGCAATACGGTAGCCCCCAAGCCGTGGAGCGCACCGTCGAGGACAAATTGGAAGTGTTCCAGGCGCTGGCCAGGCAGCATTTCAATTTCCTTGTGGCTCAGGCCCGCGTCATCCAGCCACAGCTGGGTCGATGACCTGAATTGCGGTGAGTGAGCGGCGTGATGCAGGAGTGGGTAACGCAGTATGTCGCGCCTCTGGATGATCTCGCCATGCTTTTCCAGCAGTTCCGGGGTGCACACTGCAACCATTTCGCCTTGCATCAGGAACTGCGCGTCGAACTCGGGCCAGTTGCCGTCACCATAGAGAATGCCAACGTCATAACCTTCGTGGCCGTCATAGAGGCGGCGCAGGTCGTTCATGATCTCCAGGTCGATTTCCGGGTGCAGGCGTGCGTAGTCACGTAGTTTCGGCAGCAGCCAGCGGGTGGTGAAGGAGGGCTCGGCACCGATCCGCAGGTGCCCGGCATGGCTGCTGCGTACTTGGTGCGTCGCCGCTTCTATCTGATCCAGCAGCAGGCTGATTTCCTGCACGTACTGGCGGCCATTGTCTGTCAGTTGTAGCCGTTGCTTGACCCGTTCGACCAAGGAGCAGCCGAGCATTTCCTCAAGATTCTTGATCTGTCGGCTGACTGCGCTTTGCGTCAGGCTCAGCTCTTCTGCGGCCTTGGTCACGCTCATATGGCGAGCGAAGGCCGAAAAACAGCTCAGGGAAATCATGCTGGGAAGTTGTCTGCGCACAATAGTTCATGACGTTTTGGAATGATTTAGACAAGAATAAGTCGATATTCGTCAGTCCACAAGCCGCTTACTCTCGGCGCATAACATTAGCACGCAGCTGTAAGCAGACCACGTGCGGTCAAATGACTGGTCGCAGGTTTTCTCAGCTCTGCCAAATCGCCTGAGGAGCTCACATGAATAATAATCCGGCCACAGAACAATCCCTGCGTACCGACTTGGCCGCCGCGTATCGGCTGCTACAACTTAACGGGTGGGGCGATCAGGTGTTCACCCACATCTCCGTGCGCCTGCCCTCGGATGAACCGGCGTTTTTGATCAATCAATACGGTTTGCTTCCTGAAGAGATCACGGCCACCAACCTGGTCGGTATCGATATCAACGGCAAGAAGCTCGACCCCAGCAGCCCCGAAGTCAATCCAGCCGGTTTCACCGTGCACAGCGCTATTCATATGCGGCGTCACGATGCAGTGTGCGTGATGCACACCCACACGCTTGCAGGCATGGGCGTTGCGGCGCTGGAAGAGGGGTTGCTGCCGCTCAATCAGACCAACATGGCCTTCTATAACCGTGTGGCTTATTACGATTACGAAGGTATCCCGCTTGATCTGGAAGTGCGCGAGCGCATCGTAGGCGCTTTGGGCAACAAGAACTGCGCAATCATGCGTAACCATGGCTTGCTCACTGTCGGCCGCAGTGTTGCCGAAGCCTATTTCTTGATGTTCTACCTGAACAAAGCCTGTGAGATTCAGCTTGAAGCGATGAAGGCCGGGCGCCCCCTGATTCTTCCCTCCGCTGAAGACTGCGAAATGACGGCTCGCCAATTTGAGCATCCAGCCTATCACCAGGAAAGTGTCGACCTGGTCTGGCAGGCAGAGTTGCGCCGCCTGGATCGTCTTGACCGCTCATTTAGAGACTGAACACCAGTACAACCGTCCGACTTCAACTATTAGAACTGCGTGCAAACCAAGCAGCACCACAACTATAAAAAGGTGACAACATGCTGGAATCAACCGAGACACAACCCTCATCAAGTCGAGATGGAGCACCCTTGGGGCCTTATACCACCAAGCAATTGCTGCGTTTTATCATTCCAACCCTGTTTGGCGTGTTGCTGTTTCTGACGCCTGTGAGTGTTGATGGGCGTATCACGGTGATGATCGCGTTCATCATCGACTATGTAAACGATGTGCTTAAACCTATGTTGGTGCCGGCCACCGTTGTCGTGGCCACTGTTCCCAGCCTGATTACCTTGTTGGTGCGGTTTAGCCCGCTGAGGCACAACCCCAACCGCTTTGTTCAGCTGTTCAACCCGAGCCTGCCCTGGACTGTAGTCCGGGTGATCGGTGCGGTGCTGATGCTGATGGTGTTCTTCAAGGTGGGGCCTGAATGGATCTGGAGCCGCGATACCGGCGGGGTGATGTTGTATGACGTTGGCCCGGTGGTACTAGCGATTTACCTGCTTTCAGCCATTTTGCTGCCACTGCTGACAGACTTTGGCCTGATGGAATTTATCGGCACCTTGGTCAGCCGTGTGTTCGAGAAGCTGTTTGGTTTGCCTGGACGCGCTGCGGTCGACTGCGCAGCATCCTGGCTGTCAGCGTCCAGCGTGGGCATCATGCTGACAACCCAGCAATACCGGGGTGGCTTCTATACCAGCCGTGAAGCCTGCGTTATCTCGACCAACTTTTCGATCGTATCCATTGCCTATGCCTACCTGCTGCTCAAGCTGATTGGTATGGAGCATGTGTTTATCCAGTGGTATCTGTCGGTTGCCGTTACCGGCGTTATCTGCGCCCTTATCGTGCCGAAGCTGCCGCCGCTGCGTGGCAAGCTCGATAGCTACGAGCCCAGTGTTGGCAAGCAGTTGGTAACGGATGACGACAAGAGCCAAGGCTTGTTTGCCTTGGGCCTGCGTCGTGCAATCCAGCGCGCAGAAAAAGCCAGCGGCCCATTTGAGTTGATCAAGCAAGGCGTGCACATCAGTGCCGACATTGCGATTTCGGTCTACCCGGCAATGATGCTGATCGGCTGTGTTGGCCTGTCATTGATCAAGTACACCACGGTGTTTCACGTATTGTCGTTGCCACTCGTGCCGTATTTGGAGTTGCTGCAAATTCCACAGGCCGCCGAGGCTGCACCTGCGTTGCTGGCCGGGATTGTCGACAGCATCATGCCGTCGATCCTGGCTTCGGGGATCGAAAGTGAAATCACCCGTTTTGTACTGGTCGGTGTTGCGGTTACCCAGATCATTTTCTTCACTGAAGCGGCAATCATTCTGGTTCGGGCAAACTTCGGTTTGCGTTTGCGCGACCTGTTCATGATCTATCTGCTACGGGTGCTGATCTCCCTGCCGGTGCTGTCGCTGATGGCGCACCTGGTGCTGTAACTCAAGCTTGTTTTCGGTGCTCCAGCGGTTAGTCCCGCATGCTGGAGCACCCTTTTATTTCTTTGACACTAATCTGTCTGCTCCGATTTGGCTCGGCTGAGCCGCGGAGCAAATTGCTTCGAGGCGAATGCGATGGCGAAGTCCGACAACTACCTTTCTTCCAATATTCGCGGTGCAATAGGCGCTGCTGAATTGGTACTGATCAACGGCCGAATTTATACCGTCGACGACCAGCAGCCATGGGCTGAAGCGGTCGCAATCAAGCATGGTCGTTTTGTTGCTGTTGGCGATTACAACAGCGTGGCGCCCTATATCGGCGAGCAGACCCGGGTACTGGACCTGAAAGGGCGTTTCGTGATGCCCGGTCTGTATGACATGCATACCCATCCCGATCTGGCTCTGGCGCCGGGTTATTCCGGTGATCTGGCAATTGGTCTGGATGACCCGACACCCGAGCAGGTCAAGCAGTCGGTACTTGATTATGCCGCCGCCAACCCCGGTGATGGCTGGGTGTATGGCCAATATTTTGTGCGCTACACATTCAAGCAAGCTGGCTTGGTCGCGGATCGTGAGTGGCTCGATAGCTTTATGCCGGACCGTCCCGTGGCGATTCTGGATCGCTCCTGGGGTTGCATGATGGTCAACTCCAAGGCGCTGGAACTGGCCGGTATCGATGCCGACACCATGGACCCGCGCCACGGGTATATCGAGCGCGACAGCATTACCGGTGAACCAACCGGAATATTGGTTGACGGTGCCTACGCACTGATTCACGCGGCCATGCCCCCAACCCCGCAACATGCATTGAAGCGTGCCTATCGCGAAGGCGTGCAGTTCCAGAGTGGCCATGGCGTGGTCGGCACCAAGTATGTGCATGTTTGCGAGCATCGCCTCAATGCGCTGAAGTCGATTGATCAGGCCGGTGAACTGACGGTGCGCGTCGAGGCGGCAATTAGCTGGCAGGACGACATCTTCCCGGTCAAGCGGCGCTGGGAGTTGCTTGCCGGTGAGCGGCATTTCTACCGCAGCGCCCGGCTCAATGCCAATGCCGTGAAGTTCCACTTTGACGGCACCCATGAGTCACGATCGTCTTACCTGTCGAGCGCCTGGCCTGGCGAAAGCAGTTGGCGCGGCCACCTCAACCTGACGCCTGAACACATCAGCGACATGGTTGTGGATATGGATCGCAAGGGCGTACGGGTGATTGCCCACTGTACAGGTGATGGTGCATCTGACCTGTTCCTCGATGCCGTGGCCGAAGCGCGTCGGCGCAACGGCGACAGCGGCGTGCGTCACCAGTGTGCGCACAGCACCACTTTGCTCGACGCCAACCTGCCGCGTTTTGCTGAGTTGCAGGTTACCGCTGAGTTTTCCCCGGTGGGCTGGTTCCCGTCTTCCTTTGCCAACGCCCGTGCAGTGTTTGGTGAAGACCGTATGCAGCGCGCCTACAACTTCAAGGGCGTCCTGGACGCTGGCGGCGTGGCGGTAATGGGCACCGATTGGCCGGTTTCCAGCATCAACCCTTGGATCGGCTTCGAGGCGATGATCACCCGCGAGAATCCGTTTGGTGACATGGAAGGTTGCTTCTATGGCAATCCGATCACTTTGGAGCAGGCGATTCGCGTCATGACCATCAACGGCGCCTGGTGCATGGGCATTGATGACAAGGCAGGTTCTATCGAAGTGGGTAAGTCGGCTGATTTGATCGTGCTCGACCGTGACCTGTTCGCACAGCATCCGAAGGGCAATATCCATAACACCCAAGTGCAGTTGACCTTGCTTGAAGGTGAGGTGATGTGGGACCGCCAAGGCGAATTCGAAGACACCGACCATGCGGCCATCTGGCAGGGCGAGCTCCCTAATTTTTGATCAATGTAAGCAGGGCACTTGACCCTGCTTACATGCGTTGAGGTTCAGGCTTATGAACAGAAGACCAAGCATTCCGGTCACCATAGTTTCCGGTTTTTTGGGTGCCGGTAAAACCACGTTGCTCAATCGCATCCTCAATAGCGATCACGGTCTGCGCATGGCGGTGATGGTCAATGACTTTGGTGCGATCAATATCGATAGCCAACTGATCGTCAGCCAGACCCAAACCACTGTCAGCCTCACCAATGGTTGCATTTGCTGCACCGTGGAAAGTGATTTGATCGAGCAATTAAGCCGCATGCTCGATAGCCGGGAAAATCGACCCGAGTACATTGTGATTGAGGCCAGCGGCGTATCCAATCCGCAGAAAATCGCCAACACCCTGCGTTATCCGCAGTTTCGCAATGCCTTGAATATCGACAGCATAGTGACTGTGGTTGACGCCGCTCAGTTCGAGGGGCTCAAGGGGGAAATGGCGCAACTGGCCATGGATCAGCTCGATGCAGCTGACATTATCGTGCTTAACAAGATCGATCAGGTCAGCGATGAGCAGGTTGCAGCTTTGCGTGCGCGCTGGTTGTACCCCAATGTTCGTTTGCTGCAGGCGCAGCATTGTGAGGTGCCGCTGGAATTAGTGCTGGGAGTAGGGCGCCTGAGTGCGGGGCCTAAGCTCAAGCCGGTCACTATGGCCAGTGTGCTGGGAACCGTGCCTGAGCCTGATCATTCCTCGGTTTTTTCGACCTGGAGTTGGCAATCAGATCAGCCATTGTCGCTGAAAGCGCTGCGTCAGGCGCTTGCGGCTTTGCCTGCGAACATCTATCGGGCCAAAGGCATCTGCAATATCGCAGAAGCGCCACAGCAGCGCAGCGTGCTGCATCTGGTCGGTAGTCGAAGTGAGATCAAGCTGGCTGAAGATTGGCGCGATGCCAAGCCTTATAGCCAACTGATTGTTATTGGTACGCGCGACGCGATCAATCCGGCGAGCCTGCAAGCAGCATTTGACAGGTGTATTGCTTAGCCATTTGTTTGACTGGTAGAGAGTGACTGATGCTTTTCAGTCACGATCTGCCACTGCGAAAAACCGGTTGCTTAACTATAATTGACTCTTTGCTCGCTAGGTTTGCGGAGGACAAGCTTCGCGTTGTCGCACCCTACGAGGTATTTGCCTGTGCTTGAGTGATGCCTTATTCAGGACGGGTCACAGGATATAAAAAAGGGACGCCGAAGCGTCCCTTTTTATTTTACCGAGTAACCTCAGACTTGCGGTTTAGGCGCATCATCTGTCTGTTGCTCTTCAGCTTTTTCAGTTTCTTTTGCTTCTGGTTCGGCTGTTTCAGTCGTCTCATCAGCTTTGGCCGGGGCCGGCGCTTCAGGTGCGGCTTCAACAGGCGCTTGTACAGGAGCAGGCGCTTCAACTGGAGCTTCAACAACAACCGGAGCCGCTTCGGCAGCTTGCGCTGCTTCACGCGCCAGGCGTTCTTCTTCGCGCTTGCGGCGGCGAACTTCACGCGGGTCGTTTGGTGCACGGCCGTTGCTTGCCACTGGCGCTGGAGCAGGAGCCGGAGCTTCTACCACAGGTTCGGCGGCCGGCTCAGCAACAGGAGCTGCTGGTTCAGGAGCTTTAACTTCAGCGACTGCTTCGGCAACCTGTTCAGTTTTGGCTTCAACCGTCGGCTCAACGGCTACTGGTGCGCTTGGCTCGACAGCCTCAACCACTGGCTCTGCTTTTGGCGCTTCGGGTGTTGCGACCTCTTCAGTAGCAGGCAGCACGATAACTGACTCGGCAGGTGCCGGTGCTTCCTCAGTTTTTGCCTCGGCCGGAGCGGCTTCGGTTTCAACTGCAGGTGCTTGCTCGGCTTCTGGCTTGCGGCTCTGACGCTGTGGGGCTTGAGCTGGTGCTTGAGCCTCTTCAGTGGCAGTGGCCTCAGTTGCGGCAGCCGGTTGATCGACTTGCGTTGCGGCAGCAGTTGCAACTGCTGTAGCGGCTAGCGTGTCGGCCGTGTTTTCCTCGGTATTTTCGATCACATTGCCGTTTGCATCACGCTGACGCTCACGACGATTGCTGCGACGACGCTGACCGCGTGAACGGCGACGTGGGCGCTCGTTCTCGTTGTTGTCTTGATCGTCGTCCTGAGCATTTTCGTTGCTGTTGAGCTCTTCGTCTTCAGTCGCTGCAGCAGTCTGCTCTTTGCGCGGTTGACGCTCTTCGCGTGGCTGACGCGGCTGGCGCGGTTCGCGTTGCGGGCGCTCGTTGGCAGCTTCTTCAGTGGCGTTGTTGCTTGGCGCGTCCAGCGGCTCACGCAGCTCGCGCACTTGACGCTCTTCACGTGGCTTACGCTCGCGAGGAGGGCGCGACTGGCGGTTTTCCTGTGGTTCACGAACTTCTACAACTTCGCGTGGTTGACGCTCCTCACGTGGCGCACGTTCTTCACGCGGCTGGCGTGGTTGGCGTTCTTCACGAGGGGCGCGTTCTTCGCGTGGCTTGCGCTCTTCATCGCGACCGTCACGACGGCCACCACGGTTGCGGTTTTGCTGGCGGCCATTGCGGCGTTCATCGTTGCGCGCTGGGCGCTCGGATTTCTTCTCAATGACGACGACTGGTTTTTCTTCTTCCTTGGTCGCAAACAGGCTCACCAGCGACTTAACCAGGCCTTTGAACAGGCTCGGCTCAGGAGCTGCAGCAGGCGCAAGGGTTTCGGTTGGCGTTGGTGCTGAGCGAGGCGGTGCTGCCTTGATTGCCGCTTCCTGGCGAACCAGGGTGCGGGTGCCGGTCGCTGGCTTCTCTTCTTCAACTTCAGCGGTCGCCATTTCATAGCTGGACTGAGTTGTTTGCGCTTCCATGCTGTCGTCACGCAGGCGCTGCACTTCAAAGTGCGGCGTTTCAAGGTGATCGTTTGGCAGGATGACAATGCGTGCACGGGTGCGCAGTTCGATCTTGGTGATCGAGTTGCGTTTTTCGTTGAGCAGGAAGGCTGCAACTGGAATTGGCACCTGGGCGCGAACTTCAGCGGTGCGGTCTTTCAGGGCTTCTTCTTCGATCAGGCGTAGGATTGCCAGCGACAGCGACTCAACATCACGGATGATGCCTTGGCCGTTGCAGCGCGGGCAGACAATGCCGCTGGTCTCGCCCAGCGATGGACGCAGGCGCTGACGCGACATTTCCAGCAGGCCAAAGCGTGAAATGCGACCGACTTGTACGCGGGCACGGTCAGCTTCAAGTGCTTCGCGGACTTTCTCTTCAACGGCGCGCTGGTTTTTCGCCGGCGTCATGTCGATGAAGTCGATAACGATCAGGCCGCCGATGTCACGCAAGCGCAGTTGGCGCGCGATCTCTTCGGCTGCTTCAAGGTTGGTCTGCAGTGCGGTTTCTTCGATGTCGCTGCCTTTGGTGGCGCGCGCCGAGTTGATGTCGATCGACACCAATGCTTCGGTCGGGTCGATGAAGATCGAGCCGCCGGAAGGCAGTTTCACTTCACGCTGGAAAGCGGTTTCGATCTGGCTTTCGATCTGGAAGCGGTTGAACAGCGGAACGCTGTCTTCGTACAGCTTGATCTTGCTGGCGTACTGCGGCATCACCTGGCGGATGAAGCTCAGGGCTTCTTCCTGGGCTTCAACGCTGTCGACCAATACTTCGCCGATGTCCTGGCGCAGGTAGTCGCGGATGGCGCGGATGATGACATTGCTTTCCTGGTAGATCAGGAATGGCGCGGCGCGGTCTTGGGAGGCTTCTTTGATCGCGCTCCACAGTTGCAGCAGGTAATCAAGGTCCCACTGCATTTCTTCGCTGCTACGGCCCAGGCCTGCTGTGCGAACGATCAAGCCCATGTCCACTGGCGCGTTGAGGCCGTTGAGGGCTTCGCGCAACTCGTTGCGCTCTTCGCCTTCGATGCGGCGCGAGATGCCACCTGCGCGAGGGTTGTTTGGCATCAGTACCAGGTAACGACCGGCCAGGCTGATAAAGGTGGTCAGGGCTGCGCCCTTGTTGCCGCGTTCTTCTTTTTCAACTTGAACGATAACTTCTTGGCCTTCGCTCAACACATCTTTGATGTTGACGCGGCCATCGGGTGCTTTCTTGAAGTACTCGCGGGAGATTTCTTTGAGGGGGAGAAAACCATGACGCTCTGAGCCGAAGTCGACAAAAGCGGCTTCCAGGCTAGGTTCAACGCGGGTAATGCGGCCTTTGTAGATATTGGCCTTTTTCTGTTCGCGAGCACCGGATTCAATGTCCAGGTCATAGAGGCGTTGGCCATCGACCAGAGCAACACGCAACTCTTCCGGTTGAGTTGCGTTAATCAGCATTCTTTTCATGTAGTACCGTCGGTTTCCGTTGCATCGGAAGCGGCGTTCGGCAAACACGACGTTCAGAGTCGGTGTTAGGCGCGTCAGAAACGGTTGTAAGGCGTTTCATTGTCGAGCGACGGTCAGCCAATTGTGCTGGGCCGCGACGGACGTCTCCTGCTTGCTGTATGTGACAGTAAGCACTAAGTCAGGAGGAGGAATCGGTAACTGGTAGCGGACGAGATAAGGCGTCTTGAGCAAGCTCATTGCTACGCAAACCAGTTGCTGTACATCTCCACCTTACACGTATCGCTGAAAATCCTGTGCCGCTCGCAAAATCCGTAGCGGGTTGGCTATTACCGCAACTCACCAAAAGGGGAGAGTTGCGCATCATTATGTTCGAGGCTTTATTTCCGAATTCTTCGAGGGCCCATGTGGCCTTGCTAGCTCTGAAGAACCCGTCGGACGGCCTTGCGTCCCAAATGGGTTGCGTTGGCTGGGATGGCAATTTAGCGAACATCTCCGAACCAGACCGCTTTTGGCGGCATTCGCGACTATAACAGCAATGATTAAGTGCTTCAAATCCATAAAAATTGTTATCATTGACCGAGGGTCTGCTCCCGTTTCATCGCGAGCCGCGTTGCAGTGTAAAATCTCGCGAGGCTAGGCGGAGGACGCTGGTAATGGTTGTTCCCTTGCCAAGTTCTCCAGCACCGCATGGCGAGATTTTACGCGCAACCCGAAGGGGCGGGCCTGTTTTAGTGCGATACTGCGTTTTTCGACACTTATTTGGAACAACCAAACTTCGTGTCTCGTGCCTTGTCTCGCGCTAAAGCAGGCTCCGGCGCGGCCGTGAACGAAACGAGAACAGATCCTTGATGACAAATCCTTCCCCTCCAACCTCCGGCGTACAGCTGATCGAGGTTGCGCCGGAACTTGCCGGCCAGCGCATTGATAACTTCCTGCGCACCCAGTTAAAGGGTGTGCCAAAGACATTGATTTACCGCATCTTGCGTAAAGGCGAAGTGCGCGTGAATAAAGGTCGGATCAAGCCTGAATACAAAATACAGGCGGGCGATATCGTCCGCGTCCCGCCGTTGCGTCTTGCTGAGCGAGATGAGCCTGCACCCTTGGCTCAGGGCCTGTTGGAGCGCCTTGAGGCGTCTATCGTCTATGAGGATAAGGCGCTGCTGGTGATCAACAAGCCGGCAGGCATTGCCGTGCATGGTGGCAGCGGTCTCAATTATGGGGTAATCGAGGCCTTCCGCCAGCTGCGTCCTGATGCCAAGGAGCTCGAGTTGGTGCATCGCCTTGATCGCGATACTTCCGGGTTGTTGATGATTGCGAAAAAACGCAGCATGTTGCGCCATTTGCACGAAGCCTTGCGCGGTGATGGCGTCGATAAGCGCTACATGGCCTTGGTTCGCGGTAACTGGCCAGCAGCGAAGAAGTCGGTCAATGCACCGCTGCAAAAGAGCAACCTGCGTTCTGGTGAGCGCATGGTCGAGGTCAGTGACGAGGGCAAGGAGGCGCTGACGCGCTTTCGCGTGCTGCGTCGCTTCGGTGAGTTCGCCACCATTGTCGAGGCCAAGCCAGTAACCGGTCGCACCCATCAGATTCGTGTGCATGCGCAGTACGCTGGGCACTGTATCGCTGGTGACACAAAATACGGTGATGACGATTTCAGTCGTGAAATTCGCGATTTGGGCGGCAAGCGTCTGTTTCTGCACGCCTATGAGCTTATCGTGCCGTTGCTTGATGGTGGCGAGCTTAAGCTCTCGGCCCCGGTGGATGAGGTTTGGGCGCGGACAGTGGAGCGCTTGAGTGCCTGATTATCGTCTGCTGATCTTTGATTGGGATGGCACTCTGGTTGATTCGATTGGTCGTATCGTCGAGGCCATGCATCGGGCATCTGATGCCTGTGGCCTGGTTCGCTGCACGGATGATCAGGTCAAGGGCATAATCGGCCTGGGTTTGCCGGAAGCCATCGCGACCCTCTATGCGCAGCTGGATACTGCTGCCATTGAGATCTTTCGTGGTGTCTACAGTGCTCAGTATTTGGCGCTTGAGGCCGAGCCTTCACCCTTGTTCGCCGGGGTTGAGGAGTCGCTTGAGGCGTTTCGCGAGCAGGGTTATTTGCTTGCCGTGGCAACCGGCAAGGGGCGACACGGCCTGCAACGTGTGCTTGAGGGGCGAGGTTGGACGGAATATTTTGATGCCACCCGCTGTGCGGATGAAACGGCGAGCAAGCCGCAGCCATTAATGCTTGAACAGTTGTTGGCTGAGTTTGGTCTGCAGGCGAATCAGGCGCTGATGGTGGGTGATTCTTCGTTTGATTTGCAGATGGCGCACAATGCTGGCATGGATTGCGTGGCTGTAGGTTATGGCGCGCAGCCCTTAGACGTTTTGCGTGGGTGTTCTCCGACGCTGGCGATTGAAGAGTTCATTGAGCTGCGTACCTGGCTGCAAGGGCGTGTAGATAGTCAACGAGTTGAGGTGGGCAGTTATGTCGGATGAGTGGAATTTGCCTGAGTCGGGCGAAGCAAAAGAATCCAAAGAAGATGCGAAAAGCTGGAAGTTGCTAGAGAAAACGCTGCTGGCGGGCGTGCAAGAGCAGCGTCGCTCGCGGCGTTGGGGGATTTTCTTTAAGTTGCTGACCTTTATTTATCTGTTTGTCGCTTTGGCGCTGTTCTCGCCCATGCTCAAGCTCGGCAAGGGGGCGGGGGATGTAGGTGGTGCCCATACGGCGCTAATCGAAGTGCGTGGCGTTATCGCTGATAAAGAAGCTGCCAGTGCTGACAATATTGTTGGTAGCCTGCGCGCCGCATTCGAGGATGAAAACACCAAGGGTGTGATCCTGCGCATCAACAGCCCGGGCGGCAGTCCGGTGCAGTCGGGCTATATCTATGACGAGATCAAGCGCCTGCGCGGTGAGCATCCGGACGTTAAACTGTACGCCGTGATCAGTGATATTGGCGCTTCGGGCGCCTATTACATCGCCAGCGCCGCAGATCAAATCTACGCCGACAAGGCCAGTCTGGTCGGTTCCATTGGTGTGACTGCAGCCAGCTTCGGTTTTGTTGGCCTGATGGACAAGCTCGGTGTGGATCGCCGTGTGTACACCTCGGGTGAGCACAAGGCTTTCCTTGATCCGTTTCAGCCGCCCAAGGCCGAGGAAACTGAGTTCTGGCAGGGCGTACTTGATACCACTCACCAGCAATTCATCGACAGCGTGAAGAAAGGGCGTGGCGATCGTCTCAAGGTCGCTGAAAATCCGGAGTTGTTTTCTGGTTTGATCTGGTCTGGCGAGCAGGCGCTGAAGCTTGGCTTGATTGATGGCCTGGGTAGCACCAGCTATGTGGCTCGTGATGTGATTGGCCAGAAAGAGTTGGTCGATTTTACTGTGCAGGATTCGCCGCTGGATCGCTTTGCCAAGAAGTTGGGCGCAAGCGTGGCGGAGAATGTTGCGCTATGGATGGGCTTTCAAGGCCCAGCCTTGCGCTAGTCGAATTGCTTGATGTCAGTCAAAAGGCCCGGTTTTCCGGGCTTTTTGCTGTCTGGGTGCGGTGTTCGGCAAGCTGGTTCCGTCGGGAGGATAGCGCTTTGATGGGCGGGCTTTGCATTGCCAGGCCCTGGTGGATCAAGGGATTTGCCAGCCTTCCTCATGCAGCATATCGACCAGGCGAATCAGCGGTAAGCCAATCAGGCTGTTGGCGTCGCTGCCTTCGGTGCTGCGAAACAGGCTCACGCCCAAGCCTTCGGCCTTGAAGCTGCCGGCGCAGTCGAGTGGTTGTTCCGCTTCCAGGTAGCGCTGGATCTGTTCTGGGCTGAGGTTGCGAAAGTGCACGGTAAAAGGGACGCAATCGACCTGGTATTGGCCGGTTGCGCTATTGAGCAATGCCAGGCCGGTCAGAAAGCTCACGCTCTTGCCGCTGGCGGCGCTCAGTTGGCTAAAGGCGCGCTCCATGGTATGCGGCTTGCCAAGGACCTGCTGGTCAAGCACTGCAACCTGATCAGAGCCGATGATCAGGTGTTGCGTATAGGTGCTGCTCAGGGCGCGGGCTTTTTCAAGGGCCAGGCGCTTGACCATATCGCAGGGTGTTTCATCAGCGAGCCGGCTTTCGTCGATATCGGGCGAGCTGCAACTGAATGCAAGATTAAGCCGGCCCAACAGTTCGCGGCGATAGGGTGAGCTTGAAGCTAGAATCAGTGGCAGCATGTGAGGCCTGTTTGTCCTTTGAAAGCAGCTATAAATAAGTCGGTGTTCACTAAATACCGAAAATTCTAATATAAAGGCCGAATCATTCGCTGCTTTATATGCCTGCTCTGCTGGCCTGGGTCGCGGTGGCTGAACCTGATTAATTCGTGGTCTGTCAGGGCGTAAATTGGCGCTAAACTGACTTTGCCGTGGGTCGATGGTCGTTTGTGCTGTCGATAAGCCTAATTTCCTTTGACAGGTACGGGTCTCATCCCTAGAATGCGGCGCCTATGTCGAATGGACCGATTCCACCTCACGTTGATCCGCGTAAGTTAGCAGATCGCACTGCCACCCTTGAGGGTGAGATTGCGCTTGCCGATTTACAAAGGCTCTGCAGCCCGCTTGCCGCCAACGACGGTAAGGTGCGTGCGAAGTTTTTCTTCGAGCGCGACGAGCGCAATGCTGTGGTTTTCCATAGCGAACTTGAGGTTGATGTCAAAATGGTTTGCCAGCGTTGTCTGGAACTGGTCGCTCTGCCGATCCAAAGCGCATGTGATTACGCTGTGGTGAAAGAAGGTGCGAATACCCAGTCTGTGCCGCAAGGCTATGACGTGCTGGAGTTGGGTGAAGATCCTTTGGATCTGCTTGCGCTGGTTGAGGATGAGCTTTTGCTTGCCTTGCCCATTGTCCCAGCTCATGACCCCGATGATTGCCAGCAGCCCGGTGGGCTCGATGAGCCTGAGCCGAGCGAGGACGAGGTAACGCGGTCCAACCCGTTCAGTGTATTAGCACAGTTAAAGCGTGACCCAAACGTTTAGGAGTTAATTAGTATGGCTGTTCAGCAGAACAAAAAATCCCGTTCCGCCCGCGATATGCGCCGTTCCCACGACGCCCTCGAAGGCAACGCTCTGTCCGTAGAGAAGAGCACCGGTGAAGTTCACCTGCGTCACCACGTATCGCCAGAAGGCGTATACAAAGGTCGCAAAGTGATTGATAAGGGCGCTGACGAGTAATCTTGTCCGCTCCAATCATCGCGATTGATGCAATGGGTGGGGACTTCGGTCCTCACTGCATTGTTCCGGCAAGTATCGCTTGCCTGCAGAAATACCCCTCGCTGCACCTGGTCCTCGTCGGCCAATCTCCAGTTATTCAACGTCTGATTGACCAGCATCCTGGCATTGATCGCTCGCGCCTGAAAATTGTTCATGCCAGCGAAACCATTGCGATGGATGAGTCGCCTGCGCATGCCTTGCGAAACAAAACCGATGCCTCCATGCGCATTGCTCTGGACTTGGTTGGTTCAGGTCAGGCAGATGCCTGTGTCAGTGCGGGCAATACCGGTGCATTGATGGCGCTGTCGCGCTACGTGCTCAAGACGCTGCCGGGCATTGATCGACCTGCAATGATTACCGCGGTGCCAACGGAGCGGGGCGAGTGTTACCTGCTTGACCTGGGTGCCAATGTTGATTGCTCTGCTGAAAACCTGTCGCAGTTTGCTGTAATGGGTGCTGTCGCCGCCGAGGCTCAGGGAATTCGCACGCCGCGTGTGGCCTTGCTCAATGTCGGTACTGAGTTGATCAAGGGTAATCAGCAGGTGAGGGCTGCTGCTGCATTGCTGCAACAAAACAGCGGGCTCAATTACGTCGGCTTTGTTGAGGGTGATGGTCTCTATCGCGGCGTGGCTGATGTGGTTGTGTGCGATGGTTTTGTCGGAAATATCGTACTCAAGTCGAGCGAAGGCTTGGCCAATATGATCTCTGGGCGCTTGGCGGACCTGTTCAAGGCTAACCTGTTAACCCGTGCGTTGGGACTGATGGTTTTGCCTCTTTTAAAGCGACTGCAAGGTGAGTTGGCGCCAGCGCAGCATAATGGTGCAAGCTTGTTGGGATTGCAGGGTATTGTTGTTAAAAGTCATGGTGCGGCTGATCAAATAGGTTTTCAGAGTGCAATTCGCCGAGCTTTGGCGGAGATCGAAGAAAATTTACCGCAACGATTGCAGGGTCGCCTTGACGATCTGTTGCGCTAGAATGTGACTGCACTGGATGCTCGGACATCCAAGCGACAGCGTGTTGCGCACAGGTTACGTCCTGCGCCGACTTACCCGAGGTTAAAACAACACTAGGGATCTGTTTAATGTCTGCATCATTTGCATTCGTCTTTCCTGGTCAAGGCTCACAGTCTTTGGCCATGCTGGCTGACCTTGGCGCCCAGCAAACCATCATTACCGATACCTTTGCCGAGGCTTCCACTGTACTCGGTTACGATCTCTGGGCGCTGACCCAGCAGGGGCCGGAAGAGCAACTTAATCAAACCGACAAAACCCAGCCTGCGATTCTCACCGCGTCTATCGCTCTGTGGCGTTTGTGGTTGGCTGAGGGCGGCGCCAAGCCAGCCTTTGTTGCGGGTCACAGTTTGGGCGAGTATTCAGCCCTGGTTGCTGCTGGCAGCGTTACGCTGGCTGATGCGGTGAAACTGGTTGAGCACCGTGGTCAATTAATGCAGCAGGCCGTACCTGCTGGCCAAGGCGGCATGGCGGCGATTCTCGGTCTTGAAGACGCTGATGTGCTGGCCGCTTGTGATGAAGCTGCGCAGGGTGAAGTGGTTAGCGCGGTGAACTTCAATGCACCGGGCCAGGTGGTTATCGCCGGTAGTGCTGCGGCAGTAACCCGCGCTATCGAAGCCTGCAAGGCGCGTGGTGCCAAGCGCGCCATGGCATTGCCGGTCAGCGTGCCGTCGCATTGTGCCTTGATGCGCCCGGCGGCTGAGCGTTTTGCCGCGGCAGTATCGGCAATCGACTGGCAAGCGCCGCAGATTCCATTGGTGCAGAACGTCAGTGCGGCCGTGGTTGCTGATCTTGATGTGCTCAAGGCTGATCTCTTGGCGCAGCTCTACAGCCCGGTTCGCTGGGTTGAGTCTATGGTTTGCCTATCTGAGCAAGGTGTTACCGATTTGGTTGAGTGTGGCCCAGGCAAAGTGCTTTCGGGTCTGAACAAGCGTTGTGTCAAAGGCATCAACACCTACAATCTGGAAACCCCAGACGCTTTCGCTGCTGCACGTGCGGCGTTGGCCTGATTGAGGAAATAAGTATGAGTTTGCAAGGTAAGGTTGCACTGGTAACCGGCGCCAGCCGTGGTATTGGCCAGGCTATTGCCCTTGAATTGGGGCGTCAGGGCGCAATTGTGATCGGCACTGCGACATCTGAGTCGGGCGCTGGTCGTATCACTGAAACACTCAAGTCCAATGGCATCGAAGGCGTCGGCATGATGCTTGATGTCTGCAGTGACGAATCGGTCAGCACGGTACTGGAAAATATCCAGAAACAGTTCGGCCAGCCGCTGGTTTTGGTCAACAATGCCGGCATTACCCGTGACAATTTAATGTTGCGGATGAAAGACGATGAATGGTTTGATGTCATCGATACCAACCTAAACAGCCTGTATCGCCTGTCGAAAGCTGTTTTGCGGGGTATGACCAAGGCGCGTTTTGGTCGTATTATCAATATTGGTTCGGTAGTGGGTGCCATGGGCAACGGCGGACAGGTAAACTACGCCGCCGCCAAAGCGGGGCTAGAAGGTTTTGGTCGCGCACTGGCACGTGAAGTAGGATCGCGTTCGATTACAGTGAACGCAGTGGCACCGGGCTTTATCGATACTGATATGACCCGTGAATTGCCGGAAGCACAGCGTGAGGCGTTACTGACACAGATTCCGCTGGGTCGTTTGGGGCAGGCACAAGAGATCGCAAATGTTGTCTCTTTCCTCGCTTCTGATGGCGCAGCATACGTCACAGGGGCTACTATCCCTGTGAATGGCGGGATGTACATGAGCTAAATGTGACGGCGGTCTTCAGAAAACTGTCATAGGTTTTGTCTAAAATCCGTTATAAAGCTGCAACAGGTTTATAGACAGATCGTTGAAGTGTTTTTGGGGCCACCCCGCATTCAGCTTGAAATGCTAAAAACCCTTTATATACTGGCCGCACAGACAAGCTGCCTGGATTTGTCCAACTAGGAGTGAAAATACGGTATGAGCACCATCGAAGAACGCGTCAAGAAAATCGTTGCTGAGCAACTGGGCGTGAAAGAAGAAGAAGTAACCAACAGCGCTTCCTTCGTTGAAGACCTGGGTGCCGACTCTCTTGACACCGTTGAGCTGGTGATGGCTCTGGAAGAAGAGTTCGAAACCGAGATCCCAGACGAGCAAGCTGAAAAGATCACCTCTGTTCAGGAAGCGATCGATTACGTTACCGCTAACGCCTAACGTTTATCGTCGGTTACCCGATTAGAAAAAGCCGTACGGTCTTCATGTCCGTGCGGCTTTTCTTTAAGTGGCTGTTGTTAGCCCGTTCTTTTTGGATTGCAGCGCGCAAATGCTCGGCTTAACCTGCCTGGTAATACGCGAAGCTTTCACAGCACTGTACAACAGCAACGTGAATAAGCGTTTGTTGCACTCGCGTGGACTGCACCGTGCTTTATAAAACAGAGTAAAGGAGATTGCTGTGTCGCGTAGACGCGTCGTAGTTACCGGTATGGGCATGCTGTCGCCGCTGGGTAACGATGTGCCGAGCAGTTGGCAGGGCATTTTGGCCGGAAAAAGCGGTATCGGCCCGATCGAGCATATTGATCTTTCTGCTTACACCACTCGTTTTGGTGGCTCGATCAAAGGCTTTGATGTCGAGCAGTACTTGTCTGCCAAAGAGGCGCGCAAGCTCGATTTATTCATTCAATACGGTTTGGCTGCCAGCTTTCAGGCAATGCGTGATTCCGGCCTGGACGTTACTGATGCTAATCGTGAGCGCATTGGTGTCGCGCTGGGCTCGGGTATTGGTGGCTTGACCAATATCGAGAACAGCTGCAAAGCGCTTCAGGAGCAAGGCCCACGGCGTATATCGCCGTTCTTCGTGCCGGGCTCGATTATCAATATGATTTCAGGTTTCCTGTCGATCCACTTAGGTGTACAGGGACCGAACTATGCCATCGCAACGGCCTGTACCACAGGAACCCATTGTATCGGCATGGCCGCGCGCAATATTGCCTACGGCGAAGCTGATGTAATGCTGGCTGGCGGCGCGGAAATGGCAGCGTGCGGCTTGGGCATGGGTGGCTTCGCCGCAGCGCGTGCCCTGTCAACGCGCAACGATGAGCCAACCAAGGCCAGTCGCCCATGGGATGTGGACCGTGATGGTTTTGTCTTGTCCGACGGCGCCGGCACCTTGGTGCTTGAAGAGCTGGAGCATGCCAAGGCCCGTGGCGCGCACATCTATGCCGAATTGATTGGTTTCGGCATGAGTGGCGATGCCTTCCACATGACTTCGCCACCAGAAGACGGTGAAGGGGCAGCCCGTTGCATGGCCAATGCCTTGCGTGATGCTGGCTTGAGTCCGGATCAGGTGCAGTACATCAATGCCCACGGCACGTCGACAATGGCCGGTGACAAGGCTGAGATTGCTGCGGTCAAGTCGGTTTTCGGCGATCACGCCTACAAGCTCAGCGTCAGTTCGACCAAGTCGATGACTGGGCACTTGCTGGGCGCTGCAGGTGCTGTCGAAGCTATCTTCAGTGTCCTTGCGCTACGTGATCAAGTCGCGCCCCCGACCATCAACCTTGATCAGCCTGATGAAGGGTGTGATCTTGATCTGGTGCCGCACACCGCCAAAGAAAAGCCGATTGATGTAGTGCTCTCCAACTCCTTCGGGTTTGGTGGCACCAATGGCTCGCTGGTGTTCCGCCGGTTTAACGATTGATGTTGAGCTGGGTCGACGGTCACCCTGAAGCGTTGCTGTCGATCAAGGATCGCGGCTTGGCCTATGGCGATGGTTTGTTTGAGACCATCGCCGTAACCGCCGGCACTCCGGTGTTGCTTGAGCGTCACCTAAGTCGTTTGGCTCAGGGCTGCGCACGCTTGAAAATTGCACTTGATCAGCGCCTGCTGCGCAATGAGCTGCAGGCTTTTTGTGCTGTATTGGGTAACGGCATCGCCAAACTGATTATCACCCGTGGCGATGGTTTGCGCGGTTATGCTCCGCCTGTGGCGGCTCAGTCGCGGCGTATCCTGCTGGGTTCGCCACCGGCCAGCTACGCGCCTGAAAATGCCCAAGAGGGTGTGCGTCTGTTTGCCTGCAAGACAACCTTGGCTGAGCAACCCTTGCTGGCTGGGCTGAAACACCTCAACCGCCTTGAACAGGTGTTGGCGCGTGCCGAGTGGGATGATCCAGCTTACGCTGAAGGCCTGATGTGCGATGTTGGCGGGCGCATAATCGAGGGCGTCTACAGCAATATTTTCATGGTCAGGGATGGGCAATTGTTCACCCCTGACTTGAGCCGCTGCGGCGTGGCGGGGGTGATGCGCGCCGAGCTGCTGGATCAGGCCGGGCAGTTGTCGATCCCCTGCGCGGTGACGGATATCAACCTCAACGAACTGCGCAGTGCTGACGAGGTCTTTGTTTGTAATAGTGTCTATGGTGTCTGGCCGGTGCTCGAACTGCTTGATAGTCGCTGGCTGGCCGGGCCCATGACCCGTAGACTGCAGGCAATTGCTCGTGATTTATTGGATAGTTAATTCGTGATACGCAAAATACTGCTGTTTCTTGAAGTCTGTGTGGTGCTGGCGGGCCTGACGTTTGCCGTGGCTGCCTGGCAACAACACACTGCGTTGCAGCAGCCCTTGCAGTTGAGTCAGGAACGTCTGCTTGAAGTGCCAAAAGGTGCTACGCCGGGCGGTGTGCTCAATCAACTGGAGCGCGAAGGGGTTATCGACAAGGCTTTTTGGTTGCGTCTGTACTGGCGCTTCAACCTGCGCGGCGAACCCTTGCACAGTGGCGAATACCGGCTAATGCCCGGTCAGACCGTGCGTGACATGCTGGGCCTGTGGCGTCGCGGCGAAGTGGTGCAGTACAGCCTGACCTTGGTCGAGGGCTGGAACTTTCGTCAGGTTCGTCAGGCCTTGGCCCGTCAGGATGCCTTGCAACTGACCTTGAGCGATGTCTCCGATGAGCAGTTGATGGAGCGCCTGGGCGAGCCAGGGATGAATCCTGAAGGGCGCTTCTTCCCCGATACCTATCGCTATGTGCGTGGCATGACGGATTACGAACTGCTCAAGCAGGCTCATGCACGTTTGCAGCAAGTGCTTGATGAAGAGTGGCAGGGGCGCGCTGATGACTTGCCCTACAAGGAGCCTTATGAGGCGCTGATCATGGCCTCGATGATCGAAAAGGAAACCGGCGTGCCGCAAGAGCGTGACCAGATTGCCGGGGTATTCATCCGCCGCCTGGCGCTGGGCATGCGCCTGCAAACTGACCCGACGGTTATCTATGGCATGGGCGAGCGCTACACCGGGCGCATCACCCGCGCGGACCTGCGTGAGCCAACGCCCTACAACACCTATGTTATTACCGGCATGCCGCCGACGCCTATATCGCTGGTGGGGCGTGAAGCCATTCATGCAGCGCTGCATCCGGCACCTGGTAAAAGCTTGTATTTCGTCGCCCGTGGCGACGGTAGCCATACATTCTCCAATTCCCTTGAGGCGCATAACCGGGCGGTACGCGAATATCAGCTCAAGCGTCGGGCGGATTACCGCTCGAGCCCTGCGCCGGTTCCACCTAATGATCAAAAGGACAATCAGTGAGCGGTCTGTTTATCACCCTGGAAGGTCCTGAAGGTGCGGGCAAGAGTACTAATCGTGACTACTTGGCCCGTAAGCTCGAAGCACAAGGTTTAGAGGTTGTATTAAGCCGTGAGCCTGGCGGCACGCCGTTGGCCGAGCGAGTACGCGAGTTGCTGCTGACGCCCAATGATGAGCCGATGTCTGCAGACACCGAGTTGCTGCTGGTATTCGCGGCGCGCGCGCAGCATATCGCTCAGGTGATTGCACCAGCACTGGCCCGTGGCTGCGTGGTGCTGTGCGACCGTTTCACTGATGCGACCTATGCCTACCAAGGCGGTGGTCGTGGTTTGTCCGAGGCGCGCATCAGCCAGTTGGAAAACTTTGTCCAGGGTGATTTGCGCCCTGACCTGACCCTGGTTTTTGATTTGCCGATCGAGGTGGGCCTGTCGCGTGCAGCTGCGCGTGGACGGCTGGACCGCTTCGAGCAAGAAGGCTCGAACTTCTTCAATGCGGTGCGCCAGACCTACCTCAAGCGCGCCCAGGCGGCACCAGAACGGTATCGCATTGTCGACGCTGCACAGACCCTGGAGCAGGTACAGGTCGCACTGGATGCATTGTTGCCCACTATCTTGGAGTTGAGCCGTGGCTGAGGCTTATCCTTGGCAAGAGTCGCTGTGGCAGCAATTGGCCGGTCGCACCCAGCATGCCCATGCTTATCTGTTGCACGGCGCTCCAGGCATTGGCAAAAGGGCATTGGCCGAGCGCTTGCGTGCACGCTTGCTCTGTCAGCAGCCACAAGGTCTTGATGCCTGCGGCCAGTGTAAGTCGTGTCATCTGCTGGCGGCGGGCACTCACCCTGACTCGGCTGTGCTGGAGCCAGACGAGTTTGACAAGCCGATCAAGGTGGATCAGGTGCGCAGCCTGGTTAACTTTCTGGTGCAGACCGCCCAGCTCGCTGGCCGCAAAGTCGTGCTGGTTGAACCGGCCGAGTCGATGAACCTCAACGCCGCCAATGCCTTGCTCAAAAGCCTTGAAGAGCCTTCGGGTGATACGGTGATCTTGATGATCAGCCATCAGCCAAGCCGTTTGCTGCCGACCGTAAAGAGCCGCTGCGTGCAACAGGCGTGTCCGTTGCCCAGCGAAGCCATGAGTCTGCAATGGATGGCTAGCGCATTGCCGGACACCAGTGCCGAAGAGCGTGCTGAACTACTGTGTTTGGCCGCCGGATCGCCATTGGTGGCTGTGCGCATGCAGGAGCAGGGCGTGCGCGAACAGCGCGCTCAGGTCGTTGATGGCGTGAAAAAACTGCTCAAGCAACAGATTGCAGTCAGCCCCTTGGCCGAAAGTTGGAACTCAGTATCCTTGCAGTTACTGTTTGATTGGTTTTATGACTGGTCGCAGTTGATGCTGCGCTTCCAGCTGACGCAAGATGAAGAAGGCCTTGGCCAGGCGGATATGCGCAAGGTTGTGCAGTACATGGCGGGCAAGGCCAGCCAGGCCAATGTGATAAAAATGCAGGACTGGATCATGCTGCAACGACAAAAAGTCATTGCCAAAGCTAACCTTAACCGTGTTCTGCTTCTCGAAGCCTTGTTGGTACAGTGGGCAAGCTTGCCCGGACCGGGCTAGAATCGCCCACTAAGTATTAAAAAATCAGGAATGCCGCATGAGCTTGCCACCTAACCTGGGCCCGCGTAATGGAATCTTGTCTCTAACCATCAAAGACAAGTCCGTGCTCTATGCCGCTTACATGCCTTTCATCAAGAATGGCGGGTTGTTTATCCCGACCAACAAAAGCTACAAGCTGGGTGATGAAGTGTTCATGTTGCTCAACCTGATGGATGAGCCTGAAAAAATTCCGGTTGCGGGTAAAGTGGTCTGGATCACGCCAAAAGGCGCACAAGGCAACCGCGCCGCAGGTGTTGGCGTGCAGTTCAATGACGGTGACAACACCGCCCGCAACAAGATCGAGACCTATCTGGCCGGTGCGCTGAAGTCGGATCGTCCGACACACACCATGTAGCCTGACTTGCCTCGGATGCTCTAACGCAAAGGCCGCATTGAGTGCGGCCTTTTGCATTCACTTTTTTTGCTGAAGATTATTGGTTTTTTTATGTTGATTGACTCGCACTGCCATCTCGACCGACTGGATCTTGGCGCCCACAACGGCTCGCTCGATGCGGCACTTGATGCCGCGCGGGCGCGTGGAGTTGGCCATTTCCTGTGTATAGGGGTGAGCGCGGATAACGCCGCTGCGGTCAAAGGTCTGGCTGATCGCTATGAGGATGTCGATTGCTCGGTCGGCGTGCATCCGCTGGATCTGGAACCGGGTGCAACGCCGGCAATGGACTGGCTGCTCAGTGAGCTTGAGCACCCACGCGTGGTTGCCATCGGCGAAACCGGCCTTGACTATCACTACGAACCAGAGGCTGCCGAGTTGCAACAGGCCTCGTTCCGCCTGCACTTGCAAGCGGCCCAGGCCACCGGCAAGCCGGTCATAGTGCATACCCGCGGCGCTCGTGCCGATACCTTGCAGCTCTTGCGTGAGGCTGCGCTGCCGCAAGCCGGTGTGCTGCATTGCTTCACTGAAGACTGGGACATGGCCAAGGCCGCGCTGGATCTGGGGTTTTATATCTCGCTGTCGGGCATTGTCACTTTCCGCAATGCCGATGCGCTGCGTGAAGTTGCTCGCCAGGTTCCGGTTGATCGTCTACTGGTTGAGACTGACTCGCCGTATCTCGCGCCGGTACCGCATCGCGGCAAACCTAACTTGCCGGAATATGTGCGAGACGTAGCTGAATATTTGGCTGTGCTGCGCGGCGTTAGCTACGAGCAGCTGGCCGAGCAGACCGGCAACAACTTCAAGCGCTTGTTTCCGCTGGCCCGTGTGGGCGGGTAGCACGACCAGCTAGGCCAGAGCGCAAAAAAAAACCCGGGTTCTGGGGGATGAATCCGGGTTAAGACCATTAGGAGTAATCAAGGTACGCGGTCCACGGTACCTCGGCTGGCGAGTCACTTGGGGGGAGATGCCTCGCCAGTACTTATGAGTATTGGTCAACTTTTCCGATCGTCCAGCCCAATTTGGCGGGTTCTTAAACGGATTTGGAATACCCGAGCTACTGCTCAGTTCTCAGCGGCTACTGGCTTGGCGTATCAGGCGCAGCGTTGACTCGATTACCTCGGGTTTAGTGTAAAAGTGCGGCGAGAGGCGGATACCCTTACCACGCTGGGCGCATACCACGTTGTTTTGCTTGAGCTTTTCAAACAACGCCTGGGTATCCCAACCGTCGAGGCTGAAGTTGATAATACCGGCCCGGCGTTCTGGGTTCAGTGGGCTGTGCAGGTTAACCCCCGAAATCCGCCCCAGCTCAGTGGTCAGCGCTAGCACGCGCTCTTCCAGCGCCTGGCCAACGGCTACCATACCCACTTCTTCCAGCAGCGACAGGCTGGCTTCCAGGGCCATGGTGCCGAGCATGTTTGGACTGCCTGACTCAAAGCGCACCGCACTTTTCGCCGGCTGCCAGTCCGTACGCGAGTAATCACCGGCGTGTTCGAGCATATGCCAGCCGTATTCGTGGAGTTTGAGCTGTTCGCGTAATTCGCTGCGGCAATAAAACAGGCCAAGGCCTTCCGGGCCGAGCATCCATTTGTGGCCATCAGCCATGGCGAAGTCGCACTCACAGGCTTGAACATCAAAGGGCAGGGCGCCGATTTGCTGGATCGCATCTACACAAAACAGCACGTCTTTGCCCTTGCAGCCGTGGCCGAGGCGTTGCAGGTTGAGACGCAAGCCACTGGCAAACTGCACCGCGCTGATTGAGAGCAGACGCGTTCGCGGGCCGCAAGCGTCGAGCAGGGCGGCTTCCGGGTCATTGTTGGCTAGATTGACCTGTTTGACCTCAACGCCTTGCGCACTTAATGCCTGCCAGACAATTTTATTTGAGGGGAACTCTTCATCGCTGATCACCACCTGATCGCCCGGTTGCCAATCCAGCCCAAAGGCAACATAGGACAGCGCTTGCGAGGTGTTCTTGACCAGGGCGATATCGTCACTCGACGGCGCGTTGACCATGCGGGCCAGGCGTTCGCGCAATAAATGTTCGGTTGCCAGCCAGTCAGAATAGTGACGCGCACCGAGCCTGGCGTTCTCGTTTGAGAAGCGATTTACCGCATCTACAGTGCGCTGCGGCCATGGCGAAATAGCGGCATGATTAAGGTAATTGATTGCAGAAAGCTGCTCAAACTCGTAACGAAGTGCGTTCATGGTCCGATGATCCGTGCAATTTGGCGCTATTGAGGCATAATAGTCGGCTCGATTTTTGACCACTTAGTCCCTTTATGCAGAAAGAACCCCGTAAGGTCCGTGAGTTTCGTCGCCGTGAGCAAGAAATTCTCGACACTTCGCTAAAACTATTCCTTGAGCAAGGCGAAGACAGCGTGACTGTCGAGATGATCGCCGACGCAGTAGGAATTGGTAAAGGCACCATCTACAAACATTTCAAATCCAAGGCTGAGATCTATCTGCGCCTGATGCTCGACTACGAGCGTGATTTGAACGAGTTGCTGCATTCGGCCGATGTCGACCGTGACCAGGAAGCCCTGTCTCGTGCCTACTTTGAGTTCCGCATGCGCGACCCGCAGCGTTATCGTCTGTTTGATCGCCTTGAAGAAAAGGTGGTCAAGGGTAACCAAGTCCCGGAAATGGTCGAGCAGTTGCACAAGATTCGTGCTTCGAATTTTGAGCGCCTGACCTTGTTGATCAAGGGTCGGATCGCCGAAGGCAAGCTCGAAGATGTGCCGCCTTATTTCCACTATTGCGCTGCATGGGCTTTGGTACACGGCGCTGTGGCGCTGTATCACTCCCCCTTCTGGAGCAATGTGCTGGAAGATCAGGAAGGCTTCTTCCAGTTCCTGATGGACATCGGCGTGCGCATGGGCAACAAGCGCAAGCGCGATGGTGATAACCCGACCAGCTAAGCTGTCATTTAGCTGGCCTGGGACATAAGTCCGAGGCCAGCTTATATGTCCTGCATATTTAACGACTCAGCCGTACTTGAATTTATTGAGCTTAGTGGCTCGTGTTGCGCAAGCAAGATTACTGATCCTGCAGAGTGATTTGCCATGGCTGCCGCATTTCCTATCGACTACATCGAGCCGGTCTTCCGCCCGCCCAGTGAGGCACACTCACTGATCCTGCCGGTTACCAACGGCTGCTCGTGGAACAATTGCACCTTCTGCGAAATGTATACCCAGGAGCAGAAGAAGTTTCGCGCTCGTGATGAAACGCAGGTGCTCGAAGAAATCCGCAAGGCTGGTGAGCAGTTAATCGTTCAGCGGGTGTTCCTGGCTGATGGCGATGCCTTGGTGCTGCCTACACGGCGCTTGTTGAATATTCTCACAGCAATCCGCGAGCATATGCCCGAGGTGAATCGGGTATCGAGTTACTGCCTGCCGCGTAACCTGCGTAAAAAGTCAGTGGCCGAGCTGAAGGAGCTAGCAGACGCAGGGTTGGGGATGGCTTACGTAGGCTGTGAGTCAGGCGACGACGAAGTCCTGGCGCGGATCAACAAGGGCGAAACCTATGAGTCGAGCCTGAGTGCGCTTGATAAGCTGGGCGAAGCGGGCATCACGCGTTCGGTGATGATTCTTAACGGTCTTGGCGGCAGCGTGCTGAGTGAGCAACATGCCGACAATTCAGCGCGTTTGATGAATGCTGGGCAACCTGAGTTTCTGTCGACCTTGGTGGTGAGCTTTCCCCAAGGCGAAGCGCGGTTGCGAAGTGGCTTTGCCGATTTCGAGCCGCTCAGCCAAGCGCAACTCTTTGTTGAAATTGAGCGACTGCTGCAGGGGCTTGAACTGCAAAACACGGTGTTCCGCAGTGACCATGCCTCGAACTACCTGGTGCTCAAAGGCAACCTGGGGGCTGATAAGCAACGTTTGCTGGCACAGGTTCGCGAGGCTATTGAACGTCCGCAACAGGCGCACCTGCGCCAAGAGTGGCAACGCGGCTTGTAGGCTGGCGCTTCTGTTTATCATGCCGGCTGATTGGGCGAGCCATGCAAGCGATGGCGGTGGGCGTTACAATGGCATCAGCACCGATTGCCCCGATCGGGCACGGCTGGAGCCAGCGTCTCGATGTTCACCCTTGTACACCTGGATACGTCACCACCAGAGGCCCTGAACGCTCAGGTTCTACAAATGGTGGTGGACTACTTCAGCGACATCAGTCCGGTGCCGCTGACGCCCAGCAATCCGCTCTACCAACTCTACCAATACGTGATTGGCTACGAGGTGCACATGTACCTGCAAGCCATGAGCGGCGCTCAGAACAGTTCGCCGAGGTTGGTGCTGGCTCTGGATGATGAAGATCCAGCGCTGGTGCTTGGCTTTGCCCTGTATCTGCCAAGCCCGGATGACACCGAAGCCTGCACGCTTGCCTATCTGGCTGTTCAAGCCAGTCACCGCCGACGGGGTATCGCCAAGGCCCTGTTGCAACAGGTGATCGAGCATCGCCCGCACCTCGAATTGGCCTGCGCGGCGAGCAAGGTGCAGGCCTTTGAATCCATGGGGTTGCACGTGCTGGCAGCGCAAGGGCCGCACGTCGTGCTCAGTAGCCGGGCTTACCGCTCGACTGGAATGGTGGCGGTTCAAGATCTGGCACCGATTTTTCAATCCAAGGAAGTGCGACAGATCCACACCTACCTTGTGCAACAGCAGGGTAACAAGGCCATGAGTGATGCCGAAAACAAACGCGACCGCCTGCTCGACCAGATGGCCTACCAGGCTCAGCAGTTGCTGAAAGAGCGATTCCCGACGATTCACTGATGGAATAGGGAGTAGGGGAGTAGGGGACAGACCACGTTCAAATCAGCATTTTGCAAAACCTGGCCTGTCCCTTATTAGCGGCTGCTAATTTCATAGAGCACACCGAGATTGAATTGCGCGTTGGAGTTGCCTTGCTGCGCAGATTTTTCGTACCAACTAAGTGCTTGTGTTTCGTCCTTGGCAACCCCGATGCCTTGTTCGTACATTTTAATCTTGCTCTATCCCTCGATATTGTTGCCTTCACGTCTCTTTCGCAGAGCTTCTGCGGTCTTAGCGGCCAAGCCTTGACCCCCACAGTTTTGCAGGTTGCGACCGGCTGGAATCGGTCAAGAGTGCACATTTACGGATGACTTAAAGCCGTTTAGAAACAAGGCACTATTCAAGAGCGCCTTGCTCCCAGCGCCAAGATGAAACGGGTGAAGACGGCATCTGGATGAGGATATTACGCAAACCCGCAGCGTCATCGCTCAAACGACAGTGACATAGATAACAATCCGGACCTCGAGTGGGATTGTTGTAAGTAGTGGGGTAGACAGCGCTTTGCGCCCTAGAATAGTCTTGAAGCACAAAAGGGAAAGCTCAGCGTAGCCAAAGCTCAGCCGAGCGGACTTTGCACTCCGGCAAAGGCATTACCAAGGACATGGGTATAAATCTGCGTAGTACGCACATCGGCATGCCCAAGCAGGGTCTGCACTGTGCGGATGTCACTACCGCGGCGCAGCAGCTCGGTAGCAAAAGTATGTCTGAAGGTATGGCAACCCGCTGGCTTGCCAACCGCCGCCGCTCGTACAGCTCTCCTTACCGCCTTTTGCACTGCACTGACGTGCAGGTGGTGCCGCACTATGTTGCCCTCATCGTCTGCACACAAACCCTGAGAGGGAAACAACCACCGCCACTCCAGCGCCCGCGCTGCGTTAGGATATTTGCGGCGCAGCGCATAGGGCAGGCTGACATCGCATTGGTAAAACGCATCTTGCTCGCGCCAAGCACGTTGGATACGCGATTTGCGATCTCTCAGTGGCTCAATCAGCGAGCTCGGCAGCAGCGTCGTGCGGTCCTTATTTCCCTTCCCGCTACGCACCGTGATGATCTGGCGGTCGAAGTCGATGTCTTTGATTCGCAGCCGACAGGCTTCGACAACACGCAGCCCCGAGCCGTACATCAGCGACGCAATCAGCTTGTGAGGCTCAGGCAGCAACGCGATGATCTGGGTTGCTTCACTGTGCGTCAGCACTGTTGGAATACGGGCAGGGCGCTTCGCCCGCACAGTGTCACCGATATCGCCCAGCGGCCGATCAAGCACCTTGCCGTAAAGAAACACCAGAGCGTTAAGTGCCTGATTCTGCGTGGCAGCGGCCACATGCCGACTGACGGCCAGCCAGGTAAGAAACTCGCTGACTTCCGCCGGCCCCATTTCCAGAGGGTGACGCATCCGGTGGTAGCGCAGGAAATAGCGTATCCAGTACCAGTAGGTCTTCTCGGTGCGAATGCTGTAGTGATTCACCCTAATGACGTTACGAAACTGTTCTCGCAGACGTGGCTTGGCTGGAGCGGTATCCATATCGCATCCGTACTGTATGTTTGTACAGTATTATTGATTGCACAAAAAGAGGAAGTCAAGCGAATACAGATCGTATGCAATGGCAAGAATATAACTGATTGTTTTATAAAGAGAATTTACATGTTGAATCGACCGGGTGAGGTGTTGTTATGAAGAAGTCACTAATATGCAATCATAAAGCCGTCGGTCCACTCAACTGTTATGTTGTTTGAGGGGAAATATGGAAGACGTCAGCATTGGGCTTACGAAAGATGAAGCGTTGGTTCTTTTTGAGTTTTTATCTAGATTCTCAAGCCAAGACGTTCTTGAAATCCAAGATCAAGCAGAAGAAAGAGCTCTCTGGAATTTAACCTGCTCTCTCGAAAAGGTTCTAGCCGAGCCTTTTTCAGAGCGTTGGGTGGAAATCATCTCTGCAGCAAGAGCAAGGCTTAGAGATGGCGAATAGTCACAACATAACAATTGCCTGCAAGCTGACCTTCGGCAGCTGAGGCAGGCGTTAGGCAAAAACATATGTCCCGCGTACAGCTAGTAGAGATTGATCTCCGACCTATCACTAGCGCAGAAGAACTGCACTCGTTGCTGATGGAGTCGCTGAATTTTCCGGGCTGGTATGGTGCTAACTGGGACGCTTTCTGGGACGCCATAACTGGCTTGGTTGAAATGCCATACACAGTTAGGTTCTTGGGCTGGCCGCGGTTCTCTCAACGCCTACCTCGTGAGGCTGTGCTATTAAAAGAATGCCTTGCTGAAATGCAAGGTGAATATCCGCAGCTCGCAAGCAAGGTGGTTTATGCCTAACAAGGCGCTCAAATCGCTCACTTCGTTCGCTGGGACGGCGTGCCGCCGCCCCTTAGCTTAATCGTTAGGGCTAGTCATGGAAGCTACAGTTGCGCAGGAAGATGGCCTAGTACTGAGCATTACTTCTTGCCAAGAACCAGGAAATGAAATCATCAGAGTCAGGCTTGAAGGTACTAAATTTCATTCCGAAATCACTGCTGGAAATGAGCCGTCTGCAGAAGAGTCAGGCCAGCTAGCACACTTTCTCGCTAATGCAGCTTCTGTAAAAACAGGTCAGTCACTTTCATGGCTCTCATCTTGCCAAGATCTGCTTTTTACAGTCAGCTCAGAGCCTGAATTCGAAAATTATATTTTCCTTCGAGTTTATATCGGTTCAAATACTAATGACGAGTGCGACTGGCGAGTAAATGCCGATCTTTTGTTAAGGCCTGAACAGCTATATCATTTTGCCCTTGCTGTTCCTTTACTCCAACGGTAAAGCCCTAACAAATAGTTCAAATCGCTCGCTGCGCTCACTGGGACGGGCTAAAGCCCGCCCCTTAACCAAACGTTAAGTGAGTCTAAAAAAAGGAAATCGAGCTTTGTCTGAAATATCTGAAAGGCTATTAGCGCAAAGGCTTAGGAATAGACTTATGGAAGTGCTTGGTATCTATTCTTGTAATGAAGACTGGGAGCTTCTTGGGCCAGATGAGGTTATAAATCAATGGGAAGACGTCGTAGACGAAGGAACAATGTCTATATACCTTGAGCCTGTTTTCACTAAACAAGAACAAGAAAATCTTCAAAGGTTTCATCAACTTTGGCTTCAATACTGTGATTCCACGCCTAAAAATATGCCTTCTTTCAAAAGAATAAAAGTAACTCCGGAATGGCAAAATCTGCAAGCAGAGGCTATCCAATTATTGGAAATATTCGAATTACGTGAAAGGTTGAGCGAAGAAATTGAAATCACTTAACAAGGCGCATCAACTCGCACACTTCGTGTGCTGGACAGTTTGTAAGTCGCGCTTTTGTGGTTTTGCTTCGCAAAAGTACTCCACAACGCACAACTTACAAACTGCCGTTGTGCTTAACGTTAGGTATCGCATGGATATTTCTCGCCTATTGCGTAAGCGTCAATTAAATGTGCAGGAGCAAAATGCACTTGCAGAGCACAGGATATATTTGACCGCGAGGTACTGGCGAGAAAACAAACTACCACGCGCGCTCTTTGAATATGGAAAGAAGCAAGATTTATCTTGGAGCCAAAGTATCATTTTGCAGCTGGAAATAGATTTCCCTGGCATGCCTAGCTTAATTGGCACAGTTCTTACAGACAAAGGTCGCTTCATTGATTTTGAACTGGATACAGACGAAACATACGAAGAAGTGAATTCGGTTGATCTGTGGGAAGACATCACAGATCTGCAGAACTTTTCTACGCACAATAAAGGTAAGGGCGTTGGGTATGGCGCACTAGCATTAAGTGTGCAGTCCAAACTCCTCGGCGAAACCTAACAAGTGGTTCAAACCGTTCGCTTCGCTCACTGGGACGGGCTAAAGCCCGCCCCTTAACCAAACGTTATGAGGCTTGATGCTTGTGAGCAGGCGTAGACAACTAAAGGGAATTGCCGCCGGGATGTCCTCAAGCTTCTCGTCAAGATACAACGACATTGATGGCTACTGGGGACTAGGAGTTATTTATCTCTGCGCAGCAGAGGCAGGTCTAAGTAAGTTTCAACTAGACCTAATCAGCGGCGAATCACTTCCATACTTCAAACACTCAAAAAAAGTGGCCGCTCCTTATCTTGAGTACTTGAAGGTACAGACAGAGAGAAAAGGGTTTCACGCTTGGCAGATATGCAAGGCAGTCATAGAAATTGAATTCAACACCATCCCATCCAAGCTAAACTTAATTTTCAAGCGAACGTGGGGCGAGGCTTTTCTCTGCACTGTTAGCATCACAGACGACTTAGGTAAATCCTGGAGCTATCAATATGAAGGGTGGTGCGGGAAACATGACCCCACAAAAGAGCATCGAAGCACTCGCAGGTACGCCTCATAACAAGTGGTTCAAATCGTTCGCTTCGCTCACTGGGACGGGCTAAAGCCCGCCCCTTAACCAAACGTTATAGCGCAATAGGTGTGCAGTGCTAGATTTCAAGATTCTCTATAGGCCAGGAAGTGAAAGTGGTGGATGTAAAGTTCACGAGAGCTATTCCTGTGATTTCACGATTGATGGGAACTCCCTGCTAGAAACCATCATTCGTGCGGCTGGTGGCCACAAAGATTTCCTGGGATGTTTCGCTCGCGGTTGGGCCAACCTAAACGAGCACAGCTTGAAGCAGCTTTTGCTTAGAGAAAGCCCAGAAACAGGATCAGGCAGAAGCTTGATCTATGTTTGCCCTGAATGTGCCGACATTGGTTGTGGGGCATACGGCTGTAAGATCGCCAAGTTCGGCGATACCTACGTGTGGAGCGATTTTGCATACGAGAATGGTTATGAAGAACCCGATCTTATTGAGGGGCTTGGTCCGTTTGAATTCAGTGCTGATAATTATGAGAAAGTCATTCGCGAGGCATATGCGCTATAACAATCGCAGGCACAGCGACAAAATTTCCGCTGCGCTCCAACTTTGCGCGTGCTGCGGGCGTTAAGCGGCCAGGAGCACATATGTGGCTATTCAAGAAGGCCAAAGACCTAAAAAGCCTCTTAGATCATGATCATCGTTGGTCAATGCTTGAAGCAAATGACGAGTCTGGTCCGATGCTTATTCGTATCAACGATTCCGCAAACGATTGGGCCGCGCATCCCAAGCTAGGCATTCGGGTTGGTTTCGCTGTTCCACTGAAATTCCCCAATCCAAGTGGGCTGCCTGAGGCAAATGAGAACGCTGCCCTAGGCGAGGTAGAAGATTTTCTCGTAGATTTAATGGAAAGCACTGGGCCGGCCATACAGGTTCTAGCCATTACTACTGGCACGTTCAAAGAGTTTGTCTTCTATATGCAGAATGCAGAGAATATTGAGTCTGCACACAAGCAAGCCATGACCAAATTTCCAGATTTGGATATACAGTGCTACGGCGAAAGCGATCCCAACTGGCAAGTTTACCGTGATTGGAGGCGCGCTTAACAAAATGGTCAAAACGGACGCAATAGTCTCCGCGCAAATGGCGCATGGCTTCGCTATTTTATGCGCCATTTGCGCTCCGCTACTGCGCCCCTTACCACGGCGTTATGAGTTCAAGGTAGAAGAATGGCTGAGCGCAGAGATGCGAGCGGGCGGCTTACTTTCGATTTCAATGGAATCGAATCTGGGCGGTACCGGAAGATAACCAAAGCCGTTATGTCTGAGTTCGGTTTAGAGCCAGTCGGCGGTAAAACTCGGGGTCTTGATGAGGTCTTTCAAGATTTCATGCGTGGCAATGAAATCGTGGGCTTAGAGTGGGACAACTGGTCTGGCTATATCGTGAATGCCAAAACCAAATCCGCTGAATATTTGGTTCGTGAAATAGCAGGGTATGTCAGTGCCAAATTCAACTCATAACAAGGCCAGGCACGGCGACGTCTTTTTCGTTACGGCTTCGCCTCCACTACAAAGCCGCGGGTGCTGGCGGCGTTATGCACCTTCGGAGTAATACCGTGAAAATCCTGAAGGAACAGACCATCTGCGAATGGAAGAATGTTGCCCCTCAAAAACCAGAAGGCGATTCAAAACTTGGAATCGCTTTAAGTACCATCGGTCAGCTTCCAATTAACGGACTGAGGCATAAACCAAAAAATGGCACTAATGGCTGGTACATATGGTGCGGCATCGAGCTGTGCGAAGCTGACGATTTCTTTTCTCCGTTGCATATAGAACACATCGGCAGCTATCTTCCAGAGGTGACTGGCTATCTTGATCTTCCTGCCGGCTATCGCTTTCAGATCGACGGAAGTAATTTTGAAGACGCATGGTTCGATCCTGAGCTACTCGATGCATAACAACTGGTTCAAATCGCTCGCTCCGCTCGCTGGGACGGGCTAAAGCCCGCCCCTTAACCAAACGTTAGCGGTATATATGAATTTCCACGTATCAGAAAAATACAAACGTAGCGGCAAGCGAAAAACAGTACTCGCCGCATTACTGGTGGTTGGCATAATTTCAGTTGCTGTCTGGGTGTTTATTGTCAGCGAGAGCCTCTATCACAAAATACTATCTGTGGTTCTTGCCTTGCTACTCTCAAAGCATTTGTCCTGCACGTATAAAAACATAAAAAATCATGACTCATCCTATCCGACCGTTTCCATAATTGAGCCTGAAAACAAAATCGAAATATCTCACAACGGCGCTGTTGTGAGCATGTCGTTATCGGATATAGAAAGCCTTAGAATCCAGAGCATTAAAGGTAATGTTAAATCCCTGCTGCTAACCACAAAATCTTTTAGCAATCTACGCTTCGAAGGGTACGAAAATTTGGCAGAAATGGCTGAGCTTCTAAGAAAATACACGCCGGCAGGAAAAACCAAAAATGCCACGTGGTATCACCGCTAGCAAATGGTTCAAGTCGTTCGCTTCGCTCACTGGGACGGGCTAAAGCCCGCCCCTTAACCAAGCGTTATACACAAAGGAGAGCCAATGCCTGACCCAAAGATCAATTCATTTCCTCCAGAAGTGGCTGAGAAACTTCAGTTCTACGTTTACCGATTAATTGACCCTAGAAACGGGGAAACCTTTTATATTGGAAAGGGTAAAGGTAATCGTGTTTTTGCTCATGCTCGTGGTGATATTGAGAGTGACTCGTTGTCTGAGAAAATGACCAGAATACGATCGATCCATATCGCTGGATTTGACGTTGCCCATGTTATTCATCGGCATGGTTTATCTGAAAAATCAGCTTTTGAGGTTGAGGCAGCTTTGATAGATGCTTATCCGGGAATAACCAATATTATGGATGGGCATGGAAATAGTGACTTTGGAACCATGCACTCCTCCGAAATTATAAAGAGGTATTCCGCAGAGGCTGCAAATTTCAAACACAAAGTTTTACTTGTCAACGTTAACCGTAGCGCTCTAGAAGGCTCACTTTATGAGGCTACTCGCTATGCTTGGCGTTTGAGCCAGCAGAAAGCGAGTCAGGCTGAAGTTGTTTTGGCTACAGTTCAAGGTTTAATTGTAGGTGCTTTCATTGCAGAAAAGTGGCTAGAAGCTGTACCAGAAAATTTTCCAGGCAAAGAGGCAGTTGAAGGCCGTTATGGCTTTGTGGGTTACGAAGCACCAATTGAGCTACAACAATTATATATTGGCAAACGCACGCCAGATGAATTTCGTAAGAGAGGTGCGTCTAATCCCATAAAGTACACTTGGTAACAGGAGTGTATAACAAGGTGCTGCATCGGATAAAATCTCCCTGCGGTCGATTTTTCCGCTGAGCATGCCGTTAACTGTCTCGCAGCATCGAGAGCACAATGTCGAATAGAACTGTCTTGGAAAGACTTTTGGTCGAGATAGGCAAGTACGATAGCAATCGGCGGGATCGTGATGCGTTCGCCGGAAGAGTAGCTGAATCAATCGAAGCACTTGATGGTGTGCCTTACTCGGTAATCCAAGAAGGCAGAGATTGGCAGTACAAAATTGAAACAGAGAGTTACTTCGGCGAAGAAGGCTTTGAGTCTAAACTCGACGAAGTGATTCCCAAGCTAAAAAAGTGGGTCAGTGCACTTATCGAGGCCTACAGTTGACAAGGCCAGTCACGGCGACGGTAACTACATTGCGGCTGCGCCTCCATTCCGTAACCGCGCGTGCTGAGCGGCGTTAGAGGCCACATCAATGTCCGGCGCTTTCCGTATCAGACTTATGTTCGAGTGGGGCGGAGGATCTTTGTGGTGCGGCAATGACGCAGCTTTAAAAGAGTTTGATGTCGGCCCAGTGGAAGACAAATTACCCCTGAATGATGTAACACTCGAACGATTAAACGCATTATCTCAGTGGCACGATACCGCCTTAAATTGGGAGTATCCGCCCGATCCAGGTCCTTGGAATCCCGATGAATACAAAAAATTTGAGGCCGAAGCACTCGCTTTTTTAACGGAGCTTCAGGCAGAGCTTGGCCCTAAATTTGAAATCGTTTATGAACCGAGTTAGGTTGCCTCTAACTAGTGGTTCAAATCGCTCGCTTCGCTCACTGGGACGGGCTAAAGCCCGCCCCTTAACCAAGAGTTAGGTTGCAATGAAAGTATGCAGATACTGACCTACAAAAGAACACATACTGGCGACCCCGACTCATCAGGTCGATTTGGCATCAATGACTGTATGGGCCGTATCCGCAATTGGAATTTTGATGCTGTAATCGGTGTCGGTGGTTATGGCTCGGAACCTAGGAGCTATGGCATTGAGGGACGTATAAATTGGGTCGGCCTTAATCCAACCCGTACGCCACATCCACAAGGTTACGGTCAAATCGTAACCTTTGAGTCGTTTGCATTGTTTGAAGAAAAGGGACCACTGCTTTCCGAACTAGCCCCGCTCATAGCACGTCGCATGTACGAAAAACGGGCTCGCGTATTGTTCAAGTCATATTCTTCAATGGAAAAAGCCGAAGCAGAAGCTCTATTGCTATCTTTGCTAGGTAATAGCCAATCAATAACCCCTACCGTCAAAGTGCACCGTAAATGCCACAAGTTAAGAGCTGTAAAAAATTGCCGCGCTGCAACTTAACAAATGGTTCAAACCGTTCGCTGCGCATACTGGGACGGGCTAAAGCCCGCCCTTTAACCAGACGTTAGCGATGGCTCTCTCACCCGAATTAAGGTTGGCATTAGAGGTCGCTGTCTGGATAGTCGGTGTTGTTACTGCGTGGGAGTTAAGAGGTCGACTCAAGCGACGTAACGAGAAACTAGACGCAGAGCTAGCTGACGGACACATGGAGGTATCCATGCTAAGCACCGATACCAATAAAACTGTAAAGAGTACGGCGACCGTTCGGCTCGATCGCGGGCTATACAAACTAGAGATACTGTCAGACGCAGATAGTGATGAAACCGTGGTCGTTCGGAGAACTTTCAAAGACCGGGATGCCTTGGAAGCGTTCTTAAATGAAAACACAAAGTTTAGGCTTGGAGACTTTGTTTGTCGCTAACCATACATTCAAGAGGGACGCGTTGAATCGCGCCCCTTAATTTAACGTTAGGCGGCACATGGCAAATCGTCGAAAGTTGTTGGAGACATGGTCCTTCCCACACGTGCAGCGCTACGGAGTAACACTTGTCGCCCGCTCGGATGCGGCCGCATGCGTCGAGCGCATCTTTGCGGAGGACTGCCGCTTCTACGGCTATGACTCTTTCACGGTGTTACCGGACGGCAAGATCCAGCCACATATGGAATGGAGCCCTAGCTGGAGCCAGGGCGCCACGCCACTGCTTGCCGCTTTACTGGCTGAGTTACAGTTACATCCAGCAGGTGTCACGCACTATGAGTTCGTATTCGAGAGTGCCGCCTAACTCAAGCGTTAAATTGCATGGTGAAGTGTGAATCGCCCTTGGTGCCGTAGTCACTAGATGACCGCTCCAGGCCGTTCTCTGCCGGTGACGACAGACAGAGAGCGGCCGACGCCTGCCAGTCGCGAGCTTCTGGCTTCAGCCAAAACAGCCCGACGCAGCGGTGATGGAGACAGTAACGATTCATTCAGTTTGATGACTTGCCCAGTGCTTCATTTCTTCGGCAATAAAGTGGGTCACCAGCTCCCGGAACATCTTTTCGATTGCATCCGGGCTTAGGCCTGCTTCCTTGGCCCATTCGCGTCGTGTCATCAGCATGGCATTGAATCTATCCGGGGCGCGTACCGAGGCTGCAGAGGTCTTGAATTTTGATGCAGCAAGTACGTATTGAAAACGCCTTCCAAGCAACTGGATGACTACTTGATCCAGGGCATCAATCTCGCGCCGAATGTCCTCCATGCCTGTGCATTCGGCGGGGTTCATCTGGTTTAAGACATCCATGTAGATAGTTCCTTTTTTGACAGATCATGACCTAGAAATGAGCTTTGAGCGGGTCGTATTTATTCAAGAATGATAGGGGGGCAAACCACGCTACTGCTTTGAATAATCAAGCCAAAGCAAAATTAAGCGTGGTTTGTTCATCAGCGTTTTATCAGGATGCCCGCAACGTCTTCAACCCACACAATACAGATGGCGACTCTCAGATGGAGCGCTGGTTTACGCGCTCCATCAGTTGCTCAGCCGACTCCTTGCGTTCCGAATAGCGATCCACCAGGAATTCCTGTCGGTCGCGCAGCAGCAAGGTGAATTTCATCAGTTCTTCCATCACGTCTACAACCCGGTCGTAGAAGGGGGAGGGTTTCATCCGGCCTGCCTCGTCAAATTCCATGTAGGCTTTTGGCACCGAGGATTGATTGGGAATGGTGAACATGCGCATCCAGCGGCCCAGCACGCGCAGCTGATTGACTGCATTGAACGACTGCGAGCCGCCACAGACCTGCATCACCGCCAGGGTTTTGCCCTGTGTGGGGCGGACCGCGCCGAGTTCCAGCGGAATCCAGTCGATCTGCGCCTTGAACACCGCAGACATTGCGCCGTGGCGTTCCGGTGAGCACCAGACCTGGCCTTCTGACCATAGCACCAGCTCACGTAACTCTCGAACCTTGGGGTGTTCGACCGGGGCGTCATCAGGCAATGGCAAGCCGGAGGGGTTGAAGATGCGTGTTTCAGCGCCCAGGTGTTCCAGCAGGCGCGCGGCTTCTTCCACCAGCAAGCGGCTGAAGGAGCGCTCGCGGGTTGATCCATACAGCAACAAGATCCTCGGTTTATGCGAGGCTTGCGACGGATTTTGTACGCCATCTAGCAGGGCTGGATCCAAATTGGGCAGGTGTTCAGACATAAATTCTCCTTAGAGCTTGCCGATTCGATCAAGCTCGGTTTTGAGCTCATCACGGCTTAAGCGGTTGAAGGGCAGTGCGAGAAAGGCTTTGCAGCGTCGCTCTATGTGGGCCAGGGTCGAACGGAAGGCCGCGTCAATCGCGGTTTCGTCACCTGTCACCTCTGATGGGTCTGCAAGCCCCCAATGGGATTTCAGCGCCGGACCAAAATACACCGGGCAGCTTTCGCCAGCGGCTTTGTCACAGACGGTGATTACGATATCCGGCGGGTTATCTTCAAAGGCGTCGTTGCCTTTGCTGTATAAATTTTCAATCGAGATCCCGGCTTCCTGCAAAGTGGACAGGCTGCGGGGCAGTACTTGGCCTTTGGGGAAGCTCCCGGAACTCACCGCCTCGAATCCTTGCGGCGCCAGGTGATTGAACATGGCTTCCGAGAGGATGCTGCGGCAGCTGTTGGCTGTGCACATGAACAGAATTTGCATGGAGTACTCCGGATGTCAGAGGCTCAGGCGCAGGGCCAGGGCCGAAAGGGTGATCAACAGAACAGGGAGGGTCAGCACAATGCCGACCTTGAAGTAATAACCCCAGGTGATGCGCATGCCCTTGCGCTCCAGCGTATGCAGCCAGAGCAGCGTGGCGAGGCTGCCGATGGGGGTGATTTTGGGGCCTAGGTCGCAGCCTATGACGTTGGCGTAAATCATCGCTTCGCGAACAAGGCCTTGCGCATCGCTGGCTTGAATCGACAATGCGCCAATTAACACGCTGGGCATGTTGTTCATCACTGATGACAGCAGTGCCGACAATAAGCCTGTACCAAGGGTGGCACTCCACAAGCCTTGTTCGGCGAGCTGGTTCAGCAGTTGCGCGAGCAGATCAGTCAGCCCGGCATTCTTCAGTCCATACACCACCAGGTACATGCCCAGCGAGAACACAACGATCTGCCACGGCGCTTCACGCAGTACGCGGCGAGTGGATATTTTGTGGCCCTTGGCGGCAACCGTAAAAAGAGTAGCTGCACAGGCTGCAGCCACGGCGCTGATGGGAATGCCCAATGGTTCCAGTGCAAAAAGACCGACCAGAAGTATCAATAAAGTCCAGCCGCCGACGGTAAATGTTGCCTGGTCGCGGATTGCAGCCTTGGGTGCCTGCAGCGCATCCGTGGCATAGCATTGCGGCAGGTCTTTTCTAAAGTAGACAAACAGCACCAACAAGGTCGCGGCGACACTGGCCAGACTCACCGGCACCATCACCGATGCGTACTCGGCAAACCCCAGCCCGAAGTAGTCGGCAGATACGATATTGACCAGGTTTGACACCACAAGCGGCAAGCTCGCGGTGTCAGCAATAAAACCCGCCGCCATAACGAACGCCAAGGTCGCTGCTGGAGAAAAACGCAGGGCTACAAGCATCGAAATGACAATGGGGGTGAGGATCAGCGCCGCGCCATCATTGGCAAACACGGCTGCTACCGCCGCGCCCAGCAGAACGCAAAAGATGAACAGGCGGTAGCCACGGCCCTTGGCCCAGCGTGCTACATGCAGGGCAGCCCATTCGAAAAAGCCTGCTTCATCAAGCAGCAGGCTGATGATGATCACCGCGATGAAGGTAGCGGTTGCGTTCCAGACAATGGCCCACACTGTGGGAATGTCCTGCAGCGATACCGCACCGACTGCTAGGGTAATTAATGCGCCGAGTGCAGCGCTCCAACCGACGCCCAGGCCTTTAGGTTGCCAGATGACAAGCACGAGGGTTAAGACGAAGATCGCGACCGCTACAAACATTGAAGTCTCACTTGGTTGGGGTTCAGCAGCAGGCCGTTTCGCGGACGGGGCGACCATCCATGCTCAGCAGGCGTGTGGCGTTGTCCTTGAGCCAATGGGCGTTGGCGCTGGAGGTCAGTTGCAGCATCTGTAGAACCCAATCTGGAAGGTCCGGGTTGAGGCGGTAATAGACCCACTGACCCTGACGCCGATCAAGCAACAGGCCATTGCTGCGCAGTTGCGCCAGGTGGCGGCTAATTTTTGGTTGACTCTCGTCCAGCGCGCACATCAACTCGCAGACACAGAGTTCACCTTGGTCAGATATAAGCAGCATGGCGCGGGCCCGGGTTTCGTCGGCCAAACTCTTGAACACCTCGGGAGGCTGGATCATGTGAATTGCTCTTTATATATGGATATCCGAATATACGGATTTTCATATATAAGGTGCAAGGCATAAATTCAGAGCGGCCCTCACTGTGGGCAAGGTTTAATGTCAGCAGGACAGTGCTCGTGGGGCTCAAGCCCGGTGAAATAATTGTTTGCCGGGTGGTGAGCAACTACTCTGTGTGCCTCGCATTGTTGGATGAGGAAATACTGATGAGTTGGTCTGCACAGCAGTACTCGAAGTTTGAGCAACAACGAACTCGGCCTGTTCGCGACCTTGTCGCTGCAATTGCAGCCAACGATGTACGCCGCGCCGTCGATTTGGGCTGCGGCCCAGGCAACTCGACTGAGGTGCTGATGCAACGCTATCCCCATGCCGCTGTAACCGGTATCGACAGTTCCGAGGATATGCTGCTCAGTGCTCGCCAGCGTCTGCCACAGCTTGATTTCAAGTTGGCAGACATTGCTGCGTGGCAGCCGGCTCAACGTTTTGACCTGATCCTGGCCAATGCATCGCTGCAATGGCTGCCGGATCATGCCGGGTTATACCCGCACCTGATTGCCCAACTGGAGTCAGGTGGGACCTTGGCAGTGCAGATGCCAGATAACCTCGCTGAGCCTGCCCATGTGCTCGCCCGCGAAGTTGCTATGCAAGGGCCTTGGGCCGACAAGATTGGTGACGTCAGGCATAACCCGCGTCACTCGGCGAGCTTCTATTACGAGTTATTGAGCCAGCATTGCAGTGCGGTTGATGTCTGGCATACGACCTATTATCACCCATTGGCCGATGGGCATCGGGCTGTAGTGGAATGGTTCAAGGGCACGGCGCTGCGTCCGTTTTTAGCCAAGTTGACGCCAGCAGAGCAGGGCGCCTTTCTCGATGATTATCTGGCTCGAATCAGCCAGGCTTACCCGGCATTGGCTGATGGCACTGTGTTGCTGCCGTTTCCACGGTTGTTTATCGTCGCTCAGCGTTGACTATTCCGCGAGCAGGTGTGGAGGCGGGTCGAACCATGTTTTGCTCTGTAGATCAAACTCTGCTATTTTTGAGTCTGTAGATTGTTAGCGGGGTGATGTATATGGCCGCAGTTATCCAGACTCAGGACTTTTCCAAGAGCCAGTGCGTAGCAGGGCTGCGAGCGGCGTTGAATATTCTCGACAAGTGGCAGGCATCGGCCGAACAAGCCTGCCGGGTACTGCGCATCTCGCGGAGCACCTACACCAGGGCCAGGCAAAACGACTCCGAGTGGACAGTCGGCCTCGACGCTGACCAGATGCAACGCATTAGCTTTGTCCTGAACATCCATGCAGCGCTGCGTCTGGTGTTCGACAACCCTGAAAACGTCTATGGCTTTGTCTCGATGGCCAACCGCAACGAGTTCTTCAACGGCCGCGCACCGCTGGACATCATTGCCCAGGGCGACATGATTTCGCTGTACGAGACATTCCGGCGCATTGATGCGTTGCGCGGTGCCCAGTGGTAAAGCTGGACAGCCTTGAGGTCTTGGGCGGCGAAGATTTACAGCTGTATCGCTTGGTCAATTCCAAGTTTCCGCCCATCGACTTGTTCGATGATGTCGCCGATGCGGCTGACTTCGAGACCATTTATCAGCTGCAAGCACTTACCAATCCGAGATTGCTCAACGAAATCGGTCGGCTGGAGTTGATCGCGCGCAGCGAGATTCCGTTTGGTATCACCGGCTGTTCATACGCAACAGCGCCATTTACCCATGTGAACCCGGCGGGCTCACGCTTTAGCGACGGCAGTTTTGGGGTCTTGTACCTGGCGGACAAGATGGATGTGGCCATTGCCGAGGTGCGTCATCACCAAGGGCTGTATTGGGCGAACGTCGAGGGTCTCAACTACGAGCGCTTTGTCTTCAGGGGGCTGACGTGCACGATCTCCGATGCAGGGATGCGTGATGCGACCAAGGTGCCGCTGTCGGACCCCATATATGCCCCTGACGATTACACCCAGGCTCGCCAGCTTGGACTGCAAGCTAAACAGAACAGCTGTCCGGGCTTGCGCTATAACTCAGTGCGTTCGCCTGGCGATATCTGTTGGGCACTGCTGACGCCACGACCTGTAGCGTCAATCATCCAGGCGGCCCACTACGAGATGGTCTGGAATGGGCACATCATCAGCGTCAGCCGGATTAGCAAGCTTTGAACCGGGCCGGTTCAGGCTTGACTCGCTTGACCAGCAGCAACTGCTGGTAGTTGTCGAGCCGCTTGAATATCCGATGAGTGATGCAGCCGACTACTGCGCCTGAGACGTGGCGATCAAGGTCAGCGAGCGCCGCCGTGATGTAGAGACATCGCGCAATTATGTCGAGCATCGTGCAGGGTTTTCCTCAATCAGCTAGCGTCATTTTATTGAGCTGGGCTACCTACGACTGATTTCCCGCAGTACCTACACCTTGATCAACCAACAAGCCCCTGCTTGGGCCGCGACGCGGTTTGGCTCGTCATCAGCTAGTTTTGGGGCAGCAGGGTTGTTGGATTTTTTCAGGTATTTGTAACGGATTATTTGCCGCAGGTGCTGAAACCCAATAACCTAACCAGCAAGTCAGGTTTTTGTGTTCAAAAGCTCACCCAGCTCAGAAAAAGCGTATTGAACCATCAAGCTTGCAATACATAAGCAAAAGGGCAGGCCGATAACTGCCCAGAGGATGATTTATGTCCAACCGTGATATATCCCGGCGTTCGTTCCTGCAGGGCGGGCTGGTAGCAGGCGTCAGCGTGACGCTAATGCCACTCGGCAGCAAGGCCATGGCGGCCTTGATGGAAGACAGCGTGACAGTACCGTCCGAGCAATGGCTCGGCAACAATGGCAAGGCGCGCTCGCGTAATGATGCCTTGTCCAAGGTGTGCGGCAGCAAGGTCTTTGCCCGTGATATTCGGGCAAAGGACATGCCGGGTTGGCCTGAGCAACAAGGCCATGCCATGTTGCTCAAGACCATCAAGGCCGACCATATATACGCTGGCATGGATCTGTCGTGGCTTGGCGCCGAGTTGCAGCCTGACCGGATAGTTACCGCCGAAGATTTGGTCAACGATGGCATTGTTTTCCCCGAGGAGCATGCGCCCGATCCACTGTTGCCTGCAGGCAAGGTGCCCATGTTTATTGGCCATCCCGTGGCGATTCTGATCTGGAATGACTTCGAGCGCTTCCGTCAGGCCAAGCTCAAGCTCAAGTTTAATGACAAGGCGATTCGCTACGGAGCCAAGGCGCCGCTGTATCAAACCGATCCCTACGGTAGTTTCCGCTATGTACGGGTCGGCGGGGCGACATCCGCGGATGAGGACGAGTTCGCCAGCCTCAAGGATTCAATCCTGTTCCCGATGCTGCGCAACCGCCGCCCGGTGTGGAACTCCCAGCCGGACCTGCATGGCAACCTGACCGAGCGCGGCCTGTTCTATGCCGAGCGCATGAAGCAGCAGATCGACAAGCCGGCAGATGACTGGCTGGTGTTTGATGAGCGCTACAAGACGCCGTCGATCGAGCCTGCCGCCATGGAGCCCGACAACGGCAATGGCTGGTTCGACCCAGCGAGCAAAACCCTGCATTTTGTAGTCGCAACCCAGTGTCCGCATGAGGCTGCCACTGAAACTGCGAAGATGATTGCGCCATCGCGTTTCGGGCTGGCCAAGCTGAACATGCACCCCGGCTACACCGTCGGCTACGGCTCCAAGGACCACAATATCTTTGTCTACTACGCAGCGCTTGCGGCCTTGTATGGCGCGGGTGTTCCGGTACGCCTGGCGAACGATCGCTATGAGCAGTTCCAGAGTGGTATCAAGCGTCATCCATTCGATATTCGATACCAGTTGGCGGTCGACAAGAACGACTACAGTTTCAAGATTTTTCGCGCTGAGATGACTGTCGATGGTGGTGGACGGGCCAACTACAGCCCTTCGGTGGCGGCAGTTGGCGCCACCGCAGCGCAGTCGATCTACTACATGCCGCAGAACGACTTGCAGGTGACGGCCTATCACTCACGCGCGGTCGAGGCCGGGTCAATGCGCGGTTACGGCACGCTGCAGAGCATGGCGTCCACCGAGATGATGGTCGACGAAATTGCCGGGCGTTTGGGCATTGATGCGATTGATCTGCGCAAGAAGAACGCCATGGTTTCGGGGATGAAAAATACCCAGGGCGCGGTGCCTGCTGGTGCGTTGCGCCTGCATGAAATCCTCGACAAGGCGGCGCTGCATGAGGTCTGGAAAAATCGCGATGCGCTCAAGCAACAACGTGAGGCGCAAGATCCGGATCACTTGTACGGCGTGGGTTTCGCCATTTGCCAGAAAGACTTTGGTACCGGCTCCGAGGCGCCGATGGCCAGCATCGAGTTTACGGCCGAGGGGCACATCAGCCTGCGCCACATCGGAATTGAAATCGGCACTGGCATGTCGACATCCCAGGCGCTGGTCGTTGCTGATTTTCTCGGCATGCCAGCCACTGAAGTAAAAACCGGTGAGACCGAGTGGAAGGAGCTGCAGCTCACCAGCGGCGGTAATCCCTACACCATGAGCCAGGCCGAGCAAGACAGTTTCTTGCGCAACCCGCGTTGGGTCGGCAAGCTGGCTTCGGCCTCGTCGGCAACCAATTCAGCCTACTACTTTAGCCACGCCACTCGCGAAGCAGCCCGAGTCCTGTTTAACCATGGCCTGTGGCCTGCTGCGTTGCAGATATGGGGGCAAGGCCCGTATGGCGGCCAAGCCAACCCATATGTGGTGCGCCGTGAAGATGCGCATTGGGTTGATGGCAAGCTCACCGCCAACGGCATGCAACCACTGAGCTTTGCCGAGCTGGCAAGACACGCGCATGAGCGCGGTCTTGTCACTGGCGCGACAGTGCACGGTTTTAACCGTTGGAGCTGGGCCGAGGCCGAGTTCAGCATTGATGGCGTGCGCGAGCGCTTGCCTCTCGATGGCTTGGCGGTGAAGTACGGCGATGGCGCAGCGCAGGTGAAAAAGGCGCAAATGAGCAGCGCTGGTTTCCACCTGCTAGACCGCCAGAATGTGCATTACCCGGACACCCAGCTCAATAACGCTGCAGTGACTTACTACAGTCCGGTGGCGACCCTGGTAGAGCTGAAGGTGAACAAGGGCACGCATGAGGTGCAGGTCCTTAATCATCACTCCTGGGTCGAATGCGGCCGGGTGTTGGTTGAAGAGTTGGTCAAGGGCCAGCTTGAAGGCGGGATCGCCATGGGCATCGGTCACGCACTGATGGAGGAAATGCCGCTCTATGAAGGAGGACCGGGAGAGGGTGACTGGAACTTCAACCGCTACCGTTTACCCATGTCGCGCCATGTTGCGGTCTGGAAGCAGAGTGCAGAAATCCTGCCGCCGCTGTCGGCGAGCGATCCATCTAAGGGCATTGCCGAAGTGGTGATGATTCCGGTTGTCGGCGCAATCGGCAACGCCGTCGCCCACGCCATTGGCAAGCGCGTCCGCGACCTGCCGATCACTTCTGCACGCATCAAGGAGGCCCTCAATGGCTAATCGTCCGCTGCAACTGACCCTCAACGGTAAAACCGTGGACTCGGCGGATATCCCCGATGACCTGCCGATGATCGATTACCTGCACGAATATAAAAACCTCACCGGCTCGCGTCTGGGCTGCGGCCAGGGTATCTGCCATGCCTGCGTGGTGATCGTCGACAATCCCGACGGCACCAGCGAAGAGGTACGCACCTGCATTACCGGCGCGCATTATTTTGCAGGGAAAAAGGTTCGCACCATCGAAGGCCACGCCAGCCGTGATGAACAGGGTAAGGTTACCGAGCTGAACCCGATCCAGCAGCGCTTCGTCGATGAGTTTGCCTTCCAGTGCAGCTATTGCGCCCCGGGCTTCGTCAATGCCGCGACCTTGTTGGTTGAGAAACTTCAGCGCAAGCCGATTGTTAATAGCCAGCTCGAACAAGTCATTGAAGACAGCCTTGGTCATCACATTTGCCGCTGCACTGGCTATGTTCGCTACTTTAGTGCGACGCGCAATGTACTGACCGATCTCGGCCTGGTCAGGGAGGGGTGAGCATGAAGCATTTATTTCTGCGCCTGAGTCTGGCGCTTGGCCTGGCCGCCCCGTTGTTGTCGGCGCATGCCGATAACCAGGTCGAGCGCGGCGCCTACCTGGCCCGCGCGGCCGACTGCATGGCCTGCCATACAAAACCCGGTGGTGCGCCCTATGCCGGCGGCCTGCCGATTGTTTCGCCGTTTGGCACCATCTACGGCACCAACATCACCCCGAGCAAAGAGCACGGCATTGGCTTGTACAGCGATGAAGAGTTTTTCGCCGCGCTTACCGAAGGCAAGCGTCGTGATGGCGCCAACCTGTATCCGGCGATGCCCTATACCTCGTATCACCTGATGCCACGCGATGACTCCGATGCGATACACGCCTACCTCAAAACCATCGAGCCGATTGAACGCGCGGCACCGCAAACCAGCCTGAGCTTTCCGTTCAACCTGCGGTTCGGCTTGATCGGCTGGAACATGATCTACGCCGAAGATTTACAGTTGCAACCGGCTGAAGGCAAAAGCGCGGCATGGAAGCGCGGTCAGTATATGGTCGATGTGCTTGGCCATTGCGGCGAATGCCACACGCCGCGGAGTAAAACCGGGGCCATGGAACTGGATAAACGCATGACGGGCGGTGTGCTTAACGGCTACCTGGCGCCATCGTTGCTGAGCGATAACCTGGCTGATCGCGGTTGGAATCATCAGGACCTCGGTTCCTTCCTCAAGCACGGCATGAGCGCGCAGGGCACCATGTTCAACGAGATGTACCCGGTGTTCCACAACAGCACCCAGCACTTGAGTGATGCAGACCTGGCGGCTATGGCGACCTTCTTGCTCGGCGACCAGCCGCCAGAAGCTAAAGCGTTGAGCGAAGTGGCATTCGACAAGCTCAGCCCCAGTGCACAAAAGGGTCGTCAACAATACCTGAATGTATGCGCCGGTTGTCACGCTGCAGGCGGCGAGGGCAAGCCGCATATCGCGGTAGCCATGCGTGGTAACACTACGCTGCGCCTGGACGACCCGCGTAACTTGCTGCGAGTGATAGAGGACGGTATTGGTGAACAGCAATTTACTGGCTTCGAGCGCATGCAGCCGATGCCGGGTTTCGCCGAGAAGTTGAGTGACCAACAACTGGCCGACCTGCTCAATTACCTGCGCCAGAGCTGGGGTGGCAAGCCCGGTGACCTGGCTGTCAGCGATATCCAGGCTTTGCAGGAGCAAGCACCTTCCGCCGAGCATTAACTGCACTGCATATAAGCGCGAAGGACAAGCAACCCGTTGCCATCAAGTCTGTTGGTAGCGGGTTTTTTTATGGCTTAGATATTCGGTCACACAATGGGGCGCTTTCCCCGGGCAATGCTCTGTTTTGGTTCCAAGGTGCCTTGTTGTTGGTTCGATAAACCCGGGCGGAGGCTCTGCAATGCCGGTTGAGGAAGTTTGGCGCGCAACTTGCTCTGTTTGCATCAGTGTTGGAACCCAACCAAGACTGCGTAATGTAGTGGCCCAATGATCAACGGCGATCAACGGGCGTTGAGCGTTACTGGCAGTTGTACCAAGCAGGGGCGGTTGAGCCCATGAATGAACAGGCAAAGGCGCCTGGAGCTGAAAAGCTCTAGGCGCTTTTTTTTTGCGTTTTAAACTCACATTCAGAGAAAAACTATGTCCTATTTAGCGCCTGCTGAGTTTGTCAGCAAAATGGTGGATGCCGGTGAATCCAAGGTGTTCATGTCCACCCGTGACACTTTGATTCGTGCATTTATGGCCGGTGCGATCCTGGCGCTTGCCGCGGTTTTTGCAATTACCATCACCGTGCAGACCGGTATGCCGCTGGTGGGGGCCATGCTGTTCCCGGTGGGGTTCGTCATGCTTTACCTGATGGGTTTTGACCTGCTCACCGGGGTGTTCGTGCTCACGCCATTGGCGTTGCTCGACAGGCGTCCCGGTGTCACTGTTAGCGGTGTTCTGCGTAATTGGGGGCTGGTGTTTACCGGCAACTTCGCCGGAGCATTGACCGTGGCGATCATGATGGCATTTGTCTTTACCTATGGCTTTTCAGCCAGCCCGGGTGTCATCGGCGAAAAAATCTCGCACATCGGTGAAGCGCGTACTCTGGGGTATGCCGAATACGGCCTGGCGGGTTGGGTGACCATTTTCCTGCGCGGCATGCTGTGTAACTGGATGGTTTCGATGGGGGTTGTGGGAGCGATGATCTCGACCACCGTCAGTGGCAAGACCATCGCCATGTGGATGCCGATCATGCTGTTTTTCTACATGGGTTTTGAGCATTCGGTGGTGAACATGTTCCTGTTCCCGTCAGCGATGATCATGGGCGGTAATTTCTCGGTAATGGACTACATGCTCTGGAATGAAATCCCGACTGCACTGGGTAACTTGGTTGGCGGCCTGGCTTTTACCGGCCTGACCCTCTACACCACCCATGTGAGGACGGCTCCTAAGCGCTCTTTCAGTTAATTACGCCATAACGCCCCGGTCCAGATGCTGGCGGGGCGTATCGGGAGTCGCATGACAAGCCAGCTCAAGGTTTCGGTAGGGCAATACTCGACCAGGGGACGCAAGCCGACCAATCAGGATTTTCACGGCATCTGCATTCCGCAGGAGCCGCAGCTGTCAAGCAAAGGCATTGCCATCGCCCTGGCAGATGGCATCAGCAGTAGTACAGTGAGTCATATCGCCAGTGAGACGGCCATTGGCAGCTTCCTCAGCGATTATTACTGCACATCCGATGCATGGTCGGTGAAGACGTCGGCACAGCGTGTGCTGATGGCGACGAACTCCTGGCTGTATGCACAAACGCGCCAGAGCCAGTATCGCTATGACCTTGACCGGGGTTATGTGTGCACGCTCAGCGCAATGGTGATCAAGTCGACCACGGCGCACATCTTCCATGCAGGCGACACGCGCATCTACCGTTTGCGCGGCAGCCAGCTCGAACAACTGACGGAGGATCACCGCCTCTGGATCTCGCAAAACAAGAGCTACCTGAGCCGGGCAATGGGGATCAACGCGCACCTTGAACTCGACTACCGTAGCTTCCTGCTGGAACCGGGCGATCACTTTGTGTTTGCCAGCGATGGCGTCTACGAGTTTGCCAGTGCAGCGTGTATGACCGAGTTGATTACGGCGCACGCCCATGACTTGGATAGCGCTGCCCGGGCGATTGTCGAGCATGCGTACGGGCAGGGCAGCGATGACAATCTCACGCTGCAGATAGTCCGGATCGACAGCTTGGGGCATCAGGACGCCAACGAGTTGCAACTGCAGTTGAGTGAATTGCCGTTCGCCCCGCTGCTTGAGGCGCCCATGGTGTTTGATGGTTATCGGATTATCCGCGAGTTGTACGCCAGCAGTCGCAGTCATGTTTATCTGGCGCAAGACAGCGAGAGCCAAGCACAGGTGGCGCTCAAGGCGCCTTCGGTGGATCAGCAGCACGACCTTGCGCATCTGGAGCGTCTGCTCGGCGAGGAATGGGTGGCGCGGCGCATCGACAGCCCATACGTGCTCAAGGCCCCTGCGCAGACACGCAAGCGCAATTACCTGTACAGCGTCAGTGAATTTGTCGAAGGCCAGACTCTGCGCCAATGGTTGCTCGATCATCCACGGCTTGAGTTGGAGCAGGTGCGGGTCATGGCTGAGCAAATCGGTAAAGGCTTGCAGGCGTTCCATCGTCTGGAAATGCTGCATCAGGACCTGCGCCCCGACAACATCATGGTTGAACCCGGCGGTGGCTTGAAACTGATCGACTTTGGCTCGGCGCAAGTCGCCGGGCTCATGGAAATTGCCTCGCCAAACGAGCGCCACCAGTTACTCGGCACAGCCCAGTACACCGCGCCAGAATACTTTTTGGGCGAAAGCGGCTCGCCGCGCTCTGATCAATACTCACTGGCGGTGATCATCTATCAAATGCTCAGTGGCCGCCTGCCCTATGGTGCTGAGGTGGCCAAGTGCAAAAGTCGTGCGGCGCAGAATCGCCTGATCTACCAGCCGTTGCGAACGATCGATCCAGGGCTGCCAGTCTGGCTTGATGATGTCTTGCACAAGGCGCTGCAAGCAGACCCGCTTAGGCGCTACGCCGCACTTTCTGAGTTTATTTTTGAACTGCGCCAACCCAGTCGGGAAATTCTCAGCAAGCACCGACCGCCATTACTGGAGCGTAACCCGCTGCTGTTTTGGAAAGGGCTGTCGGCGCTTCTGGCATTGGTGATTGTATGGCTGCTGAGCCGGGGGGTTTAGCCTTGGTATTTGGCATTAGTCTGGTGCGCGACAAGCGGAATATGCACCATTGGAGTTCCAATGCGCCGTCGAACTGCAGTTGAGCAAGGCGCAAGGTGCCTGCAACAGCGCTTTTGACAATGTGGCATAAGCCTTGCTTTTACCAAGCTAATGCCCTCTCTGGCCGAGGGCGGTCCATGCGATCAATGGTGATCGGACTGTCTGTAAAGGTCATGGGCAACAATCGCTAGGCAAGGCATCGCAGCCAGTTGTTTAGCGTTAAAGAACAGGCAAAGGCGCCTGGAACCGAAAGGTTTCAGGCGCTTTTTTTTGGCTTAAAAAACGTGATTGGCTTGGATGGGTGCTCTATGAACTCCAGTGTCGCAACCTTGAATAATCTGCAAACTCTGATCGTTATTGGCAATGGCATGGTTGGTCATCATTGTGTCGAGCAGCTGATTGAGCACGGTGCGCTGGCTCAGTACAAGATTCATGTGTTCAGTGAAGAGCCGTTGCGCGCCTACGACCGGGTTCACCTTTCCGAGTACTTTACTGGTCGTGATGCCGAGTCCCTTGCGTTGAGCGCTGCCGAGCTCTATCAACAGCCGGGTGTGACCTTGCATTTGGGCGTACCCGTGCTGGAGATCGATCGCCAGCGGTGCGAGGTGATTACTGCCGATGGTTGTTTCGCCTTCGATAAGCTGGTGCTGGCCACAGGTTCCTATCCATTCGTGCCGCCAATCGAAGGCGCCGAAGGTGACTCGCGGTTGGTCTATCGCACCTTGGCCGATCTGGACACTATCCAGGTCGCAGCCAGGAGCGCCCGGCGCGGAGTCGTAGTCGGTGGCGGCTTGCTAGGACTGGAAGCGGCTAATGCCTTGAAATCCTTGGGGCTGGAAGCGCATGTGGTTGAGTTTGCGCCGCGCCTGATGCCTGTACAGCTGGATGATCACGGCGGCTTGGCGCTCAAGGCGCAAATTGAAGCGCTTGGCGTGAGTGTGCATTTGTCCCGTGCCACGCAATCGATTAGTGCGGGTGATGAGTATCGCTACCGCATGAACTTTACTGATGATGAGTTTCTAGAGACTGATCTGATCGTTTTTTCCGCCGGTATCCGTCCACAGGACGCCCTTGCCAGGCAGTGTGGCCTTGAGCTGGGGGCGCGTGGCGGCGTGGCGATCGACAACAACTGCCTTACCAGCGATCCACAGATTTTCGCCATTGGTGAATGCGCCGCCTGGAACGGTAGCGTCTTTGGCTTGGTAGCCCCCGGTTATCAAATGGCCCGCGCGGTTGCCGCGCAGTTATGCGGCGAAGACAGCGCGCCGTTCATGGGCGCAGACATGTCGACCAAGCTCAAGCTGCTTGGGGTCGATGTCGGTTCGATCGGTGATGCGCATGGCGCAACTGCAGGCTCACGCAGCTACCGCTTTATCGACGAAGCCACGGCCAGCTACCGTCGGCTTGTCGTCTCACCAGACGGTAAGCATGCTATTGGCGCTGTGCTGGTGGGTGATAACAGTTATTACGATACCTTGCTGCAATATGTACAAAATGGCATCAAGCTGCCGGCTGATCCAGCTTGCTTGATCTTGCCGCAAGGCGAGGGCGCACCGGTACTCGGCGCCGATGCATTGCCGGACACAGCGACGATTTGCTCCTGTCATAACGTCAATAAAGGCGCGGTGTGCGCTGCCATTGATGGCGGTTGTGCCGACCTTGCGGGGCTTAAAACCTGCACCAAGGCAGGGACTGGCTGCGGCGGCTGTGCTGCTTTGCTAAAGCAGGTTTTCGAACATGAGTTGACCGTCCGTGGCGTGGTTGTCGACAAGAGCCTGTGCGAGCACTTTCCCTATACCCGCCAAGAGTTGTATTCGATTGTGCGCGTTGAGGGCATCGAGAGTTTCGACGAGCTGTTGAGCAAGCACGGCAAGGGCCATCTTGGTTGTGATATTTGCAAGCCAGCGGTCGGCTCAGTGCTCGCATCCTGCTGGAATCGCTCTATCACCGATCCCTTGCTGGTGCCATTGCAAGACACCAATGACACCTTCATGGCCAACATGCAAAAAAATGGAACCTACTCGGTAGTGCCGCGCATTCCCGGCGGGGAAATCACTCCGGATGGTTTGATTGCGATTGGCGCAGTGGCGAAAAAATACGATCTCTACACCAAGATCACCGGCGGTCAGCGCATCGACTTGTTCGGCGCGCAACTGCACGAGTTACCGGATATCTGGAGCGAGTTGATTGCCGCTGGTTTCGAGACGGGCCACGCCTATGGCAAGTCGCTGCGTACCGTGAAGTCTTGCGTGGGCAGCAACTGGTGCCGCTACGGCGTGCAGGACAGCGTGGGCATGGCACTGGTTCTGGAGGATCGCTACAAGGGCTTACGCTCACCACACAAGATCAAGTTTGCCGTTTCTGGCTGCACTCGCGAGTGCGCCGAGGCGCAAAGCAAGGATGTTGGCGTCATCGCCACTGAAAACGGCTGGAACCTTTATGTCAGCGGCAACGGCGGTATGCGTCCGCGTCACGCTGAATTGTTCGCGACTGATCTGGATGATGCCACGCTGATTCGGTATATCGATCGCTTCCTGATGTTTTACATCCGCACCGCCGACCGCTTGCAGCGCACTTCCGTGTGGCGTGAATCCCTTGAAGGCGGCCTGGACTACCTCAAGGCAGTCATCATCGACGATAGCCTTGGTCTGGCAAGCGAGCTGGAAGCGCAGATGCAACTGGTGGTCGATCGCTACGAGTGCGAGTGGGCCAATGCACTCAAGGATCCGGAGAAGCTCAAGCGCTTTCGCACCTTCGTCAACGACAAGCGCAACGATCCGGATATTCATTTCGTTAAGGAGCGTGAGCAGCGTCGTCCTGTCCGTGATACCGAGTTGTCCCTGATCCCGCTATTCGAGGAGGTGGTCTGATGAGCCGCGTAGATGCAACAATGCAGCAGCAAAACCTGAATTGGCAGTTCTTGTGCAGTCGTCAAGACCTGGTCGCTAATTCGGGCGTGGTGGCCTGGGCTGATGGCGCGCAAGTGGCGTTGTTCTACCTACCGAGCGAGGCCGGGGACAACCAGCTGTATGCAGTCGATAACCGCGACCCTAAGTCAGGCGCTAACGTAATTGGTCGGGGTATTGTTGGCAGTTTAGCTGGTGATTTGGTCATCGCCGCGCCACTTTATAAGCAGCACTTCCGCCTGGAAGATGGCGCCTGCCTTGAGTATCCGGAGCAGAGCCTGCGTACTTGGCCTGTGCGCTTGCATGGCGAAACTGTAGAGATTGCACTGGGCTGAATCATCCCTTGGGCAATGCGCGTTATGCATCGCCCAAAGGAAGTGCTGTGGTTAGAGCTGAGTCGCCAAGTAGACACCGCTCAGAGCACAAATAGCGCCCAATGTGCAGAGAATGACGCGGCCACGAGGCAGCTTGAGTATCAAGAGTGCGCCGACAGCACCGACCACATGGAGCGAGGCTGTGGTGCTCAGGAAACCGGCGGAATAGGCCAGTTTATTGTCCATCACCGGCATTTCGTAGCCGTGGGCGTAGCCATGGAATATGCCGAAAATGCCCACGCCAAAGGCGGCAATGACCACAGGAAAGGTTTTCTCCAGGGCGATTGCCAGCCCCAGCAGAATTACCGACAGCACAATACCAATCTCAACACCGGGTAAGTCGATTTGTTCGAAACCCAGCACCCCACCGAACAGCATGCTGCAGACAAAGGCGCTCGGCACAATCCAGATGGCGCAGCCGCCCATCTGGCAGCTCCAGGCGCCAATGGCGATCATTGCCAGTAGGTGATCAACGCCGGATAAGGGGTGCAGCCAGCCAGCCTCAACACCTGAATGCGCTTGTGCGCTGGTGCTGGCGAGCATGATGAGCAGCAAGAGCACAGGCTGCCGATAGTCTTGGATACGAAAGTTCACGGGCATCTACTCGCTCGGGTTTTTGGATAACTGGACAGTCATGGAGGCCCAGAGGCTTTCCCAGTCGCTGTCGTCTTCGCTGCTGGGTTCCATGTGTACAGCGTTGAACAGCCATAAACCTGCGCTGGGCAGGGCGAACTCGACTTGGCCCTGGCTATCTGAGGTGGCGGTCAGTTCAACTACTGGGTCGGCCTTGAGCTGCGCCTTGATCAAGGTATTGGGCAGTGGCTCGCCAAGGAACAGCAGTTGAATGACGAAAGGCTTTCCGATGTCGAGTGCCAGCGGATCCGTCTGCGGGATAAGTTCCAGCGGCAGGCCGATCCGTTCGTCATACCCCTGGCTTTGGCCGTCGACCAGAACGATGCTTTTTGCGCAGCGAGAGAAATTCTCGCGCCCTGGTGCGTCACTCAGACCAAAACGCTCGCGGGTTTTGATTACCTCGTTCAAGCCTTCTTCATTCAGGTACTGGTTGAACTCTGTTGCCGACAGTTCAAGGTGGGCGCTGTTGGTGCGCATGCCAACTAGGGTTGCGCCAGGCACTCGGGTGGTGAAGTTGCCCACCGCAAAGGTGTGATCCCGACCGGCGACATTCCATTCACCTTGAGCATCCTTGGCTTTGAACCAGTTAACCAGGTTTTCTATGCGCGGCGTTTGTACGCCCGGCCATGTTGGGCCGACCCGCAACTCGAACACCACTTTTTGTTCCAGGCCAGTCTGTGCATCATGGGGGACTAGCCAGAATTCATGGGCCTTGGCCAGCGGTGCGAGCATTAACATGGCCAGAACTGCAGCAGCTTGGCGCAGTTGGAGGCTTAGTTTTTTGGGGGCATGGGGGGAATCGTCTGCTAAAGAATGCATTAGCGAATACACAGCCTCATCCTTGATTCTGAGAAAAATAACCCGCAGCGTTGAAAGAGCACGCTGCGGGTTTGTTAGTGTCTACGCAAAACCGTCTGCGGTCAGTTCGCTGTAGTCGGAATCAGGAAGGGGAAGGTTGCCGTGTGCAGTTTCGGGTTACCGATTTTCTGATCGGTAGGGGTGCCCAGCAACAGGGTCAATACGGCGCTCATTGCATCGTCGTCGAGGGCGCGACCATTTCGTTCGCTCACTGCATACTTGGCCGGGGTGCCGACTTTGTAGGAGAGCACATCCGGAATCAGCATGTCGGCGACTTTGTCAGCGTACTGGATAGGATCTTCCTGTGATTTTGCCAGCAGCACTGCACGGGTAATGCGAGCGGATACTATTGGCTTGATTGCTTTTTGTGTGTCTGGCCGGCTGCCGTCAAGTTCTGCCTTGATGGCGGCACTTTCGAATATCATCGAGTGCGAAAGCAATGGGTTGGCGGAATACTGAACCTGTTGCCAGGTGCCATCTGCTTGTTTCACATCGGTGGTCATGAACACCTTGATGCTCGAGCCAAGCATTGAATTCGGCACATCGAGCACGATGGCTGCTGATTTACGGCCAATAAAGATGCTTTTGCCCTGGGCTTGCGCCCAGATTTCAGGGTTGTAGGGCGTGCCATTGTTAAGCTGTGCCCGGAGGAGGCCAAGGCTGGTTGAGTTGCCATAGAAGGGATCTTTGACTACACCGGTCCAGACCTTGATGCCATTTGCCAGTTCTGCGGTCTTGCCAACGCTGCCTTCCCCAAGCTTGGCGCCCATGGTTCCAGCTGCAGCATTCGGATCGTCCGACTTAAACGCAGTAAACTGATCGGCACCTTTAAACCTGAAGCTAAAGGTGTGCCCGGTTTTATAGGTGTCGTCATTGGCTAGGTGAATGTTGTACAAACCATCGGTCGCAAAGGCGCCATCAACGCCAGCTTTCGGCACGGCGCTGACATTCATTATAAAGACAGTGTGATCGGGGCGATCCGAGGGGAAAACGTAGTTGTCCAGCTGGTTGAGCGTGGGCGTTCTTTGGACGATGGTGGATTCAAAGTGATGACTGGCCAGCGCCTGGTTGCTGCCTGCGATGGCTGCGGTCAAGGCAATTGCCGTATTGAGCGTCCTTAAATGTTTGAACATATCGACTTCCTTATTGATTGTTTTGCGCGCTGTTATGCCTATCTGCTGCGAAATAATCCTGAACCAGACTTGGCTGGTGCGACACAGATGCATAATGTCGCGGTGCCATCGATCTAGCGGCATAAGTGATCCAGCCTAAGGCTAGGGTTTATTGGGGTCAACCAAGTCGGGTGAGCGTTGATATCGCCTGTGCTCTGTTGCAATCGCCATTGCACGTATTGCGCACTGGGTTATCGCCGTAACAGCCTTACTTTTCGCCTGCTTGCCGTGCAGATAATTGCTTATTTAGATTTGGCTACAACCAACCGTCTCGTCGAGGTTTTCGGTCTTGGCTGTGCGAACCAAAATGTGCTCAGGCAAGGTCAAGGGCTTGGGCTGCGGGGTACCTGTTTACAGTTTGGCGTGGAACCTGCATCGCCTGCATATTCGCCGGGATTTTGGCACCGGCACGGGAGAAGAACGATGTCCAGGCTGTTTCAGTTGTTAGCTTTGTTGGCACTTATGCCTCTGGCTGGGTGCATGACTGTCAGTGATATGGCGGCTGGTACCGAGTATCAATTGCGTGATGCCGGTGTGCTCGACCACAGCAATACGCAGCGGGCGAACTCGCGCCGCTTGCAGGCGGATTCGTTTATTTATATTGCACAGGGCTACTTCACACCGCGTGGCGAAGCCAATCCCAAGGCTAATATTGTTGCTGAGGAAGCCTTCAAGGGGTTTATCGAATACTTCCCGCTGGTGCGCAGGGCTCGCACACCGCTTGGGCTTGAGCAAGCGATGAGTGAGGCACGCGCAGCCGGTGCCCATTACCTGCTGTACGGGCGTTTCGCCACGGCAGATGACCGCATCGGTACGGGCACGGAGTGGGAGGATCAAGAGGCGTTGGACCGTATTGGTGTTGATAGCGGGGTGATTCAGTTAATGTTAATCGAGACCAATACCCGTTATTTGGTCGACACCGCACGGATTCGCAGTCGCGGGGGCTTTCTGACCTTTTATGATGAAAAGCCCGAAGACCTGATCGGCCCACCGCTTGAGCAATATGCGCGCAGTCTGATTGGCTTGAGTGATTAATCGCACAGTGCGGTGTATCTGTACCAATGCTGAACGCAGAACAGAGGAGAGGATATGAGTGATTCAGGCAAGGCAAATGACTTGCTCTCGCAAATACCGAAAGGCGAAAGCAAAGGCTTGCCGCCGGTGCATTTGTGGAATCCTGATTTCTGTGGCGATATCGACATGCGTATTGCCCGGGACGGCACATGGTTCTACATGGGCACGCCGATTGGGCGTAAGCCAATGGTCAAGCTGTTCTCAACCATTATTCGCCGCGATGGTGATGATTATGTTTTGGTCACCCCGGTCGAGAAAGTGGGAATCCGCGTCGATGTAGCGCCCTTTGTGGCGGTAACGCTGGCGGTGGAGGGCGAGGGTGAGGCTCAGGTATTACGCTTTACCAACAATGTCGACGATGAATTCCTGGCTGATGCCGAACATCCGATTCGTGTTGAGCTCGACCCGCAAACCCAGGAACCTACGCCTTTTGTGCGGGTACGAACCAACCTAGAGGCGCTGATCCACCGCAATGTGTTTTATCAACTGGTTGAGCTTGCGGTGCCGCGTGATATCGATGGCCAGAGCTGGCTGGGTGTCTGGAGCTGTGGTCAGTTTTTCCCCATTGCCCCGCAACCGGATTGAGATACGCCGTAGGGCGTAACGCGAAGCTTGTCCGCCAATGCACGGCAATAGGCGGATGATAAAGGCGTCATTGGGGCTGTAAATTTTCAAGTTGGCCATAAAAAATGCCCGCTGTTTTGGCAGCGGGCATTTTATTAAGCGGCTTAATTACATGTTCGGGTAATTCGGGCCGCCTGCGCCTTCAGGCGCCACCCAGGTGATGTTCTGGGCTGGGTCTTTGATGTCGCACGTCTTGCAGTGCACGCAGTTCTGCGCGTTTATCTGGAATCGCTTCTCGCCATCCTCTTGCGTGACGATTTCATAAACGCCGGCAGGGCAGTAGCGCTGCGCAGGTTCATCGTACATCGGCAAGTTTTTCCCCACTGGAATGCTCGCATCAGCCAGTTTCAGGTGGCATGGCTGCTCTTCTTCGTGGTTGGTGCTCGACAGGAATACCGAAGACAGTTTGTCGAAGCTCAATTTGCCATCAGGCTTCGGATAGTCAATCCGCTTGGCGTCAGCTGCAAGCTTCAGGCAGGCGTAGTCTGGCTTGGTGTCATGCAGGGTGAACGGAATCTTGCCGCCAAAGATGTTCTGGTCGATAAAGTTGAATGCACCACCGAGCAAGGCGCCGTATTTATGCATGGCCGGGCCGAAGTTGCGGCTGCGGAACAGCTCGTCGTAGAGCCAGCTCGACTTGAAGCTGTCGACGTAACCGGTCAGCTCGTCGCCACCTTCTTTACCAGCGAACAATGCGTCAGCGACTGCGTCTGCGGCCAGCATGCCGGATTTCATGGCGGTGTGGCTGCCTTTGATCTTGGCGAAGTTCAGCGTGCCCAGGTCGCAGCCGATCAGGGCGCCCCCGTTGAATACCATCTTCGGCAGTGAATTCAGGCCGCCTTTTGAGATGGCCCGCGCGCCGTAGCTGACGCGCTTGCCGCCTTCGAGGTACTGAGCAATCACCGGATGATGCTTGTAACGCTGGAATTCGTCGAATGGCGAGAGGAACGGGTTGCTGTAGGACAGGTCAACGATCAAGCCGACGACCACCTGGTTGTTTTCCAGGTGATAGAGGAACGAGCCGCCCATGTTTTCATCGTCCAGCGGCCAGCCAGCGGTGTGAACGACCAAACCTTGCTCGTGTTTGGCTGGGTCGATGTCCCAGATTTCCTTGAGACCGATACCGTAATGCTGGGCATCGGCTTCGGTATCGAGGTTGAATTTCTTGATCAACTGCTTGCCCAGATGGCCACGGCAGCCTTCGGCAAACAGGGTGTACTTGGCGCGCAACTCAATACCTGGCGTGTAGACGCCTTCTTTTGGGTTGCCTTCGCGGTCAACGCCCAAATCACCGGTAAGAATACCGGTTACAACGTTATTTTCGTTGATCAAGACTTCTTGTGCGGCGAAACCAGGGTAGATTTCTACACCGAGGTTTTCAGCCTGTTGGGCCAGCCAGCGGCACAGGTTGCCCAACGAGATAATGTAGTTACCTTCGTTGTGCATTGTCTTTGGCACGAACATGCCTGGGATTTTGGTTGCGCTCTCGGCGCTCTTCAACATATAAATGTCGTCACGCTTTACCGGGGTGTTGAGCGGGGCTTCAAGCTCTTTCCAGTTTGGAAACAGCTCGTTGAGCGCACGCGGCTCGAATACCGCACCGGATAGGATGTGTGCGCCGACTTCAGAACCCTTCTCGACCACACAGACGCTAATTTCTTTACCTGCGTCGGCAGCTTTTTGTTTCAGTCGGCATGCAGCGGACAGGCCTGCAGGCCCGGCTCCAACAATGACGACGTCGAACTCCATAAATTCGCGTTCCACAGGTTATCTCCTACTCAGGCACTCTTAATATTTTATAATGGTGGCTGGCTCGCGCCCAAAGCCATGCTGTCGCATTATATCTACACACGCCGCCTGGGCCAATACAAACGTTTGTTTGAATTTTCTGTAGGACTGTTAGATTATTACTACAAGAAAGATGACTGGCCGGTTCGGTGTATTGACCACACCCTGCTCTGCGGTCAAGATACGGGCGGTTTTGCGCTCGCCGTCTGGGCTGAAGGTCGGCTAAAGCCGATTGGCATCACTAGCCAGGTCCATCTTGGCGACATTCCTATTCACCAGAGAGTAACGGGGAATCCATGAAGGTTCTTGTAGCTGTCAAACGAGTGGTCGACTACAACGTCAAGGTTCGCGTCAAAGCGGACAACAGCGGCGTTGATCTTGCGAACGTCAAGATGTCGATGAACCCTTTCTGCGAAATCGCTGTTGAAGAAGCGGTACGCTTGAAAGAGAAAGGCGTTGCGAGCGAAATCGTCGTCGTGACTATTGGCCCGACAACCGCTCAAGAGCAACTGCGTACTGCGCTGGCTCTGGGTGCTGATCGTGCAATCCTGGTTGAATCCAGCGAAGAATTGAATTCACTGGCTGTGGCCAAGCTGCTCAAGGCAGTGGTCGACAAAGAACAGCCACAGTTGGTTATCCTCGGTAAGCAGGCGATCGACAGCGATAACAACCAGACTGGCCAAATGCTGGGCGCTCTGACGGGTTACGCGCAGGGTACCTTCGCCTCCAAGGTTGAAGTTGCCGGCGACAAGGTTAACGTCACCCGTGAAATCGACGGCGGCCTGCAGACTGTTGCACTGAATCTGCCAGCTATCGTGACTACCGACCTGCGCCTTAACGAGCCTCGCTATGCGTCGCTGCCTAACATCATGAAAGCCAAGAAGAAGCCACTGGAAAACATCACCCCTGACGCACTGGGTGTTTCCACCGCTTCTACCGTCAAAACCATCAAAGTTGAAGCCCCTGCAACTCGCAGCGCTGGCATCAAGGTTAAGTCGGTTGCTGAATTGGTCGAGAAACTGAAGAACGAAGCGAAGGTAATCTAAATGGCTATCTTAGTTGTTGCAGAACACACTAACGCTGCTCTGGCTGCTGCCACGCTGAACACTGTTGCCGCGGCGCAAGCCATTGGTGGCGATATTCACGTACTGGTTGCCGGTTCGGGCTGCGCCGCAGCTGCTGAAGCTGCTGCCAAAGTTGCAGGCGTCACTAAAGTACTGGTTGCCGATAACGCAGCCTTTGCTCACCAGTTGCCTGAAAACGTTGCTCCGCTGATTGCTGAGTTGGGCGCTGGTTACAGCCACATCCTGGCTGCCGCGACCACCAACGGCAAAAACTTCCTGCCACGCGTCGCTGCGCAACTGGACGTTGACCAGATTTCTGAAATTATCTCGGTTGAAAGCCCTGATACCTTCAAGCGTCCGATCTACGCCGGTAACGCCATTGCCACCGTGCAGTCGTCTGCTGCAGTCAAGGCCATCACTGTACGTGCCACCGGGTTTGACCCAGTTGCTGCTGAAGGCGGCTCTGCTGCTGTTGAAGCCGTATCGGCTGGCGCTGACGCGGGCACTTCGGCATTTGTTGGTGAAGAGCTGGCCAAATCCGATCGTCCTGAGCTGACCGCTGCCAAGATCGTTATCTCTGGCGGTCGTGGCATGCAGAACGGCGACAACTTCAAGCACCTGTACGCCGTTGCTGACAAGCTGGGTGCTGCTGTAGGTGCTTCGCGCGCTGCAGTTGACGCAGGCTTTGTACCGAACGACATGCAAGTTGGCCAGACCGGTAAAATCGTTGCGCCACAGCTGTACATCGCTGTAGGTATCAGCGGTGCAATCCAGCACTTGGCCGGTATGAAAGACTCGAAAGTTATCGTCGCTATCAACAAGGACGAAGAAGCACCAATCTTCCAGGTTGCAGACTACGGTCTGGTTGCTGACCTGTTTGAAGCAGTGCCTGAGCTGGAAAAACTGGTTTAAACCAGCTTTTCAGGTTCAATAAAAACCCGCTCACTGAGCGGGTTTTTTTATGCCTGCAGCACTGGTCAGGAAGTGGGTTTGGCAGCCTCAAGTTTGGCAGTCTTGTCGAGAAACGCTTGGTAATGTCCCGCGGTTTCTTCTGGACGCTCGATCATAGGCACGTGCCCGCAGTCTTTCATCAACACCACGCTTGGGTGCTTGAGTAGCGGCTGCATGACTTTGATGCTTGATACATCGAGAACTCGGTCGTGATCGCCCCAGAGCAACAAGGTTGGCGCTTCGATCTTGGGCAGTTCCGGCTCGAGCGGGATGTAGCGCTCACGCAGTTGGCTGAATATTTGTGTATTCATCGCGCTGTTGGCAATGGCTTGCTCGGCCATGTAATGCTTCAGGCGTTCTGGTAGCGCAGGTGCCTTGTAAAATACAAAGTCGATAAGTTGCTCGAACTGCTGAGCATTATTGACCACCAGTGGATTGGGCTTGCCTTGCTCTATACGCCGGTACAACTCGCTTTTTTGCGGTGCATCGATACCGGCGTTATCCAGCAAGGCAACGCTGGCGACTTGCTGCGGGTAACGCGCCGCATAAAGTGCGGCGATGTGCCCGCCCATCGAATTACCGATAATGTGCAGGCGCTTGATGCCCAGCGCCTGGGTGAACGCGGCAATACGTTCAGCCTGGGTGCCAACATCGTAGCTGGCTGGCGGCTTGCTGCTCTCACCAAAGCCGGGAAGGTCAAGCGCTATGACGTGGTAGCGTTTGGTGAAAAAGCGGGCGAATTGCAGCCAGTTGTTTTTATCTGCACCAAAACCATGGACCATTAAAATGGTTTCGCCATCCTTGGGGCCGCCTTCGTAGTAATGAATGCTAAGATCGGCGACTTCAAGTTGCTTGCTCGATAGGCCTGCAACTGTCTGGCCGAGCAGTTGAATGCTGGCCATGAGCGTCGCCGGGAATACATAGAGCACTGCGCTGGCTGCGGCAATGGTCAGGATCAGGGCGAGTAAAAGTTTTTTCATTGCATGTCCTTATAACCCGTTATTCTGCGCTGGCGTTAAACTAGCACGAAGTTCAATCCGGGCGTTGAGGTGCTGTACGTGCCTCATCAATGGTTAATCTGAGAGTTATGAATGCTTGATCGTCACTTGCTAAAATCCTGCGTATTGGCCATCTCTTGCCTGAGCGTTTCCAGCCTGTCTTTTGCCGCAGGCTCATGCGAGCGTCTGGTGGCGACAGGCAACCCGAATAATCCGCCATTTATGTGGCGAGATCCGCAAAACCCCAAGCAATTAATGGGGGCCCAGGCCGATATGCTGAACAAGGTCGCTAAAGACCTTGGGGTGCGCATGGACGTGTTGTACAGCCGCTCATGGGAAAAAGCCGAGGATGAGGTGCGCAGCGGGCGCGTTGACCTGTTGGCTGGCGTTGAGCTCAAGCCAGCCTCGCTTGATGACCTGGATTATATCTACCCCTCGGTATACAGCCGCGACACCGTGGTTTGGGTGCGTAATATCCTGAGCTTTCCCTATATCGAGTGGGCTGACTTGCGTGATCGTAAAGGGGCAAAGGCAGCTGACACCTTGAGCCCGGCGTTCACCGACTACGCCAAGGCCAATCTTGATATTGAGCAAGGCGCAAATCTGAGTCAGATCTTTCAGAAACTGATGCTCGGTGAAGTCGATTATGTATTGGCCGAGCGCGAGTCTAGCCTTGCGCGGGCAACCACTATGGGTCTGCAGGATGACCTGTTGCCTTTGTCACCGCCAATAGAGGGGCGGCCAATGTACTTGGCGTTGTCGCATAATTCGGCGTGCAATGACGCCTGGTTGCGCGGACAGTTGGCTAAGAAGATGACAGAACTCGCTGCCTCAGAGCTGCCTGAATCATTGATCCAGAAGAACTTACAGCTTTGGAAACAGCAACAATCAGAACCTGCTAGCGCGCCAAAGGTGGCTCAGTGATCAATCGAATTTACCCTGCCAGCCTGGCTTTGCTGGTGTTGGCGGGCTGTGCCAACGATCCCGTACCCACCGAGCAAATGCGCCTCGCCGATCAAGCCATTGAGCAAGCCGCTGCGGTTGGTGCTTCGTCTACGGATGCTTCCATGCAGTTGGCGCTGAGCAAGCAACAGCTGGCCCAGGCGGCACTGCTCGATGAGCAATACAAAGAGGCGCGTGTTCTGGCTGAGCAGGCTGAGCTCGACGCACGTGAAGCAGAGGCCCGGGTATTGGCGAGCAAAAGTTCAGAGCAACTGCTGGAAATCAACAAACGCATCAACCGTATGCGCCAGCAGTTGGGATCTCAGCTATGAGTAAAGGCTATCAGGTTGCGCTTAGCGCCGTATTGGGCCTTGCACTGAGCGGTTGCGCAGGTTCGCAGCAAGCCAGCAATGCTGCGCTGGAGGCCGCTCGTTCGAGCTTTCAGTCGGTTAAGGAAAACTCCAATGTCTTGCGTAGTGCGCCCAAAGATGTGATTCGGGCAGGGGAGTCGCTGGCGCGAGCGGATCGCCTGTCGAACTACTGGGGCAGCGAAGCTGACGTTGAGCATTACGCCTATTTAAGTCAACGCTACAGTGCGATCGCCGAGCAGAAGAGTGAGTTGATGCTCAATCAGGAGCGCGAGGCCAAGTTGGAGCTTGAGCGTCAGCGCCTGCAGTTGGCCCTGCGTGAAGCAAAAATGTTGAGCCTGCAAGAGCAGGGCAGCATGCTTGGCGATCAAATGATCAGCCTGGCAACCACCCAGACCGAGCGTGGCTTGATCATTACGCTGGGCGATGTGCTGTTTGATGCCGGTCATGCTGACTTAAAGGCGTCTGCCAACCGTACCATTCTCAAGGTTGTGCAGTTTTTACAGCTTAACCCGCGGCGTATCGTGCGCATTGAAGGCTATACCGACAGCAGTGGCGATGATGCGCAGAACCTTGAGTTGTCGCGCGCGCGTGCCCAATCAGTGGCCGATGTCTTGACGGACTTGGGCGTCGACAGCAAGCGCATCAGTGTCAAAGGCTTGGGTGAGAGTTTTCCGGTTGCTGAAAACGCCTCGGTCAAGGGCCGTGCGCAGAACCGTCGGGTCGAGATCGTGTTTTCCGATGAACAGGGCAGTCTGGGCGAAAGCCGCTAAGCACGGTGGTCAAAGCCCAGCTTCCGCCTGGGCTTATGCCGCATGCGGTTAGTCGAAGAGGGATTTATTGCTCGACTGCAAGCCCGACCAGAGCATTTCAAGGTGCTTGAAATTCCAGTTTTCTGGATCTTCGCGGCCCATGATTTTGTCGCGACCCGCCACTTTACTCAGATCAATTATTTCCTGGTGGATTGGCAGTTTCGAGCGGGCGGAAAAGAACACTTTGACCACCGGTGTCAGTAACGATTTTGCGCTTTGCTCCATCACTACGGCAAGGCGACCGCTTTCCAGGCGAACCAGCGCTCCACAAGGGTAAATGCCCACGCATTTAACGAAGGCCTGGAATACCTGCGCATCGAAATGCCCCTGCCATTCAGCCATCTTGCGGATCGATTCGGCAGGGTCCCAGCCCTTTTTGTAGGGGCGGTCAGAGGTGATGGCATCATACACATCACACACCGCGCCCATGCGTGCAAATAAACTGATGTCTTGCGCTTGTGTTTTGTTCGGGTAGCCGCTTCCATCCACTTTCTCATGGTGGCTCAGGCAAACATCCAGTACCTGTGGGCTGATCAGCGGGTTATGCAACAGCATTGCATGCCCGGCAGCGGGATGGCCACGTACTGTGTTGAACTCATCGTTTGTAAGGCGCCCGGGCTTGTTCAAAATCGAATCGGGAATCGCCATTTTGCCAATGTCATGCAGCAGGCCACCGATTCCTGCCTCTTTAACCAGCTCAGCCGGCAACTCGAGCTCTTGAGCCAAGGCAATCATCAGTGCACTAACCGCTACCGAGTGCATATAGGTGTATTCATCGGCGGTTTTCAAGCGTGCCAGGCTGATCAAGGCGCTAGGGTGACGTTTTACAGAAATGGCTATTTCATCGATCAGCGATGATACCTGATCAACCGCAACCGCCTTACCCATGCGTGCGTCGGTGAACATCTCAACCACGGCGGCCTTGGATCTGGCGCAGATCTTCAGTGCGCGGTTGATTTCATCATTAAGCTCAACCTTGGCAACTTGCTTACTTTGCTGCGCGGCACAGAGCAAGGCATCGGTTTCAGCGGCAACCTGTTGCTCGGATTTGCTGTTTTCAACTTGGGCAAGGTCATCGCCTTTGCTGGCGTCAATCCACAGTTCACTCAGGTTCGAGTTGCGAATCGCGCGCAAGTCTTCAGGACGAGTAAGCAGAAAGCGGCCTTTCCAGAATGGGTGATCCATCCAGGAACCCGAGAACTCATGGATGTACATGCCCAACCGCAGCTGGCTGACTTCGATTTTTCTGAGCACTGGAAGTTGGCGCCCCATGTTGTTATGCGTTCAAGTTTAGGTGTGGAATATCTGCAGCGTCCAAGAATTAGTCTGGGCTTTCGGCATAGGCGCTAAACAGTTGTTGATATTGCTTTTTTAGACCGTAACAGAAATGGCAGAACTCAACTGTATCGTCCACTATAAAAGAATCTGTACCGGTGCAATTTGCAAGGTTCGGGTTACTGTTACGGTTCAGTAAGGCGAGAACGCGCATATGACTAATCTGTTGCTCTACCAACGTATCGCTCAGCAACTGGCGGAGGATATTCGTCGAGGTGTTTACCAGCCTGGAGAGCGCGTGCCATCGGTGCGCAAGATGAGCACTCAGCTGAGCGTCAGTCACGCAACTGTGCTGCAGGCCTATGCCAACCTTGAGGATCAGGGGCTTATCCGTGCGCGTCCGCAGTCCGGTTATTATGTTCACCAGACGCCCGCGCTGACTGCACCAACGCCTGATGTGGCGAAGGTCGAGCGGCCAAGCCTGGTGACTCGCAGCAGCATCATTAATCAAGTGTTGGATGAGTCCCGTCGTGAAGGGGTGTTTCCGCTGGGCGCTGCTGTTCCGCATATTGACTACTTACCGGCTCGGGCGTTACATCAACAACTGGCCAAAGTCACTCGCTTTCAGAGTGCGCGGGCCTTCAATTACATGTTCAGTCCTGGTTATGAGCCATTGCGCCGTCAGGTTGCGATCCGCATGCGTGATGCTGGCGTGGTTGTTGATCCGTCTGAGGTGGTGATTACTCACGGCTGCGTGGATGCGCTGCAGATGTCTTTGCGTGTGCTCACCAAGCCGGGTGACCTGATTGCAGCTGAGTCACCGACCTATTATGGGTTGTTGCAACTCGCCGACTTGCTCGGTTTGAAAGTGATAGAAATCCCCAGTGACCCAACCACTGGTATGAGTCTTGAGGCATTGCAATTGGCTGCCAGCCAGTGGCCAATCAAAGCCTTGGTGCTGACACCACGCTTGAGCAATCCGCTAGGTGGAACCATTCCTGAAGACCGGCAAAAGCAGTTGCTCAGACTGGCTGAGAATTTTGATATCCAGATTATCGAAGACGATATCTACGGTGAGCTGATGTTCGAGCAAGGGCCGACCAAGGCCTTGAAGTCGAATGACCGTGAAGGGCGAGTGGTGTACTGCTCCAGCTTCTCTAAGACGCTGTCCCCTGGTGTGCGCATTGGTTGGATCATCGCCGGTAAATACCAGGATGAAATTCAACGCCTGCAGACATTCTCGACTCACTCGGCTTGCAGCGTCACGCAGATGACCGTGGCTGCCTACCTTGAGAACGGTGGTTATGACCGGCACTTGCGATATATCCGCCAGGAATACCGCAAGAACCTCAGCGCTTTCCAACTGGCGGTGCAGCAGTATTTTCCCGAAGGTACGCAAATGACCCGGCCCAAAGGAGGGTTCATCTTGTGGGTCAGTCTGCCTGCTCGGGTCAATACCAAGGATTTGCATACCCGGGCGTTACAGCAAGGCATCAGCATCGCACCGGGATTGATTTTCAGTAACACCGAGCAGTTCAACCATTGTGTGCGGATTAACTGTGGTGTGCCGTGGAATCGCGAAGCCGAACGCGCGGTGATGACCTTGGGCATGCTCGCGACTCAGCTGTGCCAAGAGGTTCAGCCCACACAGATAAATTGATCCGTCTTAACCCCGCGGCACAATCGGCTGCGTCTACTTGGATGAATCATTCAAGGAGATGCAGCCATGCTCACATCAATTCGTTGTCCCAATGCGCTGTTATACGGTTTTGCCAGCTCGATGCTCGTTGCGTTGAGTGCGTGCCGCTACGATGTGGCTGAGCCCGTTAAATCTGCACCTGCCAATCCGCCTCCTGTCGCCTACGAACGGGCAAGGCCTGCGTCAGAACCTGCACTGTATAAACAAGTCAGTGCTGAGTCGGCTGATATGCTCAGCCAGCCTGGAATGTTGCATGCCCCCATCGATGAGCAATTCAATGTTGATATAGGCCAGGAGCAGTATCAGCATTACCCCGCAAATCCGGTGATGGCCACTGCGCAGAACCCGGTATCGACTTTTAGTATTGATGTCGATACCGGTGCTTATGCCAACGTGAGGCGTTTGCTCAACCAGGGGCAATTGCCACAAGCGGATGCGGTGCGCCTTGAGGAAATGATCAATTATTTTCCCTACGACATAGTGGGTGAAGACCAAGGGGCGCCCTTTGTGCTGAGCACCGAAGTGGCGCAAACACCCTGGAATCCGCAGAGCCTGTTGTTACGATTGGCCATCAAGGCAGAGGACCGTTCGGTTGCCGAGCTGGCACCTGCAAACCTGGTGTTTTTGGTTGATGTGTCAGGCTCGATGGACCGTCGCGAAGGCTTGCCCTTGGTGCAGAGCACGCTCAAGCTTCTGGTCGAACAATTACGGGCGCAAGACCGTGTTTCGCTGGTGGTCTATGCCGGCAACTCAAGTGTGGTCCTGACGCCGACTTCAGGCAGTGATAAAGCCACAATCCGAGCCGCCATCGATGGGCTGCAGGCGGGCGGATCAACCGCGGGTGAATCGGGCATTGAATTGGCCTATCAACAAGCCCAGAAAGGCTTTATCAAGCAGGGCATCAACCGCATTTTGTTGGCGACCGATGGTGACTTCAATGTGGGTGTCAGCGACTTTGATGCGCTCAAGCGTCTTGCTGCAAGCAAGCGTAAAACTGGAATATCACTGACAACCCTTGGGTTTGGCACCGGCAATTACAATGAGCGCCTGATGGAGCAGTTGGCAGATGCCGGTGATGGCAACTACGCCTATATCGACAACTTGCGTGAAGCTCGAAAAGTATTGGTTGATCAACTCAGCTCAACCCTGGCCGTGGTCGCCAAGGATGTAAAGATCCAAGTTGAGTTCAACCCTGCGCAAGTCAGTGAATATCGCCTGCTGGGTTATGAAAACCGGGCGCTGAAGCGCGAGGACTTCAATAACGACAAGGTCGATGCTGGTGAAGTCGGAGCGGGCCACAGCGTGACGGCTTTGTACGAGGTCGTTCCAGTGGGTAAGCGTGGCTGGCTAGAGCCGCTGCGTTATCAAGCGAACGCAACGGCACCCGCCAAGCAGGCGGTCAGTGACGAGTTGGCCATGCTACGCCTGCGTTACAAGACGCCCGGGCACAATAGTAGTCGCTTGCTGCAAGTGCCAATCGCCAAGCCAGCACAGGTGGCAGCTATTGCCAATGCCTCACAAGACATGCGCTTTGCAACTGCAGTCGCAGCCTTTGCGCAACAACTCCAGGGCGGTCAGTACACCCGACAATTTACCTTCAAGGACAGCGCTGAACTGGCGCGCAGTGCCAAGGGTAATGATCCATTCGGATTGCGTGCTGAATTTATTCAGCTGGTGGAATTAGCCCAGAGCTTGCAAACTTCAACCCCCGACCTGGCTACCCATCGAGTTGAGTGATAGTGAAATCAGCGGTTTCTGAATCCAAGGACGTCGATGACGCCAGCTTGCTGCGCCGTTATCGACAAGGTGATGCCGAGGCGTTTGCGCAGCTTTACCAGCGCCATCGCCTTGGCTTGTTTCGTTTTTTGTGCGGTTTATGCGGCGACCAGACGCTGGCCGAGGAGATATTCCAGGAAACCTGGCTGAGTATCGTGCGCAGTCAATCGTTGCAGCGCGAGGCCGTTCTCTTCAAGACCTGGCTCTACCAAATAGCCCGCAACCGACTGATCGACTATTGGCGCAAGCATGGTAAGGCCGATGCATCAAGCGATGAGTACGACGAACAACAGCATGCTCAAGCAGACTCACAACCGGGGCCTGAGCAGCAGGTCGATTTGATTCAGGACCAGCGTCGCCTGCAATTGGCGCTGGATGACTTACCGGCCGAGCAGCGGGAGGTGTTTGTGTTGCGCGCGCATGGCCAACTGGAGGTGCACGAAATCGCCGAACTGACGCGTACACCGGCTGAAACGGTCAAAAGTCGTCTGCGCTACGCGATGCAAAAGTTACGTCGGTTGCTGGAAGAGGTGTCTGTATGAATAACGATGAACAATTAGTCGAGCATTATCGTCAAAATCAACGGCAGGAACCTTCAGCCGCGCTGGATGCAAGCATTTTGGCGGCGGCCAATGCCCAGGCTCGCAACGCACGGCCACATTCGCTGTGGATGCGTTTGTACAGCTGGGGAAACCACAAGCGCTGGTCGGTTGCGCTCGGCAGTCTTGCGGTCGTAGGGCTTGCTGTTGGCCTGGTGTTTAATGGCTATCAGCAGTCATCACCGATTTACGATAATCCTCTACCAGCAGCGGCCCCAGCCATGCAGGGATACGCCGCGCCTGCGCTCAAGCGCGAGCGAATGGCTGAGTCGCAAAGCGCGCCGATACAACACCCGCGCATGCAGCAAAGTGAGGCGGCCGATGCACTATCGGCTGAATCAGCAATGCCTGCTGAGCCTGTTGTCGAGGCCCATGAAGCGAGCAAATCCCAGACTAAAATAGCGTCTGGAGTTTTAGCCGATACCGGTGATCTGGAAGCTCAATTGCAACAGATAATTCAATTGCGCAAAGACGGCCACACACAGCAAGCTGAAGCACTGGTCAAGGCGCTGCAGAAGCAATATCCGACGCTTGATATTGAACAGCAGTTGCAAGAACTGCGCGCGCAGGATAAATAGCGGATGCTAAAAAGCCCGTGACGCAACCTAGCGACTGAGCCTGCCAGTTTAAGGATGATGCAGGGGTGTGCAGAGATGATTGAACTGTATGGATACAATTTTTTGTGTAGAGCCAAGATGAACCTGACGCGTTATTCAGTGGTGTCGACTTTGTTGGCCTTGTTGGTTGCTTGCGGCCCCGACCAAGAGCCTGCCAAGTCGCCCGCCAGCAGCGGGGCTGAAACCCAGCCCAAGGAAAGCGCTGCACCAGAGGCAAGGGTGGGCGCCGAGGTCGACCGAGTTGAAACGACTGCCAAGCCTAAGCCTGATAGCAAAACTGAGGCGGCGGATACAGCAGTAAAGCTGGATCTGGATTTGGATTTGGAGCCCGCGCCGAAACTTGAGACCGATTTTGAGCCCGAAATTGAAACCGAGCCGGAGGTTGAAAAGCCGGTTAAAAAATCCCCAGCTACTAAGCCAGTTGCCAAAGTGCCAGAGGTCAAGCTCGATCTAAGCTTACCCAAGGACTTGGTTCAGCAGCTTAATGATGCCGATACTCATGAGTACAATGCGGTTAAGCCGTTGCCGCCCATGTTTGGGCCCAAAGATACTCAGCCGAAACCTTTTGAGCTAAGTGGCAAGTTGCTTACGGATGACACCAATGGCAAGGGTTCACTCGACTCCATTGATGGCGCGCAGCTGCAGTTCAAGTTCAAGCAATAGTACGCGTTGGCAGTTGAATGAAACGGGCTAAGTGCTGGTTGGGGGTGTCGCGATTTGCTGAGACTATCATTCAAACCGTGGCTAGAACCGGTATTGCCCGCCAGTAATTGCTTGATACAGCGCCTGGGTTACAGGAGTGAAGCTGTTGCTGCCGGGCAAACGGGCGAATAGCGGGTCTTGCACGCGGTCAGGGTCATAGCCGGCGTTCTTGAGGTCAGTTTTTTTGTATTTGAAGGTGCCTGTCGTTTCAACCTGGTCGAGCAGGCGAATAAACAGGGGGGCCGCATAACTGGGCAGCTCGGCATCCAGGTAGCGGGCCAGGGCTTCGCCGTCAAAACTCAATCCAGGACTGAGCCGCAGTGCCGCCATACCGCAGCGGCCATTGGTTCCATTGATTTCGACGCCGTAGACCACAGCATCTTCAATGCCTGGATATGTGCTCAATGTGCTTTCAACTTCGGTGGTGGAAACGTTTTCACCTTTCCAGCGAAATGTATCGCCGAGGCGATCGACAAACTGGGCATGTTTGCAGCCGATATCACGCATCAAGTCTCCGCTGTTGTACCAGGCGTCGCCCTTTTTGAAGACGTTGCGCAAAATGGCCGCTTCACTTTTTTGGGTGTCGGTATAGCCGTCAAATGGCCACTTGTCTGAGATCTCGCTGATCAACAGGCCAGGCACATCCTTTTTGGCTTTTTGCAGAAAACCCTTGGCGTTGCGCACAACCCTGTCGTTTTCCAAGTCGTATTTGACTATGGCAAAGGTTGCCGGTGAAAAGCCTACGGTATTGTCAAAGTTGAACACATTGGTGAAGCCAATGTTGCCCTCGCTTGAGGCGTAGAATTCGGTAATTTGCTCAATCGCGAAACGGTCCTTGAATGCCTGCCAGATGGCGGGGCGCAAACCGTTGCCGATCATGCAGCGCAGGCTGTTGTTCTTTTCCTCGGGGCATTCAGGTTGGTTGAGCAGGTAACGGCACAGCTCGCCGATATAACCGAAGCAGGTCGCTTGGTAACGCTGCACATCGCTCCAGAACGCGCTGGCCGAGAACCCGCGGCGTAGGGCAATAGCCGCACCGCCCGCAATAGCGGCGCTCCAGCAAACGGTCACGGCATTGTTGTGATAGCAGGGCAGCGTCAGGTACAGCACATCGTTGCTGTTAAGGGCCAAGCCTGAATGACCAAAGCCGCCGTAGGCCTTGATCCATTTGCCATGGCTCAAGATCGATGCCTTGGGCATACCGGTGGTGCCGGAGGTGTAGATGAAAAAGCACGGGTCTTTCATCTTCACGTCATAGCTTTCAAGCGGATTGTGCTCAGGTTGCCCCTGTGCTTGCTGTAATAAGTTGGTCCAGCCATTGGGCTCGATGCCTGTGTCTTGCAGGCAGTCTTGGTCGGCAATCCAGTAACGGATAAGCGATGACTTCTCTAAAAGTGGCTCTGCGTCTGTGATGCTGGAAACCAGCTCTTCGCCAATCACCATATAGCCGGGTTTGACCAGGTTTATGCTGTGCGCCAGGACCTTGCCACGCTGGGTAGTATTGATCAGTGCTGAAATAGCCCCCAGCTTGCTGACTGCTGCAAGGATGGCGAGCAATTCAATGCGGTTTTCGAGCATCACCGCGACCACGGTTCCGGCGTGTACGCCATCGGCTTTCAGCGCAGCCGCAATGCGGTTGGCCCAACGGTTTAACGCTGTGTAGGAAACTGAGCGTTGTTCATCGACCAGGGCAGGGCGCTGCGGGTATTTATCAGCCGCGCGTTGCAGCGCCCAGGCCAGCGATAGGGTCTTGTCACGATTACTAAGTCGAGCGTAGTAAAGCCCTAAAAGCCTGCGTGGAAGATTCGGCAGTTGCTTGGGCAGACGACTGAGGAAATCTAACGGGGAGATCAGGTCAGGATTACGCATTAGGCTCTAGGCTCACACTGTTGAGATGGCTGTAAGCCACTCTATGCGGGCCTGATCTAGCCCGACTATGGCCCTGGGGCGAGGCAGGTCGGGCAGATTGGCAAATTGCCGGTGCAGCTTGTTGCTTATGCGCCTAATCGAGGAACAAGTCGGCAATCAAGGCCCCACCTTGTCGATCATAGCGGTAGTGTTCGAACTCGGTCTGGCCTTGTTCGCGAAGGATTTGTTCATCGATCAATAAGCGGCCGCTGATGCTGCGCTTTTCGCTGCGCAGGATTGCACAGGCGGCATCCGCCATGATCAACGGAGTGCGGGCGCGCTTAAACACATCGCGGCTGCCCAGCTCAAACTCAATCGCGGCTGTTGCGATCATGGTTTGTGGCCACAGTGAGTTAACGCTGATGGCGTACTTCTTGAATTCTTCGCTCATGCCCAGCGTCAACATGCTCATGCCGTATTTGGTCACCGTGTAGGGGCCATGCTGGGCAAACCATTTGCTGTCGAGGTTGAGTGGCGGCGACAAGTTGAGGATGTGGCCGTTGCCGCTTTTCTTCAGATAGGGCAGCGCTGCCTGGCTGCAAACCATCACCGCGCGTGTATTGATCTGGTACATCAGATCGAAGCGCTTGGCCGGCAAATGTTCGACACCGAGCAACTTGATTGCCCCGGCATTGTTTACCAGTGCATCGATTCCAGAAAAATGGGTGGCGGCTTGTTCCATGGCGAGCTTGACGGCGTTCTCGTCGCGCACATCCACTTGTAGGGCGAGTGCCTTGCCGCCCGCGGCTACCACTTCCTCGGCGACGCTGTGAATCGTACCCGGCAGTTTGGCGTGTGGCTCGGCACTCTTGGCGGCAATCACGATGTTGGCACCTTCGCGGGCAGCGCACAGTGCGATCTCGCGGCCGATGCCACGACTGGCGCCAGTAATAAATAGGGTTTTGCCTGACAATGACATCTATCTTCTCCGGTTTAATTCGCCGACACTGTGGCGTCATGCGCTTGGATTTCGACCAGCAGTTGCCGGTTTTTCACCTGTTCACCCGGGGTTGCCTGCACCCGACTTACCACGCCATCAATACTCGCTTTTAGCGGATGTTCCATTTTCATGGCCTCAAGTACGAGCAGTAATTGACCCTTGCTGACAGGGCTACCAGGCTCAACCAGCACCTCGACTATTGCACCATCCATGGGTGCCTTGACCGAACCACTACCTGCTGCTTCAGTGTTGGCCAGGGCTTTGTGGGTCACGTTCTGGATTTGCACGGAGCCGCTGTGGGCGAATAGGTGCAGGGTCTGGTTGTGCAGCTGATAGCACAGGCGCTGTCGCACGCCGTCGATTTCGACTGTGCAGTTTTCACCGTCAGCGCTGAGCAATTGCAGTTCGAAGCTCTGCTGTTCAAGGCTGATACGCAGTTTTGGCTGTTGCCCGGTGTGTACCAGCGTCAGGGTTGTCTTGACCGTTCTTTCAGCCAGTTCAAGCACATAGCCGAGCTCGGCGCTTGCTGAGTTGCTCCAGCCGCTGCGTTCTGCTTGCTGGGCGTTGTACGTAGCCGAAGCGTGATAGAACAATGCGCTTGCCAACGCCAGTTCCTTGTTGGAAATAGCTGGCGCTGTCAGGCTCGGATCCTGGCTAAAGTGTTCGCCGATAAAGGCCGTGGTTGCATTGCCTGAGGCAAATTGCGGATGCCTGAGCAGGTTGGCGAGAAATCGTTGGTTGGCTTTAACTCCAAGCAGTACGCAGTCTTCAACCGCGCGTGCGAGTTTGCGCCTTGCTTCGTCGCGGGTTGCCCCGTAAGCGATGATCTTCGCCAGCATAGGATCATAAAAGGCGCTGACCGCTTGGCCCTCAAGCACGCCATGATCAATCCGGATGCCGTCGAGCAGTGCTGGAAGCCAACGCATGACAGTGCCGGTTTGCGGTAGAAAATCCTTGGCAGGGTCTTCTGCGTACAAGCGTACTTCCATGGCGTGGCCGCTAATGCGTATCTGGTCCTGCTTAAGTGGTAATGGCTCGCCTTGAGCCACGCTGATTTGCCAGGCAACCAGGTCCTGGCCGGTGACCAACTCGGTGACGGGGTGCTCAACCTGCAAGCGGGTGTTCATTTCCAAAAAGTAGAAATCGCCGTTCTGATCGAGGAGAAACTCGACGGTGCCAGCCCCAACATAGTTTACCGATGCCGCCGCCTTTACTGCCGCTTCGCCCATGGCCTGGCGCAAGGCCTGAGTCATGACCGGGCAGGGCGCCTCTTCAACGACTTTTTGATGCCTGCGTTGTACCGAGCAGTCGCGTTCGCCGAGGTACACCAGATTACCGTGCTGGTCGCCGAACACCTGAATCTCGACGTGTCGGGGTTTGAGAACCGCCCGTTCAAGTATCAGCTCGCCCGAACCAAAGGCGTTGAGCGCTTCAGAACGGGCAGTATTGAGCTGTTCATCAAGTTCTGAGTGGGCCTGGACCAAGCGCATGCCGCGCCCGCCGCCGCCAGCGCTGGCCTTGATCATCAGCGGGTAGCCAATACGCTGGGCGTGCTCATGCAAGGTCGCTTGATCTTGCGCTGCGCCTTCATAGCCCGGTATGCAGGGAACCCCAGCCTCAAGCATGGCAACTTTCGACAGGCGCTTGCTGCCCATCAGGTGGATCGCCTCGATGCTGGGGCCAATAAAAGTGATGCCGGCAGCTTCGCAGGCACGTGCAAAGTCAGCGTTCTCGGAGAGAAAGCCGTAGCCGGGGTGGATCGCTTCGGCTGCTGTTTTTTGTGCGGCGGCGATGATGTTATCGATCTGCAGATACGACTGGCCAACCTGGGCAGGCCCGATGCATACGGCTTCATCCGCCATTTGCACGTGCCGCGCCTGGGCATCTGCCTGGCTGTACACCGCAACGGTGCGATAGCCCAGGGCCTGAGCCGTGCCTATGATGCGACAGGCAATTTCACCGCGATTAGCGATCAGTATCTTGTTGAAGGCCGGCATGCTGGCTACTCCTGGCAGGTGACGGGATGCAGTGGGTGTGGGCTCATACAGCCCAGCCTGGAGTACGTTTTTGCACGAAAGCCATGGTTCCTTCGATGCCTTCGGGGCTAAGCACTGCGTCGGCAAAGGATTGAGCTGCGTCATCCAGCAGTTGGTCAAGTGGTTGCAGTTCGGTGTTCAGCAGCAACGCCTTGGTCGCGGCATTGGCGTGGGGGGCGCAACGCCTTATTTGCGCCAGGGTTTCGTTGAGGCGCTGTTCGACCGCCGCAGCACTGGCTTCACTGAAGTGCACCACGCCCAGGCGCGCAGCCTCCTGGCCGTTGAAACGGGCGGCGGTCAAGGCAAGGCGGCGGGCTTGGGTCAAGCCGATGCGCTTGGCAACAAAGGGGGCGATTTGTGCGGGCAAAATGCCCAAGGTGGTTTCCGGCAAACCGAACTTGGCGTCGTCGGTGGCGATGGCAACATCTGATACGCAAGCAAGGCCAAACCCGCCGCCCAGCACAGCCCCTTCGAGCAGGGCAATCACCACTTGCGGCAAGCGCTGGGCTTGCTCAAGCATGCTGCCAAAGGCACGGTTCAACTCGCGGTAAGCGTCTAGCCCAACGGCGCGTGCATTGGCCATGTCCTTGATATCGCCACCCGCACAAAAGTGCCCGCCCGCGCCGCGCAAGACAATGGCTCGAACCTTCGGTTCCTGGTTGAGCTGGCTGAAAACCTGGGTCAGTTCCTTGACCATGTTCAGGCTCATGGCGTTGCGCGACTCAGGGCGGTTGAGCGTTACCGTCAGAACACCCTGTTCGAGGTTTATCAGCAGTGTTTTCAGATCAGGCAGTTGCATGGGATTCTCTCTGGCTCAGGGCTTGCTTCAGGCTTTTTTCTTGCCGGGTAGGATGCCCATCAGTTTGCAGATGATGCCGAGCATGATTTCATCGGCGCCGCCGCCAATCGAAACCAGGCGCACATCGCGATAGGCCCGGGACACTGGGTTGTCCCACATAAAGCCCATGCCACCCCAGTATTGCAGGCAACTGTCACTGACTTCACGGCCCAGGCGGCCGGCCTTGAGCTTGGCCATCGAGGCCAGCTTGGTGACATCCTTGCCAGCGACATACATTTCGGTTGCCTGGTAGACCAGCGCCCGCAAGGCTTCGATTTCACAGGCCAGCTCGGCCATGCGGAAATGAATCACTTGATTGTCGATCAGCGCGTTACCGAAGGTTTTACGCTCCTTGCAGTATTCAATGGTGGCATCGACGCAATGCTCCAGTCCCTTGATCATGTTGGCCGCGCCGAATAGGCGTTCCTCCTGGAATTGCAGCATCTGCATCATGAACCCGGCGCCTTCCTGGCCAATGCGGTTGCGCTGCGGTACGCGGACGTTATCGAAGAACACTTGCGCGGTTTCGGAGCTGCGCATCCCGAGTTTGTCGAGGTGCGGACTGAGCGTGATGCCCGGGGTGTTCATCGGCACCATGATTAGGGATTTATTAACGTGTGGCTTGCCGTCAGAGGTGTTTGCCAGCAAGCAGATGAAGTCAGCGCTCGGCGAGTTGGTGATCCACATCTTGCTGCCGTCGATGATGTAGTCGTCGCCGTCTTTGCGCGCCGTGGTCTTGAGGCCTGCGACATCTGACCCGGCGCCCACTTCGGAAACCCCGATGCAACCCACCATTTCGCCACTGATTGCCGGGCGCAAGAACTCATCACGCAGTTCATCAGAGCCGAAGCGGGCCAGGGCTGGTGTGCACATGTCGGTTTGCACCCCAAGTGACATTGGCACGCCACCGCAATGAATGGTGCCGAACTCTTCCGCAGCAACTATCGAGTAGCTGTAGTCGAGGCCCATTCCGCCGAATTTTTCGGGTTTGGAGATGCCGAGCAGGCCGAGGTCACCGGCTTTCCTGAACACTTCGTGGATGGGGAAACGACCGTCCTTTTCCCATTGGTCGACATAGGGGTTTATCTCTTTATCGACGAAGTTCTTGACTGTACGGCGCAGCTCTTGGTGTTCTTGAGTGAAGATCATCTTGTTATTCTCCAGAGCAAAAGGCTAATTCAGGGCGCAAGGGCTAGAAGCGCGCCACGCCAAAGCGATTGTTTTTCAGGGGGCGTGCGGCGGCTTCGGCGCAGATATCCAGCAAATAGCCGAGCAGCTTGCGGGTATCGCGTGGATCGATCAGGCCGTCATCCCAAAGGCTGGCTGTGCCATACAGCGCGGTCGACTGGCTGTCGAGCTTCTGCGCGGTGACCTGTTCAAGCATGTCGAGCATTTTCGGGTCGGCTTCAAGGCCTTCTTTTGCATGCTTGGCTTCGGTGACGATGCGCAGCACCTTGCCAGCCTGGGCGCCCCCCATGACCGCCGTTCTGCTGTTGGGCCAGGCGAAAATGAAACGTGGGTCAAGGCCGCGTCCGCACATTGCATAATTACCTGCGCCATAGGAGCCACCGACCACTATGGTCAGCTTTGGCACGCTGGCATTGGCCACCGCTTGAATCATTTTCGAGCCGTGCTTGATCACCCCAAGCTGCTCGGATTCAGTACCGACCATAAAGCCGGTGGTGTTGTGCAGGAACAGAATCGGCGTGTTGCTCTGTTCGCACAGTTGAATGAACTGCGCAGCCTTTGCCGCCCCTTGCGGCGTGATTGGACCGTTGTTGCCGATCAAGCCGCAGCGCTGGCCCTCAATACTCAAGTGGCCGCAGACGGTTTGCTGGTCGAATTCATTTTTGAAGTCGAGAAACTCTGAGCCGTCGGCAATTCGCGCAATGATTTCACGTACGTCGTAGGGCTTTTTCGGATCGGCTGGAACCACACCGAGCAGCTCTTGCACGTCATGCAGCGGTTGGCGATAGCTTGGCGCCTGGCGAGCGGGTAATTGCGCGTTCCAGGGCAACACGCTGACAATCTCGCGGGCAATGCGCAACGCATCTGCATCATTCTCGGCCAGGTACTCGGCAGTGCCTGCGGTTTGCGCGTGCATTTCGGCGCCGCCCAGTTCTTCATCCGTTGCCACCTCGCCGGTGGCGGCTTTTAGCAAAGGCGGGCCGGCGAGGAACATCTTGGCTTTGCCACGCACGACCACTACATAATCTGAAAGTCCCGGTTGGTAGGCGCCGCCTGCAGTACTGGAGCCATGCACCACGGTGATTTGTGGCAAACCCATGGCGGACATGCGCGCTTGATTGGCAAAGCCGCGGGCGCCTTCAATAAAAATATCGGCGGCATAGTTGAGATTGGCGCCGCCGCTTTCAGCCAGGGTCACGACCGGCAATTTGTTTTCGACGGCAATCTGCTGCAAACGCAGGGTTTTCTTTAGCCCGGTCGGGGAGATGGTGCCGCCTTTGATTGCACTGTTGCTTGCGCTGATCAGGCAGCGCACACCGGCGATATAGCCAATGCCCGAGATGATGCCACCACCGGCCTGGGTGCCGTCTTTGTCATCGTGCAGTTTGTAGCCCGCAAGTGAGGCCAACTCCAGAAATGGCGCGCCGGGGTCGAGCAGGGCACTGAGGCGTTCGCGCGGGAGCAACTGGCCGCGTTTGTCGAACTTGGCTTTGGCTGCTGCAGCCTTATCGAGTACTTTTTGTTCAGCCTCGCGAAAGCTGGAAATGGCGTTGAGCATGGCCTCACGATTGTCGGCAAACTCGCGGCTATGTAGATCAATCTCGGATTGAATCACCGGCATTGGTTATTCCCCTTTAAGCACGTCTGGCAAGTAGGCGCGGTGGAAGCCGTTGAATGCCTGATTCGCCTCGGCTTTGGCCTTGGCCAGCGGGAAGGCACGGGTGCCTTGGCTGGAGGCGCCGTCAATGCGCACAGTGGTGCCGCTGATAAACGCAGCACCGGGGCTGAGTAAAAAGACAATCGCAGCAGAGACTTCAGACTCAGTGCCGATGCGTTTTAAGGGTACATGCTCGCGCAGCACCGGAATGATTGCCTTGAAGGCGCCTTCATAAGTATCCATGCCGCTGGAGGCGATCCAGCCGGGCGCCACGGCATTGACCCGCACGCCCGCACAGCCCCATTCGACAGCAGCCGTTTTGGTGAAGTTTTCCATCCCGGCCCGCGCTGCGCCTGAGTGGCCCATGCCCGGCATGCCGCCCCACATATCGGCCAGCATATTGACGATGCTGCCGCCGTTGTTCTTCATCGACTGATTGAACACTTCGCGGGCGACCAAGAAACCGCCCACCAAGTTGGTCTTGACCACCGCCTCGAAACCTTTAAGGGTGATCGAGGCCAGTGGCGCTGGGTATTGGCCGCCGGCATTGTTGACCAGGTGGTGGATTTGTCCACGCGCGGCGATAACGCTTTCAATCAAGGCCTTGACCGAGGCCTCGTCACGGATATCGCAGCTGTAATAACTGACACTGCCGTTATCCTGGCTGATTTCTGCCGCGGTTTTTTCCAGCTTTTCGATCGTGCGACCGACCAGTACAACGTGTGCGCCAAGCGCCGCCAGCTCGTGTGCGGTGCAACGGCCAATGCCGCTGCCGCCACCGGTCACCATGATGGTTTGGCCAGCGAAGAGATCGGCTCGGAAAATCGACTTATAGCTCATTGTTATTCTCGTCTTGTGGAGGGCAGGACCTGGGCGTGCGTTGATCCGTTACTCGAGCCTGTTTGCCAAGGTGCTCGGTATTGGTACCGGAAACTCCAGCAGTTGTTGGGCAAAGGCCTTGCCTTGCGGGTCGATGCGCAGGCTGGCAACACCGCCGCCGCCCAAGGCGTTTTCCAGCAGAAAATTCAAACTATGGGTGCCAGGCAGATACCAGCGGCTGACCTTACTCTGCCTTGGGTCAAGTACATGGGCCATCCATTCGGCCACGGCAGGCTCAGTCAATGCAGCCGCGATCCACGCCATGTACTCGGGCTTTCTGGCCATGACCCCGATATTGCTGTGATTGCCCTTGTCGCCAGAGCGTGCAACCGCCAGCTTGACCAGTGGAACGCTGGTCTGCGCCTGACCGTTTGCTGCCGGTGGCGAGGCGGTCAGGCTTTGCTGTTGGCTGGGTTCGAGTGGGGCAAGGGCAACGCCGTGGCGCTGGCTGTCGATTTCGACCTCTAGTGCGCAGGCGGTCTTGTCGACCAGAAACGAGAACAGGCGGATAACCGGATAAACCGTTGGCCGCCCACCGACAATCCCGGTCAACCCCGGTGCCATACCGGTTGCGGCCTGGGCAATCTCCCGCGAGAACACTATCAAGGCTTCTTTTTTGGCGTGGCGCACCGCCAGCTTGACCACCACTTCGCGGGTGTCCTGGCGTTGCCCATGTGGGCCATAGGTGGCTTCGCTGCCAAGCAGCTCGATATTCACCTCGCGGTAATTGCCCCAACCGCGTTCAGCGAATATTTCCTCGGTCTTGGCAATAATCGCCTGGCTGACCCGTTGCGCCTTTTTCACTGCATCTATGCCGCTGATCAAGCAACTGGCGGTGCAGCGAAAACCATCGGGGTAGGTGGCACTGACTTTATAACTGTCTGACGGCGCCGAGCCTTTGGCGCCACTGACCGAAACCCGGTTGGGGCCAGACTGCTGCAGTTGTACCTGGCTGAAATCGCAGATTACATCTGGCAGCAGGTAGGCGTGCGGATCACCAATTTCGTAGAGCAGCTGTTCGCCAACGGTCAGTCGGTTTACCAGGCCGCCTGTGTTTTCTGGCTTGCTGACGGTGAAGCCAGCGTCAGCCTCAACCTCTATAACGGGGAAGCCAATGTGCTCGTAATCGGGAACCTCTTGCCAGTCAGTGAAGTTGCCGCCGGTGCATTGCGCGCCGCATTCGATGATATGTCCGGCAAGCGCCGCTTGGGCGAGTTTGTCGTAATCACTCCAGGACCAGCCGAACTCATGGACCAGGGCGCCGCTGACGACCGCGCTGTCGACTACTCGCCCGGTAATCACGATATCAGCGCCAAGCTCAAGTGCGGCAGTAATCGCCGGAGCGCCCAGGTAGGCGTTGACCGAGACGCAGAAGGGCGGCATGGCTGCACCGCTGAACATCTCCACCGTGCCTGCTTTGGCCAGCTCGCTGGCTTTGGCTTGTAGGTTGTCGCCATGCACCACGGCGATTTTCAAGCTGACTCCGGCTTTTTCGCAGGCCGCAGCAAGTGCTGCCGCGCAGGCTTGAGGATTGACTCCGCCGGCGTTGCTGATAACGCGGATCTTGCGGGTGGCGATGGTATTGAGCAGCGGCTGTAGGGTCTCGACGAAATCGCTGGCATAGCCGGCATCCGGGTTTTTCATTTTCGCCCCGGCCATGATCGACATGGTGATCTCGGCCAGATAATCAAAAACCAGATAGTCGAGCTCGGTTCCGTTGACAAGCTGGGCTGCGGCGGTGGAGGTGTCGCCCCAGAATGCGCTAGCGCAACCGATACGTACGGTTTTAGTCATTAGAGTCAAGCCCGCCACATGCTGATAGGTTGTGATCAACACTACCAAGCAAGCGCTTGGTTGAAAAGCCCTTGCTGTGATATTTCTACACTGAGCTAGTGCCAAGCGCTTGCTTGGTTTACCGTGTAAGCATAGATTTCGTTAATTCTCCAACATGCACTTGTCGGCCTCTTTAGATGTGGCTCGATGGTTTCCGGCAAGTCGCAGGCAGATATTCCAGGAGTTAAGGTTTGGATGATTTGAAGGCCCAGGCTGTCATGCAGGAACTGGTTGCCAATGGCTTGGTGACAGACCCGGACAGCGCTCGTGGGAAATTACTGCAAATGGCTGCGCACCTGTTTCGCAGCAAAGGCTATGAGCGCACTACAGTGCGTGACCTCGCCAGCGCTGTTGGCATCCAGTCGGGCAGCATCTTTCACCACTTCAAGAGCAAGGATGAAATTCTGCGCTCGGTGATGGAGGAAACGGTTCGCTACAACACCGCAATGATGCAAGCCGCGCTCGATGAGGCAACCACGTTGCGTGAGCGAGTGCTGGCGCTTATTCGCTGTGAATTGCAGTCGATCATGGGCGGCACAGGGGAGGCGATGGCCGTGCTGGTCTATGAGTGGCGTTCTTTGTCTGATGAAGGCCGTGCGCATATCCTGGCGCTGCGTGAAACCTATGAGCAAATCTGGCTGGAAGTCCTGGCGCAAGCCAAGGCTGAAGGCTACTTCAAGGCCGATCCATTTATCATCCGGCGCTTTCTGACTGGGGCGTTGAGCTGGACTACAACCTGGTTCCGTTCCGAGGGGCCAATGAGCCTTGATCAGTTAGCCGAAGAGGCGTTATCGCTGGTGTTGAAAGACTGATTGACGAAATTTCTTGAAAAGGGACAAAACCTGGCGCAAAACCGTCACTTTCAGCCAAGTGGCTACTTTGCGCATTATGCAGCTTCGTTAACTAGGGTAGAGTTTACGCTAGTGGCTATTTGCCAATATGGATGTTCGGGTAACAGGCAAGTCTATGTTCAAGCCGTTAATAGCTGCTGTATTGATAGTCTTTTCGAGTCCTTCGCTGGCCGGCCAAGTTGTTAATGTCAGCGGCGTGTACTTTCCGCCCTATGCGTTTGGTGCCAGCGAGGTGACAAGCCGTGGCTTGCTGCCCGAGTTAATCAGTGCGCTGAATAGCCAGCAGTCCGAGTTTGAATTCATCATTGTCCCGACTTCTTTGCAGCGCCGTTACGCTGACCTGAACAGTGGCCGAGTTGATATCAGCTTATTCGAGAATCCTCGCTGGGGGTGGCAGGGCATTCCCAACCAGAGCGTCGATATGGGGCTTGAAGACGCCGAGGTGTTTGTCGCGCGCACCGCGCAAGGCCGCCAACAGGCCTATTTCGACAAGATCCTGGGCAAACGCCTAGCTTTGTTCAGCGGTTATCACTATGGGTTTGCAGGTTTTAACACTGATCCCGACTATCTGGCTAAAACCCATAATGCCATCGTCAGTCGATCCATTGACGGTAACATCATGATGGTGGTTCATCGGCGAGCTGACATTGCCCTGGTTACGCGCTCGTACTTGAAGGTTTTTTTCGAGACTTACCCTAAATACGCGAACATCCTGTTGATCTCCGAGCGGGTCGACCAGGTTTATAAGCATCATGCGCTCTTGCGCCAAAACGCGCCCATCACCGCACAGCGATTTAGTCAGTTGCTTGAAGGGTTGCGCCAGGCAGGGCAGTTGGACGCGATTTTTGCGCCCTACAATATCAAGGTCGTGCGCCCGGATAAAATAGCCATACAACCTGCCCAGAGTCTTACTGAGCAGGTCGGGCCTATTGAGGACTAAGAGTTCTGCGCATCCTTGGCGTCTTGCTCAATATTGCGTTTGTGGATGCGCTTAAGCTGCTCATCGGTCAGGTTCAACGGTTTTGCAGTGTCGCGGAGCATCATCAGGCCGCCAACGATGGAACCTAAAACGACAATAATCAATAACCAGATATACCAAGGCATGCTCGGCTCCCAATCAGGGGGTGAACAGCTAGCTTACTCTGGGATGTGCAGGCTGTCATTCGGTGGCTGCGTGCTCGGTACTTGAGCGGTTGCTTGATTGGGCGCGATGCCCAGGCTGCTGTCATCCTTCAAGGCCACCCCGGAAAGCCGCAGGCGCAATGACTCACGGGCAAGGTAGTTGAGCTTGGCCGCTGCCTGGGCATAAGCCAGACCTTGCGGGCGCACATTGGAAATACAGTTGCGCTGGCTGTCCATGCTGTCGAGCCTGGGTTGATAGGTCAGGTATACGCCCAGGCTATCCGGTGAACTCAAGCCGGGGCGTTCACCAATCATCACAACCACCATGGATGCTCGCAATGCCACGGCGATACCATCGCCAATAGCTACGCGGCCTTGTTCTGCAAGCACCACCGGCGTATTGGCCCAGTCAGTGTCGAACTGTTCGCGAAATGCCATCAGTAGCGGTAATGCGTGACACTGCGCAGCAATCGCTGACAGGCCATCGGCTATCACAATCGCAAGTTCCGGGGCGGCCAGTTCATGCTCTAGATAAACCCGGCTGTCATCGTGCAAGTGGCGTCCATAGTCCGGGCGCAGCAGATAGCTGTGCCGGTCTTCGGCGTTGCTATGAACCTGCAAGGTACGAAAGCCTTGGGCCTTCAACTGATGCTTGAGATCGTTGATATCCAGCGGCCGATGCACGGCATCACGGGCTTGGGCGTGGGCCAGTCCAAAGGCGAGCACTTCACGGGTTGGTAAGCTCGAGCCCACCCGGCCCAAGGCAATACGCGCCGAGGTGTGAGCACGCAATTGCTCCCATGGATTGGTCTGAATCAGCTCATCGGTCATCGTCAATGCCTCAGGCGGCGCCAGAGATACGCTGCAGTTGCTGCAGCAGGTGGTGGCCGCGGCCGATATCGCGCAGTTTGCCATTGGTCTCGGTGATGGCCATGCGGGTCAGCCAGGCGTCAAATTCAGGCGCACGTTGCAAACCCATGACACTGCGCAGATAGAGCGCGTCGTGAAATGAGGTGCTCTGGTAATTGAGCATGATGTCATCGGCGCCCGGAATGCCCATGATGAAATTGATCCCGGCGGCGCCGAACAGTGTCAGCAAGGTGTCCATATCATCTTGATCGGCTTCGGCATGGTTGGTGTAGCACACATCACAGCCCATCGGCAGGCCAAGCAATTTGCCGCAGAAGTGATCTTCCAGGCCCGCACGAATGATTTGCTTACCGTCGTACAGGTATTCGGGGCCGATAAAGCCAACCACGGTATTGACCAGCAGTGGCTTGAATTCGCGGGCGACGGCATAGGCGCGTGCTTCACAGGTTTGTTGGTCAACCTGGTGGTGGCCGCCTGCGGACAAGGCGCTGCCCTGGCCGGTTTCAAAGTACATCAGGTTGTCGCCAACAGTGCCGCGCTTTAGCGACTGCGCGGCTTGCTGCGCTTCGCGCAGTAGGTTCAGGTTGATGCCAAAGCTGCTGTTGGTTTTCTCGGTGCCTGCAATCGATTGAAAGACCAGGTCGATTGGCGCGCCGGCCTCGATGGCCTGAATTTGCGTAGTGGCATGAGTCAGCACGCAACTCTGCATGGGAATATCAAAATACTGGCGAACTTCATCCATCATCTGCCACAGGCGCATCAGCGTCGACAGTGAGTCGCTGGCCGGGTTTATCCCAACCGTGGCGTCCCCTGAGCCATACAGCAAGCCATCAAGCATGCTGGCCGCTATCGCGCGGACATCGTCGGTCGGGTGATTGGGTTGCAGGCGCACAGACAACCGCCCAGGCAGGCCGATGGTGGTACGAAACGCTGTGACTACGCGGCATTTGCGCGCAATCAGGATCAAGTCCTGGTTGCGCATCAATTTGCTCACAGCGGCGGCCATCTCCGGGGTTATGCCGGGCGCAACGGCGGCCAGCACCTGGCTGTCGGTGCTGTCGAGCAGCAGCCAGTCGCGCAGGCCGCCAACGGTGAGATGGCTGATGGGCGCAAAAGCCTGCGTGTCATGACGATCAATGATCAAGCGGGTGACTTCATCCTGTTCATAGGGAATCAGTGCTTCATTGAGAAACTGCTTGAGTGGCAACTCGGCCAGGACCATTTTCGCGGCCATGCGCTCTTCGTAGGTCGCGGCTGCAAGGCCGGCCAGATAATCACCGGAGCGCGCCGGGCTGGCTTTGCCGAGCAGGCTTTTAAGGTCATCAAAACGGTAGCGCAGGACGCCTATTGAGGTTTGGTAAGGCAATTGATTGGCCCCAGTCTAGTGCCGGTAATAGTGCAAACGCTGCAAAACCTTGCTTTGAGTTGCCTTTGCAGTGGCCGTGCCAGGGGGCTTGAGCGCCTGTGAGTCAACGCCTGAGGGACCTGGACAAGCCATCTGCGGTTATGGCCATGCCAAGGTTTGAGTCATGCTGGTGCATGAGTGGTAGGCGTTGCACTGGTCTAGGCCAATATGACTGGGTGATGACAGGGCTGTTGCAGTCTGCCGAGGTGGGATCGGTGTCACATGATGGCAACTTGACGCTGTTTAAATGACAGGCCTAACCCAGCAAGGAGTTGCCTGATGCCCACTGCCAGCGCACTTACGCAGTTGCTCAAACCGGTTGAGCCACTTGCGCCGGACATGAGTATTGCTGACGTCGCCGATCGGTTACTGACACCCAAGCACAAAGCTTTTCTTTCACTGCCGATAGTCGATAGCGCCGGCAAGCCGCTGGGGCTGGTGAGCCGTACCACCTTGCAAGATATCTTCATGCAGCGTTTTGGCCGTGACTTGCGCGGCCGCCATCCGGTTGCCGAGGTGATGAATGCCCAGCCGTTGGTGGTCAGTCTTGAAACCAGTCTGGAAGAAGCTGCCAGGCAGATCACCGGACAACTGCAATACCCGATTACCGAAGATTTTGTGTTGGTTGATGAAGCGGGCAACTATCAGGGGCTGGGTACTGTGCTCGACTTGCTCAAGGCCATGGAGTCGCGCATCGCCCAACGCAACACTGTGCTGCGCAAGGCGCTCCATGACCTCAAGGAGTCGCAGGCGCAGCTGATCCAGTCGGAGAAGATGGCATCGCTGGGGCAAATGGTGGCCGGAGTTGCCCACGAGCTGAACACGCCACTGGGTTATGTCAAAAACAATGTCCAACTGATGAATGAGCTGGCCGCAGCATTGTTTGAGTTGACCGACTCGCAAGCGCGCTTGGCAGACTGCGTGGCCAATCCCGATACCACCGAAGAGCAGCTTGCTGATGCCTTTGCACTCGCGGCAAACGCCCGTGACGCTGCAGCACCTGAGTTGCTCAGTGCTGATATGCAGCAATTGTTTGCCGACACCATGTATGGCCTGGAGCAAATTGCCGAGTTGGTGGTCGGGCTCAAGGATTTCGCCAGGCTTGACCGGGCGATGAGCGAAGAGGTTGATATCAACGACTGTATTCGCAGCGCCTTGTTGATTGCCCGTAATAACACCAAGGACAAAGCTGAAATCAGCCTGCACCTTGGCCAGCTACCGCTGATCTCCTGTGCCCCGTCGCAAATCAACCAAGTGCTGCTCAACTTGCTCAACAACGCGGCACAAGCGATTGAGGGCTTTGGCCAGGTTGTCATCAAGAGCTGGGCCGATGAGGACGCTGTGTTTATTTCCCTGCAGGACAGCGGCAAGGGCATGGAAGCGCATGTGGTGGCGCGAATATTTGATCCTTTCTTCACCACCAAACCGGTTGGCCAGGGCACCGGCTTGGGTTTGTCTATCTGCTTCAAGATTGTTCAGGACCACGGCGGGTTGATCCGTGTGGCTTCTGAGCCGGGGCGCGGTACGCGCTTTTTGATTCGCTTGCCGCGACCACAGGCGGCTCAACTTCAACGGAGTGCCTGAATATGAGCCATTTGCCACGTATCATGTTTGTCGATGACGAAGAACGCATATTGCGCAGCCTAGCGGTGCAGTTTCGCCGCCAGTACGAGGTCTTGACCGAAAGTGACCCGCACCGCGCCTTGCAGCGGCTGGAGGACCAACCGGTGCATATTCTGGTCAGCGACCAACGCATGCCGCACATGAGCGGCGCGGAATTGCTTGCCCAGGCGCGTGAATTGGCGCCCAACACCTTGCGCATACTCTTGACCGGTTATTCAGACCTGGATGCCGCCGTTGATGCGCTGAATAACGGCGGTATCTTTCGCTACCTCACCAAGCCCTGGGACCCGCAAGAAATGGCATTCACCTTGCGCCAGGCAGCTGAAATTGCCATGCACCAACCGGCGGTTAGCCAACCTGTTGAGTTGGCGTCGATCAGAGCCATGAGCGCCCGGCTCAATGTGTTGCTGCTTGATAATGACGCCGAGACCTTGGCCCTGGTTGATGGGTTTTGCCAACAGGGAGGTCATCGTTTGTTGCGCGTACGCAATATCGCCGAAGCAATGCACATTCTCAACAGCGAGCCGGTTGAGCTGCTGGTCAGTGATTTGAAGCTGGCCGGGGACGACACCGCACCATTGTTGAAAACCCTGGCACAGGCTCATCCGCGCTTGTTGAGCATTGTCGTCACGCCGTTTTGCGACACCCAGGCGCTGCTCAAGCTGATCAACGAGGCGCAGATTTTCCGTTATCTGCCCAAGCCGATACGGCGCGGAATGTTTGAAAAAGGCCTGAGCGCCGCGGTTGAACAAGCCATTATCTGGCGAGCGCAACCTGATCAGGTGGTGATGCGCTTGGCGCAGGTGCCGACCAATGAGCCCGAGCGCGAGCGGGTAGGCAGTTTGTTCGGCATGCTGGGCCGCTTGCGTGAGCGGCTCAGCGCCTAGTCAGGCGAGGTTGCTGCTGTGGGGATTGTTGATCACAGCAGCAGTGGTGCTTAGCGGCGAACCTGCTTTAGGGTTTCGGCAATCAGGAATGCCAATTCCAAGGACTGATCAGCATTCATCCGTGGGTCGCAGTGAGTGTGGTAACGATCAGACAATCCGTCTTCGGTGATGGGACGTGAACCGCCGATGCACTCGGTGACATTTTGTCCGGTCATCTCGATGTGGATGCCGCCTGCGTAGGTGCCTTCAGCCTGGTGCACGGCGAAGAACTGCTTAACTTCGGCAAGTATCTGGGCAAAGTCACGGGTCTTGTAGCCGCTTGAAGCCTTGATGGTGTTGCCATGCATGGGGTCGGAACTCCAGAGCACGTTACGGCCTTCGCGCTGCACGGTTTGAATCAGGCGTGGCAGACCGGCCTCGACCTTGTCGGCGCCCATACGCACTATCAGGTTGAGGCGGCCCGGGTCATTCTCGGGGTTGAGAATGTCGATCAAGCGGATCAGGTCTTCGCTGCCCATACTTGGTCCGACTTTGACCCCGATCGGGTTTTCCACGCCGCGCAGGAACTCAACGTGCGCGCCATCGAGCTGGCGGGTGCGATCACCAATCCAGAGCATATGGGCGGAGCAATCATAGAAGCGCCCGGTGAGGCTGTCCTTGCGCACAAAGGCTTGCTCATAACCCAGCAACAGGGCTTCGTGGGCGGTGAAGAAACTGGTTTCACGTACCTGCGCCGAAGCATCCATGCCGCAGGCGCGCATAAAGGCCAGGGTTTCATCAATGCGGTCGGCAAGGGCGCTGTATTTCTCGGCCAGGTCCGAGTTGGCAATAAAGTCGAGGTTCCACTGATGAACCTGATGCAGGTCGGCAAAGCCGCCCTGGGCAAATGCACGCAGCAGGTTCAGTGATGCTGTGGACTGGTGATAAGCCTGAAGCAGACGCTCCGGGTCCGGTACGCGACTGGCGCTGTCAAAACCGATGCCGTTGACTATATCGCCACGGTAGGCGGGCAGGGTGATGCCGTCGATGGTTTCATCATTGGCTGAACGCGGCTTGGCAAACTGACCGGCCATGCGGCCGACTTTTACCACCGGACAACCGGCGGCGAAGGTCATCACAATCGCCATTTGCAGCAACACCTTGAAGGTGTCGCGGATCTTGGCAGCGCTGAATTCGGCAAAGCTTTCGGCGCAGTCACCGCCTTGCAGCAAAAATGCACGGCCTTGAGTCACTTCCGCAAACTGACGACGCAACTCTCGGGCTTCGCCTGCAAAAACCAGGGGCGGATAACCGGCCAGGGTTTGCTCGACTTTAGCCAAGTGGGCTGCGTCTGGGTATTGCGGTTGTTGCTGGATTGGGCAGGCTCTCCAGCTGTCGGGACTCCAAGGTTGTGACATCGCAGTTCTCAATTCAATAGGTTAGGCAGGCCTGCATGGTAACCGATTGGCTGAGCGCTTCAAAAATATCACTGTGATAGCCGGGGTTTATCGATTGCTGCTGGCATCGGTCCGGCTGGCGTTGGCGCTGTTCGTAGCAATCGGTAATCAATTGCCAGCAAGGACAGGCAGCAAGCGCTTGCCGGATAATCCAAGGCTATGCTCGAATGCTGACAATTGAGTGAGTCGGTTTTATTGCCTGTTGATTTGCCAGCTGCGCTCGCCTTGTACCCATGGATGACTCAATGCCTCGCCGCACTTTCAGCCTGAGAATGCTTCGCACGCTGAGCCTGACTTTCTTGATGGTCTGGCTTTGGCAGACCAGTGCCCTGTTAACGGGGATTGAGGCGCCAGCCACGGTAAGCAGCGTGGCAAGCCTTGATGCGAGCAAAAGCCTGGCGACATCCAGCTCCTGCGTGTTGTGCACGGCCGATAATCAATCTTCTTCAACTGCCGATCATGCCCATGAGCCGCCTTCATTGACTGCGGCTTACCTGATCGCTGTCTCGCCGCGCGGTGACGTGCCAAACACCCACATCCTGCACCGCCAGCCCATAGGCTTTATCGAACCGATTGAACGCCCACCACGATCCTTCTTGCTGATCTGATTAACCGCCGCACTGCGGCTCCAGATACCTGCAATTTGGGATCAATTTATGCAATTTCCTTTTCTTCACGGCCGTGCTGTGCGGTTCGCGCAGCTGTGTGTTTTACCTGTTGCCAGCAGGTGGCGGGTATGACCGCTCTATCCAACAAGGCCCAACTGTTCAGCGCCTGGCACTTGCTGCTCTACGCGTGGGGGCTGGCGCTGGTGGCCACCTTGAGTGCGCTGTTTATTGGTGAGGTGATGGGGCAAGCGCCCTGCAATCTTTGCTGGTTTCAGCGGGTATTCATGTTTCCGCTGGTGATAGTGCTAGGCATTGCCTGTTACCGCTCCGATATCGCCGTGTGGCGTTACGCCTTGCCGGTTGCCGGCGTTGGCTGGTTAGTCGCGCTTTACCACAGCCTGCTGTATTTCGGCGCATTCGGAGACAGCATCCAGCCCTGTGGGGCGGGTGGTTCTTGCACCAGCAGCAATATGACGATTTTGGGCGGCATTGCGCTGCCTGCGCTGTCGCTGATCGTATTCAGCCTTATCTGCATGCTTCTTTTGATGATTTCCCGGAGATCCACCCAATGAACAGACGTTTAACTGTGCTGGTGATTGCCAGCGTGTTGGTCATTGCTTTCGCTGCGAGCGCCCTGTGGTTCAAGTCGGAGCAACCTCCGGAGCAGGCTTCAACGCCGCCTGCGGCGGCCAGTTCGTTGGTGCGCTTTCACTCGCCGGTGATCGGCTCTGCCAGCGCGCCAGTAACCATTGTCGAATTTTTTGACCCTTCCTGTGAGGCTTGTCGCGCCTTCTTTCCGTTAGTCAAGAAACTGCTGGCGGACAACCCCAATGATGTGCGCCTGGTATTGCGTTACGTGCTGTTTCACGAAGGCTCGGAAACCGCTGCGCGCATTCTCGAAACTGCACGCAAGCAAGGGGTTTATCCGCAGGTGCTGGAAGCTGTGATGGCCTCGCAGCCGCAATGGCATGATGATCCGCAAGTCACAATGGCCTGGGCGGCTGCCGAACAGGCGGGCCTGGATGTTGATAAAGCCAAGGCAGAGCTGATGAGCGCGGAGATAACATCGACCCTGGAAAAAGACGCAGCCGATGCAAAAGCGGTGGGCATCAGGCAAACGCCAACCTTTTTCGTAAACGGTAAATCGCTACCGAGCTTTGGTTCTCAGCAACTGATTAACTTGGTCGAAGACGAGGTTGCCCAAGCTAAATAAACCGAGCCCCGCTGCCAGACTTTTCTGTCTGGCAGCGGGTTACGGCTAAATCACAGCCGGCTCAAGGCCTGCCTGTTGCGCAGCAGGCTGCCGTGCGAGCACATCACGACCGTCAAGGAACTGGCCAAAGCCCTGTTGTTTGCCTAGTTCATCGGCGAATTCACGGCCGCGTTGATAGGCGATCCGGCCATTAATCAGGGTGTATTCAACCGCCTCATCATTGCGCTTGACCACACGCTGCAAGCCCAGCACCTCCATCGGGGCATCACAAATCCTGTCCAAGGCGTCAGTCAAGCCTTCGGGGTTGATAATGACCACGTCAGCGCGATCGCCAACACGAATGTAGCCCGCATCAATCCCGATAAAATCGGCAAGTTCGCCGCTGACCCGATGAACCGCTCGCCCTGTATCCATAAAGGCATTACCCGCCATTTCAGCGTCGCGCACATACTTGAGCAGGCGCAACGCAAAGTTGTATTGGGCGATAGAACGCAAATGCGCGCCGGAGTCGGCAAAGCCTGGCTGGGTCCAGTCACTGGCGAGCAACTTGTGCATGACCTCTGGCCGATGGTTGCCGTAACAGGTTTGCCACTTGAGTTGGTCACGGTACTGCGTGGCGATGTCAAAGTAGGCATCGACTGCATCAACTCCACGCTCACGGCCCAGTTGCTCGAAATTTTTACCAATCATCGAGGCATCCGGGCAGTCGGTTACCCAGCAGTCGGAGAAGTCACGGTGCCACAGACCAATGGTGAAAATGGCCTTGACGTGTTTTTTGAACAGGGCGCGAAATTCGGGATCATTGACCTTGGCGTAGATCTCATCCGGCTCCTTGAGATTGCGCAGTATCTCGCCTGCACCAAACTCCTCGAATGCGTTCACATTAAGCCCTTCCAAGCTCAGGATGAACGGCGCAGGCAGGGTTTGCCAGCGGAAATTGCCGCGCAGCAATTTATTCGCTACCCAGCCCGAAAAGCGAGTGAAACGGTGCAGCATGGGTTGGGACTTGAGATCCAGCGCAGTGAGCATGGTGCTTTTCAGCGGGCGTCTGAACCAGCCATGGGCTTGCCAGAGAAAGGCGAATACGTTGATCTTGGTGACTGCATCGGGCGCACCCTGCATCAGCGCGTTGCGCCGTCGCAGGATGGCGAACAGGCGCGAAAACTCATGCCAGTTGGCGAAGGTGGATGGTAGCGGGCTTGACCAGGCGCGATCACCGTCCATTTTGTCGAGGCGAGTGGTCATCACCGACAGGCCAAGGCAACCGGCATCTAGGGCCTCTTCAAGCAATTGCTCCATGCGTTGCAGTTCGGCTTCGCTGGGCTTGACCTTGCTTGTCGCGCGTTCCAGTCCCATTACCGCAACCCGCAGCTCGGAATGGCCGAGAAACGAGCACAGGTTTGGGCCCAGTGGGTGCTGGTTGTAAAAGTGGCGATAACCGGCCGCATCACGCCAGGTCTTGTTCTGCTGCAGAATAGGCAGCACGTATTCGCGCGGCACGGCCTCAACCCGTGTAAAGAGGTCCGAGCAATCTTCGGCATCCGCCAGCACCATACTGATCGAGCAGGAGCCGACGGTGACGGTCGTCACGCCGTGGCGCACTGATTCTTTGAGTGCGGGTGCAGCAATGACCTCGGCATCGTAGTGCGAGTGAATCTCGATGAATCCGGGCGTGATCCACTTTCCGCTGGCGTCGATTACCTGCGCACAGCCGGTTTCATCCAATGCGCTGAGGCTGACGGCATCGATGCGTTTGTCACGAATACCGAGGTGACGAACCTGGCCAGGTTGGCCGCTACCGTCGAAGTACAAACCGTTTTTTATAATTATGTCGTAGTTCATAAAGGCTCCAGGGACTCAGAGATTGCTTAGTGCGATAGCAGCAAACAGCCGGTGACCAGCAGCAGGCTGTAAATGGCGATGCGGAAATACTGCTCATTGACGTGCCGGTGCAGGCGTTCACCAAGCCACACACCAATAAGTAAAAGCGGCGCATAGAGCGCGACCTGAGGCAGCGCCGGATAGATCCTGCCGTCGAGGATGAAGGCCAGTGTCAGTAACGAGTTGAGGCTGAACCAGACGCAAACCAGAGTGGCGCGAAACCGGCTTTTATCCAGGGTGTTGCCAGCCAGCGCATGGACCAGCAAGGGGCCACCAGAGGCAAACAGGCCGTGGCTGATGCCTGCTGCGACTGTGATCATCCGGTTTTGCCAAAGGGGTCTTGCCCGGCTGACGCTGGACGTGCGCAGGCGCAGCAACTCGCGCCCGGCGAATACCAGAATCAGCACACCGAGTGCGCGCTTGGCCAGCTGGGCATCAATTATCGGCAGCAACGCATAACCAATAATGGTGCCGACAGCCATGCCGGGCAGGATCATGCCAAGCAGTAATTTCCGGTCGATCAGCTTGCGGTAGCGCCAGCTCAAGTATCCGGTCATGCAGATATTGAGCGGCACTAGAATCGGCAACAGCAACTCGATTGGCAGCAGTAACGCCCCAAGCGACAAGGCAATCACGATACTGCCAAAGCCGGTGACGGCTTCAAGCGTATAGGCGAGCAATATGAATATGCCCAAGGCAATCCAAGCCAGTTCCATTAGGTCTCTCTTCTAAACGGGTATTGATGTCCAGCGCGAGTTATCCAGTTCACTCGACCATTGCTTGATGGCTGAGGGGCGGTGGCCATGCTGCATGGAATGTCTGGCTGATGCTGGTTGATGGGTTTAATTCATTTCTGCGGCAAACCGTTGGCTCATTTTCTTGTAGTAATAGGCCGGGGCAACTCGCCACAACAGACTGGCAAACCAACTGCCACGATCAGGAAACAAGCGTTCGCGGCGCTGCTCCAGGGCGATCAATATTTGTTCGGCCATCCAGTCTGCGCCGCGAATCTGGCCGATGGTCGAGCGCGCATGCCCGGCGGGTTTGCCATCGGCGCCCAGTGCATTACGGTCAATGGGCGTGTCGAGAAAGCTTGGGTAGACCATCAACAGGCCGATGCCTTGTTGCGCGATTTCTGCTCGCAGCACCTCGAAACTCTGGCTCAGAGCGCTTTTCGCCGCGCAATAACCGGCCCGGCCCAGCACCGGCATCCAACCAGCCATTGAGCCAATTGCTGCTACCTGGCCCGCGCTTTCGCGCAACAAGGGCAGGGCGCTCAAGGTGAGCTCCAGTGGTGCGTGATAGTCGACGGCCATCACCTTGTGAAATACCGCTGCTTGAGTCTTGATGGTTGGCGAGCGATGGGTGATGCCCGCGTTGTTGATCAACAGATCGAGGCGGCCAAACTTGTCGCTGCAGGCCTGCAGCAACTGGCTGTGAATCGCTGGGTCAGTAATATCGCCAGCAATGCCTAGCACCTGTTCGCCGCCGAGTTGTTCAATGCGCTTAGCCAGGCCGGCAGCATCGATATCGGTCAGCAGCAGGGCATGGCCGCGCGCATGGCAGACGCGTGCAAGCTCCCAGCCGAGGCCGCTGGCGGCGCCGGTGATAAGGACGACTTTCATGGCTATTTTTCTCCGACTGGCGTCAATTTGAGGGAGGGTGCAGTGTCAGCAGGTGGCCTGCGAGACCAGAAATAAGCCAGGCTCATGCCTGTGACCAAATGCCAGCAGCCCCAGAATGCGGCGATCAGCAACATACCGCTGGCCTGGGGGAAGAATGTGAAGATGATCACCAGCCCCAGCGCCGAGTTCTGGATGCCAACCTCAAGGGTGATTGCACGGCGATCAGCTGCGGGCAAGCCACTCAAGCGGGCGCTGATATAGCCAGTCGACAGCGCCAGGGCGTTATGTGCGACCACCAACCAGAAGAACAAATGGAAGTTGCTGAGGAATTGCTCGAAGTTCTTGCTAAAGGCGATCCCGACAAATGCCAGCATGACCAGCAATGCAAAGATACGCAGGGGCTTTTCGATACGTTTCGACAGGCCAGCGAAGCGTTTGCCAACCCACATGCCAAGCACCAGCGGCAAGCCCAGCACCAGCAACACCATCAACAGTAAATTCAGCGGATCAATCGAGATCTCGGTCAGCAGCGGGCGTGTGTAAGGGTTTAACCAGGCGTACAGGCCGAAGTTGAGCGGGGTTAAAACACTGGCTGCCACACTGGATACCGCTGTCATGCTCACCGATACCGCCACATTGCCGCGCGCCATCCAGGTCATGATGTTGGAGAAGCTGCCACCTGGGCAGGCGGCGACGAGCGCCATGCCCATTGCCAGCATGGGTTCAATCTTGAATGCCCAGCAGGCCAGGCAGGTCAATGCCGGAAGCAGAATGAATTGTGCAACCAAGCCGATGGCTGGCGCCTTGGGCTCACGGGCGATGCGCTTGAAGTCATCGGTCTTGAGATCCAGCGAAACACCAAACATCATCACCGCCAGGATGATGTTGATCAGGATCAGACTCGATGGGTCGAATTGAATAGCTACGCTTTCCACAAGTCGTCCTTACAGTGCGCTATTGGTCATAAGCGATGCTGGCTGGTTGGCCAGTCCAGACTTCAGCTCGGCACTATGCTTGGCGATGCTTTGCCGGTAAGTGTCTTTGTGGACGTAGTAGGCCATGCGTTCTAGCTCAAGATAGTTATAGCCGCCGTCGAGGCGAATGCTCGCGCGCTCACGCTTGATTGTCTGAAATGCCTTGGCCGCCGCGCTGCCTTGCTGCAATTGATGGATATACAAGGCCACCAATTCTGCCTGCTCATCACGGCCTTGCCAGCCAAGGCCAGAGGCCTCGACCATGCCCATCATGAACAGGTCATCGTACTCGGGATGAAACACGTTCAGGTACAACTGAGGCGCGCCGACCTGGGCTGGCCAGTTGAGGTGTTCACGGCCGATAAAGGGGTAATCCAGCTTGTAGCCGGTGCCTTGCAGGATCAGGTCGTACTCGGCCGTTTCGCCGTCGCTGAAGGTCACTTGTTGGCCATCAATTTTGATGATGTCACGCCGCGCCTTGATGTCGCCATGCCCAAGGTGATGCAAGACCAGCGAATTCATCACCGGGTGCGATTCATAGAGTTTGTAGTCGGGATCGGGCAGGCCGTAGTTGGAGGGTTTGCCAACCAGTGCGCGGATCATCAATCCATCGATAAACTGCTTCATCGGGCGCGGTAGCTTGACTGCGCCGCCGAAGGTGTCCGTCGGTTTGCCCAGGATAAACTTGGGCAAGAAGTAATAGCCGCGCCGCACCGATAGATCAACCGAGGCTGCGCGGTGCACCGCGTCGACGGCAATGTCGCAGGCCGAGTTGCCGCAACCGACAATCAACACCCGTTTGCCGCTGAAAATCTCGGGGCTCGAGTAGTCGCTGGAGTGCATCAGCTCACCGCTAAAGTTGCCCGGCAGCTTTGGCATATTGGGTTTGTGCAGGGTGCCGTTGGCGATCAATACGCCGTCGAACTGCCAGCTACGTTGCTCGCCGTCATGCTCGCTGATCAGCTTCCAGCCTTTATCCAGGCGCTGGACGTCAACGACACGTGTGTTGAAGTGGTAATGCGGGCGCAGGTCGAAATGCTCCGCATAGTCACGAAAGTAACGACGCATTTGGCTGTGATGCGGGTAGGGCGCCACATCATCGCCCATTGGAAACTCGTTGAACTGGGTCGTGCCCTTTGATGAGATCAAGTGAGCCGACTCGTACATGGTGCTGTGCGGGTTGTCGATATCCCACAAACCGCCCACATCGCCATTAAGCTCGAAGCCAATAAAGTCGATGCCATACTTTTTCAGTTGGCGTGCAGTGCACAAGCCCATTGGACCTGCGCCGATAATGGCGTACATAAAAAACCTCTGGCGTTGTTATTGTTGTTAAGGCCGATAGTGCGAGCACGTTAAGCAATGCTTGATAACTGGGTTAATTATTGCGTGACCGCAGGGGCCTACTTCAATGACAATCGGCGCCTTTCCCTGACATATCCTGGTCAGGGATGTCACGGTAGAGAGCGGGTGATGCCTGGATTACCTCCGGAAGATGAGTTGCAAGACGAACGCTTGCTGGCTGAAGTGCATGACGCGTTCGGTGTGATTCGTGTGGTTGAAATCGGCGAATACCGGTTTCTTGAGTTCGGCGATGCGATCGAGCAGAGCTGCGTGTTTAGCGCTGACCCCAGTTGGCTTGAGTACGACTACACGCGGGCGATGTTTCTGGGGGCGCTGGCCCATGAGTCCCCGGAAACCGCGCTGTTTCTCGGATTGGGCGCTGGTAACCTGACCCAAGCGTGCCTGAAGTTCTTGCCGCTTGATGATGTTGAAACCATAGAGCTACGCGCCGATGTCCCGCGCCTGGCCATGGAGTTCCTTGGGCTTGATGATGACCCGCGGTTAACCGTGCGTATCGGCGATGCCATGGACCTGCTGCCCAGTGCTGAAACCGCAGACCTGATTTTCGTTGACCTGTATACCGATCACGGCCCGGGAGTTGCCCATCTGGCATGGCGCTTTCTTGAGCATTGCCAGCGCAAGCTCAACCCCGGTGGCTGGCTGATCATCAACCAATGGGCCACAGATGATGGCAAACCGCTAGGCGCGGCTTTGCTGCGCGGGCTGTTCAACCGCCATTATTGGGAATGTCCGGTAAAAGAGGGCAATGTGATGTTGCTGGTTCCCGCCGAGCTTGACCAGCCGTTGGACATGCCTGGCTTGCAGGCGCGGGCCGAGCGCTTGGCGCCAGCGCTTGGCTATTCGCTGCAGCCCTTGATCAGTGCGTTGCGTCCCGCCAGTTAGCCAGACTGGCGTTTCTGCGCTGGTAGGGTGCGACAAGCGCAGCTTGTCCACCGGATCATCGACACTTATCCAATTGAAGCTTGGCTAGCCGGGTTTCAGCAGCCCTTGAAGTCACCCGGTCGGCGTTCGAGCATGGCCTTGAGGCCTTCTTTGGCATCTTCGGTTTTCATCAGCTTCATCAGGGTTGGGTGCAGGTTGGCCGCAGCGGCTGCTTCACCTTCACGAACCGTCTGCCGTGCAGAGGCCAATGTCGCGCGGACTGCCTGCGGCGCTTGTGCGGCAATTCGCTCTGCCAACCACAAGGCCTGTGGCATCAGTTCTTCACTGGCGAGGACTTCCTGGACCAGGCTCAAGCGATAGGCTTCATGGGCATCAAATTCATCGCCGGTCAGGAGCCAGCGCATGGCATTGCCCCAGCCGGTTATGTGGGGCATGCGCAAGGTGGCGCCACCGAAAGGAAAGATGCCACGTTGCACTTCCATTTGCGCAAAGCGGGTATTGCTCGCGCACAGGTTGATATCCGAGGCGAGCATCAATTCGATACCAATGGTGTAGCAATACCCCTTGGCGGCAACGATTACCGGTTTGCTTACCCGTGGACCACCAAATACGCCCCATGGATCGCAACCGCCCGCAGGAACCTGCCAGCCAGAGGTGAATTCCGGCCCGATACTGGCCAGGTCAAGTCCAGCAGTGAAGTGCTCACCATGGGCGAATATCAAGGCTACGCGAGCATCATCATCACGTTCAAACTCACCGTAAGCCAGGCACAGGTCGTTGAGCATATCGAGGTCAAAAGCATTACGTTTGGCGCATCGATCAAGGCCAATCAGCATCACGTGGCCGCGCTTTTCGCGACTGACTTTCCCGGCGTTGCTTTCGCTCATAACAACAGATCCTTCCAGATATTCAGCGTTTACAGGGGTATAGCTGCCCGGCATGGGCTTGTCCAAGACGTTAATACAAGGCTTGAAAATATGACCGTTTGGCAGTGTTTGAGTTTAATTAACGGAAAACCGTCACATTTGTCAGCTTTTCCGGTATAGTGCGCGCCGGTCAATTCTTGGCCGCGTTCAGGTAGTGCAACTCGCTGGGGGGCTTTCCTCGGCAGCCAGTCCGTATAACGGGCTATCCTTGACGATTCAATTATCATTACGTTTTCGCAAATCCCCGCCGACACGGCTGCCAGGGTGACCTTCGGGTCTTACACGGCATGCGCAGCTTTGGAGCATGGGTCTTTGCGGATGCACTTAGAGGCAGACCCATGACCCAGGAAATCGGCGGCTTCGCCGCGCTCGGACTTACCCAAAATATTCTCGCAGCCCTGACCGCAGTTGGCTACGAAGAACCTTCTCCGATCCAGCAGCAAGCCATCCCTGTAATTCTCGCCGGCCACGACATGATCGGCCAGGCACAAACCGGTACCGGTAAAACCGCAGCATTCGCGCTGCCATTACTGAGCCTCATCGACCCAGCCAAGCGTGAGCCACAAGCGCTGATTCTCGCGCCGACCCGTGAGCTGGCTTTGCAGGTTGCTACCGCATTCGAAACTTATTCCAAGCAGATGCCTGGCCTGAATGTCGTTGCCGTTTACGGTGGCGCGCCAATGGGTCCGCAGCTTAAAGCAATCCGTCAGGGTGCGCAGGTTATCGTTGCAACGCCAGGTCGTCTGGTTGACCACCTGCGTCGCGATGAAAAAGTGCTTTCGACTATTCAGCACCTGGTGCTCGACGAAGCGGACGAAATGCTTAAGCTGGGCTTTATGGATGACCTGGAAGTGATTTTCCAGGCCATGCCGGAAAGCCGCCAGACAGTATTGTTCTCGGCAACCCTGCCACACTCGATCCGCGCCATTGCTGAAAAGCACCTGAAGTCGCCACAGCACATCAAGATTGCTGCCAAGACCCAGACCGTTGCCCGTATCGAACAGGCTCACCTGTTGATCCACGCCGACCAGAAAGTAAACGCAGTATTGCGCTTGCTCGAAGTTGAAGAGTTTGATGCCTTGATCGCCTTCGTGCGTACCAAGCAGGCAACTCTGGACCTGGCCAGTGCGTTGGAAGCCAAAGGTTATAAAGCCGCTGCACTGAACGGCGATATCGCCCAGAACCAACGTGAGCGCGTTATCGACTCGCTCAAGGATGGTCGCCTGGATATCGTTGTGGCCACTGACGTTGCTGCCCGTGGTCTGGACGTTCCGCGCATCACTCACGTATTCAACGTCGATATGCCGTACGACCCGGAGTCCTATGTGCACCGTATCGGCCGTACTGGTCGTGCCGGTCGCGAAGGTCGCGCACTCCTGCTGGTAACGCCGCGCGAGCGCCGTATGCTGCAAGTGATTGAGCGCGTAACCGGGCAGAAGGTTGGTGAAGTCAAGCTGCCAAACGCCCAGCAGGTACTTGATGCACGCATCAAGAAGTTGACCACGAGCCTGGCTCCGCTGGTTGCTGATGCCGAAGCAAGCCATGGCGAATTGCTTGATCGCCTGACTGCAGATATCGGTTGCAGCCCGCGTGCGCTGGCAGCCGCTCTGTTGCGCAAGGCGACTAACGGCCAGGCGCTGACCTTGGCCGACGTTGAGAAAGAGCAGCCTTTGGTTCCAAGCAGTGGTCCACGCGATCGTGGTGATCGTCCTGATCGTGGCGAGCGTCCAGCTCGTGGTGATCGTGAGCGTCGTGCGCCAATGCCATTGGGCGAAGGTCGTGCCCGTTGCCGTACCGCGCTTGGTGCGCGTGATGGCATCGCCGCGAAGAACCTGCTTGGTGCAATCCTCAATGAGGGTGGCCTGGCGCGTGAAGCAATCGGTCGTATCCAGATTCGCGAAAGCTTCAGTCTGGTCGAGCTGCCGGAAGAGGGCCTTGATCGCTTGCTCGGCAAGCTGAAAGACACCCGCGTTGGTGGCAAGCCGCTCAAGCTGCGTCGTTATCGCGAGGATTAATCCTCGACAAATAAAAAAACCCGCCAAGTGCGGGTTTTTTTATTTGTGCAATTCTCCGCAACATCACCTGGCAGGTCAGTTGCTGGTGACTTGTTCCGATGCGTCAGCGGTGTGCTGCTTGATTTCGCAGCCTTTGAGTACCAGGCGAGTGATGGTCTCGACGGCAGCATCGTAATCGGCGTCTTCGAGCTTGGCCTTGCCGGTCACGGTAGAAATCTGCCAGTCGAAATCTGCATAGGTCTGGGTGGCAGCCCAGATGCTGAACAGCAGGTGGTTGGGATCGACCTTGGCCATCAAGCCTTGATCAATCCAGCGCTGAATGCAGGAAATATTGTGCTTGGCTTGGGCATTGAGCTGTTCGGTCTGGTCGCTGCTCAAGTGTGGCGCGCCGTGCATGATCTCGCTGGCAAAGACTTTAGAGGCAAAGGCAAAGTCGCGTGAGATGCGGATTTTCGAGCGAATATAACCGGTCAGCACTTCAGCCGGTTGGCCTGGCTGATTGAAGGGGGCAGAGGCCGCCAGCAGTGGCTCGATAATGCTTTCGAGCACCTCGCGGTAGAGGTTCTCTTTGGATTTGAAGTAGTAGTAGACGTTCGGCTTTGGTAAGCCTGCCTTGGCGGCAATATCACTGGTTTTGGTCGCCGCAAAGCCTTTTTCGGCGAATTCTTCGCTGGCAGCTCGCAGAATCAGCTCTTTGTTGCGCTCGCGGATACTGGTCATAAGCCTCTAAATGTCCATGTGACGCCCGGCCTCGGGCGGCGGTCGGGCATGTTAGCACCGGCCCTGCGGCTGGCTCAAGTTGGCGGGCCGAATCGATATATTCTGACTTTAAAGTCAGGTAATTCTGTACAATGCCCGGATTATCTGCTTGTATCGTCGATTCATCTTTAGCGCGTTCCGCTTTCAGGGCTTTTGGAGACTTGCTGTGCAAAACGCCCAACTGGTCGACCCCTTTGGTCGGCGCATCACTTATTTACGGCTTTCGGTTACCGACCGTTGCGATTTTCGCTGCACCTATTGCATGAGCGAAGACATGGTGTTTGCGCCGCGCTCGCAAATTCTCAGTCTTGAAGAGTTGTATGCGGTTGCTGATGCCTTTATTGGCTTGGGCGTCAAGCGTATCCGTATCACCGGGGGTGAGCCGCTGGTGCGCAAGAACCTGCTGAGCCTGTTGCAGCGTTTGGGCGATCGCACGGAGCTTGAGGATCTGGCAATTACCACCAATGGTTCGCAACTGGCTGAACTTGCGCCGCAGCTACGGGCGGCCGGGGTCAATCGGCTTAACGTCAGCCTCGACTCGTTAAAACACGAACGCTTTGCCGAATTCACCCGGCGAGATCGGCTCGAGCAAGTGATCGCCGGAATTGATGCCGCAAGTGCGCAAGGCTTCCACAAGATCAAGCTCAACTGCGTGGTACAGACTGGGCGTAATGATGATGAAGTGGTTGATCTTGTCGAGTTTGCGGTCGCGCGCGGGCTGGATATCAGCTTTATCGAAGAGATGCCGCTGGGCGCTATCACCAGCCATCAACGCCAACTGACGTTCTGCTCAAGTGATGAGGTGCGCCAGCGTTTGTCCTCGCGCTTTAACCTGACCCGCAGCGCCAAGGTCACGGGCGGGCCGTCGCGCTACTGGCAGGTTGACGGTACTCAGACGCAGGTCGGCTTTATTTCTCCACACAGCCATAACTTCTGTGGCGCATGCAACCGGGTAAGAGTCACTGCCGAAGGCAAGTTGGTGCTGTGCCTGGGTAATGAGGGAGCCCTGGATTTAAAACAGTTGATGCGCAACAACCCCGGCGATAGCCAACTGCTGCGCGATACCTTGCAAGACGCGCTCAAGCTAAAACCTGAGCGCCACCACTTCGCGACCGATGAACAGGTCCAGGTCGTCAGGTTTATGAGTATGACTGGCGGCTGATCGCCTAGAGCGAATGCCCTGTGGCACCACCCAAACCAACAACAATAACCAGGAGGGTTGCTGTGAAGCACCGTCACCTCTGCTGCTTGTCGATTTTACTCGTGTCTGCCCCTGTTGCTGCGCAACGCTATGTGGTTGGGGTCGAAGCCTTATCCTTTGCCCCGCATTACAGCCTTGATAAACAGGGTCATTACCAAGGTTTTGCCCGCGAACTGCTGGACGTGTTCGCCGCCAGCAGCGGTATTGAGCTGGAGTACCGCCCATTGCCGGTTAATCAATTGTTGCCGGCGTTGCTTGAAGGGCAGGTGGATTTTAAATACCCAGACAGCAATCTCTGGGCGCAAGCGTACAAAGCAGGCAAGGCATTGAGCTACAGCCAGCCGGTGGTTGATTACGTTGACGGAGTATTGGTCGCGCCTGCACGGGTCGGCCAGCCATTGGCGGGGTTAAAGCGGTTATCGATTGTCGAGGGTTGGACACCTTGGGCCTATGAGCAGCAAGTCGAAAACCAGCAGATCAAGCTCAGTTATAACGCCGACTTGCGCAAAATGATCCAGCAAGCACTGAAGAAAGACACCGACGGTGCGTATTTCAATGTTGTGGTGGCCACGCATTATCTCGATAACATTCGTGCGCGCCCGGGGGCTTTGGTCTTTGACCCAAAGCTGCCGCACACACGCGGCAGTTATCATCTATCGAGTATCAAGTATCCAGAGTTAATTGAGCGCTTCGACCGTTTCCTGGTCGAGCACGGCGCTGAAGTGACGGCCCTGAAGGACAAATATCAGGTCGAGGCCTATCTGGACTCTGAATTCATGGGGATGGAGCAATGGAAGGTCGATTTCCTCAAGCGCCAAAAAGCCAAGGCCGCGGCGGGCGAATGATCCACTTGCTGATGCAGATGGCGTGCTAAAGGCTTTCAGTCCTGTAGCGGGCGCCCGAATCCATTCGGGCGCCTTGGGTTTTGCCTACTGCTCGGGTTGTACTACACGGATGCTTGCGCAGTGGCCGCGCATCAACAGGTAATGAAACACTGCACCGAGCAGGGCGCCGAACAGCCATGAGTAGCCATTGAAGATTTGCAGGCTCGGTACCCAGACTGTGGCAATGGAGAAGATGGAGGCAACCCCAAACGCCACCATCGCCTTGCGATTCCAGCCGCCATCGTAGTAATAGCTCGCACCTTCCTCTGCGCTGAATAGATCCTGCAGATTGAGCTTTTGTTTACGAATCAGGTAATAGTCGGCAACCAGAATGCCATAGAGCGGGGCAAGCACCGCGCCCAGGGTATCAACGAAGCCGGCAATACCGACCTGGCTGATAAACGAGACCCACAAGGCGCCAATAAAAAACGCAATAGCGGCAGTAATAAAGCCTCCGGTGCGGGCGCTGATGCGGTCGGGGGCCAGGTTGGCGATGTCGTAGGCCGGTGGAATGAAGTTGGCGACCAGGTTGATGCCAACCGTGGCGGCAAAGAAGGTAATGGCGGCGATGATCGTCAGCGTCAGGTTATCGACGCGGGCGATGATATCCGTGGGATTGGTCAGGGTTTCACCAAAGACCACAACGGTCCCGGCTGTAATCACCAGCGCAATCATCGAGAAAATAGCCAGGCTCACCGGCAAGCCAAGGAAGTTGCCGAGGGTCATTTGCTTTTCAGTTTTAACGAAGCGGGCGAAGTCACCGTAGTTGATAACCACGGCGGCAAAATAAGCCACCATGGTGCCGACCACTGCGGCGAAGGCGGCAACAGGCCCGGCTTTGTACTCACCCGTACCACGGAAAATAGTGCTCAGTTCGCTTAGCAGCGATGGACCGGCCTTGTACCAGATCATGATCATCAGGGCGATCATGACCGCATAGACCAGTGGACCGGCCCAGTTGAGAAATTTGGTGATCCAGTCGATACCGCGGATAAACAGTGCAACCTGGAAGATGCATACAATCACATATGACAGCCAACCCAATGCTGTCATGCCCAGAAAGGTGCTTTCTGTGCCGGTGGCAAACAATGAATTGAGCAGCAGCGCCACGGCGGTTGAGGCGAAGTAGGTTTGTACCCCGTACCAGAAAATCGCGACTATACCGCGCACCACCGCAGGGAAATTCGCGCCACGAACGCCCATGCTGGCGCGCGCCATGACCGGAAAGGGGATGCCGTACTTGACACTGGGTTTGCCCGTGAGCTGCACCAGCAACATCACGATAAAACCGGCAAGAACGATGCCTGACAGTACGGCCCAACCGCTCAGGCCATATGAAATAAACAAGGTTGCCGCAAGGGTATAGCCAAAAAGGCTCTGGATGTCGTTGGACCAGACATTGAAGATCTCGAAGCTACCCCATGTCCGCTTGTGACGTTCCAGGGGAGCCAGATCCTCGTTGTAGAGGCTGGGTTCGATGTGTTTTATTTTTAGATTTTCATCGGGCATTAGAACGTCCTTTATGCTTCGGTCGATAACCTTAGGTGTGTGGCCTGTATGAGCATTAATTGTGCCGCTTTATCCGTTAACGTATGGGTGAAAGCCTATCGTTGTACACATGAATGGATACTAGAGGCAACAAAACATGAAAAATTACGTACAAAATTTATATTTTTTGCACACTAATCAGGTGTCGGTCCGTTGATTTTTTATAGGTCAGGGATTGTGGCTTGCAGCACAGATGCTGTGCGCCGGCCAAAAAAAACGCCCCAATTGGGGCGTTTTTCAATGACGATTGTTAATGGAATGGGAAGATGTAATTGAGCCAGGATGACATGCGCAGCAGTATTTTGCGCATGACTGCGAGATCCTCGAGATGCGTGCTGTAAACGGCTGCCTGCGCATAAGCACCGCCCGGCATGCGGTCGCGATACTGGTCAAACTTGGGATCGGTAATCTCAATGAATACCGGAACCCGGCCGGGTGGCGGTGCGTTGGAATAACGGATCATATCGCCGCTTGGGCGGACCTGGCCTTCGCCAATCACCTTGTAGATTGCGCTGACCTTGCCGGAAAAGACTTGTCCCGGAATGCCATCAAAGGCGATTTCGGCGTCATCACCGACTTCCAATCGCAACTGGCTGTTTTGGCGCATCCAGGCGGTGTAGTAACGCTGTTCGTCCGGGATAAAGATCATCGACGGCGATATTGGAAAGCGTGCAGCGCGTACGCCGGGGCGTAGCGATACCTGGGTGACAAAACCGTCAGCAGGCGCACGAACCGTAGTGTGGTCGAGGTTGTACTGGGCGCCGACAATTTGCGCGTTGAGGTCTTCCACACTGGCCCTGGCCAAATCGAGATTACGGCGGTTGCCTACATTGCGCTTAACGAGCTCAGCCGCGCGATTCAGGTCGGCCCTGGCGGAAACCAGTTGGGCCTTCAGCGAGTTAAGCCGGGCTTCGAAGGGCGTTGAGTCGATGCGGAACAGTACATCGCCTTTTTTCAGCGGCTGATTAGGTTTTACCGGTACCTCGGCAACTATGCCGCTAACCGCCGGGTTTATCGGGGTAGAGACAAAGTAAGAGCGCGTGGCTTCGGAGTAGGGATGGTTGTAGTTCATGGCAAAGATCAGCGTGCCAAGCAGCAATATACCGCCCAGTACGGCAGTTGGAACCGTCCACTTATTGAGCGGAATCTTGAATACCTTGAAAATGGCGATGCAGATTGCGGTATAGGTCAGGACCATTAATGTTTCCATGATCAGCGCTCCTCGCTCTGATGAGTAGCAGGGGGCTGTTCAGGGGCTGACACTGGCGTTGCGGCTGTTTCAAGTGCGCTCAAGCGCTGCTGCAAATCCGCAACCTGGGCTTCAAGGTGTTCGACATGGTTTTTCGGTGACTGGCCATCCGATAGGCCCCAGCCACGATCCTCGCGATAGAGCATGGCCCAGATCCACAAGAATGGCCAAAGTGCATGCAAGGTAAACAGGCTGACCCAACCCGTGGCATGAATGGCATCTTGATGAGGATGGTTGCGACTGACCGCAATCTCGTAGGGGATATCGTGCAGCGCGATAATGCCGTAGAACAGCACCACACCTACAAATAGAATCAGGCCCAAGGCGACATAATCAAGCATTTTGCGTCCCTGTAATGAGTGTTATTAGGTTGTGCTCTGAGCAGTCCAACCCCCTGGCCTAGCCTTGAGGTCGTTAATGCCTGCAATAGCTAGAGCGGCCTGGAAGTGAAAGTTGCTCAAAAAAGCAGGGTTGCTGCCAAGCGCTTTATTATGCCATTAAGCAAGATCAAAAATGGACCGGGCTTGGCCCTGTAATTTCGTCTTGCCCATAAAAAAGGCAATTACGCCGTCGCGTAATTGCCTTTTGATCGAACACTGAGCTTTAGAAGTAGTACTTCACCAGGGCCTGAACGGCTGTCTGGTCGAAACCATCGGCTGAGCCATCGACCGGCTTAACCCCGTACTTGTTATGCCACATGTTCAGTTCAGTACCGACGTAGAGTTTGCGCTCCTGGTTGAACAGTGCCTTGCCAGCATCCCACTTGATTTGAATCGATGAGCCAACCGAGGTTTGGGTTCCTGCCTCGTCGGATGGCGCGCGCCAGTCAACGTAGCCGTCGATCAAGAAGCTTTGGTCACCAAGGGCGAAAGGGTAAGCGCCTGCAACCGTCAGCTGGGTGGTGTAGCCATTGCTGTTGCTGTCTGCAAAGAACACCTGCTTGTTGATCTTCACCTGATACAGGTTGGTCTGGAAGAAGGCAAAACCCGGTACATCCCAATCAAAGCCTAAACCGTACAGGTAGTTTTCAGTGCCAGGGCCACCTTCGCCTTTTTCGTAGGTAAAGGCTGCTTTTACGTCTTTAAGCGGGCCAGCGGATAGGTCTTGGCCGGTCAACCAACTCAGGCTGACACGCGGTGAAAACTCCATGTAGTAGAAGGTGTTGTGCTCTTTTTGTTCGAAGGTGTTGTTACTGAAGCTGCCGCGTGACTGGGTGTTGTCGGCATTGATGTAGTCGAGAAAATAGAAGACATCGCCCCAGACCCAGCCGCTGGCATGTTCGAAGGTAAACGTACTCTGCGAGCGTTGTTCTTCCGCGTTGTAGTTCATGCGCTGGAAGTTACTGCCATTGAGGTAGCTGAGGCTATTGCTTTGCCACAGCAGCAGGTCATCAGCGAGTGCGTTTTGACCGGCGATCAAGCCGGCTGTTAGGGCTAGGCCGTGAGGCAGGTGCTTCAGGTTCATCAAGTTTTCCTTATTGTTTTTGGACTTAATAACGCATTGCTACCTGCGCCGTGCCGCAGCCCTTAGCAGGATATGTTTGTGACTATTGGCTCAGCGCCGACCTGGTGAAGACAGTGATCTCCCATGGCCCGCTGGGCGGTCCCAGGCACACGTCTGGCAGCGTTGTGTATGGCTGTAGTCGTGGGCCTGCCAATAGTTCCATGGGGTATCCATGGTTCCCCGGCGACCGAAAAAGCTGTCTGTTCGGTCAAGATGTAAGGACTATAACAATATGTTCACAAACTGAAAAACAATTTATTTAATTATTGTGCACAAGAAATGAACCGCTGGTCACGCCAGTTGAAACGACGGGGAATTTCGACTTTGGAGCAGAGGACAGGCGTATTTTGGGGTAGAGCTGGGCAGGCCGCCCAGCTCTGAAGGCAGGCTAGTGAGCTGTAGCCTGGCGCTTGCCTGAAGCGCGCTGCGTGCCGCCGAGTACATTGAACAGGATGTTGAGCGATACAGCACTGAGGGTGGCCATGGCTATTCCGCTGTGAGTGATCGAGTCCATCCATTGTGGCAGCTGCGCAAATATTTCGGGGCGCACCACTGGAGCCAGGCCCATGCCGATGCTGACTGCGACCAGCAGTTGATTGCGCCGATCCGCGATATCCGCTTCCTGAAGAATCTTGATGCCGGTGGCGGCGACCATGCCAAACATCGCAAGGCCGGCGCCGCCGAGAACGGCCGGTGGAATCGAGGCAACCAGATAGGCCGCTTTGGGGAGCAGGCTGAGTATCAGCAGTATCAATCCGGCGGAAGCGGTGACAAAGCGGCTGCGAACGCCCGTCATTTGCACAAGGCCTATATTCTGCGCGAATGAGGAGTGGGTGAAGGTGTTGAAGAACCCGGCAATGAATGAGGCGCCAGAATCACACAGCAAGCCGCGCCGCAGCAGTTTTGGGGTGATTTCTACATCGGTGATCTTGCCCAGGGCGATGAACATCCCGGTTGATTCAACAAAGATAATCACCACAACCAGGCACATCGACAGGATTGGCGCCAATTGAAACTCTGGCATGCCAAAGTGCAGCGGCGTAACCACTTGAAACCACGGGCTTTGCTCCAGTCCGCCAAGGTCAACCATGCCTAAGCAGCCGGAGATGATGTAGCCCAGGAGCATGCCGATCAGTACCGACACGTTCACCCAGAAACCGCTCATGAAACGGTTGATCAGCAGGATGCAAAGTAAAACCAGGCCTGCAACTGCAAGGTATTCGAGACTGCCAAATTGTGACGCTGCATTGCCTCCGCCAGCCCAGTTTACCGCGACAGGGAATAGCGACAGACCAATTGAGGTGATCACCGTGCCCGTTACCAACGCAGGAAAAAAATTGACGATGCGCGACATAAAGGGGGCAATCAGCATGCCAAAGAAACCCGCTGCGATCGTGGCGCCAAATATGCCCGTGAGGCCAATACCGGGCGTCCCCGCCATGGCGACCATGCTGCCAACAGCTGCAAAACTGGCGCCCATCATCACCGGCATACGAATACCTGCAGGCCCTATACCCAGTGACTGGACCAAGGTTGCGATGCCAGCAACAAGCAGGTCTGCATTGATCAGAAAAGCAATTTGCTCACGGGGTAAACCGACCGCCTCGCCAATGATCAATGGCACGGCAACCGCGCCACCGTACATCAACAACACGTGTTGTAGGCTCACCAGTATCATTTGCAGCAAGGGCAGGCGTTGATCGACTGCCGCAACAGCTGGCAGTGGTGACTTCGACTGGGACATGCAAACACCTCAGGCACTTTTATTTTTGTAAGTCGCTGATCAGTCATGCGCGTCGAGCGATGGCTGTTAAGTTTTATGCAAGCAAGGTGGGCGCTGAAAGCACAGGCCCTGAATACAAAAATGCCGCACCCTTGAAGGTGCGGCATTGGCGTTGATTAGTTGATCTGGGCGCCGCTGGCGATCCATTTACCAATCAGGTCACGCTCTTGCTGGGTCATCTGTGTGATGTTGCCCAGTGGCATGGTTTGGGTGGCGACCGCTTGTGCCTGGATACGTGCAGCCATTTGCTGGATCTGGGCCGGTGTATCAAACATCACACCTGCCGGCGCTGCGCTGAACATCGGGCTGCTCGGCTTGGCTGAGTGGCAAACGGTGCAACGGGTCTGGATGACACTATCGACCTGTTCGAAACTATCGCTCCCGCTGGCTCCAGTTGTATCAGCACTGGCCTGAGCGGGTTCGCCAGCGGCCTGTTCGGGCTGGTTGCGTGCATTTTTATCAGCGCCTGGGCCGGGCTTGGCAGTGCCTGGCAGCGGTGCGTATTTGATCGCGGCATGGTTGCTGGCAACAGTGCTGCTCGGCTGCGAAGCCGGACCTGTTACATAGGCCAGGCAGACCATCGCCAATGCGCCGGCGGGCAGTGCCCAGGCGAACTTGTTGCTGTTGTGACGAGTGTTGAAGTAATGACGAATCAATACTGCGGCGATCGCAATGCCCGCCAGGATCAGCCAGTTGTAGCTGCTGCCGTAGGTGCTCGGGAAGTGGTTGCTGATCATGATGAACAGCACTGGCAAGGTGAAGTAGTTGTTGTGGCGCGAACGCAACAGGCCTTTTGCAGGCAATGCAGGGTCTGGCGTGCTGCCTTCTTCAATGGCTTTCACCAGCGCACGCTGCGCCGGCATGATGGTACGGAACACGTTGCCGACCATGATGGTGCCGATAATCGCGCCGACATGGATATAGGCGCCACGGCCGCTGAACACCTGGCTCAGGCCGAATGCCGCGCCAACCAGCAGGATAAACAGCACCAGGCCGAGCAGGGCCGGCTGTTTGCCTAGGGCTGAGTCACACAGGATGTCGTAGATGAACCAGCCGGCAACCAGTGAGCCGATACCAATAGCAATGGCTGCAGCAGGCGTTAGGTCGCTGCCAGGGGCGATCAGGTACAGCGATGGGTTGAGGTAGTAAACGATCATCAACAAGGTAACGCCGGACATCCAGGTCCAGTAGGCTTCCCACTTAAACCAATGCAGGTTATCCGGCATTTTTGGTGGCGCCAGCTTGTATTTTTCCAGGTGATAAATGCCACCACCGTGAATCGCCCACAAGTCGCCTGCGAGGCCGTCTTTGGGGTTTACGCGATTCAGGTTGTTTTCCAGCCAGACGAAATAGAAAGACGCGCCAATCCAGGCGATACCAACGATCATGTGAACCCAACGCACGCTCAGGTTCAGCCATTCAATCAAATGTGCTTCCACAGTCTTTACCTCTTTCCCAGTGCCCTGTAGCGGGTCCCCTGGGCTTCTCTTATTGGTGGGGGTCGAGGAGCAGTTGGGCATCCTCAGTAAAGAAGTACTCATCACAGTTGTTACCAGAACCACTGCGATCAACCACCAGGAAGTCATCCCGCTTTTCGATCGTAAGCACCGGATGGTGCCAAACGCCGCGATGGTAATTAATGCCCTGTTTTCCGTTACTGCGGAAAGCACGGACAAGCTCTGATTCAGGTGCATCGCCAACTGGCGCGACCACGATCAGAAAGGGGTTGCCGAGCAGCGGTATAAACGCTTGGCTGCCCTGCGGATGGCGCTCCAACATGCACACGGTCAACGGCATTTGTAGCGCTTCAGCGCTGAAAATACTGATGATCGCCTTATCCTCTGGCTGTGCGGTCTCGACTGTGGCCAGTTTGTGATAGCGGCGAGTTGAACCGTTATTGATCATGAAATACTCACTGCCTTCAGTCTCGATGACATCGCCAAAGGGGGCGAATGCTTCTTTGCTTAAAGGCTCGATGATCAGTTTACGCATGACGGTCATTCTCTTGTCTGGGAGCCGCTGTACAGCTTGCTGCAGCGATTCCTCGATAATTATTCTTAGAGCGGGCAGGGCTGTGCGGCCCTGCCGGTCAAACTATGATGTTGCGCGAGCTTACTTGCTCACTTTGCCGAACAGGCGCAGACGGCTGATGCCACCGTCGGGGAACACGTTCACGCGCACGTGGGTCAGGGTGCCCAACGCCTTGATCTGCTCTTTGAACTCGTGTTCAGCGTGCATTTCCAGTTTTTGGCTTGGCAGCAGTTCGCGCCAGAACAGGCTCTGGGTTTCGATCTGGCTGTCGGTGCCGCCTTTAACGAAGGCGCCCTGGATCGAGCAGCTATCCGGGTAGTTGCCTTTGAAGTGCAGGGTGTCGACGACAATGCGCTCGATCTCGCCTGGCGCGCCCAACGCAACGATAACCCAGTCGTTACCCGGCGTACGGCGACGCGCGGTTTCCCAGCCATCGCCCATATTGATGCCACGGCCCGGGTTGAGGATGTTGCTCATGCGGCCAAAGTGTTCATCGGAGCAAGCCAGTGCGCGACCGCCATTCAGTGCGGCTGCCAGGTCCACTTCTTCGTTGTCGCCGACAGCGCTCCAGTCGCGGAACGGAATACCGTGTACACGCAGGCGAGCAACACCGCCGTCCGGGTAGATGTTGAAGCGCAGGTGGGTGAACGCCTGCGCGTTGTTGATTTCGTGGTAGTGGTGGCTATTGCCTTGCAACTCGACGGCGCCAAGGACTTCGGTCCACTCGGTGTTCTCGGTCGGGTCACCTTCGGCTACAAAGCAGGCTTCAAGCGAAGCGGAAGGTGGGAAGTTGCCAGTGAAGAAGCTGGTGTCGATATCAACACCCTTGATCGAGCCCGGAACGCCCAGGCGGATCACTGCACTGTCGTAGCCTTCAAAGCGCTTGCGACGTGATTCCCAGCCATCCATCCACTTGCCGTTATCATCGAAAACACCCTCCTTCCATACAGCCGGGGTCGGTTGGAACAGGCGGTTTACATCGGCGAACCAGTCATCGGTTACCGAGATAGCCTTGGTTCCCAAGCGGGCGTCGGCGAGGTTGACGTATTTTTCGAAGGGTACGGCGTAAGCTTTCATGGATGTCTGCCTTGTATGAGGGCGTAGGAGAATAATCACGTTGCTGCTTGCAGAGTTCTCCGGTCGGAGCTAGAGCTGCTGCAAGCGGAACAGCGCGATCTTGTTGATTTCAGCCAGAGCACGGGCAAATTCCTGTTCCGGGGAGTTATTCAATCGCTCCTCGAAGGCTGCCAGGATCTGGTGACGGTTACTGCCTTTTACCGCCATGATGAAGATGAAGCCGAACTTGGCCTTGTAGGCGTCATTCAACTCGGTAAAGCGGGCAAATTCTTCGGCGGTACAATCTTGAATGCCCGCTCCAGCCTGCTCAGAAGTAGAGGAGGCGGTTAGCTCGCCCTGAACCGCAGCTTTACCAGCAAGGTCCGGGTGAGCATTGATCAGTGCCAACTGAGTATCGCGGCTGGCACTGAGCAAAATGTCGGCCATGCGCTGCTGCAAGGCGTCAATGTCATCCAGCGTCTCATCGGCGCCGAGGTCATAGGCTTTTTCGGCAACCCAAGGTGAGTGCTCATAAATATCAGCGAAGGCACTGACGAACGCTTCGCGGCTTAGCTGTGAAGGGGTCAGGGTCTGAAAGCGGCTCATTAAGCGTGCTCCTGCTTGAATGGATGAGTGGCATGCCAGTGGCGCGCTATGTCTACGCGGCGGGTGATCCAGACTTTATCGTGGCTCTTAACGTACTCAATAAAGCGTGCCAGTGCTGCCAAGCGTGCTGGGCGCCCCAATAAGCGGCAATGCATGCCGATCGAGAGCATTTTAGGTGCGCCTTCCAGGCCTTCGGCATAGAGCACATCGAATGCATCTTTAAGGTATTCGAAGAAGTCGTCGCCCTTGTTGAAGCCCTGCACCTGGGTGAAGCGCATGTCATTGGTGTCGAGCGTGTACGGGATGACCAAGTGCGGCTTTTGCTCGGTGCTGGCTGGGTCCCAGTACGGTAGGTCATCGTCGTAAGTGTCGGAGTCATAGAGGAAGTTACCTTCTTCCATGACGATTCGACGGGTATTGGGGCCCGTGCGGCCGGTGTACCAGCCATAGGGGCGCTCGCCAGTGATCTCGGTGAGGATGCGGATGGCTTCGAGCATGTGCTCGCGCTCTTGCGCCTCATCCATATATTGATAGTCGATCCAGCGGTAGCCGTGGCTGCAGATCTCGTGGCCTGCGGCAGCCATGGCCTTGATCACATCGGGATGACGCTCGGCGGCCATCGCCACAGCAAAGATGGTCAGTGGGATGTCGTGCTTCTGGAACAGCTTGAGCAAGCGCCATACACCGGCACGGCTGCCGTACTCATATAGCGACTCCATGCTCATGTTGCGCTCGCCTTGCAGCGGTTGAGCCGAAACCATCTCCGATAGAAAAGCTTCAGATTCCTTGTCGCCATGCAGAATGTTGCGTTCGCCACCTTCCTCGTAATTGAGGACAAAGGACAGAGCGATACGTGCATCATTCGGCCACTGCGGATGCGGTGGGTTATTGGCGTAACCGATCAGGTCGCGTGGGTATTCAGCGCTCACTGCAGTCTTCCTTCTTAATGTGTTGCGACCGCTGCATGCAGATATCAGGAATGCGGTCGGGTTGTGCAATTGTATACAAAGTGTATCGCATTTTGTAAATCTAAAATTTCACTATTTTTGCTCGATACGCCAAAGCAAGAAACTTGCCTGATTGGTCAAGTCGTGCTGCTGAAAGGTTATTCTTTTGGGCGAAAAGCTGTTTTTGGAAAAATATTGCACTGGGCGTTGGGTCAGGCTAAAACTCAAAATATTGTGTACAATTTTCGATAAAAGTGTCGCAAATAAATTTTTACATGCTATTCTCAGCTCATCCCAAGGCGTTCACGCCTTGCTCTACAGCCGATAATCATCAGAAAGGAGGTGCGGTTTTTACCTGTAATCCCTAAGGAAGCAGTGTGGAAACCCTAGCCAAATGGGAAGACTGACAACTCACGTACTCGATGCTGCACATGGCTGCCCTGGTAGTGACCTGAAAGTTGAATTGTTTCGTGTTGAGGGGGCTCACTTGGAGTTGCTGACGACCGTGCAAACCAATAGTGATGGCCGCTGTGATGCACCGGTTCTGCAAGGCGATGATTACCGCACCGGCGTTTATCAGCTGCATTTCCATGCTGGCGACTATTACCGTGCCCGGGGCGTCAAACTGGCCAACCAGGCTTTTCTTGATGTCGTTGTTCTACGTTTCGGTGTCGATGCTGAGCAAGAGCACTATCACGTCCCTCTGCTAATTTCGCCTTACAGCTATTCGACCTATCGCGGCAGCTAACTCCCGATTTATTGGTCATGATTTACCCGAATGCTTGTCACCCTCAGACTCAATAGAAGAGTCCTTGCCCGTACCACACTGCGGGCTTTTTTTTGCCTGAAATCCAGCGCTTCTATTGATCACCGGCGAGCTAGCTCAGCATAGACTCAGGTCAATGAGTTTTGTGGGCGGATGCTTTATACTGCGTGCCTGACTTACAAGAGGTATTGGTCCAATGCGCCATTGATGCCGCCGTCTGTTTGACGGCCAACTTCCAGCCCGGCTAGGCATAGCGGGGGAGTTCTTGGCATCTATAAATGGGGGCGCATATGACGCATACCTATCTCACGCTCGACAGCGTTTCTTACACCTTGCCCGATGGGCGAGCCATTTTCAGTAATCTCAGTCTGCAGTTCGACCAACGCAAAACTGCCTTGGTTGGCCGCAACGGCGTGGGTAAAAGCCTGCTGGGCAAGATTATTGCCGGGCAGCTTGCTGCGACTTCAGGTCGATGTGTTCGATCGGGGCGAGTGTTTTATCTGGCGCAGCAAATATCTGCTTCCAAACATGCTTGTGTAGCCGAGTTGGCGGGTGTTAAAGGCATTATCGATGCGCTGCAACGTATTACGGCAGGCAGTGTTGATCCCCGCGACTTTGATGCCGTGGGTGAGCATTGGAACATAAAGCAGCAACTTGAAACCGAGCTTAGCGCCCATGGCTTGGCGCATATTGCAATAGACCGGCCAGTTGCCAGCTTGAGTGGTGGGGAAGCCATGCGTGTTGCTCTGGTTGGTGCTTATTTGGCTGAAGCCGAATTTTTAGTGCTCGATGAGCCGAGTAATCACCTCGACTGCAACGTTCGACAGTTATTGATAGAGCAGTTGCGGGCCTGGCCTCGGGGCTTGCTGGTAATCAGTCATGACCGCGAATTGTTGGCCAGTATGGAGCGGGTGGTTGAGTTGTCCTCACTAGGCTTGCGCAGCTATGGCGGAGGTTTGGCTTTCTATCAGCAATGCAAGGCGCAAGAGCAGGAGCAAGCGCAAGCCTACCTGGCCCAATGCAAGCACCAGCGCAAACACGAACTGCAAAAGCAGCTCTCTGTTCAGGAACAAGCCCAGCGCCAGAATGCCCGTGCGAGCAAGCAGGCGGGGAGTGCCAATCAGGCGAAGATTCTCTTGGGGCGTGCCAAGCAGCGCAGCGAGGTCAGCAATGGCAAACAGCTTAAACTGCAAGGCATACAGCGCGAGCAGTTGTCACAGCGAGTCAAACAGGCGGCGCAACAGGTTGAGCAATCAGTCGAGATCAGTATGCAGGCGCCTGGCGTGGGGCAGGGGCATCACGGGCGATTGGTCGAGTTGGATTGCTTGGAGTTGCCCTTTGTCGGACCTGCTGCGCGCACACTGAGCCTGCTGCTAAATAATACCCAGCGGGTGGCGATTACCGGACCCAATGGCTCCGGTAAGTCAACCTTGCTCAAGGTTTTGGCCGGTCTGCAACAGCCCTTGGCCGGGATATGCAAAGTAAGCGGTGCTTTTGCCTATCTGGATCAACAGTTGCTTGGCATTAGTCCTGAAAAATCGGCGCTTGAGCAGTTGCGAGCGGTCAATACCGGGCTCAATCAAAGTGGGTTACGCACGCGTTTGGCTCAACTAGGCCTCGATGCAGATGCGGTGACGCAGCCTAGCGGGCGCCTAAGTGGAGGCGAGCGCCTGAAGCTTGCCTTGGCGTGTGCGCTCTACGCGGATGTTCCTGCACAGCTATTGTTGCTTGATGAGCCGAGTAATCACCTTGATCTGGTCTCGCTGCAAGCCCTTGAGCAAACCCTTTGCGAGTATCGCGGCGCATTAATGGTGGTGTCGCACGATGAGGTGTTTCTTCAACAACTGCGATTAACCAATCGCTTGGCCGTAACCTCTGCAGGTTGGACGCTAGAGCCTTGGTAACGGGGCGGGTGAGCGCTCAAGCCTGATGGCCGGGCTCTGGTAGAGCCCGGCTGCAGCAGGGCTAGCGACTGAGTAGCGAAGCCGTTCCGGCCGCGCCAAACAGAGCTGCGCTGATGCGATTGAACCAGACCTGGCCTTTGCCTGAGCGCAGATAGCGAGCTGCGCCTTGGGCGCTAAGGCCGTAGAACAGTTTGCACGCCAGATCGAGGACTGCCCAGGTGGCAATCATCACCAGTAGTTGCTGGGCCAGTGAGTGATCGGTAGAGAGAAACTGCGGTAGAAAGGCTGCGAAGAACAGAATGTCTTTCGGGTTGCTCGCGCCCAAGCCAAAGGCTTTCCAAAACATGCTGTTGAAGCTGGGGTTGACGGGCTGCTCATCGGCAGTGACCGGTTTGGCTGCTTGGCGCGAGGCTTGCCAGCTTTGCCAGGCGAGATAGAACAGATACAGCGCACCTATGAGTTTCAGCGCGGAGAACAGTCGCTCGGACGCCAGCAGTAGAGCGCCGAGTCCCAGGGCTGAAGCGCTGAGCAGACAGATAGAGGCTGACACACCGCCGATAAATGCCGGTATTGAGCGACGCAGGCCATAGTTCAGGCTGTTGCTGACCATCAACAGTGACAGGGGGCCGGGGATCAGGATCACAACCAGGGCCGCGCTGCTGAACAATAGCCAGGTTTCCAGACTCATGTTACTTACTCCAGATGTTGAAAAACCCCGGCGCATCAGCGTCGGGGTTTAGAGCCTAACTCTCGCCAAGCGCAAACAGCTTTGCAGGCTTGACGATCCTGCAGCGAAGCGGCTTAGAGGAAGGCAAACTTAGCGATAAAGATAATACAGAGCACGTACAAAGACACAGATACTTTGCTACGTTGCCCGGTCAGTATTTTCAGGGTCGCGTAGGTCAGAAAACCCAGTGCAATACCGTTGGCGATTGAGAAGGTCAGCGGCATCATCACAACTGTGACAATGGCCGGGATGGTGTCTGTCAGGTCTTCCCAGTCGATGTGGGCCATGCCGCTCATCATCAACATTGCCACGTAGATCAGTGCGCCTGCGGTGGCATAAGCTGGGATCATCCCCGCCAGCGGCGCGAAGAACATCGCGCAGAGAAACAGTATGCCAACTGCGACAGCTGTCAGACCGGTACGGCCACCAGCGGCGACACCGGAAGCGCTTTCAACGTAGCTGGTCACTGGCGGGCAGCCAACCATTGCGCCAATAACGCTTGAAGTACTGTCTGCCTTGAGGGCTTTGGACAAGTTCTGGATCTGACCGTTTTCATCCACCAGTTTGGCGCGGTGGGCAACGCCCATCAGCGTGCCGGCGGTGTCGAACATGTTGACGAACAGGAAGGCCAAGATGACGCTGACCATCGAGATATTGAATGCGCCCTTGATGTCCATCGCCAGGAAAGTCGGGGCCAGGCTCGGTGGCATTGACACTATGCCGCCAAACTCGACCAGGCCCATCCCCCAGCCAATTGCGGTGACCGTCAACATGCTGAGCAAGATAGCGCCAAATACGTTGCGGTGGCTAAGCACGGCGATCATCAGGAAGCACACGGCAGCCAGCAAGGCTGTTGGTTCGCCGAATGATCCCATGGTGATTAAAGTGGCTGGGCTGTCGACGACAATGCCGGCAGTTTTAAGGCCAATCAAACCGAGGAATAAACCGACCCCTGCGCCCATGGCAAAGCGCAGGCTCATGGGAATGCTATTGAGTAGCCACTCACGGATACGTGAAAGGCTCATGATCATAAATAGCACGCCGGAAATAAACACCGCGCCTAACGCGGTCTCCCAGCTGTATCCCATCTCGCCGACAACGGTGTAGGTGAAGAACGCATTGAGGCCCATGCCGGGTGCCAAGCCGACTGGCCAGTTAGCGTAAAGCCCCATAAGAAAGCAGCCAAGCGCCGCGCCAATGCAGGTCGCAACGAAGGCAGCGCCATGATCGACCCCCGCATTAGCCATGATGTTGGGGTTGACGAAAATGATGTAGGCCATGGTGACAAAGGTTGTCAGGCCAGCAAGCAACTCGGTTCTGACAGTGGTGCGGTGCTCGGTCAGCTTGAAAAAACGATCAAGTAATCCGTTTTTACCAAGCCCAGCGGTTGGCTGAGCAATTTGTTCTGATTTTACGCTTTCCACGCGGGTACTCCTCATCTCTCTTGTTGTGTGCCACCCAGAGCTGGCGCTAAGCGCACGTTAACTCTCTGAGGCAGGTGGCAGGTTGAGTGTGCTTGCTGGCTAAGTTGTTGACCGAGCGGTCAGGAAGTCACACACCGCGATTATGCTGTTGTATACAAAAAATGCAAATACTGTTTTTACTTGCTAAGCAGGCTATCAATCTTTGCGCTCGGCTATAGGAATAGGGTTGATGTTAATGGGTGTCTATAAAAGTCTTGAAAAACAGCAAGATGAATAACCAACTGAGGATGTGTCGAACAGCTGTAACTTTAGTAATTGGACTATTAAAAGAGGGAAATTTATTGACTTTTTAGTCAGTAAATAAGCGCTAGGTATCATCGGTCTGAGAGGGACAAGCCAATCGATTGATTTAACGCTGAGCAAGAACCCTGAATCGACCTGTTAGCGACCGATTGTATCTATGCAAAAAATGCGGGAATTGGCTGGATTGTGTACAATGAAAGCGTTTTTTTTGTGTTTATCTGTGCGCGCTGCTTGTCAGTAAGCAGGGATTACGCAATAAAGAGCAAAGCAACAGTGATGATCCTGGGGGTAACGCCTGTGTTGCCTGCAATTGCAGACCATGCGCTGATCCTGATTTATATTGCTGAACCTGTCTAACGCGAGCCCAAATGAACGAACAATTGCAGCCACTGAAAAAGCAGTCCCGCGCACTTAAAAGTAGTCGCACCGGGACGCAGGACGATGTCGTTTATGCACATATTTTTGATGCCATTCTGGAGCAGCGCTTGGCTCCTGGCACCAAGTTGAGTGAAGAGGCCTTGGGGGAGATTTTTGGTGTCAGCCGGACCATCATCCGTCGTGCCTTGTCGCGTCTGGCGCATGAGGGAGTTGTGTTGCTGCGTCCCAACCGTGGCGCTGTGGTTGCCAGCCCCAGCGTTGAAGAAGCCCGGCAGATTTTCTATGCCCGGCGCATGGTTGAGCGGGCGATCACTGAGCTGGCAGTGCAATACGCTACAGTTGATCAGCTCAATGAGCTGCGTCAGATGGTAGAAGATGAGCAGATCAGCTTCTCCCGTGGCGACCGTGGCGCGGGTATTCGCTTATCCGGTGAGTTCCACCTGAAGTTGGCCGAAGCGGCGAAGAATGCCCCGCTGGTTAGCTTTCAGCGCAGCCTGGTATCGCAGACTTCGCTGATCATCGCCCAATACGAAAGTGGCAGCCGTTCGCATTGTTCTTACGATGAACACAATCAATTGATTGACGCAATCGAAGCGCGTGACGCCGAGCGCGCTGTTAGCTTGATGATGCATCACATGGATCACATCGACAGCAAGCTTAACCTCGACGAAGACAGTGCTTCGGATGACTTGCACGCAGTGTTTTCGCACCTGCTGCAAACCAAGAAAAAACCGGGCAAGACAATTCTCAACAATTGATCTGGCTTCACCATCAAAGAGCTTCGCAGGTGCTCTTTGATGGCTACCGCTGGCAGAGCGTCAGTTGTTGATCAGGCTCAGAAACTCGCTGCGTGTGGCCGCATTCTTGCGGAACTCACCGAGCATCACTGAGGTGACCATTGAGGAGTTTTGCTTCTCTACACCGCGCATCATCATGCACATGTGCTGGGCTTCGATGACTACCGCGACACCGAGCGCGCCGGTAACTTGCTGAATGGCTTCGGCAATTTGTCGGCTGAGGTTTTCCTGGATCTGCAAGCGGCGTGCATACATATCAACGATCCGCGCGATTTTCGACAAACCCAACACTTTTCCGCTCGGGATGTAGGCCACATGGGCCTTGCCGATAAAGGGCAGCAGGTGGTGTTCGCATAACGAATACAGCTCGATGTTCTTGACCAGTACCATTTCACTGGCATCAGAGCTGAATAGCGCGCCATTGGTGACTTCTTCCAGCGTTTGCTGGTAGCCACGGCAGAGATACTGCATGGCTTTTGCCGCGCGTTTTGGCGTGTCGAGCAGGCCTTCGCGGGACACATCTTCACCAAGTTGGCCAAGAATCTGGGTGTAGTTCTGTTCCAGGGACATTGATCTTCCTGTTGGGACTAACAAATATGCACAGACGCGCAGGGTAGGGTGCAGATTGCCGGCTGGCAAGCGCGGCGTACGCCAAGCTGATACAGATTTTGCGTCAATGAGGTTTAACGCTAACCAATTCTAAAGGTTGTGCGGTATTAATCTTCGTCGCGCCCGTCCATCATGGTGCGTTTGAGAATGATGTAAACCGCGCCCGTGCCGCCATGTTTGGGCTGGCAAGAGGTGAAGCCGAGCACTTGTGGATGCTGACGAAGCCAAGTGTTTACGTGGCTTTTGATCATGGGTTTGCGCCCGTCTATTCGTGCGGCTTTGCCATGGGTAACACGTACGCAGCGTACTTCGAGCTTGCACGCCTCTGCCAGGAATTCCCACAAGGTATCCCGGGCTTTCTCTACATTCATGCCATGCAGGTCCAGGCTGCCATCGAAGGCAATCTGGCCAAGCTTGAGCTTGCGCATCTGGCTTTCCTGCATACCGTTGGCGGCCCAATAGAGTGGGTCTTCAGCGCCGACGTCAATTACGAACTGGTCTGACAAACCATCAACCTTGATGCTGTTATCGCGCACCGTTGCGTTCTGGCGCAAGGTGGCCAGCTTGGTTTTATCAAGTTTGGGTTTACCGGTATCGGCGCGATCGTGCTTGATCGGCTTCACGCCCTTGAGTTGGGCTTGAAATAAAGAAAAATCATCGTCTTGCATTATGGCCTCCACACTGGCCACTAGTGTAACCAAGGCAGCGCTGTTTCTGCTGCCTTGTTGTGTTGAATAATCAAATAATCAGTGTACGGCGAGGGCGGATCACTTGCGCTTTTTCATCAGGTGGCGCGACATGCTCAAGTCGCCAGAGCGACGTAATCGGCGGCGGAACATACGCCACAGGGCGATGCCAAGCCAGAGCAAGAGAAGACCAACAACCAATAATACTGCTGAGGCCGCCGGGGAGTCGTTCAGGTTGCCCAGGGCTGATGGCCGGCCGAGCAGTGTTGCAGCTCCAGCCATGGCCAGGAGTACCCCGCCGGCCGCAAACAAGGCGGCAAGTACTGCGGTAAAGCGCAGGCGCCAGTTGCCTGGCTCACGAGGGCGCAAGCGGCGGGGATTAAAACCATCGGATTGCTTCATTCCGATTTCCTTTTGGGTATCGGCGTGTGACAGGCTCAGGTTCTAGTGGTTCCTTCGCTGCAAAGCTGTATCAAGTCGCTATTGCGTATTGCTGGCCATCAAAGGTGTATCTATCAGTTTAGTAGGCTGCTGGCATCTGCAACCACGGCGGCAAAGTTGTCAGCCAGCGCAATCATTTCAAACCGGTGCATCTCGGCGCCGCTGATAACCTGGCCATCCAAGGTCGGCAGGTCGCGAGTGGCGCATGCGGCGTTGACCATGGTGCAGCGGTAGCCGTAGTCCTTGGTCGCGCGCACTGTGCTGCTGACGCTGGAGTGGGTCATGAAACCGCAGACAATCAAGTCCAATCGCCCCAGCGCTTGCAGGCGCTCATGCAGGTCGGTGCCTGAGAATGCGTTAGGCAGGCGTTTTTCAATCACCAACTCACCCGGTAGTGGAGCCACCTCGGGGATATGTTCGCCGCGCGGGCCTCGTGGGTCGAGTACGCCATCGGGGATGCCCAAATGTTTAACATGAACAATAGGTGTGCCAATGGCCCGTGCTGCGTCGAGCAGCTTGGCGATTTCAGCCACCGCTTGCTCGACCTGCGGCAGTTTCAGTACACCGCTGCGGTACTCTTCCTGGGTATCGATAACCAACAGAGTCGCGGTCTTCAAGGTGGCAGGTGCATGGCTACGGCCAGTTAACTGCAGTAGCGTTTTGGGGTGTGACATTCAAAGGCTCCTTGTTGACTCTGACGACGCTATTCATTGTCTGCCTGTCTGGCGCTGCTGTGAACCCATTACTGCACTCGCAATGCAATACAGGTGAAAAGTTCAGTCATCCGCCTAGACTCAGACATTGGAAATATCGAGCAGTTTAAGGCTCGTAATGAGGTTGCTGCATTGGTGTTAAGCAGGCTGCGGAATCTGTGTGGGGGTGGATAATGGCAGTAAGCCATCCTAAAAAGCCAGTGCCCAACCCACAGAATTGCCAGTGCCAGCCGTTTTCTACTGTTGGCCGGCAGTATTGAAAAACTGAATTCTTGGTGCTGCGCAGCTATCAAATCCGGCTGTTGTGAGTACAGGGCGATTCTTATACTGAATTTCTGTCGCCGTTGCACTATCTGGTGTATTCGCAGTGCTTTCCCTTGTGCTGTTAAACTGCCGGATCAATTTAAAAGGAGAACCTGTGTGACTGACGTTGGCGCCGCCCGATCTACTCGTCTACAAACCATTCGTGATTACATCCGCCGGGCTGTGACTCGTTTCCAGGCCGCCGAGTTGTTTTATGGCCATGGTTCCGACAACGCTTGGGATGAGGCGCGTCAGCTGGTGCTCGGGGCTCTGCACCTGCCTTATGAGATCGCTGACAGCTATCTTGATTGTCGCCTAGAAGATGACGAACATGCCCATCTGCAAGATTTGCTGGCACGGCGCATCGATGACCGTGTTCCCACCGCCTACTTGCTCGGCGAAGCCTGGTTCTGCGGCTTGCCTTTCCTGGTTGATGAGCGTGTCTTGGTGCCGCGTTCACCTATTGCCGAATTGATCAACAGCCGGTTTCGGCCTTGGCTGGCTGCCGAGCCTGCGCGGATTCTCGACCTGTGCACCGGCTCTGGCTGTATTGGTATTGCCTGCGCTTACGAGTTTCTTGAGGCTGAAGTGGTGCTTGGCGATCTGTCGTTCGATGCGCTTGAGGTCGCTAATCAGAACATCGAGCGCCACGGTATCGAGGACCGTGTTTTCACCGTGCAGGGGGATGGGTTTTCCGGTTTGCCGGGCCAGCGTTTCGACCTGATCGTCTCGAATCCACCCTATGTCGATGCAGAAGATTTTGCTGACATGCCCGAAGAGTATCAGCACGAGCCTGCGCTGGGGCTTGCCTGTGGTGAAGACGGACTGGATCTGGTGCGACGCATGCTGGCTGAAGCGGCGGACCACTTGAACGATAACGGCGTGCTGATTGTTGAAGTGGGCAACAGCCAGGTTCACGTCGAAGCCCTGTATCCGGAAGTTGACTTCACGTGGCTTGATTTCCAGCAAGGCGGCCATGGCGTGTTTTTATTGCCTGCCAAGCTTTGCCGCGAGCATCAGGCGTTGTTTCGCTCGCGGCTCAATTAGCCAAAGCTTGCTGCCGGTTGGCTAATGGGTGGCGATCCAAATCAATAAGCCTGCCTGAAATACGCTGAAGGTCACCAGGCAGGCGATGGTAAAGCGCAAGCTGCCATCTTCACGTTTGTACTGCGCGGTCCGCTCTTCGAGCTTGCGCAGTTTGTTTTCCTGTTCATTGAGGGCTTGATCGGCGCGTTGCAGCATGGTGGCAGCTTCAAGTGTTTCGACTATCTGCACTTTTTCGCTGTGCCAGTCAGTGTGCAAGACGCTGACGCGCGCCGCGCTGTAGTTGGCTTTGAGTTGGAGCGGGTCCTGGTATTCAATGCTGAAGCCCTGGGTCTGCAGGAAGTGGTCACGGCGCGCGCGAGCGTCATCGGTCGGCGCATCTTTAACGTGCAATGCACCGCCTTCGACCAGGTAGTGCGCGCAATGCTGTTTCGCCCAGGCAATGCCTTGGGCCAGCAGGAAGCGGCCTAATCCACGATTACTCGGTTCAAGGTGCAGGCCTTTGTCTGGGCCGAAGCGCAATTCCCGTGAGCGGTGATCAATCCAGACTTCCAGGGTGTTGATCTGTTTGCGCACACTTTGCTCTGGAAGGGTGATTGTCAGGCGCAGCATGCTCAGCTGTGGACTATGACGCTCGACGCGACCCAGTTGCACAAAGCGCAGCGGTCGCGCCCCTGTATGGCGATCGATCGGCAGCGCTGCAAGCCGCAACAGCCGAAAGTGCTCAGCGCCCAGCTCCGACCAGGGATGGACCTTTGTCGCCTCTGCTTGTTGATCTGCGGTGGTCTCGTCAGTGGCGGGCGCTGGGGGTGTGTTCATGAATGGCGATCCTGTGCGCAGGTGTGATGCATGTGGTGTGCTTGCACAGGAGTTGTCGGCAGTTGGTGGGGAAACTGGAGGCGATCAGGTACGAAAGTTCTGAATAAAGTCCGTAATGTGCTGAGTTAAGCCGCGCGCCAAGGGCAATTTCGGGTTGTTGTACGAGGCCAGCTGCGCTTTTAGGTCGAGGGCAACGATGCGCATTATGTGGTTCATTCCCTCGATCAAGGCCAGTTGGGCCTGAGGATTTGCCTCTTTGAGCATCAGAGCATCGGCGACATCGACTTGAATATCGTGATTACCTTGGAGAATCAGTGCCGGTATCTTCAGCTCGGCAAATGCGCGGGCGGGGTCCTGGCGGAACAGGCTGATCAGGTAAGGCTGTACGGCCGGTCGGAATAGTACCTGCATGTCATCGGGTACATCGTCGGTGGTCTTGCCTGCTTTGAGCGTATCGAGAATACGCATGCTGATAGCCAGCTTTTCGGGTGGCAGGCGATGGCTGAGCTGCTCGCGCAGCACCTGATCAATGGGCCGCGCGCTGCCAGCGATTGAGATCAACGCATCTGCTTCGGCATGGGGCGCAGCCAGAGTTGCAATCAATGCGCCTTCACTGTGGCCAATCAACACCAGCTTGCTAAAACGCTTGTCAGCTTTCAGTTGGCGGCTCCAGCCCACGGCGTCTGCCACATAGCGTTCAACGCTAAGGTCACGCTCATCGGGTGTGGCGGGTTGGCTTTTGGCCACGCCACGTTTGTCGTAGCGCAGGCTGGCAATACCGTGCTTGGCCAGCGCGTAGGCCAGTTTGCGCAAGCCGTCATTATTGCCGCCGCCTGGGTTGTTGCCGTTACGATCCGTGGGGCCTGAGCCTGCGATAAGCAGAGCAACAGGAATTGCTTCACTGCTTTTTGGGGTGACCAAGGTGCCAAATAATTCGCCCTGGCTGGTTTGCAGGCTGACTGGACGTTGGGAGATTGGCGTCGGCGCTGCCTGGGCAAGACCGGCTAACAGGGGAAGCATCAAAAGCACTACTCGCAGCATGTTGGGCACTGCCTTAAGGGTTGAAGTAATGAAACGGGTTTAGCGCATTGGCCTGAAATGCCAGTGTTGTAACCGAGATCACTGAAGGCATCTTGGCATCACCGAGCTATTCGACGCGCATTGTTCAATAAGGTTCGAGGATGAAGTGTCGCACCACCGCAGGTATACTTGCGCGCTACCTTAATGTCTTGTTTGCCATGGTAGGCGCTGGGGCCTGAACACGATGTTGGCCCTGTGGCGATCATACCCATGGTTTTAATATCGCGGAGCGTTTTGCACATGTCCGGCAATACCTACGGCAAGCTGTTCACCGTCACTAGCGCAGGCGAAAGCCATGGTCCGGCGCTGGTCGCCATTGTTGATGGTTGCCCTCCAGGGCTCGAATTGTCGCTTGAAGACATGCAGCGCGATCTTGATCGGCGCAAGCCTGGCACCAGCCGCCATACCACCCAGCGTCAGGAAGACGATGTGGTTGAGATTCTTTCAGGTGTGTTCGAAGGTAAAACCACCGGCTGTTCCATTGGTTTGTTGATTCGCAATACCGACCAGAAGTCCAAGGACTATTCGGCAATCAAGGATGTCTTCCGGCCAGCGCACGCTGACTACAGCTATCACCACAAGTATGGCCTGCGAGATTACCGTGGCGGCGGGCGCAGCTCTGCACGCGAGACGGCCATGCGAGTTGCCGCCGGGGCCATCGCCAAGAAGTTCCTGGCGACCCAGGGCATTGTTATTCGGGGCTACATGAGCCAGCTCGGGCCGATCCAGATTCCCTTCAAAACCTGGGACAGCGTCGAGCAAAATGCATTTTTCTGTCCCGATCCAGACAAAGTGCCTGAGCTGGAAGCCTATATGGACCAGCTGCGCCGTGACCAAGACTCGGTTGGCGCAAAGATCACCGTTATTGCCGAAGGCGTGATGCCAGGCTTGGGCGAGCCAATCTTCGACCGTTTGGACGCTGAACTCGCCCATGCATTGATGAGCATCAATGCCGTCAAAGGGGTTGAGATTGGCGCCGGTTTTGACAGTGTTGCCCAGCGCGGCACTGAGCACCGTGACGAACTGACCCCGGAAGGATTTCTCAGCAATAATGCTGGCGGTATTCTCGGTGGAATATCTTCAGGCCAACCGATCATTGCGCACCTGGCATTGAAACCGACGTCGAGCATTACCACCCCTGGTCGCTCGATTGATATCAATGGCAATGCCGTCGAGATGATCACCAAAGGCCGACACGACCCTTGTGTTGGGATCAGGGCGACGCCGATTGCCGAGGCGATGATGGCGTTGGTGTTGATGGATCACCTGTTGCGCCATCGTGCGCAAAACGCTGATGTTCAGGTCGCAACACCGGTGCTACTGCAACTGTGAGGCGTTTTGCTTGCCCGTCCAGCGCGCAGCGCCTGACGCCTTCTGGTTGTCGGCTGCGCGTTTGGGTTAAGCGTTGAATGTCGGCTGCATTGCCATATTGGCGGTTGTCCGGGTTTTACTTCTTCTATTTCTCGCTGCTGGGCGGTACTGCACCGTTCTTGGCTTTGTATTTCGATCACCTGGGCTTTGCTCCGGCGCGCATCGGTGAGCTAGTGGCGATCCCCATGCTGATGCGCTGCATTGCGCCAAATATCTGGGGGTGGCTGGGGGATTATTCAGGGCAACGTCTTGCCATTGTGCGCTTTGGCGCGGTTGCGACCTTGCTTTGTTTCAGTGCCATTGTGTTCGATAAAAGCTATGCCTGGTTGGCGCTGGTAATGGGGCTGCATGCGTTTTTCTGGCATGCCGTGCTGCCTCAGTTCGAGGTCATTACCCTGGCGCACCTGCGTGAGCATACTGCGCGCTACAGCCAGATCCGCTTGTGGGGCAGTATTGGTTTTATCGTCGCGGTAGTGGGGCTTGGCCAGCTATTTGAGTGGGTCAGCCTTGATGCCTATCCCTGGGCGCTGATGCTGATCATGGCCGGCATCGCTGTGAGCAGCTTCTGGGTGCCCAACGCACAGCCGCAAAATCGCCCGCACCTACCTGTTGACGGTGGCTTTATCGCGCAACTGCGCCGCCCTGGGATTGCGGCGTTTTACCTTTGCGTTTGCTTGATGCAGCTGAGCAACGGCCCGTATTACACTTTTCTAAGTTTGCACTTGGAAAACCAAGGTTATAGCCGTGGCGTGGTCGGTGTGATGTGGGCGCTGGGTGTGCTCGCTGAGATCCTGTTGTTTATGTTCATGGCCAAGCTGTTGGTGCGATTCTCACTGCGCAAAGTGTTGCTGGCCAGCTTTCTGATCACCGCTGTGCGCTGGCTCTTGTTAGGTAACTTTGCTGATCACCTGTGGCTGTTGCTGTTAGCCCAGTTGATGCACGCGGCGACTTTTGGCAGCTTTCATGCTGCTGCAATACATTTTGTGCAGCGTAGCTTTGCAGATCGTCACCAAGGCCAGGGCCAGTCGCTTTATGCGGCTACGGCTGGGGTCGGTGGCGCATTGGGCGCACTCTACGCAGGCTACAGTTGGAATACATTGGGCGCGGCGTGGACCTTTTCACTCGCCAGCCTGGCAGTGCTTGTTGCTGCCCTCATTATTGCCACTCGTTTGCAGGAGGATCGGCCGTGAGCCTTGATCTACAACCAGAGCAACAGCAACCCGAGCATCATTATTTGAGCCGTGAGCACCTGACCCAACAGATTATTGATGCTGGGCGTTTCCTTTATGGAAAAGGTTGGTCGCCGGCCACCAGCAGTAATTATTCGGCACGGCTTGCCGATGACAAGGCGTTGTTGACTGTGTCAGGACGACACAAGGGCGAGCTGGGATTCAATGATGTGCTGGCAACCGATCTTGAAGGCAACAGCCTGGAAGAGGGCAAGAAGCCATCGGCAGAGACTCTGCTACACACCCAGCTATATAAGTGGCGCAAGGAAATCGGTGCAGTGCTGCACACCCATTCGGTTGGTGCCACAGTCCTTACCCGCCTTACCGAGGGCGAAAGCCTGCAGTTCGAAGATTACGAACTGCAGAAAGCCTTCAGTGGCGTGGTTACCCACCAGTCGGTGGTGACCGTGCCAATTTTTGATAATGACCAGGATATCGAGCGTTTGGCGTCCAAGGTCCTGCCCTGGCTTGAGGCGCACCCCGATTGTGCCGGCTACTTGATTCGTGGCCATGGTTTGTATACTTGGGGCGCGCAGATGAGTGATGCATTACGCCAAATCGAGGCATTCGAATTTTTGTTCGAGTGCGAGTTACGTGTGCGTGCGCTGCAAAAGAATTAGTCCATCACAGGGCTCCATAACCTTGCCCTGAAGACGTAGAAGGAACTCAGCTTATGAGTATGCTCAGTGTTTATCATGAGTCGTCACCTGAATTGCCGAACAAGGTGCTGACCCACCTTGAAGATATCGCCAGCACGCTCGACAGCGTAGGCGTGCGCTTCGAACGCTGGCAGGCAAACGCGCCCATTGCCGCCGGCGCAGGCTCCGATGAAGTATTGGCTGCCTACCGGAGCCAGATTGACCAACTGATGACCGAGCGCGGTTATGTCACCGTCGATGTTGTCAGCCTGACAGCCGATCATCCGCAAAAGGCTGAGCTGCGCGCCAAGTTTCTCGATGAGCATCGCCACGCTGAAGATGAGGTGCGTTTCTTTGTGGCCGGGCGGGGGTTGTTTACCTTGCACATCGATGATTTTGTCTATGCCGTGCTTTGCGAAAAGAATGACCTGATCTCAGTTCCTGCAGGTACGCGCCATTGGTTTGATATGGGTGAGAATCCGCACTTTGTGGCAATCCGCATGTTCAACAACCCTGAAGGTTGGGTGGCGCAATTTACCGGCGACGACATCGCCTCTAATTTCCCGGGTTTGGACGACTAAAGCGCTTGTAGCGCAAGGGTTGCAGTAAACCAGGGTATTTCAGTCAACAGGCCAGTGGTGTTGACCTATCTGGAGACAATATGCCGATCAAAGCAGTACTCACCGACATCGAAGGCACCACCAGCGCTGTTAGCTTTGTCTTCGATGTGTTGTTCCCTTTTGCCGCTGAGCATTTGCCGGACTTTGTATTGCAGCATGCCGATGAGCCTGCGGTTGCCGAGCAGCTGCAGGCGGTTCGGATTGAGGCGGGAGAGGACGACGCTGATACGGGGCGGGTGATCGAGATTCTGCTGGAGTGGATTATTGCCGATCGCAAGGCCACGCCATTAAAAGCCTTGCAAGGCATGGTGTGGGCGCAGGGTTATGCCAGTGGCCAGCTCAAGGGGCATGTGTACCCAGATGCGGTTGAAGCATTACGCCGTTGGCATCAGGCCGGTTATGCCTTGTACGTCTACTCTTCGGGGTCGATCCAAGCCCAGCAATTGATTTTTGGCTGCTCTGAGGCGGGTGACTTACGACCTCTGTTCAGTGGCTACTTCGACACCACCTCCGGGCTCAAGCGCGAGATCAGCTCATACCAGAACATTACCAGGGCGATTGGCTTGCCAGCACAGGAGATCGTTTTCCTGTCGGATATCGTTGAAGAGCTGGATGCCGCGCAGCAAGCGGGCATGCAAACCATTGGCCTGGCCCGGGCAGGCGGTGAGTTGCTCGGCCATGAAACCGTGGCCAGCTTCGCCGTGATTGACCTCGACCGTTTCTGATCGACTCGTCTGGTGCCATGCTCCCAGCTGGCGCCAGTGAGTTGTTTCAGCTAGCCAGCGTCGCTGGCTATCGCGAGTTGATCAATACTCGCATTCTTTCCATTTTCTCCGTTTTACTGTCATCACCAGCATTTATGCGTGGGTATGGGCCGCTGTGGGCGCGTGTCTGCGGGTTGGTTTGTGTCTGCAGCGCTCTTGGGAGAACTGTCTCGACTATGCTGAAGGGTAATGGTGGATTGCCTTGTAACCATTTTGAAAGAGGTGACAGGCGGAATCGATCATGGCGCGGATTGTCTTATTTTTGGCGCAATCTGCAAAAAATTACGGATAGATTAACGGCAAGGTTGTAGTCAGGTAATAACAACAATAATTGCGCGCAGCCAAGCTGCCGTTACGTGAGAGGAAGATGGTTATGCCTCGTTATCTGGTAATCCTGCTTATACCGGCAATGGTCCTGGCGATAGGCTATTTGTCGCATACCCCCGCTGATAACAAATTAATCAGGTACTCGGCCGAGCAAACGATGCCTGTTGCCAGTATTGGCGATTTGTTCAGCCGTTAGGACTTGCCGTCCGGCTCAGGACACAAGCTGACAGCCTGATCTTGGCGCCGTCAAAAACCACTTTCGCGTAGCAAGACTGCAAATAGGTGGGTGACGGCTTCGCCCAGCAGGCTGCGTCTGGCACCTTCAATTTGGATATCGCCCAAGGTTTCATGTCGACCAAACGGGGCTTCGTCCAGTTGAATCAGCACATGAAACAGTGATTCGGTTGGCGTCAGGTCATTGCTGTCTTGCTTGGTGGGTAAGGGGCCGCCAAAGCGCGAGGCGAGCATGGGATTGGCGAGCTGGTTGCTGCGCGTACTGCCAATGGCGATAACCTTGCCGGATACCGGTGTCGGCTGGCCTTTGGCATAAAAGCGTACGGGATCACCAATGCTCAATCGATGCACTTCATCCTGTTGCACATAGCCATCTGCCTGCCAGCGATCCGTCGCGATCAGTACGCCAATGGGCTCCTTGTTGCTGATCCACTGGCCGGCCTTCCAGTCCGGATTGATATCCAGCCATTGGCCATCGAAAGGGGCCTTCAAGACCAGTCGATCGATTTCAGATTGGGCCGAGCGAGCCTGTTCAAACTCCACCCACAGCCGTTGGCGGGTTGCCGCTTGCAGTCTCAATCCCGAGCTATCGGCTTGCAGGCCGGTAAGTTGAGACTCGATATTGCGCATGCTGGTTTCACTTTGGCGCAGCTTGGAGACTATATCTGGCTGGTCAAGAATGGCCAGTTTGTCGCCTGCGCTGACTTGGCCTTGGGGATGAATGCGCTGGATATGGGCGGGATAGGGCGAGAACACCTGTACCTGTTGCTCTGCACGCGCAACACCATGAATATGAATCTGGGAGTGCCAAGGTAGCGCCAGAAGCAGGATGATGGCTGCAAGTATTGTCACGAAGATATAGCGTCGTCCTTTGCGTACTTCGCTACGGTTTTGCCACCAGTGTTTTAACTCTCGCCAGATCGGCATAAAAATGAACCATGAAAGTTCGACGATGAATAGGAAGATGCCCAGCAATTTGAAGAACAGCAAGTAAACCGCAACGGCAATCCCCAGAAACAGTACCAGTCGGTACAGCCAGGTAATAAAAGCAAAGACAATCAGTGCACGACGTTTGCCAGGGCTGAATACCTCTGGCCAGGGTTCATCCAGACCCAGCAAGCTGCGGCGCAGGAATATCCGTGCCTGGGCCGACGAGCGCTCATGCAGGTTGGGAAAGTCGAGAATATCCGAGAGGATGAAGTAGCCATCAAAGCGCATAAAGGGGCTGGCATTGAGCGCCAACGAGAGAATCCAGCCAGTGGTGGCAAGATAAAGTAAGGCATTGCGCAGCGGCCCCGGATCACACAGTGCCCAACCCAGTGTTGCCAGTCCTGCCAGTGACAGTTCGGTGATAATTCCCGCGCTGGCGATGGCCAGGCGTTGACTCGACCTGGGCAGGCGCCAGCTTTCGCCGGTGTCGGTGTAGAGCATCGGCCACAGCACCACGAATGCCACGCCCATGTGCGCAACACGCAAGCCCAGGCGGGTCGCGACCAAGGCATGTCCCAGTTCGTGAAGGGTTTTACCGACGATCAAGGCCATGGCGAAGCCGAGCAAGCCTTCCATCGAGAATGACTCGACGACATCGTGGGTAAATGTATCCCACTGATGCATGACCATCACTATGCCCATCAGGCTGAGCATGAGGATCAGTAGCCCGGTCTTGCGGTTGAACAACCAGCCGATTGCGTGATTGAGCGCACTTAAATGCTTCTGCGGTCTAAGCAGCGGAATCCGAAAGAACAGGTAATGATGCAACCACCACTTCCAGCTCAAGCCGCTGTTACCTTCGCTGCGTTGGCTGAGGCGATCGGTGGCTTGCATATTTGGGCGTAGTAGTTGGTTTTGCTCCAGAAACTGGCTGAATTCCACAACCTGTTCAGGATCAGGTTGCAGCGCGGTTTGCTCGGCTATTTGCGCACTTATCTGTTTCGGCGTCTGGCCCCAGCGCAGCAGGCATTCAAACTCCAGCCAGCCAATCTGGTAATAGCGGTTGATCACGGTGTCTTCAATTACCCAACTGGGTTCGCCGCTTTCGGTAATCGCCGCCTCGCTCAAGCGCAGATCCTCGCGCAGCGGAGGCAGAGGCAGCTCGGTTGGATCGATCATTACCAGCCCGTCCAGGCCCGTACAGCAGACAGCGGACGGCGCAGCAGGTAATAACCGAGCATCACGCGGTCACCGTAGAGCTTGGCGGTGCCATGCAGGCCAAGGCGCGCATGTTTGGATTCGCCGTCAACGCTAGCCAGGAGCCGGTACGCGACCACGCCTTCATCAGTTGGCTTGGCTTTATAGCTGGTTTCCAATACCTCTCCCTGTACCGGGCTCAGCGGATAGGCGGTCAGGTACAAGGTCACCGGCGCGCCAGGTTCGAGGGCAATGGCATCGGCAACCGGCAGTTGGATGCGCATTGCCGGGGTTTGCGGGTTCGCAACCTGGAGGATTCGCTCGCCGGTGACAACCGGTTTACCGAGCCACTCGTTAGGATCACTGAATACCGCGACGCCGGCTGTTGGCGATGTCACTTGGGTGCGTTGCAGTTGTGAAAGCACCGCATCCAGCTCGGCCCGGCGTTGCTGGGCGCGACCATTGAGCAGCGTCAGTTCGCTTTTACTTTGGATATTATCGAATGCACGTTGACTGGCGGCCAGCAACTCAGCATCTGCCACCGCGACCTCCTTGGTCAGCACATCGGCGCGATTACGCAGCGTGGTTTCGTCCAGGGTGAACAGCAGCGTACCGGCCTCAACCGGCTGATTGGGCCGTACCAGCATTTGCGAGATAACGCCGTCGATTGGTGAGCTTACGACCTGAGCCTGGCGTGACACTATTTCCGCAGGCGCGAGTACAGTTTGGCGAACCGGGATAAGCAACAAGGCACACAGCACCAGTGCACTGATTAGCAACTGGCGCTTGCTTGGACGCCAGCCGAGAAGCTTGTGCTGTACGGTCAATGCCGCCCAGCAGTACGACCAGGTTTTCCAGAGGCCGTCGAGCAGCGGTATCAGAGGCTCTTGGGGTGGTTGTTCAAGTAGAAACAAGACAAGCCCGAGACGTTGTCCTTGTGCATCCACGATAGGCACACAGAATATTCCACTTGGCCACCATTCAGCCCAGCCTTGGGCAATGTCTTCCGGTGGTTCGAGTGCCTCGCGGGCAAGCCATTGTGCAGAGTTGTCTGGCATTTGCTCGCTGAGCCAGCGGCTGGCACGGCCCAGCCAGATCAAATAAGGCGAGTCTTCTGTTGGCTTTACCAATCCTGAGACGCAGAGCAGTTCGAGCTTTTCACCTCGCTGAGCCATGACCAATGCTTGCCGATACTTCAGCAGCGGATAAAGGTCATTGGCCATTGAGAAGGCCAGAGCGTTGAGGGTCTCGGCTTGTAACGCACGGTCGCGAAGGACGTTAAGGCTCAGTAATAGTTGAGGGTGAGGCAGTTGATCACTCATTTGCGGCTGGGAAACGGGCAATTCCACTCATTCCTACAATCAATTCTGGATGTTCGGCATCGAGTTTGGCTTCAAGCTCAACCGTCTGTGCGACAGCGTCTACGCGCGCATTTATTGCTGTGATATGGGCGGTATAGGTCTTGCCTGTTTCATAGATGCTCACTTCCAGTGGCATGCCTTCGCGCAATGTTGGCAAACGTGTTGAAGGCACATTCAAACGAACCTTCAATGCGCCATCACTGACCAAGTCAAACAGCGGAGCACCGGCGCTGACGGTTTGGTAGGCCTTGACATGAATCTTGGCTACGCGGCCGCCAAATGGCGCCTTGACCACACAGTAACCACTCTGCGCCTGAGCCATAAGTCGAGCACCGTCAGCCTTCTGAACTTCAGTTGAGGCAATGGCTACCTCCAAATCGCCAACTGCATCCAGCTTACGCAGGTTTTGCTTGGCCGAGAGGTTTTGCTTGGCCATGGTCAGCTCTGCGGCAGCGACTTTGGCTCGGGCTTGTGCCTCCTGGCAGTTAAGTTGCGCCAGCACGGCATCTTTTTTGACTTGCTTGCCGAGCGTCACATTGAGTTCGCCAAGGGTGCCATTCATTTGGCTGGATAGCGTGGTTTCTAGATCGGCAGCGAGTAGTACGCGAATGGCCGATGGGTCTGCTAGTTCCTGGGCGGTGACGGGTGTCTCGGCGACGACGGAGGTCGCCATGATTCCTGCTAAAAGTGCTGCGATCACGGCGGTATTACGACGGCGTTGAAGCATTGGTGCTTCCTTGTGTCAGAGGAAGTAGTTTGTCTTGTTCCTGTTGATCCATTTTTCTCTTGAGCTCATCGGCAAGGGTTTTGACGTCATAGCTCTTGACCACTTCGGGCATGATATCCAGACCAATCGAGTTATAGAGCCGACCCCATGCCGCCTGGGTGTTGGAGTAGGCCGCTTCACGTTGATAACGTGAGAGCAGGTAGCGACCTTCTGCACGAATAACCTCCAGTTCCGAGCCAACGGCTGTGCTTTTGGCGGCGCGGGCATAGCTAAGTAGGCTTTGATCGACGCGCAGGCTTTCGTTGGCGAACTCAAGTTGCTCATGGGACAGCTGATAGCGCAGGGCGCCTACACGCACCTGGGTGAGGATCGCCATGGACAAGGCCAGACGGCGCGTGTCATCGGTTTTGGTTTGCGACTCCTCCGCGTTATTCAGTGCCGGTAGCTGCAGCATGCGGATCAGGTTGACCGATACCTGAAGCCCCGTTTCGGACCAACTGTTGTTGTACAGGTACTTGTTGGAGTCGTATTGGTAGCTCCAGTTGACGCTGACGTTGGGCCACAACTGGGCCTTGGCGATTTTCAAGTCATTGGCATTGACCCGCTTTCGATACCATTCCTCCATGATCTCGGGGCGGTTTTCCAGCGCTGCTTGCTCAAGGTTGCCTATGTCTGCTTTGAGCTCTGGCATTTGCGGCTCGGGTTCATCACTGAGCACCATTTTTGAGCCAGGGGGGAGTGACATCAGCGCAGACAACTCGGCCTGCGCGAACTCCAGGTCTTGGCGACGCACACTTAATAGGTCAATCGAGTCGATAAGTGCTCGTTGATAGGCGAGCGCTTCCTGGCGTGGTAGCAAGCCGCGGTCTTCGGCCGAGCGTGCAGCGGTAAGTGCGCTATGGGTGCGCTCCAGGAGCTGGTCGACTTCCGGCATCAGGCGCTGAGCGGCGAGGGCGCGCCAGTAGGCATTGCGCACATCTTGGAGTACGTTCTGCGCCACTTTGCGGCGGCGCTCCTCGGCCATCATGATTTGGTCGGTTTTTTGCTGCGTACGGTAATAGGCAACACCGAAATCCAACAGGCTCCAACTCAGGCCAAGACTGTCGATATCGCGATAACGCTCTTCTGAAGTGGATGCGCGCAAACTCTGTTGGCGATCTTCAATACCAATCGAGGTGCCGCCTGAGTCATTGTTGCGTCCGGCGTAACCGGCGGATGCGACCAGGCGCGGCAGCATCTCGTGGCTGGACACGTCGCGCAGGTCAGCCGCTAAAGCGCTTTCCATGAGCTTGAGGCGGTAGTCGAGGTTGTATTTCAGCGCCCGAGCGACCGCTTCATAAAAGCTAATAGGGTGGGTGACGGGTTCTTGGTCCGCGTACATTCGCGCTTGATCTTCAAGGATCCGCTGTTGTTGCTCCTCTACCGTGTAGGGGCGAGGCTCCATGGAATTGCACGCAGTTAGCAGGGTTGCTGCGATGGCAAGACTAAGGGATTTAGCTGGGCGATTTAGCATTGCGATCCTTGCTCTGTCAGGGGCATTAACGGTAAGTAAAGCATCGATTGGCGATAACGCAGTGCCAACTTACAACCCAAAATCACTAAAGGGCCTATAACCTTGCGTAAGTGCTCTGTCGCACTTTTGGCTAAGCCCCGGGGTTAACTGTAGTTATTGTGTTGTTGGATCACAGCGTCGATTGTCTTGCTGGTGATCTCATCCTATATAGATAGTTGTAATCTCAGGGGGTTGTCCAGCCCTTCTTTTCATTTAATGCGAAATGAATAGTTTCGACTGCAAGCCCATGCTTGAGCGGTCTGCACTGTCAGGATGAGTGCTGGGCGTTATGGATACTGCGCCTGTTGGGCGAGGCGACCTATATAGAGCAGCATTCGACTGGATTCTTTGGGTGATGATAGTTTTTTGGCCCAGACTCAAATAAACCCTTGACGGCAAATCTGAGGTGCCTATAATGCGCACCTCTTCCGGCGTAGACCTCTCGGGAAACCTCTTGTAAAACAAGAAGTTAGCTTAAAAAAGAGGGGTTGCAAAACAGCGAAAGCTGTGTAGAATGCGCCGGGCTCTGAAGGGTGTTTTGAATAGCCTTTAGAGTGATCGCCTCGGTGATCGGAAGCGGTAGAAAAAGAGGTGTTGACAGCGGTTTTGAACGCTGTAGAATGCGCCTCCCGCTGACGAGAAGCTGGTTTGATCGGAAGCGCAAGTGGTTGAGTAGAAACGGTTTTCTTCGGAAAAGAACTTCGAAAAACA